>NZ_JADNRA010000024.1 GCF_015709525.1 Methylocystis sp. L43 | reverse complement strand
GTTCGATCCCAAGATCACGCGCGGCGGCATGGTAAGACCGCAGATCGTCGGTCACCAAATTCTCCGGCGCGAAGCCATATTTCTTCAGAAGCTTGCGCATTAATTTCAGCGCTGCGGTCTTATTCCGCCTGGTCTGGACCAAGACATCCAGAACCTCTCCCCTTCACTATCGACGGCGCGCCACAGATAAACCAAGCGTCCATCGATCTTGAGATAGACTTCGTCGAGATGCCATGTGGTGTGCGGCTTCGGCCGGCGTTTGCGCAGATCGGCTGCGATCTTGTGCCCAAAATAATTGACCCATCGTCTCACGGTTTCATAAGAGACCGCGATCCCGCGTTCCGCTAGCAAATCCTCGACGTCGCGGAAGCTTAAAGTGAATCTGACCTAGAGCCAGATTGCCTGTTGAATGATCTCGGGCGGAAAGCGGTAACCGGCGTAGCTGATTTTCGTCATCGTGCAGGATAAGAGCCAGAGGTCAGGCCCGGCAAGCTGACAATGTGACAATGCCCTTGAACCATAACGAAATCATTTCGAGTCCGACTCTTAGCCCGACGGCGTGAACGCATCCGATCGGATGTTTTTCATGCTGACTCCGCGCATGAAGAAATCACGCTTCAACCGTTTCACCAGATTTTCGCCGCCACACAGAAAAATTGCGCTGTCCTTGACGTCTTGCTCGGCGTGCAGGGCTGTCGCCGCCACGTCTCCTCCAGCCGGAGCATTTGGATCAAGCAGGCATGGTCGGTAGTCGACATGCGCCCACGTCCGGCTCAGCGCTTTCAGCTCTTCATCAAGATAGAGACCATCACGGCTGCGAGCGCCGTGGTAAAGACGGATTGGACCGAGATGGCCCCGCTTCAGAGCGTCTCGCAACACGCCATAGAGTGGCGCGAGACCCGTCCCGGCGCCGATCAGCAGCAGGCGCTGATCCTCGTGAACACCTTCGTAAAAGCATGTCCCGGACGGACCCGCGACATGCAAGCGGTCGCCCGGCTTGAATTCTCCAAGCCGTCGGCTCATTCGGCCATTTTCATGCAGTCGGATATGCATCTCGAGAAATGGATCGTCCTCGGGATGACTCGCGAGCGAGTAATGACGTCTTAAATCGCCATCCGCGACAAGTTCGAGGAACTGACCTGGCCGATACGCAAAATCATCTGCATCGACACGCAGTCGGATCACATCCGGCGCGAGCGGCTCAATCGCTCGAATGACTGCATCCCGCCGCGCTCCGACGTCGTCCGGTCGCGTAATCGTCAGCGGCGACGCCGGCAAACAGACACAGGGCAGAAAAAAGCCGAGCGCCTTCTGACCCTGTGTCAATCCAACTTGAGACTCTGGCGGAGGAACGCCTTCCACCGCGCGATGCAGACAAGTTTGACAATTGCCGGACCGGCACGACGAAGGCGCGTCAATGCCGGCGCGCTCCAGCGCTTCAAGCACTGTTTCGCCTGGCCTGAGTTCGACCGAACGATCCTCGAACTTCAGCATCAGATCAACGGTTCAATACGTCATCACGAACGGAATTTGCAATCGCCGCGACTTCCTTAACCTCTTTTTCTGGCACGCCAAGGTCACGGAGCGTGTAGTTCAGATTTTCGATTACCGCGTCGACATGGGAATCATTGAGGCCCTTCGCAACGAGCCGCTTGTGCGCATTGCGCATGTCGGCTCCCGTGTAATTATTTGGACCCCCAAACGCCATGGTCAGGAATGATTTCTGTTTGGCGATTTGCTGATCCATGTCGACGCCATCAAAAAACCGCGCGATGCGACCGTCCGCGAGAACCTTGCGATAAAAAAGCTCAACTGCGGCATTAACGGCGTTCTCGCCCCCTAGGCGCTCGTAGAGGTTTGACATGCCTTGCGTTCTCCCTGTTGCCGACCTTAGCGAGCCAACTTTTTCGGCTCGGACGTCTCTTAGACGCCGCGGCGCGGAGAATCTTACCTCGACCGACGAGATTTTTTCGCTCGGAGAAATGCCTCCCGCTGGAAATTCAAATCAAATAAGAAAAGCGTGACGAAATTCGTTCTGTTGCCGCTGACTCGATTGATAAACCCCGCGGACGATCGCGCCCGCTCACCCGCGATCCGCCACCTTTTCGGCGCGCACAAGCGCCAGCAATCCGAGATACACCTCTTCGCATTCGGGACATTGATGCATGTGGTGACGAACCTCGGGGAGGGTGGCGGCAGCGTCCAAGCCAGAGGCTTCCAACTCGGCGTAGCGCGGTAGACTATCGAAATAATCCGTGCAGGACATCTCTTCCCCGCTTTTGGCGGCGAAGATCGTATCGAGCAGGCGGGCAAATTCCTTTTGTTTCATTCCTAGCTTCCGGACTCAACCGTATTTGAGACGCTCTGTGACCGGAAAATCTTACCATCATCACTGAGATAAGTTTTGCGCGGGGGCGAGTCGAACGTAGCTATGATATCCTGATGCGTAATGCCTTCGGAAAGTAGCGCGGCCTTGAGGCGTTTTCGTGCATCATGAATAAGCTTGTATATGCTATTGCGATTGCCGCCGAGCCACTCGGCGACAAGATCAAGCGGCATGCCCTGAAAAGCGTGAGCAACAAGCGCTTTTCGCTGGAGTGGCGTCAAAGAGTTCTCGATAAGGCGGACCAGCAAGGCCCACGCTTCTCGCCGTTCCAGACTACGCTCGGGTTCTGGAGCATCAGTCGGCCAGACCGGCATATCTTCGCCAAGACGCGCACGATTCACTACCGCCTTCCGCCAGCGCCGTCGCCGAAGCTCCCCAAGAGTGACGCGAACAGCGATCGAATAGGCCCACGTCGTAAATTTGCTCTCGCCACGAAATTGTTCGAGTTTCGACTGGATGAGGATAATGGCCTCCTGGGCGCAGTCCTCCGCCGTTTGATGCAAATCGTGGCCGAGCGATGAACCTCCGGGCGTTTCATTTCGCGAGAGAAATTTGAGGATCGCACCGAGCACGAGCTCACGCAGCTCAGCCAGCGCGACGGCCTGATTCTGGTCGCCTGCCCGTAGGGCCAATAACCACTCGGAGTTTGATCGTTGTCTCATTTCGCGGTACGGGTGACAGACGGGAAAACGGCTTGCACGCAAAGGTTAGCATCAACATCGAAGCGAAGCTATCCATCGGGCATCCGATGTTTGGACGGCCCTCTCCGGTCGGAAGAGATTTGGATCGGCGCTAAACAGAGGCGCACAACGGTTGACGCGGTCCAGCACGCCGAGCGGATGAGCCCCCTCTGAACTCACGATCAGATCGGGAAGTCTCCCCGGACCGACCCGGGGGGCGTTAGAGGCGTAAAGTAGAACAGTGTGAACAAGGCGAACTTCGCGGTCCATCCAGCGCCGGCAGCCAATAGCAGATCTGGTTCATGAACTCCGGCGACCGACGAAAATAGGCGCAGTATCGCTGCGAGAGTTATCAGGACGTAGATCGCAGTCGTTCGAGGGCCTGCGGTAAGCGCGAGGCCAGTATGGCCCAGCGACGCCGCGTCATCACCGCGAGCGTATCGTTCCGATGCGCCAACAGTCAGCGCGTGCAACGCTGCTTTTTCCGGCAGTAATAAAAAAAAAGGCCGTTAAAGCCCTCGATAGGCATCCTAGCGACAACTAGACGATCGGCGCCGCCGTCTCCGCGTTGGACGCGGCGAGGATCACGAATGCGATCATGTCGGCGGCTGGAATGATGACCAGGAACGCAAATCTGACGTTTGCGACCTCCCTCGGCGTGCCGGCGCCGAACAGCGCGCGCATCAAAACGCCCAGATTGTAGCCCGCGACATGAACGAGGTAGCGCTTGTGGACATTTTCGCGACTGCGCAACCATGTTTGGCGCATGCCGCCGCGGTCCAGAACATGGGCGAAACTGCGTTCGACGATCTCGCCGCGTTTGCGCATGGCCTCCTTGCCGACACCCGACTTCAACCGGTTGCGGTTCCCATAGACCGCCGCTCGCGCCTCGTCGTCGCCATGCCATCGCGAATAGCCCTTGCTCGGTCGCGGCTCCGCGATGCGCGTTTTTCATGCGCCGTCGTCGAAGCCTTTCAAAACGTCGCGCGAGTGGTAGCCTTTATCGGCGACGAGATCGCAAGGATCTTCCGGCGTCGGCGCAAGTCCGACGGCGGACAGATTCTTTTCCGCTTCCTTCAGCGTGGGATCGAGCGTTGTCGTGGAACTGCCTCCCTCGTTTGTGGCGGTCCGTCGGCCACGGCACTCTTATGAAATTGAGGTAGGACCGCCCATACCATCGACGCCTTTTGAATTGGCGTTCGGCTTGGATCCCCCGATGGCGGTGGGCCATTTTTACTCCTGGCCGGCGGCCGAAAGACCCATATGCTGACCATCGCCGTTGGCGACATTCATGGCATGGCCAAGAAGCTCCGCCTGCTTCTCGACCGCATCGATGACTGGCGTAAGCTGAACAGTGGCGGCGAGCCGCATCAATTCGTCTTTCTGGGCGATTACATCGACAGGGGCCCAAACTCGCGTGAGGTTCTCCAAATCGTCCAAGATCTCCAACGTGATGGAGCCGTCTGCCTTCGAGGCAATCATGAAGAACTCATGCTCGGCGCGACGAAATCGAACCTCGGCCTCGCTAACTTCCTCGCTAACGGCGGCGACGCCACGATCGCTTCATTAGGCACTTCAGCCGCATTCCGATGCCCAAGAATGGATGGGCAAGCTTCCAACGAGCTGTGAAGACGATCTTCGTTACTATGTGCACGCAGGCGTTCGTCCAGGCGTAACTCTCGATAAGCAGGACGATGAAGCCCGGCTCTGGATTCGCGACAAGTTCCTTCGTCACTCCAAACCGTTCCCGAAATACATCGTCCACAGCCACACACCAACAACTTACGCCGATCTGATCCGGCTGACGCCGGACATCCGCGACAATCGCTGCAACGTCGACACTGGCGCTGGGATCGGTGGCCCCCTCTCAGCGGCAATCTTCGTCGACCGACAAGCAAAGCCCTTACACACCATTAGCATTTGAAGGCTTTGTCACGCTGTCGAACGACAGACGCGAATAATCGAATGACGGGAAGTCGCCATAATCGCTTGTCTAGGTTCGAAGCGGAAAAGAATTTGCATTCGAGGAGCCGGGAGACGTAACCATGGCGACAACTTCCCAAGCAATCAACCTGGACGCGGCTGCGAAAGATTTTAGGCTTCCTGCTACAGATGGACGAACCTATACGCTCGATGACGTAGCAGGCAAAAAAGGCACGGTGATTGTCTTCATTTGCAATCACTGTCCTTATGTCAAAGCCATGATCGACCGGCTTGTCGCCGATGCCCGCTCGCTCATGAAAGATGGCGTTGGCTTTGCCGCCATCTGATCGAATGACGCTTCGACTTATCCCGATGACGGCTTCGACAAGATGAGGGAATTCGCCAAGGCGCACGAGTTTCCATTTCCCTATCTTCATGACGAGACGCAGTCCGTCGCGCGGGCCTATGCTGCGGTTTGCACTCCAGATTTCTTCGGCTATGACCACAATCGCAGGCTCAGATACCGGGGCCGTCTCGACGAAGGGCGCACGACCCAGCCGCCTGCTGGCGCAAAGCGGGAACTTATCGAGGCGATGCGCGCCATCGCCGCCACCGGAACAGTTCCGCCCGATCAAAATCCGTCGGTAGGCTGCTCAATCAAGTGGAAGGCGACGCAGTCCTAAGCTGCTCTTCGCGCGATCTTGGGATCGCGAATAAGCATCGTACCGTCCGATGGCGTAACAATCGGGCGGAGAATTCGCATCAACCAACCCGACGACGAGAACGCAAGAGGCAAGCGTTCAGGAGCGTCGGTTCAGCGCAAAGATTTCTCTCGTTTCACGCCGCCGCCTACAATACCTTCAAAGTTCAACGCCATCTCATTTCAGCAAGGACGCACCGAGCTTTTCGAGCCTCGGCCATGGACACATGGCGTTCGGCCACTGCTGCACCATGAGCGCGATCGTCAGCGACGATTATTCGCGTCCATAATTCGACAACGTGACAAAGCCGTTCGCAGCCCTGCGGGGTCGCGTTATCTGGGCCGGACTCAAAAGTGATTTTGGTGCAACGCCAAGCTGCTTTACGATCCTAAGTTTTGCGGCGTTAAGAAAGGAGCGCCTGACGTTGCAGGATCATGCGACGCTCAATTTCTTAAGAAAATGCTATCGGCGCAGTCCATCCCGGCACTGCCTTCGGGGCTAAAGAGCCGCACCCATCCATGGGCTTTGCCACATCCGCAGGCGTGGCAGGTCACGACCGGAATGCTCGCCAGTTGAAGGCCAGCGCCGGGGCATGTGCGACGATTGCTTTTGGACTCGGCGCAAGGCCTGTCCTTGTCGGAAATTAAATCCGACCATATTGATGATGCAATCCACCGAGAATTGGCGTTGAGCGAATGGTTCCGACGAATTGTGTGGCCCGTGAAATCGGCGCGTCCTTGCACAAGGCGAGATGTGTTCGAGCGCGATTGTAATATCTCAGGCAAGAAAGCAGAACGTGGGGCAGATGCCGCTCGCCCAAGACCACAACGTGATCAAGGCATTCGCGTCGGATGGAGCCGATCAGCCGTTCGCAATGTCCATTCTGCCAGGGCGATCGCGGCGCGGTCGGCCGGTCGCGGATCCCCATGGCGCGAAGACGCCGTGTGAATATCTCGCCATAGACGCCGTCGCGATCACGAATGAGATAGTGCGGCGTCCTTTCCCAACCGCAAGCCTCGGTGAGTTGTCGGGCGATCCATTCGGCGGTCGGATGCGCCGTCACTCCGAGCCATAACGGCCGTCTCCAGCGCCGCCGGGTCGATGCTTTGCAGGATCAGACGCAATCCGCGTGTAGGACGAAGAATAAGGCACCTCCAAGTCAAACGCCTCATTGAGCCGTTGCAGATGCGCACGGATGAACTCATGCATCTGCCGGTAGGAATTCGCGCCGGCGACCATGGCGAGGATCGAGTAAAGCAGCACGGTCGCCAAATCGAACCGCTTGCCTTCTCGCCGACGATGGTCCGGTATCTCGCGCAAAATCTCCAGCAGCGACGCCTGCATGCGACAACCTCCGATTCGGGTTGTCGCATATAGATTCACATATCTACCGAGCCGGGAATCGGGAAAATGCCTCACAGTTCAGAGAACTGAACAGCCCTGATGAGCTCTGCCGTCCATCGACACCGGACTTTCCCAATTACTTTTGCATGGCGCAAGCCTCTGAAATGCAGAGGACAGCCGATTACGCAAAAGTCTTGATTTTTGTACAGGCAACGCGCCCAGCATTCACGCTCGGAAATTTGGGAGCGTTCACAACACAAGGGAGAGCCGTATGTCCACGCAATCTCGACTTAACGCCGGACTCCGACCGTCAACCAATATTCTCGCGGCACGCAGATGCCGATCTCGTTACGGAACCCTTCGTGAAAGGCGACGAAATCGCGCTCCAGCTCCGCGCGCCGCGCAGCGTCGAGATTTTCCGCGAGCGAATGCGTCGGTCCGTAGCCGGTCGAGAATGTCCTCCACGCCGCTTCGCCGCTCGGCTCGCGGTAGAAAGAGGTTCCTCTTTCGAATGCGAGGTCGAAATTGGAGTCGAGCAATTCTTTGATGTGCTCCGTTTTTCCCCATTCGAAAAGCGACGGCGGCGCGGGCGTTGGCGGCGGCGGCATATAGGGCTTCATCACCATGAACATCTTGAAGAGATTGCTGTCGGACAACCAGGTGGTCAATGCGATGCGTCCACCCTTTTTGCAAACGCGCGCCAGCTCGGCCGCGGCGGCCTCCGGACGGCTGGCGAACATCACGCCACAGGTTGAAATGACGGCGTCGAATTTTCCGTCTTCGAACGGCAGGCTTTCTGCGTCTCCGATTTCGTAAGCAATGTCGAGTTTTTCGCTTTTTGCGCATTCGATTGCGGTCTCGATGAGCTTCTCGCTGATGTCGACGCCGGTGACGTTCGCGCCTCGCCTCGCGACGACGCGAGATGTCCAGCCGGTCCCGGTCGCGAGATCGAGAACGCGTTCGCCGTGCTTGGGGTCAAGGCGCAGCACACAATGTTCGATCGAATCGGCGATGCCGCGGCTGATATCCTCGTAGTGGGCGCCGCCAGAGTTCCACACGGCCGCCGACTTTTGATTGTGAGCCTGGATCACGCCGGTCATCTTTTCCTCCCTTAAGTTTGTTGTTCTCGGCGACATTCATTCACGAGGCCTCGGAGACGACGGGCAACCCCGCGGCGCGCCATTCGGGCAAGCCGTCCTCCAGACAACGTGCCTTGAAGCCGCGGCTGCGCAACAGTGCCGCCGCCTCGAAGGAAAGCACGCAAAAGCGTCCCCGGCAGTAGGCGACGACTTCTCGCGACGGATCCAGTTCGTTTAACCGCGCTTCCATCGCTTTCAGGGGAATGTTCAAGGCGTTGGGCAGATGGCCGAGCGCGAACTCGTCTTCCGGCCGCACGTCCAGCACCGTGACTGACCCGTCGCGGATTCGCTGGAACAGCTCGTCGCGCGGCACGGGCTCCAGCCCATCTCGGTCATTGAAATAGCGGCGCATGATGCGTTCGACTTCCGCGACATTGCGCTCCGCCAACCGACCGAGCGCCGCCAGAAGACCGAGCGCGGCTTCATCGGCAAGCCGGTAATAGACGAACTTTCCGTCGCGTCTCGCGCTCACCAGGCCAGCGCGGCGCATGTGCTGGAGATGCTGCGAGGCGTTGGCGATGGAGAGGCCGGTCTTTTGCGCCAGCGTTTCGACGCTGCGCCCGCCCTGCGCGAGCTGCTCCAGCAATTCAAGACGGTGAGCATGGCCGAGCGCTTTCGCGACGGCGGCGAATTCCGCGAACAGCGCCTGTTTCGGACTTGGTGTTGACATATTAGGCAGCATTCCTATCATTCAACAGAATAATTGAATGTAACGGGGCGATTGTCAAGGCGCTGCGGCGCTGCAGACGCCCGAGCACATGTGGAGAGCTCAATGATCCTGCGTCAGTTCCTGCACGCGAGCCCTGTCGCGGCGTCCTATCTCTTCGGCTGCGGCGGGCACGCGGCGGCGGCGGTCGTTGATCCCGTGGGCGACATTGCGCCCTATCTGCGCGCTGCGGAAGAAACCGGCATGCGCATTCTCTATGTCATCGACACGCATCTCCATGCCGATCACCTCTCGGCAGGCCGCGCGCTAGCGGAGGCTGCGGGCGCGGAATATGTGCTGTTCGCCGAAGCGAAGGTCTCCTTCCCTTTCCGTGGCGTGCGCGACGGCGACGTTTTGGCGCTCGGCAATGTCGCAATCCGCGTGCTGCACACGCCGGGCCACACGCCCGAGCATATTTCTCTCCTCGTCACGGATCGCACACGCGCTGATGAGCCGTGGTTCGTGTTGACGGGCCATACGCTGATGGTGGGCGATCTCGGGCGCACGGAACTCGTCGCAAGCGCAGAGGAGGGCGCGCGCGTATTATTCCGCTCAGTGCAAAAACTGAAAACGCTTCCTGATTATCTGGAAGTCCTGCCGGGCGCCTATTCCGGCTCGGTCTGCGGACGCAGCCTGAGCGGCAAGCCGTCATGGACGATCGGCTTCGAGAAGCGCCACAACAAGGCGTTTCGCATCGAAGACGAAGAGGCGTTTGTCCGCGCCATGGTCGCGGATATTCCCCCGCCGCCTGCACAGGTGGCGGAAATTCGCGCGGTCAATTCCGGCATGCGCGCAGCGGCGGAATGAGCGCACTCGACGCGGGCGCCCCCAAGCGCACCTCCGGCGTGACGCTCGGATTGCGCGCCAATTGGCGGCAGTTCGCGGTGCTCGTTCTGATCAACGCCTTTGTCGGCGGCATGGTCGGCATTGAGCGCACGGTCGTGCCGCTGATCGGCTCGGAGGAATTCCAGATTGCATCGACCACGCTCGTGGTTTCCTTCATCGTCAGCTTTGGCGTGGTAAAGGCTTTCGCCAATCTGGTCTCGGGCCATCTTGCAGACGTCTGGGGCCGCAAGCGCGTGCTCATCCTCGGTTGGCTGGTCGGCCTGCCGGTTCCCTTCATGATCATGTGGGCTCCAAGCTGGGGATGGATCGTCGCCGCCAATGCGCTGCTCGGCGTCAATCAGGGTCTCGCCTGGTCGATGACCGTGATCATGAAAGTCGACCTCGTCGGGCCAAGATCGCGCGGCCTGGCGGTCGGCCTTAATGAGTTTGCGGGTTATCTTGCGGTCGGCGTCACCGCCTTCGCCACCGGCTATCTCGCCTCGGAATATGGGCTGCGGCCGGTCCCGATCTATCTCGGCGTCGGCTACGCGCTTGCGGGCGTGTTTCTCTCGGTCCTTCTTGTCCGCGATACGCGCGAGCATGTGCGCGCGGAAATCGGCGATCATCCTGTCGAGGCGCCCGCGATCGGCTTTTGGGAGGTGTTTGCGCTTACCTCTTTCCGTGATCGCAATCTCTTCGCGGCGTCTCAGGCCGGACTCGTCAACAATCTCAATGACGGAATGAGCTGGGGCATTTTCCCGCTGTTTTTTGCGTCCTTCGGCCTCGGCGTCGAGCGTATCGGCCTGCTCAAGGCCGTCTATCCGGTGACCTGGGGCATTCTTCAGATCGCCACCGGCCCGTTGAGCGATCGTTGGGGCCGTAAGGGCCTGATCGTTGCCGGCATGTGGGTTCAGGCCGCCGCGCTGTTTCTCACGGCGGCGACGCATGAATTTCATTACTGGCTGATCGGCAGCCTTCTGCTCGGCCTTGGCACGGCGATGGTCTATCCGAGCCTGATCGCCGCCGTTTCCGACGCTTCGCATCCGAGCCGGCGGGCGCGCTCGCTCAGCGTCTATCGTTTTTGGCGTGATCTCGGCTACGCGATCGGCGCCCTCTCGGCTGGCGTCATCGCGGATTTGGCTGGAATGCCGTGCGCGATCGGGTCAATCGCCACGCTCACATTTCTCTCCGGCCTAGTCGTGGCTCTGCTTATGCGCGGTTCCGAACCGGCATGGTGAAATGAACACGGACCCACATCGCCAGAAACTGCAGTCAGCGGGGTTAACCGAATCCTATATTCGTTGGCGGTCGAGCCGCCGCGGCCAGATCACTGACGCGCTAGAGAGACAGCTTCTCCTCGAACTTCTCGGACCAGTCGCAGGCAAGGCGTTATTGGACGTCGGTTGCGGCGACGGCAGCTTCGCATCGGAGCTTGCCCGGCGAGGTGCGGACGTTACAGGCCTTGACTCGGACCCGGTAATGATCGCCGCCGCGCAACGACGGACTGGGATCGACGGCGTTCAATTGAGGCTCGTCGAGGGAAAGGCCGAGGCGCTGCCGTTCCCCGACGCAACGTTCGATGCCGTCGTCGCTGTTGCGGTGCTCTGCTTCGTTCCCGATGCCGAGCGCGCCACTGCGGAAATGGCCCGCGTTCTGAAGCCAGGACGTCGGCTTATCATCGGCGAACTCGGGAGCGGGAGCCTATGGGCGGCCTATCGACGCATTCGCGGTTGGCTTGGCCATCCGCTATGGCGAGCGGCGACGTTCCACACGGCGAGAGAGCTTCGCGAACTCCTGGGCTCCGCCGGACTCGATACGATCAAGACGCGCGGCGCCGTCTACTATCCGCCGTGCGGGGCGGCGGCGCAGCTGTTTGCCGCTATCGATCCATGGTTCGGACAGCGAACAACTCTCGGAGCAGCTTTCATCGCCCTATCGGCGGGGAAGGCCGTCGGAAAAAGCAAGAAGGTGCGTGCGAAAAGCCATCTTTCAGAGTCGTAAGGGGTCCAATACCGCTGTGCGCAGCGACGGATCCGGGTATGAGCCGCCCTTCGTCGGAGGGCTCCTTCGCGCCGATACCGTTGAAAAAGCCGCCAGTTGATTGATGGAGCGGCGCCGCCGTGATTCACTGCTATTGGTGATTTGGCGGGGGTGCGGCGATGATGGGCGTCCAAACGACATCGGCCCGGCTATTCTATGATTTCTGCCTCGACGATCATGTCCCTTCGGATCACATGCTGCGAAGCATCGACCGGCATCTCAATCTCGATGACGTCCGTCAGGCGCTGAAGCCGTTCTATAGCAGCACCGGCCGCCCATCGATTGATCCGGAGCTCATGATCCGCATGTTGATCGTCGGCTATTGCATGGACATACGGTCGGAGCGCCGCCTGTGCGAGGAAGTTCATCTCAATCTCGCGTATCGTTGGTTTTGTCGGCTTGGTCTTGATGGCAAGGTCCCTGACCATTCGACCTTTTCCAAGAACACGACGACTAACCAAGGCGTCCACCAAGAAACGAGCAGAAGGAAAACGAGAACGCCTAGCCCAAAATCCACCAGTGCGAAAGTCGCGTTCGTCCAGACTGGCGTATGTAAACGTCTTGACTTGAGCAACGCCCCCACCAGCTAAATCGAAAGAGGGGCGCGAGAGGTTTCGCTAAGGACATGAGTTGCGCTTCGCGGGCGAAGGGATGCAGCGACTGTCCGATCCCGGCATTGTTGTTCGTGAGGCGTTGGGGCTACCCCAAGAGGCTCTGGCGCGGATGGCCTCCGCCTTGCAGGCGTCGATCAAACGATTCGCCGAGCAATTTCTGCAAGCCGCCAAGAAATTTCTTCAGAATCCGCCTCCGGCATTGCTCAAGTTCGTCGCCGATCTTCAGCGCATCGAGAGCGCTCCGCCCGTCCCCGGATACGAAGCTACTCTAATCGCCAACGGTCATGATCGGCTTGGGGCGCGGATTCTTGGCCTCAATCTATCGAGGCTCGGCAAACAACGTCTCCAAGAGATCCGCGCCGAACGCAGACTAGCCAGCGCGATCTTTGGCGTCGTCAAAGCTGGAAATGCGACTCCTCTCGTGATGTCGCGTCGCGCGCGACCGATCAAAGCTGCGCTCGACGACGAGATGGCAATGCCGGCGCTTTGCGACGCATGGGCGCAGGCGGATCTTTCAGGAACAGCCTATTCGATCGGGGATCTCGCGGAGCGCGCGACGAGACGTGACGCGGCCGCTTGCATCCGGCTAGGCGAGATTTGCGCGGCGCTGAAGCCTTTTATGTCCGATCCGCGGGGACGTTTCCCGAGCGAAGCCAGCGTGACGCATGAGCTTCAACTGTATCTGCTGCGTCAGGCCTATACCTACGACCCAGTCGATGACATCTTCCGAGATCCGGCGACGCAGGCAACCGAAATTGCAATGCATACCAAGAAATTCGATCCGCGACCTGCCTACCGTCGAGTGATGAAAAGAAAAAGCAGGCTCAACTAGGAACAGGTCGGCTCTTTGAGACGATGCCCGCGCGGCCAAGAATAGCTCGGCAAAAAATTGCCATTTCAAGTGCTTTAGCGCATCGGATCGCTTTGTGATCAGGTCTCGCGGAACATTGGATCCTGCGGAGATCACATATGCCCACCGTCGATGCATTAAACCGCCGGCGCGCCAAAACAGACCGCCGTCGCAGCGTGGCGCTCGGCAGTACGCCCTCCAGCTGCAACGTGTCGCTTCGCTCGATGGACGAGCTTAAGCCGAATCCCAGAAGCGCGCGAACGCATCCGAAACGGAAGATCAAGGATCTCGCCAAGGCGATGAAGACCATCGGCTTTATCGGCGCGATTGTCGTCGATGAATCGGGAATGATCCTCGCGGGCCATGCGCGGCACGCCGCGGCGAAGCTGCTCGGAATGAAAACGGTTCCGACAATTTGCGTCACAGGCTTGAGCGACCAACTCATGCGCGCCTTCGTGATCGCCGACAATAAATTTTCGGAGCGCGCCGGCTGGAACCGCGAGATGTTGGCGGCCGAGCTCGAAGAGCTGTCGATACTTCTGCCGGCGCTCGATCTGGACATTTCGCTGACCGGATTTGAAGTCGGCGAAGTCGACGTACTGCTCGCCGATATCGGCGAGGAAAAGACCGAACCCGAAGACCGACTGCCGCCGACCGCCGGTCCCGCAGTCAGCCGCCGCGGCGATCTCTGGATTCTGGGAAAGCACCGGGTTCTGTGCGGTGACGCGCGTGAGACCGAGGACTACGCCCGTCTCATGCAGAACGACCTTGCGGCGATGGCTTTCACGGATCCGCCCTACAATGTCCGGATTGGCGGGCACGTCCAGGGCCGGGGCCGCGTCAAGCATGGCGAATTCGCCTTCGCCTCGGGAGAAATGACCGAGCGCGAATTTGAAGCATTTCTCACCGCATGCCTCCAGCCGGCGACCACCGTCTCGCGCGACGGCGCCGTGCATTTCATCTGCATGGATTGGCGGCATATCGACGTCCTCATGACCATCGGCCGCAAAATCTATGACGCCATGCTCAATTTAGTCGTCTGGAACAAGACCAATCCTGGCCAGGGCTCCTTCTATCGCAGCCAACATGAGCTGATCGGGGTGTTCCGGGCGGGCGCGGCGCCGCATCAGAACAATGTCGAACTCGGCAAGCACGGCCGCAATCGCAGCAACGTCTGGACCTACGCTGGCGTGAACAGCTTTGGCGCCGATCGGGACGACGCGCTGGCCATGCATCCGACCGTGAAGCCAGTCGCGCTGGTCGCCGACGCGATGCGCGATTGCAGCTCCAAGGGCGATATCGTGTTGGATCCATTCCTTGGCTCGGGCACGACGCTCATGGCGGCCGAGAAGATTGGTCGCTGCTGCTTTGGTCTAGAATATGAGCCCGCCTTCGTCGACGTCGCCATCCGGCGGTGGCAAGCCTATACGAAAGTCGACGTCGTTCTCGATGGCGACGGACGAACGTTCGACGAGATCGCCGAGGAGCGGCTGAAGGGGAAATTCGGCTCTGCCCTCGTCTGCTCAGACGCCAATCCGGCGCGCCCTCGTACGGCCTTGGCCGAGGAGAGCATCGCGCTCAGCGAGCAGACGCTCGCCGGCGACTCCGGCAAGCCGGAGACATTCGCATGAGCAATAGGAAGCGTTCCTCTCCGCGCGACGGAGAATATTCCGTTGGCTATGGCCGTCCTCCACAACACACCCGGTTTCAGCCCGGCCGCAGCGGCAATCCGAAAGGTCGGCCAAAAGGATCCAAAAACTTCAGCACGGTCTTCGACGAGGAATTAGCGCAGCCCGTCACGCTCACCGAGAACGGCCAGCGCAAGAGAATGCCGAAAGGGCGGGCGTTGGCGAAGCAGCTCATCAACAAGGCTCTCAACAGCGATCACCGAGCGGCGGCGATGGTCCTCGATCAAACTCGGCGTAGCGAAGGCTCCGGAAAGGCGCCGATGGCCAGCGTCGAGGTCGGTCTCCCCGAGAACAAGCTGGTCGTGGAAAGCCTCGTACGTCGAATTCGACTGGCTACTGAAGCCGGGGAGGAGATGGAGGCGTCGCCGGATAAGGGAGAAGCCCCGAAATGAAAGATTCAAACGCGATCCAATCAGATCTCTCCATCTCGCCGGAAGAATACGCCTGCATTCTGAGGAGCGATCTCACGAGCTTCATCGAAGCCAGCTTTTATGAACTGTATCCAGGCAAACGCCTCGATCTTGCGCCTCATATCGAAGTCGTCGCAACCAAGCTCGAAGCGGTGCGCCGCGGCGAGATCAAGCGACTTATCATCAATCTGCCGCCGCGCCATCTGAAGTCGCATTGCGTGTCGGTCGCCTTTGTCGCCTGGATGCTCGGGCACGAGCCCGCCAAGCATGTGATCTGCGCAAGCTATGGACAGAACCTCGCCGATGAACTCGCAAACGCCTGCCAGCGAGTCATGCAGAGTTCCTTCTACCGCGCGCTTTTTGGCGATGTGCTCGGCGGTCGCCAGGCCGTGAGCGATTTCGAAACGGTTCTCGGAGGTCGACGGCTAGCGACGTCGGTCGGCGGCGTTCTCACCGGCCGCGGCGCCGACATCATCATACTCGATGACCCACACAAAGCCGATGAAGCCCTTTCGGAGGCGAGTCGCAACGCGACACATACCTGGTTCGAGAATACGCTTCTGAGCCGCCTCAACGACAAGGCGCAAGGCGCCATCGTCATAGTGATGCAGCGGCTGCATCTGGAGGACCTTGTGGGCCAGGTGCTGAAAGAAGGAGACTGGGACGTCCTGCGCTTGCCAGCGATCGCCGAGGGCGAAGAATGCCATTTGATCGAAGGTCCGCTTGGTCGACGATTCTTCAGACGAGGGCGCGGCGACGCGCTGCATCCGGAGCGCGAGAGCGCCGAGTCGCTGGCGGCGGTCAAACGCAGCGTCTCAATACTGTCCTTCGCCAGCCAATATCAGCAGAATCCAACTTCGTTGGAGCAGATTAAGGCGCTTGAGGCTGAGCTCGACCGTCGATCTTCAGAAGCGTATCAAGCAGGCGATTGGGTGACGTTTGGTCGCCTATGGCATTGCCGAGGGACGGGGACGCCAGAAGACGAAACATCCGACGAACAAGCCATGGCCGCATATGAAAGATACCGAGTCCTTGCTGCACAAATCGACAGCGAATATTGATCGCGCCACCATCACGCTTTGTCGGCGTCGGAAGGCTGACATGAGCACGATGTCAGGCGGTAGCCCGGTGAGAGCGGGCGCGAGTGATCGAGGCCCAAATCTCACTCGGTTGTGCGCCGCGAACGCATTTTTGCCGTTGATCCGCCAATTGCGAGTCAGCGAGCGCGTTTCGTAGCTGCTTTTGGGGCTTTCGAAAACGACTGGACTTCCGCGGCGAAGCACGCATTGCTATGTGTGTGTCGGTCAGCGGGTGTCCCCGTTGGTCGCTAAGGGCTCGCCTCGCGATTTGCGGGGCTTTGGGCAGTGCGAGCGTCTATTCCGACGCCGCTTCCCGGAGCCCGCAGCCAATGTCGACAGCCTCTCTCAAGAAATCTCCCAGGTCGAACAACGTCGCCGCCCCAAAGGCGAGCGTAAAGTCGAAGCCAGGATCCAAACCGCGATCAGCGCGCATAGACTTGCAGCAGCCGGAAGCGCCTGCCCTTAAGCACAACAGCACGGCCGACGACCACAAGACCACCAAGCAGGAACGCGTGCTCACGCTGCTCAGTCGAACCGACGGCGCCAGCATCCACGAAATAATGCAGGCGACGCAATGGCAGCAGCACAGCGTGCGAGGATTCCTGACGGGGACAGTCAAGAAGAAGCTCGGCTTCTCCCTGTCCTCCGCCAAGGCCAAGGATGGATCGCGCCGCTACCGGATCGAACCCAAACGCAATCGCTGATGCCGGCCCGCTGAACATGAATAAACCGGCGATCGATGTCGCCGAGACGGTCGCGCGGCTTTCTGCGCTAACGATCTTCGAACTGCGCATCGAGTGGCGGCGTCTACATCGTTCGCCGCCGCCGATGCGGCTCTCCCGTGATCTTTTGATCCGCGGGATCAGCTACAGGTTGCAGGAGAAGGCCTATGGCGGCCTCTCCAAAGCTGTCATGCGAAAGCTCAAGACGTTGAGCGCCGATCCGCGTCATCGCGACAATCGCAAGCCGGCGCCGCCAATCTCGCCGACGCCTGGCATGCGGCTCGTGCGCGAATGGCGCGGGACCACTTACTTGGTGCTGATTTGCTCTGAGGGAGTCGAGTGGCGCGGCCGGCGCTATCCATCGCTCTCGGCGGTAGCGCGGGAGATCACCGGCGCGCGATGGTCCGGCCCGCGCTTTTTCGGTTTGAGCAAGGCTGAACGCCGCTTCGTCGAGCGTGCTGAGGATCGGCATGCGGAAGCATGATCGTCCAAAATCCAGCACAACATTCCGCTGCGCTATCTACACGCGCAAATCCTCCGACGACGGGCTCGAGCAGGAGTTCAACTCGCTCGACGCCCAGCGCGAGGCTTGCGAGGCCTATATCGTCAGTCAGCGCCACGCCGGCTGGATCCCGCTTCCGGACATGTATGACGACGGTGGTCTTTCCGGCGGCACGATGGAACGCCCTGCCCTGCAGCGGCTGCTGGCGAACGTCAAGGCCGGCAAGGTTCAAATCATCGTCGTCTACAAGGTCGATCGCCTCACCCGCTCGCTCGCGGACTTCGCCAAGATCGTCGACGTGCTCGACGCTCATGGCGCCTCCTTCGTATCGGTCACGCAGCAGTTCAACACCACGACGTCCATGGGGCGTCTGACGCTCAACATGCTGCTCTCCTTCGCCCAGTTCGAGCGCGAGATCGCCGGCGAGCGCATCCGGGACAAGATCGCCGCCTCCAAGCGCAAGGGCATGTGGATGGGCGGCAATGTGCCGCTTGGCTATGACGTCAAAGATCGAAAGTTGATCGTCAATACTAGGGAAGCCGAGAGCGTCCGCGCGATCTTCCAGCGCTATGCCGAGCTAGGGTCTGTTTCTCTGCTGAAAGCCGAACTCGACCACCTGGGCGTCGTCAGCAAGCGTCGTGCGGGGGCTGGCGGCTGTCTTGCGGGCGGCAAGCCGTTCTCGCGCGGCGCGCTCTACCTGCTGCTGCAAAATCGCATCTTTCGCGGGGAGATCACCCATCGGGACGTGGCCTACCCCGGCCAGCATGACGCGATCATCGATGAAGAGCTCTGGCGGATCGCGCAAGACAGGCTCGCCACCAATCGACAGGAGCGTCGCCTCGCCGCAGGTGCAGAGGCGCGAAGCCTGTTGGCGGGATTGATCTTCGACGCGGACGGCGCCCGCATGACGCCGAGCCATGCGGCGAAAGGCGCAAAGCGATATCGATACTATGTCTCGGCGTCGCTTCTGACCGGCGGCCGCGCTGCATCCGGGATTCGTGTTCCCGCGGGCGACATCGAAGGGCTTGTGCTGGATCGGCTACGACAACTTATGGCGTCAAGGTCGGAGCTCGGCGCCGCCCTCGCGCCGCTTGATTTGGATGCAGCCAGTTTCGACGCGGCCCTAAACAAGGCGTCCGATCTTTCCCGGCGATGGCTCACCCTGACGCCAATCGACATTGCCGCCCTGGTCCGGCGAATCGTCGAAAGGACGCAAGTCAACCTCAACGGCATCGCGCTTCAACTCAACCGCGACGAATTCGCCAGCGCCCTGGTCGGCGACGACAAGGCGACTTACAAGCACACCGATCCGATCCTCCTGTCGATCGACGCCACGCTCAAACGCGCCGGAAAAGGAAAGCGGCTCGTGATCGACAACGAGATTGCACCTGAGATCAACCAGAAGCTGGTCGCCATGATTGTCGAAGCCTTCTCGATTCAGAAGCAACTGTTCTCCGGCGCCGACGACAGCATTGAGGCGATGACGGAACGCCTGGGCGCCAACAAAGGCCTTCTCACCGCGCTGGTTCGATTGTCCTATCTCGCCCCCGATATCATGCGCGCGCTGCTCGAAGGCCGCCAGCCCATCGAGCTGACGCCGACACGGCTCCTAAAGCTGAGCAAGGACCTGCCGCATGACTGGCGCGAACAGCGACGATTTCTCGGATTCGTCGAACTTCCATCGCCCGCAGGCGACCGAAACGCTCCATAACCCCCGACAAAAAAAAGGCCTTCAGAGACCCTCGGGCCTGCCCAACCCCGAGCGCGCGCACAAAACGTCTCTGGCTAACGGCGTCATGTTCGTAGAGGGGCTAAGTCGCAGGAATGCCCGCGTCTTTGGACAGGCTTTCAAAATCCTAGACAATCTCTAAAATGAATAGGTTACGTGGCTGGGGGACCTGGATTCGAACCAAGATTAACGGAGTCAGAGTCCGCTGTTCTACCGTTGAACTATCCCCCAAAGGGCGCCGCGCAGCGCGCACGCGAACGGCTGGTGACTTAGAGAGCGCCGCCGACGGTGTCAACCGGAACGCCGCCCAGCGCCGCCGCTCGCGCTCTAAATGCTTGCGGGGAAGGCCCTTGCGGGCGGCGCGCCGATCCTGCATGTAAGAAATTTACGCCAGCCTTCTGGCGTTACGATGATCGCCGCTCCGCATCCGTCGATGCGGCGCAGGGCGGGACGGAGCGGCTTCGCGGAAGGGATCGAGTGAGGGAAACCGGTCTACCGTCTACGGCGTCGGCGTCGGCGCAGGCTGCGCCCGAGCTTCATGTTGCCCCCGGCGTCGCTTCCGGCGCCCTCGACTCACGCCATATCTACGCCGCGCTCGACCTCGGCACCAACAACTGCCGGCTGCTGATCGCCCGGCCCGAGCACAGGCCGCGGCGGCGCAACAATGATTTTTTGCGCATCATCGACGCCTTCTCGCGCATCGTGCGGTTGGGGGAAGGCCTCGGCAAGGCTGGCCGGATCAGCGAGGAAGCGATCGAGCGCACCATCGCGGCGCTCGAAATCTGCCGCGAAAAGATGGATGCGCGCGGCGTCAACCGCGCCCGCCTTGTCGCGACCCAGGCATGCCGCAGCGCGGCGAACGGCGATGAATTCGTCGAGCGCGTCCGCGAACGCACCGGGCTGCAGCTTGAGGTCATTGACCGCGAAACCGAGGCGCGCTTCGCCGCTCGCGGCTGCGGATCGCTCGCCGATCCCGCCGCCGAAAGCGTGCTGCTGTTCGACATCGGCGGCGGGTCTACGGAACTCGTTTGGCTGACGCGCGAACGGCGCAGCGAAAATGGCGCATACGCCTTTCGCGCCTGGACGTCGCTTGAACTCGGCGTCGTGACGCTCGCGGAGCATTTCGGCGGCCGCTGCGTTTCGGCCGAGACGTTCGCGGCCATGACGCAGCAGGTGCGCGAGACTCTCACCCCCTTTGCGCGGCGCATGGCCTCCGAGCGCCGCTGTCCGCGCTTCCATCTTCTGGGCACTTCGGGAACCGTCACCACCCTGGCCGGCGTCCATCTTGGGCTCGAGCGCTACGACCGATGGCGGGTCGACGGCCTGTGGATGAGCGACGACGACGCGACCCGGGCGATCCTGCGGCTGCGGGACATGGATTTCGATGAGCGCGTCGCCAACGGCTGCATCGGACCGCAACGCGCCGATCTCGTCCTTGCCGGCTGCGCGATTTTCGAGGCGATTCGCACGCTTTTCCCGGCGCAGCGGACGCGCATCGCCGACCGGGGGTTGCGGGAAGGCATGCTGCTGGAGCTGATGGAGGCCGACGGCGCGCTGACGCGGCGCGCGTAGAGCGCTGCCCGTTCGCATCGAATCATGTGCTCGACAGGGAATCAAAATGTTTGATCAGATTCTTTGTCTGGCGGCTCGACGGCGGGCGCGCGGGGCGTCAGAAATGTCCACGACAAAATTCGAACGCTCGGGGAGCGGATGACAGACGCAGCCAATGGAGCGCGCCAACATGGGCCTTGCCGCGAGGCGCGGCGATGAGCGGACGCGGATTGTATCGGCCCTGCGTCGGCGTCTTGTTGCTCAATGCGCAAGGCCTCGCTTTTATCGGACGGCGGCGCGCCAAAGGCGCCCACGACCAGACCCGCCCGCCCTATCTCTGGCAGATGCCGCAAGGGGGCATCGACGAGGGCGAGACGCCCTATGAGGCGGCGCTGCGCGAGCTTCACGAAGAGACCAATGTGTCGAGCGTCGCCCTTCTCGGCGAGGCTCCTGACTGGCTTTGCTACGATCTCCCTAGAAACTCCAACAACCGCTGGAGCGGCAAATATGTCGGCCAAATCCAGCGCTGGTTCGCGCTGCGCTTCACCGGCGACGAAAGCGAGATCGATATTCATGCGCCGGGCTGCGGCGCGCATAAGCCCGAATTCGACGCCTGGCGCTGGGAGACGCTTTCGGCGCTGCCGGAACTCATCGTGCCCTTCAAGCGGGTCGTCTATGAGCAGGTGGTGAAGGAATTCGCGCCACTCGCCGCGGCGCAGGCCTAGAGCTAGGCCGACCGCAGGAGCCGCGCGGCGAAGAACCCGTCAATGCCGGCAAGGCGCGCATCTTCGTTCGGCCAATAATGCGGCAAGGTGCGCAGATCGCCGTCTCGGTTGATGAACGCCTCAGGGACGCCCTCGCTAGGATCGATCGGCATTCGGCGAAAATCGGGGTTGCGGCGCAAAAACGCGGCGATCTGCTGTTCGCCCTCCTCAGGCTCGAGCGAGCAGGAGCAATAGACGATGCGTCCGCCCGCCCGCGTCAGGAGCGCCGCGCGATTAAGCAGCTTTGTTTGCAAACTCGCGAGCGTTTCGATGTCACCCGGCTTCTTGGTCCAGGACACGTCGGGATGACGCCGGATCGTTCCCGTCGCCGAACAGGGCGCATCGATCAAAATCGCGTCGAAAGGCTGCGCCTGATAGGCGGCGGCGTCGCCGACGGCGACCTCCGCGTGCAATTGTAGCCGAGCGAGATTGGCGGCGAGCAGCTTCAGGCGCTCCGCCGAACGGTCCAGCGCGACGACCTGCGCGCGGGCAAGCGCCATTTGGGCCGTCTTGCCGCCAGGCGCGGCGCACATGTCGAGCACGCGTTCGTCGGGCTGCGGCGCGAGCAGGCGCGCCGGCAGAGCGGCGGCCGCGTCCTGCACCCACCACTCGCCGTCCTCATAGCCTGGCAGCTCGCTGATCGGCGCGTGGGTGCGCAGCCGCACCGAGCCTGTCGGCAGCACGACGCCGTCGAGCCGCTCCGCCCAGCCCTTCGGATCGTCTTTGACTGTCACGTCAAGAGGCGGCTCGAGCATATGCATGGCGGCGATGGCCCGCCCAACCTCTTCGCCATAATGCTTGCGCCAGCGTTGCGCCAGCCATGGCGGCGCATCGTGCTCGCCGCTTGCCGCGAGGTCCAGGAATTCCTGCCGCCGTCGCGCGAGGTTGCGCAGGACGCCGTTGACGAGCCCGCTAAAGCCGGCGGTTTTCGGTTCGAGGCGCGCCGCGCGCACCGCGAGATCGACGGCGGCGTGATCGGCCGCGTCGAGAAACAGGATCTGCGCCGCGGCGGCGATCAGCGAAAACTCAAGCCGCGCAGCCTGACGCGGCAACCCTTTTTCGAGGAGTTCGCCAAACACATGACGGATGAGGCCGAGCCGGCGCACCGCAACGGTGACGATCGAGCGGGTGAGCGAGACGTCACGGGCGTCGAGTCCCGAGAGGCGCGATGGCACGGCGTTCGCCGCGAAACACTCATCGAGACGATGGCCGCCCTGCACGATGTCGCCGATGATGTTGGCGGCGGCGAGGCGCGCCGGCAGCCCCGGAATCTTCGCCGCTTCGGCTTCCCGCACCGCTTCCGCGGGCACAAAGCCTTGCCGCGAGCCTTGACGCGCCGGCGCACGCGCCGATTTGGCCCGGGCGGAAATTGATCTACTGTCGCTGTTCGCCAAACGGCTTCTCCCTCCGCGACCGAACCGAATCATAGCACAATAGGCGCGGCCGCGGGCGACGAATGCATACAGGAACGGACCATGTCGATGGCAGAAGACCCAGCGCGTTCGACAGAGCAGCGCACGCAGCCGCCGCCCGCCGCGCAGCGCGCATTGGCCGAAGCGGAGGCGCGGCGCCGCGCGGCGGCGCAAGCTCCGGCCCCGCCGCAAGAACTTGGCGGCCGCGGCGGACCCGACCCGGCGCGCTACGGCGACTGGGAAGTCAAAGGAATCGCTAGCGATTTTTGATCCGCGCGCTCATGCGCGTTTCTGGAGAACGTCCCGATATGAAAAAACGAACAGCGTTAGGCGGTCTGTTTCTTTGTCTGACGTTCTCCGTCGCCCGACTGGAGCCGGCGCAAGCGCAGAGCCTCGATCTCGCGTCGAGCAAGGTCGTCGATCTCAGCCACGCCTTCAACGCCGAAACCGTCTACTGGCCGACGTCGCCGTCGGGTTTCGAGCTTAAAGTGCTGCACAAGGGGCCGACCAAGGCGGGTTTCTTCTATTTCGCCAACGCCTTTTGTTCGCCGGAGCATGGCGGCACCCATCTCGACGCGCCGATGCATTTCGCCGAGGGCCGCTGGACGAACGCCGAGATCCCGGTCGAGCGCTTCGTCGGCCCGGCGATCGTCATTGACGTCGCCGCCAAGGCCGAGGCGAACCCGGATTATGTGCTAACCGTCGAGGAGATCGCCGCCTGGGAGGCGGCGCACGGCCGCATTCCCGATAAGGCGATCGTGCTGCTGCGCACCGGATGGAGCGCGCGCTGGCCAGACAAGAAGGCCTATCTCGGCGACGACACGCCGGGCGACGCCACGCATCTCCATTTTCCGTCTTTTGGACCTGAGGCGGCGGCGTGGCTCGCGAAAGAGCGCCGCCCCAACCTCATCGGCGTCGACACGGCGAGCGTCGACAACGGTCCGTCGCAAGACTTCATGGTGCACCGGATCATAGGCGCCGCCAATATCGGCGGGCTCGAGAACCTCGCCAACCTCGATCAGCTGCCGCCGACGGGCGCGATCCTCGTCGCTTTGCCGATGAAGATCGAAAAAGGCTCGGGCGGCCCTGCCCGCATCATCGCGCTCGTCCCGCGATAAACGCGGTTACCCGACGCCCTTGGCGCGCAGGAAGGCCAGCGCCCTTTCCCAGGCGTCGCTGGCGGCGTCCGGCCGATAGCTGTCACGATAATCTGCGAAGAACGCATGCGGCGCATCGGCATAGACGATGATCTCGGCAGGCGCCTGCGCCTTCTTCAGGCGCTCTCGCATGGTCTCGATGAGTTCGGCGGGAATGCTCGGATCAGCGCCGCCGTACAGGCCCAGCGTCGGCGTTTTCAGCTCCCCCGCGATGTCGATCGGCCAGCGTGGCTGCGCCGGCGTATGCGGCCCATCAAGCCGCCCGTACCACGGAATGCAGGCGAGGAGTTGCGGATTGTGCGAGGCATAGAGCCAGGCGATGCGCCCGCCCCAGCAAAATCCGGTGATCGCCGCGCGTCCGGCGTCCCCGCCTCTCGTCGCGGCGTCAGCGAGCGCCTGATCGAATATCGCCATCGTCTCGGCGTCGGGGACCCTGGCGACGATGGCGCGAATGGCCTCTATGTCCGGCGCGTCTTGCGGGTCCCCGTAGCGAATGAGGAAGTCGGGCGCGATGGCGAGATACCCGAGCTTCGCGAATCGCCGGACGATGTCACGGATGTGTTCGTGCAGGCCAAAGATTTCCTGCGCCACGAGAATAATCGGAAAACTCCCGCCGGTCCGCGGGCGGGCGAGATAGGCCGGCGCGCCGCCCGGCAGAGTCGTCATGCCGGCCTCGAGTCCTTCGACGTCCGTAGCGATGGCGCTTGGCGCGGGCGCGCTCGCCGCTTGGGCGAACCGGGCTGGGTGGTCTGAAGGCGAGGTCACGAGGCCTCCTACCAAGCTGACGTCGAGGATTAGCTATGAAGAGGACCGGCTTTGTCCAGCGGGCCAAATCTACGCCGTCCGGTTTCCACCAGTTCTGACCGCCAGGAGGCCCTGCGGGAACGTAAAAGTCTGGCGCGCCAATATCGCGCCGCAACCTCGACTTCTCTTTGCGCGCAAAACCTCGTATATCGCCGCACCGTCATCGGCGGACCCACGCCGAAGGAGAGAGGAAGCCTTGGTCGCCCTCGTTCTCGCCCGGGGCGAGCGCCCTCTTCCGATGTCGATAAAAGGCGCGGCGGCTCCTATCAAAGGAAACCTCCCATGATGCAGCGATCCGACGCCGGTCCCGCCTCCGGCGGCGATGGGACGCAAGCTCATGCGCAACTCGGAGACGAGCGCGCCAAGGGCGGGCTCGCCGGCCTCATCATCGGATCGATCGGCGTCGTCTATGGCGACATCGGCACGAGCCCGCTGTACGCGCTGCGCGAGTCGCTCGCCCATCAGGTGGAGCATGACGCGCTGACGGAGGAGTCCGTCATCGGCGCCATCTCGCTGCTTATTTTTGCACTGATTTTCACGGTGACGATCAAATACGTCATCTTCGTCATGCGCGCCGACAACCGCGGCGAAGGCGGCATCCTTTCGCTGATGGCCTTGGCGCAGACCGCCATGGGACGTCGCACGAAAGTCGCTTTCATGCTCGGCGTCGGCGGCGCGGCGCTCTTCGCCGGCGAGGCGATTATCACGCCGGCGATCTCGGTGATGTCGGCGATTGAAGGCCTGGAGCTTGTCACTCACCGCTTCAGCGAATTCGTTCTGCCGATCACCATCTTCATTCTCGTCACGCTATTCTGGGTGCAAAGTCACGGAACGGCGCGAGTGGCGGCTTTTTTCGGGCCGATCATGATCGTCTTTTTTCTGACCATTGGCGTTTTGGGCGCGATGCATATTCCCGAAGCGCCGCAGGTGCTGCGCAGTTTCGATCCGCGGCAAGGCATCGCCTTTCTCGTGACCCACGGCTGGCTCGGCTTCGCCGTGCTCGGCTCGGTCTTCCTCGCGGTCACCGGCGTCGAGGCGCTTTACGCCGACATGGGTCATTTCGGTCGCGGGCCGATCCGCACGGCCTGGCTCGGATTCGTGTTGCCGGCGCTGCTGCTCAACTATCTTGGTCAGGGCGCGCTCGTGTTGTCGCGCCCCGAAGCCGTCGGCAACCCATTCTTCCTGCTCGCGCCGGACTGGGGGCTTTTGCCGCTTGTCGTCCTGTCGACGCTGGCCACGACAATCGCCGCGCAAGCGGTGATCACCGGAGCGTTCTCGCTGGCGCGGCAAGCGATTCAGCTTGGCCTCATTCCCCGGTTGGAGGTGACGCATACCTCGGCGTCGCAGGAGGGCCAGATCTATATCGGCCGCATCAACCGGCTGCTGCTCATCGGCGTGCTGCTGCTCGTCATCGCTTTCAAGAGTTCGTCGGCGCTTGCCTCCGCCTATGGCATCGCGGTCACCGGCACCATGGTGCTTTCGACGTCGCTGCTGTTCATCGTCGCCTGGCGCAAATGGGGCTGGCCGCTGTTCGCGGCGATCCTCTTCGCCGCCTCTTTCCTGGTCGTCGAATTCGCTTTTCTCACCGCCAATCTGATGAAGGTCAAAGATGGCGGCTGGGTGCCGCTCGCGCTCGGCGGCTGCGTCATGATCATCATGTGGACCTGGACGCGCGGCACGCGTCTTCTCGCCGAGAAAACCCATCGCGACTCCATTCCAATGATGGAGCTCATCGCGATGCTGCAGAAATCGAAGCCGACGCGCGTGCCCGGCACGGCGGTCTTTCTGACGAGCGATCCGGCTGTCGCGCCGACCGCGCTGATGCACAATCTCAAGCACAACAAGGTTCTGCACGAGCGCGTGCTGGTGATCTGCGTGAGAACGGAGGACCGGCCCCGCGTTGCGCCGGGCAAGCGCTTTGAAATAGATAAGCTCAGCGACGATTTCTACCGCGCCACGCTCCACTACGGCTTCATGGAGAGTCCTCGCGTTCCGGCCGCGCTCGCCGCCATGCGCAAGGCCGGACTGAAATACGACATCATGACCACGAGCTTCTTCCTGGGGCGGCGTTCGATCAAGGAAAGCCCCTCCTCCGAAATGCCCGTCTGGCAGGACAAGCTCTATGTCGCGCTCACCCGCCAGGCCGCCAACGCGACGGACTTCTTCTCAATCCCGTCCGACCGCGTCGTCGAACTCGGCGCGCAAGTGACGATTTAGCGCGCGCGAAAACAGTGGACGGGACGGGACCCAGGCACTAAGCAACGGCGGCCCGCGTGGCTCGCCTGAGAGCCGAAAAGGGCCTGGCGGCGCCCGGTCGAGAGGGCTTTTTGAAGAATTCGCCGGCTTACGAAGGACGTCTGTCGCTTATGCCCACCCGCATCGATGATCGCTTCGCCGCCCTCAAGAAGGAAGGGCGCGCCGCCCTCGTGACCTTTGTGATGGCGGGCGACCCGGATCTCGCGACGTCGCTCGACATATTGCGCGGCCTGCCCGGGGCCGGGGCGGACGTCATCGAGGTCGGCATGCCTTTCACCGATCCGATGGCGGATGGGCCGGCGATCCAGGCGGCCGGCCTGCGCGCGCTCAAGGCGGGGACCACGCTCAAGAAGACCTTAAAGCTCGTCGCCGACTTTCGCGCCGGAGACGACGCCACCCCCATCGTGCTGATGGGCTACTACAATCCGATTTATGTTTATGGCGTCGACGCCTTCCTGCGCGACGCCCGGAAGGCCGGCGTCGATGGCCTGATCGTCGTGGACCTGCCGCCGGAGGAAGATTCGGAACTCTGCACCCCCGCGCGGGAGGCCGGGCTGAACTTCATCCGCCTCGCAACGCCGACGACCGACGACAAGCGGCTTCCCAAGGTGCTCGAAAATACAAGCGGCTTCGTCTACTATGTGTCGCTTACCGGCATCACCGGCGCGGCGCTTGCCGACTACGCCGGCGTCAGTCAGGCTGTTGCGCGCATCAAGCGGCACACAGCGCTGCCGATCGCCGTCGGATTCGGCGTCAAAAATGCGGAGAACGCCGCCGAGCTCGCCCGGAACGCCGATGGCGTGGTCGTCGGCACGGCGCTGGTCCAAGCGCTCAAGGCTTCGCTCGACGCGGAGGGCCGCGCCGGACCGTCAAGCGTTGACGCTGTGACGGGGCTCGTCGCGTCCATCGCCGAAGGCGTGCGCGACGCCCGCCCTAAGGGCGGCGTGATGAGTTGGCTGACGAGGCTCGTGTCATGAATTGGTATTCGAACGTCGTCCCGCCGAAGATCAAGGCGCTGATCAAGCGAGAAGCGCCCGAAAATCTCTGGGTGAAATGTCCCGAGAGCGGCCAGCTCGTCTTCCATAAGGACATCGAGGCCAATCTCTATGTCGTGCCCGGCTCGGGCTACCACATGCGCTGTCCGGTCGAGACGCGGCTCGCCAGCCTTTTCGACGACGCCGAATGCGAGCTGATTCCGACGCCGGAAGCGCCTTTGGATCCGCTCAAGTTTCGCGACATCAAGCGTTACGTCGACAAGCTGAAAGAATATCGGGTCAAAACCGGCATGGCGGACGCCGTGACGGTCGCCTTCGGCAATCTCGAAGGCTCGCCGGTCACCGTCGCCGTACAGGATTTCGATTTCCTGGGCGGCTCGCTCGGCATGGCGGCCGGCGAGGCGATCATCGCCGGCTGCGAATACGCGCTCGCCAAACGCACGCCTTTTGTGATCTTCACGGCGTCCGGCGGCGCGCGCATGCAGGAGGGCATGTTCTCGCTCATGCAGATGCCGCGCACGACCATCGCCGTGCAGCGCCTGCGCGAGGCGCGCCTGCCCTATATCGTCGTGCTGACCAATCCGACGACCGGCGGCGTCACGGCGTCCTACGCCATGCTCGGCGACGTGCAGATCGCCGAGCCCGGCGCGATCATCGGCTTCGCCGGCGCCCGCGTCATCGAGCAGACGATCCGCGAGAAGCTTCCCGAAGGCTTCCAGCGCGCCGAATATCTATGCGATCACGGCATGGTCGATATGGTGGTGCCGCGTCAGGAGCTGCGCGAGACGCTGGCGCGCCTGTGCGGTCTCCTGACCAAGTCGCCGCCGCGCCGCGCCGCCGCCTGACATCGCGAGGCGCAGCCGCAATGGATCAGCACGACGCGATCCTGTCGCGACTGCTCACGCTCCATCCGAAGAGGATCGATCTGTCGCTGGGGCGCACGGAGCGGCTGCTCGCCGCGCTCGGCCGACCGGAACTCAGACTGCCGCCCATCATTCACGTCGCCGGCACCAACGGCAAAGGCTCGACGATCGCTTTTCTGCGCGCCATGCTCGAAGCCGCCGGCAAGCGCGTGCATGTCTACACGTCCCCTCACCTCCTGCGCTTCAATGAGCGGATTCGTCTCGGCGCCGAGGGCGGCGGAACGCTTGTCGACGACGAGCGTCTGAAGGCGGCGCTCGAACGCTGCGAACAGGCGAACGCGGGGCAGCCGATCACCTTCTTCGAGATCACGACGGCGGCGGCCTTTTTGCTCTTCGCCGAAGCGCCGGCCGACTGGCTGCTGCTCGAGACGGGCCTCGGCGGACGCTACGACGCGACCAATGTCATCTCGCAGCCCAAATGCGCCGTCATCACCTCGATCTCCCTCGACCATCTCGAGTTCCTTGGCGATACGGTCGAAAAGATCGCCTATGAGAAGGCCGGAATATTGAAGAAGGGCGCGCCGGCCGTGATCGGCTTCCAGTCGGAGCCCGTGGCGCGAACGCTGGAGCGAGAAGCGCGACGCGTCGGCGCGCCGCCGATCGTCGCCGGCCGGGACTTCCACATCTCCAACGAGAACGGGCGCCTCGTTTATGAGGACGAACGCGGTTTGCTCGATCTGCCGCTGCCGCGTCTCGCCGGACGCCACCAGCATGAAAACGCCGCCGGCGCGATCGCCGCCCTGCGCGCGGTCGCCCCGGAGATTCCGGCTGCGGCGATCGAAGCGGGGCTGACGCGCGCCGAATGGCCGGCGCGGCTGCAGCGGCTCATACGCGGGCGCATCGTCGATCTCGCGCCGCCCGGCGCCGAGGTGTGGCTCGACGGCGGCCATAATGAGGATGGCGGCCGCGTTCTGGCCGAGGCGATGGCCGAGTTCCACGACAAGGCGCCGCGACCGTTGGCGCTGATCTGCGGGGCGCAAACGACCAAGGACATTCGCGCGCTGCTCAAGCATTTCGTCGGACTGGCGCGCGAAGTTGTCGCGGTGCCGGTCGAGGGCGAGCATAAGAGCTGGCCGCCCGAGGATGTCGCGAGCCTCGCCAGGGCCGAGGGGATGCCCGGCGCCGCAGCGGGAGGCGTCGAGGAAGCGCTCGCGCTCCTTTCGACGCGCAGCTTCGACGCGCCGCCGCGCGTGCTCATCGCCGGTTCGCTTTATCTCGCCGCCTCGGTGCTCGCCGCCAATGGCTCGCTGGTGGAATAGAGACGTGCTCGCCGCCGCCGCTGCGCCAAATGCCCCCAGCCCCTCACCTTACCTCTCCCCGCAGGCGGGGAGAGGTGATAACCCGCTCGCGGGGAAAAGTGAGATGAGGGGCCTGGGGTCGTCGAGCTCGCGTCGGGAGCGCAACGCGACGTGGCGCCCTGACTGCACTATAAGAGACACGTCCATAGGGCTGTTTTCCCTAACTGGAGCCAAGAACTCATGACCCTGATGTTGGCGAGCGTTCTCTCCCGCGAAGAGGCGGAGATCGCCCTCGCGCGCGGCGCCGACATCATCGACTGCAAGGCGCCCTCGCGCGGCGCGCTGGGCGCCCTCCCCCTCGACACCGTCGCTGATATTGTCGCCTTCGTCGACGGCCGGCGGCCGGTCAGCGCCGTCGTCGAGCTGCCGCACGACGTCGCGCATGCGCTGCGCGACTTTGAGGAGGTCGTCGCAGCAGGCGTCGATTATGTGAAATTCGCCCTGCCGGCGACGCCCGACGCCGTCGAGATCATCGAGGCGCTGGCGCCGCTGACCGCAAAAACAAAGCTCGTGGCCGTCCTCTTCGCCGATCTCGGCCCCGAGTTCGACAATCTCGAACCGCTGGCCGGCGCCGGCTTTCATGGCGCGATGCTGGATACCGCGCATAAAGGCAAGGGCCGACTGCTCGACTATATGAGCGTCGGCGCGCTGTCCGAATTCGTGGCGCGCTGCCGCGCGCTCGGGCTCGCCTCCGGGCTCGCCGGCGCATTGGAGTCTCCGGACGTGCCGCGCCTGCTTGTCACGGGCGCCGACGTGCTTGGCTTTCGCGGCGCGCTCTGTGCGCATGGCGAGCGGCGCGCCGCCATCGACGCCCACGCCACGACGCTGATCCGCGATCTGATCCCATCGACCCGAGGCGCGCACGCCGATTTTTTCGCCCATTTGTCGTTCCTCGGCCGCGGCTATATCGAGCCTGCGGGCGCGAACGACACCGATTGCGTGTTTCTCAAGGATTATGTCGCGCCCGTCGAGATCGGCGCCTACGCCCACGAACACGGCCATACGCAGCGTGTGCGTTTCAACGTCGAAGCGGAAGTGACCCGCATAAACGGCTCCGACGACATGCGCTCGATCTTCTCCTATGACGTGATCATGGACGCGATCAAAATGATTCTCGCCGGCGGCCATATCGAGCTGGTCGAAACGATCGCCGAGCGCCTCGCCGAAAGCGTTCTGCTGCATGAACGCGTGCGCACTGTGACCGTGCAGGTTGAAAAGCTCGATGTCGCGCCGGGCGCCGTCGGCGTGAAAATCCGCCGCGCGCGCGCCCATGAGGACGCGCGTCGCCTGCAGCCGGCGCCGATGCGCATCGATGCCGTCAAGTAACGCGCCCCTCGTCGTTAAACTCGGCGGGAGCCTGCACGCTTCCCCGGCGCTCGCCGATTGGCTTGCGGCGCTGAAGCGCTATCCGCGGCCGCTGACGATCGTTCCCGGCGGCGGACCCTTCGCCGACACGGTGCGCGCCGCGCAGCCGACGATGCGCTACGACGATGCGACCGCACACGCCATGGCGATTCTGGCGATGGAGCAATATGCGCTGGCGCTCGCGAACCGTGACGATTCGCTGGAGCTCGCGGCCTCTCGTGACGCGATCGCAGCGGCGCAGGCGCGAGGACGAATCGCGCTTTGGCGGCCGAGCGCCATGGTCGCCGCGGCCGACGACATCGCGCCTTCCTGGGACGTCACCTCCGACAGTCTCGCCGCCTGGCTTGCCAAAAAAATCGGCACCTGCGCGCTGACGCTTATCAAAAGCGTGGATGTCAGCGATGGCGCCTCAATGACCGAGATTATGCGCAAGGGCGTTGTCGATCCGGCGCTTCCGGATTATCTCGATGGGACGCCGCTCTTTATCGCAGGCCCCTCGTCTCTCCCGCACGCCGCCACGCTTCTTGCCGACGGCGTCCCGCCGGGCGCAGCCATCGCAAATTTTCCAACGCGGAAGTTCGCCTGATGACCAAAAAGAAAGTAGTCACGCCGCGCTGGGGTTGGGCGCTCACCGGATCTGGGCATTTCTTCACCGAATGTCTCGAGATGATCCGCTCGCTCGACCACGTCGATCTTTTCGTCAGCAAGGCGGCGGCGGAAGTCGTGCGCATGTATAAGCACGATCTCGATCTGCCGGAGACGGTTCGCATCTTTAAGGACACCACCGCGAGCGCCGCCCCGGTCGGAAATTTTTACTACAACTTTTATCACACACTGGTTCTCGCGCCGGCGACCTCGAACACCGTCGCGAAATGCGTCGCCGGCATTTCCGACAACCTTGCGACGAATGTCTTCGCGCAGGCCGGCAAATGCCGCGTGCCGACGATCGTTTTCGCCTGCGACACCGCGCCCGAACTCGAGACGCGCGCGCCCAAGGGCATGGTGATGGTCTATCCGCGCCGCATTGATTTGCAGAACACCGACGCGCTTAAATCCTTCGAAGCGACGCAGGTCGTCGAAAGCCTCGCGGCGCTGCAGGAGGCGGTGGAGCGCCGCCGACGCGAAGTCGAGCCGCAACCTTAACGAAAGCTCCGCATGAGCGAGCGCCTGCTGTTCCTCACCGGCCATCTTGCACTGCCGCGATTGGAGCGCTTGGTCGCGAGCTTCGGCGAAGCGGCGCAGGAATGGCGTATCCACGACATTGGCGTGAAGGTCGCGGCGCTGATGACCCAGGAGATCATTCGGCGTCGCCTGCCGCGACCCGTGCAGGCTGACCGTGTCATCTTGCCCGGGCGCTGTCGCGCCGATCTCGCCGTGCTGACCGACGATTTTGGCGTCGTCTTTGAACGCGGGCCGGAGGAGATCGCCGATCTTCCCGCCTATCTCGGGCGCGGCGGCGCGGCGCCGGATCTCTCGCGCTACGACATGCAGATTTTCGCCGAGATCGTCGACGCGTCAAAGATGAGCGTCGCGGATATTTCGGTCAAGGCGCGCGAACTCGCCGCCGGCGGCGCCGACGTCATCGATCTCGGCTGTCTGCCGGATACGCCTTTCGATCATCTCGAGGAAACGATCGCGGCGCTCAAGGTCCATGGCCTGAAGCTGAGCGTCGACTCGGCCAACGTCGCCGAGCTTGAACGCGCGGCGAAGGCCGGCGTCGATCACCTCTTGAGTTTGGACGAAGAAACGCTGTCGATCCTTCCCGACAATTCACCCATTATTCCGATTCTGACGCCGCGGCCGCACGGCGATCTCGACTCGCTGCAGCGCGCCGCACGCCGCGCGCGCGAGCGCGGAATCAGCGCCATTCTCGATCCGATTCTCGATCCGATTCACTTCGGCCTCGCCGCCTCGATCGCCCGCTACGTCGAATTGCGCGCCCGCGAGCCTGAGGCCGAGATCATGATGGGAACGGGCAATCTCACGGAGCTTACCGACGCCGACTCCGCCGGCGTCACCGCGGCGATGCTCGGCATATGTTCCGAACTCGATATCCGGCACCTGCTCACGGTGCAGGTGTCCCCTCATACGCGGCGAACGCTGCAGGAGCACGACGCCGCAAGACGTTTGATGTTTGCGGCGCGCACCGACCGCGCTCTGCCAAAGGGCTATAGCGACGCCCTGCTGCAGATCCACGACCGCAAACCCTATGCTGCAACGCCGGAAGAGATTGCCGCGCTTGCACGCGAACTGCGCGATGCTAATTTCCGCATAGATGTGACGCAGGACGGCGTGCACATCTACGCCAAAGGATTCCACCATGTCGCGGCAGACGCGATGGCGCTCTTCCCGCATCTTGCCGTTGAGCATGACGGCGCCCACGCTTTTTACCTTGGCGCGGAATTAATGAAAGCCGAGATCGCCTACAAGCTCGGCAAGCGCTATCGTCAAGACGAGCCGCTCGACTTCGGAGTCGCGACGGACGTCAACGAAGAGGACGCGACGCGCTTCAAGGAAATGGGTCACACCATGCGCAAAGCGGGCGAAGGACCTGCGAAAGATGCCTCTGATACATGAATGCGTCGTCACGACGCTGTCGCCCGAAGGTCGACCGCATATCGCGCCGCTCGGACTGATCGAGGAACAAGGTTACTGGATCGCGGCGCCGTTTCGCCCCTCCTCAACTCTGTTCAATCTCACGCATAATCCCAAAGCGACGGCGAGCTTTACCGACGATGCGCGGATTTTTGCCGGACTCGTCGCCGGCCAACGCAACTGGCCGCTCACCGACATTGAAGACTGGCCCGCGCCGCGCCTTTCCGCCGCGCTGGCGCACGCCGAACTCATCGTCGCGCGCGTCGAGGAGCACGACTCGCGGCCGCGCTTCTTCTGCAGAGTGAGGCGGATTGAATCGCATCGCGCCTTTCTCGGCATGAACCGGGCGCGCGCCGCCGTGCTGGAAGCAGCGATTCTCGCGACGCGGCTCGACATGCTGCCACGCGAAAAGATCGAGAGCGAACTCGCCTATCTGCAGATCGCCATCGACAAAACCGCCGGCGAGGCCGAGCGCGAAGCCTGGGACATGGTGAAGGCGAAGATCGACGCGCATCAGCACGCCAAAGCAGCGGCGCAGTAGGGGCTTTACGGCAGATCGAGCAACGCCAGCGCCGAAGCCGGCGCGCAATTCGCCGCCCTTGCGGCCATATCCGTCGGCGCTGCGATCAGATCGGCGAAATCGATGAATGTTCGGCCTTGCGCATGCGCCAGACGCGCAGCGAGTTTGCGGCCAACGCCAGCGCCCACTATCGGCGCGTCATACGCAATCGCGTCACGCGATTGGAGCAACGCCATCTGATCTTCGATGGCGCGCAATTGCGCGCGCGCAAGATACAGCGCGAAGGCGCGCCATTGCGCATCGCTCAATTCGGCGGCGTCACGCCCGGCAAGACGCGCCAGCCGCGCGCGCGACGCCGCCGCCGTCTTCGGGCGCCCGTCCGCCGTCGGCGAAAGATCGGCGTCGGTTTCGCCTTCGGGGAGATCAGCGAGCACGCGCCGCACGTCGGCCATCGACGCAAAAGCCTCGTTGACGAGCGGCGTCCACCGTCCGGCGATCGGCGCATGCGCCGCATAGGCGTGAGGCGCGCCGCGCGAAAATCCGGCATAGACGAGTTCGCCACAAGCGAGGCGCTCGGCGTCGCTCGATCCAAGCGCCGCGACACGTCCGGCGCAGATCGGCGCAAGGTCCGTCGTCGTCGATCCAATGTCGATGAAAAGCGCCTCGGCGCAATGGCGCGCGACGAATTCAGCCGAGGCGCGCCAATTCGCCGAAGCGACGGCGTCGACATGGGCGTCCACCTCGTCGCGCGTCAGGAAACCTCGTTCGCCGGCGTAAAAAAGAATGTCAGGAACGCCGATCTCACGCGCGGCGATGGCGGCCACCGTAAGGACGCCGCGCGACCGACTTTCGAAGGCGTCGGAGAGCTCCGCCGTCATTGTCAGGCGATGACGCTCGGCCCCGCCGAGCGCTGCGCGCGCGTCGCGGAGCGCCTGCTCCAGGCTGGCGACGCCTTCATGCGGGGCGCAGGCGATCTGAACGACCGCCGTCAGGCGGCCATCGTCCGCGCGCGCCGCCTTGATATGGGCGCCGCCAATATCCCAGCCGATGACCGCCGCCATCCGCCTCTCCCAAAAGAAAAAAGGGGAGCCGCGCGGCTCCCCTTCGATACTGAAGACGTTCGCGCGGTTCAGTTCGGCGCGAAGGGGTGCTTGGCTTCGTTGCGCTTGGCGACGACTTCCGAAGCCTTCGGCTCGCCCTTGACGGCGCGCGCGATGGCTTCCTTCGTCGCGGTGTAATTGTAGTCCTGGATCTTCTTGTCGTCCGAAGCGTCCCAGTGAATGAACACGCCGACCGCAATGAAGATGTCGTCGGCCTCATCCATCGGGATCACGCCCTCGGCGACCGAATCCGCAACGGCCTTGGCGACGCCATGCTGCGCCGGGCCGAACATCTGAACGGCCTGCTTGGCGCCCTTGATCGTCACCTTGTTGAAGAGGATCGTGTTGGGCTTGCACAGCAGGTTCGGGGCGACGACGGCGAGCAACGTCGTGAAGCCGTCCTTGTTGTTGACGAGCGCATTGGCGAAAGCGAGCTCCGCCGCCGAGCCGCGCGGCCCCATGATCAAGTCGATATGCGCAACTTCATTGCCGTCGCCGACCAGCGACTCGCCGACCAGCATTTTGTTGATCAAAGCCATGTTTTTCTCCCAGAATTCTGGCGCCGGATTCACAGGCGCCCTAAACGAGCCGCACGCGGGGCGCGCGGCGATAAGAGCCCACGCTCGCGGCGCGGACTCAACCATTTTCACGCGTTCTTGCCAAGGCGCGAGACCTGGCAAGCGCGCGAGACGTCACACGAGTTCGCGGGCCAATGCGAAAGCGTGACGGAAGTCGAGGCAAAGCGGCTCGTCGGACGTCGCCATCTTCTTGAAGAGGCCGGATTCCGTGCCGTATTTGACGTTGCCGATCGCCAGCGCGCCGATGCCCAGCGCGCCATGAGGCGAAACCACGACGCCATTGTCGTGCAAACCGCAGCCTTCAACGCCCAGAGGCGGCACGGCGTTGACGTCGGCGGCGATCAGGAGATCCTTGGCGGCGGCGAGATCGTCCTTCGACAGCACCTGGACGCCGGCGCGCGCCGCGCACAGCGCGATTTCATGCTGGCGCAGCAATTCCCGAACTTGTTCTGGAGTGGAGCCGTCGGCAGGCGCCACCTTGATGTTAAAACGCTTGCACATTTCGTCGGCGAGCTTGGCGACACGCTCAAGGCCGCTATAGCCGACGACGGTGACTTCAGCGCCCTCGAGCGCCGAGATGACGGCGGCGGAATAGCCAACAACGCCCGTCGCCCCGTAGATGACGACTTTCGCGCCCTTGAGCTCGCGCTGTTTCTTTTCCCGCAGGATTTTTTCGACGCAGGCGACCATCGCGCCGGCGGTGGTGAAGGAGCCGTAGGGATCGGCGAAGAGCGACACTTCGAAGGGCTTGAGCAGCGCTTTCTTTGCCGTGTCCATCATGTCGAGCGCGAGCACGGCGTCGCGGCCGGCGAAAAAGATGCCGGTGCGCAGCGCCGCCGAAGGCGCGCGCGAGAACATCGCGTCCTGCACGAGCGCGGTGACTTCGTCGAGCGTGACATTGGTGTAAGGAATCGCCGCGTCATAGCCGGCGTCGAGGGCCATGTTCACATCGAAGGGGCTCATATGCTTCAACGTGCTGAGCATGTGCAGAATCGCTTTGGCCATTGAATCTCCCCAACCTTTCCCTCGATTTTCGCGTCTTACGCGGCCATAGGCGACGCGCGGCGGGAGACAGTCTCCAGCCCCTCGATCTCTCAATGATTCCGGCAAAACGAACGGCGCGCGGGCGCGCGCCTCGGCTCGCCCGGAGCGGTGGGAGGCTTAGAACCCAGAACGAAGCCGATGTCTAGAGGCGTGTGCGCCGCAGCGTGCGGCCCCATGGCGGCGGCTGTTGTTGACGGCGGCCGCGCTTTGCCTCTATAAGCCCCGCAATCGAGGCTCGGCGCAATCGGCGTCGCGCCTCGCTGTCTTTTTCACCCTCTGCTGGCGATCGCGGGCGACTGACGCCGCGGTCCATGCATGGAAGAATAGAGCGAAAGGAACCATTATGTCCCGCCGTTGCGAGCTGACCGGAAAGGGCGTGCAGTCCGGCAATCTCGTCAGCCATTCCAATCGGAAGACGAAGACCCGCTTTCTGCCCAATCTCGTCAATGTGACGCTCGCCTCAGAAGCGCTGGCGCGTTCGGTGCGGCTGCGCATCTCCGCGGCGGCGCTGCGGTCGGTGGAGCATCGCGGCGGGCTTGACGCTTTCCTCGCGAAGGCGAAGACCGAAGAGCTGTCGCAGAACGCCCGAACGCTCAAGCGCGAAATCGAGAAGAAGCAGGCGGCCGCGAGCGCTTAAAGCTTCGCCTTCTGTGTTGACATTTGGCCCCGTCGCCTTGCGGCGGGGCTTTTGTCGTTTTAGGCGCCCCCGAGTTTGCCGCGAACGTAATCGGCAAGGATGCCGATTACGCCAATGCGTTTGATCCATGCGAAACTGAGGGCCGATGGAGTTCAGCGCGGCTGCCCGATAACGCAGTTTCTACAAACTAGCGCGCCCAATCCCTCCCTTTACGGCGAAGGTGGTTCGCGAAGCGAACCGGGTGGGGTTTAAAGGGCCATAACGCCCCACCCGCTCGCCTTCGGCGAGCGACCTCCCCGCAAGGGGGGAGGTATGTGCGCTGTAGCTATGCACCGCCGAACTTTCCACGAACATAATCGGCGACAATGCCGATGACGCCAATACGTTTGATCCATACGCAAAACTGAGGGCCGATGGAGTTCAGCGCGGCCGCCCGATAACGCCACCGGGCACGGGAAAGCGGCATGCCAGCGTTTATGTCACTACGAAAATCCTCGTCCAAGCACTGCAAGAAGCTAGTGCGATATTTTGGCGTCGCGAAAAGGCCAACAAGAAATTCAGCAAGAACTGGCGGATTGAGAATCTCCACCCGGCTATCGCTCGCCAAATCAGTAGGGCACTGAAAGACGGCTGCGATCTTCTGAAAACTAGGTATTGGGCATGCCCATGTGATCCCCACTGCAATAGACGATGAAGCCAGAGTGCTCAACCCGAAGGCCCGACATCCAAAAATGCCAACAGCGTAGACAAATAGGGAAAACACAAATCTCCAAAGCCGCGGGGACAGATGTCTCGTAATCGCAACCGTCTCAACCGCCACTGGAACGCGGCGCATGATGAAGATAATCCTGTCAAGCATAGGCCCAGGCCCCTTCAATCTCGACGCCGTCGCGCATTGCATCAACTGCACGCAGGGACGCCTGTAAAGCGGACTGTCCTAGCGCAGTGATGATGAAATGCTGCTTCTTCCGCCCGCCGCGCGCCGCCGTCGCCTCGCCTTCACGGGAAGAAATCAGTCCCCGGTCTTCGAGCCGCTCCAGCACAGCGTAAATCGAGCCGAAGGAATATTCGCGATCCGTGCGCTTCTTGATTTCATCGCGGATCGAAACGCCATAGGCGTTAGGATGCTGAATCATGATGGCAAGCAGCGTCTGCTGCTCGGCGGTCGTCAACTCAGGGATTTTGGACAAGAAACGCTCCGCGATTCGATTTCTTCGCAAGATTGGAAGAAATCGAACACGGGGTCAAGCCCTCTCCTCACCCTCATGCTGAGGAGGCTCCGAAGGAGCCGTCTCGAAGCACGAGGGTGAGGAGAGGCAATATGTTTATCGAGTTTCCTCGTCCTTCGAGACGCGCGCGTTGCGCGCTCCTCAGGATGAGGAAACTCTTGGCCGCCCCTACCCTATATCCGGCCTAACCCCGCAGATCCGGCGGCGTCGCCTCATCGGACAACAACTTCAACGCCTCGTCGAGCGGCAGCTGCGTCTGCGCCTGCGAGCCGAGCCGGCGCATGGAGATCGTCCGTTCGGCCGCCTCCTTCTTGCCGGCGACGAGCAGCACGGGAACCTTCACGAGCGAATGTTCGCGCACCTTGTAGGTGATCTTCTCGTTGCGCGCGTCGACCTCGACGACAAGCCCGAGCTTTCGCGCCGCGGCGGCGACCTCATAGGCGTAGTCGTCGGCGTCCTGCGTGATCGTGCAGATGACGATCTGCAGCGGCGACAGCCACAACGGCAGATGTCCGGCGAAATGCTCGATTAGAATGCCGGTGAAGCGTTCGAGCGAGCCGAAGATCGCGCGATGGATCATCACCGGCGTCTTCTTCTCGCTGTCCGGCCCGATGTAATAGGCGCCAAAGCGCGACGGCAGGTTGAAGTCGACCTGCGTCGTGCCGCATTGCCACTCGCGGCCGATCGCATCGCGCAGCGTATATTCGAACTTGGGCCCGTAGAACGCGCCCTCGCCCGGATTAATGCCCGTCTTGATGCGTCCGCCCGAGCGCGCTTCGATTTCGCGCAAGACCCGCGTCATGATCGCCTCGGCTTCGTCCCAGGCCTCGTCGGAGCCGACGCGGTTCTCGGGACGCGTCGAGAGCTTCACGACCACTTCCTCGAAGCCGAAATCGGCGTAGGTCGACAGAATGAGATCGTTGATCTTGAGGCATTCTTCGGCCATCTGCGCTTCGGTGCAGAAGACATGCGCGTCGTCCTGCGTGAAGGCGCGCACGCGCAGCAGGCCATGCAGCGCGCCGGAGGGCTCATAGCGATGCACGACGCCGAACTCCGCCATGCGCAGCGGCAGATCGCGGTAGGACTTGAGGCCGTGTTTGAAGATCTGGATATGGCCGGGACAATTCATCGGCTTAATGGCGTACAGCCGATCTTCGTCCGTCTGCTCGCGCGCGGGCTGTGAGACGAACATGTTCTCGCGAAACCATTCCCAGTGGCCGGACGTCTCCCACAGCGACTTGTCGAGGAGCAGCGGCGCGTTGACTTCCTGGTAGTCGGCCTTCAAGCGACGGCGCATGTAGGAGATGACGTTCTGGAACAGCGCCCAGCCCTTCGGGTGCCAGAAGATCGCGCCAGGGCCTTCCTCCTGAAAATGGAAGAGGTCCATCTCGCGGCCTAAGCGGCGGTGATCGCGCCGTTCGGCTTCCTCCAGCCGGTGCAGATAGGCGTCGAGTTCCTCCTGCGTCGTCCAGGCCGTGCCGTAGATGCGCGACAGCATCGGCTTCGTCGAATCGCCACGCCAATAGGCGCCCGCGACCTTCATCAGCTTGAAAGCCGTGCCGACCTTGCCGACGGAGGGCATGTGCGGGCCGCGACAGAGGTCGAGCCACTGGCCCTGCCGATAGACGCTCAAGGGTTCATCGGACTTGATCGAGTCGATGAGTTCGCCCTTGAAAATCTCGCCCTTGGTCAGAAACCATTGCTTGGCGTCGTCGCGATCCCACACTTCGCGCGTGATCTTGGCGTCGCGCGCGACGATCTCGCGCATCTTCTTTTCGATCGCCGGCAGGTCTTCGAGCGTGAAGGGCTCGGCGCGGAAGAAATCGTAATAGAAGCCGTTCTCGATGACCGGGCCGATCGTCACCTGCGTGCCGGGATAGAGCTCCTGCACCGCCTCGGCCAGCACATGCGCCGCGTCGTGGCGGATGAGCTCCAGCGCGCGCGGATCTTCGCGCGTGACGAACTCGATCTTCGCGTCGCGCTCGATCGGTCTTGTCAGATCGACGAGCGCGCCGTCGAGCGTCATGGCGACGCTGCGCTTGGCGAGAGAGGGAGAGATGCTCTTGGCGATGTCGACGCCCGAAACGCCGGGCTCGAACTGACGGGACGCCCCGTCGGGGAATGTAACCGCTACCATAGTACGCTCCTGTCGCGCTCAGTCGCCGATACGAGTCGACGTAAGTCGCTTTGGATGAACGGCGCCTTCATAACGCCGCCCTCGCGCCGGCGCAAGCGTGTCTGAGGAGGAAGACGCGGCGCGCCTGGGAGCGTGTATTGCCTACCGGGCGCTTACCGGCAAGCAAGTCAAGGTTGAGCTAGCGCGCCTCTAGGACCGATACCGAGGCGCGCGCGATCGGAGACAGAGTCGCCCTAAAACCAGGGTAACCTCGCCGTAAGACAGCATGCCAAGAGCCGCGTTATTCAAACATGCGGCCCGTGTCGGCCTATCGACTAAAACCAGCGTCCTCGGCCGTACCAACCGCCGCCAAGGATGAGAAGAACAATAATAATGATGAGGAGCGTCTGCGTATCCATGATGTACATTCCCTTCAGTGCGATGGCTACGGCTTTGGCTTGTTCGCAAATGACCACGCCGAGATAGGCACATCATATGGGAGTCGCCGTCGGACAAAAAAGAAGTCGATGAATTACGTGACCAACCTGTCGCTGGATTCTTGGCGAGCAACCTAAGCCTTCAGCGCTCATCGCATGCGAAGTATTCCCGACAACAACTGCCCTGGAGACGCGCGGAAACCGCGAGGCGTGTGCTCGAGGAGTTCAAAATTGCGCCGACAGGGAAAGATCGTTGCGGGGAATTTTCAGAACGATGGCCGCACGCGTTGAAGACTCGTCAGCAGCACCTGAGCGGTGCAGCTGCGCGAGTCCATTCACTGTGCGGATCACTCAGGCCGGCATGACCAAGTGTATTGACTTCGTTTCGCCAATCTTGGGCCATGGGACTTTGATGCCAGCTGCCGACAGGAACATCTGCGCCACATAAAGAACGATGAACACCCCGACCAAAACGACGAGCACGTGAACAACTGTTCGAAATGGCTCCGCGAGAGGAATGACGCGGAGCAAGGTCGTCGCTGCCCACCAAAAAACCCCGATGATGATGACGAGAAAGATGAGTCCTATCAATGTTTCGATCATTGTGGCGTCTCCACCAAGTCGACTTTGCCCAAATGGCGGCCGGCCCTGCAGAAAATATGGACCTCTCTACCGTTCAGACAAGGCCAGCGATGGCGGTGAGCCGTTGTCGAATCGATGAGGACGGCGGCCAGACGCGCGGGAGCAATCGTTGAAATTGGCTCAGACCGGCGCCCCTCAATGCAGGGCTTGGAAGGGAGCGACATGAAAGCGGCGCGTCTCGGTTTGTGTCGCGCCACCATCCAGTCACGAGAATCCGAAGCGTGATCTGCGACCCGGGTGATGCGGCTCCCGCGTTTCGCTATGACCGCGCGTTTTTGTAATCGCGAGCGCTCAGGACGTCTTTCGCCATCAACTTTTGGGAGACCCGCGCGGGGGAAGGGCTAGTAGCTCGTCAGCCTTTTTGGCGTGTGAGCTTTGATAGGATGGCGCGCCCGAAAGGATTCGAACCTCTGACCCCCAGATTCGTAGTCTGGTGCTCTATCCAGCTGAGCTACGGGCGCCTGCTTCGCCATAGCCCCGATGCGTGAAACGGGCTATGGCGACGTGCCGGCTCGTTTACCGGCAAGCGACGCGAATGGCAAGAGCGCATTTACTTTCGCCGCGCGCAGCCTTGCGTCGACGTCGCAAGCATTTAGATAAAAGGCTCTAAGTGGGATTTATAATGGAAACGTTCCTGTCGGATGGCGTCGAGATAGCCTATGTGGATTTCGAGCCTTTAACGGAAGATCGCGGCGAACCGATCGTCCTCGTGCATGGCTTCGCCTCGACCCATGCCGTGAACTGGCTGTTCACGCAATGGGTCAAGACGCTGACTGAAGACGGCCGCCGCGTCATTGTCTTCGACAATCGCGGCCATGGTCGCTCCGCCAAGCTGTACGATCCGGCGCAATATAGTCTCGACCTGATGGCCGCCGACATCGTGCATCTGCTCGACCATCTGTCGATCCCGCGCGCCGACGTCATGGGCTATTCGCTCGGCGGACGCATCGGCACGGTGCTGGCGCTGACGGCGCCCGAGCGCGTGCGCTCCTTGATCCTCGGCGGCATCGGCGAAAATCTCATCGAGAACTCCGGCCTGCCGCGTGGCCTCGCCGAAGCCATGGAGATTGAGCGCATCGAGGACATCGACGATTCGACTCTCAAAATCTTCCGCGGCTTCGCCGAATCCACCCGCAGCGACCTCGCCGCCCTCGCCGCCTGCGTGCGCGGCGCCCGCAAGTCCGTCGAGCCAGAGTCGCTCGCGCGCATCACCGCGCCGGTGCTGATCTGCGTCGGCACGCGCGACGACGTCGCCGGCGACCCGCTCCCGCTGGCCGAGTTCTTCCCCAATGCCCGCGTGGTCGATATTCCCGGCCGCGACCACAACCGGGCCGTCGGCGACAGGATCTATAAGCAGGCGGTGCTGGAGTTCCTGGATACGCGGCCTTAACGCTCGCGGGCGGGCGCCCGTGCTATTGTCCCAGCGCTCCGCTATATCATTGCCTGACCAAGGAGGGGCGGATGGGCGCCGAAACGCGCGAACTTGGCGCGAAGATCATCGACTTCGCCCAAAATGACCCTCTGTTCGCGCGGCTGCGCGCGGAGGCGGAGGACGTGCTGCGGCGCGAACCGGAGCTCGGCGGCTTCCTGCATCCGGCGATCCTGTCGCAGAACGGCGTCTTGGGCGTCGTCGCGCATCGGGTGGCGCAGCGCCTCGACCGGCCGGAGGCGCCCTATATCGCGATCCGCCAGGCGTTCGAAGAATGCGCCGCGCGCGAACCGGGATTGGTCGAGGCGTTCCGCGCCGACCTGCTCGCCGTGCTTGAGCGCGATCCCGCCTGCACGAGGCTGATCGAGCCGGCGCTGTATTTCAAAGGCTTCCATGCGCTGCAGACCTATCGTCTGGCGCATTGGCTGTGGAAGAACGGCCGCAGCGACTTCGCCCTCATCCTGCAGAGCCTGTCGTCGCAGACCTTCCAGGTCGACATCCACCCCGCCGCCGTGATCGGCAAGAGCATTTTCATCGATCACGCGACCGGCCTCGTCATTGGCGCGACCAGCGTCGTCGAAGACGAAGTGTCGATGCTGCATGGCGTGACGCTCGGGGGCACCGGCAAGGCGCGCGGCGACCGCCATCCCAAGGTCAGGCGCGGCGTGCTGATCGGCGCCGGCGCGAAGGTCCTCGGCAATATTGAGATCGGCCGCTGCGCCATGATCGCCGCGGGTTCCGTGGTGCTCGACCCGGTTCCCGCCAACAAGACCGTCGCTGGCGTGCCGGCCCGGATCGTCGGCGAGGCGCGCTGCGCTGAGCCGGCGCTTGCCATGGATCAGATGCTGGCCTATCTCGACGCCGGCATGTGAAGGCGGAGTTGACCTTGAGCAAAATTCTCCTGGGCTTTGCGCTCGTTTTTGTCGCGGCGTCGTTGCTATCTTCACGCGCCGCGTTGGGCGCCGGCTGGCATTATTACGACCCGGAATGCCCGATCGATCTTGGCGGCAAGTCGATGAAATTCGTCGCCATGCAGCCCAAGAAGAATGTCGACCGGGAGTGCATCGCGCTGCCCGACGTCGGCCCCAGCGTCATCGTGCTCGACGCCGCCGACAATGAATTGCGCGACATGAATTGGGACATCCGCATCCTGCGCGGCAAGGGGCCGAACGGCGACGCCGACCCGGAAGCCGATATCGTCGGCCGCCTGCCGGTGCAGAAGTTTCGCAACGGCATGGTGAATTTCGACCAGAATTTTAAAGAGCCCGGCGAATACGTGCTCTACGCCAAGCTCACGAGCGACGACGGCGCCAAGAGCTTTGAGGGACGGCATCCGTTCTCGGTCGGCCTGATGACGGAAGAGGAATTTTATCTCTACATCGCCTTCGGCGTTTTCGTCCTCGTCGCCGGCGGCGTCGCCTTCACGCTCTGGCGCCAGGGCAAGCTGGGATTCAAGATCCCGGATTTTTCGAAACCACAGTAGGCCTGTCCACTATCAGCGCCGCGAGGGTGAAGGTCCCGCGCCGCGGGTGAAGTAAGGCCTCGGCAGGCCGGCATTCCGCCAAAGGAAAATCGGGCAAACTGGACGCCTCTTCGCGCAAGAGGCCCCCTTGCCAAATGCGATCGACAGGCAAATCCTCGATGCGGACCGGGCTTGGCCGGTCCGGGACGTGAAGCGCGGAATGACCTGCGACCTTGAGAAAAATGTGGAGCGGGTGCGACCACGCGGGAGCTCCAGTGGAGAAACGCCGCCCGCGGATTCGGTGGAAGCGCGGGCGTTAAATCCCTGGCTGGTCGTCGCCTTGGTCTCCATCGGCGCGTTTCTCGGTCAATTCGATGCGAGCGTGGTTCAACTGGCTTTGCCCACGCTCGGCAAGACCTTTGACGCCTCGCTGGAGACGGTGAGCTGGGTGGCTTTGGCGTATCTTGTGTCATTCGCCTCATGCCTGCCGATCTTCGGACGGCTCTGCGACATGTTCGGCAGGAAGTCGCTTTACCTCATCGGATATTTACTGTTCGTGTTTGCGAGTTCGTTGTGCGGTCTCGCCTCGGACATCGATTGGCTGATCCTGTTCCGCGTTCTTCAGGGCGTCGGCGGCTCCTTGCTGGGCGCAAACAGCATCGCAATACTGGTTAGCTCGGTTGGCAAGGACCAGCAGGGCCGGGCGTTGGGGTTCTTTGCCGCCGCCCAGGCGGTCGGAATGAGCGCCGGGCCGGCGGTCGGCGGTTTGCTTCTCGCTTCGCTGGGGTGGCGCTGGCTGTTCTGGGTTTGCGTTCCTATTGGCATTATCGCTGCGGCGATCGGATGGCTTGCGCTTCCCCAGACGAAAGTCCTCAACGAAAGAGCGACGTTCGATTGGCGCGGCGCCTTGCTTCTGGGCCCTGCCCTGATCTGTCTCGTGCTCGTTCTCAATCAGGTCTCGGCATGGGGCGCCGCCTCCCCCGCGACCCTCTTTCTTATCGCGCTGTCCGTCGTGCTGATGGCGCTTCTCGTGCGACAGGAGCGCGGCTCTCCCTCGCCGCTTGTCGACCTCCGGCTATTCCAGAGCAAGGGATTTTCCTTTGGCGCGATCGCCGTCCTTCTCGGCTACGCAATGCTTTACGGGATGTTTTTTCTCATATCGTTTGCGCTGGAGCATGGATATGGGGATAGCCCGCTGGCGGCCGGCCTGAGGTTGGCGATCATTCCCGTCGCCCTCGGCGTGACCGCTCCATTCGGCGGCTCGCTCAGTGATCGGCTGGGCGCGCGCATGCTCAGCGGCGCCGGCATGACGCTCTGCTGCGTCGCTCTGGCGGTTCTGGGTTTCGCGATCGTGAGCCAGAGCGCGAGCCGCACTCCCGACGCTGTCGCGTTCGCCTTGTTCGGCGCGGGCCTGGGCGTTTTCATCGCGCCCAACAATCACGCCACGATCAATGCAGCCCCGAAACATCTTGCGGGACAGGCAGGCGCGATGCTGAATCTCATGCGCGTCCTGGGCACGAGCATCGGCGTTGCGAGCGCTTCCTCGACATTGTCCTGGGGTATCCAGCTTGTGACCGGTTCCTACGGAGACTGGAAGTCGTTCCCGGGCTCCACGACGCTCTACGCCGTCGACATCGGGCTGGTGATGCTCGCCTGCATGGCCGCCGTCGCGGGGCTCATATCCGTGCTGCGGCCTGTCGAAGAGAAGGCGAGCTAGACGAGGGATCACCCAAACCGATTATTCCTCGGAAACCCTCTCGGCGGCAGTCGTCCCGCTTCGGCACGATGGCCGATCCAGTCCTTGAGTTCCGCCTTGTCGATCGTGAACACGCGGTTCGAGGCGTCCGTCCATGTGAGGCCGTCCTTCAGCGCGAAAACCTTCGCGTCCGCGACGCCGCCGTCCTTGTAGCGCTGCATGCGCACGCCCTTGCCGCGCGCCATGCGCGGCGCTTCGATCAAGGGAAACACCAGGAGCTTTCTATTCTCGCCGATGATGGCGATGTGGTCGCCCTCCGCCTGCGTCACGATCTTCAATATAGAGGGCGGCTCGACGTTGAGCGCCGCGCGTCCCTTGCGCGTCGACGACAAGAGATCATCCTCGCTCACGACGAAGCCGCGCCCGTCATTCGTCACCAGCAGCAGCGCGGCGCCCGCGACATGCGGCAGAACGGCGACGACGTCGGCGCCTTCCTCGATCTCGGCGAAGAGCCGGATCGGCTCGCCATGTCCGCGCCCGCCCGGAAGTTTCGACGCGTCTAACGTATAGGCCTTGCCGTTCGAGGCCAGCGCCAGGATTTTCGACGTCGTCTGCGCGAAGAAGGAGGCGCCGAGTTCGTCGTCGCCCTTGAACTGCAGGCTCGAGAGATCCTGCACATGACCCTTCAGCGCGCGAATCCAGCCCTTCTTCGAAACGACGATGGTCACCGGCTCGCGTTCGATCATCGCCTCGGCGAGGTCGAGATCAATCGGCTCTGGCGCGTCCTCAAATGTCGTGCGCCGCTTGCCCTTCGGCGTCTGCGGGCCGTAGGTTTTCTTCAGCTCGCGCACCTGCCAGGCGATGGTCTTCCACTGCTTGTCCTCATCGGCGAGCAGCGCCTCGATGTCCTTGCGCTCGGCCGAAAGCTCGCCGAGTTCCTTCTTCAGCTCCATTTCTTCGAGCCGGCGCAGAGCGCGCAGCCGCGTGTCGAGAATGTATTCGACCTGCAAATCGGTCAGCTTGAACGTCTTTTTCAGCTCGCCCTTCGCGTCGTCCTCTTCGCGGATGATGCGGATCACCTCATCGAGATTGAGGAAGACGATGACCATGCCTTCCAATTGCTCGATGCGCCGAACGATCGCGGCGAGGCGATGGCGCGAGCGGCGCTGCAGCACGGTCCGGCGATGGTCGAGCCATTGCCTTAAGGCTTCGTCGAGCGAAACGACGCGTGGCGTCACGCCGTCGACGAGCACATTCATGTTCATCGGAAAACGCGTTTCGAGCTCGGAGAGCTTGAACAAAGTCTCCATCATCAGCGCCGGATCGACCGTGCGCGCGCGCGGCTCGAAGACGATGCGCACGTCTTCCGCCGATTCATCGCGCACATCGGCGACGAGCGGCAGTTTGCGCTCGGAGATGAGTTCGGCGAGCCGTTCGATGAGGCGCGACTTCTGCACGCCATAAGGGATTTCCGTGACGACGGCGACCCATCCGCCGCGCGGCAGCTCCTCTTTCATCCAGCGCGCGCGCACACGAAACGAGCCGCGCCCGGTGCGATAGGTCTCGATAATCTCGTCGCGCTTGTCGACGATGATGCCGCCCGTTGGAAAATCCGGCCCCTGCACGAAAGTCAGCAGCTGTTCGGCGGTCGCCTTGCGGTGGGAGATGAGATAGAGCGCCGCGTCGCACAGCTCGGCGAGATTATGCGGCGGAATGGACGTCGCCATGCCGACGGCGATCCCCTGCGCGCCATTGGCGAGCAGATTGGGCAGCGCCGCGGGCAGCACCACCGGCTCCTTCTCCTCGCCGGAATAGTTGGGGATGAAGTCGATCGCGTCTTCGTCGATGCCTTCCAGAAGAGAGCGCGCGACCGCCGTCATGCGCGCCTCGGTGTAGCGATAGGCGGCCGCCGAATCGCCGTCGACATTGCCGAAATTGCCCTGCCCGTCGACGAGCGGATAGCGAGAGGAGAAATCCTGCGCGAGGCGCACCAGCGCGTCATAGATCGCCTGATCGCCATGCGGGTGGAACGAGCCCATCACGTCGCCGACGATCTTTGCACATTTCTTGAACGGCGCGCCGGGATCGAGGCGAAGAATATGCATCCCGTAAAGGATGCGTCGGTGCACGGGTTTAAGCCCGTCGCGGGCGTCGGGCAGCGCGCGGCCGGTGATGGTCGAAAGCGCGTAACGCAGATAGCGCTCCTCGAGCGCCTCGCGCAGATCGACGGGCGCAATTACGCTAACATCGCTTGCGCCCTTGCCTTTTCCCGTTCCCGCGCCGCCTTTTTGCGCCATGTCAAAAACCCGATTCTGCCTTTGCGATCGGTACTATGGCCGCGCGGGCGTCGGCGCAAGCGAAGGATTTCGAAGCGGCTCTTTAACTCTGAAAAGACGTCGTCGACGTATCGACTGCGTTTTGTGCGGCATTGTAACAAATAAGGTCTTGCGGGCGACGCGTTTCGTCCTTTAGAAGGCTGCCAAGCGATGGCGCGGATCGGCGCGGTCGAATTTTCGCCGGTTTTCCGCGGCTTTCAAAACATGGCGTCCATGAAGAAACTGTTTTTGGCGCTCATCTCGGCGCTGCTTGTCACCTCCGCCTCCTTCGCCTTGGATAGATCGACGGTCTCCGGTCCGACGGTCGCCGCGCGGGACCGCGCGCTTCAGGCGCGCGACGCTGACGAAGACATGCAGGCGATCTGCCGCGAGGTGCTCGTCGACATCGATCAGGGCTACGGCGTCAGCAGCCATGAATCGCGTTATATTTGCGGCGACAAGCGCCGCTAACCGATCCGCCGACGACTCATCTACGCCGCTGCGTTTTTCGCTCTCTCACACCACGCGCAAAAGAGCGCCAACGTAAAGTTCGCGCGCCGCCGGCAGCGCGACGCCGCGCGGCTTGAGCACGTCGCGCGTCAGGAAATATCCGGTCAATCGGAACGCGGCGATGAGATCGGCCTGCTCCGCCACAATGCTCTCATGCTGAAGAAAGTCGGGATAGGGCAGGAGTTTGTCGCGCCACGGCGCGCCGGCGGCGCGGCTCACCGCGCGGCCCGATTTCGGCGACACATAGGCGAGATCGTCCCTCGCGCCGGTCAGCGCGCAGGCGTTGAGATCGAGCCCGAAGCCGAGCGCGCCGAGCAGCGCAAGTTCGAATCGCGCCAACATCGTCGCGGCGCCTTCGGCGCCGCGAATGTCGCCGAACAACGCCGCAATGGCGTCGGCCATTTCGAACAATTCCTCATGGGGGTCGCGCTCCGGCAGCAGACGCAGCAACGCGCAGAGCGAGACGACGCCATGGAGCGCCGCGGCGCGGTCGAGGAAATAGGCGGCGCGGGCGACGAGCGGCTCGACCGTCAAGGCGCCGAGATGATCCTCAAGACGCGCCCGCCACTGCGCCGCGACGAGATTGCCGGGCTGCAGAATCGGACGGAGCCGGCGCGAGCGACCGCCGCGCACGAGACCAAGATGGCGGCCGTGTCCACGCGTCATCACCTCGAGGATGACGGAAGTTTCGCCATGCCGACGCGCGCCGAGAATAAGAGCGTCGTCGCGCCATTCCATATCAGGCTCACACTTCGGAAAGCTTCATATCCGGCCTGTAATCTAAGCCTTCGACATCCTTGATCAAAGCCTGGCCGCAAATCACCCGGTTTTGCGTCGGGTCGAAGGTGAGCGACGGCGATCCGTGGAGTCGCCAGCCGAGGCTCAACGCTTCCGTGACGCGATGGCAAAACGCCGCGTCGTCGGGCCCGGTGAGAAAACGATAGGCGGTCATCGCCTTGCGTTCGTTCGACATTCAATTCTCCAGCGCCGCGCGAATCACCTGACCTTGGCCGATATTATTTCCCCTTGGGAAAATCGAGGCGCATCTCGCGATAGCGCTCCGGGTCGTCGGCCCAATTTTCCCGGACCTTCACGAACAGGAAGAGATGCACCGGCTGTTCGGCGGCCTCGGCGATCTCCCGGCGCGCCGCCTGACCGATGGCCTTGATGGTGCGGCCGCCTTCGCCGATGACGATCTTTTTCTGGCTGTCGCGCGCGACAAAAATCGTCTGCTCGATGCGCGCCGAGCCGTCCTTCTGATTGGTCCAGGAGTCGGTCTCGACCGTCGACTGATAAGGCAATTCGTCGTGCAGCCGCTCATAGATCTGCTCGCGGGTGATTTCCGAGGCGAGCAGCCGCAGTGGCGCGTCCGAGAGCTGATCCTCGGGATAGAGCCAGGGCGATGGCCCCATGCGCTGCGCGAGCGCTTTGCGCAGATCGCCGACGCCGTCGCCTTTCAGCGCCGAGATCATGAACGTTTCGTCGAATTTTTCGCGCGCGTTGAGCGTTTGCGCCAGCGCCAGCAGCCTTTCGCGGGGAATGAGATCGATCTTGTTCAGGACGAGGAGCTTGGGCGCCTTGGCGTGCTGAAGCTGCGTCAGTATCGCGTCCACTTCTTCGTCGATCCCCTTGCGGGAGTCGATGAGCAGCGCAATCACGTCGGCGTCGGCGGCGCCGGAGAGCGCGCTCGCCACCATGGCGCGATCGAGCCGCCGCTTGGGCTTGAAGATGCCCGGCGTGTCGACGAGGATGATCTGCGCCGCGCCCTCGATGGCGATGCCGCGAATAAGCGCCCGCGTCGTCTGCGCCTTGCGCGAGACGATCGAGACCTTGGCGCCGACAAGTTGATTAAGCAGCGTCGACTTGCCGGCGTTGGGCGCGCCGACCAGCGCCGCGAAGCCGCAGCGCGTATCTTCTCGCGCCAATTCGTCGTCGCCGCTCATGTATCGCCCTTCCCTGTGGCCGCGTCCTCGCGGGCCAGAAATGCCGCCGCAGCGGCCTGTTCCGCGACCCGTTTCGAGGCGCCCGATCCGGGCGCCGCCGCAAATCCCTGCACCTCCACGACGACCTCGAAGAAGGGCGCGTGGTCCGGTCCGCTGCGGGCGACGAGCCGGTAGCGGGGCGTGGCGAGGCCGCGCGCCTGAGCCCATTCCTGCAAGGCGGTCTTCGCGTCGCGCAAATCCTGGCCGCTCGCCGCCATACGGTCGCTGAACGCCTTGCGAACGATATGTTCGGCCGCAGCGGCGCCCCCGTCGAGAAAGGCGGCGCCGATGATCGCTTCGCAAATGTCGCCGAGCAAGGCGCGTTTGCCGCGTCCGCCGGTCTGGGCCTCGCCCTCGCCGAGCCGCATCGCGGCGCCAACGCCCCAGACTTCGGCCACCTCGGCGCAGGTTTCCTTGCGCACCAGCGCCGCGAGGCGGCGCGACAGCTCGCCTTCGCTCTCGTTTGGAAAGGCGTCATAGAGCATGTGCGCCACGGCGAGGCCGAGCACGCGGTCGCCTAAAAACTCCAGCCGCTCGTAAGAATCGCGCCGGGCCGGGGACGCGCTGACATGCGTCAGCGCGCGGCCGAGCAGCGCCGGATCGGCGAAGTCATGTCCGATACGCGCTTGTAGATCAGCGAGCCCCGCGTCGCGGCTGCGCGTCATGTCACGCCTGTGCGTCCGATCAATGAACGGGCCGGAACAGCCGGTCCCAACGCACGGACCAAGGCCAGCGCCAGAAGGCGAGCGCCGATTCGTCCTTCCTGACCGAGAAGAAGATGATCTCGGCGCGGCCCACGAGATTGACGAAGGGCACGAAACCGACGCCGCCAAGCTCTGGCGCGATGCGCGAATCGGTGGAGTTGTCGCGATTATCACCCATCATGAAATAGTGATCGGGCGGCACCACGAACAGATCGGTGTTGTCGTTGATGCCGTGATCGCCCTCGATTTCGATGATCGTATGTTCGACCGCGGGATGATCGCCGTTGCCGGGGAGCGTCTCCTGGTACGTCGTCACGGGGACTTCGCGGCCTTCGCGGTTCTCCGTCACTTCCTTTTCGAGCGGCGTGCGGGGCACGATGACGCCGTTGATATAGAGCCGGCCGTCGATGACCTGGATGCGGTCGCCGGGAAGGCCGATGACCCGCTTGATATAGTCGGTCTCATTGTCCCGCGGCAGCTTGAAGACGATGACGTCGCCGCGGTTGGGGGGCGACGCCAGAATGCGGCCGGAGAAGATGTCGGGGCCGAACGGCATCGAGTAATTCGAATAGCCATAGGCGTATTTCGACACGAAAACGTAATCGCCGATCAGCAGCGTCGGGATCATCGAGCCCGAAGGAATATTGAACGGCTGAAAGAGCAGCGTGCGAATGACAAGCGCGATCGCCAGCGCCTGAAGGATGACCTTGATGGTTTCGAGAACCCCGCCCTCTTCGCGTTTTTCAGCCACCGGAACGTTCCTGCTCAAGCCGACTCACTCCTCATGCATTGGGGCGGCGTCGGCCCGCCCGGCCGCCCGGCTTAACACGCTAAAGCTTCCATGAGAACCTTCGCCCGAGCCAAAGAATAGCCCCGGGCCGGCGTCAAATGGATGACCGCCCGCCACCTTAGCGCGCTCAGCCGGCGCGTCTCCGCCCGATCGGGATTAACGCTAACGCCGCGCCTGCGCTTGCGCTCCGCCGGCCGCGCCGCGCCTTGGCCCTAGAAGGCTTGCGCCCGGCCCTGCTCCATCGCCTCCCGCATCCGCCGGATCGCCTCCGCGAGCCCGACGAATATCGCCTCGCCGACGAGAAAATGGCCGATGTTGAGTTCGACGATCTGCGGCAAGGCGCTCACGCGGCGCGCCGTTTCATAATCGAGGCCGTGGCCGGCGTGAATTTCGAGGCCGAGGGCGGCGCCATAGGCGGCGGCTTCGGCGACCCGCGCGAATTCCGCCTCGGCCCGGCCCATATCCCCGACCTCGACGGCGTGGCACCAGGCGCCCGTATGGAGCTCGACGACCGGCGCCTTGACCGAAACGGCGGCGTCAATCGCCTCTGTCGACGGCTCGATGAACAGCGACACGCGCACGCCTTCCCGCGTCAGCTGATCGACGTAAGGCAAGAGGTAGTCGTGCTGGCCGACGACGTCGAGGCCGCCCTCGGTCGTGCGCTCGGTGCGCTTTTCCGGCACGAGACAGACGGCGTGCGGCGCCGTCGCGACGGCGATGTCGAGCATCTGCTCGGTCGCCGCCATCTCGAAATTGAGCGGCTTCGAAATCGCCGCCTTCAGCCGCGCCATGTCCGCGTCATTGATGTGACGGCGGTCTTCCCGCAGATGCGCGGTGACGCCGTCGGCGCCGGCCTCGATGGCGAGCAGCGCCGCGCGAACGGGGTCGGGCCGCGGACCGCCGCGCGCGTTGCGGACGGTGGCGACATGATCGACGTTAACGCCGAGGCGGAGGGGCGGCGAAGTCATTGCGCTCTATAGCGCGCGGGCGGACGGTTTGTCATTGGGCGCGCGGCTGGCGCGGCGGCGCAAAGAGCAATTTCAGTCAGGAAGCCGGCCGTCGCGATTGCTACGATGCAAAAATGGAGACCAGGACAAGACGAAAGGAACCTGACTATGCGCGACGCATCAATCGCGTGCTGGATTACATCGACAAGCATCTCGACGAAGAACTTACCATCGACGTGCTGAGCGACGTCGCGAACTTTTCAAAATTCCACTTCCATCGGCAATTTTCCCAGAACTGCGGGATTAGCCTCTCACGCTACATCCAATTCATGAGGCTCAAGAGAGCCTCTTATCGACTGGCGTTTAATCCGACCGCGCCGATCATCGACGTCGCGTTGGATTCGGGATTCGAGAATCCAGAATCCTTTTCCCGCGCCTTCAAAGCCGCGTTCGGCCAGACGCCCAGCGCGTTTCGCAAGAAGCCGGATTGGACGTCATGGAGCGCGCGATCTCGAATAAGCCTCCCACCCAGTGAAAGGACGAAAGACATGGACGTAAAGATCATCGACGTCGAACCCGTATTGGTCGCGGCGCTCGAACATCGCGGCGCGCCGGCGCTGCTCAACGATTCAGTGCAGCGCTTCATCGCCTGGCGAAAATCGTCCGGGCTTTCTCCGATCAGGCAATGCGAAACCTACGGCGTGCCTTATAACGACCCCAACACGACGCCGCCCGAGGAGTTCCGCTTCGACATTTGCGGCTCGGCGCCGGCGCCGGTTCCCGCCAATGAACAGGGCGTCGTCACGAAGACGATCCCGGGCGGCCGCTGCGCCATGACGATCCATGCCGGTTCTCGCGACCGGATCGATGAGAGCGTTTACGCGCTCTATCGGGATTGGCTGCCGCAATCGGGAGAGGAATTACGGGATTTCCCGGTCTATTTTCACTATCTGAACCTTGATCACGATACGCCCGAACATCGCCATTTGACCGAGATCTATCTGCCGCTCAAATAGGGCTCTGATTGCCTTGCCAACAATTCGTCGGCATCGCAATATTCGAGGCCCTAATTTATGAGTTTCGGCTTCATGCCTTCGCGCGCTATTTTCGTCGCGGTCTTGATGGCCTTCGTGACCAGCGCCAATTCGGCGCTGGCTCATTCTCCGTATTTCTCGAAAGCGGAAAAAATCACGCTTCCCAGCGGAAAATCGGGCGAACTACGCCTGGTGCATGGCGACGGCATCTTCTGGGTAGACCCTATTCGGGTCCTCGCATTGGATGAAGAGGGGCGGATGATCGCGCGCAGCCCGCCGTCGCCAAGCATGGCCCTCTCATGTCTAAACACCCGATGTCGCGTGTTCGATCCCGCTGAAGGCGCTGTCCTCGAACTCGATCCCTCGACATTCCGCATCGGCGCGGTGGTCCCGGCGATCGACAATGCTGACCACGATCTAAACTGGGAGTTTTACGGAAACGACAATGAGAGCTGGGGTTGGCGCTGGCGGAAAGCCGACTTCTTAGAATCGATCTGGGGAAATTTGGCGCTCGCGCACCGCATCGGCATGAGCATTGGTTTCACGATCATTGCCGGCGCTATCGCCGGACCAGTCTTACGCGCCGCCTTCAAACGGAAACCGACGGTTGATCGGCCGATCCTGATCATGTCGATGGCGCGCCTTATCCGGCGTCTTATGTTAATTATGACGAGTTCTGCGTTGGTATTCACTAGCTTCTTGCTTGCTATCATCGGATCTGGCGCCACTTTGGCGCTATGGACGGCCTCTCTCATCGGAGGCGCAGCCGTTACAATGACGATTTCGGCGGTTCTTCGCGGGATGGAGGAAGACGAGCAACCGCCGTCGGCTATCACGCGGTAGCCGCACGCCTCACCCAATCATCCTTTCGACCTTGCTCACCAAAGCGCTCGCGCGCAGCCGCGTGACGACGCCGTTCAGATGTTTCAGATCGGCGACTTCAAGATCGAAGGTCATTTCGCGGAAATCCGGCGAATGCGCCTTGAAGCTGATGTTGTCGATATTGGCGCCGGTCTCGCCGATGAGCGTCGCCAGCGCGCCGAGCGAGCCCGGCTCATTGATCGCGGTCACGACGATGCGAACGGGAAACAGCGCCGAAGAACCAGCTTCGATATCCCAGCGCACGTCGAGCCAGCGTTCGGGCTGGTCGTCGAAGGCGGTGAGCGACGGCGACTGGATCGGATAGATGGTGATGCCTTCGCCGGGCGTGAAAATGCCGACGATGCGGTCGCCCGGCACGGCGCCGCCGTCGGGCGCGAAACGCACCGGCGCGTCGCCGCGCAGCCCGCGAATCGGAATCGCGCCGCCGCCTTCGTCTTTCGCGCCGGGCGCCTTGAAGACGACATTGGCGTTCGCCTTGACGCCGAACCAACCCGGCTCGCCGGGTCGGATGGCGGCGGGCCCGGCTTTGCGCTCTTCGCTGAAATCCGGATAGACCGCCTTGACGACGTCGCCCGAATAGATTTCGCCGCGGCCGACGGCGGCGAGCGCGTCTTCAACCGACGGCCGCGCGAGCCTGGTCAGCGCCGCCTTCAGTTTCTCTTCGCTCCACACGCGCCCGGCGCGCTCGAAGGCGCGTTCAACGATCTGGCGGCCGAGCCCGGCATATTGCTGGCGCACCGCGTCGCGCGTCGCGCGTCGGATCGCGGCGCGCGCCTTGCCGGTCGCCACCGCGCCCTCCCAGGCGGCCGGGGGAACATGCCCCTCGGCGCGGATGATCTCGACCTCGTCGCCGTTTTTCAGCTGCGACAACACCGGGCCGACGCGTCCGTTGATCTTCGCGCCAACGGCTGAATCGCCGAGCTTCGTGTGTACGGCGTAGGCGAAATCGATCGGCGTCGCGCCGCGCGGCAGCGCGATCAATCCGCCCTTCGGCGTGAAGCAGAACACCTGATCTTGAAAGAGTTCGAGCCGCGTGTGCTCGAGAAACTCCTCGGGATTGTCGCCATGCGCGAGGAGATCGAGCGTTTCCTGCAGCCAGCGGAAGGCGCGGCTTTCCTTGGCGAGCTGCTCGCGGCCATGCGCGCCGACCGCGTCCTTGTAGAGCGCATGCGCGGCGATGCCGAAGCGCGCGATCTCATGCATTTCGGCGGTGCGAATCTGAAGTTCGACGCGCTGGTGGCCAGGACCGATCACCGTCGTATGGATCGAACGATAGTCGTTCTGTTTCGGCGTCGAGATGTAATCCTTGAAGCGGCCGGGGACGTTGGGCCACTTGGTATGCACGACGCCGAGCGCGCGATAGCAATCCTCCACCGCCCCGACGATGATCCGAAAGCCGAAGATGTCGGACAATTGCTCGAAGGAGATCGACTTGCGCTCCATCTTGCGCCACACCGAAAAGGTCGTCTTCTGCCGTCCGGTGACCGCCGCGGTGATGCCGCGCGCCTCGAACTCCTTGGTGAGCTCGTCCTCGATGCGCTTGATGATGCGTCCGTTCTTCGCGCGTAGATCGTGCAGCCGCTGCTCGATGGTCTGATGCGCTTCCGGCATCAAATGCCGAAAGGCGAGGCCCTCGAGCTCCTCGCGCAGGCGCTGCATGCCCATGCGGCCGGCGAGCGGCGCGTAGATGTCGAGCGTCTCCTGAGCGATGCGCGCGCGCTTTTCCTGCGGGACGAAATGCAGCGTGCGCATATTGTGCAGGCGGTCGGCGAGCTTGACGAGCAGCACACGCACGTCTTCGGCGACGGCGAGCAGCAATTTGCGGAAGTTCTCGCCCTGCCGCGCCTGCTTGGTGACGAGATCGAGTTTTTCGATCTTGGTCAGGCCCTCGACGAGTTTGCCGATCTGTTCGCCAAACAGCCGGTCGATCTCTTCGCGCGTGGCGTCGGTGTCTTCGAGCGTATCGTGCAGAACGGCCGCGACGATCGTCGCGTCGTCGAGCTTCAGATCGGTGAGGATCGCGGCGACTTCGAGCGGGTGGGAAAAATAAGGGTCGCCGGAGGCGCGGGTTTGCGCCCCGTGCGCCTTCATCGCGTAGACATAGGCCCGGTTTAGCAAATCCTCATCGACGCGCGGGTTATACTTCCGCACGCGTTCGACAAGCTCATACTGACGCATCATGCGCGTGGCGCCAATGACCGGTTATGCGCCGACCCGGCCGCCGCCCAAGCGTAAATTCCACGCAAAAGGCAAGCGAGCGGCGCCGGAGCGGCGAGTGTGTCGGCGAGAATAGCGCAGGCCGGCCGCCATGACCAACGACCATGACAAACAACCATGACCAACGGCGACGAGGCGCCAAGGCGCGGGTCGGCAGGAGAGGTCGCGGCGGAGCGCGTCGTGAACGCCCCGCCAGCGGGGATCGGGCGAACCTACTCCGCTTCGTCCTCGACCTCTGCGGGCGGCACAAGCCCTTCGAGTCCACGCAGCAGGTCTTCTTCCGTCATCCGGTCGAACTGGCCCTCGCCTTCGAGTTCGCCGGGGACCGCAGGGGTCAAGGCCGGCGCCGCTTCGGCCTCCGGCTCGTCGACTTCGACGTGATGCTGCAGCGAGTGGATGAAATCCTCGGAAAGGTCTTCCGGCGCGAGCGCCGATTCAGCGATCTCGCGCAGGGCGACCACGGGATTTTTGTCGCGGTCGCGATCGACGAGGATCGGCTGACCAGACGAGATGTTTCGCGCCCGATGCGCCGCGAGAAGGACAAGGTCGAAGCGATTTTCGATCTTGTCGACGCAATCTTCGACAGTAACGCGCGCCATCTGCTGTCAAGCTCCATTCGGTTCGGGAGTAGCGCTGATACGCCAATTAGGAAAATTAGGCAATAATCTCTTAGCTCTAGACGCGCGGCCGTTTTTTTTTGACGCTGCTGAGCCAATTTTTTCTAGAAAATGCCCAATCATCGCCCCGTAAAAAAACGGAGTTCCTCTTGACGCTGTGACATGGAGAGGCGATGTATTTGCTAGAGACGCGTGCGGCGCTTTTCAAAGATGGCTCTGAATAGCCGGCGAATGCAGCGAGAACGGCGCAATCGCTAATTGTAATTTAGGCGCCGAACATTGAGATTGAGCGAAACGCCGTACTGCGGGTTTGACGGCGTTAGCCGGCGCCGCCCGCGTTTAACACCTTAACCCGACCGCGAGACTAAGATGGCAGATATCGAACGAACTGCGTTGTTCATTGACGGCGCGAACTTGTACGCGACCGCGAAATCGCTTGGATTCGATATTGATTATAAGCGCTTGCTCCGCGAATTCCAGGGCAAGGGCCGCCTGATCCGCGCGTTCTACTACACTGCTCTGATCGAGGATCAAGAGTATTCGTCGATCCGTCCTCTGATCGATTGGCTGGATTACAACGGTTATGCAGTCGTGACCAAGCCGACGAAGGAGTTCGTCGATTCGCTCGGGCGCCGCAAAGTCAAAGGCAATATGGACATCGAGCTGGCTGTCGACGCCATGGAGATGGCCGGGCATATCGACCACATGGTCCTGTTCTCCGGCGACGGCGACTTCCGGTCGCTGGTCGAGGCCGTGCAGCGGCGCGGCGTCCGGGTTTCGGTCATTTCGACGATCACCACCCAGCCGCCGATGATCGCTGACGAATTGCGTCGCCAAGCCGACGAATTCATCGACCTTATCCATCTTGTGGGCAAGATCGGCCGAGATCCGGGCGAACGCGCCGAGCGCATGCAGCGGTATCAGGAGCGCCCTCGTCCCGCGCCACAAGCGGCTCACGCCGAAGAAGAAGACGGCGAGTGACCGAAAGGTCCAGACGGAAATCCTAAGGTTCGGCGTCTCGATATCGGGGCGCCGAATTTTTGTAAGTCGGGTCAGCCGCGCGCGCGCAACAACCGACCTTTTTCGCGGCTCCAGTCGCGCTTTTTTTCGACTTCACGTTTATCGTGCAGCTTCTTGCCCTTTCCCAGGGCGATTTGCAGCTTGGCCCTGCCCTTGGCGTTGAAATAGAGCTTCAGCGGCACGATCGTCATGCCTTCGCGCTCGATAGCCTGCGAGAGCTTGGCGAGCTCCCGCGACTTGAGCAGCAGTTTGCGCGGCCGCTTCGGCGGATGGTTGAACCGGTTGCCGGCGAGATATTCGGGAATGTTGGCGTTGACGAGCCATGCCTCGCCTTGGCGATCGACATGGGCGTAGCTTTCCGCGATTGTCGCTTTGCCCGTGCGCAGCGACTTCACCTCAGTGCCCGTCAGCGCCAGTCCAGCTTCGAAAATTTCGCCGATTTCATAATTGTAGCGCGCCTTGCGGTTGTCCGCGACGACCTTGAAATTCGGATCCGGCTTTGCGGCCACTGATTTTCCTCAAAGCGTCTCGATGAAGGAGAGACGCGCATCTGGCGCCTTAGGCGGGGAGCACGCCGGCGTGGATCATCGCCGCGCGTATGCGATCCTTCGTCGGTTGCGTGCACGGCACCAGAGGAAGACGCACCTCTTCTTCAGCCTTGCCCAGAAGCGACAGCCCGTATTTCGCGCCCGTGACGCCGGCCTCAACAAAGGTCGCGACATGCAGCGGCGTCAGCTTGTCCTGAATCTCCAGCGCCTTGGCGTAATCGCCGGCAAGACAGGCGTTCTGCAGATCGGCGCAAAGCCGCGGCGCGATGTTGGCGACGACCGAGATGCACCCATGCGCGCCCGCCGCCATGCAGGCGAGGGCCGTGAGATCGTCGCCCGAAAGCTGGATGAAATCCGGGCCCATCGCCGCGCGTTGAAGCGAAATGCGGCCGATGTTGCCCGTGGCGTCCTTCACGCCGACGACATTCCTCAACTCGGCGCAGCGCTTCATGGTCTCGACGCTCATATCGATGACCGAGCGCGGCGGGATATTGTAGATGATGATGGGAATCGAGACGGCGTCGTTGATCGCCTTGAAGTGCAGATAAAGCCCTTCCTGGTTGGGCTTATTGTAATAAGGCGTGACGATGAGGAGCCCATCGGCGCCCGCGCGCTCTGCATGGCCGGCGATGGCGATCGCCTCGCGAGTATTGTTCGAGCCCGCGCCGGCGACGACCGGCACGCGCCCTCGCGCGGCGCGGATCGTCTCGGTGATGACGCGCCCATGCTCCTCATGGCTCAGCGTCGGGCTCTCGCCCGTCGTGCCGACGGGCACGAGGCCGTGCGTTCCATTTTCAATCTGCCAATCAATCAGCGCGCGTAGTGCGTCATAATCGACCTCTCCATGGGAAAACGGCGTGACCAGGGCCGTCATCGACCCATGAAAAATCGGCTTTACGCTCATAAATCAATGCTTTCCCTACGCCTCAGAGCCGCCGTAATCGCGTCGCTAAGATTGAATGCCCTTCATAGCCGTTGGGCTGCGTCGAGGAAAGCCCCACGCCACAAAGCCCGACACTGTGCTATAAGGCCCCACGCCATAATGGGAGACGACGAGAGGTCGAAGACAGCCGTCGCGCGAAGTTGACTCTTCGTAAACCAAATGAGCGCAGCTTTTTCACACCAGTAGGGAAACGCGCTGATGATGTTGCCTCGACGCGTCGCGACGCGGTTCAAACTGACGGTCGGCATCGCCGCCCTCGTGATCGCGGCGCCCGCTTTCACGGGCCTCGACCGTCTTGGCGACGGCGAGGCGAAACGCAAAACCGCCTCACGCTGGACGCCGTCGATTCCCTTCAGTCTTGGCGCCTGGCGCTCGCGGGTCGGCACCTTGCAGGAGACCGTGCGCGAGTTCGTCGAGCGCAAACGCGCTGACGACGAGGCGGCGCATCCCCTGGAAAACTCGCTCTTTGCCGCCGATGAAGGCGCGCTCTCGCCGGTCGTCGCCAATGCCCCTGCGCAGGACTGGCTTAACGGCGAGGTGGCCGCTGATCCCGCCGCCGCCCTGCTGGGAGACGACGCGGAGGTTTTCACCCAGGCGATCGCCGCATACAGGTCCGGAGATTTCGCCCAAGGCGACGACGCCGCGTCGCGGCTCCATGCGCCGCTTGCGGACGCGGCCCGATGGACCGGCCTTCGGCTGCATTCCCGCGAAGCCGGGTTCAGGCGTATCGCCGAATTCCTTTCGGCCCACCCGAATTGGCCCGCCGGCGACTGGTTGCGCCGTCGCGGCGAGCAGGCGCTCGTCGCCGAGCGTCACGCCGACAAGACCGTGCTGGCCTGGTTCGCGGAGAACAAGCCGCTCACCGGCTTTGGCAAATATGCCCTGGCGCGGGCGATCGCGCGCGAGGGAGATTTCGAATCGGCGGCGGCGCTGGCGCGCGACGCTTGGCGCAATGACGATATCGGACAGGGGTTCGATACGATCTTCAACAAGGAGCTCGGCGAGTTCCTGACGCCGGCCGATCACAAGTTCCGCGCCGATCGTCTGCTCTACGCCGGAAAGAATACGCTCGCTTTGCGAAGCGCCGAGCTTGCCGGCAAGGATGTCACGCTGCTCGCCCGCGCGCGCATTTCCGGCGTCGAAAAGCTGGCGGCCGCTTTGCCGGCGTCTGTGCAGAACGATCCCGGATTGCTTTACGGACGCGTGCACAAACTGCGCAAGGACAAGAAATTCGTTGAAGCGGGCGCGCTGCTGCGCAAGGCGCCGCGCGAAATCGAGCAGGTCGTCGACGGCGACGCCTGGTGGGAGGAGCGGCGCATCGTCGCTCGCAAGCTCCTCGACCAGGGCGATCCGCAGACCGCTTATACGCTTTGCGCGGATCACGCCGCCGCAAAGACCAGCAACAAGGTCGACGCCGAATTCAACGCCGGTTGGATTGCGCTGCGGTTCTTGAACGAGCCGGTCAAGGCCGAGCGCCATTTCACGCGGCTCGCTGACGCCGCCGAGACTCCGCTGCAAAAGTCCCGCGCTTACTATTGGTTGGGGCGCGCGGCGGAAGCCATGCAAGCCGAAGACGACTCTAAAGCGCGCAATTTCTATCTCCAGGCGGCTGCGCATTCGACGACGTTCTACGGGCAACTCGCCAATTCCCGCCTCGGCGCCCAAGAGCGCCCGCTCCGCCAGCCGCCGACAGCCGCCTCCGGCGACGGTCGGGACGAAGCGGTTCGCGTTGCGGAGCTGCTGTTCGCCGTGGGCGAGAAGGACGTCGCGGCGCCGCTTGCGCTCGATAGCGCGAAATATTTACAGGACGAGACGCAGGTCGCGGCGCTCGGAGAGGTCGTTGCGCGCCAGGGCGACGCAAAACTCTCGCTCATTTACGGCAAGGCCGCCTCCTACAGGGGCATCGCGCTCGACGACGTCGCGTTCCCCGCCTATGGCGTTCCCGATTTCAACGCCCTTCCAGGCTCGGCGTCGCGCTCGATCGTCTTCGCCGTCGCACGCCAGGAAAGCGCCTTCGATCCCAAGGCTGTTTCATCCGCCGGCGCCATGGGATTGATGCAGATGATCGCCTCCACGGCGCGGCATACCGCCTCCATGCGCGGCGTCAGCTTCGACATGTCGCGGATGCTCAACGATCCGCCCTTCAACGCTCAGCTCGGCGCGGCGCATCTCGGCATTCTGCTGGGCGAATATCGGGGCGCCTATCTCCTTACCTTCGCCGCCTATAACGCCGGCGGCGGGCGGGTGAAACAGTGGATCGACGCCTATGGCGACCCGCGCAAGCCCAATGTCGATCCAATCGACTGGGTCGAGCGGATTCCGATCACTGAAACGCGCAATTACGTGCAGCGGGTGATGGAGAATTTCGTCGTCTATCGCGCGAAGTTCGAGGACACCAAGACGCGGTCGCCGCAGGTCGAACTGGCGCGCGCCGGCGACACCCTGTGATCTGACGCCTTAGCAGGGAAATCGGTTGTGATAGCCAAGCAGCGCGCCCAGCGGCCAGCTGTGGCGCAGCTCCGTCAGCGGCTCGGCAAAATATTGCGTGCTGCCTGAATAAGGATAGCCGAAATCGCAGCCGGACGTCTGGGTGACCCTAGACGACATGAACACAAGCTCCAGAGTCGCGACGAAAAAACGCCTCTTGTCGATGGCGATGCGCGTCCAGCTTGGATCGTCGCGCAGGATTCTGATCTCCGTCCCCGCCGGCGCGGTCGTGATCGCCGCGTAATTCTCCTCTGGACCTGCGCGCAGCACCGCCGGATAGGCCAGCGTCAGCTTTATCGCCGCCGCCTGCTGAGCGCAGGAGAGCGCGCCAAAAAGAACAAAGGCGAATAGCGACCGACGCATGCTGACTTCCCTGGTTTTGATGTGCGCAAGCGCAAGCCCCAGACGCAGAACCTAGCCTAAAAGATATTCCCGCCGGCTCCAAATGGCGTCGGCTAAACAAACGCGTGGGACAGCGGCATGGACGAATCGTCGGCGCAGCGAGAGGCGCGTGGCTCTCGACTCAGGCGCGACGCGCGGCCTATGCTTCACTCCAGCGGCGGCACGGCTTTTCCGGCGAGTCCGCTGGCTTACGGTGCGCTCATGCGGCGGATCGCGTTTTCTCTTGTCGCCGCTTTTGCAGCGTATTTTGCGCAGCCGTTGTGGCGCGCCACACAAAACGCAATCGCCGAGACAAGAGCCAAACCAAGCTCGATCAGCTTTACGCCAGGCGAGTTGGCGGCGAACCGCGACGGCGCGAGTCTCCTGACCGTTCCCGCGCCAGGCCGCTATTCGATCCGCGCAAAGAGTCCCTCCGGCGCGCGCATCGAACTCGTCGACATGATCGCCGGCCCGCTTGACTCAAGCGGCGCGCCCGGCCTGCGCGACGGACGCATCGACGCGCTGCTCGATAAGGGCGTCTACAAGCTACGAGTTTTCGGCGTGACAGGCGCGAGCGGCAAGGCCGCGCTCTCCGCGCAGGCGTTCGTCGAATCCAGCCCGTCGAAGCCAACGCTCGCGCCAGGGCGCATCCAAAGCGGCGAACTCGGCGATCTGCAGCAACGCTCCTATTCCTTCGACGTCGGCGCAGAGGGGCGCGTGAGCCTCGAGGCGATCGGCCGGGCGCTCAGCGACCTGCGCGTCTGGCGTAGCGACGGCGAACTCGTCGATCTCGCCTTCGAGCAGGAGACGGTCGAAACAAAGCCGGGCCGCGCGATGAATCGACTGCGCGTTGAAGGCGCACTGGAGCCGGGCCGCTATGTCGTCACCGCCTATGGCGGCGAAAAGCTGGTCTGGGCGCAAGGCGATGCGGGGCAGCCCTTCTTGCTGCGGCTCGAAGAGCCGGCGCTGCTCGCGGCGGGCGTCGCCGAGGGCGTGATCGGCCCCTTCGGCGCCGAGCGTTTCGGCGCGCCGGCAAGCTACGACGCTTTCCGTCTCGACCTCGCGCAGACGACGTCGGCGCGGCTTGAAGCGCGGCGCAACGCATCGAAAGAGATTGCGACGATCTCGAAGAACAGCCGTGCGCCCTCGGCAAACGTAAGGCTCGCGTCCGACGGCAAAACAAATGCGCGTCTTGAAGTCTCAGGCTACGAGGGTGAGGCGTTCACGCTGCGCGGACTGCGTCAGTCGGACCGCGAAACATTCGAAGCGTCTGGTCCGCATCTCGTCAGCGTCGACCTCGCGGGCGAGGGAGGCGATGAAGCGCCGGCGACGGCGCTCTTTGCGCGGATCGAGAAGGACGGCAAGACGCGGGTGATCGCTTCGGACGCGCCGCGCATCGGCGCCGGAAAAGCGTGGCGGGGAAAGTTCAATCTCTTCGGGCCGACGTCGATCCTCTTCGAGGCGACGCGCGACGGGCTCGTCGCGATCGATGCGAAAGGCGTCAAGGTCGACGCTTCGATCGAACCGGCGCTTGGCGCGCTGGCGCCCCGCGCGGACGGAAAGAATCCGGCGCGCTACGATCTCCAGGCGGGCTATTATTTCCTGCGGCTGGAGCCAAAGGGCGACTCAGCCGGCGTTATCGACGTGACGCTCGGGCCTCCCGGCCTCGCCGTATCATCGCCTGCGGCGGCGCCTTCACGCTCCACAATTTCCTTCGGGACGCAGACTCTCGAAAGGGACGGCTCCTATCTCATCCTGACGAATGTCGCGCCGCAACTCCTAACCGGGCCGCGCGTCGTCGCGCTTCCCGTTGAGCTCGAAAGGGCGCCGTTGGCGCTCTGGCAGGACGCAGGCAAGGACGTCGCGTTGCCGGTGCGGCTTCCCAAGACCGGCAAGGCGATTGCGCGCGATTGGCATAACGCCGATGTCGCGTTGACCCTCGGCGATCAAAAGGAGGAGAATGCGCAGCGCCTGGCGACAATAAAGATCGCGGCGTCAGAAAAACCGCGCGCGCTGGGCCTCATCTTCGTTCCCGAATCGACGCCGGCAAAGTCCGAAGAACCGGGCAAGCCTGCGCCAACGACGCTTTCCGCCTCTGTCGCGCGTCCGGCCTTTTTTGATCTTGGCCGCGACGAAACAAAACGCATGCGCTTCGACGTGCCCCAAGGCGGGCTCTACCGGGTCGAGACGCTCGGGCGCATGAAGACGGCGCTGCGCGTCGGCGCGAATGTCTCGCCGCGTCTTGGCCAAGGCGAAGCGAATGGGCCTGGCGACAACGCGCTGGTGACCGCGTTTCTGCGCGCCGGCGGCTATCGCGCGGCTGTCACCGCGAAGGACTCCGCCGGCCATCTCGGCCTTGCCGTATCGCCTGCGACTCTCGCGCCGACGGCGAAACTCGTCGATGCGGGAATCGCGCGCGCGACGCTCGATTCCGGCAAGGGCGCCATCGTGCCGATCGAGATCACGCGCGAAGGCGAATATCACATCGAGCTTCTCGGCCTGAAGCAGAAATGGCGCGCGAGATTGGAGGACGCCGACGGCTGGCCGCTCGCGGCGCCGGGCGAAATGCAGCGATTGACGCGCCGGTTCGAGAAAGGCGCCTATCGGCTGGTCGTCATGCCGAGAGACGTCGAAGCGCGTATGGTGGCGCGACTGAGCCCTATTGTCGCCGCGAAGACGCTCGAAGGCCACGGCCCCCACCCCCTACCCTTTAGCAAGACGCAACGACTGCAATGGCGCGAGCCGCAGGCGCGCGATGCGCCGCGCGCCCCCGATGTGTGGCGCTTCGCGCTCTATGGCGACGCCAAGATCGAGCTTTCGATCGGCGAAGGCATGGTTGGCGAAATTTTCAGAGGCGAGAAGGACAGCGTCGGCAAGGTTGCTGCGGGCAGGCCGTTCAAATCGAAGCTGCCGGCCGGCGACTACCGCGTCGAGGCGCGAAGCCTCGCCCATGACGATCGCCTCGACTACGAGATTTCACTCAATTCGAAGGAATTGCAGCCGGGTGCGCCGCGTGCGGTTCAGCCCCCGACGCACGTCGATTTTTCTCTGGCGAATGACAGCGTCGTCGACCTTTCAAGCTTTGGAGACATCGAAACGATCGGCGTGCTGAAAGACGGCGGGGGCGATGTGATCGAGCGCCTGCAGCCGCGCGCCGACGACTGGAATGTCGCGCTGTCTCGGCGGCTGCCCGCCGGCAATTACCGGCTCGCACTCGAAAAGCTTGGCGCGGAGCCGCGCACCCCTGCGGGGGTTGAAGAAGCGCCGAGCGAGGAAACCGAAGAAGTTTCCAATGAAGGAGAAGCCGCGCAAAGCGAGGACGCGCCTCTCAACGGCGTCGAGCTCCGCCTGGCGCTGCCCATTGAGAAGAATGACGGCGCCCTGGCGCTCTCGGGCGAGAAGACGCTGAACGGCGACGGCGCGCATATCCTTTCTCTGCCGCCTGCTCCCTCGGCGAGTCTCGGGCTGATCGCGGCGCGGTCGGAAGGCGACGTCGCCATCTCAATCGAACGGCGCGACGCCGACGGCCAATGGCGCGCCATCGGCGTCGAGCGCGGACGCGCGCCCGTCGCGGCATGGCCTGCGGCCAACGACGGCGAACTGCGCGCGGTCGTTTGGGCGATTGGCGGCGAAGACGCGCCGATCACGGTCTCCGCGCGCGCCGTCGAACGCCGTGCGCGCCGGCTTGGCGAAGTCGCCCTTGATCCCGTCGACGGCGTCGCCGGAGTCTGCATCGCCAAGGTGGCGACGCCCGACGCGACGCTCGTAACTTTAGCGTCGAAGGAGGACATCGCCGCCGGCTCGATGGCGGGGACATTGTTGCGCGCGGCGCGCTCCGGACCGCTGGCGCCGCAAGCGCAGGAGTTGTGGCTGATGGGGCGCGGCGACTGCGCCGCTCGGGTCGGCGTCGCCGCTTTCGATTGGAAGGACGCGGAGATTTCGCTCGACATCGGCGACGGCGAGCGCGCGCATCTCGTACCGCTCGCGCCAGCCGCCGGCAAGTTGCGGCTTTGGCTTGCGCGATCCGCCTTCGCTCAGCCGGCGCTCGACGGTGGACGCGGCGTCGGTGTGGCGAAGGGCGCGGCGCTGGCGCTTGCCGGCGACACGCCGCTGGCGCTTTGGAACGGTGAAGGAAGCGCGCCCATGCGCGTCGCGCTGAGCGCGATCGACGTCGAGACGCGGCCGGCGGTGAAAGGCGGCGCGCTGTTTTCGGGAATCGTCCCGCCGATGAGCGCGCAGCCTATCGATATGGATGACGCCGCGGGGCCGCTCGCGCTCGACCTCGCCGGCGGGCTTGCCGCCGTTGCGCAGCCGCGCGTCGTCTTTAACGACGGCGCCGCCACGTCGCGGATTCTGCACGGCGTCAAATCGCGTGTGCTTCTCGTCAACATGACGCAAACGCCGCTGCCGGCGCGCATCGCGCGCGAGCCGGGCGAGAACAGACGACTCGACGCAGCGCGCGCATTCACGCGCCTCTTCCCTGCGGCCGGACAGATTTCGCTGCCGCTCGACGCGCAGCAAAACGACAGGCTGATCGTCAGCGGCGCGCAGGCGACGGTCATATCCAACAGCGGCCGTGTTTCCCGCGGCGCCAACATCGCGCTCGACGGCGCGGGTGAAGCGATCATTGACCATGGACCCGGACTGGTCGCCTTTTGGATCGAGCGCGCCGGCGTATCCCCCTGGCCGACGCCGGCGGCGCGCACGCTCAATCTTTCGCAGCGCGTGGCGCTGGAGGGCGCGGCGATGCGCTTTGCAATCAAGAGCGATAAGCCGGCGCTGTTGAGAGCGACAGGCGGCGCGCCGGCGATCGTCGGTTTCACGCAGAACGGCAGGCGGGAGACGCTCGCCTTCGCCAATGGCGTCGATCTTCATCGCTACATGACGCCGGGCGAAGCGACGCTCGACATTTACGCGCCCTATGACGGCGCGCTGTCCGGCATGCTCGATATTTCGACGCAGCCCGTCATCGAGGCGCATGAAGGCGTGAATGATGCGGTGGCGGTTTCGCCCGGCGCAAGCGCGCTGTTCAGTTTCGAGGTGAAAGACGCGCGCAACATCGGCCTCGGCCTGCGCGCGGAACCCGACCGCATCAGTGCGCGGCTGATCGATGCGCAAGGCAAGACGCTCGGCGAAGGCGTCGCGCAAACGATGACGCTTTCGCCCGGCCGGTATTTTATCGAGGCGCGCACGCCCGCCGACGCGCCGGCGACGACGATCCGCATCGCGATCGTCGGGCTGTCGCCGCCTGTGAACGCGCCGCCGGCGGAGATCGTCGCCGAGCTGCTCGACAAGGCCGGCATGAAGAAAAGCAAGGCGCAATGATTTCGAAAGGCGCGGCGATGAAAAACATTCTGCTTCTCTCTCTCTGCGCGCTCCTTGCCGCGGCGACGCCGCTGCGCGCCGAGACCCCGCCAGTGTTCGACCGCGCGCAACGCGCCGATGGCGCGCGCGTCGCGCCAGATAGGTTTCTGCGCGCTTATGATCCGGTGACGGTCTTCTTCTCCAGCGACGCGGGACCAAAGGCCGGCGGCGCGGAAGACACGCCGCAAAAATATGTGACGATGACCCCGCAGCCCGCCGGCGAATGGCGCTGGCTCGGTCCGCGCGCGCTGCAGTTTCGGCCCGCCGACGCCTGGAAGCCGCTGTCGCGCGTCGACGTGAAGCTCGGCGCTGCGGAGACCAGACTCGTCGCGCTGCTGCCGACGCCGCGTTCCACCAATCCCGCCGAGGGCGCCGATCCGCAGCTCGAACTGACGCAGATCGCCCTCACCTTCGCCGAGCCGGTCGATGTCGCCGCGCTGACGCGGCTGCTCACGATTGAAGTGCGTCCCTCGCCCGGCGTCTCGCCGCAGGGCGGACAAATGCTCAGCGCTTCGGCCTATGAGATCCGCGCGCTGGAGCGGGGCGAGCGCGCCGAGGAACAGACCTACGTCATCCGTTTCCGTGATCGGATCGCCGACGGCCGCGTCGCGATCCTGCGGCTTCGCCTTTCCGACGAAGCCGGACTCGACGACCAGACCTATGAATTGCGGCTGCGCACCGCGCCGCCCTTCGCGGCGACTGAGGCGAGCTGCGGGCGCGGCTGGAGCGACGACCGCGCCGAAAACGTGTTGCGTTGCGCCTCCTATCTCATGTCGCCGGAGAGCGGCGACGAGGAAGGCGAAGCCGCCGCCATCCCCTATGCGCCGGCGAGCAAGCGCCAGCTTACGCTCTCTTTCAACGCGACGCCCGAGACGATCGACATTCTGCGCGCGCGCGAGGCGCTGCGCATCACCCCGCCCGTCGACGATCTTGCCGTCGAAACCGACGGCAGGCGGCTGCGCATCGTTGCGAAATTCCTGTCGGACCAGATTTACGAACTCTCCATCGCCGAAGGCGCGCTGAAAGACTCGCAAGGACGCGCGCTGGCGAGCGCCTTCTCGCAGCGCTTCGCCTTCACCCGCGACGCGCCGGCGCTGCAATGGGACGCCGGCTATGGCGTCGCCGAACGGCTCGGTCCGCAGCTTCTGCCGCTGCGCGGCCGCGGCTATGACCGCGCGGACGTCCGCATCCACGCCATCGATCCGCTGTCGCGCGACTTCTTTCCCTTCCCGGCGCATGGCGTCGAAACGAGCGATTCCGACGCGCCGCCCTTGCCCGGCAACGAGCCGAAGTTGTGGAGCGAGACCGCCAACATCGAGGCTGAGGCGATCAAGCAGCGCATCAAGTCGCTCGGATCTCCCGCGGTGTCGCGGCTGGTCGATCTGCCGATCCGCCGCAATGGCCCCGACGCGAAATTCGGCGTCGACCTCAAGGAGGATTTCGCCAAAGTCAGCGGCCGCGACCAACCGGGCTCCTATCTCGTCGGCCTGCGCGCGGTCGATGACGACAAGCGCCGCTGGCTGCGCGTGCAGATCACCGATCTCTCGCTCTCGGCCATCGAAGAGCCGACGCGGGTGCGTTTCGCGGTCACTTCGCTGTCGACGACGCAGCCTGTCAATGGCGCGCAAATCCGCGTCGAAGGGATCAAGGACGATAAATTCGTCACGCTCGCGAGCGGAACCACCGACGCTTCGGGCTTCTTTTCCTGGACGCCCGACAAGCGCGGCGGCGGCGAAGCGCGCCGCATCGTGGCCAACAAGGGGCTCGACACGCTCGTCATCGACCCCACCAGCGCGCCGTCGGAATATTCGCGGGAAATCTGGTCAAAGCCGGAATCGGAATGGCTCGCCTGGACAAGCGAGGCGGACCAGCCGCGCGCCGAAAAGCCGCGAACGCTCTGCCACCTCTTCTCGGAGCGGCCGATCTATCGGCCGGAAGAATTCGCGCACATCAAGGGCTTCGTGCGCAGCTATCGCGGCGGCGCGCTGAGTCTCACCAAGACGGGCGGGACGCTTGTCGTGACAGGACCCGCCAATCAGGAATGGCGCATTCCGGTGAAGCTCGACGCAGCCGGCGGCTTCTATCACAAGTTCGACGCGCAAACGCAGGCGACGGGCGACTATTCGGCGCGGTTTGAACCGGATGCGCCGAAAAAGGCAAAGAAGGCGGAAGCACAGAAAACCGAAGCGGAGGAAGCCGCCGAGGGCGAGAGCGAATCGGCAGAAGCCGCTCAGGACATTTCCTGCGGCCAGTTCACCTTCAAGAAAGAAGCCTATCGTCTTCCGACGTTTGAGGTCGTGCTCAATGCGCCGCAGACCGTTGCGCTCGACGGGACCTTCGACGTTGACCTCCTTGCCCGTTATTTCGCTGGCGGACTTGCGGCGGAGCGCCCCGTCAAATGGCGCGCCGCGCAATTTCCGCATGTCTTCACGCCGCCGGGGCGCGAAGGCTTTCTGTTTTCGACCGACGCGCGCTTCTCCGGCGACGGCAAGTTCAAGTCGACGGCGGTGCTCGAGCGCGATCAGCGCACCGACGCCGGCGGCGCCGCGCGCATGACCTTCGACACCGCGATCGAGCCGACGGCGCAGCCGCGCCGCTACTCCATCGAAGCGACGGTGACGGGCGACGACGGCGTCGAAGTGCGCAATGTGCAGAACGTCATCGCGCTGCCGCCCTTCGTGCTCGGCGTAAAGACCCCTCGCTATGTCGAGCGCCCCGGCGCGGTGACGCCGGAGCTCATCGCCATTGATGGCAAGGGCGACGCGGTCGTCGGTCTTGAGATGACGCTGCGGCTCATCAAACGCAACTGGATTTCGACGCTACAGGCCTCCGACTTCGCGCAGGGCGCGGCGAAATATGTCACGCAGACGCAAGACGACATTCTCATCGAACGCAAGGTGGCGAGCACCAAGGAAGCGCAGAAGGTCCAGTTGGAGACGCGCGACGCCGGCGTCTATGTCGTGCAGCTGGAGGCCTATGACAGGCTCAAGCGCCGACAGCAGGTGAGCGTCGACTTTTTCGTCGGCGGCGATACGCCTGTCACCTTCGCGCGGCCGCCAGCCGAATCCGCGACGATCACGACCGACAAGGACAAATATGCGCCGGGCGAAACGGCGACGCTGATTATCCAATCGCCGTTCCAGCATGCGCGCGCGCTCGCCATCGTCGAACAGCCGAGCGGCGTCTATGATTATGAGTTCGTCGACATCGCCAATGGCTTCGGCCGCTATGCTCTGCCAGTCAGAAAGGAGCAGACGCCAAAGCTCGCCGTGCATTTTCTGATCATGCGCGGACGGCTGAAGGATGCGCCGCCGCAGCCGACGGCGAGTTTCGACCAAGGCAAACCTGTCACCATCGCGGCGACGAAATGGATCGAGGTGACGCCGGTCAAGAACATCGTCAATGTGAAGATCGAACATCCGGCCAAGGCGCGCCCGGGCGACGCGATCGAGGTCGCCTTGCGGCTGTCCGACGACGCCGGCAAACCGCTATCCGGCGAAGCGACCTTCTGGATGGTCGATCAGGCGGTGCTGTCGCTCGCCAAGGAACGCCCGCTCGATCCCCTGCCCAACTTTATCGTCGAGCGCGAAACGAAAATGGCGGCGCGCGACACGCGCAACATGGCTTTCGGCGTCATTCCGCTCGAAGAGATCGCCGGCGGCGACGGCGACGAGCTGCAGGAATGGGGCGCTGAGAACAATATTTCCGTGCGCAAGAATTTCACACCCGTGCCGATCTATCTGCCGAGCGTGAAGATCGGCCCCGACGGCGTCGCAAAAATCAAGGTGCAGCTTCCCGATACGCTGACCGTGTTCAAGCTGCGCGCCAAGGCGGTGAGCGGGCCGGATCGTTTCGGCGCGGCCGGCGGCGAACTGCTGATCCGTCAGGCGCTCGTCGCGCAGCCGGCGTTGCCGCGCTTCATTCGGCCGGGCGATTCCTTCGATATCGGCCTCGTCGCGCGCATCGTCGAAGGACCGGGCGGCGCGGGCAAGGCGTCGATCGCGGCGCCGGCGCTGACGCTCTCGGGCGAAACGAGCCGCAAGATCGAATGGGCGCAGAATAGACCAGTGCGCATCGATCTGCGCGCCGCGGCTCCGGCGCAACTCGCCGGCGACGCGACGCTCGGCTTTCGCATCGAGCGTGACGCCGACCGCGCGAAAGACGCGGTCGAAATCGCCCTGCCGGTGAAAGAGGATCGCGAGGCGACGCGCCGCTTCGAATTGGTTGAGATCGCGCCCGGCGAAACGAAGACGCTCCCTCCCACTGGCGCGCAGGCGCGGCCGGGCAGCTTCTCGCGCGAGACGATCGTCGCCGCCGACCCGTCGCTCATTAAGCTCGTCGCTGGATTGAATGCGCTCGTCGAATATCCCTATGGCTGCACCGAGCAACGGCTGTCGCTCGCGCGCGGCGGACTGGCGCTGAAGAGCTTCGGGCCAATTCTCGCGGCGGCGGGGCTCGAGGATCGCGTCTCCGCCAATGTGAAGTCGACGGCGCAAATCATCGACCAGTCGATCGACGCCGACGGGCTCGTCGCCTTCTGGCCGCGGGCGCGCGGCAATGTCTCGCTGACCGCCTGGTCTTATGATTTCCTCGCGCGGGCGGAACGCGCCGGCGAGCCGATCGACAAGACGCTGTTGGATCGTCTCGCCAATATCCTGAAATTGTCACTGCGCTCCGACTATCCGCGATTGCTTTCGGGCGATGAATTGCGCGAGCGCGTCGAGGCGCTTTCGGCGCTGGCTGAAGGCGGCAAGCTCGACGACTCCTATGTCGCCGAATTTTCGCGGCGCGCCGACTTCCTGCCCAATCTCAGCGTCGCGCAGATGGCGTCCGCCGCCGCGCTTCTCCCCAATGTCGATCAGCGCGCGCTCGCGTCGCTGATCGATACGATGTGGAGCCGCGTGAAATTCGCCAGCCGCAATGGCGTGCAGGTCTATGCCGGACAGGCGGCGGAGAGCGCTTCGCCGATTATTCTTCCTTCCGAAACGCGCAGCCTCGCCGAAATGGTGCGCGCCGCGGCGCTCACCGCCTCGGGCGATCCGCGCGCCAATGCGCTACGCGACGCGCTGCTGCGGCTTGGCGAAGGCGACGGCTGGGGAACGACCAACGCCGACGCCGCCGCGATCGAAGCGCTGGCCGAGGGGTGGCGGCGGCCGACCGCGGCTATCGGCGTGACCTTCACTGATGGCGGACAGGATCGCGCGCTGACGCTCGACGCCAATACGCCGGTCGTGCGCCATGTCTCCAGCAGCGACGCGCCGCTGAAGATCGCCAACGGCTCCAACGCGCCGCTCGTCGCGATGATCGAGACAAGCTACATGCCGGCGGAGCCGGGCGCGAAGGCGCAAGCGACGAGCGACGGCTTTACGATCACGCGCCAGGGCTGGCGCATCGAAAGCGGCAAGGCGCCGGAAAAGATCGAAGCTCGCGACGGCGTTATGCAGGTGAAGCAGGGCGATCTCATCGAAGAGACGGCCGAAGTGGTCAATCCCGAGGATCGCACGCATATCGCGATTTCGATCCCGCTCGCGGCGGGCTTCGAGCCGCTCAATCCCAATCTCGCCACGGCGCCCGCCGAAGCGCAGCCCTCAATGGCGCCGACGCTGCCGCCGACATGGGTCGCCTTTGGCGATGACCGGGTGTTCTACGCCTACGATTCGCTGCCGAAGGGAACCTATCGCTTCGCCTTCCGCCTCCGCGCGCAAACGGCGGGCGCCTATACGCAGCCGCCAGCGATTGTCGCAGCGATGTATAAGAAGGGCCTTCGGGCGACGAGCGCCGGCGCGCGGGTGGAGATTGGGAAATAGGCGCATGGCAAACGGCTTTGTGCGCGGAATCTTTCTTGCACTCATTGCGGCGTTCGTTGCAGGCGCGGCCTGGCTCTCGCATGAAGCGCTGTCGCGCGCCGAACTTATTTCTCCGCGCGCCAGCGCCATCGTCTACGACCGCAACGGCGCCTTCTTGACGCAGATCGGCGAGAAGACTCGCGATCCTGTGACTAAGAGCCTGCGCGTCGACTACGGCTATTGGCCGCTCGCCGCCATTCCGCAGCGCGTGGCGCGCGCGACTCTCGCTCTCGAAGACCGCCGCTTTTACGATCATCCCGGCGTTGACCTCCGCGCGCTGGCGCGCGCCGCATGGCGCAATCTGACGACGCGCGGCAGACGCGAAGGCGCCTCGACGATCGCCATGCAGGTTGCGCGCATGCAAGGCGAGCGGCCACGCTCCTTCGCCGAAAAGCTGATGCAGGCGGCGACGGCGCTCGCCATCGTCGCGCGCAATGGACATGAGGCGACGCTGGCGCATTATCTGCGCCTCGCGCCTTACGGATTGAACGGCCATGGCGTCGCCCATGCCGCGCGCTTTTATTTCGACAGACCGGTCGAGGATCTTTCCTGGGCGCAGGCGGCGCTGCTCGCCGCCATTCCGCAATCGCCGGGCCGGATGAACGTCACGCGCGAGAGCGGCCTTCGATTGGCGACGGCGCGCGCGCGTCACGCGCTCGCGCGGCTCGAAGACGAAGGCGCGCTCGACGCCGCGCAGGCGGCGCTGGCGCGCGCCGAGCTCGATCATATGCGGCCGCTCGACGCCAAGCGCCGTCCCGAAACATTGCATCTGGCGCTGCGCTACGAAGCGCTCGCGCGCGAGGCCCTGGCGCGACCTATTGCGGACGGCGACCGGCGCATCAATGCGACGATCGATCTGGCGGTCGAACAGGACGTGCTCCGGCTCGCCCGCCGCTATCTTTCGAATTTCCGCCGCCGCGGCGCGCGGCAGGTCGCGGTGATGGTCATTGAGCGGGGAACCAACGCCGTCATCGCCGACGTCGGCTCCTCCGACTACAACGACCCGCAGGCCGGAGCCTTCGATTTCACCCGCGTGCGGCGTTCTCCCGGTTCGACGTTGAAGCCTTTCATCTTTGCGCTGGCGTTCGAGCGCGGCGTTCTCAAAACGACGGATCTCTTGAACGACATTCCCGAAGGCGCATCGGGCGTCAGCAACGCCGACGGGCTCTATCTCGGTCCGCTGACGCCGCGTCAGGCGCTCGCCAATTCCCGCAATGTGCCGGCGACAAATCTGCTGCGGCGCGTCGGGCTCGAGGCGAATTTCAATTTCCTTCGCGACCTCGGCCTGCATGATCTCGAAACGCCGGCGGAGAGTTTCGGGATTTCGATGGCGATTGGCGCGCTGCCGGCGCGGCTCGAGGATGTGATGCGCGCCTATGCCGCGCTCGCCGACGACGGGATCATGCACGACCTTGCGTTCACGCGCGACGAATCGCGACGTCCGGCGCGGCGCGTCTTGTCGGTCGACAGCGCGCGGCTGATCGCCTCGATGCTCGCCGATCCGCAGGCGCGGCTTCCGTCCTTTCCGCGCTACGGGCCGCTCGAATATCCCTTCGCCGTCGCCGTGAAGACCGGCACGTCGCAAGCCTATCGCGACGCCTGGACGATCGCCTTTTCGCATAAATTTATCGTCGGCGTATGGCTCGGCCGCGGCGACGCCGGCGCGATGCGCGCGATGACCGGCGTGTCATCGGCGGCGCGGCTCGCCCACGCCGTGCTCGTAAAGCTGCATGGCGCCAAGCCCGGAGACATCGCGCCGGAAACTTTTGCGCCGCCGCCGGGACGCATCGCCATCGATCTCTGTCGCGCCGACGGCGGCGCCGACTGCGCGCAGACATTGCGCGAATGGGTGAAGCCGGAAGACGCCGATTGGAGCCAGACGCAAGATCCGCGTCCTCATCCTGAGGAGCCGCGAAGCGGCGTCTCGAAGGATGTTCGGGAAAAGGCGCTCTGCGCGCCATCAGCCTTCGAGACGCGCCTTTCAGGCGCTCCGCAGGGCGATGAAGCGGATCATATGTGCAACTCTCGAGCAATGAGCGTCGCGCCACTCGTCATCGCAACGCCGGAACACAACACGCATATCTGGCGTAACCCGGAGCAGCCCGATCGCTTCAACCGTCTCGCGTTGAAACTCGCACCCTCAGGCGCGGATGCGCAGATCGTCTGGACGATCGACGGCGAGCCCTTCGCCACGGCGCAGGCGAACGAGACCGTGTTCTGGCCGATGACGCCAGGCGCGCATCGCATTCAGGCGCGGCTGGCGCTCGCCCCTGTCGCGTCGCGCGCGGTGAAGGTTGTGATCGAGTGACTCCTGAGCGTCCCTCGTCTTCATTTCTCGATTGGCGTTGGCAGCGACGAGCTTGAACTGCGAGAATTCTGGTCGCCCGAATCGAGCTTGCCGTTGTGGTTTGTGTCGAAGACATTGAGCGGCGCTTATATCGGAGGCGGCCGTCGGGTCCCATTCGGTGAAGACGATCTCGTTCTTCTGATTGATGACGCCGTCATTATTGGCGTCGAAGGCGAGCACCGCGTCGCCGGCGCCGGCCCAGGCGGTGCGATGCTGATAGCCGTCGCCCGCCGTGTCGAAGAAGGTGTTCGAAGAACTCAGCGGATTGATTTCGATTCCGTCGCCATCGAGGTCGAGGACGATGGGCCAGTTCTGGTCCCAATAGAAATCATCCCAATAATTATCCCAAAATTCCAGTCGGATTTCCATTGCCATGAAATTGCGTCGAAGCTGGTGCCCCCGAAGCCGAAACCAAAATCGCCGAAGCCGCCAAAATCGGAGAAGCCGAAATCGAAATCGGACAAGACGGCGTCGAATCCTGCGGCAATATCGTCCAACACACTGAATATATGAGTATATATTTCTCTCATGTTGAGGCGATGTTTCCGTAATTTCGCATGAATTCGTCAATGGACTCCAATCCAGTGGAGAACCTTTGACTCGCTGTCTCCACCCTGTCTCAGCTCCCAAACCCCACAAGATCCTGTTTCATAAAAAGTGCCGTGGCGGAGCGGAAGAGAACTGAAATCCAGCGTCACCATGCGGCCAGATGGCTCACGCCAACGCCTTTTCGGGGCATGAATGAAGTAAAGTCTTTGAATTGTCGTAACTACTTGCCTAAACTTTAGGGGACCGATACTCTTTGAGCATCCTCCGTCGCAAAAGCCAAGCTCAAGAACCGATAGGCGTTTATTCAGCAACCGTTGAGGTCCTTTTATAACGCGTAATACTTTCAATTTAGATATTTCTGCGTCAAAAGATCCAATCACATTGCCCTTTAAATCTTTTATGTCCATCTGACCAACGCTCGCAGTTTCCTCTGCTCGCCCGAAGAGCGCAATCTGCGTTCCCGCAAGCATCTCAAGAAACTGTCCCTTGTTAAGGCTTTCGATGTTTATACATTCGTTGGCGGCCGCAGTTGCGAAAGGCCCACCCGAAGCAATAGACAAAATTAATACTATTCCAAAAACTTTAATGGCATAAGTGAATTGGAAGGCACAACTTATGTGCTGTACAACTGGCAACAGTCGTCTCAATGAAAGCCTCGCTTCTACATCCTAAGCGCTCCGTTTACGCCGTCAAGCGGCTTTCGCGAAAATATATTTGGGAGTTTCTCCTATTTGTGACGGGATTATACAAATTAACCCCTGTCGAAGCGTCTTGGAGACGTCGCCGTTGACGACCGTCGTCTCCGTCTGAACAAGGTCAATGACGCCGTCGCCGTCGACATCATGCAAACGTCACGAGCGACACCGTCGCGGCTGGTTTCGGTCGTTCCATTGGCGCGGGTTGAATTTGGTCTGGTCGGTGATCGACGAACCGTCGACGAAGGTCTGGACTCCGCCCCTCACCCCGCCGCGGTGATGCGCTCGATTTCAGCGCCGCAGTCGCGCAGCTTCTTCTCCAGGCGCTCGAATCCGCGATCGAGATGATAGACTCGGTTGATCGTCGTCTCGCCGCGCGCGGCGAGCGCCGCAATGACGAGCGAGACGGAAGCGCGCAGATCGGTCGCCATCACCGGCGCGCCGTCGAGGTGATCCGCCCCCGTCACGATCGCCGTATCCCCTTCAAGCTTGATTTGAGCGCCAAGCCGCGCGAGCTCCTGCACATGCATGAAGCGGTTCTCGAAAATCGTCTCGGTGATGCGCGAAACGCCCTTGGCGCGCGTCATCAGCGCCATGAACTGCGCCTGCAGATCGGTCGGGAAAGCCGGGAACGGCGCCGTCGCGACATCGACCGGCGAAATGCCGGCGCCGTTACGCGTCACCCGTAGACCTTCATTCGTCTCGGTGATGCTGGCGCCGGCCTGCACGAGGGCGTCGAGCCCCGCCTGCAGAAGATCGGCGCGCGCGCCGGCGAGCAGAACGTCGCCCCCCGTCATCGCCACCGCCATGGCGTAAGTGCCCGCCTCGATGCGGTCGGGCATGACGGCGTGTCTTGCCCCGAAAAGCGAACCCACGCCCTCGATCTCGATCGTCGACTGGCCGGCGCCCTTGATGCGCGCGCCCATTTTTATGAGACAGTCGGCAAGATCGACGACTTCGGGTTCGCGCGCGGCGTTGCGCAGCACGGTGGTCCCGCGCGCGAGCGACGCGGCCATCAGCGCCGTATGCGTGCCGCCGACCGTGACTTTGGGAAAGTCGATCTCGGCGCCGGTGAGACCGTTCTTGGCCGAGGCGACGACGTAACCATTTTCGATGTCCAGTTTGGCCCCGAGCTTTTCCAGCGCCATGAGCAGAAGATCGACAGGGCGGGTGCCGATGGCGCAGCCGCCCGGCAGCGACACGCGCGCCTCGCCGCAACGCGCGACGAGCGGCGCGAGCACCCAGAAGCTGGCGCGCATACGCGAGACAAGGTCATAGGGCGCGGTGGTGTCGACGATTTCACGCGCGGTGAGATGGACGGTGCGGCCGGCGTCGACGGACTCGCCGGTGCGCTTGCCGGCGATGGCGTAATCCACGCCATGATTGCCGAGAATGCGCTCGAGAAGCATCACGTCCGCGAGCAGCGGCATGTTGGCGAGCGTCACGGTTTCGCGCGTCAGGAGCGATGCGATCATCAACGGCAAGGCGGCGTTCTTCGCGCCGGAAATCGGGATCACGCCATTGAGCCTGGTCCCGCCGACGATCTTGATCTTATCCATCACCCCTCGCTGTCGGTTTTCGAGTCCTCGCCGTGTTTCGCTGGCGCCTGGTCCCGCAGCGCGCGCTCGCGCGCCTTGCGCCGGGCAAGATTGGCGCGCAAGGCGGCGGCAAGCGCCGCCTTCTTCTTCGGCTCGCCGTTAGACTTCGGGCTAAAATCCGCCCCTTTTGGGGCGCCCCTCCTGCCCTGCTCGTCGTTCTCGGTCATCGCGGTCGACCGCCCCTCTTGCAAAACTCCTGCGATTCTAGGGCCCTAGCCGATCAAGTCATCGCCCGCACGGCGAGCGTCGCATTAATGCCGCCAAAGGCGAAAGAATTCGAGAGCGCGACGCGAATCGGCATTTGCCGCGCGACGTTGGGAATGGCGTCGACCGCGCATTTGGGGTCAGGCTCAAGGAAATTGATCGTCGGCGGCGCGATTTGATCGCGCAGCGCGGAAATCGTCACGACGAGCTCCAGCCCGCCGCTCGCGCCGAGCGCATGGCCGTGCACGGGTTTCGTTGACGAAACCGGCGGCGGCGCGTCGCCGAAGACGGCGCGCATCGCCTGCGACTCGGTGATGTCATTGGCGTAGGTCGCCGTGCCATGGGCGTTGAGATAGTCGACGTCTTCCGGTTTCAATCCGGCGCTGTCGAGCGCAAGCCGCATGCAGCGCGACGGGCCTTCGACATCGGCGCGCAGCGGATCGAAAGCGTCGCTTGTCGTGCCATAGCCGGCGAGTTCGCAGAGCGGCGTCGCGCCGCGCGCCAGCGCGCCTTCCAGCGTCTCCAGGATGAAGACAGCGGCGCCTTCGCCAAGCGTCATGCCGTTGCGCTTTGACGAAAACGGGCGGCAGAGATCCGGGGTGAGAACGCGCAGCGCCTCCCACGAACGAATCGAACCGTTGATCACGCAGGCTTCCGCGCCGCCGGCGATCGCGCGGTCGGCGCGCCCCGCGCGCAGCATCTCAAAGGCCTCGCCGATGGCCTGCGCCGCCGAGGAACAGGCGGAGGCGAGCGCGAAAGTCGGTCCCTTGGCGCCGTAGCGCATGCCGAGAGTCGTCGGCGCGGCGCTCGGTATCAGGCGCGGCACGGTCAACGTATCGGGACGGCCGTCGAGCTTATATTCGAGATAGGCGTTGTTATCGATGGTCGTGGCGCCGCCGATGCCGGTGCCGATGATGACCGCCGTGCGCGGCCCGCCGACCGCCTTGCGCTCAAACCCGGCTTGCGCCAGCGCTTCATCGGCGGCGACGATGGAAAATTGGGTGAAGGGATCGCAGTACGGGAGCAGTTCGGCTTCGATATAGGCGGCGGGATCGAAATCCGGGACCTGCGCGGCGATCTTGATTCGCCCCACATAGGGGCGCTCCGATTTCAGCGGGCGCACGCAGGACACGCCGTCGCGCGCCGCGCGCCACAGCGGCGTCGCGCCAATGCCGGCGGCCGACACCGCGCCCATTCCGGTAATGACGATTCTACGCGCGGCGCCCTGTTGCGGCATCAATGTTCAATCCTTTGCTTGATTTCAACCACGCGCGGCGACGCGCCGATCTTAAGAATCGTTTGAAGGTTTAATGAGGCGCGCGCCCGCGTCAAACGGCGAACCCTGCCGCGGACAAGAGCCGCAGCTCGCCCGAGACGCGCACAAGCCACTGTCTTTTTTGGATATACACTCTATTCGAGCATCTTCTTCAGCTCGGCGCGCAGGCCCTCCGCGACGTCCGGCCGCGCCAGGCCAAAAGCCACATTGGCCGCGAGAAATCCGAGCTTTGAACCCGTGTCATAGGTGCGTCCGTCGAAGCGTACGGCGTGGAAGGGCCGCGTCTTCGCAAGATGGATCATGGCGTCGGTGAGCTGAATTTCGCCGCCCGCGCCTTTTTCATGCTTTTCGAGCAGCCCGAAAATTTCCGGCTCCAGAATATAGCGACCGGAAATGATGAAATTGCTGGGCGCGGTTCCCTGCGGCGGCTTCTCGACCATGCCGGTGATTTCGAAGGTCGAACCATAATCCTTGCCGCGCGCGACGATGCCGTATTGATGCGTCTCTTCCGGCTTCACTTCCTCGACCGCGATGATATTGCCGCCGTGTTTTTCATAGGCCGCGACCGCCTCGGCGAGGCAGCGCGCGTTCTGGCCCGGCGCCGGAAGCGTGATCATGTCGGGCAGCAGCACCGCGAAGGGTTCGTCGCCGATAATGTCGCGCGCGCACCATACGGCGTGGCCGAGGCCAAGCGGCGCCTGCTGGCGGGTGAAGCTTGTCGCGCCGGCGGCCGGCAGGTCCGACATCAGCGCTTCATATTCCTTGGTCTTGTTGCGGCGGCGCAGCGTGTCCTCAAGCTCATAGGCCATGTCGAAATGATCTTCGATGGCGCCCTTGCCGCGCCCGGTGACGAAAATGAAATGCTCTATTCCGGCTTCTCGCGCCTCGTCCACGACATGCTGCACGACCGGGCGGTCGACGACGGTCAGCATTTCCTTCGGCACGGCCTTGGTGGCGGGCAGAAAGCGCGTGCCGAGGCCGGCGACAGGGAAAACAGCCTTGCGAATGCGTTTGCTCATGGAGAAGCCCGTTGAGAGGTGAGACGGCGAAGGGGTGATAGCGGCGAATCGCTCCGGAGGCGACTCGCCCAGGTCGTCGGAAGGCGTCTTGAAACTCGGCCGTTTAGCACGATTTGGCGGGATCGTAGAGTTCGCGACGCGAACGGCGCAAAGGCATTGAGGGGCTTCAGGCTGCGGCGTTCACGCCCGGCGGCGGATACGAGAGGAAGGTTGCGGCATGACGGTTCTGGTTACGGGCGGCGCCGGCTATATCGGCAGTCATACGGTTCTCGAACTGCTCGACGCCGGCGAAGGTCCGCCCGTCGTGCTCGACGATCTTTCGACCGGTTTTCGCTGGTCGGTTCCGGAAGGGACGCCGCTCGTCGTCGGCGATTTCGGCGACGCGGATCTCGTCGCCGATCTAATCGAGCGCCACGGCGTCGATGAGATCATTCACTTCGCCGCAAAGATCGTCGTTCCCGACTCCGTCGCCGACCCTCTCGGCTATTATCTCAACAATACGGCGAAAGCGCGCACCCTGCTCGCGACGGCGGTGGCGCGTCGCGTCAAGCGCTTCATCTTTTCTTCGACCGCCGCCGTCTACGGCGACCCGCTGCAAAATCCGGTCAGCGAGGACGAGCCGTTGAAGCCGGTTTCGCCCTATGGGCGATCCAAGCTCATGGTCGAGTGGATGCTCGAGGATACGGCGCGCGCGCACGGCCTTGCCTATGTCGCTTTGCGCTATTTCAATGTCGCCGGCGCGGATCCGAAGGGGCGTTCGGGGCAATCGACGCCCGAGGCCACGCATCTCATCAAGGTCGCCGTGCAGACGGCGCTCGGCCTGCGCCCGAAGCTGCAGGTTTTCGGCGATGATTACCCGACGCCGGACGGCACATGCGTGCGCGATTATATCCAGGTCACCGATCTGTCGCGCGCCCATCTCGACGCCTTGCGTTATCTGCGCGACGGCGGCGCCAATCTCACCGCCAATTGCGGCTATGAGCGCGGCTTTTCCGTTCTCGAGGTGATCGAATCGGTGAAGCGGGTTTCCGGCGTCGATTTCGAAGTTGAAATTGCCCCGCGCCGGCCCGGCGACCCCGCGGCGATCGTTGCGGCAAACGAAAGAATTCGCCGGACTCTCGGCTGGACGCCGCAGCATGACAATCTCGACGAGATCGTTCGTCAGGCTCTGGAGTGGGAGAAGCGCCTGATGGCGCGCGGCTGATCATCAACTAAAAACTTAAGTGAGTGATGAAGTTTTTCTTGTCTTTGCGCCCCTGAAACGATTCTTAAGCGAATGCCTAAGCGTTCGGAGAGTCTCGATCGCATGTTCTCGGCGCTCGCCGATCCGACGCGACGCGCCATGGTCGAGCGCCTTGCGCGCGGGCCGGCGAATGTCAGCGACTTGGCCAAGCCGCTCAACATGTCGCTGCCTGCGGTCATGCAGCATTTGCAGACTCTGGAGCGGAGCGGGCTTGTGACGAGCCGTAAGGTCGGGCGCGTGCGCACCTGCCGCATCCAGCCAAAAAGATTCGACGCCGCGCAGGCGTGGCTCGCGCGGCAACGCGCGCATTGGGAGGCGCGCTTCGACCGTTTGGATGCGTTCCTGGAGAAAAGCGAGGATTGAGGATGGGCGATCAAAAACCGGATCTTGAAATTTCCCGCTTGGTGGCCGCCCCCCGCGCGCGCGTCTGGCAGGCTTGGGCCGACCCGGCGCTCTTGAAGGAATGGTGGTGCCCTCGACCCTGGACGACGGAGGTCCGCGCCTTCGACTTCCGTCCCGGCGGCGCCTTTCACACGTTCATGAGCGGGCCGGATGGCGGAGAAAGCGACAATCCCGGCTGCTTTCTCGACATCGCGGCGCAGGAGCGGATCGTCTTCACCTCGATGCTGATCGGCGGCTGGCGTCCCGCCTCGCCCTGGCTCGCGTTCACCGCGATCGTGAGCATGGCCGACGAGGGCTCCGGGACGCGCTACGTCGCGCGCGTCATGCATAAGGACGACGCCGAACGCCGACGCCATGAAGAGCTGGGATTTTACGACGGCTGGGGCGCATGCATCACGCAACTCGAAGACGTGGCGCGCGATCTGTCCTGAAGAGTTATGCCCCCTGGCGCCGGCGGGCCCACGACGCAATTTTTCTAAAACGCGCTCTATGCTAGACAGGGAGCGACGCGGTCCCGTAGCTCAGCAGGATAGAGCAGCGGTTTCCTAAACCGAAGGTCAGGGGTTCGAATCCCTTCGGGACCGCCAACACGTCGAGGCGTATGGACCTCCGGCAAATTCGGCGGAGCGTCGACGCCGCCGAATCAGATCACCCGCGCCGCGCGAATGGCGCGCGCCACCAGGGCGCTCTGTCTTCTTCTTCGGCCTTCTTGCGTTTGGCTTCCAAAGCCACCCCCATCTGCATCATTCGGTCGACATAGAAATCGTCGAACACATTGGGCGGAACAGCAAAATGCCTTTGCAGGTCGGCGTGTTCACAGGCGACATAAAAGCGATTGAGTCCATCGAAATAGGCAAACGTATAGTCGGACCGCAAAATATGCGGCTCCCAAGCACCGTGCGATTCCAGCGTGGAGCCCGGCACTACGGATTCAACGAGAATGATCCACGGCCGAAACCGGCCAAGGTCAAACTCTACGATAACATCTCTCTCAGATCCTTCGCAGTCGATCTTGAGAAAATGCACTGTGGACGGCGCCTGCTCCTCAAAAATGCTGTTGAGTGTGCGCACCTCTACTTGCATCTCCTCCTGTTCGAAGCCGAGCGGCGCATGCGATGCCGCCACCTTGGCGTCGAGGCTGGACATGCCGGTATCGTGGACGAGCGTCATGGTCGCCTGACCCGCTCGCGCGCCGACCGCGACAGATAGATTGACGTCGCGCGGACGCCGCTCCTGCAGCCGCCTGAAATAATAAGGATTTGGCTCGATATTGACGCCGCGCCAACCGCGTTCGTAGAAATGCCGCGTCACAGATTCAAGGTCCGGGTCCCATGCGCCAACGTCAACATAGACGCCTTCCGCCAGATCCGCGAAGGCGCGCTCGAGCATGACGTCTTCGAAATTTTGTGCGTAGGAGATCCACATCTCGCGCCTTTCAACTCTCGGTGCTATTCGCTTGTGCGCGCGAATGTGAGCGGCGCCAGCGCATTGTTAATTGGCGAAACCACGTTTAGTCTCATGGCCGCTGTGGCTAGAGTCTTTTGCACGAGCCAGGGACAATTGGAAAGGGCTTTTGATGAACGGAAAAGGCGAAACAACAAATAGTCCGGCCAAAACGCCCCGCCGCAGCGTTCGCATCGCCGCTAACTTCATTGTGATCGTCCTGTGTTTGCTTGCTGTAGAAGCCGGCTTCACTCTTTATTATTTTCTGAGCGAAGGAAAACTCGTCAGCCCGCAAACGCGCGAAGAAATCCGTTCGAATACGTTCGTGGTGCACATGACGTCGAAGAGAAACGTCAAATGCCGCTACATGGACACTGTTTATCCTCACCCCTATTTGACCAACGTTCATGCGGATAATCCGCCCTGCGAGAATTCAGAGTTCGAGATAAACAATGTCGGTTTGTTCGGACGCGACTTTCCCTACAAAAAGGAGACCGACAAGTTTCGCATCATGGTGAGCGGCGGATCGGTGGCCGCCATGTTCGGCCAATTGCATAAAGACAAACCCAAATTCCTCGAAGAACATTTAAATAAATGCTATGTTCCTCCGGAGGGACGGACGACATTTGAAGTTTATAACGGCGCCGATGGCGGCTGGAAGCAGCCGCAACAGGCCATCATGACCCTTCTCTACGGCGAGGTTTTTGATGGCATCATTACCTTGGAAGGCTTCAATGAGAAGGATATGCTTCTCGATAAATGGACGTCTTGGTCAAAACGTTTTGAATGGCCTTCGAACAACTTTATCTTAGTGAATCCATCTGCATCGGGCACCTATCTGCCGATACTCGGCGGCGCGGCGCTGAACTCATTTTATTCATTTTACTTTAATATGCCGCTTTTGAGGTCATCAAACGCGATATTCTTTTTTGTCGACGCGGCCCGCACCAAACTCAACGATTCAATTATGAAAAACATGGCGTCGCTTCATAAGTCGCATTTGACGAATTTTTCCGTGCCCAAGGAGTGGAGTCGCGACGAAGTTTACGAGTACAACCTCGATCAGTACAAAAAATATTTCAAAACGACCGCCGCGCTCGCCCAAGCGCAAGGCGCAAAAGTGGTGTTCTTCATTCAGCCCTCGCCGGTTTACGGCAAGACCCTCACCGAAGAGGAAAAAGGCGTGGTTGGCGATTTGAGCTACAAGGATCTGTATCTCAAGATGGCCGATACGCTGCTCAAGCTGAAGCAGGATGGAATCGCCATCCATAGCCTGCTGGACGTTTTCTCCGCAATTCCGGACACGATTTACGCAGATCATATTCACTTTTTCGCCGACCCGGCGACCGGCGAAAGCGTCGGCAACCGCGCTGTCGCCAAGGCGATCGCCGCTCGGCTGGCCGACGAGTGGCGGTTCGAAAAAAAGTGCAGCGACTGATGAGCGGTCTCAGCGCGGCGCCGGGAAAGTCTGCAGCACAGATTCGATCGGCCCCGAATCGACCGTCATCCCGCCGTTGAACGGATTGTCCATCGCGGCAATCAAAAACACGACCGATCCCATAAAGAGCGCAATAGCGCCGCTGAGGATCAGATGGACATGGAGCTCCATGTCGAAAATGGTCACGAGGCCAAGCAACAAGAATCCGCCGAGACACATAACCCACCAGAGCTCCTTCGGAATGCCGCTGTCGCCGGCGGCGATGAGATAACGGCGATGCTCGACAAGCGTATTCAGACGCGCGAACGTCTCGGCTTGGACCAGTTCCTGGCTTTTGAGCTTGGGCTGAAAATTCATGACCTGGGCGAATAGCGCGGTCAATCCCGGCGAGCGTGAATGGGCTTCGCGAGGGACATTCGGCGGCGGATGTACGGCCTCGACCGCCTCGAGTGCGTAGCTGCGAAGTTTTTCCTGAAGCTCGCTGCTGGTCGGCTGCGGAAAGCCGTCGAAATCTCGGTGAAGAGCGGCGATCGTGAGCGCCTCCTTTGAGACGACGTCGCCGACCGCAGAGAAGTCCTGATAGGCCTCAACCGCGAGCAGCCCCAAAAGAATGCCGTAAAGCGTCGAGAACGCGGCCAGCGTCAGTCCGATCATTTCGTTGGCGTTACGACGGCCGTGGATCCATTGATGCGCGAGAGTGCGAAAAAGGAACACGCCCAGCCATGTCGCGGCAAGGAACCCGATGCAGAACAGCGCAGCCATTTCCGTCACGGACAGATATCTAAAAAACGTCGGCACAGGCGCCTCCCTTTTCGGCGGCATTAGCCGACGCCCGCGTCAAATTGTCAAAAGGGCTTATCGACTGAACAGCCATAAAAGCAGGCTGATGACGACGCTCAAAACGAGCGAGGTGGCGAGCGGAAAGTAGAATTTGAAATTGCCACGCTCGACGACGATATCGCCTGGCAGACGCCCGAGGCCAAATCTCTCCCCGACCGTCCAAAGAATGCCGAGGCCGACCATGACGAGCCCGGCGATGATGAGAAACTTGGCCATTGTCAGCCTTTCGTCGCGTTCCTGATCGATGACGTTCACGATTGCTATTTCGCGCATTTCGACGAAATCGCCAGCAGCGCCGGCGCGTCATCGTGATCGCCGCTTCAGGTGACACATTGTCGCAAAGCCAGGAATCTCGTCGTCCTTCGCTTGACCAAGCGCTTTGTCAAAGTTTAGGTGCCGGCGAAGGGTTCGACGTCGTTGCATTGGGTTTCGCCTGCGGCGAACCGACGCAATCGAACCGACGGCGCATGGCGCGCCTCTTGCGGGAGCCTGTTGGAGACGCAGGCCGCGCGACTCTTCGCAAAGCAACCGTCTCATTGCATGGGTCGCTCCTGATGCGATCGCCGGCGCGCAGCGGTTGCGTGCGACTACGAGGGTTTTCATGAGGCCTGATCACATTTATCTCGCCATGACCATGGTCAAGCACAGCACGCTGGCGGCCGCCTGCATCTATGCGTTCAAGATCGTTTCGTTTTTCGTGAAGACGTTATAGTTTCGCGGGAGCGTTTCACGCGCCGTTGCGCCGGCGCCGCCCTTCGCGCATAACCCTTCCGGCATATATGCGACGCGACGGAAGGGCGCAGGTTCATGGCGGCGATTGATGGTCCGAGAGTGCAGGCGCGTTCCGGCAAGCCAAAGCAGCTCGTCGTTTTTCTTCATGGCTACGGCGCCGACGGCGCCGATCTCATCGAGATCGGCCGCCAATGGCGCGCCTTCCTTCCCGACGCCGATTTCGTCGCGCCGCATGCGCCGGATCGATGCGCCGCATCGCCGACCGGACGGCAATGGTTTCCGCTCACCATGCGCGACCCGGAAGAGCGCTGGCGCGGCTGCATTGCCGCGCGTCCGACGCTCGACGCCTTTCTCGACGCCGAACTCGACCAGCGCGGCCTCGACGATCGCGCGCTGGCGCTCGTCGGATTCAGCCAGGGCACGATGATGGCGCTGCATACGGGGCTGCGCCGCAAGGGTGCGCCGCGCGCGATTCTTGGCTATTCGGGCGTTTATGTGCTCGGCCCGGCGCAGGCCGACGAAGCGCCGGTGGCCTATGAGAAACCGCCGGCCGTCCTTTTGGCGCACGGCGAAGAAGACGAAATGATCCCCGTCGAGGCGCTGCTCATGTCCGCCAATGCGCTCGCCGACTCCGGCGTGCCGACCCAATGGCACCTCTCGGCGCGGCTCGGCCACGGAATCGACGAAACCGGGCTGATCCACGGCGCCCTGTTTCTGGCGCAGTCGTTCGGCGTCGCCGTCGAACTTCGCCGGCGCTGACGTTTAGGTCAGGTTCCGAAAAAGTGGGCGGACTTTTTCGATGAGAACCTGCTCCGCCATTTGTGATTTGAGCGATTCCTGACCGATCATCAGATTCGATGTGATCGGGAAGCGCCAGCTGAGCCCGTCGAATCGACGCTCATCCGCAGCCTCAAATTCCCTCAAGCCCGGCCTCGGCGCCCGCCGGCTCCATCGCCGGTTCAAGTTCGACCGGCACGCGGCGCACGGCGCGGCGCATGACCGGGCGATAGAGCTGCTTCGTCGCCTCGACAATATGCACGCCGCCGCCGGGCAGCGAGAAGCGGCCGGCGATTCGCTCGAAGGCCGGCGCCGAACGCAGCAGCGACGCGCGCTGGAACGGCGGCACGTAAAGCGCCTCGTCCCAATAAAGCGGCAGGAACTGCGCTTCCTGCAGCAATTGCTGCAGCTGACCGCGCGAATAGGGGTGACCCTGTCCAAAGGGCGTCGTGTCGACGCGCGCCCAAAGGCCGGTGCGACTCGGCGCGACGATCAGCACCCGGCCGCCGGGCGCGAGAATGCGCCAGATTTCTTCGAGCAGATCATGCGGATGTTCGTCGGTCTCCAGCGCATGCACGATCAGGATGCGATCCATGCTGGCGTCAGGCAGCGGCGTCATCGACGGCTCCACCAGGGCCGAGGCGGAGCGCCCGTCGGGCGGCCAATGGACGACGCCCTGCGTGGCCGGCATGAAGGCGAGAACTCGCTGCGCCTTCTCCCGAAAACTGTCGAGGTAAGGCGTCGCATAGCCAAGACCGAGCACGCGCAGCCCGGCGTGATCCTGCCAGCGCGTGCGCACCAGCCGCGACACCAGGCGGCGCGCGACCTCCCCCAGCGCCGTGTCGTAAAAGGCCCGCAAATTGACGACGTCGAGCATGGCCTCGATCATCGACTCAATCGATCGGTAGCGCAAGGCGCGCCGGTCGCGCGCGTTCGGCTGTCGCGTTGTTTGGCGAAGCGCTATGGTAGGCGACCGCCCAAGGAGACGACGCCCCATGGCTTTGGAAGTCGCGCAGTTCATCTGCCTGAATGACAATTTCGGCCTGCTCATTCATGAGCCGGAACTCGGCGCAACCGCGAGCGTCGACGCGCCGGACGGCGAAGCGATCGCCAAGGAGGCCGAGCGGCGCGGCTGGCCGCTGACGCATTTGCTGCTGACCCATCACCACGCCGATCACGTTCAGGGGACGCAGACGCTCAAGTCGCGCTTTCCGCGCATGCAGGTCATCGGCGCAGCCAAGGACGCGCATCGCCTCCCGCCGCTCGATCGCGCGGTGATCGAAGGCGACGTGGTCGAGGTCGGAGAGGCCCGCGCGCGCGTCATTGAAACGCCCGGCCATACGCTGGGACACATCGCCTATTATTTCGGCGACAATGAACTCGCATTTGTCGGCGACACGCTCTTCTCGCTCGGCTGCGGCCGCGTTTTCGAGGGCACCATGGACATGATGCATCTCACCCTCGAAGCGCTCGCCAACCTGCCCGGCGAAACGCGCGTCTATTGCGGCCACGAATATACGCAGGCCAACGCCAAATTCGCGCTCACCGTCGATCCCGACAATCCGGTGCTGCGCGAACGGGCGCAAACGGTCGCCGAGCTGCGCGAGAACGGAAAATTCACGCTCCCGACGACGATTGCGCTGGAAAACGCCACCAACCCGTTTCTGCGCGTCGAGGACCCGAGCGTGAAGGCCGCGATGGGCATGCAGGGCGCCGATCCTTTCGCGGTCTTCGCGGCGATGCGCGAGCGCAAGAACAGTTTCGCCGCATGACAAGCGCGCTTTCGACGCAGGAGATCGTGCAGCTGCTCGAACTCGCGCCACATCCCGAGGGCGGCTTTTATCGGCAGACCTTCCGCGATCCCCTGCCGGTCGGCGGCCCCCGCGCCGCATCGACGGCGATCTATTATCTGCTGCCCGGCGGCGAAATCTCCCACTGGCATAGGGTCGACGCCGCCGAAGTCTGGCACTTCTACGCCGGCGCGGCGCTCGAGCTTAAGATCGCGACGCAGGGCGCCCCGACCGAAGTCTTGCGCCTGGGCGCCGAACTCGCGGCGGGCGAGCGGCCCCAGGCCGTCGTCCCCGCGGGCGTGTGGCAGTCGGCGAAAAGCCTCGGCCGGGGGGCGAGCGAATGGACCCTCGTCGGGTGCACGGTCGCGCCGGGCTTTGAATTCGCCGGCTTCGAGCTGGCGCCCGCGGACTTCTCCCCCGACGTTCCAGCCTGAACTCAAGGGCTTTTCAGCCGATCGGGGGCTTTGACCGACCCGGCGGATAGTGTATCGGGTCGCAGACAATAAAAATGAGGAAATGTCCGAATGTGTTGGAGTGGAGAGGCGTCAGCGGTGTTGGCGACGGCGGGGATCGCCGGCGCGGCCTATTCGGCGCTCAAAAAGGACCCCGAACCGCTCGCCCTCTGGGTCTGCCTTCTCTACTTCGCCAGCATGGAGTCGCTTCAGGCGGTCGCCTACTCGGTCTTGAATCAGTGCGACTCGCCGCTCAACCAATTGATGACCATGTTTGGTTATCTCCACATCACATTCCAGCCCTTCTTCATTAACGCCGTCGCGCTTTATTTCATGCCCAAGGACAGCGCCCGCATCATCGCGCCCTGGGCCTATTTCGGCTGCTTCGTCGCGGCTATCGCCATGCTGCTCCAGCTGTATCCCTTCGCCTGGGCTGGACACTGCGCCGCCGGACGACCGCTCTGCGGCGACATGCTGTGCACGGTCCGCGGCGAATGGCACATCGCCTGGCTGCTGCCGACGAATGGCCTTGGCAATTCCATGGTCGATAACGCCTATCTCGGCCGCGGCTACATCGAATATCCGCTGATGGCCTTCTACATCCCAGCGCTCTTCGGCAGCTGGCGCTTCATCCTGTTCTCCTGGCTTGCGGGGCCGTTTCTCGCCGGTCTGACGACCAGCAACATTAATGAATGGCCGGCGGTCTGGTGTCTGTTCTCGATCGGACTCGTGCTCGCCATCATCAAGACGCCGCTGCGCTATCACCTGCACGTCGGCGACCCGTGGTGGATGATGTTGATCAAATGGTGGAAGCGGCGCAAAGCGGCGGCAAAGGCGGCCCTCGCCGCGGCGGCGCCGCAGCCGGCCGAGCCGGTCGCTCTCCTCACCGAGGTCAAAGAGCCGGCGGAATAATCAGTCTCGCGCGTTGACGACGCCGCCGACGAGATTTTCCGCCAGCAGCGACTCGGTGGTCATCTCGGCGCCGAGAGGCTCGCGCGTCGCGCCGGCCTCGATGGCCTCAAAATAGGCGCGGCGGGCGGCGACCGCCTCGTCCCAGTCCACGGCGCGGAAGGACAGGTCTTCGCCGGGACGCAATTGCGCCAGCCGGCAGATGTCCGCCCCGATCACCGTCGCGATCTTCGGATAGCCGCCGGTCGGCTGTCGGTCCGCCATGAGCGCGAGCGGCGCGCCGTCGCCGGGAATCTGAATGGCGCCCATGGCGACCCCATCGGAGACGATGTCATGTCCGCGCCGATGGCGGATCGCCGGACCCTCGAGCCGATAGGCCATCCGATCGCTGCGGGCGCCGATGCGCCAGCGTGCGTTCAAAAAGGCCTCGATCTCCTCCGGCGCAAAATAGTCCGCCTGAGGCCCGACAAGAACGCGGATCGGCGCGCCGCTTGCGGCGAGCCAAGGCGCCGCCAAGGCCAGCGGCTCGAGCGGCGGCGCCGCCGCCTCGGCGAGCATCAAGGCGTCGCCGGCGGCGAGCGGCTTTGGCCCGAGCCCGGACCGGGCGTGCGTCGAGCGCGAACCAAGCGTCGGCGCGAGATCGAGCCTTCCGCCAACGGCGACATAGCACCACGCCCCCGACCCGCCCGCGCGCAGCACGAGCCGCGCGCCCTCGGTAAGCGGCAGCAGGCACGCCGGCGGCATTGGCCGCCCGTCGAGCCGGATGTCGAAATCGCCTCCCGCCACAGCGACGCAAAGCGTCGCGCCTTCCGCCCGAACCGTCGCGCCCCCGAGCGAAACTTCGATCGCGCTGTCGGCGCCGGCGGCGCGTGTGGCGGCGACATAAGCGCCAAGATCCATCGGCCCCGCCAGCGTGACGCCGTAGCGCGACAGTCCGAAGCGGCCCTCGTCCTGAATCGTGACGCCGGGCCCGGCGGCCTCGATAAGCAGCCGCGCGCTCAAAACAGCGTCTCCCGGCGCGCCACCGTCTCGCCGGCCAAGGCGCGCGCATCGAGCGTCAGGAATGTCTTTGCGTCGATCGGCTCAAAACGCACGGCGTCGCCCGGCGCGACAAGAAAAGGCGGGTCGCGGTCCAGCGCGAACATGCGCTCAGGCGTGCGCCCGACGACATACCAACCGGTTGGCATGGGACTAGCGGCGATCAAAGAGAGCGCGCCGCCGATCAACGTCCCGCCCTGCGGCGTCGGACCGCGGGGGGTGGCGCGCCGCGGGATCGCGAGCGCCTGCGGCAGCCCGCCGAGATAGCACCACCCCGGCGCGAAACCATACATGTAGGCGCGATAGTCTGCGCCGGCGTGCAGCTGCGCCAGCGATTGCGCCGTTTGCCCGAGCAACGCGGCGGCTTCGCCAATGTCTTCCGCGAACTCGGGATCATAGCAGCAGGGAATGGTCCAGCGCGCAGCCGGCTGCAGCGCCCGCGCGTCCATATCAAGAGGCGCGATCAGACCTTCGATCGCCGCAACAAGCGCGGCGCGCGAAATTTCGAGCGGCTCGTAGCGCATGAACAGCGCGCGGTAAGTGGGCGTCGTTTCGCGCAGGCCGGCCGGCGGCGCGGCGCGAAGACGCTCGTCGAGCGCCAGCACGCGGGCGTTGACGGCAGGATCGACGCTGTCGCCGAATTCCACTGAAAGCGCCGCCTCGCCGCAGTCGAGAAAGCGCGGCGTCTCATCGTCCATCGCAATCACGCTCCTGCGAAGGCGCGCAGCTTCCAGCCGTCGCCTTCGAGCGCGGCGCGCAGCCTCCGGGCCATTTCAACCGCAAGGGTCGAATCGCCGTGAACGCAGACCGAGTCGATTTGCGTCGACAGGAGTTTGCCGCTCGCGGTCCTCAACCCCCCCTGCGCGAGCATGTCGCGCACGCGGGCGCAGGCTCTTTCGATATCCTCGATCACCGCGCCTTCTTCCGATCGCGGCTGCAGGCGTCCGTCGTCCATATAAGCGCGGTCGGCGAAAATTTCATTTACGACGCGCAGCCCCGCGCGCGCCCCCGCGTGCGTTTGCTCGGACAGCGCAATCGCGAGCAGCGCGAGCGACGGATCGACGCCGCGGACCGCGCGGGCGATGGCGTCCGCGACGTCGGCGTCGCGCTCGGCGATATTGGCGAGCGCGCCATGCGCCTTCACATGCGTGATTCGATGTCCGCTCAGAGCCGCCAGCGCTTGCGCCGCGCCCAGCTGATAGGCGACCGCACGCTCGATCTCCCGCGCGCTCATCGGCAAACTGCGCCGCCCGAAGCCCGCGAGGTCCGGAAAAGCGACATGGGCGCCGACCGCCACTCCCTTTTCTTTGGCGCGCGAGAATGTCGTCGCCATGATGTCGGGATCGCCGGCGTGGAAGCCGCAAGCGACATTGGCGCTCGTCACGATGTCGAGCATCGCGCTGTCGTCGCCCATGCGCCAGTGGCCGAAGCCTTCCCCGAGGTCGGCGTTAAGGTCGATCGTGCGAGCGGCGGAAGTCATGGGGAAGCGAGTCGCCTTCAAAAGAGGGCAGCGAGATTGGCGCAACCGCGCCACGGCGGCAATGCGCAACGCTCGGTCAGTCTGCGCCCTACAACTTCTTATGGGCCGATGGCTTCAGCGCCGCGATTGTCGGCCTGTGACATAGCGATCCGTGCAGCGAAGATCGGCACAAACCCGCACAAATAGGGCAAGGTGGCGCTTGACAAAGACAGTGCCCTTTGGTGAAGCTATATCGCGGCGAAGCCGGAAAAAAGAGCCACTGGCTGGCTCAATGTGGGAGGAAAAAATATGCAGTATCTTATCCCGGGACTCATGCTCGCTATCGTCATCGGCGGCGCTCTCGTCGCGATGAAGATTGGCCGCTAAGGTCAAGAAAAGTAAGGCCTTACGTTCCATACGGTCCGTTGGCGAGCACTAGCTTGGCCTAAGCGTCGGCGTTGTTGCGCCAACGGACTGAGCTGCTCCGGTTCAGCTTTCGTTTCCTACCGGCCCCTCTTCCATCGTTGTTCGGACTACTCCGCCGCGAGAGCTTGCGGCGGAGGAAACGCGATTTCGATCAGAGTGCCCTCATTGTGACGGCTCTTAATGCTGAATGACGCGTGATTCGCCTCGATTAAGGCCTTTGTCAGCGGCAGTCCAAGCCCCGTTCCGCTCGCCCTGCGCAAAGCGCCAACCTGCCGGAACGGCTCCAAGGCGGTCGCGACATCCTCCTCCGACATGCCGATCCCCGTATCCTTGACCCGGATGACGACAGAGCCGGCGTCGTTCAGCGCGCTCGACACGATGACCTGCCCGCCCGGCTCGTTGAACTTCACTGCATTCGACAGAAGATTGAGAAGTATCTGTTTGAGCGAGCGCGCATCGGCGCGCAGCGGCGGCAGGCCCGCCGCAAGCGCGAGACGCATGACGACGCGCCCCTGATTGGCTTGGGCCTGCATAATCGACGCGCATTCGGCGATGGCTGCATTGGCGTCAACGCGCGAGAAGGAAAGCTCCATCTTGCCGGCTTCGATCTTCGAGAGATCCAAAAGATCGTTGACGAGGGATAAGACATGCGCGCCGGACGCGCGGATGTCTTTCAAATATTCCTTGTAGCGAGGAGAGCCGATCGGCCCGAGACGCTCCTCCATCATCACTTCCGCAAAACCCATGATCGCGTTTAACGGGGTGCGAATCTCATGCGATACGCGGGTCAGGAAATCGGATTTCGCCGCATTGGCGCTTTCGGCAAAACGCGCCGCTTCAAGCGCGCGGTCATCCGCAGATACGGCCTCCCGAGGCTCCGCGGAAACCAACATCATCGGCTTTCCCTCGACGGAGACCCGGCGCAGGATGAGATCGACGGGGACGCTCCCACGCAGCGGCGCTGTGGCCAGCGATACGCGCGCGTGGGCGTGCGGCTGGTCGTCAGAAAAGTCCCGACTGAGGATTTGCGCGTCGGACGGGTTGAGAAAAGACGCCAGGTTGCGACTCTCAAGCGCAGTCGCCTCCGTCGCCAAGCAAGCCGCGAACGGCGCGTTGGCTCTCAGGATCATCCCGTCCGCCGCCACGATCGCAAGCGGCGCGCGCGCGAGGTCGAAAGCCACGCCAAGCAGCGCGTTCTCGGACTTCGCCCGCGCTAGCTTTTCTTCGAGCGCGCGGGCGAGCGCCAGCGCGCTCTGCTCGGGGCCCGGCGCGATGAACTCGCGATTGCGCCATGTTGGCGCCGCTTGTTGTTCCGGCTCGGGCTCCGACGGCGCGGCGGCCTCCGCTGCCGGGATGACGAGATCGCCGCCCTTGAGCGCCCGCGCGATTTCATCAAACGCCAGGCGTTCGCTCGAACTGAGAGCCTCTCCCACATCGACGCGCGCCGAAGCCGGCGCACGCAGCATCACGACATTGTCGAGCGACGGCTCGAAGGCGTTCTCTTCAAAACTCCCATCGGAAACCGTCGCCGCTGCGGGTTCGGCGGCGCGCGCGCGGTCGATGTGCAACACGCCATAGCCCTGATAGCCGAGAAACCGCCGCGCCGAATCCCTCCTCTGCCGAGCGCCGAGCGTCGTCGGCACGCATCCGCCGTCGTAAGCCAAGGGCCAATCGACCTCGACGCCGCTCCACGCGCGGCGCGAGGCGACGGCGCGGGCGAATGCAGCGTCGAGCGCGAGGGCCTGGGATGCGTCCTGCACTGAGCGGCCGAGAACGTCGGCCGCCTTTTCGCCGACAACATCCGCAAGCCCGTGGCTGACGTCGGTGAATCGTCCAGCCGCGTCGGTCTTCCACAGAAAGCGCGGCGAACGCGCGCCATGTCGCGCCGCGAGGCTGCGGCGGAGGGCCGCCGTCTCATCGCTGACCCGCCCTTCAGCCGAATCGTCGGCCAGCCGCAGGTTCTGCGTCGGCCCATCCGCGCGAACGCCAAGCGCCGCGATAATGAAACAGGCGCCGCTGTCCGCGGCGAGGCTGCGGCATAGAAAAGTGATCGTCTGCGCCAGCCCGGAGACACGAAAGCGCAGCCGCTCAAGGCGAAGGCCCGGGCGGTGGCGCATGTCGCCGACCAGCTCGGCCAGGCGTCTCGGCCCCGGATCGTCGCCGCGAAACAGCCGCTCGGCAAGCGCGCCGGCGTCTTCGCCAAAGACCGCGCGGGCGGACTCGTTCACGAAAGCAATGCGCAGGGGATCTCCGCTCGCTGCGACGATCGGCGCGCCTGAGGCGTCGAGCGCGGAAAAAACAGGATCCGCCGCCACGCAAGCGGCTGCTCGCGCGTCTTCTTCGAGGTCCTGCTGCGAACCGCCCATTGCCTACCGCCTCAACCGACGGTCTCGCTCGTCGCGCGCTTGTCTGGCGTCTCGTCGGCTCGACGCTAACGGATGACGCAAATTAGTCGCCGCCGCGCGCAAGGTCTATGATTGTCGTGCGTCTTTCATCGTATTTCTACGTTCACCTTCCCGATCTGCTGCGTCGCACAAATTTGTTGCATTGCAACATAACATCGGGCAGTATGACTGGACTCGCTGGATCGCCGTTGGGGCCGGGCGCGACGCGGGTTAATATCGTTTAGCGCGGCGCTTGTTTAATTTTCACCGCACGGAGGTGCGCCATGGTCGAAGCTGTCTACCAAATTCCCACTGAAGTCCGCGATTTTGCGGAGAAGAGCGTCGAGCAGGCGCGCAAGGCCTTTGAAGGTTTCGCCGGAGCCGCGCAGAAGGCGCTCGACACTTCGGCGGACATCCCGTTCGGGCTGCCGAGCGCCAAGGACGTCAGCGTCAAGGCCCTGTCGTTTGCCGAGGCCAATGTAAACGCGGCCTTCGATCTGGCCCAGAAGCTCGTCCACGCCAAGGACCCGCAGGAAGTCTTCAAGCTTCAGTCGGAGTTCGTGCAGGCGCAACTGCGGGCGATCCAGGAGCAGACCACGGAGCTTGGCGCGAGCCTCCAGCGCACGACGACGAAGTCCTAACCGGGAGAAGCTCAATGGCCAATCCGCAGAACGGTTCCCCCAAGCCAAAGGCCCCGGAAACGAAACGCTTGGCCCCCGGCCCGGAGGCCGAGACGGCTCCGACGGCGAACGAAGCTGTCAGCGCAGAGCCGGCGCCGGCCTCCGTCGAAACGCAGACACCGGCGGTCGTGGCGGCTCCGTCTACAGCCCTCGCGATCTCCGAACCGCCAAAGCCCGCCGAAAGCGAGGCCGAAGGATTCGACCCTGCCCTCTGGCAGCAGAAGTCCATCGAGCTCTGGTCGGAAAACGCCACGGCGTTCCTCGACTTCGCCGAGCGGCTCGCCAACGCCAAGACGATCGACGAGGCGACGACTCTTCAGTCGCGTTTCGTGAGCGACCGGCTCGACGCGCTGCTGCGGCAGTCGACCGAATTGATGACGCTCGCGCAACGCCTGCTGAGCTTCTCCGTCGCGCCGATCTACGGCGCGCGAGCGGCGTAACGCGAACTTCGAATTGATGTAAGAAGAGCGCCGCGGCGATGTCGCGGCGCTCTTTCTTTTACAGCGTTGCGACGATCTTTTACAGCGTTGCGACGATCTTGGCGCGCAGCGCCGGCGTCACCTCCGGCATCACGCCGGTCCAGTCGCGAAACGCCGGGCGCGCCTGGTGCAGCAGCATGCCGAGCCCGTCGACGGGAGTCGCGCCATGTTTGCGGGCGGCCGCCAACAATGGCGTCTCAAGCGGCGCATAAACAATGTCGGCGACGAGCGCCGATGTCGGCAGCGCCGCGAGCGACAGATCCAGCGGCGACTGGCCGACCATGCCCTGGCTCGTCGCATTGACGAGAAGCCCCGCTCCGGCGAACCCCGCCTCGCGTTCTTCCCAGCGCAGCGCCGACACGCGCGGCCCAAAGTCGGCGGCGAGAATGTCCGCCCGCGCCAGGGTGCGGTTGAACAGACGAATCTCGCGCGCGCCCGCCTCAAGCAAGCCATGGACAATCGCGCGCGCCCCGCCGCCGGCGCCGATGATGACGCAGGGCGCGTTCTCGGCGCGCCAAAGCGGCGCCGCCTCATAAAGCGACGCGAGGAACCCGTAGCCGTCGTAATTGCGGCCGATCAGAGCGCCGTTTTTTTCGACGACCACACAATTGACCGCCCCGATCCGCGCCGCCGACTCATCGATATGATCGAGGAACGGGAGCGCGGTTTCCTTGTGCGGAATCGTGAGGTTGCAGCCGGCGAAGCCGAGCGCCGGCATGGCGCGCAACGCCGCCTCCAGCCGGCCGGGCTCGACCGGCAGCGGCGCGTAGCAGCCCTCGATCCCATATTGCGCGAACCAGTGATTGTGGATTTTTGGCGAGCGCGAATGCGCGATCGGCCAGCCCATGACCCCGGCGAGAACAAAGCGATGGCCGGTCATCACGTTCTCATCTCCACGTCTCGTCTCCATCTCACGCGTCAGGGGCGACGGAAAATCCCGCGCCGCAAAAGGCGACGAGCGCGGCTTCGTCCGCCGGCTCCTCGCGCAGCGCATCGACTCGCGCGAGCCGTGGACCCCGCCGCGCCGCAGCGATAAGCGCGTCAAGCGCCGGGCGCGGCCCCGAGACGACCGACTCTACCGCGCCGTCGCGCCGGTTGCGCGCCCAGCCGGTCAGATCGAGCGCGAGCGCCTCGCGGACGAGAAAGGCGCGGTAGCCGACGCCCTGCACCCGGCCTTCGATGAAAAGCCGTATGATCTCCCGATCGCTCATCATTGGACCGCGATATTGTCGATGAGCCGCGTCGCGCCGAGCTTCGCCGCCGCCAGCAGACGAATGGGACCATCTTCGAGAGAGGAGACCGGCGCCAGCGTCTCGGCATGGCGCGCTTCGAGATAGTCCACCTCGAATCCCCCCTCGGTAAGCGCGGCGCCCGCGCCTGCCGTCGCCGCGCCGATGTTCTCGCCAGCAAGGATGCGCCGCGCCGCTTCGCTCAGCGCGCCGTGCAGTTGCTTTGCGCGTTCACGGTCCTCGCGGGAAAGATAGACGTTGCGCGAAGACATGGCGAGGCCGTCGGCCTCGCGCAGAGTCGGCGCGCCGACGATTTCGGTGGCGATGTCGAGATCGCGCGCGAGACGCTTGATCACCAAAAGCTGCTGGTAATCCTTCTCGCCAAAGACCGCGACGTCGGCCTGCGCCTGATTGAGCAGCTTCGTCACCACCGTCGCGACGCCGGAAAAATGCGTCGGCCGAAATCGGTCTTCGAGGTCGGCGGTCGCCGGCCCCTCGAGCACCACTTTCGTCGAAAAGCCCGGCGGATAGATCTCGTCGACGGACGGCGCGAAGACCAGATCTGCGGCGACGCTGCAAAGCTTCTCGACATCCGCCACAAGCGTGCGCGGATAGCGGGCGAAATCTTCCTTCGGGCCGAACTGCGCCGGATTGACGAAGATCGTGACGACGACGCGGTCCGCCGCCTGCCGCGCCGCGTCCACGAGCGACAGATGGCCGGCGTGGAGCGCGCCCATGGTCGGCACAAGGCCGATGCGCTCGCCGGCGGCGCGGCGCGCGCGCACATAGCGGCGCAGTTCGTCGACGGCGCCGACGATAGGCGTTTTTGCATTCATGATCGTCGCCCTGATTGCGGAGCGGAAAGCAAGCTCGATAGATAGTCGACATACGGGCCCGGCAGCGCTTGCGCGCGCGCCGCGGCGATGACCCCCTCGAAATAGCCGCGGGGCGCCGCGCCGAGCTCGGGCCGCGCGCCGACATAGGTCAGCGCCAGGACGGAGCCGACCGGTTCGCGCAGAATCGGCAAATTTTTCTTGGCGTAAAGACCATGGGCGACGTCTTCGTAGCGATCGAGCGACGCCACGTCGCCGACCGCGACGTCCCACAGCACGCCATGAACGCTCATGCGGCGGTCCGTCGCGACGCTGACAAAGCCTGAAGGCATCAAAATTGTCCTGAAGCCGGCAAGCCGCCCCCGCCCGAGCAGCCGGGACCGGGGGCAGCGACCCGCCATGGCGGCGGCGTCCATGTTGGAGCCGTAGGCGAAGTAGAGGGGCACGCGCAAATCCGGGTCGCGAAAAAAAGACGACGCGTGCTATATCACGACCGACGCGGAAGGGTGGCCGAGTGGTTTAAGGCACCGGTCTTGAAAACCGGCGTGGGGGCGACTCCACCGTGGGTTCGAATCCCACCCCTTCCGCCAGACTGCCGCCGATTGCTGGTCGGTAATGACAGGTATCTGCCCGAGTCAACGCGGATGCTCCAGGCGTTCCTTAAAGGGTGAGCGCGGGTGGGATTAACTTTCAAGCCCTATAAGCAAAATGCTTGCTGCTTGTGCGGCTCGACGGAAGATTTGACGGGCGAGCACAAGATCAAGGCGTCTGCTCTACGCGCGGAATTCGGCGCTGACCGAATGGTGATCGGGCTTGATGGTAATCCGAGTGATCAAATGAAACCCGTCCAGGGCGTGAAGTCGAAAGCCCTTCGCTTCACTGCGCGGATGTGCGGGTCTTGCAACAACGCGCGTACCCAAGGCGCTGACCGCGAGTTTGACTGCTTTCACCAAGCCGCCCGTGAACTAATGGCTAAGCGTGGAAACCCCAAGCTCGTCTTCGCCGATGACCGGTATAGGGTCGGTTCGGACGCCTATCTGAACCTGTTTCGCTACTTCGCGAAGCTGTTGTGCTGCCAAATAGCAGAAATCGGCGCGCCCCGCCCGCTGCACATGTCCCGCTTCGCAATCGGCCAATCGAGCGCGAACTGCGTTTGGCTCGATGTGGACGAAGACTGGACCTACAAGCAGACATCCGCTGAAGTTGGCCCGCATCAATATGCTGCCCACGGTGGGTTGGTGATCTATGGGGACAAGAAGACTGGAGGTGCTAACGCCTTTCATTCGACGCTTACAGTTGGCTCGCTACGCTACATCTTCTTTTTGCGCCTCAACTGGCTCGAGCGACTGGAATTGCGGCTAGGTCATCGCCAGTTTTATGATTGGTGCCGTAAGCAAGTGCAGAAATCGGTGGAGCACCCGATTGCCGAGGCGGATTGGTTTAAGCTCGGTTTATCGATTAAGGAACCATCGGAAAAATAGACTTTGCTATAGCGAGACATAGTGCTCATCATCTCGGGTACGGCCCGCCCACATCTACGCGAGAGCCCGCTGCCACAGCCGATTTTGGCCGGCGCTATGGCTGGCCATTAGGCGACACTTCGGCGGTATAGAAAGAGCGATATTATCGCTTGACGATCTGTGCCGCTAAGCGATATTATCGCTCGTGAAGACGATCATCCTCACACTGAGCGCCGCGAAAGATCTCGACGCCCTGCCCCGAGACGCGCGCGAGCAGGTGGAGGCGGGGCTTCACCGCTACGCTGCGACGGGTCAAGGCGACGTGAAAGCCCTTCAAGGCCGCGCCGGTTATCGCCTCCGCATTGGCGGCTACCGGGTGATTTTCGATGAGGATGCAACCACGATTCTGGCGATCTACATCGGACGCCGGGCCACGACGACTTACAAGAGGAGCTAAGGCTATGAGCGCGCCGCAGATCATTCGAACGCCCAGCGGCGAAGAGCTGGTGGTGTTGCCCAGGGCCGAATATGAAGCGCTCCTCGACCGCGCCGATCGCCAGGCCGAGGATGACGACGACATCGCCATTTACGATGCACGGAAGGCCGAATTAGCTGCCGGCGGCGTCGTGCTGCCCCCGGAGGTCAGCGCGGCGATTCTTCGAGGTGAGAGTCGGTTGAAAGCCATCCGCAACTGGCGCGACGAAACGCAACTCCATTTGAATTTCAAAACAGGCATCAGTCAGGGCTATCTGTCCGATCTCGAAAGTGGCCGCCGTACGGGAACCCCCGAGACCATCGCGAAGCTCGCGCAGGCGTTGAATGTGCCGGTGGAGTGGCTTTCGTAGACCATATCGCATGCCTCAATATCGCTGTGGCGTTCGAGACGGCTCTCGCCGCTAGACCCGTCATAGCGCCACAGCCTAGGCATATGCTCATCTTCGTCGCCCGCGGCCCCCACGCGCGCAGCGCCGACCTTACTTCAGCACGGCGCAGGCGATACGCGCGCCGGCGCCGCCAATCGGCTGCGACATGTGGTCGTCGGGGCTCGCATGCACCACGATCGCCGATCCGTCCGCGTCCAGGAGATTGATCTTACCGCCGCTCAAGGACACGCCGTCGACGAACATTTCCGCCTGCGCGGAGCCATCTGAATATGCATAGACATTCGGCAGGTCCGCCGGGTGCGGCCCCTTGGGATTGAGGAACCCATGTTCGGCACTTGACGGATTGACATGGCCCTTCGAGTGCATGAATTTTTCGATGTCGGAGCAGTCGCCAACTTCGTGCACATGAACGCCATGCCAGCCCGGCGCGAGCGCGCCCGGCCGCAGCATGACGCGCAGAACGACCCCATGCGGCCCCTGTTTGACCTCGATGGAGCCTATCCCCTTCCCTTTGTTGTCGACGACGTCGGCGGTTCGCTCCTCCGCGCATGCAAAGCCGGTCATGAGCGCGATTGAAACTAAGGCGAGGACAAGTTTGTCGAACATGTTTCTCTCTCACGTCTTTGCGAACCGGCGGTCGTCGCGGCGTCGCAGGATATTACGCGCGCCAGCACAGTTCCAGGCTTTCCAACCACTGAGCTATAAAGGGCGACTGGATAAAGGGTGCATGCGGTCAAAGCGAATATAGATCCAGCGCCCCCGAGAGGCGCGTGCGATATTGTTCCAGCCGAGCTTTGTCCCTTTCCGCGGCGGCCCGCTCCACATAGGGCGCGTAATTGATCAGATTGATCGCCTTGATGATCGGCGCCATTTCGCGGATCTTTTCCTCCTTCAGGCCATAGCCCATCAGAAATTCCTGCTTGGCGTCGACCGAGAGATCATGAAGCGCCATTGAAAGATCCCAGTAGGGCGCAACGTTGGAGGCGCAGCACTCCCAGTCAATCACGGCGGTGATCGCGCCAGAGGCGTCGGCGACCACGTTCTTCAGCCGCATGTCGCCGTGGTTGAGGACGGGCGAAGGGTCCCAGCGCTCCATGTCGCGAACGACCGATCTCAGCCGTTTAAGCTGGCCGGAGTCGAGCATGTCCTGCGCATCGAGCAAGTCGACGCGCGCTTCAATTTTCAATTCGCCGTGCAGGTAATCCTTCCAGGTGTCGTTGCGTGAGAGCTGATTGCCCGACCAATCAAACGTTTGGCCAAAGCCCGATGTCTTGACGGAGTGGATCAGAGCGGTCAGCCGCCCCATCTCACGCAAAATTGCGAAGCGATCGGGATGATGCGTCGCCTCCTGTCCCTCGACTTTCGGAAGCACCATGTAAGGCATGCCGATAATGTCGGCGCCGACCTCCAGAATTTTCGCGGTCGGCACGCCAGCCTCGCTGGCCTTGGTGATCGCCCATTGCTCCTTGAGATAATCCTTTAGCTTGTCCGGCGTTGTGTTCATGCGGACGATGAAATCGCCTTCGGCGTGACGGACCTCGAACACGAAATTGGTGATGCCGCCGCCGCGCGCCACGATGCTCTTTGGCTTTGACCCTAGGTGATGCTCGATAATTTTGCCCGCATTGGATCGCGCCTTGCGCGGATCGATTGGCGCTTCTTGCGCAGCGGTCATTGCAGCGCCTCGCTCTCGAGGCCGCCAAGACGAAACAGCAATTCGCCAAGCTCCTGGGAGCTTTCAATCTTCACCGTCCGCAGCAGGCCCTTATATTCCAGATCGCGCGACCCGACATGGACGGCAAGGCCGACGCCGGAAAGAAAAGAATCCATCTGCGTGTCGCCGCAGCCGACAGAGGCCTGCAGGTCGACGCCGAGCCGGTCCGCAATGGCGCGCACGCCGAACAATTTGTCGACGCCCTTGCGCGTCGCGAAATTCGAGCGCTTGACGTGCTGATAGGCCATCAGGCGATCCTGCGGGGCTTCGACGAGCAGAAACATCATGCAGATGTCCTGGGCCATCAAAGACTCGCGAAGATCATCCAGCGAGAGGCAGACGATAGACGACGCGCTCGTGTATTTTGTCTGAAGATGCGGGATCTTCTCCCTGACAGGCGTCCAGATCGTCTCGCCGATCATCCAGTCGCGCGTGTAGTAGAAGATGAGAAGGTCGTCGACGCCATTCTCAAGCAGCCCGCGCACGCCCGTCAGAACCTCGTCAATTTCCAGCGGCTCAAGCGGAAAAGCGTCGAGCTCCTCGAAGACGATCTCTCCAGCCGCATCTTCTCTAAGATAGCCGACGACGCCGCCGTTGAGCGAGACGAGCGGCAGGGGCGCATTGGTGATCGAATACCACTCGCGCCCGAAGGTGCGGATGACGTTCAGCGGAAACCGCAGCGTGTTCAGCACAATGGGCCGGCCAAGATCATTGAGGCGCTTTAAACCGCAAGCAACCGGATCTGGAATGACGATGCGCCCTTCAAACTCATGCACCGCAGTTCCGTCGAGGTCCGTTATGACGGCGCCCGCTCCGGTGAAATTGGTCTCCGCCAGAAACGCCCTGAGTTCGTCGTCGATCTGTTCCCTCAGCGCCATTCGCGGTCCTTCATCCTCTGTCGCCGCTTTTCGCCCTACGGCGTTCGAGCAGCGGGCCTTCACATGGGCGGGCATTCGCATGGCGAAGGAGACATGGTGATCGCGCCTGCTTTACCCAACGAGAACCCGTCGGTCGGCGTGCGCTGCGGCGCGCCTCGTTCTATGTGGCGCCGATGCGCTTAAGCGACAGCCCCTCGACTTCTGAACTTTTTCTCTCGCGCGCCGGCGCCGGAATTTTTGCGCTTGCGGCGCGGTGAAAAGGTTCGGCCGGGGCTTTTTGCGCAATCATTCTCGACGGCAAGCCCAGCGTCGCTTCATCGAGCTGAGGGACGCCTCGCGGGCGCCGCCCATGAGACGGCCGACATGACCCGGCCGCGCTTGCGCCGCTAGTCGCCGGGGAACTCCACCATCAGCGTCGTGCCGGCGGAGGCGTTCATCTCCAGCGATCCGCCCAGCTGACGCGCAAAGGCCTGCATGATGCTCATGCCGAGCGAGCCAGACGCAACCGCAGACGCCGGCGCGATCCCGGGCCCGTCGTCGCGCACGATAAGCTGCAAACGGCCGTTCGCCAGCTTGAGCAAGGCGACTTCGAATTTCGATCCGGCGCCTTTTTGGAAGACGTGCTTGACAGCGTTGAGCGCGGCTTCATTGACCAGAAGAAGCGCCGCCGTCATCTGATCCACCGACAATTTTGCGTCCCGGGAAATCTCTAACGACAGCTGGATCGGCAGGTCGCCAAAGTCATTGCGCAGCATGTCCCGAAGAATAGGCGCGAGCCCCTGTTCGTAGGTTGTTTTGTCGTAAAGCCGGCGATGCAGGGCCGACATGACCGCGATCCGATCTTCGGCGGCGGCGATCCGTTCGGCGGCCGTCGCGTCCAGCACGCCCCGACGGGCGTTGCTGATCATGGCCAGGACAATTTGGAGGTTATTGGCGACGCGATGCTGAAGCTCGCCGAACAGGCTGACCTGCACCTGGTGCGCCGCTTCCAGACGCCTGATCAGATCGGCCATTCCCGCCACGAGAACAAGCAGGAACCCGCCGACGAGGACAAATGCGATCAACGCGAACGTTGCGTTCTGCTCTCTGAGCAAAAACGAGTTGCGCGGCTCGAAGAATAAATACCACCCCGACAAAGCGGAGAGCGCCAACACCATCGCGCCCTGACGCCAGCCGCACAGGAGCGCACTGGCCGCGATCGCCGGATAAAAGGTGAGAAACTTTAAGGGGTCGAGCCAGCGATCCAAAATCACGCGAACAGACAGGCTCACGCCGAATAACGCCAAAGCAATAATCCAGGAGGGCGCGCCTTCTATTCTCTTCGACGCCCTGTAGACTTTCGTTGCCCACGCCACCTCAAGCACCCTGACGTAACTTGCCGAAATCCCGTGATTCCCGCCCCACTCCGGCGCGCGAATAGTTGCATAGCGCATAGTTCCGAACAAGATCGAATGCGCTGCCGCTGCATCCGCCATCCCGCGCGCTCGCGGCGTCGCCAAGAGATGACATCGCTTCGCAAGTTGCAGTTGGGCTTCTCTTGGCTGCGAGAGAATTTTCCTGCCCGGGGAACAAGTCAGATCGCCCGAGGTTTCGCTCACGGGACATTCGCGTTTCGTCGCGGTTTTTTTCGGAGTTTTTCTGATGGGCTCAAAGCGCAATCCAGTCACATCGGCCATGGTGAACGCTGGAAAGAGTCAAATCGCGCAACCCGATATTCTGGCGGCCGAGACTGAGATGTCTTACGCGCAGCCGCAAGGCGACGGCGGTGAAACGCGCCAGACCGCCAACGACGAAGTTGAGACGCTCACCACGCAGCAGGGCATCCCGGTTTCCGATGACCAAAACACGCTTCGCATTGGCGCGCGCGGTCCGAGCCTCATCGAAGACTTCCATTTCCGCGAGAAAATCTTCCATTTCGATCACGAGCGCATCCCGGAACGCGTCGTTCACGCGCGGGGATTCGGCGTGCATGGCTATTTCGAACTCACGAAGTCTCTCGCAGACGTCACGCGCGCCGATCTTTTCCAGCGGGCTGGCGAGCAGACGCCGGTGTTTGTGCGGTTCTCGACCGTAGCCGGCAGCAAGGGATCCTTCGACCTTGCCCGCGACGTGCGAGGCTTCGCGGTGAAGTTCTATACCAAGGAAGGCAATTGGGATCTCGTCGGCAATAACATCCCAGTGTTCTTCATACAGGATGCGATCAAGTTTCCAGACTTGATCCATGCCGCGAAGCCCGAGCCTGATCGCGGCTTCCCCCAGGCGCAAACGGCGCACGACAACTTCTGGGACTTCGTTTCGCTCTCGCCGGAAAGCTTTCACATGATCATGTGGATCATGTCCGATCGCGCCATTCCGCGCTCCTTCCGCTTCATGGAAGGCTTTGGGGTTCACTCTTTCCGTTTCGTCAACGCGGAAGGCAAGTCGGCGTTCGTCAAGTTTCATTGGAAGCCGAAGCTCGGTCTGCAATCGGTGCTTTGGAATGAAGCAGTGAAGATCAATGGCGCCGATCCCGATTTCCATCGGCGAGATCTTTGGGACGCCATCAAGGGCGGACATTTCCCGGAATGGGAGCTCGGCCTTCAGCTCTTTGACGAAGAGTTCGCTGACACATTCGAATTCGACATTCTCGACTCGACCAAGATTATTCCCGAAGAGCAGATCCCCGTGCAGATCGTCGGGCGCCTCGTGCTCGACCGCACCGTGGATAATTTCTTCGCGGAAACCGAACAGGTCGCCTTCTGCACGCAGAATATCGTTCCTGGCGTCGATTTCAGCGACGATCCGCTGCTCCAAGGGCGCAACTTCTCCTATCTCGACACGCAGTTGAAGCGGCTCGGCAGCCCGAACTTTACCCATCTTCCCGTCAATGCGCCGCGATGCCCGATGGCGCATTTCCAACAGGACGGGCATATGGCGATGAAAAATCCCAAGAGCCGCGCCAATTACGAGCCCAACAGCTGGGGCGAGCTCGGCGGACCGCGCGAAAATCCCGAGCGCGGCTTCACGTCATTTCCAGAAGAAGTCGCCGGGCCGAAGACGAGACGTCGTTCCGAAAGCTTCGCCGATCACTACAGCCAGGCGCGGCAATTCTTCATCAGCCAGACGCCGATCGAGCGCAAGCATATTGGCGACGCGCTGACGTTTGAATTGAGCAAGTGCGAGCGCCCGGACATTCGCTCCCGCGTCGTGTCGCATCTCCTAAACATCGACGTTGCGCTCGCTACGCGCGTCGCTGACGGCTTGCGGCTTGAAATGCCCGATCCGGCGAAGGCCGCGCGCCCGACTCGGCAAGAGCTTCCCCCGTCCGCGCCGTTGAGCATTTTGGCGCGTCCCAAATCCTTCACGGGGCGCAAGCTCGGGATTCTCGTGACGGACGGCGCCGATGCGAAGCTGTTGAAGGCGCTGATCGAGGCCGTCGAAAAGATCGGAGCGGTTTACGAGATTGTCGCGCCCCACATCGGCGGCGTGGTGCTTGACGACGGCGCCATGCAGCCCGCCGCGCAAAAGATCGACGGAGGACCGTCGGTGCTCTATGACGCCGTCGTCATCGTCGCGTCGGAGACCGGCGCCGCCGATCTCGTCGCCGATGCCGCCGCGCGCGATTTTGCAAGCGACGCCTTCGCGCACTGCAAGTTCATCGGCTTCACCGAGAGCGCGTTGCCGCTGCTGCAGAAAGCCGGCGTCGCCGACGCGCTGGATGAAGCGTGCATTCAGCTTGCGACCGTCAAGGACGCGACCGCGTTCATCGCGGCCTGCGGCGAACTTCGTTATTGGCCCAGAGAACTGACGGTCGATCTGGATGCGTGATGCGGTCACGCAGACAGAACAGCCAAGTTAACAACCGCGCAAAGGAGAACCAAAATGCCAACGGCAAGCACGGGCAGCAGCACGAAAAGGTCGAAACCTCGAACGGGCGCGAAGACGTCGGCCAGCGCCTCCAAAACGGCGGACGCCATCAAGCTCCTGAAAGAGGATCACCGAGAGGTGAAAACCTGGTTCAAACAGTACGAAAAGCTCGACAAGGAAAACGAGAAGGAAGAGCTCGCCCGAAAAATTTGCGCCGCGCTCACGGTTCACGCCAAGATCGAAGAGGAAATCTTCTATCCGGCGCTGCGCAAAAGCATCGACGACGACGAGCTTCTCGACGAAGCCGAAGTTGAGCACGCAAGCGCCAAACAGCTGATCGCCGAGATCCGATCGATGTCGCCAAAGGATCATCTGTTCGACGCAAAGGTCAAGGTGCTGGGCGAATATGTCATGCACCATGTCCAAGAAGAAGAGCAGGAAATGTTTCCCGAGGCGCGCAAGAGCGATGTCGATCTCGACGCCCTGGGCGTGAAGCTATCGAAGCGTAAGGCCGAACTGATGAAAAAAGCGGCCTGATCGCGGCCGCCTCAACGCTCATTCATGCAGCCGCGGCAGGCACGTCATGCGCATGCACGTCGCGGCCGGAATGTTTGGCGAGAATGCGCTTGGCGGTTTCCTCCAGCGCTGCGTTCCGCGTTCGCACCCAGAGCAACAAACCGCCGTGGTCAAGTTGCTCCTGGAGATATTTCGCGTGACGCTCCTCCATGAACTCGCCAAGCACGACGCCGATGAGGCCGCCAAATTCCGCGCCGATCAGGCCGCTCACGAGAAGCATCGCCAGGGCTCCGCCTGATGCCAGCGCCGCGCCGGCCGCCACAGTGGCGCCGACATAGACAAGACCGCCTATGATCGCGCCCTCTTTCTTGCTCAGAGATTCCCTCGGCGCATAGGCCACGCGCGGGGCGGCGCCGTCGTCTTCGGCCGCCTCCACCTTTTCATATTTATGGCCGAGCTTGCCGACGATCGCCTTTTCACCCGCGAGCAGGCTGATGTCGCCGAGATCGAACCCCGAATTCAACAGTTCTTCGACAGCGCTCTCGAGCACATAGCCGTCCGAGAAAACGCCGACCACCTCTCGCGCCCGCCGCTCCGCACTGGACATGCCGCCCTCCCCTAGACTTGCGCGCCTCGATCCGCTTCGAAGCGTCCCGCCGCATTCGGCTGTTCTGAGCAGAGTGCTGCCGAAGGCCGGCCCTTGGCAAGAGCCGCATTGACGCTGGCGAAGGAGCTAAGGAGAGCGCGAGGCGGACCGTGTATCGGCAGAGGCCGCCAGCAGGGAGAGGTATTCCCAAGCCATCGTCGCGCCGGCGAGCGCGGTGATTTCGGAAACATCATAGGCCGGCGCCACTTCGACGACGTCCATCCCGACGAAGTTCAGACCGGCGAGCTTGCGGATGACCGACTGCGCCTGCCAGGTGGCCAGACCGCCGATTTCCGGCGTCCCGGTCCCGGGGGCAAAGGCCGGATCAAGCGCGTCGACGTCGAACGTCAAATAGACGGGGGCGTCGCCGACGACGTCGACGATCCGCGAGGCGATCGCCGCTGGCCCGATCTCATGCGCCTCCTGCGCGGCGACGATCGTAACGCCTTGTCCAAGCGTCCAGTCGTAGACGTCGCGTTGCACCGGCGAGCGAATGCCGATCTGAATCATCCGGCGCGCATCGACGACGCCTTCGTTGATCGCATGATAGAACATCGAGCCATGCGCATAGGGCTGGCCAAAGTTATCGGGCCATGTATCGACGTGGGCGTCGAAATGAATCAGCGCCAGCGGTCCGCGCTTTCTTGCGCAGGCGCGCAAGAGAGGCAGCGTGATTCCATGGTCGCCGCCCAGCGTCACAAGATGCGCATAGGCCGAGGCCTGCTCCTCGATGAGCTTCAGACTTGCGGCGATGTCGCCCAGCGCGATGGCGAAATCCCCTACGTCGGCGAGCGGCAGATCGACGGGGGACGTCCAGTGCGAAGGATGCTCGCCGTCGATCAACATACGACTGGCGTGACGAATCGCCGACGGCCCGAAGCGTGCGCCGCTGCGGTTGGTCGTGCCGATGTCGAAAGGGACGCCGGCGACGACAACCGCCGCGTCAGCGCGCGGGGCGACGCCGAGGAAAGTCCGCGGAGCGGCGAATGTCGGCGTCCCGCTCATGGCAAACCATCGAGTTTGACGAAGCGAAACACCGCTGCGGCGACCGCGCAGGTCCAATCGCCGTTCGGCGCGCCTTGGGCCGCCGCGGTCAAGGACAGGCTCTCAACGATTAGTTCGCTTATTTCATAGACCTTCTTGCGCTCGTTCCAGGCGGCGTCAGGATCGAATTCGATCCCGAGCGTCGAAGCGAGCATCGTCGCCGCGAGATCTTCCGCATAATCGCCGCTCTCGCGCTCCGTCATGCCATAGCCGTGATGTTCCGAAATATAGCCGTAGAGCGTCGGCTCCCTTGGCCGCGCGAGGCCGATGCTCGCCGTGATGCGCCGTCCGGGCTCGTCGGTCTCAGCGCGCGCAAGCACCGTGAAAGTGATTTCGCCAGGCTGAAGCGTCGCGACGCCCCGCTCCACCGGAATGACGTCGCATCCCGCCGGCAGAATCGACGACACCGCCACGAGATTCTGCTGTTCGATGTCGGCGTCGCGCAGCGCATATTCGAACGCCGTCAGACGATGGCGGTGGACGCCGACGCCGCGCGTGAGAAAAACGCATTGCGGAATGGGAAACATCGAACTCGCTCCGTCGCGCATGGATCGTCATCGCCTCAATTAGGACAAGGGGCCCGCTCGGCAAAACTTTTTGTCAAGCTTCGTCTATGGCCTCGCGCTTGCGAACCGGATAGAATCGTCAAGCGGGCTGCTGCTCGCGACCATTGGCGCAACATATCTCCATGGCATGAAAATTTTGTGGGCATGAAAATTTTGCTGCTCGGCGGCTCCAACGCCGGAATGCGGGAAGGCTGGGCTTTCCAATTTCAACGGCAGGCGTCGGCGCACGAGGTCGAGAATCGTTTTCTCGGCGCGGTAGGGTCGCTCTACGGTCTGCTGGCGCTTTTGAAGATGGAACGCGAGGAGACGGCTTCTCCGGACGTCATCATTTTCGAATATTGTCTCAACGACATTCTGCTTTTCGCGGCCGGCTGCCTGCGCCCGAAGCTCGTCGCCGATACGCTTGAAGCGATCGCGGTCTGCTGCGCCCGGCGCGGAATTCGCCTGATGTTTCTCTGTCTGGACCCACGGCCGACGGCCTCCAAAGCGCTGCGTAGCGCAACGCGGCGCGCGCATCGGCTCTACGCGGACGCGGCGACGCGTTATGCGACGCCCGCCATCTGGCTCGACGAGATTTTTTTGGGAGGACCCACGACGACGCATTATCAGGATGAAAACCATCTGACGGTCGACGCCTCAACGGCGGTGGCCGCCGCGGCTCTGAGCCGGATCGGCGACGCGCGCGTTCCATCGGCGCCCAACGCCGAGATCCGCTTCGATTACGTCGACGCGACGCAGGCGCAGCGTCGCGGGGCATGCGAGCTGCATCACATAGACTCAAAGGTTTTCGAAGGCGCGTTCATCCGTCTCAACCGACAGAGCGAATGCTATTGGCCCGGAAGCGGCCGTCTCGTCGCGCTGATGCTGCGGTCCGACGACAGGAGCGGCGAATATCTCATTCGCGCGCCGCGATGCGTCTATCGCAAGAATCCGCGCTCTAAGATGCAGGAGATCGTCGCCAATCTCATGCTGCTGCATTACGTAACGCGCGCGATCGCCACGGACCGCGGCGTCGCCATCGCAATGCCCGACGACGAAGCGGAGCTGAAACGCGCTCCAGAGGATGCGACGCTCCTCGCCGTTCCGCCGACGGCGGATTTTTTGGACCAGACTCTCGATATCCACGCCGCGATCTTCTGGCGGCCCCAATCCATCGCGAGCACGATCGCAGCGCTCTTGCGCCAACGGTGAACCGCTGAAGATCGCGCTATTTTTTGCAGGTCGGCGTCGGCTGCAGGACGAGATCCGTCATGTCGCCGCGCAAGACGAAGTCGCCGTAGTCGAGCTTCAGCGCGCGCGAGACGCCGTTTTCATAAAGGTCGAAGGACAGCACATAAATCGGCTGCCCGTCCTTCTTGCCCAGCTCGAAATAGGAAATCGCAACCGGCCAGCGACGGATATTGTTGAGCGCATTCACGCGCGCGACCTTTTCTTGGGGCGGCTCGGTCGTCGGCTTGCCGATGACCGTCAAGGTATCGAACGCCTTTTCGCCGTCGCCCGTGCCATCGAAAATCCGCGCCTCCAGCAGCTGTTCGCCGGTAGCGGCCGTTTCCACGATCTTGCGCAGATGTTCCGTCGGAAAGAGCATCGGACCGGCCAGCTCCAGTCGCGTGCGCTTTGGCTTTGCAAGATCGATGGCAAGGCGGGAGTCGGCGGATTTTTTGGCCTTTCCGTCGACTTCATCGGTCCGCGAATTGTCGACTTTGGTCTCCACCTTGAAGCGAAACTCCGCGCCGTCGCCGCCTTCGAATGTCGCCGAACGCATGTCGGAGAGCTTGGCCGCCCCTTCCGAGGGCTGCAATTCGGTGATCTGGCGGAAGTTCTGCACATAGCCCTCGCAGGCCGACCCGGAAAAGTCGAAGGCGATCCGACCGCGCGCCTGCGCCGGCGCCTTCGCGCCGCTCGATTTCAACAGGCTCAGATCATAAACAGCGCGATGATTGGCGAGCGGCAATGCGCGCTCGGCGAACGCCTGGCCAACCGGCGTCGCCGCGCAGATCGCGGCGGCCAGCACGCGTAACGAAATCATTGGACCTCTTCTGTGTGGCGGCGCCTGCGACGCCATTGCGTCGGGTGGAGTAGGAAACTAGGGTCGCGCTCCATTGGGAGCAACGACTTTCTCTTTGAGGAGGCGCTATGACCGCACCGTCCGACACCCCGCTCGCGCGGCTGCAAGCGCTGGGACTGACTCTACCCGCCGCGGCCGCGCCGGTCGCCAACTATGTTCCTTTTGTGCGCACGGGCGCCTTGCTGTTCATATCGGGACAGCTGCCGCTCGGCGCCAATGGCGTCGACCCGGCGCATCAAGGCAAGCTCGGCGCCGGCGTTTCGCTTGAGGCCGGGCAGTCCGCCGCGCGTCAGGCGGCGCTCAACGTCCTCGCCCAAGCCAACGCCGCCATCGGCGATCTTGCGAAATTGCGCGCCGTCCGGCTCGGCGGCTATGTCAACAGCGCGCCCGACTTCGCTTCGCTGCCGCAGGTCGTTAACGGCGCTTCCGATCTCATGGCCGCCGTGTTGGGCGAGAATGGCAAACATGCACGCTTCGCCGTTGGCGTCGCGCAATTGCCGCTCGACGCCGCTGTCGAAGTGGAAGGAATCTTCGAGATTCTTCCGTGAACTCCCGTGATTTTTCGTGGCTGACGGCGCGGCCGATCGCCCACCGCGGACTGCATGATCCCTCGAAGGGCGTGATCGAAAATTCGATTTCGGCCGCCCGCGCCGCGATCGCCGCGGGCTTTGGCGTCGAATGCGACGTGCAGCTCACAGCCGACGGCGAACTAGTTGTATTTCACGACGAGACTCTCGAGCGCCTGACCGAAAGCGCCGGGCCCGTCGCGATGCGCAGCGCGGATGAGCTCAGTCGTCTGAGGCTGCGCGGCGCCAATGACGCCATTCCGAGGTTTTCCGAGTTTCTCGCCGAGATCGGCGGGCGAACGCCGATCATTGTAGAGATCAAGAGCGCCTTCGATGGCGACACGACCCCGGCGCAGCGCACGGCGCAGGCGCTGGCGCGTTACAGCGGTCCCGTCGCCGTCGAAAGTTTCGACCCCGATCAGATCGCCTTTCTGCGCGCGCGCGTCGCCGCGCTCGGGATCGCGCATCGGCCGCTCGGCATCGTTGGCGAGGCGCATTATGAGGCGGATGACTGGTCGCAGCTGTCCACCGCGCAGCGCGTGGAGCTCACGCACTTTCTGCACTACAGGCGCACGCTGCCGGACTTCCTGTCTTGGCGCGTGCGCGATCTTCCGCACGCCATTCCGCTGCTGCTGCGCGATGCGCTCAAGATTCCCGTAACGACCTGGACCGTGCGCTCGCCCGAGATGGCGGCGCGAGCGCGAGAATGGACGGATCAGATCGTCTTCGAGGGCTTCGCGCCATAGGCTCTGGAATCGCGCGGCCTGTGCGCCGCCGCATCCGCTCAAGCGCCAGTTCTTGTTAGCAAAGCCGATCGGGCGCGACATGGATCACAATCGAGCGCCCCTCGATCGAGGGAGCAACATCGCCATGCGCCAGCGCGGACGCTCAATTCGCCTTGTGCTAACAATTGGGATAGCGGCGATCCTGGGAGTCGGAACAGCCATCGCCGACGCAAAAAACGGGTCCTTCGACGCTGACGGCGCCCGCCGCGCAACAGGCGAAATGGATCGCGACAAGACGCTGCAATCCAGCGCGCGCGCCTGTCCGGCGGACGTCTTCCGTAAGGAAGCCTCGCTTGGCGGATTGCTCCTGGGAGATGAAGAGGTCACGCGCGATCACTGCGCAGCCCGCCCTGAGGAATGCTATCAAGCGTGCATTGGCAAGCGCAGCGGCGAACACTGCTTCCGGTTGGCGCTTGCGCTTCAGGAGAACGAAAACGTCATCGCGCCGCGCTACGCGCAGCTCATGTTCGCCATGGCCTGCGCGCTTGGCAAGGCTTCCGGCTGCACCAACCGCGCCGCGCATATGCGCAACGCCGCCGAAGAGGGCGATCCGCTCGAGTCGCTGTCGGCCAAGGCCAAAGATCGCTGCCAATTTCGCAGCTTTAAGATCGCCTGCGAAAAAAACGATCCTTGGGGGTGCGCCATGCTCGGACAGTCGCACCGCAACGGCGAGGGCGTTAAGAAAAGCGTTGCCCTCGCGCGTCGCTCCTACAGGAAATCCTGCAGGCTCGACCCAGAATTCGCCGCCTGCGATTTTTCCCGCCGAGCGCTGACGTCGATGTGACTCGCCGCCGAGCTATTCTGCGGGGATCAATCCGTTGACCGGCTCCAGGCCGCGCATGTCCTTGAGTTCCACCCGGATATTGTAATCGCTCGCCGCTTTGATGAAGTCCTGAATCGTCTCCATGATGTCCTGATCGATAAAGCCGGCGCGCGTGCCATCGATCACCAGATAACTGTTCTCCTCGACATTCTCGAGGTAGTTGCGCAGCTGCGCCTTATTGAGGAAGGACACATCCTTTTGCAGGCGCAGCAGGTAGTTCCGGCCATCGCGCGTGAGCGTGAACGCGGAGTGGTAATTCGCGCGCAACACGAAGAAGAGGCCCACGGCCATGCCAATCGCCATGCCTTTGAGGAGATCCGTCGAAAGAATGGCGCCGACCGTCACCGCGAAGGGTGCGAATTGATTAAAGCCCTTCTCATATTGATGAACGAAGAGCTTTGGCTTCGCGAGCTTGTAGCCGGTCAGGAGCAGCACCGCTGCAAGACAGGCGAGCGGAATCATGTTGAGCACGCTCGCCAGGAACATCGCGCTCAGCAACAGCAGCACGCCGTGGACAAATGACGCCACCTTGGTGTGTGCGCCAGCGTCGATGCTGGCGGAGCTGCGCACGATCACTGCGGTGATCGGCAATCCGCCCAACATGCCGCTCAGGAAATTGCCGACGCCTTGGGCTTTGAGCTCCTGATTGGTCGGCGCGATGCGCTTGAGCGGGTCGAGCTTATCGACCGCCTCGAGACTCAGTAGAGTTTCAAGGCTGCCGACCAGCGCCAAAGTGGCGGCGGTCACATAGATCTGGACGTCGATCAGCCGCGTAAGATCCGGAAAGCTGAGCTCCCGCGCGAAATCTATCGGTCCAAAGATGGCCGGAAGATTGACGAGATGCTGCGGCGCGATCGCCAAAGAGGGAAACAGCGTCTGAGCCACGATGTTATAGGCGACGCCAAACAGCACTGCGACAAGCGCGCCCGGCGCGAGCGAAAGGTAGCGATGCTTCTTGATGTAGGGCGTATCCCAAAGGAGCATGATCGCGAGGGAGACGACGCTGACGATCACCGCTCCCGTCGAAAAAGAGCGAAAGGCGTCAAAGATAAAGGAGAGATGCGTGTGGCTATCGTCCTCGAGGAACGACAAGTCAGCTTCCGCGTCGGCGTCGTAGCCGACCGCGTGCGGCAGTTGCTTCATGATCAGGATCAACCCGATCGCCGCGAGCATGCCTTTGATGACCGCCGAGGGAAAAAACGCGCCGATGACGCCCGCCCGCAGAAAGCCCATCCCCAATTGCAGGAGGCCCGACAGCGCCACCGCAAGCAGCATGGCGTCGAAGCCCAGTTTTTCGACCGCGGTCGCGACAATGACGGTCAGGCCTGCGGCAGGACCCGAAACGCTCAGCTGCGAACCGCTAAGGACAGAGACGACGAGCCCGCCGATAATCCCGGAAATGACGCCGGAAAAGGGCGGCGCGCCGGAAGCGACGGCAATGCCGAGGCACAACGGCACTGCGACGAGAAACACCACGACCCCCGCCGGAATATCATGATCGAGGTAGCGGACGTAGTAGTCGAGATGCCTCTTAAACACGCCTGAATTCTCCCTGTTGGCGTTTATGCCGCGCGGCCGGTTAGAAATCCTCGCCGCCATGTTGCTGATAGATGACGTCCACCTCGCTGCCCGGCGGCAATGTGATGAGCTGATGCAGGATTCCATCGTCGAGTCCGAACACCCAGCCGTGCAACATCGGCTGCTGGTCCTCTTTCCAGGCGGTCTGAACAATCGAAAATTGCGACAGACGCATCACCTGCTCGATCACATTGATTTCGACCAGTCGGTTGGCGCGTTCCGTCTGAGAGTTGAGCGCGTCGATCTCTTCTCTGTGCATCCGATAGACGTCTTTGATATGCATCAGCCATTTATTGAGCAGCGCCAGATCGGGGCGCTGTCGGTCGAGGGCGGCGCGAACGCCGCCGCAATTATAGTGACCGCAGACGATGACGTGTTGAACTTTGAGCACCTGCACAGCGTATTGAATGACGCTGAGACAGTTGAAGTCCGTGGCGATCACCTGATTGGCGATGTTGCGGTGCGCGAAAATCGCGCCTGGCAGCGCGTTGACGATGATGTCGGCGGGCACGCGGCTGTCGGAGCAGCCAATCCACAAGAATTCGGGCTTCTGATTGGCCGCGAGACGCTCGAAATAGCCGGGATCGCGCTCACGGACTTCTTCGGCCCAGGCTTTGTTCTCAAGCAACAGTTTTTCGAAGGATTTCATCACGCCCGTTTTCTTTCGGCCATCGCCTCAAAAGCGGTCTGGCTGCGACAGCAATGTGACAGCGACGGAAGCCGCTCGGACAGGAGCGCGAACTACGGCGATTATCGTCGGAGTCGAGCGCCCTCGCTCAAGCAGGATGAGTCTACGAAGGTCTCGAGGTCACCACAAGTGTCCGCCGGCTTATCGGCGCATGGGGCCACGCTCGTAAAACAGCCAAGGACGCCGCTAGCTTCGGCTGCCTATTTTTGTTGGGCCGCGCAGAGCTCCCGCCACACCTGCGGCAAGGCGGCGATGATATCGTCGGCGATCAGCCCAGGTCCAAAAATCTCGGCGGCGCGCGCATGCATCCAGGCGGCGCAGGACGCCGCGAGGAAGCCGTCCATGCGCTGCGCCAGCAAGCCGGCGATGACGCCGGTCAAGACGTCGCCTGAGCCTGCGGTGGCGAGCCAGGGCGTGGCATAAGCAAGAATCGAGGCGCGTCCGTCGGGCGCGGCGACGACCGTGTCCGCCCCCTTGAAAAGCACGACCGCGCCGCTGGCGCGCGCCGCCTCGCGCGCCTTGTCGAGTTTCGAGCGGCAGCCGCAGTCGTTCTCGCAAGCGGCGAAGAGCCGTGCGAACTCGCCGGCGTGCGGCGTCATCACCACCGGACCGGGCGCCGCGCGGGTTGCGCGCCACAGCCGCTCTGGATCGCCGGCGAAGCTCGAGAGCGCGTCCGCGTCGAGGACCGCGGCGCGGCGATAGGCCTGCGGCGCAAGCGCTGTTTCGACCTGTGCGCAGCTTTCCTCGCTGACGCCCAGCCCCGGACCGATGGCGACGGCGTTCTTTCGTTCATCGGAGAGAACCTTGGCGAGGCCCTTCGCCCCGTCGGCCGGCCGAACCATGACGGAGGTGAGCGCGCTGGCGTTGACCGCAAGCGCTTCGGTTGGGCTGGCGAGCGTCACGAGGCCCGCGCCGGCGCGCAAGGACGCAGCCGCCGAAAGCCGCGCGGCGCCTGTAAAGGAGGCGCCGCCCGAAACGACCAGCGCGTGGCCGCGCGAATATTTGTGCCCCTCGACTTGCGGCAGCGGCAGCGCGGCGCGCCAGAGCTGCGGCATATTGACGAAGGTTTCAACGCCCAGCGAATCGAGCGCGGAGGGTCGAATGCCGATATGCGTGCAGGTGAGCGCGCCGCAATGCAGACGGCCGGGCAGCAGCAGATGGCCGGTCTTCACGCGAAAGAAGGTGACGGTCGCGTCGGCCTCGACCGCCGCGCCGCGCACCGCGCCGGTCGTGCCGTCGACGCCGCTTGGAATATCGACGGCGACGACGTTCTGGCCGCTTTCGCGACGCCAGCGGTTCAGGCGGCGGACGAGCGCGCTGGCGTTCGAATCGAGATCGCGCGCGAGGCCGGTCCCAAACAGAGCGTCGATCACGAGGTCGACGCCGTCGAAGCTGCAGTCGAGCGCGGACGTGACGGGACAAGGCCAAGCGGCGGCCGCTTGCGCCGCATCGCCGCGCAATTGGTCGAGCGGGGTCAGGGAGGCGACGCGGACTTTATAGCGCAGCGCGCGCAGCAGCCGCGCCGCGACAAAACCGTCGCCGCCGTTGTTGCCAGGACCGCAGAGCACCAAGACCCGCCGTCCGCTGGTGCGTTGAAGAATTTGGCTGGTCGCCCGCGCGATCGCCGCGGCGGCGCTCTCCATCAGCGACATCGCCGGCACGCCGCTTTCGATCGTCAGGCGATCGGCGCGCGCCATTTGATCCGTCGTGAGGATTTCGAGCGGGAAACCGGAGGGCATGGCGCGATGGTGACCGAAGGCCGCCGCCCGCGCAATGGGCGCCGGCTCACAAGATGGACGCTGCGCTCGTGAATGCGGCGCCGCATTCCGCCGCGCCCCGCTTTCCGCTATGTCATCGATATGCTGACCGCCGCACTGATCGCCTTCGACTCTCCCGGCGCGCCGCTGCGCCGGGAGGCGGTGGCGCGCAGCCTTGGTTCGCTCGTCGACTCGTGCGTCCAGGGATTGATCGCCGACGCTCTGATCCTCGCCGCGCCGGGGCGAGGCCTGGACGGGATCGCCGACGAAGCCGGCTGCGCGCTGATCGAAACGCCGCAGGCCGCCGACGGCATGGCGCAGGCGCTGAAAGCGGCGCGGCGCGACCACCTTCTCCTTCTGCTGGCAGGTTTCGCCGTGGAGCGCGGCTTTGCCGAGGAAGCGCAGGATTTTTTCGCCTATGGCGATCCCAGCCGCGCCCGAACGCTTCGGCTGGCTCCGGATTCATTAGTCACCCGTCTTGCGCCAGGTCTGGCGCGTCCGGTCGGGCTCATTGCGCCAAAGAGCGCGCTCTCATCCGCCGAAGGCGCGGATCTGGCGCGACTCGTGCGACAGATGCGTGGCGCCGATCTGACGACCCGCGCCCGGCGAGTCTCGTAGCCAAGGGTTGGTCACTTTAGCGCGCGAATGTATCGCAGGCGTCAATGCTGCCCGTGCGCAAGCCTTTCAGCAGCCATTGCGCGCGCTGCGCCGCCGAGCCGTGCGTGAAACTATCCGGCACCACATAGCCGCGAGTGGCTTTTTGCTGCCGGTCGTCGCCGATCGCCTGCGCCGAAGCGACCGCCTGTTCGATGTCGCCTTCCTCGAGAATCGGCTTCTGCTTGTTGGCGTTATTGGCCCAGACTCCGGCGAGGCAATCGGCCATCAGCTCCGCGCGCACCGAAAGCGCATTGGCTTCCGAGCGGCTGCCCGCCAATTGCTGAGCCCGCTGGATTTTCGGCAGAATGCCCAGCAAATTTTGGACGTGATGGCCCATCTCATGGGAGATCACATAGGCATAGGCGAAATCGCCGCCCCCGCCGAAGCGCCGCTGCATGTCGCGAAAGAAGGACGTGTCGAGATAGATGCGCTGGTCGAGCGGACAATAGAACGGCCCCATCGCCGACTGCGCCGCGCCACAGCGCGACTGGGTGTAGCCGTTGAAGAGAACGAGCCGTGGCGGCTGGAAGCGCACGCCCTTTTGCTCAGGAAGCACTCGCGACCAGACCTGCTCGTTGGAGCCGACCACCTTTGCGACGAAGCGCCCCAGTTGATCGGTCGGCGCGCTTTGCCGCGGGGCCTCCTGGCGAGGCAATGCCACCTCGCGCTCCTGGCGCATATTGTTGATCATCTGCGCGCCGCCGATGAGAATCGCAGGATTGACGCCGAGCGCCCAGCCGATCAATCCGAGGATAACCATCGTGCCAAGGCCAATGCCGCCTGCGCCGACGCGGGGCCCGCCCCCCATCATCGACCCGCCGCCGCGGCGATCCTCGATATTCTCGGACGACTGGAGATCTTCCCATTTCATATTCGCGCGCTCCTGACCGGCGCCCGGGGGGCGCTGCTCGATGGCTATTTAAGCGAGCTTATCGGCTCTTGGTAGAGTTTATGCAGGCGGCGGCCGGCGCGCAGACGCCGACCGCAACGGTTCGGCGCGCAAACAGATGCGAAGTTTCACTTTAACTCGTCCAGCTGACGGCAGCCTCACGATGAAGCCTGTTGAAAATAAACGTCACGCTCAAACAATAGCGAGTTTTATTCATCACTATTTTATCTACATTGTAGGAGCTTCTTACTTTGCAGCCGCGCTTTGGCCAACGGCCGGCCTGAAGATTCGCAGCGTAGAACTCGCTCCCCTCGATCTCTTCGCGGTGAAGCTGCATGTTTCGCCGCCGACGCTCATGTTGGCGCTCCTGCTTTTCAACGCAGGGCTCTCCGCCCGGACCGCCGACATCAAAAACCTGCTGAGCCCGCCGACTCTCTTGGCGTCCGGATTGGCGGCCAATATTCTCGTGCCGCTGGCATTTATCGCCGCGATAAGCGGCACGCTCTTGTTTTGGCATAATCCCCAAGAGGTTCAACAGATCCTGGTTGGGCTCGCGCTGATCGCCTCCATGCCGATCGCGGGCGCTTCGACGGCTTGGTCGCAAAATGCGAATGGCAATCTCGCACTCAGCCTCTCGCTCGTGCTGCTGACGACGTTGCTCAGTCCGATACTGACGCCGCTTGTTCTGCACGGGGTCGGCTATGTGACCATCGGGGACTATTCCGAAGACCTGCACGAACTCGCCTCCGGCGGCGCATTCGCCTTTCTCGGCGCATGGGTCATCCTGCCGACGGTTTCAGGACTCGCGGTCAATCGGATCGTGGGACAAAAGGGCGTCGGAGCGGCGAGCCCTTACCTGAAGATCGCGAATATGATCGTCCTGGCGCTGCTCAATTATTCGAACGCCGCGCTGTCCCTGCCGAACGTCGTCGCTCACCCCGACTTGGATTTTTTGGCGGCGATTCTGGCGATCGTCGGCGGCTTATGCCTCGTGATGTTCGCTGCTGGCTACGGTCTCGCCCGGGCCTTGGACGCCACTCGGGCGGACACAGCTTCGATGATGTTTGGACTGGGGATGAATAACAACGGCACGGCGCTGGTGCTTGCCTCAACGGCCCTTGCCGAGCACCCGCAAGTGATGCTGCCGGTCATCCTCTATAACCTTGTCCAGCATTTTGCGGCGTCGCTCGTCGATCGCGCGGCATCTCGATCGTGATGAGCGAAACCGTCGCGCGTGTTCACGACGCGTCCCATTCCTTCGGCCACTCTTCCCGCAGCCGGCCGCCGAGCCGCACCGGCGAGATCATCGTCGCCAGACCGTCGGCGCCGATTTCGGCCGCCACGCCGCAGAAGGTGGCCTCGCCATTCGCGGGCTCATAGCGCGCGCCGGGCGTCTTGCGCAGGAACCGGCGAAGCGGCTCCTCCTTGTCCATGCCGACGACGGAGTCGTAATCGCCCGTCATGCCCGCGTCGGTCTGATAGCCGGTGCCTCCAGGCAGAATCTGCGCGTCAGCGGTCGGCGTATGCGTATGCGAGCCGACCACCACGGACGCGCGGCCGTCGACGAAATGCGCCATCGCCATTTTCTCGCTCGACGCCTCGGCGTGCATGTCGATAAAGATGGCGTCGCATCCGACGCCGAGCGGGCAGGCGCCAAGCTCGCGCTCAATGGAGGCAAAAGGATCGTCGAGCGCGTCCATGAAGACCCGGCCGATCGGATTGACGACGAGCACTTGCTGCCCGCGCGCCGCCGTATAGAGGCCGGCGCCGCGTCCCGGCGCTCCCGGCGGATAATTGATCGGGCGCAGCAGCCGCGGCTGGCGATCGATGAAGACCAGCGCCTCGCGCTGATCGAAGGCGTGATTGCCCAGCGTGACGCAATCGACGCCAAGGCCGAGCATTTCCTCGCAAATGGCTTCGGTGATGCCAAAGCCTCCGGCGGCGTTCTCGCCATTGGCGACGACGAAGTCGAGCGCCCATTTTTCGCGCAGCCGGGGGACAAAGCGCGACAAAGCCGCGCGGCCCGAACGGCCCAGAACGTCGCCGATGAAGAGAAAGCGGAGCGGCGGGGATTTTGACATAAGGCCTCATAGACCGCGCGCGCAGCGAGAGCAAAGCGCATCGGAGGTTGCGCGACGATGCAACCTTTCATAACTGGAGCCGGCTGATGTAACATCACGTTCCTTTGCGAGCCCCGCCAAAAATGCAAGACGCCGCCGAACGCCCCGCCGTCCAGACGCAAAAAGACGCGCCGGCGCGGCCTTACGTCGTTTTCGAAGACGGCCGCAGCGACGGACAGGCGCTGCTGTTCGAGGAGCCGGAGGAGATCATCGTCGCGCGTGCGGCGACAGACGTCGCGGCGGCGTTCGAACGCATGGAGGCGGCGACAAGGCGCGGCCTCTATCTCGCCGGCTACGCCGGCTACGAGCTCGGCTATGCGCTGGAGCCCAGATTCGCCGCTCAAGCGACGCCCGACGCGCAGACGCCGCTGCTCCTCTTCGGCGCGTTTCGGGCGTCGCGGCCCTGGTCGCTGCCGCCCGCCGAAAGCGCGGCGCCGAACATTCCGCTTTCCCCTGCCTGGACTCAGGAGGAGTACACGCAGCGATTCAACACGTGCCGAGACTATATTTTCGCCGGCGACGTTTATCAGATCAATCTCACCTTCCCGCTGTACGGACGCTATGACGGCGACGCGCTTTCGCTTTATCGCGGTCTTCGCAAGCGCCAGCCGGTCGCTTATGGCGGCGTCGTCGCGCTGGAAGCCGAAACCGTCGTGTCGCTCTCGCCGGAAGTCTTCTTCGAGGCGCAGGACCGCGACATTCGCGCCCGCCCGATGAAAGGCACTGCGCAGCGCGGCGTGATGCCGACCGAAGACATGGCGCGCGCGCAGCATCTCGTCGAAGACGAAAAATCGCGCGCTGAAAATCTGATGATCGTTGATCTTCTTCGAAATGATCTGTCGCGGCTCGCCGTCGTCGGCACGGTGAAAGTGACGGATCTTTTCACCATCCAGACCTATCCGACGCTGCATCAGATGACGTCGGGCATCGAGGCGCGGCTGCGCGACGACGTGACGCTGAAGGATCTGTTCACCGGACTTTTCCCGTGCGGCTCGGTGACCGGCGCGCCCAAGATCCGCGCGATGGAGATCATCCGCGATCTCGAATGCGCGGCGCGCGGCGTCTATTGCGGGGCGCTCGGCGTCATCGCGCCAGACGGCGACATTCGTTTCAACGTCGCGATCCGCACGCTGACCATTTTTCCGGAAGGCGACCTCGTCTGCAATGTCGGCTCCGCCGTCGTCGCCGACTCCCGCGCGCGCGAAGAGTATGAGGAATGTCTGATCAAGGCGCGCTTTCTGACGGGCGCGAGAACGACTTCGGCCTGATCGAAACGCTGCTGTGGACGCGCGACGAGGGCTTTGGACTCTTGCCGGAACATCTCGCGCGGCTTGCGGCTTCGAGCGCTGCGCTCGGCTTCGCCCATGATGACGCCCGCATCCGCGACGCGCTGAACGCCGCTGTCGCGGGGACGTCGAGCGGGCGCCTTCGCGCGCGGCTGGTTCTTGCCCGCGACGGAACGATCGAAACCAGCGTCACGCCGATCGAGCCGATTCCGCCCGATACCGTCTGGCGCGTCGCGGTCGCGAAACGGCGCTTTTCCTCCGTCGATCCGCTGTTGCGGCACAAGACGACGCGGCGCGCGCTCTATGAAGACGCGCTCACTGATGCGGCGCAGCGCTACGGGGCCGATGAAGTTCTCTTTCAAAACGAGCGCGACGAGCTTTGCGAAGCGGCGCGCTGCAACCTCTTCGCGCCTCGGGGCGACATTTTGCTGACCCCGCCGCTCTCCTGCGGCCTGCTGCCGGGAACGCTGCGCGCCGCGCTCATCGCGCAAGGGCGCGCCCGCGAGTCCATCCTGCGGCTTGAAGATATTTCGCAGTCAGAGTTTCTTCTCGGCAATTCGGTGCGCGGGCTGGTTCGCGCGCGACTTATCGAGTGACGCTTGTCTTACGTCTGTCCCGGTTTCAGCCGGTAGAAAATATGCCTGCCGATGACATCCATCTTTCGGAGCGCACGCGCCCAGCGCGGATGGGCGTAATTGGCGTGGTAATGCGTCGAACGGCCGACGTCGGAGATGTAGGTTCGACCAACCATGACCTCCTTGGCGACGCGCACCGCCTGTTCCCAGGCGTCGCCTTCGGTGATGCGGAGCGACTTGCCCTCGCAGGCGAAGGAGAATTGGCAGCCGCGATAGCGATGCCTGTTCTGATAGACGACGCCGCAGACGCTTGCGGGATAAAGCCCGCTCTGGACACGATTGAGCACGACCTGCGCGACGGCGGCCTGCCCCGCCTCGGGCTCGCTGCGGGCCTCGAAATAGACCGCTTCCGCCAGACAGCGAGCCTCCCGGCCAAGCTTTTCCGGATCGATCGAGGCGGCATAATCCGGACGTGATGCGCTCAACGCCTGGCCTGGCGTCGACAGCGCCAGCGTCGCGCCGGGGAAGGATGACACTTCGATGGGCACGGCGTCCGGCTGCGCCGGCGTCGAGGAGCCCAGCGCGACGGCGCGCGGCGTCTGCGGGGATGCGCCATGAAGGGCGCGTTCGGTCTGCGCCTCCCGCCCGAGGTCGCGGGGCGCGTCGGCGCCGGTCGGCGTCGAGATCGACGAACTTTGCGCCGGCGAGGCGGCCGCCATCGATTTTTGCGTCGTCGCCGGCTCCGGCGCGGAGCCCGCGTCCGCCTCTTCGAGCGCTTCGTCGCCCGGGGTTTTGCCGCGAGGCGCAAGCGGCGTCGCGGTCGGCCGCGTCGACTTGCCCTCAAGGCCAAAGGAAAGCGGCGGCGACTCGCTCAGCCCCAGATTCGCCGGCTGCGGCCGGCGGGTCTCGAAACCGGGCCGCATGGCGACCACCGGATCGCCCTTATGCCGCCGATCGACCTGGGGAAAATGCTTCACATCCGGCTTGAGATCGACATGCGGTTCGCGCTCGTCGGGGACTGCGCCGTTCTCCTCGGGGGCGCCAACATTGAGGCGCGCCTGCTGAATTTGCGCGCGGGTGGGGCCGTAGAACCCGTAATCGCCGCTTGCCGCCTCGCTGAAGCCGAGCGTCAGCGCCCCCGGCGCACGGGCCGCGAGCGGAGAAACGCGCCAGTCGGCGACGGGGTCCTGCCCGGCGACCGCGGTGAAGGAGACCAGCATGCCCACGCCAAGCGCCCATGGCGCCGTTACGCTAAAGACCCAGGGCGCAACCCCTCTGCGCACGAAACGCGTTCTCGACTGACGACGCATAGACTGATCCATGTGCGACGGCGCGTCTGGCAAGGCGCCGCGATTTGCGTCGCTCCGCCCCGGATGCGATCCTTCGTAAAATCTTATCGTTCATTAGCCTTGCGGAACCGTTGCCGGCGCGGCGCCGTCATCGTGCCAGAATGACGCAACGGCGCGATCATTCGCCGATCAGATGCAGCGCGACCTCGCGCCGGTGCGCCCGCCGGCGGTGCTCGAAAAGAAAGACGCCCTGCCAAGTTCCAAGCGCCAGCGCGCCGCCAATGAGGGGAATCGAGAGCTGCGTCTGCGTGAGCGCGGCGCGGATATGCGCCGGCATGTCGTCGGCGCCCTCCGTATGATGGGCGTAATCCGCGCCTTCGGGCGCGAGCCGCGCGAAGACGGCTTCGAGATCGCGCAAAACGGTGGGATCAGCGTTTTCCTGAATGAGCAGCGACGCGGAGGTGTGGCGACAGAACGCCGTCGCCAGCCCCTGCGTCATGCGCGCAGCGCGCGCAAAGTCGCGGACGGCCTCGGTAAATTCGTAAAATCCGCGCCCGGATGTCTCGATCCGCAGGATTCGGCTCGTTTGTCGCATGGAGCGAATGTGCGAAAGCGCATGGGAAAGTCCAGTCCCGCACGCTTTTTTGAACGCTTGTCTTGATTGCGCGCAAAGGTTAAGCGCGGCGTAAGGATGGAAGCTGATATGTCGGAACTGATCGATACGCTAATGAGCTGGGCCGCGTCCGATACGGGAAAGACGGTCGGCGGGGCGGCGCTGACGGCGCTCGCCTGGGCGGAAGCGTCGACCGTCGTCGGCGCCGCTTACATGAAGCGGATGATCCCGCTGCGCATCACGGCGATGCTCGGCAATGTGCTCGGCGTGACCTTGGGGCTGATCATCGCCAGCCCGCCGACGATCGCCAAACACGCCATCAACCTGCCGCTCAACTTCACCCGCATGCGCGAAATGCGCAAGCTCATCGCCAGCGTGCGCGAAGCCAACGGCAGCGACCTGAACATCGAATGGCTGAAGCCCTTCATGCATCCGCGCACGCTGCGACGCGGCGAAGCGGTCTTCATGAAGGGCGACGCAGCCGCCGAGGCCTTTGTCGTGGTCGAAGGAAATGTCGAAATCGTCGAACGCGACGCGCTTCTCTCGCCTGGCGCCATTTTCGGCGAGATGGCGCTATTTACGACAAACGGCAAACGCACCGCGACGGCGCGCTGCAAGAGCGACGTCAGTCTGCTCGTCATCACCTATGAGCAGTTCGAACAGCTCTATTTTCAAAACCCCGAATTCGGCCTTTATCTCGTGCGGCTGATCGTGCGCCGCTTCGAGATGAATCACCGCGAGCAGGAGCTGGAGAGCGCGTGAGGCGCGGCGTCTCTCCTGCGTGGATGGCCGGGACAAGCCCGGCCATGACGAGCCGGCGAGACGCGTTTCTTTAGCGCTGCTCTTCGAGCAGGATCACGCCGTGCTCGACGCCTTCTCGCCGAGCGCCGCCTGCGCCGCGGCGAGCCGCGCGATCGGCACGCGGAACGGCGAACAGGACACATAGTCGAAGCCGATCTTGTCGAAGAAGGCGACGGAAACCGGATCGCCGCCATGCTCGCCGCAGACGCCGAGCGTAATCGTCGGATTTGCGGCGCGGGCGCGTTTGCAGCCGAGCTCGACGAGTTCGCCGACGCCTTCCTGATCGATCGTCACAAAGGGGTCGGCCGGCAGCAGCCCCTTTTCGACATAGGCGTTGAGGAAGGAGCCCGAATCGTCGCGCGAAATGCCGAGCGTCGTTTGCGTCAGGTCGTTGGTGCCGAAGGAGAAGAAATCCGCTGACGGGGCGATGTCGCCGGCGCGCAGCGCCGCCCGCGGCAATTCGATCATGGTGCCGACGTGGTAATTCGGCCTGATCCCGGTTTCGCCCTCGACGAGCTTCGCCATTTCGGCGACGCGCGCCTTGACGAGATCGAGCTCCGCGCGTGTGAAGACGAGCGGCGCCATGATCTCGATGTCGACGGGTTCGCCCGTCGAAAGGCTGGCTTCGATCGCCGCCTCGAAAATCGCGCGCGCCTGCATGTCGACGATCTCGGGGAAGATGACGGCGAGCCGCACGCCGCGAAAGCCGAGCATCGGATTGAATTCCGAAAGCTGCGCAGCGCGGCGGCGCAGTTTCACTGGATCGGCGCCCATCGCCCGCGCCACGGCGGCGATCTCGGCATCCGAATGCGGCAGGAATTCATGCAGCGGCGGATCGAGCAGACGGATCGTGACCGGCAGGCCCGACATGATCTCGAACAGCTGCTTGAAGTCCTCGCGCTGCATGGGCAGCAGTTTCGCCAGCGCGAGGCGGCGCCCTTCAGCGTCATCGGCGAGGATCATCTCGCGCACCGCGACGATGCGCTCGCCTTCGAAAAACATGTGCTCGGTGCGCGCCAGACCAATTCCCTCGGCGCCGAAACGACGGGCGGCGCGCGCGTCTGACGGCGTTTCGGCGTTGGCGCGGATTTTCAGCCGCCGTTTCTGGTCCGCCCAGGACATCAGCACGGCGAATTCGCCGGTGAGCTCCGGCCGCTGCATCTTCACTTCGCCGGCGATCACCTGGCCGGCGGAGCCGTCGATGGTGATGCGGTCGCCCTTGCCGAAACGCTTGCCGGCGACGGTGAAGCTCTGGTCCTCATAATCGATGCGCAGCGCGCCGGCGCCGGTGACGCAAGGCTTGCCCATGCCGCGCGCCACGACGGCGGCGTGCGAGGTCATGCCGCCGCGCGCAGTGAGAATGCCTTCCGCCCCATGCATGCCGGTGATGTCTTCGGGACTCGTCTCGATGCGCACGAGGATGATCTTGCGGCCGTTCGAGGCGAGCTTTGCGGCTTCTTCCGGATCGAAGACGATTTCGCCGACAGCCGCGCCCGGCGAAGCGGGGAGACCCGTCGCGAGAATATTGCGCTTCGCCGCGGGATCGATCGTCGGATGCAGCAATTGTTCCAGCGACTGCGGCTCGACGCGCGTGAGCGCCTCATCCTTGCCGATGAGGCCTTCGCGGGCCATGTCGACGGCGAGCTTGAGCGCCGCGCGGGCGGTGCGTTTGCCGGCGCGTGTCTGCAGCATCCATAATTTCCCCCGCTCGACCGTAAACTCCATGTCCTGCATGTCGCGGAAATGGCGTTCGAGCTTGTCGGCGTAGCCTTTGAATTCGGCGAAGATCGCCGGCATCGCCGCTTCGAGCGAAATCTTCTCGAAACCGGAGGCGTGGCTCGCGGCTTGGGCGATCGGCTGCGGCGTGCGAATGCCGGCGACGACGTCTTCGCCCTGCGCATTGATGAGATATTCGCCATAGAGCTCGCGCACGCCGGTCGAAGGGTTGCGCGTGAAGGCGACGCCGGTCGCCGACTGCGCGCCCATATTGCCGAACACCATCGCCTGAATACTGACGGCGGTGCCCCAGCTTTCGGGGATGTTGTGCAGGCCGCGATAGACGATGGCGCGATTGTTCATCCAGGATGAAAACACCGCCTTGATCGCGCCCCACAACTGCTCGCGCGGATCCTGTGGGAAGCTCTTGCCGGCGGCCTGTTCGACGATCGCCTTATATTGCGCGGCGACCGTGCGCCAATCGTCGGCCGTCAGCTGCGTATCGAGCGCGAAGCCCTTGCTCTCCTTGATTCTCTCCAGCGCGTCCTCGAACTCGTGATGTTCGACGCCGAGCACGACGCTAGAATACATTTCGATGAAGCGTCTGTAGCAGTCCCAGGCGAAGCGTTCGTCGCCGGAGTTGTGCGCGATCGCTTCCACGGTCTCGTCGTTGAGACCGAGATTGAGCACCGTGTCCATCATCCCGGGCATTGAGGCGCGGGCGCCCGAACGCACCGAGACGAGCAGCGGCTGCTGCGGGTCTTCGAAGGCGTGCCCGGCGACGCGGCCGATATCGGCAAGCGCTGCGTCGACCTGCCCGGCTAGATCGGCGGGAAAGGTCTTGCCGTTGGCGTAAAAATAGGCGCAGACCTCGGTGGTGATGGTGAAGCCGGGCGGCACTGGCAGTCCGAGGGCCGCCATTTCAGCGAGATTGGCTCCCTTGCCGCCCAAAAGCTCTTTCATCGACGCCGATCCTTCGGACCGACCGGCGCTGAAACTATACACCCACTTGGTCATACCTATTTCGTCCGGAAAGAGAGGCGGGCGCGGGACGCGCCGCGCCTTGGCGGTCTTGGGCGCTTCCGGCCGCGCCGCGGCCGCCGACGCCCCGCCTGCGCGGATCATCAAGCGCGCCGGAAGTTACGCTCAAATGACGCGCGTCCACAAGTTGGCGCATGACTCCTTGAGCGCTATTTTGGCCAGCGAGCGAAGAAATCCAGCCGAGGTCGCGCGGTGATGAAAAGCGAACAGGATGACGCGCCGCGTCCCGCGGCTTTCGAGATCGGCCAACCGCTCGATCTTCTGTCCGTCGCCGAACTCGACGAGCGCATCGAACGACTACGGCAGGAGATCGCCCGGCTTGAGGCCAAGCGCGCGGCCAAACAAGCGGCAAGCGCGGCGGCGGAAGCGTTCTTCCGGAAATAGCCTCTTACCGGCGCAGGGCTATCGGGTGAAGGGCTTCCTCATCCTTGTAACTTAAACCGTGGCGGATCGGCTAACATTGCCGCTGCGGTGGCGGACGGGACGCCGGCTCATCCTCGGGCGATCGAGCCCGTTCCTCAGCTTGGCCGCCCGTCTGCCGTTCCATCGAACCCGAACAGTCGCTTGGGCCGCGCGAAGCGAAGCCCGCTTAGGCAAGGACGGGACATGATGGACGCTGTGTATGTCGGGATCGATGTTTCCAAAGACCGGCTTGATGTGCATGCGCTTCCGCAAGGCGCGGCCTTTATGGTGGCGCGTAATGGCGAAGGCGTTGCGCAGCTCGTCGAACGGCTAAAAGGGCTGTCGCCCGCGCTGATCGCGCTCGAAGCCACCGGCGGCTTCGAGACCGTGGTCGCTGCGGCGCTTGCCGCCGCCTCTCTGCCCATCGTCGTCGTCAATCCGGCGCAGGTGCGTCACTTTGCGCAGGCGCTTGGTCGGCGCGCCAAGACCGATCCGATCGACGCCGCGGTCATCGCGCGCTTCGCGCAAGCGACGCGACCCGCCGCGCGTCCGCTGCCCGACGAAATGACGCAGCTTCTCGCCG
>NZ_JADNRA010000023.1 GCF_015709525.1 Methylocystis sp. L43 | reverse complement strand
TCAGCGTTGGACGCTGCGGCTTCAGATAGACTTCCCGGATCGTCTGGCGGATCAACTTATGACGCGATTTGTCGAGAGCGAGCGCCCCTTTCGATCGGCCTCGCGGCTTCGGCTGAAGCGCCTCAACGGTGGGCGTTTCGCGATAGATCGCGACGAGGCGATAAAGTGTCGCGCGACTGATCCCGAGGTCCAAAGCAACATCTTCGACGTCGCTTGTTCGTAGCCGGTCGCCCGCGGAGCGGCCTAACAATTCTCTGATGGCCTCCTCGCGTCGACATGCCTCTAACCACTGCGGGTCGTCGGACCCCGTCGTGTCGGCGTCATCAGGGCAGGGCGCGTTCTCATTATTGCTGTTCATTTTTCGGCCGCGTCCATGAGAAATGGTTGAGCCGCAAATTCTCAATTCAACTGTACATCATTCGGGCGTTTTCTCAATTCAAATGTATACGCGTAAATCAGCAGCGTTTCGTAACGCATTGAAATTCAACAGGCCGATTTCTCAATTTCTGATGTGTCCTGACAGCGGTGTCCGGCGAGAGCGCGCCTTTCATGCGCACCGTGCGATGCCGAACCGTCGCGAATGCGCTTTCGATGGGGTTTGTAACCAGTATGAAGATATCCGGTGCCAATGCCCAGCTGCGTTCATCGAGAACAAGGCGTATGGTGCGACCATCCGGGACTGAGGTGCCGGGAGCATGAAAGTGTAGGCAGGCCGTTCTCGTACGTTGAGCTGCGAGCTCGTGTTTGTGGTTGGCCGCCTCTGCGACTCGCTATTTCGAAGGGCTCGACAGCGAGCGCTGCATTGTCTGGGGCTGCTCGGATTCGAGATCGCTGGGAGATTTCACTCGGCACGGCAAGCGCGACAAGGTTCCCGATCATTCCTGGTTGTCGAAGACGCGAAGCCGTCTGCCGCACGAAGTGCACGAGAAGGTGTTCGCCTTCGTCCTGAAGCTCGTCGCCGAACATGGTCTGGTGAAGGGCGAGCGGATCGGCGTCGACGGGTCGACGATGGAAGCCAACGCGGCGCTGCGGACGACCGTGCGCCGTGACAATGGCGAAAGCTATCGCGAGATGCTGACTCGGATGGCCAAGGAAAGCGGTGTCGAGACGCCGACGTCGACGATCTGATCCGACTCGACCGTAAGCGCAAAGGTAAGAAGCTCTCGAACGAGGATTGGACGAGCAAGACCGATCGAGAGGCGAAGATCGCCAAGATGAAGGACGGCACGACGCATCTCGCCTACGAGCCCGAACATGCGGTCGATCTCGACACCGGCGTGATCGTGGCGGCGCCGATTCACGAAGCCGACAAGGGCGACACGACAACACTCGATCCCACGCTGAAGGAAAGAAAAGAATCTGTCTGCATGCGAAGCCGACTGATCAAATCGCGACATTTCCACCGCGCTGTTACGGAACGATCGGCGTTACGGGGGCAGGATTGACGAGGCTCGTCCCGTTCAGAAATGCCTGGCCGCCGCTGATGCGGAGCAATTACATATAGTGCTTTTTCAAGTTGCCATAACTGACCCGGCCTTCGCGTACAACGTCCACGATCGACGCGGAGTTGTCGTTGGCGAGCACCATTTCGGGCCGTCTCCTTCGCCGCCTCCGTATCCTTGGTGATTCCGACGGTCGAAAGCAGGTGCTTGCAGCGCACGTCGAGCCCAATTGTGCCCAAGCGCCGGAGGCCATAAAAAGTCAAAAAATACGCTGGGCCACTTTAACAGTCGTGAATCGTCACGTTGTTTTCATGGACCGTGCCAATCTGAATCTTCTTTTTCTTCTGGAGCCCTTTGATGCGGCGTTTCAACAAAACATCGGACCGATGACGACAGTAGCCCAAAGCAAAGCCAAGGTCTTCGTCGCGCGGGTGCCGAAGCTGAACCCGGTCGAGGAAGTCTGACCTTTGGTATAATGCTATCAACGCACCACCAGTACTGAGCATGTGGCATGTCGTACGATTTTTGCGGCATTTGAGCCAAGAAGATACGTCGCCAAGGTTGGCCGGTTTGAGCAGATAACGATGAGATCGGCATTCCACTCTCCGGCCTCGGTCAGGGCCTCGTCATAGATCGCGCCGATTCTCACAATGGTCGAAATGCGCTTACGCGGGTAATCAATCTTCACTGTGGTTTTCGCGATTTGTTTTTGAGCCTCAAGTCGAACCTCGTCTTCATAATCGGGAGGTCCGTATTCGATGAACATCGTGGGTAGCATCGTTTGCACATTAACAAGGCGCAATCTGGCGTCAGGATCGGCGATCCCTATAGCCGCTTCGATCGCTTGTCGTGTCAGCTGGGGTTGCTCGAGATCAACCGGGAGGAGGATTCTCTTGAACATAATATTTCCTTCTGGTCAGTTTTTCGATCTCGACTTTTGAGGTGCCGCTTGCCAGCGCTATGCATACTGATAAAGGTAGATTATTCTCGCGCAACTTTGTTCCTCTGAACGCTTCCAACACGAGTTTCGTTCGCCTTCGCACGCTTGGCGCTCGATCGTCCATCGCCCTTACGGAACAATCCATGGAGCGCGTCCCAGTCGAGCACGAGCTCTCCGCCGGAGCTTTGAAGCTGCCACTCCCGGCTTAGAAAAAGGTCGAGGCAGGCGTGATCGATATAGCTCAACTCACTGAGATGCACATGCACGCGCGTGCCTGGGGGTAATCCTTCTAGAGCGGCGGCGAGCTGCGGAAGGCGGATGAATGTCGCAGCGCCTTCGAGATGTATATAGATCACGCCGTCACTCTCTTCACGGCGAATGCTGAGATGGGAGAAGGTGTAGAGCAGGCGGACGATGGCAAGTCCCACGCCGACTGCAATGCCGGTCAGCACGTCGGTTATCACCACTGCAGCGAAGGTTGCAGCATAGACGGCCGTTTCGACGCGTTCCTGACTCCAGAGAAAGCGCACGAAGCCGTAGTTGATCAGATTGAGGCCGGCGTAAACGAGCACTGCCGCGAGGCTGACGACGGGAATAATGCGCAGGACGTTTCGGTGCCATGGTGATGAGCAGCAAAATCCACACGCCATGCAGCATGGTGGAGAGCCGCGTCCGGCCGCCGGCGTTCACAATTGGCGGCGCTGCGCACGATGACGCCAGAAACGGGCAGCACGCCGAGCATGCCGCACAGCAGATTGCCGACGCCTTGTGCCACAAGCTCTTTGTTGTATTTTGGGCGCGCCGTGCGACGCTGTATTACATCGACTGCAGTCGCCGTCAGCAGCGACTCCGCGCCGGCGACGAAGGCAAGCGACAGGCCCGCCGCCCATAGCGCTACCTCGCCCAACCTCCCGAGCGCATGAAGTGTCGGCATGTTTATAGCGCCCAGAAGATCGTCCGGCGCCGGAACATATTTGATGTCCACGTTGAAATGCCAGGCCGCGAAGGTTGCCAGTCCGACGCCCGTCAGTGGCGCGGGCAGGAATGCAAGCCTAGGTGGGGCGGCTCGCCGCCAGGCGAATATCGAGTTAATCGTCAGTAAGCCAAGCAGCGCCGCCGGCCGATGGGCGTCCATGGGAACGCCTTTCCAGATCGCTATGGGCAACGACCATAGATTGATGACGCCGCCGAATTCCCGTCCGGTTCCGGGTGGCGCGTCATCGACCATCACGTGAAACGAGCTCTTCGGCGAGAGCCTGCACCAAAGTAAGCCTCCGGCGAGACTTTCAATTACCCACATCTGCGTGTTGAACCGATAGCGATGCCGAAAGCGATATCTTGCAATTTGGTCAGGCCACGCCAGACGACCATGTTTCCTGGGGGAGGATCGCGCGTGCGAGCGAGATAGCCGCCGAGCATGGCGATCTGTAACAAGTAGGTTGCGACCGTTCGGCGCATGATGCGCGGTCTGGAGCGCGCCGCATCGATGCGGTCGAGTGTTTCAATCTCGGCAGGTGTGAGGACAGTCTCGGGTTTCGCGAGTGGTTGAGCCCGCGCAGACATGGTGATCCAAAAGATGCGCCAGCTGACGACTGTGATGAGGGCGAGCAATTTCACCAGCCGTTCGGCAGTCTGCAATTTCGCATCTTCGGCGCGGCAACCAGATTTCATGACCTTGTGGAACACCTCGATTTTCCAGCGCAGTGCGTACCAGTCGAGCTTTTCGATGGCGGCTGCGAGATCGTCGACAGGCAGATTGGTCACGAGCCTCCAGTCGATCGGGTCGCGATCCGAAGGCGGGTCGACTTCGAGGGCGTGAATGTAGAAAAGGGTTTGTGGCGCGTATCGCTTTTGTTTGCCGATGGGCGGCAATGTCTTCACCGAGGCAAACTTGATCTGCAAGAAAGCGATTTCGTGATCCTCGCCGCCAATCGCGACCTGATGGCGACCAGACCAAGGGACCGCGGCGAGTTGGGCGAAGACGCGATGGGCCGCATCCGTCGGCGCTGCTTCTGTCGGTGGCTCGGCCAGCCGGTTGGTCTGAACGCGCACGAGAAATCGCGTTCCGAGATCCTGTGCGAGGCAGAAGAGTTCGTAAATGTCACTTTCCCGATCGCCGACGTGCACGCAGCGCTCGGGCGAACCCATAAGCGCGATGGATTGGCGCAGATTCTCAAGCCAGCGATAGCTTTCCTTCGTCTCTATCGGTACGCGCGTTTGGTTCACGAGGCGCTTGATCGCGGCCGTTCCTTTGAACTTGCTGCGCGTCCAGAACTTCACCGCCGCCAAGCCGAGCGGCGTCCCGCTGGTAGTGACGGCTAGACTCGAATGCATCAAAACGCCGCATAATGTCCGCGTATTGGGTTGGCCGGCTTTGTAGCGCCCGGCGTTGATGGTCTTCGTGAAGCCAATCTTGCCAGGCGACTCGCGACTATAAATGAATTCGGTCGTGTCCTGCAGAATCAGGATTGGACCTTCGCTAGCCTTGGATCGCGCCGCGGTCGCGGCGAAGTGTCCCGACAACACGCCATGCTCAGTGACGCGGGGATTATCGAAAAATCGATAGGCCGCCTTCGTCGCAGCCCAATCGCCACATGCCGCAGGAACCGGCTTACCAGGGGCGGCTGAAAGTTGCTCCAACAACCGCCGCAAACGACGTTGCAGACGTTTATCCGGAATACTCGCCGCGGCCACCTCGGCATCTTGCCAGCCGGCCTGGCCGGTTTCTGATCCAACCTGCATCCATGACGCCCCAGTGATTCGGCGTCACGGACAAAATCACGCCCGATTCAGATCGGGCAAGCCCCTCCGGAGATGTGGGTAATTGAAAGCCGGCGAGAACCGTCTGGCGCTGAGCGCGCTGCGCTTGGATAGATTGCGCATGAATGGCGCGGTGATCGTGTCCATTTCTAATACAAGTGGACACTATCGCGGATGTCGGACGGCAAGGACGATGGTGGAGCGGCGCCCGGGCGCAGGCGTCGATCCTGGACCCTTGATGAGAAGCGTCGGGTCGTCGACGAGAGCCTTGCGGAAGGCGCCTCGATAGCCGAGGTGGCGAGACGCTACGATCTCAACGCTAATCAACTTTTCACTTGGCGGCGGCAGCTTGCCGTTGAGCCCGCCGGGTTGAGTGACCTCGCGCCGATTCTGCCAGTGACGATCACGCCGGAGACAGCGGCGGAGTATTCCGGCCCCGCGCCGACCTGCCAAATGGAGATTGTGCTTTCTGAAGGCGATCGGATCATCGTGTGGGCGGACGTCGAGGCGGCGGCGCTCACGCGTGTCCTGAAGGCGCTGTCGCGGCGATGATCCCGATTCCGAGCGGCGTTCGGGTATGGATTGCAACGGGCCACACCGACATGCGGCGCGGCATGCAGGGCCTCGCGCTTCAGGTTCAAGAGCAATTGAAACGCGACCCTCATGCGGGCGATCTCTACATTTTCCGCGGACGCCGCGGCGATCTCGCCAAAATCCTCTGGCACGACGGGATCGGTCTGTCGCTCTATGCCAAGCGGCTCGACCGCGGAAAGTTCATCTGGCCCTCGGCGACGGCGGGCGCGGTGTCGATTTCGGCCGCTCAGATGGCCTATATGCTTGAAGGGATAGATTGGAGAAACCCACAGCTGACGTGGCGACCCAAGAGCGCTGGCTAATCTGCGCCGGGTATCTGGGCGGGGCGGGGCGAAAAAATGTAGCGATGCGTGCATTTTGGGGCGCCACAAATCACGCGTTTTGTGATTCACTTCGGCTCATGGACGCTGCGGCCAAAGCCCTTTTCGACGAAAACGCTGTGCTGAAAGCGGAGCTGGCCGTCGCGCGGGCGAAGGCGTCGGAAGATGCGGCGCTGATCGCGCAGCAGACGCTGCGGATCGCAAAGTTGCAGCGTCAGATTCACGGGCAGAAGTCGGAGCGCTCGGCGCGGCTGCTCGATCAATTGTCGCTCGAACTCGAAGAACTGGAAGCGAGCGCGACGGAAGACGAACTCGCCGCGGAGCGCGCTGTCGCCAAAATGACGACAGTCGCCGGCTTCGAGCGCAAGCGGCCGGAGCGCAACACATTCCCGGAGCATCTGCCGCGCGAACGCGTCGTGATCGAGACGCCCAAGACCTGCGCCTGCTGCGGCGGTTCGCGCCTGCGCAAGCTCGGCGAGGATGTGACGCAGACGCTGGAGACGACGCCGCGTCAATGGAAAGTGATCGAGACTGTGCGGGAGAAGTTCACCTGCCGGGACTGCGAGAAGATCACGCAAGCGCCGGCGCCGTTCCATCCGATACCACGCGCGTGGGCGGGCCCGAGCCTGCTGGCGATGATCGTGTTCGAGAAGTTCGGACAGCACCAGCCGCTGAATCGTCAGGCCGAGCGCTATGCATTGGAAGGCGCGCCGATCGCGCTGTCGACGATGGCCGATGCAGTGGGCGCGGTCTGCGCGGCGCTCGATCCTCTCCGCCGCTTGATCGAAGCCCATGTGATGGCGGCCGAGCGTTTGCATGGGGACGACACGACAGTGCCGGTGCTGGCGAAGGGCAAGACCGACACTGGGCGCTGCTGGGTTTATGTTCGCGATGACAGACCGTTTGGCGGCGCCGGGCCGCCCGCAGCGATGTTTTACTACTCGCGCGATCGGAAGGGCGAGCATCCACAAACCCATCTGGCGGGATACGCCGGCATCCTGCAGGCCGACGCCTACGACGGTTACAACAAGCTCTATCTGGCGGACCGAAAACCGGGACCCGTTCGCGAGGCCGCGTGTTGGGTGCACGCTCGCCGACCGTTCTTCGCCATGGCCGATCTTGAGGAGAACGCGCGTCGCAAGGCTTCGGGCAAGAAGGAGATACCTCTCTCGCCGATCGCGATTGAGGTCGTTCGTCGCATCGACGCGCTGTTTGCAATCGAACGCTCCATCAACGGCAAGAGCCCGGAGGAGCGCGTTGCGGTTCGACATGCCTCGAGCCGGCCTCTGGTCGACGATCTCCACGTCTACATGCGAGAGCAGGCGACCAAGTTGTCGCGCGGGCACGACCTGGCAAAGGCGATCCAGTACATGCTGAAGCGCTGGGCGGCCTTCACGCTGTTCCTTAATGACGGACGTGTGTGCATGTCCAACAATGCCGCCGAGCGCGGCCTGCGCGGCATCGCTTTGGGAAGAAAATCGTGGTTGTTCTGCGGATCCGATCGCGGCGGGCAGCGCGCTGCGGCCATGTACGGCCTCATCGTGACGGCGAAAATGAACGGCCTTGATCCGCAGGCTTGGTTGGCCGACGTCCTGGCTCGCATCGCCGGGTATCCCGCGCACCGGCTTGATGAACTGCTTCCGTGGAACTGGCGCCGAGCAGCAGCGGCAGACCCGGCGATTGCGGCCTGACCATGCACGTCAACAAAGTTCACCGTGTGATGACCATCGATCGCGTCGCTGCCGATCTCGGCGAGAGCATCGACTGGCTGCACGACGTCGCCATGGAAATGGATACCGAGGACGGCGTGATCTGGGTCTACGGACTTGGCGACGAACAGCTCATGGCGTTCACGAACTTCGGCATCGAGACGCTCGTCGACCTGATCAAAATCCACAAAGACGACCCCACGCTTCTGAAGCGTTGAGAGCACCAAACACTCCATGCCGGCGGCCTACGCCGGATGGCTACGCACCAAAGGAGCCGACAGCGCTTAACCGGTAACGCAAGTCAGTGAAACAAAATCAGGGCGCTGGAAGACGCTCGCCACAGAGCCTAGCGTTCGGTTGCAACGAGCGCTTCGGTTTGTTGCAAGCAGAATTTTGATCGACGCCTCGTCCCAACCCGGCTCTAAGGCTTTGTGTGCTGTGTAGAACGTGGCTGCAAGAAGCCGACGATGCCGAAGCAATTTTCACGCGTTTAATTGAACGCGTCGAGGTCACGATTGACGCTTTTTAGATTTCGATGGATCTCCTGGACAGAGTGGTTCATTGTGAAGATGAGGGACGCCAACCACCTTTTCGAGCGGCATGACGAAAGCGAGCCCGTGATTGGGCTTCGTCAGCTCGGCCGCGCGGACGATCTCCTGGAGGATCGCATCGCTTTGATCCGTATAGACGACGGTGAGGACGATCTCCTTTTCTGGTTCGATAGAAATGCCAAAGATTGTTTCATGTTCGTTGACGCCGATGCCGCGTCCATAAACGACCGTGCCCCCGCGAGCGCCAGCTTTGACCGAAGCTTCCAGGACGGTGTTGCCCCATCCTTTCCGCACGATGGTCACGATCAGTGATGCGTTCAATAACATCGTACCTACTCCTGTCGTGGTCCGGTCCAGCGGACAAGAAGTCCCAATGTCATGACTGAAACCATGGGCGCGAGCGCAATCAGCGACACGAGCCCCAAGCCCTCGACGATCGTATTCCCATTGGCCAAATCTGCCGCACCGAGCGCAAGCGCCAGAAGAAACGTATTCGCCATCGGGCCCGTGGCGACGCCGCCGGCATCGACCGCGATCGCCACGAAGTCCTTTTCGCATAGCCACATGATTACGATGACCAGCACATAGCCAGGCGCAAGTAGAAAGAGCAGCGGAATGCCGTAGGCAATCCGAAAAAGCCCGAGGGCGACCGACAGCGCAACCCCGATGCTGACCGTATAGAGCACGGTCGGCGCCGAAATCGAGCCGGTCGAAGCTTCCTCAACCTGATCGGCGAAGATACGCACCGCCGGCTCGCTCCAGGTGGTGACAAAGCCGAGCAAGAAGCCGATTGGCGCAAGCAGCCACTTTTCCGGCATTGCGCCGATCGCCTCACCGATTGAGCGGCCGAAGGGCATGAAACTCATCTCAACGCCGACGAGGAAAAGAAGCAGCCCCGCCGCGGCCATGAGTGTACCGGTTAGAATATCCAACACGCTCCGGCGGGGCAGCTTTAGAAATAACGCCTGGAAGACAAGGAAGAGCGCGAGGAGCGGCAGCACCGCCTCGGTGACGCTTTCCGCGACGACGCGGAATTCGTCGAGCAGCGAAGCTAGTTTCACCGCAGAAACATCCCTATGACCATCATGACGAAGATTGGACCGACCGAGGCGAATCCTAGGAGCCCAAAGCCGTCGGAGATGGCCGAGCGGCCGGCGAGAACGGAACTTAAGCCTATAGCGATGGAAATGACCACCGGAGCTGTCAAAACGCCCGTGGTCACGCTACCGGCGTCATAAGAGAGGGGGACGAATTGCGCCGGCGCGAAGAAAGAGAGGACGATCATAGCCCCATAGGTGACCGTCAGCAGGCCGCGCAGCGAAAATCCGAAAACGATGCGAGACATTGCGATAGCGGTAAAGACCGCCACGCCCAAAGCGATCGCATAGAGCACGGCCTGCCGGGAAATCGCATTCGTGACGCGGTTCACCTGATTGGCGAGGACGAGCACATCGGGTTCGGCGACCGTCGTCGCGAAGCCGAAGGCGAAGGCGACCGCGACGACGAGTACAATGGATCCTTTCTCCGGCAAGGCGGAACCGATGTATTTTCCCATCGGTAGGATGCCGTAGTCCACGCCGGCGAAAAGAAACAGCATCCCTGCGACGATGAACACCAATCCCCCGATAAAATCGATGAAAATTGTCGTTGGCGCGCTGACCAGCGTCAGTTGGAGCACGCACACCATAATGAACAGCGGCGCGACGGCCTTGAGCACCTCCAGTAATTTTTCCTTTAATAGCGGCAACATAGCGTGGAGCTAGGTCTCGGTGTTGATTTGTCAATGTTTCCAGAATCGAACTCCCGGGAACAAGTTGTTCACCAATCCCGGCGAGACCTCGAAGCTCTTAGGTGCGTCGCAGCGCTTATGCGCTGATATGCGGCAGCGGAAGCCTTTCTTGGTCGTGCCCCCAGTGATGGTGTAGCTCAGTGGGAGCAAGCCGCTCGCGACGCGCGCTTTTGCTAGCGCCGTAGCGAGCGATCGGCTTGCGGTGGTCATCGACGATTCGCCGGTAGGATCGGGTTGCGAAACATCCAACGCAACCGAGGAACTGCCGATGACCGACGAGATGATGACCCTGCGCGCGCTTGTTGAGAAGGCCCCCGACGCGGATATTTTGCGCGAGATGATCGGCTTTGCCGCCGAGCGGCTGATGGAGATTGAGGTCGGCGCTCTGACCGGCGTCGCCTATGGCGAGAAAAGCGCGGAGCGCCTCGCCCAGCGCAACGGCTATCGCGAGCGGACCTGGAAACGCGCGCCGGCGCCGTGGAGCTGCGTATCCCCAAGCTGCGCAAGGGCAGTTACTTTCCCGGTTTTCTGGAGCCGCGGCGGATGGCCGAGAAGGCGCTGACCGCCGTCATTCAGGAGGCCTATATCCAGGGCGTCTCGACGCGCTCGGTCGACGATCTCGTCAAGGCCATGGGCATGAGCGGCGTCTCCAAGAGCCAAGTGAGCCGGCTGTGCGAGGAGATCGACGAGCGGGTGACGGCCTTCCTCGAGCGGCCGATCGAAGGCGACTGGCCCTATCTTTGGATCGACGCGACCTATGTGAAGGCGCGCCAGAACGGCCGCGTCGTCTCGCTGGCGACGATCATCGCGGTGGGCGTCAACGACGACGGCAGGCGCGAAGTGCTCGGCATGGATATCGGCCCTTCGGAGGCCGAGACCTTCTGGACCGAGTTTTTGCGCAAACTGCGCCGGAGAGGGCTGCGTGGCGTCAAGCTCGTTGTGTCCGATGCGCATGAAGGGCTGAAGGCCGCAGTCGCCAAGGTTCTGCAATCGACATGGCAGCGCTGCCGCGTCCACTTTATGCGCAATGCGCTCGCTCATGCCGGAAGGAGCGGACGGCGCGTCGTCTCCGCCTTCATCGCCACCGCCTTCGCGCAGGACGACGCCGAAGCGGCGAAAGGCCAACGGCGCAAGGTCGCCGACCAGTTGCGGCCCAAGCTGCCGAAACTTGCGAACCTCATGGACGACGCCGAGACCGACGTGCTCGCCTATATGAGCTTCCCGGCCGCGCACCGGGCCAAGCTGCACAGCACAAATCCGATCGAACGGCTGAACGGCGAAATCAAGCGGCGCACCGAGGTCGTCGGCATCTTCCCCAACGAGGCCGCCATCATCCGCCTCGTCGGCGCGATCCTGCTCGAACAGAATGACGAATGGGCCGTCCAGCGCAGCCGATACATGACACTGGAAACAATCGCGCCCTTGAGCGATGATCCCATCGTCGGGCTGCCCGTTGTAGCCGCCTGATCAACCCGGCTTCCCGGCGAACGTGGCGATCACGCCAACCAGCTACACCACGCCAAGGGACACGATCCCTTTCTTCTTTGGCATGGACAAAGCCTGAGAGTTGCCGCCGCCGGTCGAGACCGCCTGCCAACGCAAATTTCTGACATGTCAGACACATATCCTCAATGCGATCGAGAAGGGACATCAAATCTCTAGCGCGTCTCCTGACAAGGCCGAGACGCCTACCTCTTACTGTATCCGTCTCCTGAACAAGGGAAGCAGAGATTGACGAATGAGCAACAGCATGGTCGGTTCAAGAGGACAATTGGTCAGATGCTCCTTTCCGAGACAGTCCTGATCTCGCGCTCAATGTTGAAGATCGCATCGATGCTCTTCGACGAATGCCGAATGGGCGGTCTATTTACCGAGCATGTTGTCGGCGAGCACAAGAACGCCCTCCGCCAACGGGAGGAGCATCGGCGAGTCGGTGCCAACGCCCCTCAATGGCAATATATTTCATTTCTCAAGGAGAGGTAATTTGATCAAACAGAGAGGCGGCCGTCTCGCAGCGTAGAGCGACGCACTTTGAATTCATTTGAGCCGACCGAAGCCCTGCTCGGCGCGCGAACGCGCCTTATAGAGCGTGCGCGAAGAAAAAAGGGGGTCTTTTTCATTGACCTACGGGACGGGGGCGCATCGCCGAGCGATCTTGCATATGCGGCGATCGTCCTTGCTGAAATAGCCCTTGTCGTCGATGATGACGCCGGGCTGCGTATCCGTGCCAATATCGAGCAGCGTCTCGAGATGCGGCACCTCCGCGACCTCGCGTCGCCGACTCGGCACGCTGTTCAACTTTCGTGTGACGTCAGAGGCACAACAAGGCGGTTGCTTCGCAGGCTTCGGGGAGATTTAGCCAGATGTAACTTAGGGACAAGAGCTTCATGAGCCAAGGTCTGGAATATCCATTCTGACGCTCCAAATCTTCCGTGGCGCAATCGCTGTCGGTTCGGTCCGGCCCTTTGATAATGGCTGAAATCATGGGGTTTCTGAACTTTTTCTGCGTTGTGATCGCATAGAATTGCTCGGATAGACCCTCGAGCTCGCCGATGACATTCAAGTCATGTTGGCGCTGCAGCGCGTTGGCCAGGATCGATGGCGCGATTGCCAGCCCAACCCCTTCAGCGGCGAACGTTTTTAGCAGCGCGCTGTCTTCAATTTCGGCTACTATATTAGGTCGGATGTTGTGTTCCTCGAACCATTCGTCGAGCGATACCCGGAGCGCGATATTCGTTGTCTGCAATAGCAGGGGCGCGCCGTTCAGGGATACTGGAAAGTTCTCGCAGTATGAAGGCCCCAACTTCTTCGAGCCGAACACCGCAATCTGGGATTGTCCGAGAAGATGATTGTATACCCGGGTGCCGGCCGCGGTCGTTGCTGGCACATCCGAAATTACCAAATCGATGTCGTGCAATGCGAGTTCTGGCATAAGCCGTTCGAGTTTATCTTCATGACAGACCACTTGCACCGGAGAACCCACCTCGAATGCCGGGCTCAACAAGCGATAAACCACCAACTTCGGAAGCGAGGCTACAACGCCGATAATCAGGCGTCTAACGCTCAGCGCTCGTGCCTCTTGCAACGACAAATGGATCTCTTCTCCGAGCTTGAAGATTTGGTCGGCATAGCGAAAGAGGCGCTCGCCGACATATGTCAGGGACATCCTGCGTCCGTCCCTTTGGAAAAGACGAGACCCCATATTTCTTTCAAAGGTTGACAGTTGACTGCTGATGGTAGGCTGTGCGAGCCCCAATCGTTCGGATGCGCGAGTTATGCCCCCATGTTTAGCAACGACCCAAAAATAGTAGAGGTGCTGGTAGTTTAAGCGATTCACACCACGCTCCTTCTATATTCTACGGCAAGGACCGCCCCCATATAGGACCAGAAGAAAATAGGACATGCTCCCGCCAACTGCAGCCGGCTATGCGAAATATTCATTTTTTCTATGTCTCCGCCGGTGGACCGGCCATTCGGCATGCTCGCGCGGACATAGCACTCAGGCTACGGAGGCTCGCATAGCCCTTGCGCATGTCGGTGTGGCCCGGTGCCGATCCAGACCCGCGCGTCCGGCGAGATCGGGGTCATCGCCGCAACGCCTTGATCACCCGCGTCAGCGCCGCAGCTTCCACATCGGCACCAACGATGATCTTCTCGCCGCCCCAAACGCCAACGGCGCCGGCGCCATCGTCACCGCAAAATCGCCGGCATTGCTCTTGGGAAGGTAGCAAGTCCGATAACACCAATTCAGACGCCCTCGAACGGCCCCGCAGGCCCGCTGGAGCAAGAATTCCGTTGAAAATGTATGTGTTTCCAATCGTGTCATCCATCAGTTTTTGGGACGCCAGAGGTTGCTTGCTCAATCCACGCTTCAACCTCAGCGAGTTTGGACTGCCATTTGGAATTGCTGCTCCAGGCCTTTTGCCGCATAAGCAAATGACTTTCGGCTAAGCAAGCTCCAACCCACTCAGGTATTGCGTTTGCAGTATGACCAAGCTCTTGGCGGCGAAGTGCCGCTTCGAACACCCTCGCCGAAAGCGTCTCTTTCGAGTCGCACGATTCACTTTTAGATGTGAGTTGGCGAAATTCCCGAAGTGCTATCTGCTGTGAATAGGGAGGAAGGTTTGCAAACGCGATCTTCGTCGCACGCAATTCGTTCATTAAAATAAAATCACCGACAAATCCCATGTTGCACCTCTCACAGCCTTCGTGTCGACATGCACAACCATTACTTCCTGCCCGAGGTCGGAATAACCCAGCTCCAGGACGCGGCAGATCTGTCTCGCCAAAGAGAGAAGCAAACTCTCGATACCGCGAGAAGATCACACGCGACAAGTATCGCATGTATGTATGCTACAGGGTTGGCAATGCAGGCTTTGCTTTCAGCGACGCCGGCAAGTTGACGAGCAGGCCTGAACGGCTACGGAAGTCCCGACGGACGTAACGATCATATGCAGGCGCTCGCTGCCGCGCGAGCCCGTGCGGAAGAAATGTGCTCGCGCAAGATTGAATTGAAGTGCGCAACTCGCTCGCCAGGCATTAGAATAGAAGCCCCCTTGACGCATCCGAAAGCCCGAATGTGCCTGCATTCTAGCTCGGCGAACGCAGACTTCGATCCTGCCATCAAAGGGGATTTTTTGTTCAGCGCAGGTCGAGACGCAACGTCGGCGTTTGTGGCATATTAGAACGACGATAATGGGCTGCGCCATAAAAATGTGAGTGCCTAGGACTACGCTGAGATGCTAAGCATGACGCAGGCGAGTTCGCTGAAACGCGTGCGGTTCTGACCGATCGTTTTGCCTTGGAGCCATGCCAGCATGGCTCGTCCTTGGAGCCCAACGATCGAGACTCCTGCAAGCAGGCTTGCGGCCCCCGGGGGGGTCGAAAGCCGAAGGGCTTGGTCATCGCTAAGGTCTAGCGCTCGCGACTCTGGCCGCGAGCCCTGAGATTGCCGATCGAAGGCCCAACTGCGGTATATGAAGCTTAAGGAGTTTCGTACTCCTTCACCGTGCAACTCTGGAGGTAATTTGGCTCCGACAATCAACATACCGGTCTATAGCGATGCGCTCGTCGTTCTAGGGACTGCCGGCGTCGTCATTCCCCTGGTACGCTATCTCGGGTTGAACCCGGTACTGGGCTATTTGGGAGCGGGCGCGCTCCTTGGTCCCCTCGGGCTAGGTTCATTCATCGACAAGCTGCCGTTTCTCTATTGGTTCACCGTCGTCGATGCAAAAAATGTTAGCGGTATCGCCGAACTTGGCGTCGTTTTTCTTTTGTTTCTTATCGGACTGGAGCTTTCCTACGATCGGCTGCTTTCAATGCGGCGACTCGTTTTCGGGCTTGGCGGATCGCAGGTCGTTATCACATCATGTTTGCTTTCCCTCATCATCGCCTGGACTGGACAAGCGCCATCAGTCGCAGTCATCCTTGGAGCCTGCCTCGCGTTATCCTCGACCGCGATCGTTCTTGAAATTCTTGCGGCACACGGCGAGCTGCCCACAGGGGCAGGCAGAGCGAGCTTTTCTATCCTGCTGGCGCAGGACCTGGCGGTGATTCCGATACTTATATTCGTTTCGATCATCGGCTCGAACACTGAAGGTTCGCTTGCGACGAACATTGGCATAACACTGGCCCATGCGGCGATGGCCATTGCGCTCATCGTTCTGGTTGGAAGAGTAGTGCTGCGACCTCTTTTCCGTCTTGTTGGATCCATGGAATCTCTTGAACTACTTACGGCGGCGGTTCTGTTCGTCATCATTGGCACGGGCGTGCTGGCCGCCGTCGAGGGTCTGTCCATGGCGCTTGGAGCGTTCGTCGCGGGCCTACTTCTGGCCGAAACTGAATATCGTAAGGCCGTGGAAGCTATCGTCGAGCCGTTCAAGGGCCTGTTGCTGGGTATCTTCTTTTTCACGGTGGGGATGACCATTGACGTGAGGGAGATCGCACGCGATCCGCTCACCATCTTGGCGCTCGTATCCGGCCTCATCGCCTTCAAGGCGGCGATCATCATTGCGCTGTCGAAGGCATTCGGCCAATCGTGGCGCGTCGCTATCGAAACGGGTTTCCTGCTTGGCCCCGGCGGGGAGTTTGCCTTCGTCGCGATAGGACTGGCGAAAAGTTTGGGGCTTATCGATCCTGTACTGTCCTCATTCGTTCTTGCGGTCACGTCGCTTACGATGGTTCTCATTCCGGCATTGTCCGCTGCCGCACGACAAATTAATTCTCGAATGGAACCGCCAAAGAAGATTGATGCGACGCTGAAGGCGGCGCCCCGCGAACAGCATAAGCATGCAATCGTCGTCGGTCATGGGCGCGTCGGCAAGGTCGTCACGTCCTTCCTGAAGGAACATAATATTCCTTATATCGCCACTGACAGAGATGCAGCCTCGGTGACAGAAGAACGAAAGAACGGGCATGAAGTGTACTTCGGGGACGCGACACATGCCGCGTTTATGAAAGCGTGTGGAATAATGGAGGCCGCCGCTGTCATTGTGACCGTCGGTTCGCACTCGAATGTAGACGCGATCGTTCTTGGCGTCCGTAAACTCAGGGCTGACGTCCTGATCGTCGCGCGTGCTAGGGATACCGAACACGCACGGCACCTCTACGCAATTGGAGTAACTGATGCCGTGCCCGAGACGGTCGAGGCCAGTCTTCAAATCTCGGAGGCCGCGCTGGTAGGTTTGGGCATTCCAGCAGGATACGTTATCGCTTCCGTCCACGAAAAACGCGATCAGTTTCGCGCCGAACTACGCGACGCGGCAAAAGAGGATGTTCGGCAGCGAGCCAAGAGTAAAAGAAGCGCGACGCAAAAATAAATAAACGTTACCCAATAGAATGACAAAATTGCTATGCCCGCCCGATCACGGTGCCTGACAGAGGGCGCTTGCGCACTCGCGCGCTTCGTCCTTGTCACTGTTGTGTTGCCTCGCCAACCCATTTATGCGGCCTCAATCAAACGCTGGTGGTGCTCTTTCGGTCGCTTTCGAGACACGTTAGGCTTCCGCGAGCTTTTGATGTTGTTTCGCCAACGGCAATACGAAACTGAAGATCGTACCGCCGCCAGGATTGGGCTCGACCCACAACCGTCCGTGATGCGCGTTGATAATCGAGCGTGAGATAGACAATCCAACGCCCAGTCCATGGGGCTTCGTGGTCGTAAACACTTCGAACAATTTGGCTTTGATCGCCTCCGAAATGCCTGAACCAGTATCAGCGACATCGACCCGAATCTCATTATCGTCGATCAGTCGCGTCGACACGACTAATTCGCGCCTCTCGCAATTTTCCATCGCGTCGATCGCATTTCGTTTCAGATTGACGACGACCTGCTGGATTTGAATTCTGTTGATGAGCACCTGGTCCGTTTGCGCATCCAAATTCACCGCTGTCGCGACGCCGCATTCCTTGGCGATGGAGTCGGTAAATTCACACGAGGTTCGGACGACTTCGTTTAAATGGTGGAGGCTTTTGATCGTTTCGCCCCGCGCGATAAATTGGCGCAGATTGTCTACTATTTCGGAAACACGAAATACCTGCTTGGAGGCGTTGTCGAGGACCTGCTCTATTTCTGTTAAATCCCCCTTCTTAAGGAGCCTGCTTGCAATGTGGAGATAGGCGTTGATCCCCGAGAGCGGCTGTTTGAGTTCATGGGCGAGTCCGACTGTCATATTCTCGATAATGTCGAGACGGTCCGCGTGCAGATCATGCATTCGAGCTTCAAATCTGCGCCGCTCGCTTAAATCATGTATGAATCCGACAAAGTAGCGTTCGCCCTCGGCTTCTACTGCGGCAACTCCAAGCTCTATGGGAAAGACCGACCCGTCTCGGCGTTGTCCTTCGACCTGCCGACCGATGCCAATAATCTTGGCTTCGCCGGTGCGGAGGTAATGGCTCAGGTAGTCATCATGCCGACTGCGATATGGCTCGGGCATCAGCACGCGGATATTTCGCCCGATAACTTCGTCAGCCGCATATCCAAACAATGCGACCGCGGCAGGATTAAATGACAGGATCGTTCCAGCTTCGTCGATCGTGATGATGCCGTCCAAGGCATTGTCCACCAGCGCAGCCAACAACGGCTCGTGTAAGTGAACCTGAGACAAGCTGGGGCTAGGACGCATCAAACTGTATCGCTCTGGTTGCTGGATTAGCGCCATTCTCGAGGGGTTCAAAGCGTTGAGCAGCGTAGCTCTTGTACCACATTGAACATAGTGGCGTCCAATTCCCGAGCTGTTCGTGTGCAAGAGCAATCGAGACGGCGGCTACCTGCTGCTCGCTCCGACTTCCGGCGAAGCGCCGCGCTGCGCATCCACCAGCGGGATGGATTCAATTCGCGTGTGGGATCGCGCGTTGCACGGTTAGTGTGCGACATAAGGTGTGACTTCCCTCAATCGACGCGGCGCCTTGTGCGCCGAAAGGAGGCCTTGGAAGAATTTTGCCTCCAGCGAGACGATTGTCAACGGCGGTTAAATGGCTGCGTCGGCTTCTCCCTTGGTTCTGTAGTTAACGCTGTGTAAATGCCGATTTCGATTTCCCCAGAAGCGCCGAAGTAAAATTCCCCAGTCTGGCGGGATGGCGATCAGACGATTTCGTGATCGGCGCCTCCTCGAAGCCTTTCGCGCGCGGGGGCCGAAGTTCGCGCAGAAGGTCGGTGACCGCAGTGTAGCCGCCGGCATATCCGCGTTCCTTGATCTCCCGCCAGAGACGGCGTCCGGTTAGCGTCGGATATCTGGCTGTCGCGAGACGATAGCTGTCGCCGTTCATCTCCAGAATGTGGACATGATGGGTGAGCCTATCGAGCAGCGCGCCGGTGAGCCGTTCCACCCGAACACCGACGTCCATTCATCGAATGGCAGACTGCTGGTCACCAGCGTGGCGCCACGTTCATAGCGCTGGCTGAAGACCTCGAAGAGCAGTTCAGAACCAACCGCCGTGAACGGCACGTAGCCCAGCTCTTCGACGATCAGCAATTTGATGGTGTTGAGATGCCCTTGCAGCGCCCGCAGGCGGCGCTCGTCGCGCGCTTCCATGAGTTCGTGCACGAGGGCGGCGGCCGAGGTGAAAGCGACGCTGAAGGCCTTTTAGCAAGCGGCGAGCCCACGGGCGAGCGCGGTGAGTCTTGCCGGTTCCGGATGGACCCAGCGCGATGCAGTTCTGTCGCTTCTCTATCCGTTCGCACCGCGCCAGCTCCAGAACCAGCGGCTTGTTGAGTGACGGCTGCGCGGCGAAGTCGAATGTGTCGAGGCTCTTGATCTGCGTAAAGCGCGCCAAGCGAATGCGACGCTCGACATTGCGCCGCTCGCAATCGATGCGCTCCAGTTCGCACAGGCGCAGCAAATAGCGCGGATAATCGGCGCGATCTTGCGCCGATTCCAGCGCCACTTTCTCATATTCGCGCGAAGGTGGGAAGCTTCAACGCCTTGAGGTGATTGCCCAGCAGCACCTGCGGCGCGACGATCATTTGGGAGGTCGACTCCTGCGAGGCGCTCATGCCGAAACTCGCACACTTGGCTCGATAGCGGCTGCGTTGGGGACGAGCCCGAGATAGGCGCGCGGGTCTGTCGCGCCGACCGTCGCCACTGCAGATAGGGGTAGAATGTCAGATCGAGCCAGGCTAGCCGGTTCTCCAATTTGGCGAGCAGGAGCATCTTCACCGCGTCAAAACTGATTGCGCCAAGACGCAGCGCCTCCGCGATGGCCTGTTCGACGAGATGTTGATGGAAGTCCTCCATCAGCCGCAGCACCTGGATGAACTCGCGGTGCCCGCTGTTCCCCATGCGCGCCTCCATCAGCCGCCGCAGACGATAGACGCAATCGGCGAGGCGCCAGTCGTCGAGCGACGCGGCCGAATTCCGTCCGAAGCCCGATATTACTCCACGAGTAGTTCCGCCAACGCCGCGGCAAGTTCGTCTGGCTCTATCGGCTTTGTTAGCACCGGCACATCGCCGAACTCCTGAGCGATCGCGGCGGCATGATAACCTGTGACGAAGATGATCGGCTTGCCGCGATTTCTTAATTCATCCGCTAGCTCATACACGAGTTCGCCGTCGAGATTTACATCGAGCACCGCCGCGTCGAGATATTCGGATAGCGCCTTCCGAGCTTCCTCCACTCGCCCAAAAGGACCAATCACCTTGGCGCCGAGATCCTCGATGACGTGACATGTCATCATGGCGACCATGGCTTCATCTTCCACCACGAGAATGCTGCGCCCGCGGACATGTGGGGCGTCACCTTGACGGCGGCGCTTATCTTCAGACGCGCCCCTGCTAGGCCCCGACACCAGAAAGTGCTCGCTCGGAATTCGGATCAAACATACCAAACCACTCGCCTTCCACTCGCGCTCGATCTGACCTTGCAGTTGTCCCGTGATACTCGTTTCGATGACCTTGGAGCCGAATCCCGCGCGAGATGGGGGGACGACATCCGCGTTCCCTTCTTCGCGCCACTTGAGTTCCAAGCGCTCGTCGCTCAACTGCCAACTGACGGACAGGGAGCCTTCAGAATCTTTCAGAGCGCCATATTTCGCTGCATTCGTCGCCAACTCGTGCAGCACAAGCGCTAGGCTCTGCGCTATCGATGGCGCGATCGAAACCGCCTCCCCTGCAATCTTGATGCTGCTTTGAGCGTATGGAGCGAGTTCTTCCTTCACGAGATTAAGTAAATTGGCGCCACTCCAGCGGCTCTCTGAAAGCAGGTTGTGCGCCGTGGCCATGGCGTGGATACGGCCTCTTACTGCACTAGCAAAATAGAGACCGTCGTCGGCTGGCGTTAACGCTACTATCGATTGAATTACCGCGAGAGCATTACGTGCCCGATGATCTACTTCGTGAGCTAGCAACTCTTGACGTGCGATCGCCGTTTCCAGCTCCGCTGTCCGTTCGGCCACTCGCTGTTCAAGTTCGCTGTTCATGCGAGCCAACGCTTGTGTCTTGATGTGGAGATCAACGAAAACCCGAACCTTTGCACGCAATATGTTTGGAACTACGGGTACCGAAACATAGTCCACCGCGCCTAGCTCGTAGCCTCTCAGGCTGTCCATTTCCGTTACGTTTATTGCAGATACGAATATGATAGCAGTATCGGTGAAGCGCGGATGATCCCTGATCATTTGCGCAAGCTCGAAACCATCAAGATCCGGCATGCAGACGTCAACCAAGATGACGGCGACCTGATTTTCCAGCAATAATTTAAATGCTTCAGTCGCCGAATTCGCCTTCAACAAATTGTGACCTAGCTCATTCAGGATTATTTCATAGCTCAATAGCTTCGCCGGTTGATCATCGACGAGGAGGATATTGACTTTGCCTTCATCAGCGAAACTATCAGCTTCCGTCATTGGCGAACCATAATCGCAGCGTAGACAAGAGCTGCTCAGTGTTTACGGGTTTGGCGAGATAATCGGACGCGCCGGCTTCAAGGCACCTCTCGCGATCTTCGTTCATGGCCTTTGCGGTTAGCGCAATAATCGGAAGACGCTCGAAACGCGGATTCTCGCGCACTGCCTTGATTGTCTGATAGCCGTCCATTCCGGGCATCATGATATCCATAAGCACGAGCGAGATCGAGCTTTGTTTCTCAAGCAGGTCGAGGGCGTCGCCGCCATTGGCAGCTGTAAGTACATTAATCCCTCGACGTTCGAGCAAACTCGACAGGGCGAAAAGGTTCCGAGCATCGTCGTCAACCAGCAAAATCGTCCGGCCGGACATGTCTTCATCGGAACTATGGAGTCGCTCCAACATAATTTGTTTTTCGGGCGGCAAGTCGCCGATCACCCGATGCAAGAAAAGCGCGGTTTCATCGAGCAGACGCTCGGGCGACTCAACATCCTTCACCACTATGCTTTGCGCCATCGTATGAAGGCGCGCATCTTCTTCAGCCGATAGCTTCTTGCCCGTGAAGATCACGCACGGAACGGTCGCGCTTGCGTTCTCGGCATTTAATTGCTGAAGGACGTCAAAACCGGACATGTCCGGAAGGCCTAAATCCAGCACGACGCAATCCCAGTTTTGGCTGCTTAAGGCGTGCAAGGCTTCTTGACCCGATTGGGCCACGACGATCTCCACATCGTCGTATTCAAGAAGGGCGCGAATCGCTGATTGTTCGACCACGCTGTCCTCGATCAAGAGAAGCCTTCGCTGGCGTGGCTTTGAGAAATCGACAATACGTTCGATAGCCGAACTTAGCTCGCTTGCTGTAACAGACTTCGAAATAAAACTATAGGCCCCGCGCGCCAGCCCTTGCTTACGGTCATGATCTATCGTCAGCATCTGCACCGGAATGTGGCGCAATGAAGGATCCTGTTTGAGTCGTGAGAGCACTGTCCAACCGGACAGATCGGGCAGATAAACATCGAGCGAGATCGCCGTTGGCTTGAAGGAACGGGCCAAAGCTACTGCCTCAGAACCAGTGGCAGCCATAATGACTTTGAGACCCTTGTCCCGCGCTAGGTCGGCGAGGATGCGTCGGTAATCCGGGTCGTCCTCTATGATCAGCAAGACGCCGTCGTCTTCGGTGATATTTTCGCGATCATCCTTTTGTGGTGCAATGCTGAAACTGCTGCCAAACGGCGCTTGTGGCATTTGCATCAAGGGCTGTGGATCGACTGATCGCGACGCGCCCGCACCAGCATAGGCAATCGGCAAACAAAGCGTGAATGTTGAGCCTTCTCCCGGGGTTGACCGCAGGTGAATTTCACCCCCCAAAAGAGTGGCAAGCTCCCGGCTAATGGCAAGACCAAGCCCAGTGCCGCCAAATCGACGACTCGTTGAAGCGTCAGCCTGTTGGAACGCCTCGAAGATGATGGGCTGCTTTTCTTGAGGTATGCCGATTCCGGTATCGCGGACGCTGAAGGCGACGACAAGATGCGCTTGCGAGAGCGAAGGGTGTTGCGCGCTCCAGCCTTTCGTCGCGGCTCGCACATCGAACCAAACAGCGCCCGCCGGAGTAAACTTGAATGCGTTCGACAAAAGGTTTTTTAATATTTGCTGAAGCCGCTTGGAATCGGTCACGATGCTGCGGCCAACGTTGGCGTTGACGTTTACCTGGAATGATAAGCCGCGATTCTCAGCCTCGTGCCGGAAGGGTCGCGCTACCCGCTCGATAAGACTCTTGAAGTCTAGCTCCTCCGCTTCGACCGTGACCGTGCCAGATTCGATTTTTGATAGATCTAGAATGTCGGAAATCAGGTTCAACAGGTCAGTGCCTGCGCCATGAATCGTTCGTGCGAATTCTACCTGCCTCTCGGTCAGATTTCCCTGGGGGTTCTCACCGAGCTGTTGGCCAAGAATAAGAATCGAATTCAGTGGCGTGCGGAGCTCATGGCTCATATTCGCCAGAAATTCAGATTTATATCTGGAGGTGAGCGCCAACTCGGCGGCTTTTTCCTCGAGGGCGCGGCGCGCTTGCTCCAGCTCTTCATTCTTTCGCTCGACCTCAACGTTTCGCTCGGCTACCTGTTGAGCCTTCAGCTCAAGCTGCTCATTGGTTTTTTGTAGTTCACTCTGCTGGGCCTGAAGCTCGGCGGCGAGTTGCTGCGACTGCCCCAAGAGCGCTTCCGTCTGCATCGTCGCTTCAATCGAGTTGAGAACTATGCCTATCGACGCGGTGAGTTGTTCCAGGAACATTGTCTGCAGCTCACTAAAGTTGCCGACAGTTGCGAGTTCAATCACCGCTTTGACCTGTCCTTCGAACAACACCGGGAGCACGACGATATTACGGGGCGCCGAACTGAACAACGCCGACCGTATGGGGGCCACATCGGCGGGTAGGTCATTGATCAGGATTCGTCGCTTGTCAGTCGCGCACTGGCCCACGAGTCCTTCTCCGATACTAAGGCGGAGCTGGTGGCTCCTCTCTCGGTCATCGGCGTAGGCGGAGAGGAGACTAAGAATTGGCGGACCGTCGCCGCAGTGCATTTGATAGATGACGCCCTGCTGCGCGCCGACGAGTGGCGCGAGCTCGGAAAGCAATAAGCGACCCACCAAGCTCAGATCACGCTGTCCTTGTAGCATGGCGGTAAACTTGGCAAGATTGGTTTTTAGCCAATCTTGTTCGGTATTGCGATCCGTGGTGAGCCTGAGATTGTCGATCATCGTATTGATATTATCTTTGAGCTCCGCGACCTCTCCACGCGCATCGACTTGGATGAGTCGTGTAAGGTCGCCTTTCGTCACCGCAGTCGCGACGTCAGCGATTGATCTCACCTGTGTCGTGAGATTCGCTGCAAGAAGATTCACATTCCCCGTCAGGTCCTTCCATGTGCCGGCTGCTCCCGGCACATTTGCCTGGCCACCAAGCCGGCCCTCAACGCCGACCTCACGCGCCACTGTCGTCACCTGAACGGCGAAGGTCGCGAGAGTTCGCGTCATACTATTGATGGTGTCCGCCAGCGCAGCTACTTCGCCTTTGGATTTTACGGTAAGACTTTGACTGAGATCCCCTTCGGCGACCGCCGTCACGACTTTGACGATTCCGCGCACCTGCTCGGTCAGGTTTGCGGCCATTACGTTCACCGTGTCCGTTAGGTCCTTCCATGTGCCTGCTACGCCCGGCACCTGAGCCTGACCGCCGAGCTTGCCCTCCGTGCCGACCTCGCGCGCCACGCGCGTTACTTCTGACGCGAAGGCGTTCAACTGGTCGACCATCGTGTTGATGGTTTCCTTGAGCTGCAGAATCTCGCCTTTCACATCAACGGTGATTTTCCGGCTCAGGTCTCCGCGAGCGACCGCAGTCGTCACCTCCGCGATATTACGGACCTGCGTGGTCAGGTTGGCGGCTAGTAGGTTTACATTTTCGGTCAGGTCCTTCCACGTGCCGCCAACACCGGGCACGACAGCCTGGCCGCCGAGACGTCCGTCCGTGCCGACCTCGCGCGCGACGCGCGTGACCTCGCCCGCAAAGGCGTTTAACTGATCCACCATCGTGTTCAGCGTCTCCTTGAGCAAAAGGATTTCGCCGCGCACGTCGACCGTGATTTTTTTCGAAAGATCGCCATCGGCAATCGCGGTCGCCACCTCGGCGATGTTTCGTACCTGAGCCGTCAAATTGCCGGCCATAAAGTTCACATTGTCCGTGAGATCCTTCCATGTCCCCGCGACGCCCGGCACCTGAGCCTGTCCGCCGAGCTTGCCCTCCGTGCCGACCTCGCGCGCGACGCGTGTCACTTCAGACGCAAAAGCGTTCAACTGGTCGACCATCGTGTTGATGGTTTCCTTGAGCTGCAGAATCTCGCCTTTTACGTCGACGGTGATCTTTCGGCTCAAATCTCCGCGCGCAACCGCGGTAGTCACTTCAGCAATATTTCGAACTTGCGCGGTAAGATTTCCGGCCATCGAATTGACCGAGTCCGTCAGATCTTTCCATGTGCCGGCTACTCCCATCACTTGCGCCTGGCCTCCTAAACGACCCTCCGTCCCGACTTCGCGCGCCACACGCGTCACTTCAGAGGCGAAGGCGTTCAATTGGTCGACCATCGTGTTAATTGTTTCTTTGAGCTCCAGAATTTCTCCGGACACGTTTACGGTGATCTTCTTCGAAAGATTTCCGTTAGCGATAGCAGTCGACACTTCGGCGATGTTTCGAACCTGCGCCGTCAAATTGCCAGCCATAAAATTGACGCTGTCAGTGAGATCCTTCCAAGTGCCGCCGACCCCGGCGACGACCGCTTGACCGCCAAGCTTTCCTTCGGTGCCGACTTCTCGCGCAACTCTTGTGACTTCGGAAGCGAACGAGTTCAGCTGGTCGACCATGGTATTGATGGTCTGCTTGAGCTCGAGGATTTCTCCTTTCACATCCACGGTGATTTTTCGCGATAGGTCGCCTCGGGCGACCGCGGTCGTCACTTGGGCGATGTTGCGCACCTGATCCGTCAGATTGCCGCACATTGCATTCACCGAATCGGTGAGGTCTTTCCAAGTACCGGCGACACCCGGCACGATCGCCTGGCCCCCCAGTTTGCCATCGCTGCCAACTTCGCGCGCCACGCGCGTGACTTCTGAGGCAAATGAGCGAAGTTGATCCACCATTGTGTTGATGGCTTCTTTGAGCTGCAGGATCTCGCCGCGCACATCGACCGTGATCTTCTTGGAAAGATCGCCGTTAGCCACGGCGATCGTCACCTCTGCGATATTTCTCACCTGGCTAGTGAGGTTGTCGGCCATAAAATTCACAGATTCTGTCAGCTCTTTCCATACGCCCGTTACCTCGCGAACCTGCGCCTGGCCGCCGAGTTTTCCTTCGGTTCCGACCTCGCGCGCGACCCGTGTCACTTCTGAAGTGAATTCGCGAAGCTGGCGGATCATGGTGTTGACGATCTTCGCGGAACGCAGGAATTCGCCCATCAGGGGGCGTCCCTCAAGCTCCAGTTGCACTGATTGCAGAAGGTCCCCCTGCGCCACGGCGCCTATGACGCGAGTCATTTCGTTGGTCGGCCAAAGGAGATCGTCGATCAGGGCGTTAACGGACGACTCCATTCCTCCCCATGCCCCGGCGTGATTTGCGAATTTTACTCGCTGGCGCGTCTTCCCCTCACGCCCCACGGCTTGGCGGACCCGTTCAAGTTCGACCGCCATCCTGCAGTTGGTGGCGCTTACCTCATTGAGGCTATCGGCAATTTTTCCGATCACTCCATCCCAGTGGCCCGGTAACCGAGTGGCAAAGTCGCCCTCCTTTAAGGCTTGCAATGCCTGAAGGAGTTCCTGGAGTTGATCGTCTGAGACACGGTTTTGACTGTCCCGTTCGCGCCCCAACACGCCGCGCGTCCGGACAGCCGCGGGTTTCGTTGCCATTGAGCTCCTCCTCCCAAGGATGACGATGTCTCTTCATTCCAGATTGAGCAACGACTGTTTCTATACGAAAAATTCGGAATCTACTGGATTAGATTTCAGCTAGGCTAAGCTTAGGGTGAGGACATAATAGCAGGCCCTAGAAAACACCCTGAGCTGGAAGCTTTCGACGCGTCTCACGCCCCTTAATTGCTGGAACGATCTGGGCGCTAGCAGAGGCCCAACCCATGTGGCCTTCTTCTGGATGCCTTTGAGCCGCGTCGGCCTCGTCCGGTTCCGACTTCTCCGTCTTTGCGGAAGCCAGAATTAAGAAGTCGTCGAGCGTCGACGCTACCTTGCTCTTACGCGCCAGCGGAAAATTGCAGGCGGCAAAGGCTTTGGCCGCAACTGCGGCCTGAGACAAAACGCCATAGGAGCCAGGACGAAACACGATCCCATCTGACCATCAACAACGTAATGGATCGACGAACCCCTCTGGTGGCTAAGCCCCGGGCCAAGACGATGATTGCAAAAAATTTCATTCGGCGACCGAGGGATCTGAGACCGCTTTGGCTTCTGACGCTATGCCGTGCACTTGAAAGACGCTCTTCGCCTGAGCGCGCCCCGCCATCGGGTGCCCCCGCCGCCCCGCGCGACGCACGATACCCACAACTCGCCATGCGCCTCCGGGGGGAGTTCCTCGTAGGGGCTCCGCCGATCAGATCGGCGAGACAGCGTTCGATATACTCTCAAATTGCAAGTCGGTCATCATGCGTCAGAGCAGCCAGCCTGATCTTAACCACGCGCGCCGGATAGTCTCACGCAACGATTCTATTCCTCGTATTAGCTTCTCAGCTTTGGTCATCGTTGGGTCCTTGCGGTGCCTGGCCTGCCACGCTTGCCTAGAGGCGCTTCTGCCCTATTTGGTCGGCGTCGCTTGGCGTGTTCAGTATCGAGCGGCTCCTGTAAGTCCTCTTGCCCGCGGCTTCACGGTCGCGGGCTTTTTTCAACTCCGCTCGTCGCGGGTCAACTCGGTTCCAGACTCGGTTATGATAGCGCTCTATTTTTTCGTGTTTTATTGAAACAATGCGACTGCCACACGATTCCTCTTCCTTAAAGCGGAAAACGTTGCGCGCCGTTGCATCCACGGTCGGGTCTTCGCGGCGACGCCGCAGGAGCGCGTCAGATTTCGTGGATTTTCCAAAACGGAAAGCAACCCTCGAGGGGGCCGGAGGGCTTTTTCAGAAAGTTCTGAATAAGGCCGGCCAGGCTTCCACGCAGCCCGCATCTCCTAATAGGTGCTTGATCTTCCGCGTGCCCCCGAAGTTTCCCTCTGCGAAAGCAGCCGCTCGATCTCATGCACGATTTGATCAATCCGATGCAATTCTATGAGATCTACCTGGCCGCTATCTCTGGGCCCTTTCTGCGGCGCGGGTAGCCTGCGCTCCAATATGTGAACGGCGCTCGTTCCACGGCTCTTAGGTAGCGTCGCGGTTTCGGGAAGACTGACAAAATTCGGATAGGCTCAGCATAAGGTATCGATACGGCCTTCCGGCTTGCCCGATCGGTCCCGCGGGCCATCCATTCGTCACCTGCGGCAGGCACCCCGCCAAAGCGCGGCCAGGACGGCGAGATGGAGCCCTTATCCAATCTCGAATTCATGCGCCAGTCATCAATAGTATGATTCCCTTCCGGAATGTTCACGGAGACACTTCCAATGAAACGCAGAATTTTCGCACTCGCGCTGGGTCTTGGTTTCTCGGCATTCTTCGCGCCCCGCCTCGCGCTCGCCGAAGATCATTTGACCGAGGCGATCAGCTACACCGAGGAAGCGATCGACCATGGTAAACGAGGTCACGCGGATGTGTTGGTGACGCACGCCGAAGCCGCGCTCAAGCATGCTGAAGCTGCCGAAAAGGCGATGAACAATCCGCACATTAAGGAAGGAATAATGCAGTTGAAGGCATCGATTGTGGAAGGCAAGAAAGAGAACGCCACCACCGCAATCGGACACGCCATAGAGGCGTTGACCCATTTGGAAGCGGCGCAGAAATAAGGAGCAAGACTCCCCGCCGGTTCATCCACGGTCGCGCCGTTCTCCAGCTGCTCCGCACGAAAAAGCCAGGTCGCCGCCGCCCCCGCTTGCCGGTGTCCGCCAATCTCACCGGCACGCCCTGATACCGGGCATGATCGCCGTGCTTCCGGTAAGACCCTTATAACAGGATTCCATTCGTGCAACCAGCGAGGGCGTGACCGCCGCCACGCCCCGATAATGAGAAAAAAATTTGAGCACGCGGAAAAAACCGAGAAAAAAACTGTTCAACCGAACCGCCTTTGCAGAGAGGCTGCAGTAGGCAGCGATCGACGCCGAGGGAATTCCAGCGCGAGAACTGTTGAGGCAAATCGGCGTGCTTGCTCGTTCCTTGGATCAGTGCCGGCCAATTGGGGCTGCTTCAAGCGCTTAGCAACTAACTGCCGGCCGGAGGTTTGAAACTTCGCGCCGGCAGTCGAACTCTGCAAGCTCACTTGGTCTTCAGCCATTCGTCGGGTTGGCGCCGGCCGCGTCCCGAGCCAAATATAACGCGCGCCCCGGGTCGGTCGGGGGGAGGCCTCCCGATCTGATCGTGAGTTCAGACGGGCTCATCCGCTCGGCGTGCGGGACCGCGTCAACCGCTGGGCGATTTTTCTCGAGCGCCGATCCAAATCTCTTCCGACCGGAGAGGGCTCTCCAAGCGTCGGAGGACCTATGGATAGCGTCGCTTCGATGTTGATGCTAACCTTTGCGCGCAAGCCGTTTTCCTGTCTGTCATCCGTACTGCGAAATGAGACAACGATCAAACGCCGAGTGGTTATTGGCCCTACGGGCAGGCGATCAGAATCAGGCTGTCGCGCTGGCTGAGCTGCGTGAGCTCGTGCTTGGTGCGATCATCAAATTTCTCTCGCGAAATGAAACGCCTGGAGGTTGGTCGCTCGGCCACGATTTGCATCAAACGGCGGAGGACTGCGCCCAGGAGGCCATTATCCTCATTCAGTCGAAGCTCGATCAATTTCGTGGCGAGAGCAAATTTACGACATGGGCCTATTCGATCGCGGTTCGCGTCACTCTTGGGGAGCTTCGACGACGACGCTGGCGGAAGGCGGTCGTGAATAGCGCGCGTCTTGGCGAAGATATGCCGGTCTGGCCGACCGATGCTCCAGAACCCGAGCGTAGTCTGGAACGGCGACAAGCGTGGGCTTTGTTGGTCCGCCTTATCGAGAACTCTTTGACGCCACTCCAGCGAAAAGCGCTTGTCGCTCACGCTTTTCAGTGCATGCCGCTTGATCTTGTCGCCGAGTGGCTCGGCGGCAATCGCAATAGCATATACAAGCTTATTCATGATGCACGAAAACGCCTCAAGGCCGCGCTACTTTCCGAAGGCGTTACGCATCAGGATATCATAGCTACGTTCGACTCGCCCCCGCGCAAAACTTATCTCAGTGATGATGGTAAGATTTTCCGGTCACAGAGCGTCTCAAATACGGTTGAGTCCGGAAGCTAGGAATGAAACAAAAGGAATTTGCCCGCCTGCTTGATACGATCTTCGCCGCCAAAAGCGGGGAAGAGATGTCCTGCACGGATTATTTCGATAGTCTACCGCGCTACGCCGAGTTGGAAGCCTCTGGCTTGGACGCTGCCGCCACCCTCCCCGAGGTTCGTCACCACATGCATCAATGTCCCGAATGCGAAGAGGTGTATCTCGGATTGCTGGCGCTTGTGCGCGCCGAAAAGGCGGCCGATCGCGGGTGAGCCGGCGCGCTCGTCCCGGGGCTTATCGATCGAGTCAGCGGCGACATTACGAATTTCGTCACGCTTTTCTTATATGATTGAATTTCCTGCGGGAGGCATTCTCCGAGCGAAAAAATCTCGCCGGTCGAGGTAAGATTCTCCGCGCCGCGGCGTCTAAGTGACGTCCGAGCCGAAAAAGTTGGCTCGCTAAGGTCGGCAACAGGGAGAACGCAAGGCATGTCAAATCTCTACGAGCGCCTCGGGGGCGAGAACGCCGTTAATGCCGCAGTTGAGCTTTTTTATCGCAAGGTTCTCGCGGACGGTCGCATCGCGCGGTTTTTTGATGGCGTCGACATGGATCAGCAAATCGCCAAACAGAAATCATTCCTGACCATGGCGTTTGGGGGTCCAAATAATTACACGGGAGCCGACATGCGCAATGCGCACAAGCGTCTCGTTGCGAAGGGTCTCAATGATTCGCATGTCGATGCGGTAATCGAAAATCTGAACTACACGCTCCGTGACCTTGGCGTGCCAGAAAAAGAGGTTAAGGAAGTCGCGGCGATTGCAAATTCCGTTCGTGATGACGTACTGAACCGTTGATCCGATGCTGAAGTTCGAGGATCGTTCGGTCGAACTCAGGCTAGGTGAAACTGTGCTTGAAGCGCTGGAGCGCGCCGGCATCGACGCGCCTTCGTCGTGCCGGTCCGGCAATTGTCAGACTTGTCTGCATCGCGCGGTCGAAGGCGTCCCTCCGCCAGAGTCGCAAGTTGGCTTGACAGAGGGTCAGAAGGCGCTCGGCTTTTTTCTGCCCTGTGTCTGTTTGCCGGCGTCGCCGCTGACGATTACGCGACCGGACGACGTCGGAGCGCGGCGGGATGCAGTCATTCGAGCGATTGAGCCGCTCGCGCCGGATGTGATCCGACTGCGTGTCGATGCAGATGATTTTGCGTATCGGCCAGGGCAGTTCCTCGAACTTGTCGCGGATGGCGATTTAAGACGTCATTACTCGCTCGCGAGCCATCCCGAGGACGATCCATTTCTCGAGATGCATATCCGACTGTATGAAAATGGCCGAATGAGCCGACGGCTGGGAGAATTCAAGCCGGGCGACCGCTTGCATGTCGCGGGTCCGTCCGGGACATGCTTTTACGAAGGCGTCCACGAGGAGCAGCGCCTGCTGCTGATCGGCGCCGGGACGGGTCTTGCGCCACTCTATGGCGTGTTGCGAGACGCTCTGAAGCGGGGCCATCTCGGTCCAATTCGTCTTTACCACGGCGCACGCAGCCGTGATGGCCTCTATCTTGATGAAGAGCTGAAAGCGCTGAGCCGGACGCGGGCGCATGTCGACTACCGACCATGCCTGCTTGATCCAAATGCTCCGGCCGGAGGAGACGTTGCGGCGACAGCCCTGCACGCAGAGCAAAACGTCAAGGACAGCGCAATTTTTCTGTGTGGCGGCGAAAATCTGGTGAAACGGCTGAAGCGTGATTTCTTCATGCGCGGAGCCAGCATGAAAGACATCCGATCGGATGCGTTCACGCCGCAGGGCTAACGTTTGGCGGATCGGTATGGGGCGAGGCAACAGCTTCAGGATTGACGTATCCGTGACGCCACGCCGCGCGCAGGTTAGCAAGAGTGTATATTCGATCCGTGCCGCCATCGGCCTAGGCGGGCGTCTTCGTGTGTGGACGGACGCGGATTCGAAGGCGCATCGAAGAGGAAGGCGCCGCGACCTGTAGGGGCGCAGAATTTCGGGAACCCCTAGGGGATGCAAGAATGACTCTAGCCCACCGCATCGCAGGCAGCGCGAGAGCCGTGGGTCAAGGGAGTTCGCCGTTTTCTTCGGCACTGCCTCCAACGTAGCTCCCATTAGGTTTCGCGACGCTGACACCAGGGATATAGCCCAACTGCTCATCCAAGGCGGCGAGGGTCCGGAAGGCCGAATCTAGCTCCGCGGTCGCTTCGCTCAAGGCGATGCGGATTTCAGTCAGCCTGCAAATGGCGGCCTGGTCGGCAGCGACGATTTCGGGTCTCACGCGCACAGCCACTTCCTTGGCCTTCGCGATTTCCAAGCGATTGAGCCTTGTAAAAACGTCCTGGCGCGCCGCCGCCGCCTCCTGTTCCAGCGCCTCGGCCCTGGCATATGCTTCGCGATAGCGCTGCAGCGTCCCGACGGCTTTTTTCTCAAGATCCGCCTTCTCGCTCATGCTCTCGTCCCAGGCCATTGGTTCGATGATTTAGACGGAGTTCGGCTGAAGAAACTTTTAACGGCTTCGAGCCGCGCATCTAGTTAAGTCGAATATCCCAACTGGGATAATTCCAAAACCGCATTATCGGATTAGCTCGCTCTCGTCGAGCCCCGTCCACATCGATGTCCAAGACGCTTCGATCGCCTCGCCAGCGCTCGCTGAGATCGTAGCGAAGACGCCGATTATGCCCCGAGCAATTCTCGGGGCTCGGGCCGTCCATCCGGACCAACGATAACTTCAAAATGTTCGGCGCAGATCTCACTTTGTGTGTCGTAAATCTCTGCGACATAGATGATCATCGGCGCTGGCCAGTCCACGCGCGTCGGCCGCTCGGTGAGCGTGAATATCGCGTCATCGACTTCGAAAAGTTCTGAGCTGTTGCATGGGTCCATGACGTCTTCGACGCCCTCAAGATAAGAACTGGCGAGCGATCTTGACCAGTGATATCGGAGGATTAGCGAATGCGATACTTCGTGGTGGAGGTGATCGATTTCATCGACAACGCACCCACGGATTGCCGCCATGGCGCTCGGATCAAGCGTGTAAGCGATATGTTGGAGCGTTTGCGGGTCCTTTTGGCGCGCTCCTTTGGCGGCCTTCCGCGAAACTCGGAAAATTCGTGGGAAGTACAGGCGCAACGACGGACACCAGACGCGTCCATGGTCAGTCCTTCTCTTTCGCAAACTCACATTGTGCCGCATCAAACCAAATGTCCGGTCGTCTCGTGCTCTGAGCGCGTGATCGGTATGCTACAGGAAGCGCTGCAAGCGTTGCGAATTGTTAAGGCGATAATTCGGCAATTGTTCGATGCCAGGCCCCTAAGGCGGCGCGCCTGCGGCTACGTGTTCGAAGCTGTGGAACAAATCTGCGGTCGAACGCGATTGTCGACATGCGTGGACGCCCGTCGTGCTGATGAGCGACATGCGGCTCAAATTGAAATTCTGGGAGTACGCTTCACCGGCAACGCATTCCGTCGAGATTTGTTGAGCCGTGGCGATCGCATTGCAGCGGTACTTTCGCAAGCGCCGTTGCCGCAGAAGAGCGTTCGCCCTCACATGGCGCTCGACCGAATTTTTGCGCGGCTGCTTCTCATTGGCGCTTCTTTAAGAGCGATGCGCGCGCTCCAGGCTCGGCCGAGCTGCGCCGCCGGCTGTACGATCGCGAACTCGACCACGATCGTCGCGGCGGCGATCGCGGCCAGAGCGCCAAAGACAGCAGGCGTTACACCGATCTTGGCGGCAAATGATTCCGCCGCGACGCCGATCAGCGGCAGGTGGACGAGATAGACCGAAAACGACACCCGGCCGGCCCTACGAACGGCATTGCCGACAGGGCCCGCGATGGGCGGGCCTTTAAGGCGTCCCAGAACAACGCCGGCGCTGATCAGCGCGACCAGCGCCCACGCCAACCCCGAGAAGGGGCCAATTGCAATTCGCGCCATCATGGACGCGACCAGACTCCACCATGCAGCCACTCCAGCGGTCACCGGCGGCGCCTTCACCAGCCAGGTGGCGCGCCGCCGCACCTCGCTGGCGAGCGCCGCGCCAAGCAAAAGCGCTTCCGGGCGCAGCGCCCAGAGCAGGGAGCCGTGCGGGTGGGGAATAAGCGCGAGAAGCAGAATGGCTGTGATAACCACGTAGAGCGGCGCGCGCGCTCGCGCTAGCAGAAGCGCTGGCGCCAGGAAATAGAATTGTGCTTCGCTCGCCAGCGACCAGAAGTGAGATGTCGCGAGCGCGTCGCCGCAGCGGGCGTCGATCTCACATCGCGCCCAATGGACGTTGGCAACGAACGCCGACGCCGCCCAAAAGTCGTTGGCGCTCGACGCTGGGGGTTCAAGATCGGCCAGCGCGATCACTGCGAGGATCGTCCACGCCGGAAGCGCGACCCGGGTCACCCGGCGCGCATAGAAGGCCCCGACAACTCGCGTGAAAGTGTTGGCCGATTCTGCCAGATCGGCGAGATTCTGGAAGATCAGGAAACCTGAAATCACAAAGAACAGATCGACGCCGACGCTGAGATCAGGAAGGTTGAGCCAGAACGCGACGATCGATTGCGAGCCGAAGGCGAGCGCGAAATGCGACAGCATCACAGCGCCGATCGCCAAAGCCCGCAATTCATCGAGCGTATCAATCCGTTCCTTCAAACGGCCGTGTCCCTTCTCAGCTTGATCGTGCCGCGTTTGGGCCGAGCCCTGATCGACCGAGCATCCTCGCATCGGCGCCGGCGGCGCCTTTCCTCTTGACCGACCTTGCGGCGGCGTCGAGGCAAAGGGTTCGTGTTTGACTTCCCGCAGGCTGAGCGCACGAAGCCTGCCGCTGCGCGCGGCTTTATGTTAATGCCAAAATCCCTGTTCGAGACAATCACATTATCGCCATGCTTCTAATAAAATGCTAACCGGCGCGCGGCATTTCCGTCGTGGAAATCGGACGATGATCAGTTCGCATGATTGGAGAGACGCAATGAGAACAACCAATCTTTTCATCCTACGAGGCTATGTTGGGCAAGAGCCCAAGGGGTTCGATGATGGCAAAATCGCCAAGATCAGCGTGGCGACGAACCGGAGTTGGACCGACAAGAAATCGCGCGAGCGCATTGAGAAGACCGACTGGGTTACGGTCACCGTCTTGAATGAGCGCGACTCGGCTTTCGTGTTGAAGAATGTCAGGAAGGGCGCGCCGATCTACGCCGAATGTCGCGTTGCTGAAACATCCTATGAGAAGGACGGCAAGACGATTTACGGCGTGGACGTCGTCGCCAACGTTTTCGACCTCTTAAGCCGGACTGATGGGGGTGAAGAAAACGCCGCGTAATCAGCTGCGGCCGACACGTCGGGCATCCAGGCGACCTCAAAACGGGAAGGCTTGGAGATTGCGTTGCGCGCCATGAACCATTCCGTTGAGGACGGTCGCACAGCGGCTGCAAAGCACCAGACCTTCGAGAAGAGTATCGAACAAGGCGTCGTTGATATCTTTCGCCAAACGCTTGCTGTTCAGGTGAAAAGCCGGCATTGATCGTTGTTTAATTTTCGTAATTCACGTGCGACGAGATACGCCTGCATGATTGTGTGCGCGAATTCAAGCACTATCCGTGTTGGCTCGGCTACGGCGCCGATCACAGCGCCCGCCTGTCGGGCTCGCACTGGCCTCGTGTCGGCGCGCGGCGCGCCGTCGCTATGCTCACTCGGACCAGAGGTCGCAATTTTCCGAAAGGCGGGCCGGGTAATAGCCCTTTGGCGTCTCTACGCTCGCATCGGGGACTATGGCCATTCATGCGCTCGCGTAGATTTCCGGCCGGGACGAGACCAACACCCATTCCGCTTTTCGCTCCCTGTCACGTGAACCTCCCCTCGCGACCACCAAGTCGGTCGCGCTATCCATCCTGGCGCTCTGTCGCGGTTCGATTACTGTACGCGACAGGAGCCGCGTGTCGTTCGCACAGCTTGCCCCGATCGCTCGCCAGCCGCTGCATAGCGTCGCGACGCGTGGCTGCGCTTGTCGCTCCGCGCACCCTGAATGCCGCCACATATCGGCGCTATCGGCTACCTTGCGGCTGTAGCCTTACGATGAGCGATCAAAGCATAGGCTGCGCTTTAACGGAGGCCAACCGTGATCCCCAATCAGTCCAACACGGTCGCAGAGGTAGCGCCGACGACGCTCGAGCTGACCGACTACGATCTCTCGCATATGATCGTATATCTCCGCCTGCTCGATGCGGCGCGCGATGGCGCCGGCTGGGAGGAGGCGAGCCGGATCGTCCTCAACATTGATCCCGACGTCGACCGTGAACGTGCGCGGCGCGTCTATCACAGCCATTATGCCCGCGCACGATGGATGACGCAGCAGGGCTATAAGGAGCTGCTGAAAATGCCGAATTCGTGACGACAATTGGGATGCGCCCCGGGGCTAACGCTTCACCCGCTTTTTCGCAGGCTCGGCGCGCGGCGCATCCCAGTAGAAGCTTCGGCCGCCGAGCGCTCCCGTGAAGCGTTCGCCATCGCCGTAAAGTGTAAAAACAACAGTCGTGTTGGGCACCACCAGTTCGAGGCGACGTTGCTCCCGATCATAGCGTATGACGCGCGCCGTCATCGTTTCACCTTCTCTATCGGCGTCCGCTAAAACAATCTCGTTCATCGCAACACCATGCATAAGATCGACCAATATTTGGATAGCCGCCTGCCCCCGCGTCGCGGACAAAGCGCAACGTCGCCCATTCTTCGATTGCGCGCAACAGGCGCATCCCGCGGCGACATGGCTTCGTCTCTTACTCGCTTCCTTACGCTTCGGATGTGCACGCGCCCAAGCCGCGTCGACTGTTTGCGCGGCGTAGGGGCCGTCACTCAATAGGCGCCGGGCTTCTCATAATCAGCCCATTTGAACGACGCGTCATGGCATTATTGATACGGCCACGCGGGATCGATCATGGCCAAGCCAATTCTCGGCATTGCGCGATGGTGTGAGAACGAAGAGGCCCGAGGCTCGGCGGACAATTCGACTGACCTGATTGTGTGTCGAACTTTGCACAGATCTCTCTTGCCATGTCGGGCCTTCGCCCGTTGCTCTTTACTGGCTTGTCTAGCGCCGGCGGAGCCACGTCGGCGCCTGCGCCGAAGAATTTTCCCCTTGCCGCTATGCGGCAATTCCTCGCGCATGGGCGCTGCGCGCCCTTTCAAAATTCTCCGTCGCGGCCGGCGCGCAGCGCTTTGCTTGCCCGCTGCAGCCTTACGGCCTTGCGGCTCTGTGGTCTCCTTACCCCGGCGCTTTCAGACCGCCATCGCATCGGGCCGAGGCCCAACGATAGGAGAGAGAAATGTCGCAGCTCAACACGCACATTCAGGTCGGTCGGGTCGGTCAGCTCAAGGAAGTCGGCGCCAATCTCGTTATCACCGTCTGCTCGAACAACCCCTATAAGAACGGCAATGGCGAGTGGATCGACAATCCCGAGTGGATCGAACATACGATCTTTGCCCGGCAGGACTCGCGCATCAAATGGGCGCGCGAAAAACTCGAATCCGGCGACCTGGTTCAAGTGACGTCGCGCCCGAAGCAGACCGAATGGAAAGCGGCTAATGGCGAGCGCCGGTTCGGCTACACTTTCGCGGTAGAGGATATTCAGCACCTTGCCGACAAGCCGGCGAAGAAGACGGAAGCGCCCGCCGCGAAGCCGCAGGGCAAGAAGTCCCGCTGAAACGCGATCGAGGGGCCGCGCGCGGCCCCTCGATCACATGCAGACTAATTTACAACTTCAGATTGCTCGTCGGGGCGATCAGCAGACGGCGCCCAAGCCTGGCGCGCATTGATCGGCGCGGCGATCTGCTCGCCGCAAGAGACTCTGTCGGCATCAGCTTGGCGCGGCGTGTCGCCACCTTGATCACGAAAAAGGCTAACGCGCCGCTGATCGCTCAAATACATTCATCATCGGGCCTCTTCTTCGCCAGCCGCGCTTCTTTGCCAGGCAGTTTGCGCGAAACGGACGAGATCCATTTCTCCTTGGCCATAAATTTGCGCGAGTCCGCTTTCATCGCAGAGCAGCCCAATGTCGGCGGCCTCGGCGCAACGCATGATTTCAGGCGCCAACTCCTTTGGAAGAAAAAAGGCAACGTAAGGATAGCGCGCTGAGTGGCATCCGCCAAAAGCGCCTGCGTTGCAGCTGGACACAGGGACTGAGCCGTAGGCCGAAATCGCGATTGTCGCGGAGGCGACCCCGACATCCAGCCCCCAGAGTGCGGGTTCGTCGTCGAATGCGGTCGCGCGCTCCTCTTCGAAGGCCGACATTTCCGCTTCGACGTCATCCGCCATCTTCAGGCGGTCAATCACTTTCGTCTCGATATCGAGGGCTGTGCTAACGACGCCCCAGCCGCAGCCCCGCAGATCGCAGTAGGAGCGATTGCCTGCGAGCGCGCCCTCCTCTTCCGCTTGATCGAGCTCCTCGGGCGATATGTCGGCCAAGTCCGCGACATTGAGGTGGCGATGGATCTTTACGGGGAACGAGCGCGGAGCCCAACGCATGGAGGTCACCTGGAAACGAGAAAATTTAAAGTGAGATGGGCTCGATATGCTATCTCGTCGGTTCGGAACATATATAGAACATGCTGGACATGGCGCCAAAAAGGCGCCAGCTTCGCTGCATGCTCGATTCTTCAAAAAATCAGGCGATTCGTCCGCTGGATCGCATCAATCTTCGGTTGTCACCCGAGACCTTCGAGGCGATCGATCAAGCGCGGAGCGCGCGTCCCGGCAATGTCTCCAGAAACACCTGGATTGCCGAGGCCATCAAGGAAAAGCTCGAACGGGACGATGCTCTGGTCGACGACCAAGCCATTGAGCGGAAGCGTCATGCCTAATTTTTATGAGTTTTTTGCCGGTGGCGGGATGGCCCGGGCAGGGCTTGGGTCCGATTGGACATGTCTGTTCGCGAATGATTTCGATCACAAAAAAGGTCTCGCCTATCAAGCCAACTGGGGTACGGGCGGAGAACTCAAGGTCGGCGATGTTCGCCAGGTCACCGTGGATGAGCTGTCAGGATACGCCGACCTGATTTGGGGGTCGTTTCCCTGCCAGGATTTATCATTGGCCGGAGGCGGAGCCGGGTTGAAGGGAGAGCGCTCTGGAACCTTCTATCCGTTCTGGGATGTCATCACGGGGCTGATCGACGACAATCGCGCGCCGAAGATTATCGCGATCGAGAATGTTTGCGGCACGCTGACCTCCCACGGCGGACGAGATTTCGAAGCGATCTGCAAGACCTTTGGCGAAGCCGGATATCGATACGGCGCCTTGATCATCAACGCCTCTCTGTTCGTGCCGCAATCCCGGCCACGATTGTTTGTGATCGGCGTAAGAGACGATGTGACGATAGACCCGTCGCTCCTGTCGCCGGAGCCAATCGAGCCATTTCATACGCTGGGATTGCGCAGAGCCGTTGACAGCGTTTCCTCCCGCGCCCGGAAGAACATGCTGTGGTGGAATTTACCGACGCCGCCGCGTCGCAAGAATTCTTTCGCCGATATCATCGAAGAAAATCCTTTGAGCGTCGACTGGCATACCGCCGCTGAAACCAAGCAAATTTTGGCGATGATGTCGCCTGTCAACAAGGCGAAGGTTGAAGCCGCCAAGCGTTCGGGGCGTCGGATGGTGGGCGGGGTCTATAAGCGCACCCGCCTCGACGAAAATGGCGTCAAGGTCCAACGGGCGGAAATTCGGTTTGACGATATCTTGGGATGTCTGCGGACGCCCGCAGGCGGTTCAAGCCGCCAGACGATCGTCGTCGTCGATGGAAACAAGATTCGTTCGCGCCTGATTTCGTCGCGGGAGACCGCCCGATTAATGGGACTTGATGACGCGTATAAGCTGCCAAAAAATTACAACGAGGCTTACCATTTGACGGGCGACGGCGTCGCTGTCGATGTCGTTCGGCATTTAGCGCGCTATCTGCTTGAACCGCTTCTCGACGTGTGCGCTCCGGCGGAGAAGGCCGCGTGAGCGTTATTCCTTGCGAGCAGGACCCAAGCGTGCGCCAGCAGATCGCAGAATTTGCTGAAGTGCTCAAGACCCAAGCGCATAAACTCGGCGACCACGGGCTTGCGGAAAAAGACTTCTACGCCTCGCCGATTTTCCGCGGCGCTATTCAACAGGTGCGCGGAGAGTTTGCCGCAGCGATGCGAGGTAAGCGGGAGTTCGTCCAGCATGTTCTCAATCACATGGAGGACCGAGGCTTCATCGCGGGCTGGGACCGCGCCAAGCGCGGCGTGTTGCATGACTATGTTGTGACGCTACCAAGCAGACGAACGGCAATCATCGACCTGAAAGGCTGTTTGGATGGCGACAACTCGAAAATTTTCGAGCGCCCGGAAGGCGCAGATGAATTTATCATTTGGAGCCTGTGCACCAATGTCGGCGCCGACCCGCGGCGCAACGCCTGGTCCGGGGTTCATACGCGCATAAGCGCTCAGATCATCGCGCGCAATCAGCGCGTCGATGGCCTCGTCATCTGGGATATGGTGTGTGGAACGATCGGACGCGCCTGTCCGAAGCTGTTGGGTGAGAGCGATGCCAGAACGACAGTGATCGGTCCTTTCTGTGCGCCGCCGCCGTGCATCTATCTTTTCCCGTCTTCCATACCCTCTGCTGAGGCGCCGAAAGTCGGCGCGCAATCACTGCTGACCGTCGAACTCCTCGCTGCATTCCATTCCTGCTTTGGAGGTCGCGATAACGAGATTAATCATGTCAGCTTCGAAATCGCCTCGCTCGGCGATGAGACGATGCGGCGCACGACGATCGAACGAGGAGGCGTGGTGGAGCATTCCTCCGACATGACGGCGATCCGACATGCCTAATCCGAACGAGCCCGCTCCTCGTCGCGATCCCGATTTCATAAACTTTCCACCGTTCGAGACTGAGGATCTGCGAGCCAATCTGGCGAGGTTTCTGGATACATCGTTCGAAGAGGCCGTGGGGCAGACTCGCCGTGTCGGGAATTACAAATGGGGCGTCTACGCCTTCTTCGATTATGACGGCGAACCGATCTATGTTGGGCAGACGAATGAGATGCTACGCACGCGCATTCGTCGTCACCTGACCAATCAACGCACTGATGCTGTTGCCATGTCAGTGCTTGACCCGTTCGAAGTGCTCGAAATCGAGGTCTGGCCGCTGCCACAATATCAGGAGACAAGTGGCAAGGATGCTGACGCGCGCAAGCACCTGGATGCTTTGGAGCGATTGATCACGCAGCGCGCGGTTGATCGGTCAGAGTTCAAAGCGATCCTGAACGAGAAGGATCCACCGCCTGGGTCGCTCGTCGTCGAAGCGCCCCGATCTTTGCGCGCGAGAATCGTTTCCGATCGCGTTTACGAGCTCCGATCACATCCCGATTTTCGGATCGCTCGAAGAGCGCTCATTATTTCGCGGCTTGCTCAGGTGATCTCCGAGCGAAAGGTCCAGGGTGGATTACGACGCGTATTGCTGACACAGGCCTTGCGTCTTCAGTGGTTGGCGTCGCGTCGCTATGACGCGCTGGGTGGCGCTGCGTCGGTTGAGCAAGAAGGCGATGAAGATGGTTGACCGCGTGCAGCGAAAATATTTTGGATTTCGGTGACAAATTGGAGCCGTCGTCCTGACTTGCCGCTCCCACAACACGCCTGCCATTGTGACTTCGTCGTGTGGAGGCGGGTCGGGATCTGCTCGTCAAAGGATACGTCAATGGATTGGCGAGGACAACAAAACCGAGAAGACGACGAGGAAGCGCGCTGGCGGCAGCTTCCATTCCGCGAGCGCTATAACTGGCGGGTTGTATTCACATCGATCGGCTCGGCCATCGTCGTCCTCATTTTTATCATCTGGAGCCAGTGGCAGTGATCCACCGGCGCTGGTTTCGGATCGTTGTTGGCGCTTCCCTCCTCTGCGGCATCGGCTTCTTGCCCGTGCGCGCCGGCGATGTGGAAATCCACTACGCGCCTGATGAAAACCTTGAGCGCATCGACGTCGACCTGATCCGCTTGGCGCGCGCGAAGATCGACATGGCGGTCTACTCGCTCACGGACTGGGCCGTCGTCGACGCGTTGATCGAGGCGCGCCGGCGCGGGGTCGCCCTCCGCATCGTCCTAGACCCAGGCCAGCAGCACGCGCTCGACCGGCTTCGCTCCATTGCCGACGATGTCCGGATGAAACCGGCGGGCGCATACATGCACCTGAAGTCCTATGCCGTCGATGGGCGCCTTCTTCGGTCGGGATCGGCCAACCTGTCGGCCTCCGGGCTCAGGCAGCAGGATAATGATCTCGTCGTTCTACACGACCCGTCTGCGGCGAAGTCCTTCGAGGCGCGCTTCCAGCAGCTATGGAATGTTTCCCGGCCGCTTCCCAACTCTGCCGCTTACGCCGAGCCGGCGTCAAAGGACGCGCCGACGCCGTCCAAGGACTGCGCCATCAAGGGCAACGTCAACCGCAAGGGCAAGAAAATCTTCCACGTACCCGGCAGTCGCGACTACGCCCGCGTCACCATCACGGGCGCCGAAGAACGTATGTTCTGCTCCGTGGCGGAAGCGACAGCGGCAGGCTGGAGGCCGGCGGCGGGAAAATAGCGACGGTGTACGGACTGGCCTCGGTCATCATCCCTGTCGAGTTCGCATCCCTGCAACCCGTTGTCGATGACAGCCGGGGCGCCTCTTACGGCGCCAGCGCGCGCCCAATCGCGATTCCGGTGACGACGAGGGCCGCGCCAACCGCCATCCCATAGGCGAGCCACTGCGTCGCCTGCCGTCGCGCCACGTCTCGCGCGACGTCTTGCGCCGCGAGCGCGACGGCGCGGGCGAGGTCGGCCTTGGCCTGTTCGACCCCGGCGCGCATTTGCGCGTCCGCCGTCTCGCGCGTGCGCGTCATGATGGCCGCCGCCTCGGTGGCAATCGCCTTCGGGAACTGGCGATAGAGGCTGTCGTAATATTGAAGCGCGAAGATGACGAGCCACAGCGCGTCATTGTCGCGAAGCCCGAGAACTTCCTTCACACGACGAAGCTGTCGGCGTTCTGTTTCCGTCGCCGTCCGGCCGATCAGCTTTTCAAAGCCGGTCGCGTCGTGGGCTTCCATGCCATCAGCCATTCGGCACGACCGCCGAAAAGACGCCATCGACCTGCGCGAGCCAACGTTTCAATTCGGCGCGATTGCCGATCGGCATATCGGCGAGCGCCTTTCGAATGCTGAGGCGCTTGCTGTAGAGGTCATCGCTCACACGGTCCGCCATATCTGGAAAGAGGATGCTCTTGCCGCCCCTCCCCTCGATCGCTTTGCGCGTCTTCGAGCCGTTATAGAGCTCGAACTTCTCATCCGCGCCGAAGTAGCCGTTCTTGACGACGTGAACGGTCGAATTGGGGATCGCTTCGAGAAAATCCTGCAATAGCTCCAAGGAGTCCCGTTGACGATTGACGACCCACAAGGTCACCAGGCGCCGCTTCAGTTCATCGAGGGTGCCGCTCAGCGTGACGCCGTAGGCCCCTACCCCCTGGTTGTTGCGCGCCGCCGTATTGACGATAACGGTCTTGTCCGCGTTTTCGTCACAGAGATTGACGAGCCGAATCCAGCCGTCGGCATCGTCCAGATTGACACCCTCGCACGGGATCTCTTTCTCATAGTTCTGCATGACGTCAGGATTTGACGTGTCGGCATCGACCACGACAACCGCCTCGCCGCGCGCCGTGAGAAAATGGATGAGCGCCATTGTCACCATGGACTTGCCGACACCGCCCTTGCTGCCGCCGATCATGTAAATCGCCTTATCCATTCGCCGATCTCCTAGATTTCATCGCGGTCGCGACGCACGCGGAAGGACGACGCGCGCGGCACAGGTTCAGACTCGATGGTCCCGGTGGATACGGGCCTTGTAATTTCCGATGACGTAGGCACCCGCATTTTCCCATTCGCGCGGAAGGGATGGCTTCCCCGCTTAGAGCCGCGCCGGGCCTTTTGTTCGGCAAGCTGTCTCAGCACCCGAAATAGCGAGGGAGCCGAAATCATAATGCCCTGCTCTCTGAGGTAATCGAGAAGTTGAGCATTCGTCAGTCCGCGGCCTTTCGCCTTCATCAAAGGCCCATAGATCGCGCCAATTTGTTCGCGCAGCGTGAGCCGACGGTTCGGCTTCAGCGCGTTAATCCCCTCCTTCAGACGCTGCAGGTCCTCACCGGTGAGCTTCATGCGAGCCTCTAATAAAATGGCAACTATTTAGACCCACTCCCTTCCTTACGCAAGACCTTTATGACAACGATGCGAGAGCATCTTGGAGATCGAGCTAATATGCGCCTGATGCGACGGTGAGAATTTTATGCGAGTCCGCTGGGTCTCTGTGTGAGACGCTTTCGATGTTGATCTAAGAGCCTCGTGAGACTCTCTTGATAGTGCGCTGAGAGTGTTCCGAGACTGCTTTGAAAACCGCACAAAGCCTCGAAAAACGTTGAGAAAATGAGGGTTTTGCCGTATACAAAGCGAAGAGTGGTGATGAGTGGCAGGATAGGGATTTTGTGAAACAAAATCTGTATGTGCGCTCGCCGCGCCGGCCATGTTCGCGTCCGGCAGTTTGCCAAAGGCAAACCGGACGCTAAGGACGATCGACGAATGGCGGACAAGCGACATTACGATCGGCGCAAGACGCGATTTATCGGTTTCCGCGTCGATGAGACGGAGGCGGCGGCGTTTCTGTCATTCTGCGAAGCGAGGAATCTGACGACAACAGAAGCGCTGCGTCGCATGGTTCGCGCGGCCAGCGACATGGGGCCGACGTTTGACGGCGAAGGACGCGTCGAAGTCGTCGAATTGACGCGACAGCTGCGCGCGATCGGCGTTAATCTCAATCAAGCCGTTCATCATATGAACGCGGGCAACGCTTTCCCGGGAGAGAATGTGCGCGCGTGGCTTATCGAAGCGCATGGGATCATGCGGACGCTCGACGCGCTCTACGCGTCATTGACGTATCGAGCGCGGAGACGCGCCGAGACGGCGATCGAGAAGGACTGCGCCTCATGACGACTCTCGCGGCGCTTGATCTTTCGATTCTGACGGAAGGCTTGCAGCGTCGTCTTGCGGCGAAGAATCGGGCGGCGCTGGACGATCTTGCGGCTGCGGTGCAATCGGCTGAGCGTTACCGCGCGCAAACAGCCAACAGCTCGCGCGCGGCGCCCCGGCCCCGACACGACGAGCGGCCGGACACAGGGCCGCGCGCGCCGGCGCCAGGCGAGAAGTCCCGGGCCGACGATGAATTGCGCGTGAAGCGCGCGGTCGCAGCGAAGGGCAGCGTTTCGCAGACCGACGTCTCGGCGCGTGCGCCCGCCGCGGTTGCGCAAACGGCGCGACCCTCATCGCCGGCACTGGGCGGCCGCGCGCCGGCGACGGGCGCAGCGATCGCATCCGTGCGGTCCGCCTTGATCGCGAAGGCTAATCTTGCGGCCGGCTCGCAGGCGGCGGTCGTCAAGATCGCGAGTTTCGGTTCTGGCGCGGCACGGGCGAAATCGCTTCTGAACTATCAGAGCGACAAGGGCGAACTGACGCTGGAGCGCCATGATGGGTTGATGATCACCGGGCAGCGCTCCGTCGCCGACTTCGCCGCCACGTGGCGCGCCGAAGATGGCCGCGCGCCGTCCAACGACGTGCTGCAGTTCGCAATGCGGTTCGACCGCAGGCTGGAGGCAACGCAGGCGCAAGACGCGCTTACGGAGGCTCTTCGCGGCCATCACTATGCATGGCGGCTTTCGCAGCATGGCGCGCATAGCCGCGTCGACATCGTCATGACGGCCGCGAGTCGCGAGCGCAATGCGGGCGGCCGGCTTCACCGGATCTACGACAATCAGCGGTCGATTGACGGTTTGCGCGATCGGTTGGAGGGCGCATTCGGCCGGGACGCCGAATTTACCGACCCGAAATGGGCGCATGGGGTCGAGGGCGCCACGACGGCGCTGGCTCGACTTACCCGCGGCGGTGAGATCGAGGTATTTGGGCCGGACGGCCGTGTGCTCAAAGATGAAGCCGAGCGCCTCGCGCGCGAGCTGCCGAACCGCCCACCGCGCGCCGCGTCGCGTGAGGCCAATGTCAGCCTGGAAATCGCCAAATCCTGGCGGCCGCATATGCGATCGAGCGCGCCGCGCGACTTTGCGCATGTCATTTTGAGCGCCAAGCCCGGCACGGACAAAGCGGCGTTTATGGACGCCGCGCGGGCGACCCTGGCGCGCGCGTTTGCCGGACATGAGTATGTTTTCGTGATGCATACGAACCGAGAGCATATTCATGTGCATGCGGCGGTTCGACTTGTCCGGGACGACGGCAAGCGGCTCGACCCAAAAATTCAGGATTTTTCGCGCTGGCGCGACACGCTCGCGGCCGAAGCCCGCGTCCGCGGGATCGCCATGGAGAATGTCCGGCGGTTCGATCAGGCGCACGCGCCAGCCTACAAGCTTAAAGACGTGAAGATGCTGGCGCGTGGCATTGCGCCGCCGAGCGTTCGCCGGCGCATCGAGCGTGTGAAGAACCGTGAAATTCACAGACCGACGCGCGAGGAAGGCCGGCGGCGCGCGCAGGATGCCGCCCGCCAATGGCGGAACGTCGCCGCCCTGTCGCCGCGTCGATCGCCGCCGCCAGCGCCGGGCGCCGTGCGCCTTTATCGTCTCGACAGCGGCGGCGATCGTCGCGGCGCGCTGTTTGCCGCCGATATGGAGACGGCTGCGGCTTATGCGAAGCCAGGTGTCGCCGCACGGATAATTTATGTGGACGTGCCGGCCGCTCGAGTAACCGAGCTGAAATCCTCGCGAACGCAGCCCGGCAAAGTTTTTGTCGTGCCGCGCGCCATCAGCGCTCTAAGCCGACCGTTGGACGGCGCGCCGAGCGCCGCTATCGCGCATTTTCAGCACCGCGCCCAGAGCGCTCTAAGCGGTCGCGCGCCGTCGACCGACATAGAGGAGAAAGGCCCCATGCGAACAACCGAAACGATGATCGCCGCGCGCGACAGCATGGCCGATACGATTGCGAAAATCGACAAGGCGCTTCCCGACGATGAGGCGCGCGCGCAATTCGCCGAACAGTCGCGCCGGCTACTCGACAAGGCCGACGAAGCCATCGCCGCGCAAACCAATCTCGAACAGCAAAAGGCGGATGTGCAGGGCGACCGCTACGTGAAGCCGGAGCCCGCGCGTGACCTCGGGCCGATTATCACGTTCGAGCGTAAGGGCGACGAGATCCATTACCACCGACACGATGCGACCGGCGCGCTGCAAGTGCTTGCCTTTGTCGACAATGGGAAGCAGCTCGATATTCGCGACTGGAATAACGCGGATTCCGTCAACGCCGCGCTCAAAGTGGCGTCCGAAAAGTGGGAAACGCTCAACATCACCGGGAGCGACGCTTACAAGGAGACGGTCGCGCGGCACGCCGCCGAGCATGGCTATAAAATCACAAATCCCGAGATGCAGGATCGCATTCGCGAACTTCGCGCCGAGATCGAAATGAACCGCGCGCGGATTGCCGAAGGCCAGGGCCAGTCGGATGAAAATCAGCAGGCCGCGCCCATGGCGCGGCAAGACAAACGAGACGAACCCGCCCGCGCCGAAGGTCCGACCTCGACGGCGGCCGAGCGCGAAATGCGCCTACAGGATATTCGCGGGCGAGTGGATCGCGAAGCGGCGCGCGAAACGGAACAAGGCAACCGCGCGCAGGCCGGCAAGGAAGCAAAGGCTGCGCAAACGAACGACCAGCCCCGCGATCGCTCGCAGGGCGAGGCCGCAAGCGCGCGTGAAGCTGATCGATCCATGGAGGACAACACGCGCCGCGAAATGCCCGCCGATCCCCGACAGAGCGAGCAGATGCAGAACCTTCGCGACCAGCAATCGCGCGTGCTGAAACAGGAGGAAGAGCAGCGGCGCGTCGATCAGGAGAATGCGGCGCGCATCAATCGCGAGCTGGCGCAGCCTAGGCGGTCGGAATCCGAGGGCGAAAGCCGATAGTGTTGCTCGGACCTGCAGCTTCAGGTCGCTCCTCCTGCGCTCAGCTGGTCATGTCTTCGACGAGGTCGACGGCAGTGACGTCGATCGGCGCGCCTGGCGCAGAACCCAATGGTCTGCGAGGAAACAGGACGGACTGGTCAAAGCGCGAGCGCCCGCTTGAGATCATCGTGCTCAAAAGCGCTGGCCATGCGGGTGATCTCGGCCGAGCGCGCTCCGACAGCCTTGGCGGCGTCACGCCATGTCGCCGTCACCGCCGCGACCTCCTTGATGATTGCGCGTGCCTGCGGCAGCGTCAGCGCGAAATACTCTGAAGCCTTCTCCAGAAGATCGAGCGAGCACGTGCCCTCGTCGAGGTCGATGTTTGTCGTCAGTACGCGCGCCCTGAGGTCCGTTGGCGTCGGATTGAGGTCATAGGCGGGCGAGAGCGACCATCCTGCCTTGCCGAGCCAGAGGAAGCCGTGGTTGCGCAGATGATCATCGACATTGGAGATCAGCACATTGAAGACGACGCGCCGGTAGAGTGCGTGGGCGTCGGCCTTTCCCTGCGCGCCATGTTGGGCAAGGGCATCTACAATCTCGGGGTAGCTGCCACGCTCGCCATCCTTGGCGCCCATCATCGCCATAGCGGACAGGAACGGGAGGCGGATCGCGCCGTGGCGATCGAACCGTCGCGACAGCATGGCCGCTTTGCCGGCAACGTCGACGAGTTCATGTTGCGGCGTGACGATGCCGGCTTGGCCGGCCAGCCGCAGCGCGATCCCCTCCCAGGTCTCTATGCTGTAATCATCGGTCTCCTTGGGAAACTTGGCGATGGAGAGTTGGCCGTGTTGGTCGATGATTGACGCCTTCGGCCGCGCGCCGCCGAGGGAGGAGCCGGGCGCGAAGATGAGTTGAAGGTCGTCGGCTGTTTCCTCGTCCCGGAGAATCCGCTCGGTGATCTGGAGCAGACGACCAAGCTCGATCAGGGCTGGCACGCCTGCCCCGATCGGCGCCTGGAAGACCTCGTCACCGACCCGACGAAACCGGAGCGCGCCAAGCCGGGTCTCATCGGCGACTCCCAGCAGGTAGTCGCTTTCCGAGAGCGTACGGACAGCGCGGCCTTCGCGTTCGGCGAGCCGACGTTCCGCACGCTGCATCAACCGCCGACCCCAGGTGTCTGGCGCAGAGTCTCCGATCGAGCCGAAAGTCGCGAGACCGGCAGGAGGCGCGAAGGCGCCGCGGGTCAATGCGAGAGCAGGCTGAAGCGAGAAGCGGTCCGCGTCATCGAGCCAGGCGTCGTCATATTCGAAGAGGATCGTCTCCACGCCCCGGACGCGATTGCTCCTCGCCCTTCCGACCGGGCGCGTGCGTCCCTTGAGATCGATGTCGACTTCGAAGTCAGCCATCGCGAGGCGATCCCTTTGGCCGCTTGAGGTGGACGCGCTTGGGCAGGTCGGCGCTCGCAAGCGCTTGGCCGACGCTGTCATTGCCGATGTCGGCGACTTCGCTCAGCCCGTCGAGCAACCCAAGCGCCTGGAGGACTCCGGCATAAATGCCGATGCTGACGTTGGTGTCCCCGGCCTCGACCCTTTGCAGGGTCGATCGGGAGGTGAAGGCGCGTTCGGCCACCACAGCCATCGGCAGCCGCCGGCGTCGGCGGGCGTCGTGAATGTCCGCCCCGAGCTTGCGTAGCGCACGGCGCACTGCGGCGGGAGGATTGTGAGGAGTGGGCACTTGGAGCCTTGGCGCTACAGAAAACATAATTGTGTAGCACAAAGATTACAATTTGCCTAGATGTAAGCGCCGGTCCGTCGGCGATCAGAGGCGTTACCTCCCATTCGAGACGCAGGCGCGGCGACCGGACGGTCCCTTGACGATCCGGAAATGCATGGAGTCATTATGGCGAAAGTTTCAAGGAGGCCCGAATGTCCAGTTTCGATCAGATCCCATTCAACGCGGATGATTTCACCGACAATCCGGAGCCGCGTTGTCCATGTCTTTTGCTGCTGGACACTTCCGTTTCCATGCGGGGCCGACCAATCGACGAGCTGAATGCCGGCCTGATTGCTTTCAAGGACGAGTTGATGAGCGACAGTCTCGCTGCCAAGCGAGTCGAAATCGGCATCGTGGGCTTTGGCCCCGTCCAAACGATATCGGAATTTGCGACCGCCGATATATTCGTCCCGCCGACGCTGTCGGTAATCGGGGATACCCCGATGGGCGCCGCAATAACTCAGGGACTCGAACTCGTCCGGCAACGAAAGGAAGTCTACAAGAGTAACGGCGTCGCCTATTACCGCCCGTGGATTTTCCTGATCACGGATGGCGGACCGACCGACTCTTGGCGACACGCCGCAGATATGGTTCGCGAGGGCGAACAATCCAAGGCATTCCAATTCTATGCGGTCGGCGTCGAAGGAGCCAATTTCGAAACGCTTGCTCAGATCTCCGTCCGTCAGCCGTTGAAGCTGAAAGGTTTGCAGTTTCGCGAACTCTTCCAGTGGCTCTCCAACTCGCTCGGGTCGGTATCTCACTCGCAACCCGGCGACGCCGTGCCGCTCGCGAACCCGACGGCGCCTGACGGATGGGCTTTTGCCGGATGATCCATAGCGGATGGCGGATTGCAGCCGCCTCGGCGATTGGTTCGTCGCATGTAAAGCAAGGGACGGTTTGTCAAGACAGCCATGCCTGCCAAGTCCTGACGGACCGCGACGGCGGAACGGTGATAGCGCTCGTCGTTTCAGATGGAGCCGGCAGCGCCGCCTTGGCGGACGAAGGGTCCGATTTGGCATGCCGAACCATCGTAGAGGCCGTCGAGGTCTTCCTCGCTCGCGGGGGACGAGTCTCGGACCTCTGCCTCGACGAGGCCCGCTCTTGGGTCGAAATGGTCCAGGAGGCCATCTCCCTTCGCGCCACGGACGCGGGGACAACCCTGCGGGATTACGCGTGCACTCTTCTCGTCGCCGTCATCGGGGAGGACGGCGCCGCTTTCTTGCAGGTCGGCGATGGCGCGATGGTCGTCGCCGACGAGGGAGGCGAATGGGCATGGGTGCATTGGCCGCAACGAGGCGTCTACGCCAATTCGACCTTTTTCGTCACGGAGAGCGGCGCCGCGGACCGTATGGCTTTCGACCTCGTTCCAAGGAAGGTTGACGAAGTCGCGCTATTCACAGATGGCATCGAGTCTCTGGTCCTGCATTATGCGACCAAGAGCGTCCACGCCCCGTTCTTCGAGAAGATTTTCGGTCCCGTGAGATTGTCGACGGCAGAAGGCCTCGACGTCGCATTGTCCGGCGGGCTGGAGCGGTACCTATCCTCGCCCGCGGTATGTGACCGAACCGACGACGACAAGACCCTCATCCTCGCGACAAGAGTCGAGGCGGCTGAACGCCCTGCCGAAGCGTCATAATGACAAAGCCGCTGCCCAAGGTCCGAGATTCCAAGGGATCTGTTACTCTCGGGCGACTGCTTGGACGAGGCGGAGAAGGCACCGTCTACGAAATCGCAGACCGAAGCGGCCAAGTAGCGAAGCTCTATCATCAAGACGTCTCCTCGGAAAAGGCATCCAAGATCGAGACGATGGCGTCGTTGCAAAACGACCGCCTGCTTTCGTTGGCCGCATGGCCGCTAGATCTGTTGCGCTCCACCGACGGCAAGCCTGTGGGCCTGCTAATGCCGCGCGTCGACGGCCACAAGGACATCCACAACCTCTACAGTCCACGCAGCCGCAAGGCCGAGTTTCCTGCCGCAGACTGGCGGTTTCTAATCCGATCTGCCGCGAATACGGCCCGCGCTTTCGCCGCCATTCACGAAACCGGGTGCGTGATCGGCGACGTCAACCATGGCGGCGTCTGCGTCTCGGACAAGGCGACAGTCCGTCTGATCGATTGCGACTCGTTCCAAGTCAGTGTCGGCGCGCGTCGATACCTTTGCGAGGTCGGCGTGCCGACGTTCACGCCGCCTGAGCTTCAGGGGAAACGTTTCCGCGGCGTCGTCCGAACGCCGAACCACGATAACTTTGGGCTGGCGATCCTCATTTTCCATCTGTTGTTCATGGGACGCCACCCGTTCGCTGGCCGGTTCCTCGGGCGCGGAGACATGAGCATCGAGAAAGCGATTGCGGAATTCCGCTTCGCATACGGCGCCAACAGTTCCACGTTCCAAATGGAGCCGCCTCCGAACGTGCCACCCATTGGCATTGCCTCCCCGGCTATCGCCTCGCTGATCGAACGCGCCTTCGCACAGAGCGGCGTACAAGATGGCCGTCGGCCAACCGCGAAGGAATGGGTCGCGGATCTGGATAACCTGGAGAAGCAGACCAAGGCCTGTCGCATCAACGCTTCTCATTATTACGTTGGCGGGCTTGATCATTGTCCGTGGTGCAGATTGGAGGCGGCGACCGGCGCCGTTCTGTTCAGTTTCGTGATCAAGACCGCGCCACTAGGCGGCATTACTGGCAGGATCGATGTCGGCTCGGTATGGGCCAGAATAGCGGCGATCCCGTCGCCCGGCCCGGCGCCGAATCTGCCCGATTGGAATAAAACGGCGCCGTCAAAGGAGGCTCTCGCTCTGGGACGACAACGCAGGTTTAGGAATGCCGCGAAATATGCCGGATTGATCGCCATTATCGTAGTCTTGATGGGCGCCATGCCCGCCGCAGCGTTCATCTGGATCGTTGGCGGTCTGTTCGTTCTGTCAGGCGTTTCGAAGCAATCGGGAGACGGCTCGGAGAGCGCCAAGTTCCGCGACGCGGTGGTGCGCGCCGAGGGTCACTTCAAGACGTTGAAGGCACGCTGGGATCAGGATGCCAGCGACCAACGGTTCACGACCCACTTACGCCAACTGCAACATGAAAAGGAGCAGCTTTTGGATCTCCCGAACCTGCGTCGGCGCCGCTATCAGGAACTCGAGAGAGCACGCGAGCGCGATCAGCGAAAACGTTATCTCGAAGCCATCCAGATCGAACCGGCCAAGATCCCCGGAATCGGCCCGGGCCGGAAAGCAATGCTTGCCAGCTACAACATAGAAACGGCTTGGGACGTCAGCGAAGCCCACATCACGAAGGTGCCGGGCTTCGGACCGGCGCTCACGCGCGAACTGATGAAGTGGCGCCAAGTCGTCGAAAGCGGGTTCAGATTCGACGCCTCCAAAGGTGTCGATCCCCGCGACATCGCCGCGCTCGATCGCGACGTCGCCGATATGAAACAAAAATTGGAACAGAGCCTGATCAACGGGCCGCAGGCGCTCACAAAAATTCGTGATCACATTCTGGCTCAGAGAATCGCCTTGAAGCCAAGCATCGAACAAGCTGGGAAAGTCCTCGCGCAAGCCAAGGCTGACCTGAGCGCAATTTAGAATATTTTTTCAACCAGGAAGTCGAGGGGCAAAGATGCGCGTTGGAGGAGTTGAACTATGGCGATGATGCTACGCCCGAACTGTAGCGCGCGCGCTCAATTCCTCGTCGCCATTGCCCTGCCGACGTTCAAGTCATTGTCACTTTTACAAAAATTCCGGCAAGTCCCAACGCTGTCATTCAAATCATTGCGCCGCTGGACACGTTTCTGCTGGAAGGCGCGAGGATGAAAGTCGATCAGGACGAGATCGGTAAGCTTCCCTTCTTCAAGTGTGCGCCGATCGGCTGCGCCGCGGAAGGACCGATCAGCGACGATGTGATCAGCAAGCTTCTGACCGGCAGGAATATCATCATCACGATCTACATTCGTCCCGGCGAAGGGCTTCGGCATGTTCTCTCGCTCGACGGCTTCGCGGATGGATATAAAGCTTTGAAGTGAATTGCGAGCATCATCATGTGCGGTCGTTTCACACAGCGCCTTTCATGGGAAGAGTTGCACAGGCTTGCCGACCTGATCGGGCAGCCCCGCAACCTCGCGCCGCGCTACAATATCGCGCCGACGACCCAGATCGAGGTCCTTCGGCCTGCGGAGACGGGCGGCAACGAGCTCGTCCAGATGCGCTGGGGGCTCGTGCCCGGATGGTGGAAGAAGCCGCTCAAGGATCTTCCTGCAACGTTTAATGCCCGTGCGGAGACGGTCGCCGAGAAGCCTATGTTCCGAACAGCCTTCAAGACGAGACGCTGCATCATTCCCGCCTCGGGCTTTTACGAGGGGACGGGCAAAGCGGGGGCGAAAACGCCGCACTATTTTTCGGCGCGGTCCGGTGAACCGCTCGCCTTCGCCGCATTGTGGGAGCAAGCCAAGCATCCTGGCACAGGCGAGCCTCTCACATCGGCAACAATTATTGTCGGCGCGGCGAACAACTGGATGAACCGTTTCCATGATCGGCAGCCCGTCATTCTCGACTGGCGCGACGCCAACGCATGGATGCGCCGCGATGATCCAGGCGCGCTCCAACGCGCGCCCCTGGAAGATTCCTTGAATGAATGGATTGTGTCGACTCGTGTCAACAAGGCAGGCGCCGGGGACGACGATGCATCGCTTGTTGATCCCGTTGAGACTGTGCTCCTGTGACGCGGGCAATTTTTTTAGCTCTTGGACTTTTATTGAGTGCGAGCTTTGCGCTCGCGAAGTCGCCGCTCAAGCCCGAACTCGCGCCTGGAACGCCAATTGAGTCGCAGCTACAGGAACATGGCCACTATTCCAATTCGAGCGGCGAGGATGTTCACGCGCCAGCACATAGCAGAACCGGCGGCGCGCCGGATGGCGCAAGCGCGCGTTGTCGCGATTCAACCTATAGCTTTTCCCATTCTCGTAGTGGAACTTGCTCGCGGCATGGCGGCGTCGGAGAGTGGTTGCGTTGAAAGCGCGACGCTCGTGTTTCAGAAGCGGACGCTACTCGCTTCGATCAGCGGCAGGCCTTTGGCGTGAACGTCAGCCGTTCCGTTCACCCGATGTGCGGAACCGCTTGTCGCTTCCGCCTCAAACCCAATCGAAGGCGCGCTGAATAGGCGCATGCTATGGTCGTCCGAGTAGGTTCGCGCAGCGCTTACCCCTTCTTCGCGCTCCTCAGCGCCGCACGACCTGAATCATCGGTCTATGCCTGGCAGGCGGGTCCCAGCGCCGCAACGGCGTTGCCGTCTTCCACTTCGTTTCATCCCTGCGGGTGCGGCCCTGTGCTGCCCCCTGCCTCTTCGGCGACCGATCAGGTCGCGGCGGTCGCGGCCGACCAACCGAAGAGGAAAGACACATGTCCCGCGAATCCAGCCTGGACATCCATCAGGAAATCACCAGCCGCATCATCGCCGCCATCGAAGACGGCGCAGGCGAATTCCGGCTCCCCTGGAATCGCGGCGGAGCCTCAGGTCGCCCACGTAACATCGCCTCCGGCAAGCACTACAATGGCGTCAATGTCCTCGCCCTCTGGGTGGCCGCCCTGCATCAAGGCTACGCGCAGCCCATCTGGGGCACCTATCGCCAGTGGCATGAGAAGGGCTGTCAGGTCCGGCGTGGCGAGCAATCCTCGCTCGTCGTCTTCTACAAGACCTTCACCGTCGAGACCGACGGCGAGGACGCTGCTGAGCCCGAAACGGCCGAGCGCTTGCTCGCGCGCGCGAGCTATGTCTTCAACGCCGACCAGGTGGAGGGTTACGCCGCTCCCGAGGAGACGCTTCCCGTTACTCCCCTCTTCTCTCCGATCGACGAGGCCGAGCGTTTCCTCGCCGCTACCGGCGCCCGCGTCACCGAGTCCGGCACGAAGGCCTGCTATCGTCCTTCGACCGACGACATCATGATGCCCGAACGCACCCGCTTCGCCGGCAGCGAGACCATGTCGGCAGGCGAGGCCTTTTACGCGACGCTGATGCATGAGCTGACGCACTGGACGGGCCATGCGTCGCGCTGCGCCCGCGACCTGAAGAATCGCTTCGGCTCTGAAGCTTACGCGATGGAAGAGCTTGTCGCCGAAGTCGGCGCGGCGTTCCTCTGCGCGGATCTGGGCGTCACGCCGGAACTTCGCCCCGATCACGTGAGCTACATCGCCAACTGGCTGACCGTGCTGAAGGCCGACAAGAAGGCGATTTTCACCGCCGCCTCCAAGGCGCAGCAGGCCGCGAATTATCTCACGGTCCTTGCCGGAGAGCGCCCATAGCGCGCATCGCCAATAATCGGCGGAATTACAACGCAGCGCCTCTCGCAGGCGTAGAACATCCGTTCGATTATTGCTCCGCAGTCTCCGCTTCCACAGCCGCGGTCAGCGCCGCCAGATCGCCGGGCGTCGGCGTATCAATGAAGAGCTCGGCTTGAACGCTTAACGCGTCGACAAGCGCGCCGAGTTTCGCCGCGTCGTCTATGTCAGCGCGCGTCGCGGCCGACTTCACAATTTCAGCCGTGATGTCCGATCGCCCTTTTACCTCATGCAACTGGGCCAGCATGTCGTCGCCAATACGAAATGCGGGGCTCTCGGGCGAGCCGCTGTCATTGGACGTTGCGCCATCACCGATGGCTGGCTCAAAAAACGGCGCGGAGCTGGCGATGGCCGCGGTGGCGACAGGAGCCGCCGCTCTTGGCGTGGCTGCCGCGCCGGTCGCGGGCGCCATTTGGGCGCGTTCATCATTCAACAACCGACGTGCCGAATAGACTTCCTGCCTCAGAGCGGCCGTCGCCGCTTCTGGTGAAGGGGCCTTCGCGAAGATCCTTTTTCGGGTTGCGCGCAGCTCGCCAAATCGCGCCGGCTCAATCCGCAGCAGGTTCAGCAGTTCCGCCGTGGCGCTGTTCCCGGTTTCGGTCATCGCCTGCACAAACGCCGCCTCGAACGCAGAGGCGTCGAGATAGAGTGCACGCGCTTCGCTCACGACACGATCTTTCGCCACAAGATGCTTGAAGCCGCCCGGCGCGCCGGGGACGACCGTTTCGATTTCGCCGCCCTCCGCGTCCGTCACGTCAGGAATGGCGATCCGATGCGCGAACCCCCGCGAGGCCTCGACCCGTCGCTTGAACCTGGCTTCCTTGAAGAAATGCGCCTTGTCGATGACGGCGCCATATTCGCCGCGCACCAGCAGCACCGCCTTGGTCGCCTCGAGGCGGCGCATCGCCTCGCTCGTCATCAGCGGCTCCAGCTCCCACCGTCCTTGCGTCGTGCGCGTCGCCCTGCCCTGTGATCCGCCGAATCCGGCCCCGACCGACGTGCCCCATCCTTCGCGGCGGACGTAGTGTTTTCCGAGTTCCTCGGCGCAGTAGCGCGCCGTCGTCTCATCGCTGACGCCGATGAGCAGCTTCACGTCCATATTGCCGATGAGCATGTCGCGCGTCGGCTTGCCGTAACGAACGTCGAGCTGGGTCAGGCCTTGGGCGATGACGGCGATCTGAAAGCCGTAGCCGGCGACGAGCGGCGCGCGATCGACGATTTCGGGCATGCGGCCGAACTGAAAGAATTCATCGAGCATCAGCAGCAGCCGATGCGGCTCATCGAGACCCGGCAGATTGCGCAGCAGGACGTCGTGCACCTGTTGGACGAGCAGACGCACGACGGCTTCGACCGCCGCGAAGTTTCCGACGGGCGTTCCGATCAGGATCGTGAAGGGACGTCGCCGCAGCTCCGAAATTTTGAAGTCGGATCGGCTTGTCGCGGCGTCGACGAGGCTGTTGTTCCACGGCTCCAGGGCCGTGACGATATGCGACTCGAAGGATTGACGCTGCTTTTCTTCGCGGCTGATATGCTGGCGGAACTTGTCCTGCACGAAGGCGTTGAGCCCCGGCTCATTGGCCAGAATATTCGCCAGTTCCGCGACGAGCGGGCGACCGCGGCTGAACATTTTCAGCGCCGCCTTGATCGTCCGCCCTTCGATCGGCGGCTCGCGCGCGTCGAGGACATAGGCCAGGAGACCCGCAAACAGTCCGCGGGCGGTCTCGGCCCAATAGGGATCGCCAGATTGCGACAGCGGGATCAGGCTATGCGCGATATTCGCGACATCGGTCGCGCGCTCCGGCCAAGGCGACACGAGATCGAGCGGGTTCCAGCAGTGCGTCCGCGCAGAGCCGGGCGAAAACATGAAAACGTCCTGCCCCAGCGCCGCGCGCGCCGCGCCGATCTGGTCCCACATTTCGCGTTTGATATCGAGCCCGATCAGCGATCCGCGCCATTCGATGGCGTTGGGGAGGACGAAGCCGACGCCCTTTCCCGCGCGCGTGGGGCCGTTGACGTAAATATGACTGGCGCCGCTATAGCGAAGATCCTTGCCATTGAAGCGGCCGAGGAAGACGGAATAGCCAGGCCGCCCGTTCAGCAGTCCCGCCTTGCGCAAATCGCGTTCTGTCGCGAGCCGGGCGCCGCCGGACGGCTGGCGCGCCCCGCCGAGCGACTCCAGGACTTGCGCTAATCCGAGCGTCACGAGCGCCAGCGCGATCAGCCCGCCCAGAAGGGCTTTGGTCGCGAGCTGCTGAACCACGGGAGACGCCCATTGCCGATAGGCGACTTGCGCCGGCAAGACGATCTCATGGCCGTGGGCAAAGCGATGCCACAGCTCCCACGATTTGGTTTGCAGTCCGACGAGGGCCGCGAAGGACGCTTCCCAGGCAATGAGCGCGCAGGCAAGGGCGATCAGTCCGATGATCCCATAGGCGAGAGCCCGCATGACTCGCCCTTTCCGTTACTCGCCGCCATAGCCGCGAAAATAGATTTCCGCGACGCCGCGCGTCGGGCGGCGTCGCAGCTGGATGACCATCGGCACCACCGAACGCACATATTCGATGATTTCCGCCTTGGTCAGTTTCAGATTGGATTGCAGCGTCATCAGCGCGAGCCGCTGAAACGCGCCGTAGGCGCTGTCGGCGTGCAGCGTCGTCAGCGAGCCGGGATGACCGGTATTGACTGCCTGCAAGAAGGTCGCGGCTTCCGCGCCGCGAATCTCGCCGAGAAACAGCCGATCGGGCCGAAGACGAAGGCTCGCTTCGAGCAGCTCCTGGACTGTCACATCGGCAAGGCCCTGCCCGCCTTTCGAGGCGACGAGCGGCAGCCAGTTCGGCTGCGGCGGTTTCAGTTCGCGCGTGTCTTCGATCGATACGACGCGCTCCGTCTCCGGCACATGTTTGAGCAGCGCATTGAGGAACGTCGTTTTACCCGAGGACGTTCCCCCGGAAATAATCATCGTCACATGATTGACGACGGCGAATTCGATCGCGCGCCGAATGCCATCCGGCGAATGATCCTTGAGGAGAGTGGCGAGCTCCCGCTCGATTTCCGGGTATTCGTCGGCCTCAAACGTCCTGGGGCCGCGGACTTTGACGCCATTGAGCGCGCCGCGCGCCCGATAGTCGGCGAGCGTCAGATTGGCGATGACTTGCTTGCGGATCGAGAATGAGCCGCCATGCGGCGTCGCCGGCGCGAGCACCCCCTGAAATCGCTCGCCATGCGGCATCGCGGCCGAGAGCAGCGGCGTCGACGAATTGACCGACTGTTGCGTCGAGGCGGCGACATGCGTTGCCAGCCGCGTGATCGCTTCCTCGGTCAGCTCGGGAACGTCGAAGCGCTCCATATGCGGCTTGCCGAGCGCTTCCACCCAGACTTCGCCCGGCCTGTTGGCGCAGATTTCGATGACGTCAATATCTTCTAACCAGCGCTGAATCGGACGCGCAGCCTCGCGGAAGTAGACCGGCAGCGTCTCCCAGAGCGGGCGCGTCGCAACCTCGGGCGCCTGCGGCTTTCTTGGGGTGACGAAGTTCATACAACGCCTCTTTCACAGGATCGGGGTAGAGATCGGAGAAATCGAGATCGCGTTTGACAAACACGATCACGGGCGTTCCCTGGTCGATATGGATCGTCGGCGGAACCTTGATGTCGTTGCGCAAGGCTTCCTGCGCCATGCGCGTGATGCTTTGTGCGACCGTTTGCGCACCGATCTGACGCGCATTCAGTAGAATTTGTCCCTGCGACACTGCATTGAGCGGGATCAGCGTTCCCGATGCGGGATCGAGTACGAATTGCTGGCCTTGATTCTGATTGAAATTTTGTCCCAGCGCCGACGCGAATTGCGCGGCCCCGCCGGCCAGCGTCAGCAATGTGGCGCTGCCGAAGCGTTGCAGGAAATGGGTGTCGACCTCGCCGGTTAGCCCCGAACGACCAAGCGCATCCGTTCCCGGCGATTGCAGCATCAGCGACACGCCATCGGCGCGAAGCAGGCGCGTCCACACGACGAAAACCCGGGTCTGCCCATAGGCGAGACCCGATTTATATTCGCCGGTGAGCATCGTTCCTTTCGGGATCAGAACGCGGCGGCCATCAAAGGAATAGACATCTTCCGTTGTAATTGCCCGCACCATGCCCGTCAGATCAGACTGGATCGCCGTCTCCAGCGTCGCCCGGATCATGTAGCCTTGCGGGACAAGGGCATCAGTCCGCCTGATTTCTTCCGCGTAAGCCTTCGTCACCTGCCGCTCAGAATTGGCGAGGAACCGCCGATGCGGATCTTCCTCCTTGTCTTCGGCCGTCACTCTTGACGGATCGCCATTCGTGAGGCCTTCCTTGTCGCTGACGATCAGCATCGGGGAGCGCAGACGCGCCTGTATTCTCGCTTCCGCCTCCTTGCGCAGCCGCTCCAGTTCGGCGAGGCGCTTCGCTTCGCTATCGTCGAAAGGTTCCGCCTTCGGCGCGGGCGGTGGATCATTCACAACGACCGGCGGCGGGATCACGAATTTGTTTTGAGGCGGCGCGGGCGCCGGCGTCGCGTTGATGCCGAGCCCCGGCTGCAACCTCGCCGTCGCGAATGTTTCTTCGGCGACGTTTTGCGGCCGGTTCTGCTTGCGCGCGGACGCATACCAGAACAGGCCGAGGACAAGCACGGCGAGGGCGAAGAAAAGCGCACCCAGGGCCATCCCCGGATTGGACGACTGGCGCGTGATGGTTTCGCCTGCGAGGCGTCCCTCCTCATCGAAATCCGCAGCCATGTCGGTTTCCCTCCGTCTATTGCGCTGATGACGCGGCCTGCCCCGGCGCTAAAATCTGCGTCCAGAACGGTTGCGTCGCGTGTTCGGCTTGATATTGCGGCTGCACATCGGTTTCCCACGTGATCGGCGCGGGCATGGACTCGGCGCGCAGATTGAACACGCAGGCCATCTCGTCACCCTTTCGCATGGTGAATTGCCCGGCGACCTTGTCGACCACGATAATCTCGCCTTCGCGGCGGTAATTGACGAGCGTTTCGCTGCGATCGGGCTTCACGAGGAAGATCGCCGGGACCTCTCCGCCGAACCGGAAATAGGTCTTGATCCCGTCGTCAAAGACGAAATCGGGCTTTGCCGTGATCTGGCCTTTGTAGGTGTAATCGAAATTCGTGCCGGGCCGCGACATGAGCGCGCGATAATTGGGCATCGCGGCCTTCGCTTTCGCGAGCGCCAAGAGACGCTGATCCTCTTCGACATCGGGATAGGTAAAGCGGACCTTGAACACCACCGACGCCCGATTATCGACGGCCCGCAGGAGAAAATTGTAGATGCGCTTTCGCGTCACGACGTTCATATTGGTGACGGCATGGGTTTCGAGCGGCTTGATGAAGAGAAAGCGCTTCGACTGGTCCGGCACAGCCTGCCATCCGACGGAATCGCCGATCGCGACGGTTTCGATGCGTTCATCGTCACCAAACGCGACCATCGTCGAGACGCCGAGCGCGCCATGCACCACGACAACATTGTCACGCTGAAACGGCACGGTTCGGATACGGGAGTCCTGGATGACTGCGCGCGGCGCCTGTTCGGCCAGCGCGGGAGCGGCGGCGAACATAGTCAACACCAGAAGAAGGGAGATCGCTCTCATGGCGCGGGGGCTCCCGTCGGTGGCGCAACGGTCGGCGCTTCGACCGGGGCCGCGCCGACGATTGGCGCGACAGTCTCCTGGTCCTTCCGATATTCGATAACCTGAAAGCCGAGCGGATTGTCCCACCGCCATTCGTTCTTCATCGGCTCCGCCGTGTAGCGAAAGCGCACATTCGCGGCCCAGTGCTCTTCCATCCGCTCGCGATCGCTTGTGCGAACGGAGGTAAAGCGCACGGCCGCTGTCGCTGGCGATTTGGGGTTCTCCATCCACCCTTGCGACAGGAAATTCACGCTATGAACGATGACGCGGATGCGGCCGTTGATCCCGTAGAGCTTGACCGGGTTATGAAGATTGTTCGGCGAGAAGGCTTCCTGCAGATCCTTGCTGGCTTGTCCGGCTGAGAGCAGCGACGCCAGCTCGAAATTGTCCCGTAGGGCGGGCGGATCATAGGTTTCGCGGGCGCGAATGTAGCGAACGATATTGGCTTGCGTGACCGCTTCGCGCTGCGAAATCGGCCCGCCTTCTTCCAAAGGTTTGGCGACCTCGACAAAACCCGTCGCCTTGTCGACGAGCAACGTCACGACTTCGGTTGATTTGAGTGGAACCAGCGACAGCAGGGTCAGCAGCCCGATCGCAAGACAAACGAGCGCCGCGACCGCGACGACGCGCCAGACATTTCTTGAAATCTCGAGACGCCGGTAAATATCCCGCTCCCAGCGCGCGCCGTCGTGAAAGTAGGACTCGTTCACGAGGGGCTGGTCGACCCCGTTTCCCGCCTTGATTTGCATCTGCCTCAGCCTTCACGATTTCGGGCGCGCGCTTGCGCGACGCGGGCTTCGATCAGCGCGCCCGCCACTTGCTCGGCGCGTGGATCGGCGGAAAAGTCGCGACTGCCAGCCCCGGGCGAAATCGTCGCCGCCCCTTGGGTTATGGTTGCATGTGGGGGCGGGAGCGCGGCCGGCTCCGACCGCGCGCCGCCGCCATTTTGCCAGCCTCGCGCGATACGCCAATACGCATAATCTCTCACGCCGCGCATAGCGGTCCCGGGCAAGGCGTTGTGCAACGCATGTCCGCCGGCGATCGACGCGGCGATCGACAGGGAGAGCGGCAAGATGAACGATCCCACAAGGCACAAAATCAGAAACGGCGCGATGACCGTCAGACCTGAACTCACGTCTGTGATCCCGCTGAGATTGTTGACCGTCGCCGTCATCAGCGTGAGCAGAAAGCCGAGAACGCCATAGACAATCGCGGGAACGATTGCGTATTGGGCGCAGGTCCGCAGCCACCCGGAAAAGAGAGCCGACGAGAACTCGAATAGCGCCATTGCGATAAAGAGCGGCGCGAGCCCGAGCAGAATGAAGAGCGCAATCTTGCCGACCAAAACGTAGGTGATCGCGAGCGCCACGAAAATCACTGTGAGCAGAACCAGGACAATCGCCATTAGCGAAAGTCCGATTGCGGCTCCCCATCCGCCGGAAGCGGCGATCACCTTTGCCGCTTGCATCGCGGTCGAAAACAAATTCGAGAGCTGGGCCGCGACGGTCGTTTCCGGCGCGCCGCACGACGTGCCTCCCGTTCCCGTGCAAATGGCCGTCGCGATTCCGTTCGCCGTCTTCGTAAACACCTCGACGACGATCTGCGAAAAGTCGCTCCAGTAAAAGCCAACGGCGTAAATCAGGCCGATCCGAAAGATTCGCCACAGAAACGCGCCCGCTGTCAGCGGCGCGCGGCCGTAGACCATTTCATAGCCCCAATATGCGATGTAAGCCGTCAAAGCGACGGTGAAGACGGGAAGCAGCTCGGTCGCGATCGAATCGTAGATCACTTCAATGGCGCTAACCGCGATCGTGTCGACCCTCTGAAAGAGCTGCGTCACCATATCCATGGTGGCGTGGCCTCAGCGATTGACAGGGCGCATCGGCCCGCAATCGTCGGCATAGGCGGCGCCGAACGTCATCCTGCTATCGCGTGTGCAGGGCGCAATCAAATCCCTGTGCGCGCAGGACGAAAGTGCAACCGTCCCGACCGCCAGGGCGGCGACAAGCGCCGATCTTATCCACCATCGCCGCATTCGCCTGCCCTTTCTCACTGCCCGACCAGCGTCGCCTTTGACGCATCGAACGACATCATGTTCGAGAGTTTCGACTGCGCCGCCAGATCCTGCTGTTGCTGCGCATTGAGCGACGCGTTGGTGAGATTCACGGAGCCGATCAGCTCATTGATCGTCAGCCCCGTCTGCGTCTGTATCTGCGAGTTTTGATCGACCGAGGCCTTGATGTCGGCGGACGAGCCGATTTGGCCTTGCGCGCCCTGGAAGGCCGAGGAGCGCGCGGTGGAGGCCGCCTGTCCGCCCGCCACCGCCGCCGTAACCGCCGCGGATGTATTGACCGCGCCCGAATAGGCTTGGTCGGTCGGCGCCCCGGCGGACGAGCCGCCGGTGAGCGTTTTGACAAGATTGAGCCCGTTGATGATATCCGACGCCAGCGCGCCATAGGAGCCGAGGCCGTTCATCGACAGGCCGCCGCCGCCAAGAAGCGAACCCAGCTCCGGCACGCTCGACATTTGAAAGCCGCCGCCAAGGCCCATCGAGGACAGCGACCCGGTTGAGCGGCTTCCGGTGACGGCGGCGAGTGTCTGGTTCACCGTGTTCAATATGTTCTCATTCGAGTTCATGATCTGCGCCGTATGCGACGCTGTTTGCTGCGCTTGCATAAATGTTGGATTGTCATGCACCGCCATTTGCGCATGGGCGGTGCCGGCGCCGGCGAGTAATGCGAGGCAAATGAAAAGCAGAGTCTTCATGATCGCACTCCCCTATTGAGGCGACACACGCGGGTCGACGAATGTCGCCCGTGCGGGGTCGAAGCTAAAAATATTGGCGGCGTAACTGCTGCCGCCTGTGACATTGACGTTGCGCTGATTCACGAGTTGCGTGGTCAGAAGCCCGGCCATAATCAGCTGGTTCCAAAGCGCGCCAATATTCGATCTCGCTTGACTGTTTTGGTCCCATGCGCCCTGCGCGAGCGGCAGCGCGCCGATCGCCAGCGACGCGTAGCGTTGATCCGACGTGTTCGAGGCCAGCGCTGGCGCCATTTGTTGCAGCGATGAAACCGTTTGCGCCGACGCCTTCAGATTGAGGGACTGCGGTGTATAGGCGGCGGGCCCACTTGTCGGCTGCGTCGGGGTTAGATTGCTCAGATCCATATTGGAGAGCGAACCGCCGGACGCGTCGGACCGGGAACCCGACACGTCAGCGCTGCCCACAGGCGGCACGGAGCCGGCCGCCGAACCCGGCGTCTTATGGCTCTTGGTGATCGCTTGCGACGGCTCGAGCGTCTGGTCCTTATAGACCCGCGCCTTTTTTATGCAGTCGGCGATGCTCTTTTCCGTCCCCTCGCGTGGCGGATCGATCACAGGCTCGATCGCTCCCGCCGTAGCGGCCCACAAGAAGCCGGCCACGGCGACGCCAAGGCTAAGCCGCATCGGCGACCTCCTTTCGGGCTTCGGTCCAATCGCAGAAGATGGGCACCCAGATGCGCGGATCATTCCCGACCCGCGCGCGCAATTCCTCGCATTCGGCGACCGTCTCGACATTGCCCGAGAGCACTTTCACAAAATCGGGCATGTCCGAAAGATCGAGACGCGCGATGACCGAGTCCTGGTCATGCTTGATCAAAAACTGACGGGAGTCGGGGTGGGTGTTGAGAACCCATACGAATTCGCGTTCCGACAGCTTGAAGCCTTCGACATAGCTCGCATAATCCGCCTTCGCGTTCGGGAAGAAGATATTCGTCGGCGTCTGTTCGAGCAGCGTGTGCCCCATGGGCGACTGGATAATGTCTTTTGCCGACTGCGTTCCGAATCCGACAATGCCGTTGAGCTTACGGATGGTTTTCAGCTTGTCGTTGAGAAAGGACGCAAACTTGTCGTCGGTCAGGATTTTCCATCCCTCATCGATGAACAGCATCATGGGTGTGCCATCCATCATCGCTTCAATGCGGTGGAAAATGTAGCCGAGCGCTGCGGTGCGAATATCGTCGTCTTCGAGCACTTTCGTCATGTCGAAGCCGAAGACGCCGTTTGTGGCCGACCAGCGATCGACGTCATTATTAAACAGCCAGCCGCGCGCATTGGTCCAGACGTCGAAGCGCGACGCGAGATCGTCCTGCCCCATTCGTTCGGCGCCGCGCAGCAATTGCGCAACGTCGGAAAACCGGCGCTCGCGCGCGGGAATCGAGAAAATCTGGTCGACCGCGCATTCGATAATCCTGATTTGCTGCGCCGACAGGTCCGAGCCATCGCGTGGCCGGACCATGAAGCTCAGCAAGTCGTGGAGAAAGGCGCGGTCTTCGGCAGACCCCGCCAGTTGCAGCGGGTTGAAGCCGGTTGGCACGCCCGGCGCCAGAACCTCATAGGAGCCGCCCATCGCCCGGATCAGCGGATCGGCGCCGCGATCCTTGTCGAAGAAGGCGACGCGCGGGCGCGGCGTCACGCGCATCGCTTGCGCGAGCAGAAAGCCGAGCCCGACGGTTTTGCCCGAGCCGGTCGGGCCGACAACGGTAAAGTTGCCAACCTGCCGCCGATGGAAATTGAACCAGTATGGCGTCTGACTCGTCGTCTCCAGGACGGAGATCGCCGGTCCCCAACGGTTCTTGTCCTTCTGACCGACCGCGAAGTTATGCAGGGATGCGAAGCCGACGAAATTGCGGGACGAAATCAGGGAGCGGCGGGCGATATAGCCGAAATTGCCCGGTAACTGCGCCCAGAAGCACGGCTCCGCGTTCATGTCTTCGCGAACGATAATCGTCCCGAAATTCTGCAGCTCCTGCGTCGCCGCCTGCACGCAGGATTCCATCTCGCGGATCGTGCGGCCGAGCGCGCAGACCGTAAGATGATGGTAGCCGAGCACCGTCGCGCCTGTGACCAGCTCGTTTCGCGCGATCGTGATCGCCGCCTCGACTTCGGTTCCGGCTTCGTCGGAGGCTTTGATCTGGCGCTCCACCTTCGCAATATGCGTCATGACCGGCGCCCGATCTTCGAGCGCGAAGGACTGCGACACGATCAGCTCATGGGGAATGCGGAGCAGCCCGTCGAGCATCCCGGCCCCCGTATAGGCGGGATATTCGCGAACCGAGAGCATTGCCCCGAACCGCGTATCGGCCGATGAGGCGCCGCGCAGTTCCAACGCCTTTTTTCCGAAGGTGACGCGTTTTGTCGGGAGATAGGCGTCGAGCGGCATGCGCGGCAGCGCAAGGCTCAGCGGCGCGCCGCCATTGATGAGCATCGTCAGAAACTCCGCGATTTCGGAACAGACGACGCCTTTGCGCATCACGCAGCCGAGGGCGCGCGGCGCATAGCTCGCCATCTCCTTGCAATAGTTCGCCGTCGTGTCTTTCAGCTCGCGGATCGCCTCCCGTTCGATTTCCTTCTCGTCAACGCCGAGGCCCTTGCGAAAGAGAGTCGCGGCCCTCTCCGCCATGCCGACCTTGCCGACGAATCCGCGCCGAATGATCGTCACATAGAGATCATTCACAAACATGCGCTTTTTCGCCTGTCCTGCCATGTAGCGGCGATCCAGCTCCCGGCAGAACCAGTTGTCGAAATCGCCGCCGATTTCGGGCGTGACCTCTCGGCGGATCGTGTGGCAATAGATGGCGAAGCGGCTATCGTTCATCGCCCGTAGCAGCGTGTTGCGCGCCGAGAGCCGCATATCGATGTCGGCTTGATCGGCCGTCTGGAAGCAGAAGCCGCCGACTTTCACGACCATGAGGAAATGACCGTCTTTGGTTTTGACGATCTCTTCCCCTACGTGGCGGAGATAGGGAATATGCTTCGCAATCAAGGCCTCTTTCGCCTCGATCGCGCCGAACGTCAAAGACCGCAGAATGTGCTTTGCGAGTTTTGCCACGTCGCCACCTCACGGCTGGTAGGAGTCGCCACCCCAAAATCTGTGATTGCGGGTAATCGGACACTTGCCGAAGCGCGTCAGGATCACATCGACAAAACGATTGTCCCGAACCGTGAGCACATACGCCACGGCATGTATCGGCGGAAACAACAGGAACATCAGCAGATTCTTCGTGTTGATGAAGATCAGCACGACAACGCAGCATTCGAGAACAAACAGCACATAGGGAACGCCGAGCATCATCGGCGGCCGTGTCAATCCGCCGACGAGAGGATCGAGCTTCGGCCTGCTTGACGCCATCAGCGCCCGCCCATCCCGCCGGTTAGCGACGTCACCACCTGCGCCGCCCCGAAGATCAGCGCGACGCCAATGACGACAGAGAACGCCCATCCCCATGGAATGCGCGATGTGAGCGCGAGATAGCCGACCGCCGCCACCGCGACCGTTGCGGCCGTCGTCGCGAAGGTCCCCGTCATAAAATCAAGGACGCTCGACAGCGCGGTGTTGAGCGGCTGAAAGGTTGCGGATGAGGCTAGAGCCGCGTCGCTCGACGCGAAAATCGCAACGCAAATAATCAAACTCAGCAACAGGCAACCACGCCCATTCCCAACGTTCATTTCACCTCTCCATCATTATCGCTGCTGACGTAAAGCACCGAGCCGCCGATCCATTGCTGTCCTTTGGAATCAGCCTTGGGTTTCTCCGAAGCCTCTTGAACGGACGGCTCGTGGGATCTGGATTGCTTGGCCACGCCCCCAGCTTGCCGATTCAAATCCCCTTCAAAGCCGTAATATTCGTTGGTTGCATTCGCGACGTAGCGTACTGTTTCCGCAATCGCCGGCACGCCGCGCGATTGGTGAACACGTTCAGGCCCGGCGTTGTAGGCGGCGGCGATCAGCATCAGATTCCCGCCAAATTGTGCGCTGAGCTCCTTCAGGAACAGCATCGCCCCGTGCACGTTCTCAACCGGATTGCATATGTCGCGAACACCATATTGCGCCGCTGTGTCCGGCATCAGTTGCATGGGGCCGCGCGCGCCCTTGCGCGAATTAAGAGCCGCTCCGTCATTCGATTCGAGCGAGAGGATGGTGAGGGCGAGTTTTTCGTCGACGCCGACGCTTGCCGCGTCGCGCTCGACGAGATTGCGTAGGCTCGCGTCGTCCATCGCGCTTTCACAACGCTCACCGCGAGCGCCTTCGCTGGCCTGTGCCGCGCCGATCGACGTCTGACGCCGCTTGGCGGGGGGGTGAGCGACGGGGCCCGCCTGTTCGGCCGCTGCGTCAACGGCGACGAGACGCCCGAACCTCTCTGGCACAACCTTGGTCGGCGCATCCTGACGAACGTCTTCAGCCCTCGCGACCACAGCGGTCGGCGTGCTTTTGCGCGCGCCGTCGTTCTGGGCATGGGCGCTTAACGCTGGGAACACGCAACACACGGCAGGCAGCAAAAGGTTCCGCATGGCGAATCTCCGCTGGAGTCGCCTTCCTGTAACGGGCATCTAAGAAATTGGCAACTACCAAAAATTGCGCTAATAAGTTTGCGAGGCGTGCCGTTGAGGCGTGCGCTTGCGCGACCGCGCGCGACAACCAGTCAGGCTGGGCGTTTCATGTCGAATAACGAACCAAACAACCATTATTACGAGCCTGCCGTTCGGTCGTTAGGCCTCATTGAAGGCGCTATCATTGTGATGACCGTCGGCGCGATGGCAGTGGTGCAGTGGCTGGACGAGCAGCCCTTGCAGGTTTTTGGCTGGTTCCTCTTTCCGATCGAATTTCTGTTGAACGCTGTATTTTTTCCCGGGACGGAAACGCGTTTGCGAAAGAATGGTGCCGCGTTGCTTGAAGCTCTCCCGATGTTCTTGCTGAGCTACGTTCTGTATCGCTTTGCAAAAGCGGCGATTTCCGTTCTGCGCCTTGTCCTGCCGAAGCGCCCGCAATGAATTGTTGGGAGCTTTTGCGCGCCAAGAGCGCCGCGATCCTTCTTGTTGGCTGTTACTCCGCCGTTGCAATCGCGCAGACCTACACGGCGGACCCGGGAACTTGGCGCCCCGTCGCCTATTCGGACCTTACGTTCCCGCGCGGCGAAGCCGAATCATTCGCGTCGCTTTGGCAGGACAGCCTCGATGAGAGCAACAGGAAGTCGGCGCCCATCGATTCTGGTGGGCTCAATATGAGCATCGCTGTTGGCAATCGCGGCGCCAGCGAGTGGCACTTCTCGATCAATTTCCAGACGAAACTCGTCGCCTTCAGCGTGCTCAGCACGCCCTACCTGTGCACCGACGAGTATCCGTCGCCAACACAAGGTATCCGAATCAAGGTTTGCCCGTCGCGTCTCGCGACGTTTGAAAACAACAGCTACAGCGTCATCGACGGCGCCGCATGCTTTGTCGAGAAGACGCCTGGCGCGCCGGCTGAGGACTCGACCGCGACCGTCACTTATGCCGCTTACGATGTTCCGACGCGCACGATCCGCCTGCGCTACACTGTGTCGCATCAAGAGATCGACCGCTGCGCTCAATCCGTGCCACTTCACCCGGAGAATGCGGTGCGGTAGCGCGCCGTCAGCGGCTGATGAAAAGGAGCCACGCCATGCAGCACATCACCCTTCCCTCGCGATCAAGGCCGACCATGCGGATGATAGCGCGAGCGGGCGGCTATGAGCGTCAATCACAAAATCCGTCTCCACAAGCGGACCCTCGGATTTTCTGTCGGCGCTTTGCGCCTTTGACGCCGCCGCGCGGTCCCGCCGTATCCATGGCATTGGCTGGCAATGTGAAGGAGGTCGTCATGAGCGCTGCAACCGTCATCGCGCTTCTCATTCCGTTCACCGCCGGCGCCGCACAAGCTGAATCACATCGCCTTATCGCTCAGGAATTTTCGCTTGTCGGCGCCGGCGACTTGCAAAGCGTCATTTGGGCCGACAAGCTGCCGCAGCTTCAAGCGAGCCGCAACGCCCTGCAGCGGGCGGCTCCGAGCGCTCACCTAAAATCGATCGCGCAAGTCTGGACGGCGACTTTCTCGGGAAACGGTCGCTCCTATGTCGTATCTGCGATCAATGACGGCTGCGAATCGAGCTCCGCGGCTGAGAACGCCTTGATTTGCCCGGTCCGCATCGCCGAAGTTGTCGGTGGAAAGGTGCAGGTTGTCGCCGATACGACGCTGCCGATTTCGTCGGTACGCGGCAATGCCGGCTACGACGCGTCATCCAATGCAAATTCGCAATACATGACCATCGCGTCGTTCGACCCCGTGTCGCGCGCAATTTCTTTCACCGACGTTTCCGCCGGTCAGAAGACCGCGCTTTCCGTTCGCGTCAATCTCCGATAGCCGTTTCCCGCAAGAGGCCCGAAATGCGACGCCACTCATTCACAATCGCAGCGTTGCTTACCACGGCGGGCGGCTCGCCGGTCGAGGCGTTTTTCGCGGCGGGCTGCACCAATCAGCATTATTCCGCGTCCGACGTCGCCACTGCAATCCAAAACTGCGACAGCGCCAGTGACACACTGAAAAGCAACGCATGCAATTTTGGCGGAGCGGCGATGGCCGAGTCTGGGGGCAATACCTGCGAGTCGAATGGCAACAACTTTGGCGTCCTTCAGCTTACACGCGGGAATCTTCCGCAAGGCATGACGTCCGATGAATATCTGCGCCTCCCGATGCAACAGCAGGTGTGCACCTGGGCGCAGCAGGTCGGCAATTCCAATACACGCGGCGGCTACGCTACGCTCGCCAATAATCGTAATGTCGGTGGAACGCCCGTCACATCAGGTATGTTAATGGCCTGCTTTCAGTTCGGTCAGCTGATCTGCAAAAACGACATCGCCTTCATGCAGTCACACGGCGGGGCTTGCGCAACCGCAGGCAATGGCGGCGTGCGGGCAACAAATGCGACCCTCGCGAACGGTTCTGCAAATCTCGACGGAAATAGCCAGTCGATTTGCTCTTGGGGTGGCGCGATCCAGAACAAGATCAACCAGGCAGCCGCCACCTGCAGACCGGGCAATGACGGAAATAACAATGGCGGCACTGAGTGCCCCGGCAACGGCACGACGCCGAATGGCGTCATCCCACCGACGCCAGGCAACGCGCCCGTGCAACTTCCGCCAAATCTGGCGTGACGAAAACCATGCGCGCCGCAGCACGACTCGCCCTCATCGTCGCATCGACGGCGCTCCCCTTGCTCGCCAGCGCACAGACGCAAACGGTGAGTGCGCTGCCAGTGTTCAATTTCCCGCAATCCGGCGTTACCTTCCAGACCGGCGACACTTGGTCCGCCAACGGTCAGACCTTTCGGCTCTATGGCGTTCAGAGCTGTATTCGCGGGACGTTTTTCACGAACTCGGCCAAGGTCCGCACCGATTGTGGGGAGGCATCGGTCGCCTATCTCGCTGCGATCGTTCGCGACGCGAAGCCTCGATGCACTGCTATTGCGCGGGCTGGCGCGCCACCAGTCATCTTCTCGGTTTGCGCCGTCCATATCGGAAGGAATACGCTCGACCTCGGCACCGTGCTTATCACGCAGGGCTTCGCCTTCGCGGCGACTGACGCCGCCGGCAAAGCGACGAAATTCGAATACGCCGTCGCCGAGCGCGAGGCGTCGAAAGCAAAGCGTGGCCTTTGGGCTGCGGCCGACCTACCCCACCCGTCGAAGATCCTCATCGAAGCGGCGCGCGGCGCTCGACCGCGATAGCGATGCTGGTAAGCGCCGATGCCGTCGCTCAGCTCCTGGGCGGGCGACGCGAGGGACGTGGCTATCTCTGCCATTGTCCGGTGAAGACTCATGGAAAGCAACGCGGCGATCGACGGCCCTCGCTCAGCGTCAACAACGGCGACAAGGGCGTGATCCTGCATTGTTTCGCTGGCTGTGATCCGCGCGATGTTATCGCCGCCATCAACGCCGTTGACCTGAACGCGCGCGCCGAAATCACAGATCGACCGCCGCTCAAGGACAAGCCGGCGCCGAAAACCACGAGCGCCTATGCGCGCCGAATCTGGCAATCGGCGGTGTCCGTTAAGGGGACGATCGCCGAGGGCTTCTTGGCGGAGCGCGGTCTACCGACCACGCCGCCGGCGTCAATCCGCTTCCTACCCTCCTATCGCTACGACAAAGAGCGGCCGCGAAGCGCCCTGCCCTGTCTTGTTTCCGCCGTCCAGGCGCCGACGCGCGAAATCATTGGCGTTCAACTCACCTTCCTGCATCCGTGCGGCCGGCGCAAAGCCGACGTTGAATATCCCAGGCGTGCGATCGGCCCGCTCGGCGCGTCCATGCTCCGCCTCGCACCGGCCGCTCTCGCGCTTGGCATCGCCGAGGGTTTCGAGAAGGCGTGGGCCGCGCAATTGCTATTCGACGAGCCTGTATGGGCGACGCTTGGCGCCGACCGCTTCGGCGTCGTCAATTGGCCCAACGACGTGACGAGGCTCACGATCTATGCCGACAACGATGGGCCGGGCCTCAAGGCCGCACGTGAACTGCGCGCCGCGCACCCTGAAATCACGGTTCGAATCCTCTACTGCGTCGCGAAGGGTCAGGACTTCGACAAGCTCTACAAGACCGTGGCTGGGGATCGCGCCGAAGCCCTAAAACGCATAATCGAGGAATGAACGCCAAAAGCGGAAGTTTGGCCCGCTTCGCTTCGGTACCAAATGGGCCACTTGCCGCCCGGCAGCTATTCGGTGGCGAACCTGCCGAAGCGGACGTCCCGCCAGAGCGCGCGCGTTCGCGCGCATTGACGATGCGCGCCATCTACAACCGTCCTCGGCGATGCGCCCGCAGTCTGCCTCCGGAAAACCTGGTGATGGCGGTCGCTCGGCTGCCGCCCCCGCGATGGGCCCCCGCCGGTCCAGACGGGATGCTAGGCCGAGTGGCCAGTGGCCTCACGCGGCGGCGACCAGCTGCGCCTGCAGATAGGCCCGGTAGCTCCGCAGCGAGGGATCAATCGTCACGACCTCGGCCTGCAGCGCGTCGAGCTCGTGAAGTGTCGCGGCGAAGGTGCGACCTGGGGCGTTCGGCTCCTGGCCCCTGAGGCGGCCCCAGACGGCCAAGTCCATCCGCCCACGCATGTCGGCGTCCAGCAGATCGGGACGTTCGAAGTAGATGAGCCGACGCGCAAGCTTTTTCAGCCGAGGGTCTTGGAAGCGGTCGATGATGGCGAGGCGGTCGGGCCACGGCGCGGCGTGGAAGCGTCGGCAGACGCCTTCGTCGTGGTCCTCGATGAAGTCGTCGTAGATTTGAAGCTCGACGTAGCTCGACTTCGACCAGGTGGGTTCCGAAGCAATGGCGGCGGCAACAAGTCTACGAACGAAGTTCTCGTCGCCGCGAACGGCGGCGGCGGTCGCCTCGAGGTCCGCCTCGGTGAAATCCCCGAGCAACTCGGCGTCCAATTCCCAAAGCTCGGTGACGATCGGTGAAGCGTTCGCCTTCAGGCGGCGGATCGGCCCTTCGCGCTTCGACACTTCGGCCAGCAACTCGTCCGCCGTCATTCGCCGCAAGGTGTTGTGGTCGGCCGTCAGATCCAGGCAGTAGCGCACGTTCTTGTCGGCCGGCTTAAAGCCGATGGCCGTCACAGGATGAACGTCCTGCCGCCCGCCGGTGAACTCGAACGCCGCGAAGGCGTCGTGTTCGGCGATGAACTCAATGACGGCCGCCTTGTTAGAGAAACGCATGAAGCTCGACCAGAGAACCGGCGCCTTGGCGGCGATCAGCTGGCAGAGCGCCAGGGTCGTCGCCACGTCGGCGTCGGCGGTATGGGATCGGCCGGGATCGATCCCATTCGCCCGAGCAAGCTCGGCCAGCCGGAAGACCCGGCGGCCATCCGCGTCACGAGCGCACTTCAAGACATCGGGTCGGAGCGTCCCGACCACGCGGGCGAGCTTGAGCAGATCGCCGCGCGAGTTGCCCTTCATGTTGGTGATGAAGATCGGCGGTCGTAGGGCCTCATAAAGCGCCTGGCGCAACACCTCGTCGTCGTAACCGACCGAGTTAAAGCCGATGAACATCGAAGGTGTCCAACGTATCAGGGTCTCGTGGATGCTGCCCATCATGGCGTCATATGACGGACGCAGCGGGTCGATCAGATCACCGTAGCGGGCCCCGGTAATGTGAAGGGCGCCGGGCGAGGGAAGAATGTGCGGCCGAAGGCGGCCCTCGAACTCGACCCGCTCGACCACGGCAAGGCTCTCGTCCGTCCGGACCGCGGCGAACTGTATGATTTGGTCGAAGCGCTTTTTGAGGCCTGTGGTCTCAAGGTCATAGATCACGAAGCCCATTGGTCCACCCTTTAGATCCGCTGAACTCGGAATTGCAGCGCCATGGTGCTGACCTTGAACTTCTTAGCCAGGGCCTGGACCGCCTCCTCGTCTTCGAAGTCGAGGTTGTGGCCATCGAGGGCGGCGGCGAGTAGCGGCTCGGGCATCAGGAGTTCGGCCGCGAAGTTATTAGCCTCAATCTCCTGATCATCGACGCCCTCAGAGGCCAAGCTGTCGCGCCGCAGGCTCCCCTTGTCGACATGCACGCCGCTGGCCTCGAGCACAGGTCGGTGGAGGAGGATGTGTCCAAGCTCGTGCGCCAGGGTGAACCTCTGGCGGGTCGAGGCGTGAAGAGAGTTCACGCCGATCATCGGCTGGCCGTCCTTGATGAAGGCCATCCCCGAAAGTTCTCCATCGAAAGGCCCATACTGCACGACCACGCCGGCCGCCCGTATGATGCGATCAAGCGGTACAGGCGCGGCGCGCACACCGTGTTCTTCGATGAGTCGGAGCGCCGCCGCGCGGGCCTTGGCCTTGTCCGCCATGGTCAGCGCTTTCCGGCTGACTGAACGAACCGCTGCACCAGCGCATGCTGCTGCTGGCTGAGTGGACTGCCGTGGGTGGTGATCGGCTGGACGTCGTCGGAGAAATCAAAGCTCGCGGGCACGAGTTCGATGATGGAGGCGCAGTCGAGCGCGTTGGCCAGGCGGAAGACGTGGTGCATCAGGACCTTCTGGCGACCGGTTTCGATATTGGCGAGCGACGCGCGGGTCAGCCCGATCTGCGCGGCGATCTCGGCCTGAGTGCTGCCCCTCTCGTTCCGTAGGCGTGCGACGTTTTTGCCAAGCTGCCGGTAGATTTCCATGTCGTCCATGCAAACATAATGACAGCTTTGCGAAGCTGTGTCAATGGAGCTGACATCTAATGTGCTTTACACAAACATAAACGCCAGCGATAGTGCGTTATATTGACTCCGTGAGGAATTGCTGTCATCACCATTGTCGCGGGCCGGCGTTGGCCCTGAACCCAAGACCGAGGTGAACCACCCCATGACCCAGCTCATTCCCCAGGAGGAGAGCGCCATCGACCGAGACGCCGCCGGCGTTTTCTCGGTCGAGCTTGGTGACGAAACCTTCCAGTTCCGCCGCGTGCGTTTCGACGACCGCACGGTGGTCGGCGCGCAGATCGCTGAAGCCGCCGGCGCCCATCCGATCGAGGCGTTCGTCATCCTGCGCCACCTGCGTTCTGGCGAGCTGGAGTCGATCCGCCCCACCGAACCCGTCGACCTGGGCGAGGAAGGCGTCGAGCGCTTCTTCGTCACACGCGGCGATGACCTCCACCGCTTCACCGTGGAGGGGCTCTCGATGAAGTGGCCGAAGGCGAAGCTGGCGGCCAAGCACATCAAGTTCCTGGCCAAGGTTGAGGATGGGCGGGTGCTCGTGCTCGACAACGAGGACGGCGACGTCGTCCTCGACGACGACGACCAGGTGGACCTGGCCGGCAAGGGTGTGGAGCGGCTGATGCTGCGCAACCCGCCCAAGACGGTGACGGTCTACTACAAGGAGGCGCCGTTCGAGCTGGAACGGGGTGTTTACACAACCGAACAGCTGATCGCGGTGTTCTCCGCCCCGGCTGGCTACCTGCTCGACCTGATTGAGCGGGACGGCGAGTTCCGCGAGCTGAAGCCGGGCGAGCACATCAAGATCCGCGAGGGCATGGAGTTCTCCTCGCACCCGCCGGCGGGGCACTCGTCGTGAGGGACCCGGCGTCAGAACTGCGCAAGCTTCGCCGGATCTGCCGTCGGGCCGAACTCCACGAAGATGGCGGGCAACCGCTCGTCCATCTTCCGGAGTTGCGGGTCCAGCACGCGGGCGCGGTGGAGACGGTCGACGGCCTGCTCTGCCCCCGCCAGCACAGCGGCTACGTCTCCCGCCTTTTCCTGTCGAAGCCCTTCCCCAACCGCGGCCAGAACTGGACCACGCACAACATCCTCGGCGCGCCATGGCACGCCATGTCGTGGAACGGCGTCGATCCCGGCCTCGGCTGGGACGAGATCCTGGGCGCGCATTTGAGGCCGCTGCAATGACGGTACATCTGAAGATCGACGGCCGGCTGCTGGACGCCGTCCGCCAGGACCTCCATCGGCCGCACGCCTTCGCCTACGAACGCGTGGGCTTCTTCACGGCCGGCGCCGCCGACCTCGGCGACCGCCTGCTTCTAACGGTCCGCGACTACATGCCGGTCGCGGATGAGGACTACGAGGTCAACCGCAAGGTCGGAGCCAAGATCGGCTCGGCAGCCATGCGCAAGGCCGTGCAGTCGGCCTACCGGCCTGCGGCGGCGCTGTTGCACGTCCACACGCACGGCGGCCACGGCAAGCCAGGGTTCAGCGGCGTGGACTTGAACAGCGCCAAGGACTTCGTCCCCGGTTTCTTCGAAACCACGCCGCGTATGCCGCACGGCCTGCTTGTCCTAAGCAACGACGCCGCCCACGGCCTCCTGTGGCTGGCCAACCACCGGCCGCCGGTGACCATCGACCAGTTCCAGCGTATCGACGCGCCGATGCAGCGCGAATGGGGGGCCCATGACCTGGCTTGATCGACAAAGCTTCCTCGGCGCGAACAGTGACGCGCGGCTGGCGGCGGCGACCGTCGGCCTGGTCGGACTGGGCGGCGGCAACTCGCATGTGGCCCAGCAGCTGGCCCACCTTGGGATCGGCGGCTTCGTCCTCCTCGACGACGACATCATCACCCTGACCAATCTCAACAGGCTGGTCGGCGGCACCCTGGAGGACGTGAAGGCTGAGCGCCCGAAGGTGGAGATCGCCGCACAGGTGATCCGCGCGGTGAACCCGGACGCGCGGATCGTCATGCGCCGCGCCAAGTGGCAGGATGTTGGTGACCTTCTGAAGGGCTGCGACATCATTGTCGGCGGCCTCGATCATATCGGCTCGAAGGACGAACTCGAGGCCTTCTGCCGCCGCTTCATGATCCCCTACATCGATATGGGCATGGACGTAACACCGTTGCCGAGCTCGGGGCAAAGCCTGGTTAGCGGCCAGGTCGTGTTGTCGATGCCCGGCGAGCCCTGCTTGCGATGCCTGCAGCTGGTCACCGATGAACGACTGAAGGCTGAGGCCCAGCGGTACGGCGTCGCCGGCAGCAGGCCGCAGGTCGTCTGGCCGAACGGCGTGCTGGCGTCGACGGCCGTGGGCCTGGTCGTGCAACTGGTGAGCCCCTGGATGGGAGACCCGCCCCGTAGCGCGTACTTTGCCTACGACGCCAACCTGGGGACGGTCGTCCCGTCCGACCGCCTGACGCGGCGGCACGGCAAGGCTTGCCCGCACTATCCGGCGAGGGCTGTCGGCGACCCGATGTTCGACGTTCGGCGGTATCTGGATCGCCTGGATGTGCCCCCAGCCCAGGAGGCACCGCCCCATGCGACGGGCCTCCGCGCCTTGATCGCGGCGGTCTTGGGTTGGTTCGGGAACAGGACTCCGCGCGGCTGAGGCCGGCCTTGGGCGAGCGCGGCGGCGGTGAATATCTCATCAGAATGCGCGGCCTCGCGCGGGAGACCTAATCGCTGACCCAACAAGGCGTCGAGGCGGGCGCTGGGGGCGCAAACCAAGGAATGGACCCTGTGCGCTCGCTCCTTATGCTCCTCGTTGAGCAGGAAGCCGCGCAACTCGCGAAGTTTTTGGTTTCGCCGCGCGGTTGGCGCCGCTCGCCGGTTTGCGTGCTGATTCGACGCCGAGCAATTCCCACAAGCTGATGTCCAATCGTTCCGCGAGTTCGACGAGCACGAGCAGCGACGGGTTCGATACGCCATCGGTGATGAGGTAGAGCTGCGGTAGGGAAACGTTCAGAAATTTTGCAAATTCCTGTTTGGTCAGGCCGCTATTGCGGAAGCGCTCGTTTACGACGGCGCCGATCGTCTCGACCATTTTCGCCCCGGAGGGATTCTTACGATCGCGAACCGGCTTGGCTTCGAGCAACTCGTAGAGCGGGACGCGAAGCTTTTTCGAAATTTCCGCCAACATCGTGATGGACGGGTTCCCGAGCCGGCGACGCACATAGCGAAATTGCGACCCTGACATGCCGACGAATTCGGCGAATTCCGGCTTCGACAAGCCGCTTGCCGCGTGTTCGGCGATCAGTCGGTTCGCAAGGTTTGCAAGATAAGGCGAATCGAGCCGATCAGCGATCGTGACGACCATGAGCCGGCGTCGTCGATCCGCCTCAGCCTTACCCCCCGCTTTATTAGCCTTACGCGACCGCTTTGGCCCGCTGCCGACCATCTTGCCCCGAAAAACTCACGAAACCGCCCGCGCACTGTCATAGATTCCCGTGCGGCTGCCAAGGGCAATTCGGGAATTTTTGCCAGTTTATTAGACTTGGCCGGCTTGCGCGTCGCGCCGCAGCGCACCCAAAACGGGACCATCGTCGGTCAAGCCACGCTCGCGGGACAGTCTGCCGCCCGCAGCCGCGCGCCGGGCCATTCGCCGAAGCTTTTCCAAAGAGCGAGAGCGGGGAGCGCGCTTCACGACGGGATGGAAAGCGAGAGAGAGGCTCCCGCGCGCCCGTCGCGGAGGTTGCGCTCATGACCGACAGTTACGCCGAGACGATCGCCAAGGCCCTCGCCACTGAAGGTGGGCATCTCAGTATCGGAAGAGGCGGGTTTTCATTGCATTACGAGGCCGGCTGGCTGAGCGGCTATGACTGCGAGACAGTCAAAGCCGCGGCGATCGCGGCGGGCTTGCCCGTGATCGATAGCCGCATGGTCGATTTGGGAAAGGTCGCGGACCTCGCGGTTCCTGGTCCGATGATCGCGGTCGGCAAGCCAGCCGATCTGCCGCCCTGGCGCGCGCTCTCCTATGCGCCGCTCGCCGCGGTCGCCGAGGCTTACGCGCGCGCGGGCGCCGAGGTGCGGAACGTGCCCGGCTGCGGCGGCGGGGAGGCGGCGGCCTGAGAGCGAGAGAGCCCTTTGGGCTTTTCGACGGAGAACAGGGTGAGAGAGGCTCTCGCCCATCCGTCGCGGAGTTCAGGGACATGGCGAAGATTGTTCTGACGGCGGCGCGGGATATCGCGCTCGACAAGCTTGTGGCGTCGGATGCGAATGTGCGGCGGATCAAGGCGGGGGTGAGTGTCGAGGATCTGGCCGAGGATATCGTAAGGCGTGGACTGCTGCAGTCGTTGAGCGTGCGGCCCGTGTTGGACGACGGGGGCGCCGAAACAGGGCAATTCGCGGTCAGCGCGGGCGGGCGACGTCTCGCGGCGCTTAAATCGCTCGTCAAGCAGAAGCGCCTCGCGAAGAACGCGCCCGTCCCCTGCATCGTGAAAACCGACGGGATCGAGGAAGAGGATTCCCTCGCAGAGAATACGATGCGCCAGGCGCTGCATCCGCTCGATCAGTTTCGGGCGTTCAAGAATCTGCAGGATCAGGGCGTCACGATTGACGAGATCGCCGCGCGGTTTTTCGTCGGCGCGCCGGTGGTGCGACAGAGACTGAAACTCGCGGCGGCGAGCCAGAAACTGCTCGACCTTTACGTCGCCGAGGAATTGAGCCTCGAGCAGCTCATGGCCTTTTGCGTCACCGACGACCGTGCGCGGCAGGAGGAAGTTTGGGAGACTCTCAGCCGGTCCTACAATAAGGAGCCCTACACGATCCGGCGCCTGCTGACCGAAGGCGCGGTGAAGGCCGGTGACAAGCGCGCGGTCTTCGTCGGCGTTGAAGCCTATGAGGCGGCGGGCGGCGTCGTCCTTCGCGATCTCTTCCAGCAGGATCACGGCGGCTGGCTGCAGGATGTGGCGCTGCTCGACCGTCTCGCACGGGAGAAGCTCGCGGAAGCTGCCGACGCGCTGCGCGCCGAAGGCTGGAAATGGTCGCAGATCGCGATCGATTTCCCCTATGGTCACACGAATGGGCTGCGGCGGCTGCCGGCGACATTTGCGCAGATCTCGGAGGAGCAGAAGGCGCGTTACGACGCCGCGCTCGCCGAATATGACGCGCTGTCGGATGAGCACGAGGGCGCGGAAGATCTTCCCGAAGAGGTCGACCGCAGGCTCGCGGAACTCGAAAAGGAAATCGCGGCGGTTGACGAGCGACCGGCCATCTACGATCCGACCGAACTCCCGCGCGCCGGGATTTTTGTCAGCATCGACTATGACGGCACCCTGAAGGTCGAGCGCGGCTTTGTCCGTCCCGAAGATGAGGAGCCCGCCGGCGCGCCGGCCGCTGGCGAACCCAGGGGATCTGTGGTCGCCCCAAAGCCTGCGGGCGACGGCGCAGTCCGCAACCCTTATGAAACCGCGGCCGACCGGGACGAGACGGAAGTCTCGTCAAAACTCTCCGACCGATTGATGAGCGACCTCACCGCGCACCGCACGCTGGCTCTGCGCGTCGCCCTCGCCAATGATCCGGAGGCGGCGTTTCTCGCGGCGACCCATGCGCTGGCGCTGAAGAGCTTTTACTCTTCCGGTCGCTTCGACGGCTGCGTGGAGATCGACGCCAAATCCGCGCTACTCGGCGGCTATACTTCCGGCCTCGCCGATAGCGTTACGGCGCGGGCACATGATGAGGCGCAGGGCCATTGGCAATTGCGATTGCCCAAGAAATCGGACGATCTCTGGGACTGGCTGGTCAAAGCGGATCGCGAGTCGACGGCCGGGCTTTTCGCCTTTTGTGTCGGCCAGAGCGTCAACGCGCTGCAGCTTCCACACGAACGTCGCTCAAAGCCACTGGATCACGCCGATCGACTGGCCGAACATGTCGGACTCGATATGAGCGCGCATTGGACGCCGACGGTTGAGAGCTATTTCGGCAAGGTCACCAAGGCGCGGATCCTGGCGGCGGTGCGCGAAGCGAAGGGCGAAGCGACGGCGCAGATGATCGATCATCTGAAAAAATCCGACATGGCTGTCGAAGCGGAGCGCCTGCTTCAGGGAACCGGCTGGCTGCCCGAGCCCCTGCGCGGCGCGTCAACGCAGGCGGCCGACGCGCAAATCGTCCAAACGGAGGAAAGCGACGCCTTGCCGGATTTTCTCGGCGATGATGACGACGCGGCTCTGCCCGACGCTGAGGAAGAGGAACCGCACGCCACGGCCGCGGAATGATGCTGGACGCGGGATGGCGCGGGCTGTCCCGCCCTCCTCCGCGGCTGCCGCGTCGATGCTGACGTTCGGCGCGTCCGCTCGAGACGCGCATTCGTCGCGCCCTGAATTTCTGTCTTCCGACACCGTCGCGCGCGCACTGGCGCGCGCGTCCTCCTTCCATTTTTGAAAGGCGCCGCCATGGGCTGGCTCTATATGCAATCGCTTGGCGGTCACGCAGGACCGCGTGAGTATCTCGACGCGCAATTCACCTTCGAGAATGCGGAAGGCCGATCAAAGATCCTGCGCTCAACGCTCCTTGGCGACACCTATTACGCCGCCGTCGAGCAACAGCGCCGCAACGGCGGCGAGAGCGCCGTCTTCGCGTTCGTCTGCCTCACCGACTACAACCCGCGCGACGCCGAAGGCTTCGTGTTCGGATACAAAGATATGACCGAGCACATGGGGCCCTGCGAGAGCGACTGCCCCGAGGACATTCTGGATCTGCTGACGCCGACGGATCGGCCTTACGCCATAGCCTGGCGCGCGCGCTGTCGCGCGAACGCCGCCGCGCGGCGCAGTCAAGCAACACAAAAATCCGCGTGGTCGTCCTGACGGATTGGCGGCGGCGTCATGGCGCTGATCGTCGGCGCGGCGGCGGGGGAGAAAAGAGCAAGAGGGCTTGGCCGGGAGGGCGAGCCCGGGAGGCGCAAAGAGAGAGCGTCCCGGGCTGGTCACAATCCCGGAGACACTCGATGAGCCCGATCCTCGCCGCTACGCCCCGCCAACAAGCCGAACTTTCCTTCATTTCGACAGACAAGCCGCATGCGCTGATGATGGCGGCGCAGACGCTCGTCACGCACCTTGCAAAGGGACGCGTCATCGACGCCCCTGCCCTGCGCGCGGCAATGGAAGGCGCGTTCGGCGCGAGCGATGCGCAAGGCGCCTGGAGCTGGAAGGGCGCCTACGAGGCGGTTGAGGCGGCGCAGGTTTCGTTCCTGCGTCGCTATGGGCCAGCAATGGCTGTGCGGACTGCCAATGATCCGGCGCGCATTCTCGCGATGCTCAAGAAAATCGCCGCGCTGCTGCCGAGCGAAACGCGCCGCTCGGAGGAAGCCCAAGCGCTGCAGCAATTCTCGACGCCGCTGGAATTCGCCTATGTCGCGAGCATCGCGGCGGGGATCGTTCCGGGCGATGTCGTGCTTGAGCCTTCCGCCGGCACGGGGATGTTGGCCATCCAGGCCGAACGCGCCGGCGCGAAACTCATCCTCAATGAATGGGGAGAGACGCGCGCCGATCTCCTGAAACGTCTATTTCCTGAAGCGCCGCTCAGCCGCATCGACGGCGCGCAGCTCCACGATCGTCTCGACGCCGATCTGGTTCCCAGCGTCGTCTTGATGAACCCGCCCTTCTCCGCGTCGCCCTTGATCGAGGGACGGCACGCCGCGGCGACTTTCGAGCATATCCGCGCTTCTCTCGCGCGCCTTCAAAATGGCGGACGCCTCGTCGCCATCACGGGTGAGAATTTCTCCCCGACCGCGAACAGCTGGCGTCGAAGCTTCGAACGCTTGCAGGAACAGGGCCGGCTGGTGTTCACGGCCTCGCTCGCGCGCGGATTTTTCGCGCGGCATGGGACGAGCGTCGAAAGCCGGCTTTCGGTCTTCGACAAAACGCCCTCGGAGAACCCGAAAGAATTAGTCGCGGGCCTCGGTCCGGTCGCCGATCTCTCGGAATTGCTCGCGCAGGTGCAGCGCGAAATTCCGCCCTGCGCGTCTCTTGCTGCCGCGGTTGGCTATAGCGATAAGCCTATCCAGGTAGGCGTCCGTTCGACCGCGAAGCGTTTCACGCCGATCATTGAACCGCGCCGCGCCGCGCCGCGTCTCGCCTTTGCGGAGTCAGCGCATCGCAACGCCGTCGCTCTTCCCTCCCCTAGCCCGCGCGCGGAGATCGTCGAACTCGCCTATGAGTGTCGCGACTGGAAAGCGCCCGAGGGCGGCGCGCTCAGCGCCGGGCTCTATGAGCCCTATGCGGTGCAGTCGATCTCAATTGACGGCGCGAAGCCGCATCCGACGACGCTCGTTCAATCCGCCGCCATGGCGTCGGTCGCGCCGCCAAAGCCCAGCTATCGACCGCATCTGCCAAAGAGCGTGATCGAGTCTGGGCGCCTTTCGGACGCGCAGCTTGAGAGCGTCATCTATGCCGGCGAAGCCCATAGCGACCTTCTCGCCGGCGCCTTCCTCGTCACTGAAAGTTTTGACACGGTCTCCGTCGCGCCGGATGACGCCGAGAAGGCGGTCCGCTTTCGCCGCGGCTATTATCTTGGCGACGGCACCGGCGCCGGTAAAGGACGTCAGGTCGCGGGCGTCGTCCTCGACAATTGGCTGAAGGGCCGTCGCCAGGCGCTCTGGATCTCGAAATCAGACAAGCTGTGTGAGGACGCGCAGCGCGATTGGTCCGCGCTTGGCCAGGAGAAGCTGCAGATCGTTCCGCAGTCCCGCTTCAAGCAGGGCGCGCCGATCAAGCTCTCTGAGGGCATTCTCTTTACGACCTATGCAACCCTGCGCTCGGATGAACGGCAAGGCCGCGATGGCGCGGTTAAGGCGTCGCGTCTGTCACAGATCATCGACTGGTTAGGCGCCGATTTCGACGGCGTCATCGTCTTCGACGAGGCGCATGCGCTCGCCAATGCGGCGGGCGACAAGGGCGAGCGCGGCGAGAAGACCGCCTCGCAGCAGGGCCGCGCCGGATTGAGATTACAGAACGCCCTGCCCGGCGCGCGTGTCCTCTATGTCTCGGCGACCGGGGCGACGACGGTCGCCAATCTCGCTTATGCGACGCGTCTCGGCCTCTGGGACTCGACCGACATGCCCTTCGCGACGCGCGCCGATTTCGTCGTGGCGATGGAGGCGGGCGGCATCGCCGCCATGGAGGTGCTGGCGCGCGATCTGAAAAGCCTCGGTCTCTATGCGTCGCGCGCCCTCTCTTATGCGGGGGTCGAGGTCGAGATGCTGGAGCATCCGCTCTCAGTGGAGCAAATCCGTATCTATGACGCCTATGCCGGCGCATTCGAGATCATTCACAATAATCTGACCGCGGCGCTGGAGGCGGCGAACATCACCGGTGAAGGCGGCAGGGCCTATAATCGTAACGCCAAGGCCGCGGCGCGTTCGGCTTTCGAATCCAACAAGCAGCGCTTCTTCAATCATCTGATCACGGCGATGAAGGTCCCAAGCCTCATCGCGTCGATCGAGCGCGATTTGGAAGCCGGCCATAGCGCCGTCATCCAGATCGTCTCGACCAGCGAAGCCTTGATGGAGCGCCGCCTTGCGGAAATCCCGTCCTCGGAATGGGGCGATCTTTCCTGCGATATCACCCCGCGCGAATATGTCCTCGACTACCTCGCCCATTCTTTCCCGACACAGCTTTTTGAAGTCTATTCCGACGAGAATGGCGATCTTCACTCGCGCCCGGTAATCGACGAGCACGGCAATCCGGTCCAGTCGCGCGAGGCGATGGAACGACGGGATCGTCTGATCGAGCATCTCGCGGCGCTGCCCGCCGTGCAGGGCGCGCTCGACCAGATTGTTCAGCGTTTCGGGACGGATATAGTGGCCGAGGTCACCGGCCGCTCAAGGCGGATCGTGCGCAAGACCAACGCCGATGGCTCCGACCGGCTTTGCGTCGAGAACCGGCCGGCCTCCGCCAATCTTGGTGAAACGCAGGCCTTCATGGATGACGAGAAGCGCATCCTCGTTTTTTCCGATGCCGGCGGCACGGGCCGCTCCTATCACGCCGAGCGGAGCGCCAGGAACCAGCGCCTGCGCGTCCACTATCTGCTCGAACCCGGCTGGAAGGCGGATAACGCCATTCAGGGCTTAGGGCGCACCAACCGCACCAATCAAGCGCAGCCGCCATTGTTCCGGCCGGTCGCGACCAACGTGAAAGGAGAAAAGCGCTTTCTCTCGACGATCGCCCGTCGGCTCGACACGCTCGGCGCCATCACGCGCGGCCAGCGCCAGACAGGAGGTCAGGGCCTGTTCCGGCCGGAGGACAATCTCGAATCCCCTTACGGTCGCGCGGCGTTGCGCCGGCTGTATCAGCTCGTCTTCGCCGGCAAGGTCGAAGGCTGCTCGCTGACGGGCTTTACGGAAGCGACCGGCCTCGATCTCACCGATCAGGACGGCAGCCTCAAGGAGGAGCTGCCGCCGATTTCGACTTTCCTCAACCGCATCCTCGCACTGCCGATCGCGTTGCAGAATCTTCTCTTCGACGTGTTCGAGGGGCTGATGGCGGCGCAAATCGAGGCGGCGATCGAGGCCGGCGTCTTCGATGTCGGCGTAGAAACGCTGATGGCGGAAAGCCTCGTCGTCAATAATCGCCAGACCATCGCCGTCCATGGCGGGAGCGGCGCGGAAACGCAGCTCTTGACCATCCTGCGCAAGGATAAGACGCGGATCACGACGCTCGACGCGGCGCTCGGCTATGCGACGGCTGCGCAAAAGTTGCGACTGATGATCAACGACCAGTCGGGCCGCGCGGCGGTGAAGCTGCCGGCGTCCGCGTTGATGCAGGATGACGGCTCGGTCGTACCACGCGTTCGGCTGCTGCGGCCTGCCCATGCCGATGTGATCACGGTTGAGGCGCTGGAGCGCTCGCATTGGCGCGATGCATCTTCAGAAGAATTTCAGCGGGCATGGGAGAGCGAGGCCGCCTCCCTTCCCGAACTGACCGAGAGCACGTTCCATATCGTGACCGGCCTCCTGCTGCCGGTCTGGAATAGGTTCCCCGACGAGGCCGCGCGGGTCTATCGCCTGCAGACCGATCAGCGCGAACGGGTCATTGGCCGGCTCGTCTCGCCGGCAAGCGCCGCTATGCTCCTTGAGGCGACGGGCGCCGGCGCGCCTGCCCTCGCGCCACCCGCCGCCATTGCGGCGGTCATGCAAGATGGCGCGAGCCTCGTCCTGACTGACGGGCTGGTGCTCAAGCGTGCGCTCGTGATGAACCGGCATCGGCTCGAACTCACAGGCTTCTCCGACACGATGGTCGAGCGCCTGAAAGCGCAGGGTCTCGTCTCCGAGATCATCGCCTGGAAGCTACGGCTCTTCGCTCCGCTGGGCGATGAGGTTTCAAAAATCGTCGAGAGACTTCTTGCCCTCTATCCGCTGCTCCGCGTCGCGCCCGCGACCCGCGTCAATTCGTAATGCGGGAAGCGATGATGGAAAGCCCGGCCCGGACTCTGTCCAGCAGCCTCGCCGAACATGTCGAGGCCGTTTGCAAACATTATCTGTCGAACGGTCGTCGATGCGGCAATTACTGGATCGTTGGCGACGTCAACAACAATGCGGGCCGCAGTCTTTATGTGCGGCTCAAAGGGCCGCTCTCCGGCAAGGGCGCGCGTGGAAAGTGGACGGATGGCGCGACGGACCAACATGGCGACCTTCTCGATCTCATCCGGGAACGAGAAGGGCTTACGTCCTTCCGCGACACGCTCGACGAGGCGCGGCGCTTCTTGGTCGCGCCGCGCGAGACGACGACCGAGAGTCGCGGTCGGAATTCAGAGGCATGCGACACGATCGCGTTCGCCCGCAAAATTTGGGCGGCGTCGCAGCCGATCATCGGCACAAAAGCCGAGGCCTATCTGCGCGCGCGAAAAATCACCGCTGATTTGAGCAACGCGCCACTGCGCTATCACCCGGCGCTGATTTATCGCGAGAGCCGCAATTCGCCGTCGCGCAAATTGCCGGCCCTCGTCGCCGCCGTCACCGACAACAGCGGCGCGATCACAGGCATTCATCGGACGTTCCTCGACCCCGTGCGGAACGCAAAAGCAAAGGTCGCGTCGCCGCGCCGCGCGCTCGGCGCCATTCTCGGCAATGGCGTGCGCTTTGGAGTTGTCGAAGAATTCGCGATCATCGGCGAAGGAATCGAAACCGTGCTTTCGCTCAAGAGCGCAATGCCACATCTCCCAATGGTCGCGGCGCTTTCGGCGGGGCATCTCGCGGCGTGGAAAATTCCGGCCGGGATGCGTCGCCTGATCGTCGCCGCAGACAATGATCGCGCCGGACAAAACGCCGCGCACAAGCTTGCTGACGAGGCCAAAGCAGACGGCGTCAAAGTGCAAACGTTTGTTTCAACAGAAAAGGATTTCAACGATGATTTGCGGCGCGTCACACGGGAGCATCTTCTGCGCCGGCTAGTTAATCACTTGCAATGACGGAGTTCGAAGAAAGCAGACGTTCCCGATGCTCTCCCTCGAGGGCTCACCTTGACCCATTGCGGACCTTTACGATCGAGTCGAGCGCCAGAGAAACTGCGCCTCAGTCGTATCCTTTGCGGCGCGCAATCCGCTAATCTTTAGCGTAACCGCATTATCCGAAGTCTTGATTTTCGCACAAAAGCGGAGTGTCGAAACCGGCCTTGACTTTTAACGCCAAGGCGGCGGATTGTCGTCCCATGGGGAAGCGATCTCCCCACGAGGCGACATGCCCAAGAATCGCGTCCGGGTTTTCCACCAAGGGCGCACCATGTCGTCAATCAACTCGATCTCTCCCGACAAGCTTGCGCGTCTCATCGGCGTCCCGCATTGCCCAGCCCTCATCGATGTGAGGACTGATGGGGACTATGATGCCGATCCGCGCTTTCCGCCCGGCGCTTCGCGCCGCCGTCCCGAATCTGTCTCGGACTGGGCTTCGGAGTTCGTCGGTCGCCCGTCCATCGTCATCGATCCGTGTGGCGAACAGGTCAGCGAAGGAGTCGCCGCATGGCTTCGTCATGCAGGCGCAAGTTCCTCCGACGTGCTAGCTGGCGGGCACTTGGCCTGGGTAAAGTCAGGCGGCCCGCTCATTCCGTCTTCAAAAGTGCCTCAGCGCGATGCCTTCGGGCGAACGATCTGGGTCACACGCTCACGCCCGAAGGTTGATCGTATTGCCTGCCCATGGCTCATTCGCCGGTTTCTCGATCCCGCGGCTATCTTTCTTTTCGTCGCGCCAGCAGAGGTGTCCGCCGTTACGGAACGCTTTGGCGGTGCGCCATTCGATATAGAAGGCGCTTTTTGGAGTCACAGAGGTGAACGTTGCACCTTCGACACCATGCTCGAGGAATGGGGCCTAGCGATAGAGCCGCTACAAAGGCTTGCGGTCATCGTGCGTGGAGCGGATACGGCGCGCCTCGATCTTGCCCCTGAAGCAGCGGGGCTGCTCGCGGCGTCGCTCGGTCAATCCCGCATGTATGCGGATGATCTCGAACAGCTCAAAGCCGGGATGGCGCTCTACGACGCCTTTTATCGCTGGTGTCGTGATGCGACTGATGAAGCCCATAATTGGCCTGCCACCAAATCCGGAAAAGCGTCGTGAACGTCCATATTCAAACTACCGCCCACGATCATGGCGTATCCCTCGCTGAAGCCTCTCGTGTCTGGGCGCGCATTGCTTTGCTGAGCTTCGGCGGACCTGCCGGACAGATTGCGGTGATGCACAGAATTGTTGTCGATGAGAGGAAGTGGGTTCCCGAGAGCCGCTTCTTGCACGCCCTCAACTACTGCATGCTGTTGCCCGGCCCCGAGGCTCAGCAACTCGCCACCTATATCGGCTGGCTCATGCATCGCACCGTCGGCGGCCTCGTTGCGGGCGGGCTGTTCATTCTCCCCGGCGTCATCTCGATCATGGCGCTCAGCATCATTTACGCGCGCTGGGGGAATGTCGGGATCGTGGGCGGATTGTTCTTCGGGTTGAAGGCCGCCGTTCTCGCCATTGTCATCGAAGCTGTCGCGCGGATCGGCAAGCGCGGGCTCAAATCTCCGGCGATGCAGCTTCTGGCCGCCGCCTCATTCGTCGGCATTTTCTTCTTCGCCTTGCCGTTCCCTGCGCTCATCCTTGCATCGGCCTTGCTCGGTTACGTCAGCGCGGCGCGCGGGAATCCCGCCTTCGTGTCAGTCGGACATGGGGCGGCGCATGAGGACGGCGAAAGTGTTCTAGGCGATGGCACGCCCGTTCACGCCCACCCTTCGGGTAAGCGGGCGCTGCAAATCGGGCTGATCTGGTTGGCGGTCTGGCTCATCCCGGTTGTTGCGATCCTGTTTGTCGCCGGTCAGGGGAACGTCTTCTCCCAGATCGCGGTGTTCTTCAGCAAAATGGCTGTCGTGAGCTTTGGCGGAGCCTACGCGGTCCTCGCCTATGTCGCGCAACGGGCGGTCGAGACCTATCACTGGCTGACGCCTGCGGAGATGCTCAATGGACTCGGCATGGCGGAAACGACGCCTGGCCCGCTGGTCATGGTCTTGCAGTTCGTGGGCTTTATGGCGGCGTTTCGCTCGCCAGGCGACTTGCCGCCGCTTCTGGCAGGAATGCTCGGCGGGTTGCTCGCAAGCTGGGTCACCTTCGCGCCCTGCTTTCTCTGGATATTTCTCGGCGCGCCATACATCGAAAAAATCCGCTCCAACAAGGCGCTCTCCGGCGCATTGGCGGCGATCACCGCCGCCGTCGTCGGCGTCATCCTGAACCTCGCTATCTGGTTTGCGATCCACGCCATCTTTCGCAAGACGGTCGCCGTGGCCGGCTATGGGCTGTCTTTTGACGCGCCCGTGCTCGCAAGCGTGGATTTCTGGAGTCTCGCCCTCTCGGTCGCTGCGGCGATGGCGATCTTCCGGCTTCGTGTCGGCGTGCTCCAGACCTTGGCGGGTTCCTGCCTGGCGGGAATAGGGCTGTTTCTCGTAGGAGCGATTTAGACTTTCGGCGGAAAGGGAGAACGCCATGAAACAGAGGCCGCAAGCCACTCTCTGCACAATATGTCTGCTCTTGCCCGCGTCTGTTGCTGTAGCTGAAACCGACTGGTCGCAGGTTGACGCCGCGATCGGCAAGAAGGCCGCTGTCTCTGGAAGCGTGCACAAATACGCTCTCCCGCGCAGCGATCTTCACGTCACCCTCGACGGCGTCAGCATCAAGCCCGGTCTCGCCCTCGGCGGTTGGATTGCCTTCGAGCCAACCGGACATACGGCCATGATGATGGGCGACCTGGTGGTGACTGAAACCGAGGTGAATCCCGTTTTGCGGTCGCTACTCGCCAACGGCGTCCAGGTGACGGCCGTCCATAACCACCTCCTGCGTGCCAGCCCCGCAACTTTCTATATGCACGTCGGCGCGCACGGCGACCCGGCGAAACTCGCTGCGGTGGTTCGGGAGGCGCTCGCGGAAACAAAAACGCCTTTTGAGCCGCCCGCGGCTCCGGCTGGCGAGCCCCCCAAGCTTGGCTTTGATGCGGCGGAGGTTGATAATGTCCTCGGGTTTCCGGGGAGAAACAACGGCGGCGTGCTTCAGTTCAGCATCCCCAAGGCTGAGCAAATTCGAGCGGGGGGAATGACGGTCGCTCCCGCCATGGGAACCGCCATCGCCATCAATTTCGAACCTACTGGCGACGGCAAAGCCGCCATCAGCGGGGATTTTGTTGCGACGGCGAAAGAGGTGGAGCCGCTGCTGAAGACCCTTGAGGCGTACGGGATCGAGGTCACGGCGCTCCACAACCACATGCTCGATGACGAGCCGCGGCTCTTTTTCGTGCACTTCTGGGCGAATGACGACGCTGTGAAACTGGCGCGTGGATTGCGCGCAGCTCTCGATACAGTCCATGTGGCCGCCAGGAGCTGACAGCCTCATTTCGTCGCCTCAATGAACCGGCACTGCCATCACACCCTGCGCCGGTCACATAAGACCGAACGTCCGCTTATGGTGCGACGCGGCCATGGCAATTGGCTAGTCCGAGTCGCCTGTTGCCTCAGAGTTCTACTTGCTCTGAAATGCTAAGAGCATCGTCGACCTCGATTCCGAGATAGCGGACCGTGCTCTCCAGTTTAGTGTGACCCAACAGGAGTTGGACGGCACGCAAATTTCCCGTCTTTTTGTAAATTTGAGCAGCCTTCGTCCTGCGCATGGAGTGCGTTCCGTAGGCCGAGCTATCGAGCCCTGCGCTCGCCACCCACTTCTTCACAATGCGAGCATATTGCCGAGTCGAAATATGAGGATGTTTCGCAGATCGGCTAGGGAAAACATATCCGCTGTTGGCTACTCAACGCCGATCCAGCCATTCCTGGACTGATAATCGCGTTTGCTCGGTCAGCTCGAATTGCACAGAACGGCCAGTTTTCTTCTGAATCACGACCGCACGATCGCGAACTCTGCCGCCCGCGCAAACGTCATTCACTTGCAAGCGCACGAGATCGCATCCTCTCAGCTTGCTGTCGATAGCGAGATTGAACATTGCGAGATCGCGCTTGCGGCTTTCAATCTGTAAACGGACCCGAATGGTCCAGACATCCTTTGGCCGCAGCGGGCGCTTTTGGCCCAGCAGGCACCCTTTGTTCCACGGGCGAGTGATGCGGTTGGTATCGGATGAGGAAGGTAGTAGCATGCGCGCCTCCATCAGCGCCGACCCAACCCACCTCAGCGCCCGCAAAGCAGGGCACGAAATAGATTAGATCCCCCGCCGCCCGCGGGGACAAAATCTGACTAGACTTTTGGGGGCTGATTTTGGCTCACTTAAGTCGAACATTGCGGTTCCCGTCCCTGGGCCGGCAATCAAAAAACGGATTGGGGCATGACGTCCGTCGTGGTAAGCTGCTGCCATGACGGTAGAAACAATGCGCCGCTGCTTTCGCCTTATTATCTCTGCGCTTGTTCTCGCTACAGCTTTGGCTGGAGTTGGCGGAGCTTTTGCCGCGAAGATGAACCACGCCTGCATTGAAATGGGCATGGTCGATTGTCCCGCCGACCACGGCGATGATGGCGCAGCACTCCCCGTGTGCAGTGATGTCCTGTGCGGGCCGAGTCAGGCAACGCTTCCGCAGTTTCAACCGTTCGTTGATGCCGCTCTTTGGGCGTTTGCGCCTTCGCTAATCCCCTCCGACGACATTGAGCGCGGCAGATTACGAAGCCCGCCAGCCCTCCGACCTCCTATCGCCTAACGTCGAAAGTCCAGTCGCTCGCAGATGCGCCGTTAGTCGCGGTTCAAATGACCGCCGACTGACTCGACGGGAGTTCGATATCCGCGATCAATTCCCGCGAAACCCAGCATCGGCTGAGGCAGACGACGCTTTCAATCGGAACCGATCGCCGCTGCGATTCGCACGCCGATCAGACGAACTAGAGGGACATGGAGAGAGTCTGATGATTCTCGCGACTTTGGGCAATGCGCGCTTATTCGCGCTGCTCGTGCTCGCCGCGTTGGGAGTGGCGCCGGTGGCCCGCGCCAACATCGACGATTACGAATTCACTCTTGTTGAACAGGAAATCAAGAAGGGTGACGCAATCGTTTCGGTGCGCCTTATTCACAAACCCGACGGCAAGCTTGTTCCTGATGCGGTAATATTCGCGACTCGGCTCGACATGGCGCCTGACGGCATGGAGATGATGACGACTGACATCGAGCGTCTGGCGAGTGTGGAGCGTGGCGTTTACCGATTTAAGACGGCGCTAACCATGGCTGGCAGATGGCGGCTATCGTTGGCAGCCAAGCTGCAAGGCGAAAACGGCACCCTCCAAAGCAAGCTGATGCTGAAGGCTTTGCCATGAGGCCGGCGAGCCAAATGTGTCGACTCGCTATGATCGGCGCAGTCACGGCGTCATGGTTGTTTCAGGTCGAAGCGCAAGATCGTCAAGTCGAGCGGCGTCAGCTGCCTGGCGCCTCCGTCGAAAGCGTTGTCGCCCTTGCAAAGCAGCTAAGCCCCGAACTGGCGGCGGCCGTGCTGGATGCCGATGCGGCAGCGCATAAAGTGGGCGCGGCTGGCGTCCTCGCCGATCCGACAGTCACGCTCCAAGCGTGGGACGTGAATGGACGCGGCGTCGGCCAACGTTGGATCGGCGCCGAACAGGAATTCAAACTTTGGGGCAAACTCGATCTGGAGCGCGGCGTCGCAGAGGCCGACGCCGATGCCGCGAGGCATCAGAGCCGCGCGGCAGACACGGATTTGATCGCCCGCGTTAAAACCGCCTATGCGCAATACGGCGCCGCGCATCGGGCGATCGACCTTTCGCTTGGATTAAAGCGCCGGCTCGACGAAATTCTTGCGCTCCTGCGCTTGCGTTATGGCGCGAGCTCGGTCGACCAGCAGGAAGTGATCAAGGCCGAGATCGAGGCGGCGACGGCTGAAGCAGAAGTCGCGCGCCGTCAAGGCGAGGCAAAGTCCGCCTCCGCTCGCTTAAACGCCCTGATCGGTCGCGGCTCCCAAGAGCTGCTCGCTATGCCCAGAGGCTTTCGGCCGCTGAAAACAAAGCTGACGCTCGCCGGCGTTCAGGAGCTCGCGAGAGTCGCCAATCCAGCGCTCGCCGCGACGAGCGCGCAGGTTCGCGCGGCGACCGGAACTAAAGAACTCACGGACCTGAATTACTACCCAAACGTCACCGTTGGCGCGAATTTCGTGCAGCGTCCCACCGGCGACAATAGCGGCATGTTCATGCTCGGATTCAAGGTGCCGCTGCAGTATGAAGCGAAAGACGCCGAACAGCGCGCCGCCAGTTCGCGGCTCGGCGCTGCGCAGATGCGCTACGACGCCATCCGAATCCGGCTCGACGGCGATGTCGCCGAAGCGTGGTTCGGGCTGGAGGCGGTGCGCAAGGCGATCCGGATTGTCGAACAACGCCAGCTCATTCCGGCGCGCCTGTCGGTAGAGACGGCGCGAAGTGGCTTTGCGGCCGGAGCCGCGGACTTGGCGACGTCTCTGGAAGCCGAACGACGCCTGCGAGCGATCGAACTCGAAATCCTTAAGCTCAAAGTCGAAGAGCAAGCCCGATACGCCGAGCTTGAACGTCTGGCGGGAGGCTCTCTATGACTCGCCGTCACATCGTTATTCTTTTGGGCTTTGTCGTCGTCGCGGCCAGCCTTGCTTGGCTGCTTGAGGGCCGCTTCAAATGGGTCACACCTACAGGAACGCCTAGCGACGCCGGGCCTAACATCTCGGGCAAGGCGCCTGCAACGACTGGCCCTATCATTTACTACCGAGATCCCGACGGTCGCCCGGCCTATTCCTCGACGCCCAAGAAGACATCGGCAGGGAAAGATTATCTGCCGGTGCGTGCGGGTGAGGACATCAGCTTCGAAGACAAGCCGCCTCCCGCGACCGTCGCGAGCGGCGAGCGGCGCGTGCGCTTCTATCGCCATCCAATGGGCCTGCCCGACACTTCCCCCGTTCCCAAGAAGGACGCGATGGGAATGGATTACATACTGGTCTACGAGGACGAGGCGGAGAACGGCGCGACCATCACGATCAGTCCCGGAAAGCTGCAAAAGACCGGCGTTCGCTCCGAACCCGTCGAGCGTCGGACGCTGAACGTCCCAGTTCGAGCGACGGGCAGGATCGAGTTCGACCCGCGCCGTATCTCGATCGTCTCCCTGCGCTTCGAAGGCTTCATCGAATCGGTCGGGAGGTTTGCGGAGGGCGATTACGTTCGCAAGGGCCAGACGCTGATGCGCGTGTATGGGCCGAATCTTTCGAGCGCAGCCGCCGAATATGTCGCCGTCCTCAACATGCGGCGTGGCGGCGGGATCGACGCCCAGCGTCTGGAGGGAGCCAAGCGGCGGCTCGTCAATCTCGGCCTCGACGAAAGCGCCATCGCCGTGATCGGGCGCGCCCGCAGCGTTCCACGTGTGATTGCATGGCCGGCGCCGCAAGACGGTCATGTCCTGGAGCGGGCGGCGATTAACGGCATGCGCGCCGCGCCTGGGGACATTCTGTTTCGCATCGTCGATCATTCCGTGGTCTGGGTCTTGGCTGACATCGCCGAGCGGGACATCGCCTTGATTGCGCCCGGACAAAAGGTCGACGTGCGGCCAAGGGCGTATTCCGATCGATCCTTTAAGGGACAAGTCGCGCTAATTTATCCCCATCTCAACATGGAGACGCGCACGGCGCGCGTCAGGATCGAACTGCCGAACCTCGATGGGTTGCTGCGGGGAGACATGTACGCCGAGGTCGAGATCGCAGCCGGCGGCAACGAAAAAGTGCTAACGGCGCCAGAAAGCGCGGTCATCGACACCGGGAAGCGGCAAGTGGCGATTGTCGACAAGGGCGAAGGGCGCTTCGAGCCACGCGAAGTCAAGATCGGTCGGCGTGGCGAAGGCTTCGTCGAAATCAAGAGCGGTGTGAACGAAAACGAACGCGTCGTCACGGCCGCGAACTTCCTCATCGACGCCGAAAGCAATTTGAAGGCGGCGTTACGAGCTCTCGACCAAGGGGAGGCGGGCAAGTGATTGCGCGTCTCATCGCCTGGTCGGCGCGCAACCTTTTGCTCATATTCGTGGGCGCTGCCTTCGCGGTCGCAGGCGGCGTCTATGCCTTGCGCACACTGCCGCTCGACGCCATTCCCGATCTCTCCGACGTGCAAGCGATCGTCTACACCGAATATCCCGGTCAGGCGCCGCAAGTCGTCGAGGATCAAGTCACTTATCCGCTCACCAGTTCGATGTTGACCGTTCCGCGCTCCAAAGTGGTGCGCGGATTTTCATTCTTCGGCGTATCCTTCGTCTACGTCATCTTCGAGGATGGCGTCGACATTTATTGGGCGCGCTCGCGCGTCCTCGAATATTTGAGCGCGGCGAGTAAGAGATTGCCGGCGGGCGTGACGCCAGTTCTCGGTCCCGACGCGACGGGCGTCGGCTGGGTCTATCAATATGCGCTCATCGCCAAGGATATGACGCTCGCCGAATTGCGCTCGATCCAGGATTGGACGATCCGCTACGGCCTCGCCAAGGCCGAAGGCGTCGCCGAGATCGCGAGCGTCGGCGGCTTCGTCAAGCAGTATAATGTCGTTGTCGATCCTAACCGACTGCGCGCGCTCGGCATTCCGCTGTCGAAAGTGCGCGGCGCCATCCGCGCCAGCAATGCCGATGTAGGCGGTCGCACGGTCGAGCTTTCCGAATTTGAATTCATTGTGCGTGGACGAGGCTATCTGCGCAGCGTGAGCGACCTGGAAAGTATTGTCCTGCGCGTCGAAAACGGCACGCCGCTTCTCCTGAAGGATGTCGCGCGCGTCGAACTCGGCCCCGACGAGCGGCGTGGCGTCACCGAACTCAATGGCGAGGGCGAGGTTGCGAGCGGCATCGCGCTACAGCGTTATGGCGCCAATGCGCTCACAGTGATCGACAATGTCAAATCGGCCCTTGCGCAGATGGCGATAAGTTTGCCCAAGGGCGTTGAGATCGTCTCGGTTTACGACCGCTCTCAGCTCATTCATGCAGCCGTCGAGACGCTCAGGAGCACACTTGTCGAAGAAGGCGTCATTGTCGCGCTCGTCTGCGTCGTCTTTCTAATGCATGTGCGCAGCGCACTTGTCGCCATCATCATGCTTCCCGTTGGCGTATTAATGGCTTTCGCCGCGATGAAGGCGCTGGGAATTGGCTCCAACATTATGAGTTTGGGCGGCATCGCCATCGCCATCGGCGCGATGGTGGACGCCGCCATCGTTATGATTGAGAACGCGCATAAGCATCTAGAGCGCGCACCGCCCAATAAGCGGCGCGTCGAGATTATAATCGACGCTGCGACCGAGGTTGGCCCCGCACTGTTCTTCAGCCTGTTGATCATTACGGTTTCGTTCCTGCCGATCTTCACGCTCGAAGCGCAAGAGGGACGTTTATTCAGTCCGCTCGCCTTCACTAAGACGTTCGCCATGGCGGCGTCGGCGCTCCTTTCCGTGACGCTCGTGCCGGCGCTGATGGTCGTCTTCGTGCGCGGAAAAATCGTTCCCGAGGCGAGGAACCCCATTAATCGCGCGCTCATTTGGCTCTATCGGCCCATCATACGTTTGGTGCTCAAAGCGAAGGTCGCCACGATTCTGCTGGCGCTCGGCGCGCTGGCGCTGACCATCATTCCGGCGCGGCAGCTCGGAGCCGAATTCATGCCCACTCTCAATGAGGGCGCGCTCCTTTATATGCCGACGACGCTGCCCGGGCTCTCGGTCACCAAGGCCGCCGAGCTCCTGCAAAGGCAGGACCGTATCATCAAAGCCTTCCCCGAGGTTGAATCGGCCTATGGCAAGGCCGGGCGCGCCTCAACTGCGACCGATCCGGCGCCGCTCGAAATGTCCGAGACCGTCATCCAATTGAAGTCTAAGGATCAGTGGCGTTCTGGAATAACCATCGACAAGCTCATTGCGGAAATGGATGCGGCGCTGCAATTCCCCGGCGTGTCGAACGCCTGGACCATGCCGATCCGAAACAGGATCGACATGCTGGCGACGGGGATCAGAACGCCGATCGGCGTCAAGATTTTCGGCCGCGATCTATCGCAAATGGAGGGGCTGGCGCGTCAAGTCGAGTCGGTCCTGAAGCGCGTGCCCGGAACTTCGAGCGCCTACGCCGAACGCGTCATCGGCGGCTATTATCTCGATATTGTTCCCGACCGCGCGATGCTCGCGCGCTACGGACTCATGATCGGCGACTTGCAAGAGGTTATCGCGACGGCTCTTGGCGGCGAGACCATAACCACGACCGTCGAGGGGCGTGAACGCTATGGCGTCACTATGCGCTATCCGCGCGACTTTCGTTCTGATCCGAGGGCGATCGCCAGCGAAGTGCTCATCGCCATGCCGGGCGGTGGGACGGTTCCGCTCGGCGAGGTGGCGAGGGTCGAACTCGTTCGTGGTCCAACTTCGATCCGCACCGAAAACGGTCAGCTTGCGGTCTATATTTTCGTCGATATTCGGGACCGCGATCTTGGCGGCTATGTCACGGAAGCGCGCAAATCAGTCACAGAAGCGATCGAGTTCCCACCCGGCTCTTATGTCACCTGGAGCGGCCAATTCGAATATCTGGAGCGGGCCGACGCGCGCATGCGGATCGTCGTGCCCCTGACGCTGCTCGTCATTTTCCTGCTGCTCTATCTGAACTTCCGCCGCTTGACCGAGACATTGATTGTCATGCTGTCGCTGCCCTTCGCGCTGGTCGGCGGCGTGTGGCTGATGTGGTGGTTGAACTTCAACATGTCCGTCGCGGTGGCGGTGGGATTCATCGCGCTCGCCGGCGTGGCCGCCGAAACCGGCGTCGTCATGTTGATTTATCTCGATCAAGCGATGCGCGAAATCAGGACTGCACGTAACGTCTCGCGCGCTGCTTTCACGAGAGCTGATTTGCATGAGGCGATCATGCTCGGCGCTGTCGAACGCGTGCGGCCGAAGATGATGACGGTTGTCGCGATCATGGCGGGGCTTGTGCCGATCCTCTGGAGCACGGGCGCAGGATCAGAAGTTATGCAGCGTATCGCCGTTCCGATGATTGGCGGCATGGTGTCTTCGACGGCTCTGACGCTCATTGTCATTCCGGCGATCTATGCGCTGATCAAGGGGTTTGGCCTGTCTCAAATAGGAGAGGTCAAACAGGAGTTGGAAGGAACTATCCACGCAGCTCCATAATGTAATGACAACAATCTTCAGAGGAGGAACACCAATGCTTAGACTCCCCATCGCCTTAGCGGCGATGCTGTCCTTATCCGTTCCCGCGATGGCGCAAGGCATGGACGAGCACGACCCGCAGATTCACGGAATGGTCCCCGGCGGCCATGGCCGGCACATGCATCGTGATTGGAGCACCCCCGGTCAACACAGACATAATGTGTGCTGGCACCTCCATCATGGAAGATGGGTGTGGGTCTGTCGCTGACGGAGAGAGCTTCGTAATTGAACGCATATTCAATGCGAAGCTGACGTACGGTAATTGTCGTCGACAATAATGGAACGGTCCGACTATCGATTTGCTGTCGGACCGTGTTCCTTAGGTAACCGCGCGAGCAACGACGATCGACCTTGCGCAAGGGACGCCTAGATCAATTGCGATGCCGCTTCTGACGGCGCAAGGAAGGATGAACCGCGTGGCCCAGGAGCATCGGAATGATCACGCCTCGCATGAGGGATCGGAGCCGGCCGGCGCCGGCGGCGCAACCGAGGATGCGGCTGAACGCGAGACACACGCGTCGAACGTCATCTACACATGCCCAATGCACCCGCAGATTCGTCAGATCGGACCCGGAAATTGTCCGATCTGCGGCATGACGCTCGAGCCGCTGGTCGCTTCAAATGAAGCCCAACCGAACGCCGAACTCATCGACATGACTAGGCGGTTCTGGATCGGGCTGGCGTTGGCGACGCCGGTCCTCGTCTTGGAGATGGGCGGCCATTTATTCAATCTGCATCATTTGCTAGCGCCGCAGGCGTCGAACTGGCTGCAGCTCATTTTGGCGACCCCGGTCGTGCTCTGGGCTGGCTGGCCGTTTTTTGTTCGAGGCGCGCAGTCGCTCGTGACACGCAATCTGAATATGTTCACGCTCATTGCCATGGGAACTGGCGTCGCCTGGATTTACAGCGTCGCCGCAACATTCGCGCCGTCTCTTTTTCCACCTGCATTTCGTAACATCGACGGCTCTGTCCCGATCTATTTCGAGGCGGCGGCGGTGATCACCGTCCTCGTTCTGCTTGGACAAGTTTTTGAATTGCGCGCACGGGAACAGACCGGCGGCGCCATACGCGCGCTCCTCGATCTCGCGCCAAAATTGGCGACTCGGATTAACGCTGACGGATCCGACGAAGAAATTGTGCTGGATCTTGTGAAGGTCGGCGAGCGCCTGCGCGTCCGTCCAGGAGAAAAGGTTCCTGTGGACGGCGAACTCATCGAGGGCCGCAGTTCGGTCGATGAGTCCATGGTCACCGGCGAATCAATGCCGGTGACCAAGACTGCAGGCGACAACGTCATTGGCGGCACGCTCAATCAGACTGGCGGCTTTGTGATGCGCGCCGAGAAGGTTGGCCACGACACCGTGCTCTCAAGGATTGTCGAGATGGTCGCTTCCGCGCAACGAAGCCGCGCGCCAATACAACGCCTCGCCGATCAAGTGGCGGGATGGTTCGTGCCCGTCGTCATTCTCGTCGCCGTTCTAGCATTTCTTGCCTGGGCGATGTGGGGACCGGAACCACGTATGACTTTTGGGCTAGTTGCAGCCGTTTCCGTCCTCATCATCGCCTGCCCCTGCGCGCTCGGTCTTGCGACGCCGATGTCGATCATGGTCGGCGTGGGACGCGGCGCGCAGTCGGGCGTGCTGATAAAAAGCGCCGAGGCGCTGGAGCGCTTGGAAAAAATAGACACGCTGGTGGTGGACAAGACCGGGACGCTCACCGAAGGCAAGCCGCGCGTCACGGCCATCCGCGTCGTTGCGGGCATTGCAGAGAACGATCTATTGGCGACGGCGGCGAGTCTTGAACGCGGCAGCGAGCATCCGCTGGCGTTGGCGATCGTTCAGGCCGCAGCCGAGCGCGGGCTCGCGCTCAAGGGCGCGACGGATTTCGATTCCCCCGTGGGCAAGGGCGTCATCGGCCGGGTCGAAGGCAAAGCGGTCGCGATCGGCAATCGTCGATATCTCGTGGAGCTCGGCGTCGATGCGACGCCGCTCGATAGCGACGCTGAACGCCTGCGGGAAGACGGCGCGACAGCGATCTTCGTGGCGATCAACGGAATGATTGCTGGCGTCATTGCCATTGCGGATCCGATTAAACCGACGACGGAAGGCGCGCTGCAATCGCTGCGCGAAGATGGCGTCGCTGTCGTGATGCTCACCGGCGACAACTGGACAACGGCGCGCGCGGTCGCCAAGCGCTTGGGGATCGGCGAGATCGAAGCTGAGATCCTGCCCGAGGATAAGAGCAAAGTCGTGACCCGCTTGCGCGAGGCGGGTCGAATCGTCGCCATGGCGGGAGACGGCGTGAATGACGCCCCCGCCTTGGCCGCGGCCGATGTCGGCATCGCCATGGGTGCCGGCGCCGATGTCGCGATCGAGAGCGCGGGAGTGACTTTGTTGAAGGGCGATCTCCGGGGCATTATGCGTGGCAGACGCCTCTCCAAGATGACGATGCGCAACATCCGCGAGAATCTATTCTTTGCGTTCATTTATAATGTCGCGGGCGTGCCCATTGCGGCCGGCGCGCTCTATCCGACCTTCGGGCTACTCTTATCGCCGACGATCGCCGCCGCGGCGATGGCGCTGTCATCAGTCAGCGTCGTCATCAATTCTCTGCGACTGAGGCAAGCGGAGATCCAACCAAAGGCCAAAATTGAGATGCCGCCATATTCGACCTAAGCAGAAGGCTATGGGTTGTCCGGCGCAATGAGCCTGGCCTTGCCGACTTCCGGCGCGTAGCCGAAGGTCTGCAAATGGCGGATACTGTTGAAAAACTCGATTGTTGCCGGGCGCCACGGGTCGTGATTCACTTTTCCTGCTAATTTGCAGGAGAAGCGGCGATGATGGGAGCTCAGACAGCAGCCGCTCGGTTTTTTTATGATTTCTGCCTCGACGATCATGTGCCGAAGGACCATCAATTGCGCGGGATCGATCGGCATCTCGATCTCGAAGGCGTTCGCGCCGCGTTAAAGCCCTTCTACAGCAGCACTGGCCGCCCTTCAGTCGATCCGGAGCTGATGATCCGCATGCTTCTTGTCGGCTATTGCCTGGGCATTCGGTAGGAACGCCGCCTGTGCGAGGAAGTGCATCTCAATCTCGCCTATCGCTGGTTCTGCCGCCTCGGCCTGGACGGCAAAGTCCCAGACCATTCGACGTTTTCCAAGAACCGGCATGGCCGCTTTCGCGAGAGCGACATCTTGCGCCAGCTCTTTGAATCCATCGTCGAGCGTTGCATGGCGGAAGGGCTTGTCAGCGCTAACGGCTTCGCCGTCGATGCAAGTCTGATCGCTGCCGACGCCAACAAGCAGCGCTCAGTTCCGAGCAGCGACTGGGACCCCGGCGAAATCAAAGATGACGCGTGCCGCGCGGCGCGCGAATATCTTGCAACGCTCGATGACGCCGCGTTCGGCGCGGCTTCGCCCGTGACGCCGAAGTTCATCGCGCGGTCGGATCCCGCGGCGCAATGGACCGGCGCGCATAAAGGCCACGCGTTCTTCGCCTACGCGACCAATTATTTGATCGATACGGATCACGGCGTGATCGTCGATGTCGAAGCAACGCGCGCCGTCCGACAGGCCGAGGTCGGCGCTTCAAGAACGATGGTAGAGCGCACCGAAGAGCGCTTCGGCCTGAAGCCGGGTTATCTTGTCGCCGACACCGCATATGGCTCGGCGGATAATCTCGCCTGGCTCGTCAAGCAGAAGCGGATCACGCCGTACATTCCCGTTTTCGATAAGTCGACGCGAACCGACGGCACGTTCTCGCGTTCAGACTTCACGTTCGATCCCGAGGCCGACTGCTATATCTGCCCGGCTGAAAAAAAGCTGGTTCAGTTCCGGCGCGCCTACGCCACGCCGCGCACCGGCGTCGGGGCTGACGGCACGCGTCGTTACCGTGCGAGCAAGAAGGATTGTGACGTTTGCGAACTCAAAGCGAGATGTTGCCCGAACGCTGTGGCGCGGAAGATTCCACGCGATCTGGAGGAAGATTCCCGCGATGTCGCTCGGGCGCTTGCTGGAACGCCCGAATTTGAAACGGCCTGTCAGCGACGCAAAAAGGTGGAGATGCTGTTCGCCCATCTCAAACGCATATTGCGACTCGGGCGCTTGCGGCTACGGGGTCCATGTGGCGCAAAGGACGAGTTCCTGCTCGCCGCGACCGCGCAAAACTTGCGACGTCTCGCGCGGTTGAGACCCCCAGAGTTCGAAATGGCGGCATAAGCCGCACACTATGGCGGCGTTGCCGCCACCACGCCGAAGAACGCGCAGTCCAATGCCTGAAAAACACCTCCACGGAGGCCGACGGCCCTATCTCCCAGACTTTTTCAACGAAATCGGCGCATTACCGACACATCTACATCGTCTCGACCAGCGCCGCGTGGATCGCTCTTCGTCTTTTGGCGGCATATCCGGCTTGGCGCGTCGCCTGCGGCTTTTGGTTTTCTAGGCCCTCCAATGGGGAAGCCGTATCAAAAGACGAAAGCCGCTCGACCTTCGCCGTTTGTCTTTTGCTCATGGTGAGTAAAAGTATAGCGGTCAAGCTCAATCTTATTGAGACGCAGAAGCTCAGGTCAGTGAGTGCGTGCTTGAAGACATTTTTGTGATCAGTTCGTCGAACTTCTTAGTGTGCGCCAAATTAATGTGTGCCAAAATTTCATCGTGCAACTGCTTTAATAGCTTTGCGGAGTCGAATAGGTCTGCTTCTTTCGAGGCTGTTAATTTTTTGATTTCTTCCGACATAGCAAGCCTCCAATGTTGGGGCGCTGGAATCAGGCAAGCAGCCACATGGGGACCAATAAAATACAGATCAAATGGCAAATTAATGGCATTCTTTTTCACGGAGTCTCGCCATGCTCTCCAATAAAGCAGCGCGCGTCTTGGTCGCCATTATGCTACTAGGCATAACGCTGGCGCTAACCGTTGGCTCATGGCAACTGCTGATGCATCTAGAGCAACTCCACTAGTGCCACACCAGCGCGGGGGCATGTGCGACGGACTCCCTCGCCGATCACATGCGCCCACCGGGCGGATGAGCACAGCCAAACCTCGACTGTCTTTCGAACAGAGGCCAGCGCCGGGGCATGGGCGACTTGCTCACGAATCCACGGCGGGGGAATTTTGGTGCAACGCCAAGCTGCTTTACGTTCTCAAAACTTTGCGGCGTTAAGAAAAGGAGCGCCTGACGTTGCAGGATCATGCGACGCTCAATTTCTTAAGAAAATGCTACCGCCGGTACAGCCCCCGATCAGTTCCCAGAGCCTGCATCCCATCGAATGACGCGTCCACGGGGCGTTAGTATTGCAGGCGGCTTTTGACCCTGAGGAGCCATTCACAAAGCCCGGTTCATGGCCCGGGCGCGATGTAAAAATTCTCGCTCAAGACGCTCCTTTTAAGATCTCGTCGGCGGTCTTCCTCTGCTCCTTGCTCAGGGTCGCATAGAGCGGCTGTAGCGCCGCGTCCAGCACGCGCAAGGCCTCTAGCTCTTCGCTCAAGTGATCTTCCTTGATCTTGATTGACTCCGGTAAGCTGGCGGACATCATCGAGCGATTCTGCTCCTGCGCCATTCTGCAGCTCCGATACTGCTTTTCCTTATTCGCCCGGAAGACATTGGCGAAGACGTTCCACTGAGGCTCCTGCGCGGCTGTAATCCTGAGCTCCGTCTTTATGTAGGCGAGTTGACCTTCGACGCGCTCATAGGCGCGGCACATCATGGCCTGCCCCGCCGTCGCCGCGCCCCCTTGCCTGATCGCGCCGGGATCCTGCGCGCCGGCGGGGCTCAAAACGCTCAGTAGCGCCGCTGACGCGATTGCGAGTGTGCTTGATCTCATGATGCTTCCTCTTATGGGTCGGGCGTTACGCCCGCCGCCATTCCTGACCGCAACGATCTTTTGGCTGCTCACCAGAGTGGCACGCCGTAGGAGACGGCCGTCACAGGCGCATAGTCATAGGCCACGGACTCATAGCCATAGCCATAGACCGGGCCGACGCCGTAAACGTAAGGCGGCGGCGCATAGGCGAGCGGAACGTCAGAGCCATAGAGCGGATAAGGCACGCCGTAAAAGGGGCTTCCATAGAGCGGGTAGGAGAAGGCGCTCGTCAGCCCTAGGCCAAGCACAAGCCCGGCCAGGCCCAATCCCCAATCGTAACCGCCCCAGCCGCAGCAACCATAGCCGTCCCAGCCGTAGCCGCCCCACCCGTAGAGCGGATATGCGGCCCAGTAAAAGGGCGAGGCATAGTAGGGATACGCGAAGGCCACGGGCGAATATGGGGAATAGGCGCTCGCCAACCCGAGCCCGAGCCCGGCCACGCCCAGCCCCCAACCGTAACCCGGCCAACCATAGCCGCCCCAGCCATAGCCGGGCCAGCCATAGCCGCCCCAAGCGTATCCGGGCCAACCGTAACCTCCCCAGCCTCCGCCGTAACCTCCCCAGCCGGCGCTTCGTGCGAAAGCGCCGCCCGCCACAGCGCCCAAGCCGGGAATTCCACCAAAGCCGCGCGGGCTCGCAAAACCGCGCCCGCCGCCCAAACTAGGGATTCCACCAAAGCCGCGTTGGCCGCCAAAGCCGCGCCCGCCGCCAAAGCCAGGGATTCCGCCAAAGCCATGGCCCCCGCCGAAACCACGTCCGCCACCGAAGCCGGGCAATCCCCCAAAGCCGCCGCCAAACCCATGTCCGCCGCCGCCAAAGCCGCCATGCCCGCCGCCGCCAAAGCCGCCATGGCCGCCGCCGAAAGCGGGTACCAAAGCCCCATCCAACGCTAGCGAAAGCGCGACAAGTGCGACTACGAATAGCTTGAACGGCTAGAGCATGCGCCATCATTCCCGCTTGCCAGCGGTCCTGAATTGAATCTGGGCGAGACGTCGCGGCGGCCCGCCGCAGGGCGTCCCAGCCAGAGTTCTGTTTGTGTGAGGAATGAGCCTTTTCGTTGGCGTCATTCGCACAGAATATTTCTCGTCTTCATCTCGAAGCTGCTGATCGTGCGGCTACTGCGAAACCTCACCGGAAGTGTCGGCTCGGAAAAAGCTGGCAGATTTTGACGGACATCGTTTCGGCGTCCCGAGAAGGTCAGCAAATGGCGCATCGTTCCCATAAGCAGTCGGGTCACGCAAAGACCGGTTTGCCTCCCGATTCCGGACCTATGTTTTGAGGTCCGATGCGCGGGAACTTTCATGGCAGAAGATTCCAGAACGAACTTTTCTTGCCGTGCTTGCCGCGCATCCGCGCCACAAAAGCTTCGTGCGTTTCATGCTGTCCGAAATCCGGAATCGTAGGAGCAAGACCCGTGCATTCCTGAAAATGTCGCGCGGAGTGCTTGTATCGACTGGACCTGCCGTGATCGAGAGAGAATTCGATCATAGCGCGGAGCGCCAGCGTCGCAGCCAAGGGATGCTTGCCTGCCAGCACTTCCGCGACAGGCGTCAGAAGCTCATATCGATCGCCATCCAATTTTTCGGCGCGCGCGAGTACGAGCTTCGCTGCCCGATCCGGCGCTGGCCAGGCGGCGAGGAACGAGAGCGCCGCACTGAAAGGCTCGAAACTCTCTGCGAAATCGAGCGCGCGGCTTTCCGCCTCGACGTCGTCGAAGTCAGGCAGGCGCTTGAGATAGTCGCGCAAGTGACGCGCCGACAGAAATCGTTCGAAGCACGACCAGCGCGCCGCCTGCGCATCATCGCGGCGGTCGAGGTCGTCAAGCGCGGCGATGCGCGCGTCTTCCCACTCGAGTTCTGGCCAGCCGGCGCGCCTGTGTTCCGCCGCTTCGAGCGCCGTCAGCGCTTCCGCCGCGCGGCCGGCGGCAAGGAGCCGCCCGGAAATTTCGGCGGCGATGCGCGGGACCTTTCGGGTTTCTGGATCATATTGCGCGATGAAGGCGTCGACGTCGCCCAGCGCGTCGGCGATGTCTCGCAGCGCCCCCTCGATAACGCGGGCGGGGTGACGATCGGCGATTTCGTCTTCATAGATCGGACCGCTGGTCGCCCAACCGATTTTTCGGCGCTCCTGTTCGAGCGCCTTTCTGATCTGCTCCTTGGACAGGGCGACGAAGCGCTGCTTCAAATGTTGGAGACCTTCGTTGCCGAGCGCAGGACGCAGAGTTGCGATAATACCGTCGAATTCTCCGGAGTCATTGGCGATCAAAGCCTCAAATGCTCGATCGGCCAATTCTTGCGAGTCGCCTTCGGCGGCTTCGGCCAGCCGCCCGAGATCGCTCACGCCGTCGTGGAAGATTTCGATCACCGTTCCGCTGCTGTCATCGCAACGCGTGAACACCGAGGAGGAGAGCGCCATGAAACGCCACATGAGATCGAGCGCTTCTTTCGGATCGGCCTTTCCGACATGTTCGACAATCGCGCGTCGCTGCGTTTCAAGGTCCTCGACGAGCGCGCGGCGGTTCTGCCAGTCGACGAAGCTTCGAGAGCGAGAAATGGCGGTGAGCCGCTTGCGGATTTCGCGCGCTGCGTCGGCAGGGCTTTGCGCCCCCGCAAGGGCAAGTCGCAAGCGTCGTTTTGCGGCGGCGTCACCGCTGCTGATGTCGATCAGCAGTTCGGCCAGTCGCTTCGCGCCGAGCGCTTCCAGGTTTTGGGCGTTGAGGGTGTTTTTCGGCGCCATGTTGGATCGAAGCTCGCGTGACAGTGAACCCGCGGGAAAACGATTGCGTGAGAAGACGGCACGGTCGTTGATCGGTTACCGGGGTTCACAGCGAATACCAGGTGGCGCGCGCTTTGCCGCGCCGTTTTACACGTCCGTCCGCGACCAGCTCGCGCAGACGCACTTTTAGCGTATTCCGATTTGCGCCCGTGATGGATGCAAGTTGCGCGATGGTCAGGCGCTCGTTTGCCTGTAGAGCTTTGAGGACTTCGAGCGAAAGAGCTGGCAGATTGGCGTCGGCGCCCTCAGCAAGCCGTTCCTGCTCCAGCCTTGCCGCAAGACTGTCCTTCTGCCGCTTGAGGCAGCGCAGGAAGAATCCGACCCACGGCTCCCAATCCGGCGTTTCGTTCTCGAGCGTCGTCTGCGTACGACGGAGCGCCTTATAGTACAGGTCCTTGTTTTCCTCGATCACGCGCTCGAGCGAGGCATAGGGAACATAGGCGTAGCCCGCGCGCAGCAAGAGCAGCGTGGTGAGCACGCGCGAGAGCCGTCCGTTGGCGTCCTGAAAGGGGTGGATCGCGAGGAACGTCACGACGAAGACGGCGATGACGATAAGCGGATGCAGCGATTCTTCATCCAGCGCCTTTCGCGTCCAGGCGACGAGCGCCTCCATTTCCCGCGGAGTGTCGAAAGGCGCGGTCGTCTCGAACACGACCCCGATTTGCCGTCCATCGGCGTCAAACGCGACGACATTGTTCGACAGGGTCTTATAGGAGCCGCGATGGCGCGCATCCTTGTCGCTGTGACGCAGCAAAGTCTGATGCAGTTGGCGGACATGATTCTCGGTGAGGCGCATATCGACATGCGCCTCGAACACCAGATCCATCGCCTCGGCATATCCGGCGACTTCCTGCTCGTCTCGTGTGCTGAACGCCGTTATGGAAATGGCGCGCGAGAGCAGATCCTCCACCTCGGCGTCGGATAGCTTCGCCCCCTCAATGCGCGTCGAAGAGCCGACGCTTTCGATGGTTGCGACCTTGCGGAGCGCGCTGAGTCGGTCCGGCGAGAGCGTTTTGAGCGCCTCCCATCGGCCTTTGAACTCATCGATTTCCGCGATGAGCTTTACGAGGTCAGGACCGAATGCAAGCTTCGGGTCCCTCATTTGCATGCGCTCATATCCGATTGCATGCCCGATAATACCCGATTAGACCCGATTTCCTACGCGATTTTTCAAGCCGCTTTTGACGGGCGTTCTCGTCCAAAGAATGCGGCAGTCGGTATTCTGAAGAGATTGGCACGCTGTCGGCGTAGATTGTTTGCGGGCGCACTCTTCGGTCACCGCTGCAGGCTTCGCTTAAGGCTGCACGTCTTCGGTCCCCCTTGGGAGTCTGGCTTAGTCGTCATCGGGATGTGAGCTTTCCGAAGGGCCTGAGCTCCGCCGCGGCGTTCGCGCGGGAGGCAGTTTATTCATTCTCTTCGGCTTCGGCATTCCTAGAGGGCCGCCCGCCGGCCTGCGAGAGCAGCGATAGCGCCACAAGCGGCGCGCTTGCCGCAACCCTCCCCGCCGACTTCTTTCCCGTGCCCTGCGCTGGCGCTTCGGGCATTCCTCGCACCTCAAAGAAGTCGGCGGGAAGCGTCCTCCACTGCGTTGCGCCCTTTGGGTGCGCCGCGCGTCGCCCGCGGCTCGGGATCGCTGTCAGGCCGCGATCGGCGCGGCCTCAAGTGAAAGCGCCAAGCGATGAACGATGCATTTGCCTCCTTGCCCTTCGATACACGTGCGCCGGATCGTGACGTCCAGTCGCCCTCTCCTCATCTTCTCGATGAACTCGCCTTGCACGGCTATCGCCCGCTCGACGACGAACCAGATCCGCGTCCCCTACCCTCTTCTGACGCCGCATCGCTCGCACTCGAAGCCGCGGTCGAGGCCCTTTCCGGTCTCTTTCTCGACACCCGGCTCGAAGCCGATTTTCCCGATCTGCTCTGGTCCTTCGTCAATCTCTTTCATCGCAAGGTGGATCGGATCGACCGCGAGCTCGACGACAATGAAACCGCGCAGCGTCGCGCCCAGGCTGAACAGGACGGCTCGGAAATCCGCTCGGTCGAACTGGAGCGGTTGATCGCGCTAGGCCTGACGCTGACCGAACGGCGCAACGCCTTCGAATTCTTTCGCGACCATCTCGCCGAACTCTATGCCACAGAGACGGGGTCCGTCTGGCGTCCGCGCTCGGGCTCGAAGGTCAATCACCGCGCGCTGACGGCGGCGTTAATCGACAGCCGAGATTTCCTGAACGCCAAGAAGCTGGCCGAGACGCAAGTGCTCTTGCCGCCCGGCCCTCGTATCGCTTTCGCGGGCGGCGTCGATTGCAACGATCATCAGCGGATTTGGGACGCTCTCGACAAGGTCCATGCGAAACATCCCGACATGGTTCTTCTCCATGGCGGCGGCGCTAAGGGCGCCGAACGAATCGCATCCTGCTGGGCGGACAATCGTAAGGTTCAGCAAGTCGCCTTCAAACCGGACTGGAGCCGTCACAAGAATGCCGCGCCCTTCAAGCGTAATGACATGATGCTCGAAACATTGCCGATCGGTCTGATCGTCTTCCCCGGCTCCGGCATTGTCGAGAACCTCGGCGACAAAGCGCGCAAGATGGGCATCCCGGTGTGGCGGTTCAAATGAGTCGCCATCGGCTCTAGTTGACCGCGGTCAACATGACACGCCTGCGCTATCTCCGATGGCCAGCAGCGCGTTAATCATTCGTTAACCCAATTTTTCTTGCAGGTAGTCGGAGAATCGGGCCTACTTGCCACGCAAATCACCCGTAGGTTTGATCTTAAACCGTAACTACGAGCCTGATCCGTGGCATCTCAACCCGCCATCCAGCCGCCGCCGCTTTCCGAGATTCACAAGGTGATCGCGGGCGATGCGCAACAATTGTCGGCAAAACTGCTGGCGCACCGCAAGAAGCTGTTTCCGCCGGAAGCGCGCAAGACCCTGCGTCGGTTCTCTTCCGGGGAAGCGGCCAAGCTGATCGGCATCAACGATGGCTATCTTCGGCAACTCTCGTTGGATTCCAAGGGGCCGCAGCCCGAGACCAGCCCGACCGGCCGGCGTTCCTATTCGTTCGAAGATATTCAGGCGCTACGCGTCTTTCTTGACGAAGGCGGCAAGGCGGGACGGCGGTATTTGCCGCGCCGGGGCAAGGGCGAGCACCTTCAGGTGATATCCGTCGCCAATTTCAAGGGTGGTTCAGGCAAGACGACGACGGCGGCGCATCTGGCGCAATACCTCGCGCTGCAGGGCTATCGCGTTCTGGCGATCGACCTCGACCCGCAAGCGAGCTTGTCTGCCCTGCACGGCTATCAGCCTGAGTTTGATATTGGCGAGAACGAAACATTGTACGGCGCGATCCGCTACGATGGCGCGCGCCGCGAGCTTAAGGAAATTATCCGGCGGACTTATTTCCCGGGGCTCGACATTATTCCCGGCAACATCGAACTCATGGAGTTCGAGCATGAGAGCCCGAAGGCCCTAGCGGAAAAAAAACAGGGGGACGCCCTCTTCTTCGCGCGCGTCGCGCAAGCGCTTGGAACTGTGGCGGACGACTATGATGTGGTCGTTCTCGATTGCCCGCCGCAACTTGGATTTCTCACCCTATCCGCGCTTTGCGCGGCGACAGCCGTCCTGATCACCGTACATCCGCAGATGCTCGACCTCATGTCGATGTGTCAGTTTTTGATCATGACCTCGGACCTTCTGTCTGTTGTGGCCAAGGCCGGCGGCAACATGGAGTATGACTGGATGCGTTACCTGGTGACGCGATTTGAGCCCACCGACGGACCGCAGACCCAAATGGTCGCGTTCATGCGCTCGATTTTTGGCGAGCGGGTGCTGACGTCGTCGATGGTGAAGAGCACTGCAATTTCCGATGCAGGCATCACGAAACAAACGCTCTACGAAGTATCGCGAGAGCAGTTCACGCGCGCCACATATGACCGTGCGATTGAAGCGCTGGGCGCGGTGAACGGAGAAATCGAGGGGCTAATCCGAACGGCTTGGGGGAGGTAGGGATGGCGCGCAAAAACCTCCTGCTGGGCTTGGACGAGGAGGAGTTGACCGCGGTCAACTCCGAGAATGGGCCCGCCCCCCGCCCGCCGCCGACACTCGGAACCAGGGGGGCGGTCGGCGCTATGGGTCGCTCTTTGGAGCGGATTTCTGCGGATATCGACGCGGCGAAGGCCCTCGAACAACGGCTGCTTTCCGGCGCGAACGTCGTCGAAATCGACGCATCGCTTGTCGACGCCTCATTCGTCACGGATCGTCTCGATGAAAGCGAAGCGGACTGCACGTCGTTGCTCTCGTCCATTCGCACTCACGGGCAGCAGGTTCCGATACTCGTTCGACCTCACCCGGAGGTCTCGGGGCGCTACCAGATCGCCTACGGCCATCGGCGCTTGCGCGCGCTGCGAGAATTGGGGCAGCGCGTAAAAGCGGTCGTTCGCAGTCTGAGCGATGACGAGCTCGTCATCGCACAAGGGCAAGAGAACAGTGCTCGTCGCGATCTCTCCTTTATCGAACGCGCCTCCTTCTCGGTGTCGCTTGAAGATCGCGGATTTGGCCGCGAAACAATCATGGCCGCTCTAGCCGTCGACAAGACGGAATTGTCGCGGCTGATTTCCTGTCGCAAGGCATTGCCGGACGAACTCGTGAAGGCAATCGGGGCTGCTCCCAAAGCGGGCCGGCGCCGTTGGATGGACCTTGCAGAGCATCTCAAGGCGCCGCGGGCGAGCAAGTTGTGGGCGCGCATTTGTTGCGAAGCGGAATTTGCGCAGCTCGACTCAGATTCGAGGTTCGCTGCCGTCTTCTCGGCGCTTGCCACCAAGAACTCGCCGGCGAAAACTACCTCGTGGATCGACCATGAGGGACGAAAGATCGCGCGGGTCGACGAAGATTCGGGATGGCTGCGCATCAACGTCGACAAGTCGGTGGACGCCGAGTTCGGCGCATACGTCGTGGCCCAACTGCCGGCCCTGCTTAAGGCGTTTCAGGTGGCTCAGCGCGACGATTAGTTTTGTTGCGAGCAAAGCGCGCACGCGCACGCTCGTCGAGTAACGAGTTAGGCGTTTCGTCAACAAAGATAGAGGTTACGACAAAAGAAAAAGGCCCCCGAAACATCGCCCGGAAGCCCTTCTCATAGTTCGCACCTAGAGAATCACACTTCCGCGAATCGCTGTCAAGAGTCGGCGCCGTTTCGGCGAGCAGATTTCTTTTGCCTGAACGAGGCAAAAGCATATGCGCACACATTCAACGACGCCCTTTGGGCGGCGACCGTTGTCGCTTGCCATGGTGGCGGCGCAAGCGACGACGCGGGATTTCGCGGCAAAACCTGACGCCTCCGAGACCGTCGTTCATAAATGGCGGCTGTTTCGCGCCCTGACGGAAGCCAAGGGCCCGCTCGGCGTCACCGACCGGGCGCTCTCGGTACTGCACGCCTTGCTGAGCTTCCACCAGGAAACGGCGCTGACGCTGCCGGAGGGCGACGGCGGGGATGGGGAAGGTGATTCGCCCGCGCCCGGGATCGTGGTGTTTCCGTCGAACCGGGAACTCTCGATCCGCGCCCATGGCATGGCGCCGGCGACGCTGCGCCGGCATCTCGCGTCGCTGGTCGAGGCGGGACTGATCATTCGGCGGGACTCGCCGAACGGGAAACGTTTCGCGCGGCGGGGGCAAGGCGGCGAGATTGCGGAAGCCTTCGGCTTCGATCTGGCGCCACTCATCGCGCGCGCGGCCGAGATCGAAAACCTCGCCGAAGAAGTGCGCGTCGAGAACCGCGCCATCGCTCTGTTGCGCGAGAAGATCACGCTGCTTCGACGCGACATCGCCAAGATGATCGAGACCGGCATGGAGGAGGGCGTTCGCTTCGCGCCGCTGACGATTGATGGGCGGGAGGTCCGCGAGTGGGAGTGCCTGTACCAGCGTTCCCAAGCCCTCTCGGCGCGTTATTCGCGCAGTCTCGGTCGAAGCGCGCTGGCCGCTTTGGCGGCCAAACTGGCGGCCTTCGCAGCCGAAATCCAGAATCTATTGGAAGCACACGTAAAACAGCAAAAAAGAAGCGCCAATGAGTCCCAGACTGAGCGGCATATACAGAATCAAATCACAAACATTCCTGATCTTGAACCTAGCCTTCGAAAAGGCAGGGCCGAACCGCCCGGGTCAATGCCAGAATATCCCGAGGCCGAAAGGGTAGGGGGCACCGAAGCTGAGGCGCCCGGTTCGGGACTCGGGGAACGGCAACCATCACCGACGCGAACCTTCCCGCTCGGCATGGTGCTGCAAGCTTGTCCCGACATCGTCGATTACGGCAAAAACGGCGAGATTGCCCGCTGGCGCGATCTCATCGACGCGGCGGCGATCGTCAGGTCGGCGCTAGGCGTCTCGCCTGACGCCTGGAAACAGGCGCTCGACGTTTTGGGCGAGCATGACGCCGCGATCGTCATCGCCGCGATCCTGCAGCGGGGTGAGGAAATCAAATCCGCCGGCGGCTATCTGCGGGTGCTGACCGGAAAGGCGCGGGAAGGGGAGTTTTCGCTCGGCCCGGTGCTGATGGCGCTGCTGCGCGGCAAGGCGGCGAAAGCGGCGCGGGAACGCAAGAAGGCGGGATAATTGGAATTCCGGCGTGGGTTTCATTGCCATGGATTTGGCGATTATCGTTGACCATCGAGGGAGCGCGGACGCGATGACCGATACAACGACCCAACTCGCCATCCTTTCCGACGCCCTGGTCAAAATCATCGACCTTGTTCCGTTGGCGGATTCGGGGAATGCGGCGCCGGCTGATCTCCTAAGCCGGGCAGGGGACATCGCCGCGCAGGCGCTGATGGCCGCCGCCACCTACGGTGCGTTACCGCCATTCGCGGATTCTCAATCAGCCGAAGAAAATGGCTCGTGAACGGCGTCGTTACAGCCCCGCCGCTTTGGTGAGATTGACCCGGAACCTGTCGCGTTTTCGCTGGTAGCGACGCGTCATTTCGGCGCTGGCATGGCCGAGGTGCTTTTGCACATGCGCCTCCTCGATCTGCGCCGACGAGGCGAGGCCGGCGCGCAGCGAATGGCCGCCAAAGGCGAGGCGTCTTTCGCCCTCGGTCAGATCGCTGCGAATGCCGGCGGCAAGTGCGGTTTTCTGCACCAGCCGGGCGACATGTTTATCGGTCAGCCGCTCAGGGGAAACGCCGCCATTCTTGCGCGCAATTGGGCGGAAGAGGGGCCCCTGGCTGATCCGGCCGAGACGCATCCAGGTCTCCAGCAGGGCGACGGGGCAGGTTTCCGGACGCGCGCCGCGGCCGACTTCGACCTCGCGCCAGCCGGTCTTGCCGTTGATGGTCAGCAGCAGGCCGCCCTCGCCCGTGTCTTCAGGCACGTCCAATTTCGGATCGCCTTGCACCTCCTCAGACTCGCTTTCGGGCCGCCTTGCGGGTCGGAAAATCTCGATCCAGCCGGTTCCGTCCTCGCTCTGATCGGGCCCGCAATCGAGACCGACGATTTCCGAGCGGCGCAGGCCGCCGGCGAAGCCGATCGCCAAAATGGCGCGGTCGCGCAGGCCGCGCAGATCCATCTCGAGCGTCGCCAGCATAGCGATGAGTTCGTCGGCGAAGATGGCTTCCTTTTGGACCGGCGGTCGGCCATGGGCGCGGCGAATGCCAGCGAGCACCGTGGAAATATGCCGATCGGATGTGTCGAGCGGTTCGCCGCGCTGGCGATAACGCCAGCAAATGCCGGCCAGCCGGCGCTCCAGCGTCGAAACGCTCAGCGGCGCGCGACTGCGCTCGCTGTCCACACAAGCGGCCAAATAAAGGCCGACCGTCTGCGGCTCCGGGGGCAGGGGATCGAGGCCCTGCCGGCGCAGCCAGGCGGCGAACTGCCGCCAATCTGACTCATAGGCGCGTCTTGTATTGTCGGAGCGGGCGTTGCGGGCGTAATCGCGGGCTTTTTCGGAGAGCGCGGCGAGATGCGGGGAGGGGGCGCGCGCGGCGAGCGGGGCCCCGCCGCTGGCGAGATCATCATCGATCTTGGTCATACGCGTCCTCATTTTGGCCTGTTTGAGGCCTGGCGTTGTTTGGGGCGCAAAAATACGACGCCTCGGCAGGCTCTGGGCGCCCGAATTCGGATCCGCGCGCCCGGAACTCCGGGCCTGTCGAATCATGTCCGATAAGCGCACATTATCGGACATGTGGGAGAGCCGACAAGCAGGGCGGATATGGCGCTAAATTTAACGATAAAGCGCCGCCGTGGCTTGCCGCTGGACCCGTTCCGCGCCTACGATTCCGCGCATGTTGGAAAGCGATTCGCCCCACCCGTTGAGCCTTGAACCCGCGCCGATGGCGCGCCCGCGGCGCGTCGTGCGAAGCCGTCCTCTAAACCCGTCGCGCCCCCCAAATCTTCCGGAAATCCAGCCGCTTCCGCGTTGGGCGAGGCTCAACGGCGGCGCCGGCGGCGTCAGAAACGCGATGTTTCTCGCCGGCGCCGGGATCGCCCATCTCGATCAGATTTTGCGCGCCGGCGCCGATGTTTCGAGCGCCGGCAGAGACTCCGTCGATGTTTCTAATGCCGGCAAAAACTTCGGCGTCGAGCCGGTTTTTTCGGGCGCGCTGCGCCAGCGCCTGGCGCTCACAGCCGCCGCGGCCTGCGCGCGTCTCGCGCGGCTGCGCGAGGACGAAGCGGCGCTCCGCGACGCCGAGCATCTCACCGGCTGCGGCGGCGAGACCAGCCCGGCCGGCCGCCTGCATCGCCTATTTCGGCTGTTTGCGTCGCGCTCCGTGAAATTTGACGCAGCGACATTGGCGATCGCCGCTGAACATGTTGGGGCGCCGAGCGCCATGGACGCGCAGGGTCTCGCCGGCGCGTTGCGTGACGCCATGATAAAGGCCGACGAGCCGCTCGCCGCGGCCGCGCGCGTGAGCGAAGCGGCGATGCATTGTCTCGCGGCCGTCCCTGCAATCGATGCGGAAATCTTTGTCCTCTGGCTCGCCGATGTCGCGCTGGCGCAAAAACTCGGCTGGAAGGCGCCAATTCCGCTGCTGGCCACGGTGGTCGCGCATCCCGCATTGCGCCGCGGTCAAAACGGCCGTCGAGCGCGTCCACGCGACAGCGACTGGTCGACCGCGCTCGCCGGCGCCTACGCGCTTGCGGCGGGTGAGGCGATCGATGTCGCTGGCGCCTTGTCGCGCCAAACGCAAAAACTTCTCGACGCCGCGCCGAAATTGCGGGCCAAGAGCGCGGCGCCGGTCATCGAGATGCTGCTCGCCGATGATTGCGTGACGCCGGCGCGCGCGGCGAAAACGGCAAGGCTCTCCGACCGCGGCGCGCGGCGTCTGTTTGATCGGCTCATTGAACTTCGCGCCGTGCGAGAGCTCTCGGGGCGCGCGAGCTTCCGGCTTTATGGGCTCTGAAGCGTTTCCAGTCGAAGTGGACGCTGGTTCGGCGCGGGAAACACGTTTTAAAAATGCGTTGTCGAGCAAAGAGCAAGCGGCTTTGATGAAGCAAACGCGGCAAGAACCAATGTGAGGCGCAAACATGGGCCGCCCCCAAAAAAGCGAGCTGCACGAGTCATTCGATCCCGCGCTTATGGAGTTGCCGGAAGCCGTGCGCTGGCGCGAGTGGATGGGGCGCGTCGAAGCGGTGATTTTCGCCGCGCGGACCCCGGTATCGCGCGAGACGCTCGCCAGGCTGGTTGGCGCGACCTGCAATCTCGACGACCTGATCGCCGACATCCGCGACGATTTACGCGCGAGACCCTATGAACTCGTCTTTGTCGCCGGCGGCTATCAGCTGCGCACCAGGCCGCGTTTCGCGCCGGCGATCCGCGCGGCGGCCGGCGGCGATCTGCGCATTGCGGGCGCGCCCGAATTGACGCCGACCGAGATTTTGGCGGTGACCGCGATCGCCTATCTGCAACCCGCCACCCGCGCCGAACTCTCGTCGGTCGCCGGCAAAGAGATCAGCCGCGACGTCATCGGCGCGCTCAAGCGCCATGGCCTGATCGACGGCGCCTTGCGCGCGCCTCGGCCCGGCGCGCCGTTCGCCTATGTGACGACCAAGAAATTCCTGGAGGTCTTCGGACTCGCGACATTGCGCGAGCTTCCCGATATCGAACGGCTCGAAGACGAAGGGCTTTTGGAGAGGCCGCAACCGGAGGCCGATCTCGACGGCGCTTTAGGTCTGTCCGCCGATGATGGGTAACCGCTGTTTTCAGGCCACGTCTTTGAGTGCGACCGGCTGCGCGTAGGCCCAGGGCATGAGTTCGTCGAGTTTGCTGGCGAGATGGCCGTCGACGATCTTCGTGAGGACGTCGGTCATATAGGCTTGCGGATCGACGCCGTTGATCTTGCAGGTCTCGATAAGCGATGCGACGATCGCCCAGTTCTCAGCCCCGCCATCGGAACCCGCGAAGAGAGCGTTCTTCCTATTAAGGGCCATCACCCGTTCATTCTGCCCATGTCGGTCAGGAATTGGAGGTCCACTACCGATGGCATCCATATTGCGGCAGCAAGGTTTTGATTCGTCGGGTTGAGCAGCGCGCAACTGGCCCATTCCTTCAAGTGCAAGGGCCGGCCGGCGTCGTGATTTCGATCGCCGGCTGGATGCTCGATCCCGTGGTTTGCGCCGGCATGGCGATCGGCGCGCCGCGCGTTGACGTGGCCGCGCTGGTTGAGTTGCAGCGTCGGTTGAAAGGCGCGGTCAAGGCCGCAGACTCCCGGAGCGATGTCGCAATCGTTCCGGAGGAAAACAATGCAGTCTCTCGAGACGCCGTCGGCGACGGGCCGGCAGATGAGTTTGTCGTTCGAAGACAACAGATTGGACGGCCTGCAATGTCCCGAGCGGGACAAAGTCGTCACGACACTCGCACAAATCCTCATGCAGGCCGCGGGCCTCAGCGTGGCGGAGCTTGAAGATGACGAGCGCTGAGCTGATTCCGGCAGCCGTCCTCAAGAAGAAGGCCGTCGTCTATGTGCGTCAGTCGACGCAATCTCAGGTCATGAGCAACCTGGAGGGCAAGCGGCGCCAGTATGATCTGGTCGATGTCGCTCGCGAGCGCGGTTTCGTCGATGTCGAAATTATCGACGATGATCTCGGCCGATCGGCGAGTGGGACAGTGGCGCGTCCCGGATTCGACCGCCTGGTTGCATGGCTGTGTGCGGGCAAGGTCGGCGCCGTTCTGTGCTTCGATGCGTCGCGACTCGCGCGAAACGGTCGCGACTGGCATCATCTGCTCGAACTTTGCGGACTTGTGGAAGCTCGTGTCATCGATCTCGACGGCGTCTACAACCCGTGTCGGCCCAATGATCGCCTACTTCTTGGCATGAAAGGCAGCATCAGCGAGTTTGAACTCGGCGTCCTACGCGCAAGGATGGTGGACGCTGCACGGTCCAAGGCCAGCCGTGGCGAGCTGCGGATATCGGTCCCGTTTGGCTATACTTGGCATCGTGACGCCGGGCTTGGGCTCGATCCCGATCGACGCCTCCAGGAGGTAATCCGACTCATCTTCGTCCGGTTCCGCGAACTCGGCAGCGCACGTCAGGTGCTGCTCTCGATGAAGGCCGATCAGATCCACTTTCCACGGCCTTCCGACGAAGGACGCATGACGAGCTTCGACTGGTTGCCAATCCGCTACCGCAACGTGATCGCCGTTCTCAAGAATCCGTTTTACGCGGGAGTTTACGTGTACGGGAAGAGCGAGAAGCGCACTTCGATCGTCGACGGCAGAGCTCGGCGCAGTTACGGGCACGGAAAGCCGATCGGAACTTGGGAGGTGATGCTCAAGGACCATCACGAGGGATATATCGAATGGGCGGAATATGAGCGCAATCAAAAGCAACTCGCGCTCAACAATTACGGTCGCGCCGGCGGCGTAAAGTCTGGCCGGGGAGGAAGGGCGCTTCTGTCAGGCGTGCTAACCTGTAGGCGTTGCGGCCGAAGACTTTCGGTCGCCTACACCGGTAATCCGCAAAGCCGACCGGTATATCGCTGCGACAAGCCAAACCTTATGATGGGCCTGCCCCGGTGCATGACCTTCGGCGGCCCGCGGGTAGACGCCGCGGTTGCCCGGGAGATTTTGAGGGCGGTCGAGCCAGTGGCGATCGAAGCCGCATTCAAGGCGGAGCGGATGCACCGGGAACAGCAAGAAGATCAGCAGCGCATCTTGGACATGGAGTTGCAGCAAGCCCGCTACGAGGCCGGCTTGGCGGAGCGTCGTTATGCTGCTTGCGATCCGGACAATCGCCTCATCGCCGCGCAACTGGAAAAGAATTGGGAGGCCGCGCTCCGACGTGTCCGAGATCTGGAGGCGCGACAACCTGCAGAAAGGCGCCCGGATATCAAGGTCGACCCCAGTGCCTTCGTCAATTTGGCAGATAATCTGTCGGCGGCTTGGAATGCGGCCGGCGTGACGATGCGCGCTCGCCAGCAAATGCTCCGGTCACTGATCGCCGACATTGTCGTCGATGTTGACGATGAAGCGCGCGATGTCGTGCTCACGATCCATTGGCGTGGAGGTCAGCACTCCGAATTGCGCGTGCGCAAACCTCGAACAGGAGAACATGGCTGCGCGACAGCCGAAGACGCGTTGGCGGTCATGAGAAGCATGGCCGGTCGCTGGTCTGACGAACACATCGCCGCGTCGCTGAATCGAATGAGCCTGCCCACTGGCCAGGGCAAGACGTGGACGGCGCATCGCGTCGCTTCCGTTCGACGCGTCCGAGGCATCCACGCGTATCGATCCGCGGAAAAGGATGGCGAATGGCTCACCATGGCAGAGGCGGCGAAGACTTTAGGCGTCACACACCACGCGATACGACGCCTGATCAAATCCGGCGCGCTTCCAGCAATACAGGTGGTTCCGGGCGCGCCGCATCAAATCCGCGCCGAAGATCTGACGCTGGAGCCGGTTAAAGCGGCGGTTGCCCGTAAAGGTCGCCCGTGTCGCGTCGTCGACGAACACACGCTTCCAATGTTTACAGATACTTGACGAGGGAATGCACAATGACTCACGCATCGTAATGGGGCGGATGGCGCGCTCGACGATGTTGGAGTCGATCTCGATGCGCCCGTCGTCGACGAAGCGCGTTAGGCCGTCCCAGCGCGAGAGCGCGTAGCGGATCGCCTCGGCGAGCTTGGTCTTCTGGCTGATCAGCGTGAGCTTTTCACGCAGCCATGGCTCGAGGGCGTCGAGGATGGGGCGGGATTTTTCCTGTCGCGCCGCGCGCCGGTCATCCGGGTTCTGACCCCGGATATTGCTCTCGACCGCGTAGAGCGCGCCGATGCGCTCGAGCGCCTCGCTGGCGATCGGCGCAGGGCCGGCGGCGGCGAGTTCGTAAAATCGCCTGCGGACATGCGACCAGCAGAAGGCGAGCGACACGCTGTTCTTCTGCGCCAGCGCACGATAGCCGGCGTAACCGTCAACCTGCACGACGCCCGTGAAGCCGGCAAGATGCGTGAGCGGCTGCTCGGATTTTCGGTTTTGCGCATAGACATAGACGGCGATCGGCGGATCTGCGCCGCCGAAAGGCCGGTCGTCGCGCGCATAAGCCCAGAGCTGGCCGGTCTTGGTGCGCCCCCGTCCGGGGTCGAGCACCGGCGCCTTTGTCTCGTCGGCGAAGATTTTCGTCGACAATCTTATGTGTTCCAGAAGTCGCTCATGCACGGGCCGCAAATGCCAGGCGGCGCGTCCAACCCAGTCGGCGAGCGTCGAACGGTCGAGCGCGATGCCCTGCCGGGCGTAGATCTGGGCCTGCCGATAGAGCGGAAGGTGATCTGCATATTTGGAAACGAGCACGTGGGCGACGGTCGCCTCGGTCGGCAGTCCGCCTTCGATCAGCCGCGCCGGGGCCGGCGCCTGCACGACCGCGCCCTCGCAGGCGCGACAGGCGTATTTGGGACGCCGAGTCACCAGCACCCGGAACTGCGCCGGCACAATGTCGAGCCGCTCGGAGACATCCTCGCCGATCCGGTGAAGCGCGCCCTTGCAGCAGGGACAGGCCTTCTCGTCGATGTCGACGATGGTCTCGATGCGCGGCAGATGGGCAGGCAGCGCGCCACGGTTCGTGCGGCGCTTTCTGGCCGCCTTCTCACGTTCGGCGGCGGATTTGGCTTCCGCCGCCGCCGCCGCGCCGGCTTCCGTCTGGTCGACCTCTTCAAGCGCGAGCAGCATCTGGTCTTCGGGAAGCGTCTCGGCGCGCCGCCCGAAGCGATGGCGCTGCATCTCCTTGATGATCTGAACCAGGCGCTCGTTGCGCGCGCGCTCGGCGAGAAGCATCGCCTTCAGTTCGTTCGGATCGTCGGGAAGCCTCTCGATCGCCTGCGCCATAGCCGCAGAACACCATATTTTCTGCCGTCTTTCGACGCTCTTCGAGGCCCTGATTCACTGTGTCGCAGCTCATCCCGGCAACGCGGGGGCCGGCGTCTCTTTCGCCGCGCGCACGCGCCGCCAATCGAGTCCTTCGAGCAGCGCCGACAATTGCGCCGCCGACAATCGCATGACGCCGTCATCGATCTTGGGCCAGCGGAACTCGCCGTCCTCCAGTCGCTTGGCGAAGAGGCATACGCCCGTGCCGTCCCAGAACACGAGTTTAATCCGATCCGCGCGCTTGGCGCGGAAAACGTAAATCGCGCCGTCGAAGGGATTGGCCTGCATCGTCTCGCGCACCAGCGCCGCGAGACCCTCCGCGCCCTTACGGAAGTCGACGGGCTTCGTCGCCACCATGACGCGGACCGCGCCCGTCGGGCCGATCACGCGCAGTCCGATCTTTTATCGTCCTTCAACGCGCCGACGATCGCGGTCACCAGCGCCGCCTCCGCCCCGCGCCATATCCATACGCGCGAACCGCCGATCTCAAGTTCGATAATCGGCGGCCGAACAGAGGCCGCTTGGGCGTCGGCCGGCTCGGCAGGCGTTGCTTTCACAGCTGTCGCTTCAACAACCGCAGGAACAAATGCTGAGGGAGTTTCGGCGTCAACAGCCTTCAAACTTTCCCGCGCCGCGCGCCGCCACGTGAACAATTGCTGTGGCGTCAAACCATGTCGGCGAGCAACTTGGCAGGCGTGGACGCCTTCCTCATAACTCTCCGCAACGATCGACGCCTTTTCTTCCGCCGTCCACGTGCGGCGGCGACCGGCCCCAGTAAAAATCTCGACACGTCGTGGCGGAGCCGCCTCAATCTCCGACACGTGCTTATGCTCTAAAATCGACATGTGTCGGAGCTCCTCAACGCTCCGAATATCGCCCCGTCCCTAGCCCCAGAAAAGGTGCGGTCAAAACAGCGCTTACGATGATGGAGACATCGGAGAGTTAGAACTCGACACCGAGTTCGACGATATGGCCGGTGAACTCCATCGATCCGAGCCGATGCGCATTCGTCGCGTCTGAGTAACGCCATAGCGCGCCAGCAATGCCTGCAAGCTGACGGTGCCTGTCCCGCGCTCTTGATGGTGACGACCTGGTTTACCGCTTTCCAGCGGGCACCCGCGACGTCAAAGGGCGTAGCGAGGGCGCGTCGGCAAGAATCTCTGCAAGTTGAGTTCGAGTCGCGTCGACCAAGTGTGTCGACAGGAGCTCGTTATGCGCCGGGAGAAACCTCCACCGGCCAATGTGTGAACCCTAAGCACGACCCTGGCGTTAAGTAGGAGTCGGAGCCTGCGCCGGAACCAGAACACAGGAACACGCGGGGGTGCCAAAGAAGGCTGCCGGTGCCTGCCACCATTACCACGCCGTTCACGTCCAGCTTTTCGGCAGAAGCGGCGGGACCGATGCCGACGTTGCCGCAAACGACCCCAAGGATGCAAAAAACCGCCGAGGAGTATCCCACCTCGGCGGCCATAATTCCCACAGCCTAAGCCGTGGCCTCGATGTTACTTTGCGTCGTTTAGGTTGATGTCGATAACGCTGAACGCCTGACCGTTACCGGCCCAGCCGACCCAGTGCGTGCCGTTGGCGGCATTAAACTGCGACTTCGCCATCAGCGCATAGCCGTCCAGAACGCAGCTACCGGAAGCCGATCCACCGAGGGCGCGGATCGGGCCGAAAGTTACGGTGCACTGGGAGTACTCGTTGTCGAACACAACAGTGCCGCCGGTCGAGTCGGTTCGCGACCGGTTGACAACGTTGGCGGTGACCGTGACGGACGACTTCGGACGGGCGCCGGGCGCGTTCTCCAGCTGAAGCGAGGTCTGCTGCGCCATCACCAGCGTGGGGGCGGTCGCGACCACACCGGCCGCCACGGCGAAAGCGCTAATGGTGCGCTTGAAATCAAGGGTATTCATTTGACTTCTCCAGTTTCGCGGCCCAGCCCCTGTGGCTGAACCTCTGGAGGCCACCCTGACGCTCTATCATCCCCACGGCAGCAAAGCGGCAAATGGAAACCCGCTTGCCTTATTTAGAGCCGCCACTGGCGTACCCAGCCGCCGCGGATTGAACGTTAATAGCGACAGGCGAAACCCGAGACGTCTTCACCTGCAAAGGCAGAATGGCCATCACCGAGGCGGCGATGGCTAGTGCGATAATGCGGCGTATCAGGATCATTCCGTCTCTCCGTTGTTCTTCTTGTTCTCCGGGTACCACTCAATGACGTTATAGTAGCATCCTTCCGGGATGAGGTCGCTCCCAGCCGTCGGGTTTAATTCGTCGCTCAGCTGAGCTACGACAACGGACGGAATGAGGACCTTCAAAGCAAGGACCCGGTGCACGAGGGCCGACTGCGCGGGCGCGAAGTAGTAATAAATCTGGCGACCTTCCTTCTCTTCTGAGAACAGGCCCAGATCCACCGCACGCTTGATCGCGCGGCGGACCGTCGGCCGTGACTTACACTCGATCAGCTCCCGGGCCACTTCGTTAAGCTTCTCTGCCGTCACGTGGCACTGGTATTTCGCCTGAGCGTGGATCAGCGCGTCGACAACTCCGCGGACACGAACGGTGAGATACTGGCCGTAAACGTGCTGGCAGATAAGCTCTTCCATAGCCTTGGAATTGATAGTCCGCATACCATCCCGTCGCGTCATCAACGTGGTGGGAAGCCGACCAGGGCCATCGCTGTATTCGTCACGCCGCGCCATGGCACACCTTTGAAAAGTGGTTTGACTTGCTCACGAGTGTCGACGCCGAATATGGCGGGACTGCGAAAGTGGGAAAAAATGAACTTATTTTCGGAAGCGTGGTGATTCTGAAAGGCGCGGGACATTCCGCGCCTCGCGCATAAGCCGCCAATATGGAACCTCGAGTCCGCCGCTCCGGCGGGCTTTTGCGCGTTCCGACGCGTCTCTCAAAAAGGTGCGATTTTCCGAGCGAAATCCCTGTTCCGAAATTCTTGACTTCTGCACAAATACGGCATCAGGCCAAGATAAACAGCCCCAGCGCTTCCCGTACTTCAGAAAGAGTTTGCTGCGTCACGAATCGTGACGTCTTTGTACCTTGCCGGAGGACATCAATCACATCATCCGGACGTCGGGCCAGTTCAGCTCGCCGCTCGCGGATAGGCGCGATCAAAGTCTCAAGCACTTGCTCCAATCTCTGCTTTAGAGCGATATCGCCCAAGCCACCATGTCGGTAGCTCGCCTTCAAATCGGCCACGGCATCTACGTCGGGGTCGAAAGCGTCGAGGTAGGTGAAAACGATGTTGCCCTCGATTTTACCGGGGTCAGATACGCGTAAATGGCCTGGGTCAGTATACATTCGGCGCACGGCAGTGCCGATCTCGTCGCGGGAAGCTGAGAGGTAGATGGCATTGCCTTGCGACTTACTCATCTTTCGCTCGCCATCGATGCCCGGTAGGCGGCCAATCTTGGGCACCACCGCCTTTGCCTCAGGCAAGACCTCGCGAGCGGCCTGCCGGTTGATACGCCGTACGATTTCGTTGGTTTGTTCAATAATCGGGACTTGGTCGTCGCCCACGGGCACAACAGTGGCCTTAAATGCCGTGATGTCGGCAGCTTGCGCGACGGGATAACATAGGAATCCGGCCGGGATATCGCGGCCAAAGCCACGCGTTCGAATTTCATCCTTGATCGTCGGATTCCGTTCCAAACGGGCAACGGTGACGTAATTCAAATAAAACAGTGTCAACTCATTCAATGCGGAGAGCGAAGATTGCAGGCAGATGGTCGTGTAGGCAGGATCAACGCCAACGGCGAGGTAATCGAGGCACACCTCGATAACGTTACGCCGAATCCGGTCGGGATTGTCGGCGTTGTCTGTGAGTCCTTGCGCGTCAGCTATCAGCACAAACTGCCGGTGGCTTCGTTGCATCGCGACGCGATTTTTGAGAGTGCCGACATAGTGACCTAGATGCAGAGGCCCGGTCGGACGGTCGCCGGTCAGGATGATTGGGGCAAAGTTTTCGCAATGAGGCATGGCGGTCTCGTCTTGATTAGAGCCGCCAGTGCGAAGTGGGGTTTTGGTGACAACCGAGCCCGCCTCAACCGGCGGCTTGGTTCGTCTTTGAACAAACGTCCGTGCCGCTCCTAGAAGGAGCGCCACCACTTCAGGGAAGTCGTCGGAGCGCTTGTCATAATCCGTAAGGTAACATTTGCGTCCAACAACTGCAACGAAGTTTGACGCTTCTAAGAACCTCGCCAAATCGGAGCATTTCTGATTCTCTGGCCGTGAGAGGATCGGAGGCGGATGGATGCGTGGCCAGCCGGGCTTTTTCGACGTAGACGAGCGGCTGAAACGGCTGAGCGGGCTCGGGGATCATCTGAAAGCGTTCGCGGCGGCGGTCGATTTCGAGAAGTTCCGCGCTGATCTCGTCGCAGCGCTTGGCTATTCCGATGGCGCGCAGGGCGGGGGCCCGCCGTTCGACGTCGTTATGATGTTCAAGGTCCTCGTGCAAGATCGGCGACGGATTCGCCATCTTTCCTTCGGCGCCGCGCTTCCTACTTCTGGTGTGTGAGTTTGTGCTTCGAATTGATTTAGGAAAGGCGAATGGATCAGCGCAAGCGGGTTTTGCTCGTAACCTTCGGCACTCTCGGCGACATATATCCCTTCATCGCCATCGCTCACGCAATGCGTCGGCGCGATCTCGACGTCGTCATCGCCGCGCCCGAAATGCATCGAGGATCGATCGAGCGCGAGGGCGTCGCATATGCTCGCTTGCGCCCGCACGAGAACGACATTGTCGGCGCGCTCGGCGTCGATCTTTCCGGCGCCTTCCGGATCATGTTGAAGAATCCGTATTTCATCTTGGACGAAATCTATCTTCGCTTCCTCTCTGAAACCTACGACGACACCCTGGCCGTGGCAGAAGGAGTGGACGCCATCGTCACGCATAATCTGCTCGTTGGCGCAAATTTGGCCGCTGAAGCCTGCGGCCTCCCGACGAGCGAGAGTCGCCCTTGCGCCATTATACGTGCAGTCGGCTGCGGCCCCGTCTCTGACCCCACCGGCGCCCTACATCCTTCAGCCCAGGTCGCGAACGGCGATCGCGTTTAACAAATTGGTCCGTTCCCTCATACGGATCGGCGTGAACATGCGGATGAAGCGCTTCCACGCCTTTCGAAGTAAGCTGGGACTACCACACTCACGCCAAGACTTTTTCCTCAATTTTGGCGGGAAGAACGGCGCAACGCAACTCTTTGGCCTCTATTCGCCCTATTTCGCGTCGCGCCCGTCGGATGGACCAGTCAATATGGAGGTTCCGGGCTTTCCCTTTTACGAACCTCAAGACGAGGGGAGGCGCGGTCTCAGCGAGCCATTGAAAACCTTCCTTTCCTCGGGGAGCGCACCAATCGTTTTCACCTTGGGGTCCTTCGCTCCTCAAGTGTCGGGCGACTTCTATGACATCAGTATAAGCGCGGCTCGCGCCCTCGGGCGTCGAGCGGTCTTGCTTGCTGGGCCAAAAGACGCCGGGAGGCTCTCGTCCTCGGTCGGCCCCGACGAATTCGTTTGCTGCGACGCGCCGCACAACGAACTCTTCCCCTTCGCTTTGTGCGTGGTGCATCACGGCGGGATCGGTACAACCGCTCAAGCCGTGCGAGCGGGTAGGCCGCAATTGATCGTCCCATTCTTCGGCGACCAGCCCGACCATGGTGAACGCGTCCAGCGCCTGCGCCTCGGTCTCGCGTTGAAACTCTCCAGCTATAATCTGCACAACGCGACCCACGCCCTCGCCGAGCTTTGCGACAACCGCTATCTGCGCACGGCACAAGACTTCGCCCTAGCCATGCGCACAGAACACGGGGTCGAAGCGGTCGCCGATTGGATCGTTGTCAGGATACATCCTTTGATTAGAAAATCCCTGTTCGCGCGGCGCGTTGACATCATATTTGAGAATTTCGGCGCGCATTTTCGAGCTTTGACGCTTAAATTGAGAACTCCAGCGGCATCCCGAGCGCGGCGTAGGCGAGCTCGTCGAATCGCTTTCGATAGACGGGGCGACAGAAGGGGCGCAGGCGCTGAATCGTATCCGCCGCGTTTTTCGCGGCGACTGCGAGACCGGCGAGTAGCGCGATGCGTAAATAGAGCGGCACCATAGCGTTTGCGCCTTTGCTGATGGACGGCGCTATGCGTAATGCTTCGGCGTCAAATCCTGGAACGATCTCGTTGAGCAACCAGCTCTTATTGTAGCCTTCGGGGGGCTGCGTCGTCTGCGGGCGATTTAAGATCAGCAAAAGCCGCATCATCGCAATAGGGGATGCTAGCGGCGTCGGCTCGCCCCGCAAGTGACGATTGACAAGCTCCTCTCCGATTTTGGCGGCGTCCCAATGGTCCCCAAATGGGCTCGTGTTTCGGACGGTATCGCAGCCGGCACGAGGTCCCTCGATTTCTGAGAGCGGCGAACCGCATAGAGGACAAGTAACGCGCCACGCCTCAAGCCAGCTTTTTAGAACCGCTCCCGGAGTGTCAGCCGCGCGATGTCGCTCGCAGCATGTCCGACAGAATTGAATCGGCTTGCCTCTTCCAACCAGTGCCGCGACCTCGATTGGAAGCGCTGTATGCGTCATGGCGACAACATCCATTGGATCAGTGCGAAACGAATCTACGATGCGTGCGATCTGGCCGAGACCTGGGCGGAAGTCGAGGCTACGCAGCTTCTTCGATTCGAGCTTTAGCCACGAGATGAGCATGGGCTCCGTGAGCCCATAGAAAGCTGCATGACGATGAAGCCACGATGAAAGAAGTTCGTCGGGCGTCGGGTCGAGGACGACCGGCAAGGGCCGCCGAGCGGCGTTGATCAGCATCGTCATTGGAACGCGGCTTCCTCCTCGCTGATAGGCCTCCAATCATCAATGGCTTCGTCGGTTAGTCGTTCCGTTCCTGTCTCGATAGCCTGGATCGCGACTTCATTCACAAGGCGGAATATTTTTGACGTTACGCCTTCAGTCACTCGAAGAATTCGTTTGAGACCGCGCGCCGTCAGAATGCTCGGCTGACGAAGCGGGAGATTGCGGAGAATGGCAAGGACGAGTTGCTGAAACTCGTCATCGGCTTTCCAGCGCGGCAACGTGACAACATCAAAGCGTCTGGCAAGCTGTACGTCGCCGTTGATCGCCTCACGTGCTTCCGTGATGCCGAAGCAGACAAGCGAAAGCTGAAGCTCGTTACTCAAGAAACGAAGCGTGTTCAGAACGACACGCTGCTCGCGCCATGAACCGGCGATGATATTATGAATTTCATCTATCAGCAGGACTTGAACGCCCACGGCTCGCAATAGTCGAATTGTCGTCTGCTCTAATGCGACAATTGTCGCGCGCGGATTGGAAGGGGCGCCAAGTGCAGAGAGAATTTGTGCATAAAGGCGCCGCTCGCCCGGCCCGCCCGCCAACTCCACAACGAGAAATTTACGTCGTGCGTCGGCTGTTGCTGCATCGAAAGCGAGCATCTGGTCGTGCTTGAAGCGCCCGACGATCATCGATTTTCCCATGCCGCTGTCGCCATAGACGGCGATTGACGGCATTCGCGTCGTGCGCGGGTGAGTCGGGAGACCCTGAATCAAATCGACGATATGTTTTGCTTTTGGATAGTGGACCCACGGCTTTGATCGAATAAATTGGATCCGCGCGTCATTAGATGCGTCGAGAAGACTTGCAACTTCGTCCGTGACGTGGGCGGCCCTATCGATCACGCTGCTTCTCCGCGATTTCCAGAATGGAAGGAGTGCGCGAGTCGATGCCCTTGAGCGAGCCGAATCCTTCGTCATCCACCGAAATCTTGTTTTTGGGCTGCGGGTCGCGGCGGGCCTGCGCCGTCTTCCTTATTGCATCGTCAACAATGCGACGCTTGGCCTTTGCAGTAGTGATCCACTGGTTCGGTTCGCGTTCCGCGCGCGCTTGCGCTCGCGTTTCGCGCCGACGTAGTTTCCATTCGCGGAGACTTATTGATGGGCACGTAAGATCGCGGCTCCGGGCTTCGACGAAACGCCCGGAAGGACGCTGAACAAAAATTCTTGAAATATCTCGGGGATCATATTTGACTAAAAGCTCGCGTTTGGCGCCTCCGAGATCGGCGCTTAAAACGTTCGACCAGTATGGCAATCCATGCAACCAGACGCCGTCTGGCCTGAGTGTTCGATACGCCTCGGGCAATAACGAAACCCAGAAGGCCATTCGATCATGCGGCATGCGCAGATTGATCCGCGCCTCATGTTCGCGCCAGACTGCCAATGGTGAGCGCATCAAGGTGCTGTGTATTCGGTCGTGATAGCCGCCCGCAATCTCCCAGCCGAGAAAGCATTCGAGCTCTCGCAACGACATGGCTGAATTCTTTTTCGGATCGTAGGACCCTCGTTCGATCGGATTTCCAAATGAAGTGCCGGGCAGAAGATGCATCTGACCCATCATCGTTCCGATCAGCCGTTCGATATGACCGCCGTAATGCGGTTCGCCAGGCGGGCGCCAAATGATATCGACGCCTTCGTTGCGACAACCGCGAATGAAAGCCTTGCTTCTGAAATCTGCGCCATTGTCGACGTGAAAGGCCTCTGGCAAGCCGGCGACTGGCCATGTCGCGTCGATCTCACGTTCCTGCAACCAGGCTGTCTTGTCGTAAACGCCATGGAGAACGCAGAGGCTCACGGAAAGCCGTGAAGGGGGATCCATCGAAAGATGAAAGCCCGTAATCATTCGCGTAAACACATCGATCGCCAGCGTCAGCCAAGGGCGTGCGAGCGGTTCGCGCGTCTCTTCGTGAACGACGATGAGATCGACGAGCGTGTGATCGATCTGAACCACCTCGAGCGGCCGGGAGGCTTTGTATTCGCCCGGAACTGGCGTTGTCGCTTTGATCGCGCGTTTGTCCTTCCGTTTACGCGCGACCAATCGCCTCTCGATGTCATCGACGCGCGTCTTGATCGTTCGACGATCTGGCAATGGCCATCCGTGCTGGACGAAACGCAAATGGATTTGTTCGACGAGGTGGGTCAGCGTTGGACGCTGCGGCTTCAGATAGACTTCCCGGATCGTCTGGCGGATCAACTTATGACGCGATTTGTCGAGAGCGAGCGCCCCTTTCGATCGGCCTCGCGGCTTCGGCTGAAGCGCCTCAACGGTGGGCGTTTCGCGATAGATCGCGACGAGGCGATAAAGTGTCGCGCGACTGATCCCGAGGTCCAAAGCAACATCTTCGACGTCGCTTGTTCGTAGCCGGTCGCCCGCGGAGCGGCCTAACAATTCTCTGATGGCCTCCTCGCGTCGACATGCCTCTAACCACTGCGGGTCGTCGGACCCCGTCGTGTCGGCGTCATCAGGGCAGGGCGCGTTCTCATTATTGCTGTTCATTTTTCGGCCGCGTCCATGAGAAATGGTTGAGCCGCAAATTCTCAATTCAACTGTACATCATTCGGGCGTTTTCTCAATTCAAATGTATACGCGTAAATCAGCAGCGTTTCGTAACGCATTGAAATTCAACAGGCCGATTTCTCAATTTCTGATGTGTCCTGACA
>NZ_JADNRA010000022.1:115000-116879 GCF_015709525.1 Methylocystis sp. L43 | reverse complement strand
GGACGCGCAGCGGGTTGCGTCGCTTGCGCGAAGCGGGCGATGACCGCGGCGTCGATCGGATCGGTCTTGGCGCGCCGACCAAGCGCCTGCGCAAAGTGACGCACCTGCGCCGGATTGACGACGACGATGGGCAGAGAGGCGGCGGCAAGCGCCGCAGCGACCACGGTCTCGAAGCCGCCGGTGGCTTCGAGCGCGATCAACGCGGGCGACAGCCCTTTTAGCCGTTCGACGAGCTGCGCAACGCCTTCGCCATTACGCGCCACCATAAAGGCCGCGCCTTGCGGAAGCGCATGCACATCAAGCCGGTCTTTGGAAACATCGATCCCGACATATACAGCGTCCATCATGTCCCGTCCTTGCCTAAGCGGGCTTCGCTTCGCGCGGCCCAAGCGACTGTTCGGGTTCGATGGAACGGCAGACGGGCGGCCAAGCTGAGGAACGGGCTCGATCGCCCGAGGATGAGCCGGCGTCCCGTCCGCCACCGCAGCGGCAATGTTAGCCGATCCGGCACGGTTTAAGTTACAAGGATGAGGGTGAGGAAAACAATTCTTCACCCGATTCCCCTGCGGTTCTCCATGTGTGTCGGCGCACGAACATTTCCCCGGGCTCCCGATAGCTTTGGATCATCGAATTGCGAAGCGGCAAGGGAGAGCGAAATGTTCGAGACCATCCAAAGCCTGATCGACCAGGAAGCCCAGATCTGCGTTCCGGCGCGCCATCTGACGCCGCGCGCCAATCTCTATGAACTGGGCATGACGCCCTATACGGCGATCCGCCTGCTGCTCGCGATCGAGCGTGACTTTCGCGTCGAATTCCCGCGCGACTCGCTCAATCGCCAGACGATGGCGACGATGGAGAATATTGTCCGCGTCATTCGCGCCGCCCAGTTTGCGCCCGCCTATGAATGGCTCCAGGCGGCCTAAGAGAGGCGATTCGGGCCGGCTGCGCCGAAGCGACAACAAAAGATCGTCGCTTACCGGACCTGACGAGTCGCCACTTTGGCGCTGTTGTTCGGCGCCTTCGCCATCAGCGATTCAATGCGATCGCGCTCTTTCCTGAATTCTGCGAGAAGCCGGCCCTCAATCTCGCGCGTGCGCGCCAGCTTGACGCGCATCGGATCGACGAAATGGCCATTGACCATCACCTCGTAATGAAGGTGCGGTCCCGTCGACAATCCGGTCGAGCCGAGGAAGCCGATCACCTGGCCCTGCTTGACCCGCATGCCTTCCTTCACGCTGCGCGCAAAGCCTGACATGTGGTTGTAGGTGGTGATGTAACCGTTGGCGTGCTGGATCTCGACGCGCCGTCCATAGCCCGAATCCCAGTGCGCCTTGATGACCGTGCCATTGCCGGCGGCGAGAATCGGCGTGCCGATCGGCGCCGCCCAATCGACGCCGGTGTGCATCTTGTAATAGCCGAGAATCGGATGGCGGCGCATGCCGAAGCCAGAGCGCGTTTCGCCGATGGCGATTGGCTTGCGCACAAGGAATTTGCGGCTCGAGCGGCCGTTCTCGTCGTAGTAGTCGAGCAGCCCGTCGTCCGGGGTAAAAAAGCGATAATAGCGATAGGTCTCGTTTCGAGTCGTCAGCGACGCATAGAGCAGCGCGTCGCGACCTACGCTCGCGCCGTCCTCCGCTTCGTCGTAGAAGATGTCGAACGTATCGCCGCCCGAGACGCCGCGCTGCAGATCGGCGTCATTTGCGAAAACCCGTACGAGCTCATTGATGATCGGCCGCGGAATCTGCTGCTTGAGAGCGGTTTCGTAAAGGGAATCGTAAAGGCGCATGGCGCCTTCATCTTCCTCGCCCTCATTATGCGACTTCGACCGGCCATTGTTTGCAAGAGACGTGGGCGCCGTCGGCGTCTGCATGAATGCGCC
>NZ_JADNRA010000022.1:0-110000 GCF_015709525.1 Methylocystis sp. L43 | reverse complement strand
GCCCCTAATTCGTGGCTAAGTGGGAAAGGATGTAAGAATCCCAAAACAACCAGGAGGTTGGCTTAGAAGCAGCCATCCTTTAAAGAAAGCGTAACAGCTCACTGGTCTAAATAAGGGTTCTCGCGCCGAAGATGTAACGGGGCTCAAGCCACGAGCCGAAGCTTTGGGTTTGCCCGCAAGGGCAAGCGGTAGCGGAGCGTTCCGTAATCCGTCGAAGGGATAGCCGTGAGGCGTCCTGGAGGTATCGGAAGTGCGAATGCTGACATGAGTAACGACAAACACTGTGAAAGACAGTGTCGCCGAAAGTCCAAGGGTTCCTGCGTAAAGTTAATCTTCGCAGGGTTAGCCGGCCCCTAAGGCGAGGCCGAAAGGCGTAGTCGATGGGAACCACGTTAATATTCGTGGGCCAGCAGGTGGTGACGCGTTGCGGAAGCTGTTCGAGATTACTGGATTTCTCGGGCAGCCTAGCGGCGCCAGGAAATAGCCCCTGCATGAGACCGTACCCGAAACCGACACAGGTGGACAGGTAGAGTATACCAAGGCGCTTGAGAGAATGACGTTGAAGGAACTCGGCAATCTACCTCCGTAACTTCGGGATAAGGAGGCCTTCCGTTCGCGCAAGCGGGCGGGAGGGGCACAGACCAGGGGGTGGCAACTGTTTAACAAAAACACAGGGCTCTGCGAAATCGCAAGATGACGTATAGGGTCTGACGCCTGCCCGGTGCCGGAAGGTTAAGAGGAGGAGTGCAAGCTCTGAATTGAAGCCCCGGTAAACGGCGGCCGTAAATATAACGGTCCTAAGGTAGCGAAATTCCTTGTCGGGTAAGTTCCGACCTGCACGAATGGCGTAATGACTTCCCCGCTGTCTCCAACGTCAGCTCAGTGAAATTGAATTCCCCGTGAAGATGCGGGGTTCCTGCGGTCAGACGGAAAGACCCCGTGCACCTTTACTGTAACTTTGCATTGGCATTCGTGTCGGCATGTGTAGGATAGGTGGTAGGCTTTGAAGCATGGGCGCCAGCTCGTGTGGAGCCACCCTTGAAATACCACCCTTATCGTCATGGATGTCTAACCGCGCGCCGTCATCCGGCGCCGGGACAATGCATGGTAGGCAGTTTGACTGGGGCGGTCGCCTCCCAAAGAGTAACGGAGGCGCGCGATGGTGGGCTCAGACCGGTCGGAAATCGGTCGTCGAGTGCAATGGCATAAGCCTGCCTGACTGCGAGACAGACAAGTCGAGCAGAGACGAAAGTCGGTCATAGTGATCCGGTGGTCCCTCGTGGAAGGGCCATCGCTCAACGGATAAAAGGTACGCCGGGGATAACAGGCTGATAACCCCCAAGAGTCCATATCGACGGGGTTGTTTGGCACCTCGATGTCGGCTCATCACATCCTGGGGCTGGAGAAGGTCCCAAGGGTTCGGCTGTTCGCCGATTAAAGTGGTACGTGAGCTGGGTTCAGAACGTCGTGAGACAGTTCGGTCCCTATCTGCCGTGGGTGTAGGAGAATTGAGAGGATTTGTCCCTAGTACGAGAGGACCGGGATGAACATACCTCTGGTGGACCTGTTGTGGCGCCAGCCGCAGTGCAGGGTAGCTATGTATGGACGGGATAACCGCTGAATGCATCTAAGCGGGAAACCCACCTCAAAACGAGTTCTCCCTTGAGAGCCGTGGAAGACGACCACGTTGATAGGCCGGGTGTGGAAGTGCGGCAACGCATGGAGCTTACCGGTACTAATAGCTCGATTGGCTTGATCGCTCTCATTTATCGACGCCCATACTCGTGTGGCGCGAATAGAAAGACCTCATTTGCTTCGAAGATGTGTTTCGCCGGCCTGGTGGCCTTCGGCGGAGCGATCAGACCCGATCCCATCCCGAACTCGGCCGTCAAACGCTTCTGCGCCAATGGTACTATGTCTCAAGACCTGGGAGAGTAGGTCGTCGCCAGGCCTGCGAAGCACATCAAATCCTCTTTATCGATTGCCTTCTCAGCAGTGCTGCTTTCGCCGCGCTGCTTTTTTGTCTTCGCGCGTTTCTGTGAGCGCATTTCTCTTGGCGCGGGGTGGAGCAGCCCGGTAGCTCGTCAGGCTCATAACCTGAAGGTCGTCAGTTCAAATCTGGCCCCCGCAACCAATCCAATTCGTGAAACCCCGGCTCTTGCAGCCGGGGTTTTTCTTTTTTGCGCCGGTGGGCTTTTTCCCGCCATCCGCGTCGCGGATCCGTCGCCGCAGAACGCCTCGGAATCAGGGAACGAATGGGCGTCCCAGCGGTTAGGCGCAGGGGCCTGCCGGGTGAGATTCTCCATGTTCTTTCATAGCCTTTATGACCTCGAGCGCATCGCCGTGATCGGCGTCCTCGCTTATATTACGTTGATCGTCATGCTCAGATTCACGGGCAAGCGCACGCTTTCAAAAATGAATGCATTTGATCTGATCGTCACGGTGGCGCTCGGTTCAACCCTGTCGGCAGCCATCCTCAACAATCAGGTGTCGCTTGTCGAATGCGCGCTCGCTTTGGCGCTGCTGTGCGCGCTGCAATATGTCGTGACCTTCACTTCGGTGCGCTCGCAAACATTCGCCAATCTGGTGAAATCGGAGCCGGCGCTGCTTTATTTCGAAGGTAGCTTTCTTCCGGAGGCGTTACGGCGCGAGCGCGTCACCGAAAAGGAAACGCTCGCGGCGATGCGCAGCCAGGGCGTCGCCGATCTCGATCGCGTGAAAGCGGTCGTGCTCGAAACCGACGGCAGTCTCAGCGTCGTGCAGGACAAGGCGGGGGGCTCGACACGCTGCGGGATGTGAGCGGATTTGATGTGAGCGGAATCGCCGAGCGCAAATAGCATTTCTGTTTTAGCGTTTCCCTTGCGGCCTGCGCGTCCTGAGCGATACAGCGAATGCTTCGAATCGCGGGCGCAAGCTTCCAAACTGCTGATGAAGACGGCGGCGCGTTCTTTGTCGCGCGTTTTCCGCTGTGCATCGGCGACACGCTCGCAATTAAAAAGAAGGCGTCATGGCGGAGTGGCTCGACAATCTCATTCCCATCAAGGCGCCGGAACTGACGCACGAACAACTCGCGGGCTGGCGGCCGACGCGCGCCGCAGCCGAGGGGCTCGGCTGTCGCCTTCTCGCCGATCAGCGCATAGAGGCGGCCGGCGGCGTCACCCTGTCGGCCGATGTGTATACGCCGCGGGCTCCGGGGCGTTATCCCGCGATCGTCCAGTTCGCCGCCTATACGCGCGAGCTGCACACCGCCGGGGCGCCTACCGGCAGCAATGAGATCGGTTCTCCGCCCGTCGTCACCGCCCGCGGCTATGTCCAGGTGGTGGTGGAGCGCAGGGGCATGGGCCGCTCAGGCGGGAGGCAAAATGTCTTCCTGTCTCCCGAGGACGTCGACGACCATGAACAGGCGATCGCCTGGGCCGCCGCCCAGCCCTGGTGCGACGGGCGTGTGGCGCTGTTCGGAACGTCTTACTACGGCATGACGCAGCCTCTCGTCGCCATACGCCGCCCGCCGGCGCTGAAGGCCTTTTTCTGCAACGAGATCTGCACGGATTATTTCCGGCATCTCGTGCAGTTCGGCGGCGTCTTCAACCTCTATTTCTGCAATCTCTGGATGGGCGCCAACTTCACGCCGGCGATGTATGGTCTGCGTGCGCCGCCGGTCCTCCGGGCGCTCCTCAGCCATATCTTCAACTCGCCGCTCCAGCGGTTGTGGCGACCTCTGCTGATGAAGCGGATCGACGCCATCTACCGCGCCTTCATGGCGAAAACGCCGGTCGAGCCGGTGCGCGAATGGTACGCGAACTGGATGCTCGACGGAAAATCGCGAGAGACTTGCCTGCTCCAGTCCGGCCCTTCGGGAGATCTCGGCAAGATCGAGATCCCTTTCGTCGTGGTGCAGAATCTCGGCTATTTCAACCTGCACCAGTTCGGGACCTATGATCTGTTCCAGAACGCCGCGACGCCGGCTGACCGCAAATGGATGATCCTCGCGCCGCCGCGCTACGAGCTTCCGGTCTATGCCTGGCAATTGGAAGCGCTCGCCTTCTTCGATCACATTTTCTACGGCGTGGACAATGGCTACGCCAGCCAGCCGGCCGTGCGCTACTGGCTTGAAGGCGAGGCGCGGTACGTCGGCGCCGCCGACTTTCCGGCGCCAGGAACGGCGCAGCGGCGCTTCTATCTCGCCTCGGGCGGCGCGGACGCGGCGCGTCACAAACTGGCGGAGACGCCTGGAGAAGGCGCGAACCGCTGGGCCGCCGTTCCACTGGGCCTGCCGGTGCTCGGCGGGTTCGATGAAGTGGCGAATCAGACGCTCACATTCGAACTGACCGCGGCGCGGCCGATGACGCTCGCCGGCCCCGTATCGCTAGATCTCGTCTTCAGCTCGAATGAGATCGACTCCCATCTCGTGGCGCGGCTCGGCCGCGTCGCCAAGGACGGCGCCTACAGCCTTCTCTCGCTCGGAGCCATGAGTCCGGCGCGGCGGCGGCGCGACCCGGCGCGCGATACGACCTGTGAGATCGTGCATGACACATCCGTGCGCGAGCCCTTAGAGCCGGGTAGGCCGGTGACGCTCTCCTTCAGCCTTACGCCTGGACCGACCCGACTTCAGCCCGGCGACCGGTTGCGACTCGACGTGGCGAGCCGCCTCGATCTGCTGCGGAGCGACGTCAGCCACGGCTATGTGCATTTCGACATGCCGGGGCCGCCCTATTTCGCGCGCAACACATTGCATTACGGGCCGGATACTTATCTTACCGTGTCCGAGGCGCCGGCGGCGTGAGAGCCTGTAACAACGCGAATCTATGAATTCGGCTTCCTCGACAGCAGCCAGAGCGCCGAGATGAAAAATCCCTTCGTAAGCGGGAGCAAGAGCAACACGAGCGCGATCGTCAGCGGCACAACGATCAGCATCTCGACAGCGTAGGAGTAACGTCCGCTGCTCTCCAATATGAAGAGAAGCGGCACGACTGTAATCGTCACGGCGCCGACGGTCAGCCACGCTGGGCCATCATCCGCATCGAGGCCCGCAAAGCTTTCCCGGCAATGCGCGCAAGATTCGCGCGGCTTGAGGTAGCTCGCGAACAGCTTGCCCTCGCCGCAGTTTGGGCATTTTCGCGTCAGTCCGCGAAACAAGGATCTGCCCGGCGATGGATCGCTGTTCATTGACCAAACCGAATGACGGCGATCCCGCGCCGCTGCGCGCTGATCGCATTGCAAGTCCATCCCAAGCGTGGATCTCGCTTCTGATTTAAGGGGATAGGTTTTTATGGCGCCGCAGGCAACCGGGAATGGGAGCGGTGGTTTAGGGACGGCGCAAGACAAGGGACGCGGTCGGCGCTAGGCTCTTTCCGTATTTGTGCGGGGCCGGTCATTCTTGAACGACATTTCACGCACCGCTGAACGGGAGGAGCGCGGCCGCGATCTTTCATCGCGCGTCTTTCCGCTGCGTGCACGAGGATTGGCCGAGGCCTTGCGCACGGCGCTGGAGCAGGAGCGGGCGCTACGCCGTCCGTTTCTCTGGCTGGTCGTCGCGTCAGGCGGCGGCGTCGTGCTCTATTTCTCGGCCGAGCGTGAACCTTCGCTGGCGCTTTGCCTTTGCGCGCTTGCCGCTTTTGCGGTCTTGGCCGCGCTTACGCGCCGCCATGCGCGGGCCCATGCGCTTTTCCTGACGCTCGCTTTCATCGCCCTCGGCTTTGCGTCGGGCGCCTGGCGGACGGCGCGCGTCGCGGCGCCGATCGTTCCACGCGTTGGCATCGGTGAGCTGACCGGCTTCGTCGAGGAAGTGGATCTACGCCGGGCCGGCGCGCGCTTTATCCTGCGCGTCGCAAGCGCCGAAGGCTTTCCGGATGACATCGTTCCCTCCCGCGTGCGACTGACGACGCGCGGCGAGCCGAATTTTTCAGCGGGCGACTTCATCGCCTTCAAGGCGCGGCTGATGCCGCCGGCGCGGGCGGCGCTCCCCGGCGGCTATGATTTCGCGCGGGACGCATTTTTTGCGCGCATCGGCGCGGTCGGCAACGCGCTTGGGCGAATCGAGACCATGTCGCCGCCCGAACCGGCGCCACTCTCGCTGCGTTTTTTCGCGCACGTCGACCATATGCGTAACGCCTTGGCGATGCGCGTCTATCGAATCATCGAAGGCGACGCCGGCGCGATCGCCGCCGCCATGGTGACCGGCAAGCGCGACTTGCTGTCCGAAGACGCCAAGAATCTCATTCGCCGAGCGGGCATATTTCACATCATCACCATTTCCGGCGTTCAGATGACGCTCGTCGCCGGCATCTTCTTCGTCGGGTTTCGGCGCCTGTTGGCGATGTCGCAAACGCTCGCGCTGAATTATCCGATCAAGAAATGGGCGGCGGCGCTCGCGATGCTCGGCGCCATTCTCTACGACATCGGCACGGGCTCTCGCGTCGGCACCGAGCGCGCGCTCGTGATGACTCTCATCATGCTCGCGGCGGTTCTCTTCGATCGACCATCGCTGTCGATGCGCAATCTGGCGCTTGCCGCGCTCTTCATCATCGCCTTCGAGCCGGAGGCGTTGCTCGGCGCAAGCTTTCAGCTCTCTTTCGCGGCGGTGGCGGCCATAATCGCGGTGTACGAATGGCGCGGCGAATATCTCGCGAAGCGCCGCAGCGACGATCGCGCGCCGCGAGGGCGATGGGGAGCGTTTCGTGAAAGCGTCGCCGAGCGCCTGCTGCATGGACCCGGGGCGGCGATCTTCGCAACGCTGTGCGCGACCTCGGCGACCGCTTCATTCATGGCGAATGATTTTCACGAGCTGAGCCCCTATGTGCTGATCGGCAATCCGCTGACGCTGGCGATCATCGAATTTTTCGCCGTTCCCTGCGCGCTCATCGGCGCCGCGCTTTACCCCTTGGGCCTCGACGGCTTCATCTGGCGCTATCTCAAGCTGGGCATCGACCTCGTGACCTATCTCGCCGGGCTGATCGCGAGCGCCCCCGGCGCGAGTCTGCCGGTCAAAGCCTTTGCGCCCTGGGCGATCCTGTTCCTTTCGCTTGCGGTCTTGTCGCTGGTGCTCTGGCGAACTTGGGCGTGGCGCGGGCTCGCCGTTCCTTTCGCCTTGATCGGAATGATGGGCGCGAGGAGCGGCGCGCCCTTCGATCTGGCCGTGCCGGCGACCGGAGAATCGGCGGCGCTGCGCCTGCCGTCCGGACAGCTCGCCGTCTTGGGGCAAAAGCCGAGCGCTTTCGCCGCGGAACAATGGCTGCGGGCGGACGGAGACGCGCGCCCGTCCGCGGACGCCAGGAGCGGCGTCGCCTGCGACGACACGGGGTGCGTGGCGAAGGCCGCCAATGGCCGCTTTGTCGCGCTCGTCTCCGGGCGCGGAGGCTTCTTCGAAGATTGCGCGCGCGCCGCCGTCATCGTGACGCCGCTCTATGCGCCATTGGGCTGTGCGGCGCCGATCGTGATCGATCGCCACAGACTGTCCGAAACAGGGGCAGTGGCTTTGCGGTTCAAGGCGGAGGACGTCGAATGGACGACCGCACGCGCGATCGACGAGGATCGGCCCTGGTCGCCGGCGCCCCGCAATCGCCGCGCATCCGGATTTACCGCGCCGCTGAGCGATGAAGAGCGCAGCGCGGAAGATGCGCGCGCGATGGAGCCGCTGGAGTAGGGCCAGCGATTTTGTTCGTCATTGCGAGGAGCATGACGACGAAGCAATCCAGGGGGCCGCCTCACGATTCTGGATTGCTTCGCTTCGCTCGCAATACGGCATTGCCCCGAAGCTAGTATTTCCGCAGAAGGCTGACGAGCCTGCCCTGAATGCGCACGCGATCGGGGCCGAAGATGCGCGTCTCATAGGCGGGGTTGGCGGCTTCGAGCGCGATCGAGGCGCCGCGCTTGCGCAGGCGCTTCAGCGTCGCTTCCTCGTCGTCGATCAGCGCCACGACGATGTCGCCGGTGTCGGCGCTGTCCTGCTTGCGGATGACGACCGTATCGCCGTCGAGAATTCCGGCTTCGATCATCGAATCGCCGCGCACTTCGAGCGCGAAGTGCTCGCCGCTCGTGAGCAGGTCGGGCGGCAGGCTGATGGTGTGGCTGCGATTCTGGATGGCGGAGATCGGCGTGCCGGCGGCGATGCGTCCCATGACCGGAATGGCGACCTGATGGTCGCTTTCGTCCTCGAAACGTTCGCTGAGCGGCCGGACGCGTCCGAGATTCCCCTCGATGACGGACGGCGAGAACTTGCCGTTGCGCCCGCCGGCGGTGCGCGGCGTGGCCGATTCGGGCAGACGCAGAACTTCGAGCGCGCGGGCGCGATTGGGCAGGCGGCGGATGAAGCCGCGTTCCTCGAGCGCGAGAATCAGCCGATGAATCCCCGACTTCGACCGCAGGTCGAGCGCGTCCTTCATCTCGTCGAAGGATGGCGGCACGCCCGACTCCTTCAGACGTTCATGGATGAAGCGCAATAAATCGTTTTGTTTTTTGGTCAGCATCGCCGCACCGCCCCGCAAGCCGAATCGTTGATTTTGGCTGAGCCGCCGCTTTTGGCTCGATAACCTAAACAAATCATGAACAGAACGATATCGGTTCTTACTGCGTTCCGCAAGGCCTATGTTCACGCTTTGGTTAAACCATCATCGTGACGAACTATGTTCGCCTCGCGTGTCCCGTGCTAGACGGGCCGACCCAAAGCCAAGGAATTCGCGTCGCTCATGTCTCAGGTCGTCACCCGCTTCGCTCCGTCGCCCACCGGCTTTCTGCACATCGGCGGGGCGCGTACGGCGCTGTTCAACTGGCTTTACGCCAAGAAGCACGGCGGCCGGATGATGCTGCGCATCGAAGACACCGACCGCGAGCGCTCCACGCAAGCGGCGATCGGCGCCATCATCGATGGCCTGCAGTGGCTCGGCCTCGAATGGGATGGCGACATCGTCTACCAGTCCGCGCGCGCCGCGCGCCATGCGGAAGTCGCCGAAGAGCTGCTGGCGCAGGGACACGCCTATCGCTGCTACGCCACGGCGCAGGAGCTCGAGGAGATGCGCGAGAAGGCTAAGGCGGAAAAGCGCCCCTGGCGCTACGACGGCCGCTGGCGCGACCGCGATCCCTCCGAGGCGCCCGCCGGCGCGCCCTATGTCGTGCGCATCAAGGCGCCCCAGGACGGCGAGACGATCGTCGATGACGCCGTGCAGGGACGCGTCGTCTTCCAGAACAAGGACCTTGACGATTTCATTCTGCTGCGCTCGGACGGCGCGCCAACCTACATGCTTGCGGTCGTCGTCGACGATCACGACATGGGCGTCACGCAGATCATTCGCGGCGACGATCATCTCACCAATGCAGCGCGACAGACGCACATCTATCAGGCGATGGGTTGGACGCTCCCGGCCTTCGCGCATATTCCGCTGATTCACGGACCGGACGGCGCCAAGCTTTCGAAGCGCCACGGCGCGCTCGGCGTCGACGCCTACCGCGCGATGGGCTACCTGCCGGCCGCGCTGCGCAACTATCTCGTTCGCTTGGGGTGGTCGCAGGGCGACAAGGAGTTCTTCACGACGCCGGAGATGGTCGAGTCGTTCGATCTCGCGCAGGTGCATCGCTCGCCGGCGCGATTCGATTTCGCCAAGCTCGAAAATATGAACGGCCATTATCTGCGCGATAGCGATGATGACGAGCTGTTGGACTTGCTCGTCGCGACGCTTCCCTATCTCGAAGGCGGCGGCGCCATCGCCCAGGCGCTCGACGACGGAACGCGTGCGCAGTTGCGCGCCGCCTTGCCGGGATTGAAGGCGCGCGCGAAGACCTTGAACGAACTTCTTGACGGCGCAGGGTTTCTTTTCGCGCAGCGTCCGCTGTCGCTCGATGCAAAGGCGGCGCAGCTGCTTTCGGCGGAAGCGCGCGCGCGGCTTGCGAAGCTTGTCGAGAAACTTGCAGCGCTTCCGAATTGGACGGCTGCAACGACGGAAGCGGTCGTGCGCGATCTCGCGACAGCGCTTGGCGTCAAACTCGGCGATCTCGCACAGCCTTTGCGCGCCGCGCTCACCGGCCGCGCGACCTCGCCCGGCATTTTCGACGTGCTGGAAATTTTGGGGCGCGAGGAAAGTCTTGCTCGAATTTCCGATCAGGCGGCTATGGCGTAACCCGTATCGCCGCGGCGTTGGCGCGCGTAAAAATCGCTGACGCGATTTTCGGCGCCGCGCCGTTTTCCGCGCCAGTGCGAAACACATCGCCCTTATTCGCGAGGCGTGCGCGAAACGCGTGACGCGCGCTTGACAGCCCTTGCGGTTGATATAGCTTTTTGCACCGCACAACAAACCGAATGCAACGCATCGGCGTGCGCGTGAAAGCGACGACATCGCGAATGCGACGCAATTCATGCATAGCTTTCGCGCGCGTCGCGCCGCGATCCGGCTCGTTGCGAGCGCGGGAGCGGTTGAGAGGGGAACGGGTATGCCGGAGAAGAATGCTATCTTCACTGTCGGCGACGGATCGGTCGATTTGCCGATCAAGGATGGCACGCTGGGGCCATCCGTTGCGGACATCCGCAATCTCTACGCCGAAACCGGCATGTTCACCTTCGATCCGGGATTCACCGCGACCGCGTCATGCGAATCGAAGATCACCTTTATCGACGGCGAAGCCGGCGTTCTGCTTTATCGCGGCTATCCGATTCAACAGCTCGCCGAGCATGGCGACTTTCTCGAAACCTGCTACCTGCTGCTCTATGGAGAATTGCCCTCCGCCGCCGAGAAGGCGAATTTCGATTATCGGATCACGCGCCACACAATGGTGCATGAGCAGATGGCGCGATTCTTCCAGGGGTTCCGCCGTGACGCGCATCCGATGGCGGTGATGGTCGCCTCCGTGGGCGCGCTCTCGGCCTTCTATCACGACTCGACGAACATCGCCGATCCCACCCAGCGCATGGTGGCTTCGACGCGCATGATCGCGAAGATCCCGACGCTCGCGGCGATGGCCTATAAATATTCGATCGGCCAGCCATTCGTTTATCCAAAGAACGATCTCGACTACACGTCGAATTTCCTGCGCATGTGCTTCGCGGTTCCCTGCGAGGAATATAAAGTCAATCCCGTGCTGTCGCGCGCGCTCGACCGCATCTTCATCCTGCACGCCGATCACGAACAGAATGCGTCGACTTCGACCGTTCGACTGTCCGGCTCGTCGGGGGCGAATCCTTTCGCCTGCATCGCGGCGGGCATCGCCTCGCTCTGGGGGCCGGCGCATGGCGGCGCCAACGAAGCGGTGCTGAAAATGCTCGCCGAAATCGGCACGCCGGACCGCATCCCGCAGTTCATCGCGCGCGCCAAGGACAAGAACGATCCGTTCCGTCTCATGGGCTTCGGCCACCGCGTCTATAAGAACTATGATCCGCGCGCCAAGATCATGCAGCGCACGACGCGCGAAGTGTTGAACGAACTGGGCGTCAAGGACGATCTCCTCGACGTCGCGCTGGAGCTCGAGCGCATCGCGCTGCACGACGACTATTTCATCGAGAAACAACTCTATCCCAACATCGACTTCTATTCTGGCATCACGCTCAAGGCGATGAATTTCCCGACGGCGATGTTCACCGTGTTGTTCGCGGTCGCGCGCACCGTCGGCTGGATCGCCCAGTGGAAGGAGATGATCGAGGATCAGGGTTCGCGCATCGGTCGTCCGCGCCAGCTCTATACGGGCGAGAAGCAGCGCGATTACGTGCCGATGTCGAAGCGATGATGATGCGCGCCGGGCTCCGGTCGGCGCATCGGCTTCATTCCCATCTGGCGTAGAATCGTCCTGAACAGTCTTCACCTTGGTTTGCGGCGCGACATGTTCTCACCAGCGTCTCTTGATGGGACGCGACGTGATGCTATAGGTCGGCGGACCCGGAGCGCCCTTGTCGCAATTATCCGATCTGCTGTTCGAAACGCGCATCGCCACCGAGAGCGTCGCCGACTTTCTCGCCGGCGGCCGCCTCCGGCTTGGCGTCACCGGCCTGTCGCGCGCCGGCAAGACGGTCTTCATCACCGCGCTCGTGCACCATTTGACGCGGGCGATATCGGCGCGCCCGGAAAAAGGCGGCGAGAGCAAGACCCAGCTCCCGGTGTTTCGCGCGCTGGCCGAAGGTCGCATCACCTCGGCGCATCTCGATCCGCAGCCAGATTACAGCGTCCCGCGCTTCGCTTACGAGGAGCATCTCGCGGCGCTCACCGGGCTGGACCGGCACTGGCCGCAATCGACGCGGCGGATTTCCGAACTGCGGGTGACGCTGGAATATCGCTCGAAGGGCTGGTCGCTGCGCAAAGGCTTCGGCCAGGGCCCGACGCGTCTCGACATCGACATTGTCGATTATCCTGGCGAATGGCTGCTCGATCTGCCGCTCCTTGGCAAATCCTACGCGCAATGGTCTCAGGAGACGCTCGACGCCGCGAGCGCTTCCGCGCGGGCGATGATCGCCAGCGAGTGGCGGGGCCTCACCGCGCAGACGGACGTCAAAGCGCGCTACGACGAAGAAACCGCGCAGAAGCTGGCGCAGACCTTCACCCAATATCTGCGTCTGGCGCGCTCCGAGCGTTTCGCGCTGTCGAGCCTGCCGCCAGGTCGGTTTCTGATGCCGGGCGATCTCGAAGGGTCGCCGGCGCTGACATTCGCGCCGCTTCCCGTGTCGGAGGGCGAGGAGTTGCCCTATCGCAGCCTTGGGCGCGAAATGGAACGACGATACGAGGCGTACAAGTCGCAGGTCGTGCGGCCGTTCTTTCGGGATCATTTCGCCCGGCTCGATCGTCAGATCGTGCTCGTCGACGCGCTTGCGGCGCTGAATTCCGGCCCTGAGGCGGTGCGCGACCTGGAGACGGCGCTGACCGGCGTCCTCACGGCTTTTCGCACGGGCCGCGCCAATCTGTTCTCCACGATCTTTCGGCCGAAGATCGACCGCATTCTCTTCGCGGCCACAAAGGCCGACCATCTGCATCACACGAGCCATGACCGGCTCGAAGCGATCCTGCGTCACCTGACCGCCCGCGCCATCGAGCGCGCGGAGGGCGTGGGCGCCTCGATCGACGTGATCGCGCTCGCCGCCGTTCGCGCCACCCGCGAAGCGATGGTGCGGCATGAGGGCGATAAGCTCTCGGCTATTGTCGGCACGCCTGTTGCTGGGGAGCGCATTGGCCACGAGACTTTCGACGGCGTGGCGGAAGGCGCCATTTTCCCCGGCGAGTTGCCGGCGGATCCGCGCGACGTGTTTAAAGGCGAGGCGCTGGCCGTTTCCGATGAAGAGGCTGACTTCCGCTTTCTCAAATTCAGGCCGCCGGCCGCGGCGCTGGGCGCCGACCAGAAGCCGCTGCCATTGCCGCATATCAGGCTCGATCGCGCGATGGAGTTTCTTTTCGGCGATCGATTGAAGTAACGCCGCTGTCGGCGGCGAAGCCGCGCTACCTATTGCAGGCAAGCGATTTGCGTGGCTCGCGAAAGCGCAAAGTGAGGAGCTTCATATGGAAGGTCATGTCTATAAGGTCGTCGAACTTGTCGGCTCATCGCCGGACAGCGTCGAGGACGCTGTGGCCGCAGCGCTCAAGCGCGCCGGCGAAACCTTGCGCAACTTGCGTTGGTTCGAAGTCGTCCAGATTCGCGGCAATATCGATAAGGGCGCCGTCAGCGATTATCAGGTCGTGCTGAAGGTCGGGTTCACGCTCGATCGCGAGGACGAGAGCATGGGATAAGCGGAAGCCGCGAGGGCTTCCGCTCTGCCTCGTCAGGACATGAACCGTCCGGCGGTTTCGGGGCTCGGGGGCTGCGCTGAGTTCGACCAGAAGCGCGTGCTTGCATTGAGCATTTGCTGCGCGTCGGAGAACAGGCGGCGCGTGTCCTCCGTCGTCATCTCGATATGTTTGCTGGTCCAATTCTGAAGAACCGACGCGGTCTCCGAGAACGAGCGCGACGCCGTGAGCTTTGAGGCAAGCTCCGCCGTCAAGGCCGCTTCCTGCTGCATGCGCTCCATCAAGACGCGGTTGGCGTCCTGCAGACAGTCCCAGATCTCGGTGCGCGCTTCGCTGAAATCTTCCAGCCGCCGCCGTCCCTCCGCAGCAACTTCCGCCGCCGCTTCGGCGGGCTGCGCGCTTTCGCTGCGCCGCTCTTCCTGCTGGGTCATGTCGCGTCTCTCCCTCGTCCGAAACGCCAGCTCCCCGGGGCCAGTATATCAGGCCACTTGAGGGAATGTCTGTGACGATCGCTCCTCCGCGCAATTGCCGAAGCTTGACGATTTCCAGCGACCCCCGGCGGCTCGACAAAGCGCCGCCTTTCAGTTATGGACCGGGACTCAACTAGAACAGCGTTCCGAAACGCTCGTCGGCCACAAGGCTAAGACGAAACGGCAGGAGTTTTCGTTATGAACATTATCGAGCAGCTCGAGGCGGAACACGCCGCCAAGCTTATCGAGGGCAAGAAAATCCCGGAATTTCGGCCGGGAGATACGGTGATCGTCAACGTCAAGGTGAAGGAAGGCGAGCGCGCGCGCATTCAGGCCTATGAAGGCGTCGTGATCTCCCGCCAGGGCGGCGGGCTGAACGAGAGCTTCACCGTCCGCAAGATTTCCTATGGCGAGGGCGTCGAGCGCGTCTTCCCGATCCATGGGCCGCTGATCGACTCGGTCAAGCTCGTGCGCCGCGGCAAGGTGCGCCGCGCCAAGCTCTATTATTTGCGCGACCGCCGCGGCAAGTCCGCCCGCATCGCCGAGCGCATCGACACCAAGCCGAAGGCGACCGCAGGCAAATAACGAGAGTTCTCGGAGAATGCCGCCGTCCGCAGCCGCCCGGTTTCGGGCGGCTTTTTTTTAGGTCTCCAGCGGCGCGTTCAGAATCCAGCGGTGGCCGAATGGGTCGCGCAAGGAAGCATAGCGCGTCCCCCAGAAAGAATTGGTCGGGGCCGTCTCGACCTTGCCGCCGAGCTTGGTGGCGCGCGCGCAGATGTCGTCGACGTCCTGCGCCTTGTCGTATTCGAGGCTGATGGAGACGGTCACGTGCTCGCCGGGCAGCGGCACGCGGGTCTGGCCAAATTCGGGAAAGATGTCGGCGAGCATCACCGAGCCGCCGTTGATCAGCAATTCGCAGTGGGCGATGCGCAGCCCGTCGACCGACGGCATGAGGGCCCGCTGCTGGGCGCCGAAGGCGCCGGTGTAAAAAGCGATGGCTGCGGCGGCGGGGCTGACGGTCAGATAGGGCGCAACCCTCGGACGTGGCTGTTTCATCAAATTTCCTCCGCCGGGGCATGCAGCGGATCGCCCCAGTCTTTTTTCCTGATCTTTTCGTAGCGCGCCCTGTCGCGCTTGGGAATGAATGTCTCTGCGAATGCTTTATCGGCGCAGAGCCTAAGGGAAATTCCCGCCTTGCTGACGCGGGGCGGGGCGATCACGCGCGCCCAGGGCGGCGTTCCAGCGGACCGTCCCGCCACAAGATAGGCGAACTTCTCGTCCTCGAAGGGCGCGTCGGCGCCTTTGACCAATTTGTGCGCGCGCCGCCGGGGCAGTCGGACCGAGAAATGGCACCAGTCATTAGCCGGCAAAGGGCAGGGCGCTTGGTGCGGACAGGGCGCGAGAATATTCGCGCCGAGCGCGAGCAGCCGGTTGCGGACGATCATGAGCCGGGCATGATCGCGAGGCGTGCCCGGCTCGACGATGACGAGCGCGCCGCTTGTGCGCGACCAAAGCTGATCGACGACGGCGGCGAGGTTGGCTTCGGCGATTTCAGTAAGCGCGTAGCCGACCACGACGAGATCGAACGAGGCGTCTTCGCCCGCCGGCAAAGCGGCCATGTCGGCGTCCATCGCCTCGATGGTCGCGCGAAGTCCACTCTCCTGCGCCAGCGCCGCCGCGAGGTTCAGGAACAGCGCGCTGCGGTCAAGGAGCGTGATCTCGGCGATGTTTGGCCACACGGTCGCAGCGGCGCAGGAGGCCGCGCCAAGGCCGCACCCGACGTCAAGCATCCGCTGCGGGGCGAATTCGGGGCTCTGCTCGTCCAGCCGTCCAAGCGCCGTCACGATGGCGGCGTAGGTCGCGGGCATGCGCGTCGCCGCATAGGCCAGGGCGTCCGTCTCGTCGCGGATCGTTTCGCTGGTCGGCCTATGGGCTCGATAACGTTCCGACAGCAGGCGGGCCCTGTCGCGCAGCATCCCTTGTGCGCGGCCCTCAAGCCTCGCCTCGATGGCCGCCGAAAGCGGCGCAGGAAGCTCTGGCGAGGGCAGGCTCATCGCTTATAGGCTCGGGGAGGGCTGCGTCTTGAACTCTCTTCCATGCAGCTTGCGTTACGGGTAGAAGAGCCTCAATTCAAGGGAGACGAATTAAGAGAGGCCGATCGCAGTCGGCCTCATGCTGAGGAAGAGCGGAGAGCCGTCTCCAAGCACGAGGGCGCCGCCCGTGATTTCCTTTTCCTTCGAGACGCGGCCTGCGGCCGCTCCTCAGGATGAGGAAATCAATCAGCGAGCCGGATCGCGAGAAGCCAGCAAGAGGAAGAGATAAATGTCCAAAGCCGCGCCCCGCACCGTTTACGACAAGATCTGGGACGACCATGTCGTCGACCACAAGGATGATGGCGCGTCGTTGCTCTATATCGATCGCCACCTCGTGCATGAAGTGACGAGCCCGCAGGCTTTCGAAGGCTTGCGCATGACGGGCCGGTCGGTGCGCGCCCCGCAACGGACGCTCGCCGTCGTCGATCACAATGTGCCGACGACCGATCGCTCACTGCCGATTGAAGACGCCGAGAGCAGGGCGCAGGTGGAACAGCTTGCGCTCAACGCGCGCGAGTTCGGCGTCGAATATTACGACGAGCACGACCGGCGCCAAGGCGTCGTGCATATCGTCGGCCCGGAGCAGGGCTTCACTCTCCCCGGCATGACGATCGTCTGCGGCGACAGTCATACCTCGACTCACGGCGCGTTTGGCGCGCTGGCGCATGGCATCGGCACGTCGGAAGTCGAGCATGTGCTCGCAACGCAGACGCTGATCCAGAATAAGGCGGCCAATATGCTGGTGCAGGTCGACGGCAAGCTCGCCGACGGCGCCACCGCGAAAGACATCATCCTCGCGATCATCGGCAAGATCGGCACAGCCGGCGGCACCGGACACGTCATCGAATATGCAGGCGAGGCGATCCGCGATCTCTCGATGGAAGGCCGCATGACGGTCTGCAACATGTCGATCGAAGGGGGCGCGCGCGCCGGGCTCGTCGCGCCGGATGAGAAGACCTTCGCCTATCTGAAGGACCGCCCGAAAGGTCCGAAGGGCGAAGCGTTCGACATGGCCCGAAAATATTGGGAGACGCTGTACACGGACGAGGGCGCGCATTTCGATAAGATCGTCAGGCTCGACGCGAGCAATCTGCCGCCGATCGTGACCTGGGGCACCTCGCCTGAAGACGTCGCGACCATCGACGGATTCGTGCCCACCCCCGACAGCGCGAACACGCCGCAAAAGCGCGCCGCGATCGAACGCGCGCTCGACTATATGGGTCTGAGGGGCGGCGAACGCATCACCGACATCGAGATCGACCGCGTGTTCATCGGCTCCTGCACCAACGGCCGTATCGAAGATCTGCGCGCGGCGGCGAAGATGGTGGAGGGAAAGAGCGTCGCCGATCGCGTCAATGCGTTGGTTGTGCCGGGATCGGGTCTCGTAAAGGCGCAGGCCGAAGCGGAGGGTCTCGACAAGATCTTTACCGCCGCCGGCTTCGAATGGCGGGAGCCGGGCTGCTCCATGTGTTTGGCGATGAATCCCGACCGTTTAGCGCCGGGCGAGCGCTGCGCCTCGACGTCCAATCGCAATTTCGAGGGACGGCAGGGCTTCAAGGGCCGAACCCACCTCGTCTCTCCGGCGATGGCGGCCGCAGCCGCAGTCGCTGGACGCCTGGTTGACGTGCGCAGCTGGCGATAGCGACGAAGGCGCCGGCAACTTGGCTGCTGGCGCCTTTAGCGAAATCCAACTGCGCAAGCAGCGTCAGTCGTTATCGTTGTCGTCAGGAATGTTATTGTCCAGATTCGGGTCGCTACGCCATTCATCGTCGCTCCAGGGACGCGTGTCGCGCCACATGCGATCGCCGCCGCGGCCCCAATAGTCGCCCGGCTCGTCTTTCATGTCCTGATCACGGTCATCAGCAGCTATCTGGATAACACCATGGTCCGCCTGCATGAGGCGCACGAAAGAGAGCGGGCGAGCTGAAACTTCGGACTGCGTGAATCCGAAGGCGCCAAGCGCAAACGCCGCGATCAGCAGTCTATTCATGAGTTCTCCTCCTCATATGCTCCTGCTTGAACATTGCACCGCGCCGAATGTTCCTGCGTAGCGGCGCGGTTTCGCGGCGTTGCCCAGCTGACGATGATCCGCAGCCAGCAAACGGATGCTCAATCGAGGGTTCCGAGGAGGTTGATGGAGCGCGATGCTCGGTGTTCTGCGGCGCTGCAATGTTGGCGCAACAAACGGGCGCCCGCATTGGCGGACGCCCTGAGTCTCAACGGCTTCAGCGTCCCGACGCTATTTGTTAGTCACGGTCGCGCCCGCGGCGGTTATTGTCCCAGTCATGCTTGGGCCCGCCGCGCCACTTGTCGTCGCGCCACGAGCGGTCACGGCCCCAGTAACCACGCCGGTTATTATCCCAGCCGCGATGAAGGCCGCGATTCTCTTTCCAGCCCCAGTCACGATCACGCGCCTTCTGCACGAGCCCGTCAGCGGTCTGGATCATGCCCGGCGCGTGCGAAGCGGCGGGCGCCGACACTGCGGACTGCGCAAAACCAACCGCGCCAAGCGCAAGCGCCGCGATCAACAGCTTATTCATGAGTGAGCTCCTATCATGGTGATCCTGCCTAACACCGCGTGCCGCCGATTGTTCCTGGGCGTTGGGGCATTTAGGCTGCTATAAGTCTGACGATGACTGAACGGGAATGGAGCCGCGTAAGACCGCCGACGCTTGCCGATATCGAAGCGCTCGCGGACGCGGCCTATGCGGCTCTGCCGACAAGCTTCACGCGGCTGTGCGAAGGTCTCGTCATTCGCGTCGAGGATTTTCCCGACGACGAAACGCTCGATGATATGCACTGCGAAAGCGAATTCGATCTTCTGGGTCTCTTTCGCGGGCGCGGCCTCACGCAAGGCGCTCATCTCTCTGAGACCGGCGAGCAGCCGAATATGATCTGGCTCTATCGACGGCCGATACTCGACTATTGGGCCGATAGCGAAGACACGCTTGAAGCGATCGTCACCCATGTGCTCGTGCATGAGATCGGTCATCATTTCGGACTGACCGACGCCGATATGGAGGAAATCGAACGGCGCGCCGAATAGAATTCAGGACGCGTGTTCCGTGAGCAGCGTTCCGATGATGGCGCCGAGCGCCATGTCGTCCTCCTGCCCAAATCCATGATGGCGAATGCGCCCGTCGCGACCGATCAGGATCGCTGTTGGCGTTCCGCGCATTTCATAGCGCGCCATGGTGACCGGAATCGGCCCGCTCTCTGCCGCTTGGTCGACGCCGATCGGAAATGACAGCCGATATTCATGGATGAAGGCTTCGAGCGACACGGGCGTCATCGCCGCGTGATGTTCGAACACCGTGTGCAGTCCGATGACGGCGAGGTCGGAGTCGCGGAACAGCGCATGCGCGCGCTGCGCTTGCGGCGTGCCATGCGCCACGCAACCGGGACACAGCATTTGAAAGGCGTGCAGCATGATCACGCGCCCGCGGAGCGCCGCGAGCGTGATCGGCGTCGGCGTATTGAACCAGCGCGAAACGGCAAGTTCCGGCGCCTGCACGTATCCCTCCATTGCGGGCTCGTTTTTTACCTAGGGCGCATCTCGCGCATGGATAAGAAGATCACGTCAGTCAATCGTCATCCAGATCTATCCCAAATTTCGCTTTGGCGTTCGAAAGCCGACGCGGCAAGGCTTTTTTTCGGTGAAATTTGGCGCGATCGCATGAGCGCGCGCTCCTCAATTCGGCGTCTCTCGGGGTTGGCGAGTTGATGTCAGCCCCGTCCTTCGGGTCAAGCATTTGGCCTGCATGCGCTGAGTCGCCTTGATGGCGAGGTGACGGCGGAGCGTCTTTCATGCTTCGCGCATGTCGGCGCGCGGCTCAGCTTCACTTTGCCAACAACAATTGGGCCGCGCGATCATCCGACGACCGGATAGAGATTCCGTTTGCGCATTGCCGCGACTGCAGCGGCGCATAGATATTTGGTTGCAAGACGCCCGCCCTGGGGTTCTCGACAGAGAGAGATTAGAGCGTTCCTCGATGAGTCCCAAAAGCGTCCTTGGGGTCGCGCTGAGCGCCGTCGCGTTGACGCTCTGCTCATGCGTCCTTCCAGCAATCAGCCAAGAAAGAATGGTCAACGTTTTGGGCTGGGGCGACTATGTCGATCCTCGTGTGCTCAGGGATTTCACCAGGACGACCGGCATCGAGGTGACATACGAAAGCTACAGTTCGGATGAGACTTTAGAAACAACGCTTCAGCCTGGGAAGCACGCTTTTGACGTCGTGATCGTTTCGAGCGGTGTGTTGCGACAGCAAATCGCCAGGGGCCTTTATCAGAAGCTCGACAAGAGCAAGCTTCCAAACGCCGTTAATCTTTGGCCAGAGATTATGGAGCGCCTCGCCACCTATGACCCCGGGAACGAACACGCCGTCAATTATGCGTGGTTTGCGATGGGGATCGCCTACGACGTCGGAAAGGCCAGGGAACTCATGGGCACGGCCCCGCCGTCGGCGGACTTCTCCTTCGACTCATGGGGCCTGCTGTTCAAGCAGAAAAATTTGAAGAAATTGTCGGCATGCGGGGTGGGAATACTGGACAGTCCTGAGGATTTGTCAGCTGCCGCGCTGCAATACCTGTGGTCGAATTGGCGGCTTTCGCCGGGTTTGGATCGACGCACGGACGGCATGCGCGCCGCCGAGCTTTTGACCGCCCTCCGGCGCGACAGTAAACGCCTCGACTCGCGCGACTATGTCAATGCGCTTGTCAACGGCGACGTCTGCGTCGCGGTCGGCTATTCCCTGGATAGCCTGCGCGCCCGCTACACAGCCGGCATGGTGGAAGATTTTGTCGAGATCGACTTTTTTATCCCCCGGGAGGGCGCTCCTATTCGACTCGACAATCTCGTCATACCGACGGACGCTCCACACGTCGATGAAGCATACAAATTCATCAACTTCCTTCTGCAGCCTGAAATCGCGGCCCGCAACACGAATTTCATCGGGGTGGCCAACGGCGTCCTTGCCTCGAAATCCTTGGTCGATGGGACCATCTCGAGAAACAAGTCGATTTACCCGGACGCCGCCATGATGAAGCGTCTGATCGCGCCTCGACTCGATGACGGCGCGCCCACGACCGGACAGACGATCAGTCGCGAAGGAACGCCGAGAGGAAAGGGAGCCACGATGTGGGGACTCGGCCGGCGTGTCTCCAAGCCTGCCAAGTCAGCCACCTTCTAAAAGGCGGCCAAGCCGTCATTCGTCTACTGGTCTCAGTCGGCTGGTTTTTCAGCGCGCTCGGCGGTTGCCGGGACCGATGTCGTGAGACACATCGTTGGACGAAGCTTTTCGATGGTTACGATGGCCTTCTGCGAGGCCAGCATTTTCTCGTTGAGCTCGAAAATCTGCTGTCTTGTGGCGGCGACATCCTTCAAGTCAGCCTCAAGCGTGTCGTTCATCGACTTCAATATGTCCGCCGAGTGGGGCATATCGCCCAGATTCACCTGTTTCAGGTTTTGCTCGATTTTCATGGCGCAGCTGATGCGTCGGTCGTATTCGGTCTTCAAGTCCTTAAATCGAGCTGCGAAAGTGCCCGCCTTTGTCAAATCCGTCGAAAGCGCGTCCGGCCGGATGCGACAAATCGCATCGACGCTGCCGACTCCGGGATATTTAGCCTCGACGATGTGCCCGTACTCGCTGTTGAGCTTTTTGGCTTCATCCAGGAGCGTATTAAGGCTACACACGAATTGGTCGCGCCCGCGATAGCAGCTGTCCAATCTGATCGCGCCCTTGGCGCCTGGCAACGTTAAGCTTGCCGTTCCATTCGAATCCTTTTCGCAGGCGGCCAGCGCCGCCGCCAGGGCCCCGCTGTTGCTCGTGGATGAAGCGTCTTCGGGCGTTTCTTCCTTGGCGTTCTCCCCGGAGGATGGGCGGCGAAGACCGCGATAGCGAGAAGGCTCACGGCGCGCGATCTGTTGCGGCTCATAATATCCCGCTTCCAAAGCCCAAGCGGCGCTTGGCCCGCGTTCGGCGGACGGGGCGATCAGCACAAGCAGAGCGGTTCCCGCCACGAGCTGCGCCGCCTCAAGAGTTTTTCTGTTCAGAATGGCCATCACCGGGCCCTCTCGGATTTTCAATGCCCGACGAACTCAGGCTCGATACTGCAAACATCGTCTTGCTCCAGCAAATGGCAACTCATGACGCTTGCACGAACCGATTGAATTCGCCGTCGAAGGACTTCTTTTTTCGCTGTCGACAACCAAATCCCGCAAACAGTTATCGCCGCCATCTCCTGGGGGACGAAAGCGCGGGGGGCTCGTTGAAAGCCCGAGGGCGGCTCCATTTGCTTGGGACGGGCGCGACGCCACGCCGCCGGGCAGGCGCTCGCCTTTAAAAAAATGAAGTTTTGGAAGCGGCTCTGCTGTCCGCCGGAAGCCGAAGCCGGGCGCCAAGCCTGCGCATCAGGACCAAGCGCTGCGGATGCGCAGGGCAGAGCCTAGGGCGGGGACGCCATTCGCGTCATGCCGCGCCTAACGGCGAGGCGGATTTCCTGCGTCGAACTGGCGGAGCTGAGAACCCCGCCGCCCGATTCAAAAGTGATGGTGATGATGATGGTTAAGATTATGATGATGGTGGTGATGATGATGGACGACACCAGCCGATCTCGCCATCGCGGGAGCCGGGGAAGGGGTGACAGGCATAGAAGTAGTCTTTCCCGTCACGTTGTTGAGCACGTTCGTAACTGCCAGTCCCGCCTCGGCCCCCACGCGATTCACTCCAGAGGCAAGCTCTGAAATAGGATTTTGGGCTCTCGCTGCTTGAGCAGTGAGGGCAAAGCCGACCATCAGGCCAAATACCAACCCAGCGTTCTTAAAGCACGCCATGCGAACCTCCCTGTTTCTCTCTGCAAAAGGGTCCTTATCAATAGTTGGCGGCCGCGGCCGAGCCAATGCCTTGCGCCGGCGACGACCGAGTTTTTTAGCGAGCCGCTGGCCGAGCGCATTTCACCGAACCGGTTGGCCCACCTCGGCGGAGCGTAGCGCAGATTATTCGCGCCTAACCCACAATTTTCAGGGGCGAAACAAAGGCTGGCGGTGGTCTGCGGAAGGTCTTCTGGCTCCCCGAGTAGGACTCGAACCTACGACCTAGCGATTAACAGTCGCGTGCCGGCCCGCAACGCCTCAAGACGCTCCCGGACATAGCCAAAAAAATAAGCTCATGAAAATAAGTGGAAATCTAAGTTTGACGAGCACTGTCTTAGACATGCGTTGACAGGGTCAGACGCGATCCGCATGATACCCCAGAAATACCCCAGGGGACGTCATGCCTAAGCTGACCGTGAAATACATCGAAGGGGTTCTGAAGCGGATCAGGGCAGGCGAAGACGTCAAGGAATGGCACTCGGACGGTGACGGGCTCTATCTGCGGACTAGACCGCGCACGGGCTATGCGTCCTTCGAGGGGCGGCGTCGCCCATATCCGCCATACCTTATTGGGCCGCTTGCCCTCGGGTTGCCAGCGGCGCGTGAACTCTGGCGCGAAGCGCTCGTAAAGATGGCGCGCGGCGAGGATCCATCCGCGGCGAAGAAAGCGGCGCGAGCGGCGGCCATGGCCGGCCCGTCGCACACAACGGTCGAGGCAGCCCTCAAGCTTTACGAGGCGCGACATTTGCAGCCGAATCTTCGCAGCGGCGAGGCGCAGGCGCGCGTGCTCCGCAAAGAAACCGCCGCTTGGGCTTCGCGCGATATCAAGTCAATCGGCGCCGAGGATAATCAACAACTGATCGACGCCGTTATCGATAGAGGCGCCCCAGGGCAGGCGGAGCATCTCTACTCATATCTGAGCAGGTTTTACGGATTTTGCATCAATCGCAGGCTAATTCGGGAAAACCCTCTCGCCGGGATCGACAAGCCGACCAAGGGAAAAGCGCGTGATCGCGTGCTTTCAGATGCAGAGCTGGCGCTCGTCTGGCGCGCCAGCGACCGGCTCGGATATCCATTCGCACAAATCTTCCAGTTGCTGATCTTAACCGGGCAGAGAAAAAGCGAAATCGCCGACGCGCCCTGGAGCGAAATCGATCTCAATGCGCGCGCATGGCGCCTGCCGGCCGAGCGCGTAAAGAACAAGCGGCCTCACATCATACCCCTATCAGCGCAGGCCTTGGCGGTTATCGGCGAGATCCCGCGCATCGACGAGTCGTTGCTCGTCTTCACGACAACAAAGACAACGCCCGCCAGCGGCTTTTCACGGGCAAAGCGGAGCCTTGATGCTGCCATCGCCTCGGAAAATGGCGGCGAGCCAATCCCGCCGTGGACAATCCACGACATTAGGAGGTCCGTCGCCTCGGGGATGGCCCGGTGCGGCGTCGATCTGCACGTCGTGGAGCGGACGCTAAATCACGTCTCCGGCTCTTTCGGCGGTGTGGTGGGCGTCTATCAGCACCACAAATTCGAGAGAGAAGTCCGGCTTGCTCTCGATCGATGGGGTGCGCACGTGGAAAGCATCGTCACCGGACGGCCAATAAGAAACGTGGTCGAACTCCCCAGGGTTACCGCTTGATGGTGACCAAGCCAACAGGTCGACCGCGCGGGCGGCCGAGAAAAGAACAACCCTCGCTTTCCAAAGGTCCTCGCGGCGCCCCCAAGAAACCGCTGGCAAAGGACCCAGACAGGTATTTTCTCGCTCTCGCGCAGGCGCACGTTGATTGCGGCGCGCTCAGCGGCATAAGCGAGCGCCGTGTGTTCGAGGCGTTTTGCGGGCTGCGTTATGGTGTTCCGCTAGGCACCATCGAAAATATCGCGACGATGCGGCAAGGCGGGCCATTTCTTGTCGTCACCGATAAACAACGCGGTTCGCCAGGCCCTGAATGGCACCAAAAGAATACTTTCCGCGCGCGCGCCGACTCGCTCCGCAAGAAGCTCGCGCGGATGCGAAAGGATCCCCAGCGCGATCCGGATGCCCGATGGCTCGCCGCAATGAGTAGTAGCTGGTTCATCTGCTTGCAGGGCTTCGCGCAGTCCATTGGGTTTGCAGAGTTTCTTGCCGAGTCGGTAGGCGAACAGGAATATTTTAAGCGGATCATGCGGCCTACGCTCCTAGACCGCTCTGCACAACGGGCCGCAGGCGCAACACGGGCCCAAATTCGTTGGCCCGATTTTTTACCGATTTTATTTCCCAGGACGTGAACGCCAGTCTCGCGAAGACTGCACCTGTCACCCATTGACAAGTGGAGTCTGCAAAATGACCGACAAGAGTTCGCGTCCGCTCATTTCGAAGCCGGCGCTCGCAAAAGATCTAAACGCCAGCACGAGGACGATCGATCGATGGGCGCGCGATCCGCACATGGATTTTCCGGCGCCGCTCAAAATAAATCAGCGCGTTTTCTTTTATCGGGACGAGATCGAGCGTTGGAAACTGTCGCGCGTCCGCGCTCTCATCAAAGGCAAGCCGGCGGGCGAGCACGTCGAAGGCGAGGCGGCGTGAATGGCGGTCCTCAAATGGCGAGGGCCGCCACCGCGTGATGCGAGAAGCGACCCTCTGAAAATCGAGCACCTTGGCGGGAAGCTCGGTTTGGAAGTTACCGGAACCGGTGCGCAGCGGCAAGCAACCGATCGCATTCATCACAAGTCTCGCGCAACGATCGCGGCGCTCGTTGGAGGCGCCCGATGACGCTGCTCGACGGGCCGACCGGTAATCTTCGCCCGATGCGCCCCCACCAAGCCCGCGCGCTCGAAACCCTGCGCGCCTCGTTGCGCGCCGGCCACAGGCGCCCGCTGCTTCAGGCGCCCACGGGGTTCGGAAAAACCCTCACCGCCGCACACATAATCGCGCGCGCGCTGGAAAAGGACCATCGGATCATCTTCACGGTGCCGGCGCTCAGCTTGGTGGAGCAGACCGTCGATGCGTTCCGAAACGAGGGTATCGATTGTGTCGGCGTCATTCAGGGCGATCACGGCCTGACGGACCTGAGTCAGCCTGTCCAAATCTGCTCAGTGCAGACTCTCGCCCGTCGCGAAAAGCCGGAGGCGGCGCTCGTCATCATCGACGAGGCGCACAGAATGTTCGCTGCGGTTAACGAATGGATGAGTGATCCTGCATGGGCTGACGTCCCATTCATCGGCTTGTCGGCGACGCCATGGTCGCGCGGGCTGGGGCGCTATTACGATGATCTGGTCGTCGCTGCGTGCACAGGCGATCTAATCGATGCGGGCTATCTCTCGCCGTTCGTCGTCTATGCGCCGAGCGAGCCAGATCTAACCGGCGTCCGCACGGTCGCCGGCGAGTTCCACCAGGGCCAGCTCGCGGACGCCTGCAACGACGGGAAGCTTGTCGGCGACGTCGTCTCGACCTGGCTCGCGCGCGGCGAGAACCGCCCGACGCTCGCCTATGGCGTCGACCGTGCCCACGCGGAGCATTTACAGCAGCGCTTCCTCGAGGCCGGAATTGCCGCTGAGTATATCGATGCCTTCACAGACAACGCCGAGCGCGAGCGTATTTTCCGCCGCTTCCGCGCCGGCGTGACGAAGATCATCACCAACTGCGCCACACTGACGACCGGCGTCGATTTGGACGTGCGCTGCGTTGTCGACGCGAAGCCGACGAAGTCTGAAATCTTGTTTGTCCAGACGATTGGACGCGGGCTTCGGACGGCTTCCGGAAAAGATAAATTGATCATTCTCGACCATGCTGGAAATCACCTCCGGCTCGGCATGGTGACGGACATTCATCATGAGCACCTCGACGACGGAACGCCGAAGAAAAGCGGTGCCGATGATCGCGAGAAATCAGTGCCGCTGCCGCGGCTCTGCGAGGCTTGTTCGGCCGTCATGCCGCGCACGGCCGTGGTTTGTGAGCAGTGCGGAACGGTCCGCGAGGTGAAGTGTGAAGTCGACGCAATCGACGGCGAACTAGTCGAGCTCGGCTCGGGGACGCGCCCGGAGAAGCGAGAGTCTACCGCCAATGAAAAGCGGGAATTTCTCGGAGAGCTTCGCTTCATCGCAGCAGAGCGTGGATACTCTGACGGCTGGTCGTCTCATAAGTTTCTGGAGAAGTTTGGCCATTGGCCCAACGATGCATGGACGCGCAGCGCCGGGCCGACCGCGCCATCTCTGAAAACGCGGAATTGGATCCGCTCGCGTCAGATCGCTTTCGCAAAGGCCAAGCGGAAGGCGGCGCATGGCTAGAAACGGCCGCCGCGCCCGTTGTTCAAAAGGCGGCGTGCCGCTGACCAAACCGCAGCGGAGGCGTCTCGCACCGCCGCGACGCACGACGTGGGCGCGAATCTGGGTCGATGAGCTGGAGAGCGAAACGCGCGCGCGATTAAGCGTCAACGCGCGCCGCGCGCTCGACGCACTTGTCTGTCATCATTTCCGTAGCGCGCAGGTCGATAACGGTGTTCTCCAGGTTTCGCACAAGGCGCTCGAGCGCGCGGGAGTCGGCCACAAATATATCACCGCGGCGCTCGCCGAACTCGAAAAAGCCGGGCTGGCGAGAAAGTCCGGAAAGGGCCTGCCGAGCAATCCGTGGATGGCGCGGCCGAACCTTTACGAGCTTCCTTCCTATCTCCCTACGCGAGGCGTTCAAGCGGCGGCTAAACGACGCTTCGTGTGGATCCCCGTCGATGTGATGGAAAGCCCAGCGTGGCGCTCTCTCTCGATCAATGCGCGCCGGATAATGGACCGGTTGCTACTCGAAAACTTTCGTCACATGGGCGTCGAAAACGGGAAGCTTCGCGTTTCGGTGCGGCAGTTCGAGGAGTGCGGCGTCGCCATGCGCTTGGCGAAGAGCGCCATCGCGGAGCTTGTCGACGGCGGGCTGGTCGCGGTGATGCCGGGCGCAGCAAGTGGGAGTCTCGCGCCGCCAAATCTCTATCGGATCACCTTTCACGGCACGCTTGACGACGACCCTACGTGGGCCGCCGAGAGCCAGCAGGAGACGATCGCCATGTCCAATGAAAAATTTTTCTCACACCCCCCAAAGGTGAAGCGGGCACACCCCCCAATAGTGAAGCGGGAAAAGCCGATTCACACCCCCCAATCGTTAAGCGGGGCGGCCAAAATCACACCCCCCAATCGTGAAGCATCTATAATATCTTCGGGGGGTGGGCGGTCGGGAGAATGTTCTAAGGGAACAGCTCCCCTCCCTGATATGCCCCCCAGCCCGGGCCCGACGGCGCGAGAGATGCGGGTCGAGGCTTACGCAATCGCGCACGCCAACTGGATTCGGCGCTTCGGCCTGCCGACGCATGACGAGGTCGCGCTTATGAGGGCCTGCTACGTCCTGCCGAAGACGACGGCGGCCGAATGGACGGTGATCTCTGCGCACTTCACGGCAGCGATTGCCGAGCGAAAGGCGTCGACGGTCGATGCCGGGCTGCTCGCCGCGGAATGAGCCAGCCCCTTCCCACACCGCCGTGCGCGCGTGGGAGCGCCCGTTGCGCGCCGCATCCAAACCGTCAGCGCGATGCTGATCGCCCACCCCCGCGAAGCGCGTCACCATCGCGTCGAAATGACCTCGCCGCCTCGGCAATGATGGCTGTGGAGCGCCGCCACCGACGCAGCGCCCCCAACCGTGCATGACAGTGAGACGAGAGACAAAACCCACACAAACATAAGGGGCAGGGAAGGGGACGCGCGCGCAGCGCGCGGCCGAAGGGCGACAACGACCGCCGTCAGAAACAAAGCCACCGCAAGGCTGCAAAACCGCGCAACGATGTGCCGCCAGATGCGCTCGCCCAATGAGAATTGGGAGATCAGAGGCCCCGCGCACAGATCGACCGCCGCTTCAGTTTTCTCGTCGCGATCAATTTACGCGGGCGAATCGCAGCAACCATCCGAGGGCCGGTCTCCAAACCTTCTCCACGGCCACACGACTAATAATCGCGCGCTCCGTCTGCGAATGTCTTTGAATGTCAGAATTGTAGATGGGATCGATCGCGCGCATATTTTGCAGGGTATCGCGGGGGTAGCTGTTTGGCCCCTTTCGCGATGAGGCGCGATCGAATGCGGATCGTCGGCGGTTGGCGATCGAACCGCGTCGGCTTTGGAGTTTTATTGATGTTTCCGGCGGCGGCGGTTGCTTCAGTTTCGACAAAAGTTCGCTCCGCGCTGTCCAACGACGTGCGGCGACTGCCGGGCGTGAGTATGAAATCCGCCCAGGGTCGCCGCTTCAAGGACATCGCCGAAGCGATTCTCGTCGAGTTCGGCGCTGGTGCTGACGTGACGCGGGTCCGCGAACTTGCTTCGCTGAAGTTTTCGCACGAGATGATCCAGGCGCAGGTCATCGCCGGCGACCTTGCGAAGACTGACGATCTCGTTCGGCTGTCAAATCTGATCGCGCGAATGGAGCGCGATCTGCGTCGCCGCAAGGCGTCGCGTGCAGCGATGACGCCTCCCGCCCATTCTCTTGCGAACATCATCGCCCGCCATCAGCGCGAGGCCGCAGAGAAGGCCGCCGCCGGCGCCGACGACAACGGGGATGGGCGCTGATGATCGCCGCGCTGTCCTCTACCGACCGCACGAAGCTGTATGCGCTCGCCGAGGCGCTGCATCGCGCCGCTGCGAGCGGTGAGCGGCGTTGGGCGGCGTTTCCGATCGTGCGATCGTGCGTCGGCGAGCTGATGGCGTCGATTCGTCGTGATTGCAGCGCCGCGGACGTGGACGAAGTCGCCAGGCGCGTTCTCACGAGCGTCGACTATCGCGAGCGCTTCGATGGCGCGATTGAGCTGGCGCTCACGGAAATCCTCGTGCACGGCGTCCGCTGGTCTTGGGAGCGGTGCTGATGACGCCGCTCGTCTCACTCCGCGCAGCGCTCGACGATGCTGCGCTACTGGGCACTGTTATGGCCGGAGAGTCGCGCGAGCCGATGCGCGCGCTGCTGTTGGCGAGTCAGGGCGAGCCGCTGACGTCTTCGGAGCTTGAACACTTCCGTCGATTGACCCAGCGCGAGTCTCCGCCTGACAAGCGCGTCGCGGAGGGCCACATCTTCGCTGGCAGGCGCGCCGGCAAATCGTCGGGCATCGCCGCGTTGGCGACGTATCTTGGCGGGCTGTGCGATTACTCTGACTGCCTCTCGCGCGGAGAACGCGGCGTTGCGCTGATTGTCGCCGAGAACCAAAAGCAGGCGCGTGTGCTCCTCCGCTACATCGAAGGCGCCTTTGATGCCTCTCCCGCCCTGAGTCGTCTGATCATTGGACGAACTCAGTTCTCGCTAAGCCTTTCGAACAATGTCGATATTGAAGTTCGGTCAAGCGATTTCCGGGCGCTGCGTGGCCTCACGTTGGTCTGCTTTGTTGGCGACGAGATCAACTTTTGGCGCAGTGAATACAGCACGAATCCCGACTTCGAAGTGATCGGCAGCGTGCGGCCTGCGCTGATCACCACGAAAGGGCAGTTGTTCACGATCGGAAGCCCCTACGCGAAGAGGGGTTTCGGCTATCAGACATTTCGTCGCCATTTCGGCCCCGCCGGCAATCCGCGAATCTTGGTCGCTCACGGCGGAACCCGCGCGTTTAATCCGACGGTGCCGCAAGAGGAGATCGATCGCGCATACGCGGAAGATCCCGCGAGCGCTGCGAGCGAGTGGGGCGCGGAATGGCGCTCCGATATCCAAGGCTTCGTGGATCGCGCCATCGTCGATGCATGCGTCATCCCCGGACGACATGAACTGCCGCGCGTCTCCTGCGTCCGATACGTCGCTTTCATCGATGCCGCCGGCGGTTCGGGCGGCGATTCGATGACGATGGCGGTCGCGCATCGCGAGCGCATCGGCGATCGTGATGTTGCCGTTCTCAACCTTGTTCGCGAAGTTCGACCGCCGTTTTCGCCGGACGTCGTCACCGCCGAATTCGCAGGGATCATCAAAGGCTATGGGATCTCACGCGCAACAGCGGATCGTTGGGGGGCGGATTGGGTCACCGAAGCTTTCGCAAAGCACGGCGTGAGAGTTGAGCAATGCGCGCGGCCCAAAAGTGATCTCTATCGCGAATTGCTTGCGCCGCTGAACAGCGGCCGCATTGAACTGCTCGATCATCCGCGTCTCGTTGCGCAGTTATGCGGACTTGAGCGCCGCACCGCGCGCAGCGGGAAAGACAGCGTTGATCACGGGCAAGGCGCGCACGACGACCTGATTAACAGCGCCGCCGGCGCGCTCATCGAAGCGCTCGGCGGCGGGACGCGGCTGATCACATTCAGCGAGTCGATGATCCGAGCTTTAGAACTGGGGCTTATTTGAAACTTGAGGAGCAAAAAAAATGAAGCATTCACAGCGCAATTTGACATACGAGCGTCACCCCATTGCGGGGGCCCGGCTCGCCTATGATGCCGCGCCCACCGGCCTCACCCGCAAACCTGCGACGTCGACGACGCCCAGCGCTTCGCCAAAGCCCGCCACGCCTCGCAAGCCCGCCGTCGACTCGCCTTCGCGCCAGGAGAATTTGCAGGCGTTGCTCGATTTCTTGTCGGCAAATCTTCCGGCCGATCTCTACGGACAGGTCGAAGAACACCTGATGAGTTCAGTCTACGGATCCCAGGAGCCGGAGACATCCTATCGCCCGGCCGCCGATCGCCGTCGCATCGCTGGCGACTCCGCGGGCGATCAGAGTTTCTTCGCTCGATTTCCGTCCGCGCGCAAGATTGGCGCAGTTTGATCGGAGCACATAGATGATCGTCGCTGAATTAGAACCGGACGTCCTCACCGCTCGCGCGCAGGCGCGCCAGGCGCTCGCCGACGCGATCGCCGGCGTCGACAGCGCGCGCCAACGGCTCGCCGAGGCAAAGCGGGCAGCTGATCTTGCGACCGACCGCGCCATCGAATTGCGAAATCGCATCGACGCGCTGGCGGAGCGGGCGTCATCTGCGAAGGCTAATGCCTCCGGCGATAGCGTCATTGGCGCGCTACTGCGCGGTGAGTGCCTCGGGTCGCGCAGCTCGCCGGCCGAAGAGGCTCGAACTGAGATTGCGGCGTTGGAACGCGAATTGGACGCTGTTCGCCAAGCCCGTCAAACCGCACAAGACGAGATCGAGAATCGCAAGAGCGCGATCGGCCTCGGCGAAATGCGGGTCAGGCGCATGATCGGCGGCGTTCTGCGCTCTTCCGGCTCGACTGAGCGTTTGCTTACCGGCTTGATTGATCTCGAGCGCGAAATCATCCGGCGACGACTCGGCCTCGCTTTTCTTCTCCGGCAAGACGGCGTCCCCCGCGCCTTGCTCGCCGAAGTTGAGCGGCTCCTCGACGGCCACGCGTTACCGACTCGCGCCGCGGCCACAGACCACTGGGGCAAAAACCCGGCGAGCCAAGCCTGGGCGGACGCGCTGGCGACGCTCGAGCGCGACGCCGACGCGCGCTTGCCGTTGGACTGATTTTTCAGTTTGCCGCCGGGGTTTGACAGCGTCCCGGCGGCGCGCGCAGCGGGCGGTCGCGTGCCAGAAAACACCCGCTGGGTTCGCGGCATCCTCTTGTGTCGGCGGGCTCCGGCCGGCTGGGGCTGCCGGCCGCCCTTCGACGCCTCGGCCGTGTCCACCGGCCGGGGCGTCGATCATTCCAGATGGAGAAGATCATCATGGCCAAACGAAAAATTAGTTCTGACAACTTCGTCGCCGGGCTTGCCGCGGCGCTGGGGGTCGGCGCAGGAAGCGTTGCGCGAGAGGCCGTCGGGCGCAATTTGTCTGCGGACGGCGACGGCGACGGAATCGCGGAAGTCGTCCGCTGGGCAACCGAAAATCTCGATACCGCACAACTGCGCGCACTCGCCGACGCTTTGCGCGACGCCGCCGACGCCGACAACGGGCGCCAAGCGCAAGACAGCGCATGGCGACGGCCCGCCGATCCTTTCGAGCAACGCTATCCGGGCTCGCGCCGCATCGGTCGCCCGTTGTGAAAGACCCGCCGCCCGCCAAGGGGCGGCGATCTCTGAAATGCGACCAATCCCGAGGGGAGTGTGACCGATGAGCAGTTTGGCGAGACGACTGACAAGAGCGAAACGACGCGAACGCCTGTCGCTGCGACGCGACCGCGCTTCGAATTCCGTTGTCGTGAACTTCGGCGGCGACACGCGGACCGTTGATCTCACGCCCCAAGCGCCGCCGCCGTCGCTCGAGTCCGCTTTCCAAGGGCTCGAGAAGTCCTTGGCGGAGGTCGACGCCGCCGGGCGTGCGATGGGGCTTTCCGCCAAAAGCTTGCGCGCGGTCAAAGAGGCCATCCTGGTTTTGGGCTTGGAAGGGCTGGAATCATGAGCGACGACGCAAATGTTTTGAAGGAATTCGTCGTCGAGCTTGGCTGGAAAAGCGACGCGACACAGCAGCGCCGCGTCACCGATGCGATTGCGTCGGTCACCAAGGGCGTCACGGTCATGGCTACCGCCGTCGCGGCCGCCGAAGTCGCGCTCGTCGGAATCGCGCAACGTGTTGCTCGTAGCTTTGAAGCGCTCGCCTATGCGTCGTCGCGCGTCAACGCCAGCGCGAAGAACATCGCGACTTTCCGCTACGCGATCTCCCAGCTCGGCGGCACCGCCGAAGGGGCGATGGCGTCGCTTGAGGCGTTCTCGCGCAAGCTGAGGGAATCGCCCGGCCAGGAGGCGATGCTCAAGGGCTGGGGCGTGCGGACACGCGACGCCAGCGGGAAGCTGCGCGATTCGACCGAGCTGATGAAGGAATTCCTGCATTCGCGGAAATTCCTCGCGATGCCGGAGTTCACGCGGCTACAGCTCGCCGAGTCGATGGGCATCGACGAGCGCACCTATCGCGCGATGCTGGGCGATGTCGAGAAGTTCACGGCCGAATATCGGGACAAGATGCGCAAAGCCGGGCTGGACCCGGATGCGGCCGCGGAGAACGCCAAGAAATTTCAGCAGGCCTGGCGTTCGATGCTTTCGAGCATCGAGGTTATCGTCGACCGCATCGCCACCACGCATGGCGAAAGGATCGCAAAGCTCCTCGACAAGCTCACCGCCTTCGTCGACAAGCACGGCGACCGGATCGCTCGCGGTTTTGAAAGCATCATCGCGCTGATCCTGCGGGCGGCGGATGCGATCGGCCGGTTCGTTTCTTCTTTCGTCGAATTCATTTCGCAGGCGGACCCTGTCGTCAAGAAATTGACGGGGATTGAGGGCGCATTCGAAGCCATCGCCATCGTGCTCTTGGCGCGCCTCATCCCTGGCGTCTCGACGCTGACGGCGCTTCTCACCGGCCTTGTCGGTGGCGCTGCATGGCGGTCCTTTGTCGCTGTTCTATCGGCGCTGGGGATGGGCGGCGGCGCCTTGGCGATGGGCGGCGCCGCGCTGGGCTTCGGCGTCGGCATGGCTCCTGGGAGCGCCGGCGCTGGCGAGAACGAATTCGAGCGCCAAGAGAACCTCAAGCGCGACCCCGATCATTACAAGCGCCAGCAGCAAGGCGGCGGCGGCAGTCTATGGGAGCGCGGGAAGCGATGGTGGGGCGATCATGCGCCGGCGTGGGCCGGCGGCAACGCCTCGAAGTCGAAAAGCCTTTCCGCCAATCAAAGCGAGGCCTATGACGCGGCGATCAAGGACGGGCTAAGCCCGAACGCGGCGCGCGCCCTGGTCGCCAACATGACCGGCGAAGCGCTCCATAAGCCCGGCGACCACCATTGGGATGTCCGGCATATGTCGCAGGGCATCGTGCAATGGGATCCACAGCGCGCCGAGGCGATCAGAAAGCAGTTCGGCAAATACCCGAAGGATATGTCGGTCGCCGAACAGACGCGCGCCGCCATCTGGGAAATCCGCAACCACAAGCGCTTCGCAGCGACGAAGGAAGCGCTCGAAGGCGACGATCCGGAGCAAATGGTCCGGGCGCTGGTCAAGAATTACGAGAACCCCCGCGATCACGGGAGCGCGATCGCACAACGCCGCGCCTATTACCGGGCGCTGGCGAACATCGGCGCGCGCCGGGCCAATCCCACGGGCTTTGTTGGTTCCGCGAACGCTGCCCCTGTCCCCGCTGGCCCGTTGGGCGGCGGGAATTCTTTCATCCACAGCGTTGCGCATGGGCATACGCTCCATGCGAAGACGACGATCAACGTCAACGCCGCCGGCGACCCCGGGGCGACGGCGCGCGCGGTGGCGGGGATGCAGAAACGCGTGCACGCCGACACGATTCGCAACATGCAGGGCGCGGCGCATTGAACGACGCGCCGGCGGTCCTCGCATCCTCCCTGTGAGTCTTGCGCGCCGGATCATGCGCGCATAGCATTGAACGAAGCTGACGGTTCACCGTCGCCAAAGGAAACGGCCCGCGACCTCGGATGTAAAGGCGCGGGCCTTTTTCTTGCCCAAGCGGGAGACGAAACGTGAGGAAGCGAAACTCGCAACAGGAGTGGCTGCCCTGGTATCGCGCCCGCGGATTTAAAGGCAGCGTGTCTGAGGCGGAAAAACGCCACCTGGATGCCTATAGATCGCAGCCAAAGCATCCGGCAGCGACATATGCTGACCTCCCCGAAGAGGCGCAAAGCTACATTTCCGGGATGATAGTTGAGCTCTTAGATAAAAAGAGAGAGGCCCTCTTTGGTTGGTCGCTTTTTTGGACGACCCTCGCGGGGGCATTGCTGCTCGCCGACTATCACCGCTGCCGAGCCGCTACGATATGGGAATACATGTTCCTGGCCGGAATAATTGTGATGGCGTGGGTCCGCTATTGGTTCGAAGATCGCAAGATCGTCGAAGAGTTTTTCCCCTCCGGCATAAGCGCGCCTACGTGCGCTGATGAAGCACTTCGAAGAGAATGGGAACTGCAGTATCTCGTCGAGAATCGGCGCCATGCTGAAAAACAAGCAGACGAGTGGGACGTTTAGTGTCGCCGCCTCCGGCATCGCCCTCATCAGCGAAGGAGAGGCGTCGCGCCGCAGCTCTCGCGGCCGCTGAGCACGCTATCACCACGGCGACGCTGGACCAGCTTCAGGAGATTGTGGAGCGACTCCTCGGCCTCACCATCGCCGCCAGGATGGCGAAGCGCCCGCGGGAAGAGCAGGCGGCCAGGAAAGCGCTCGCCCTGGCCGAGCGCCGGCTGGCGGAGGTGGTGTGCTGTTCAGCTGCGGGGGCTAGCGGGTCTGGTTCTAATGAGGAAGCGAAATGACCCATATCCTCCTGCGCCCTGACGGGACATACAATCGCGGCGCGATCACCGCCAAGGCGCGGGCCGAACTGCGCCGAGGCCTGCATGACGACTGGTCTGCGGCGATGTCCTACGCCTGGCGCGTCGCCAAAGACCAGCGCGAAGCCCTTGTGGGCCGGACGGCTAAGCGCCGCCCTGTCCGCACGCCCCGGAAATATTCCGATATGCTCGCGCCAATGATCGCGGCGCGCTCGCGCAAAAATCCGGGGCTGAATTCCGAGTTTGCGCAAATTCGCAATTTCGCGCCCTGACGATCGGGGACCATCGCCGCTCCTATTGGCCGCCGCCTCCCGTTCTGGCGATCGGCTCGAGCCCGACGCCGGAAGAAGCGGCGGGGCGTTTTCTATTTCTGCGGCGACTCCATCGCTTTTTCACGAAGAAATGCCGCGGCGATCCGGACCGTCGGAAGCAGGTCCTTTCCCCGGCCTGAGGCGGTGGCGACGCCGCCGATGACATCACCAAGGCGAGATACGCCCAATTTCATCTGACCCAACCTCGCCGGCGGCCGACTCCCGATTTCCGAAACGAGAAGCGGCGGCTTGGTGGGAGACTTTGAGTGTCCAGATTCGACATGCTTAAAGGCGTGAGCAACACGGTCGATCAGAAGGAATTCTTGCGACTGCTTACAGAGTCGATCGCGCAGCTCTGTGCTCTTCTTGGGCGCGAGATAGTCGACGGTGTGGAAGGTCACGAGGCAGGCCAAGAAAGCGCGCCTGCGACAGGTGGGCTCCTTCTCGAATTCAGCGATCGTCGGTTCAACGATCGTGTTGAGATATTCGAGCGCGTCCATGGCTTACCCTTCCTCAGGTTGCGCCGAGGAAGCATCTGGCAATGGTTGGGTGAGTGTGAACGCTAATCGATCAAGCGCAACTTCCAAGAAATTTTGCACGTAAAGTTCGGCAGTCCATGGCTTTTTATTTTGGACGCCGGAGAGTTCGATTTCCCCAGTCAATTTCCAGCCGACCGGCTCGCCAGTTGATTCCTCATGCTCGTTGTAAACGCTCTCGTACAGAGGCCGAATTTCACTGGCGTGGATAATTTTATTGCAGGCGTCGCGTAGGGAAAACGTCCCTTTGTCTATATTTCCAACGAAGTCGGAGCCTGACGTGCGCTGAACGTGTGCTGTGTACGCTCCATCGGAATCGTTGGCGCTCATCATGTCGTCGTATGTTCTCAACATGATGGCCAGGTGGAGCAGTCGGTTTGACAGTAGAGGTTCCGAGATCTCGTAATGCAGCTTACGAAGCGTCGAATCTTCTGACAGTTCCTCGGGCTCCGCGAGCTCCAGCCGTCCAATCAAAGTCGAGCTAGACGCCACAATATTGTGGATGTCGAAGCAAAGAACGCGCATATCCTGTAAATCAAGGTGGTGGCCTTGCCCGGCGGTGGTCCAATACGGATTTTCCATTTTGTGTCCTTGGCAGAGATCATCTGGAATTCGGACGATGCTCGCTTAACCTCGCATTTCATCGCACTTCTCAGCCCACCACGCCATCATCCGGCGTCCCCATCTCGAGCCGTCAGCGCCCTGGCGATCGTCTGCGCAAGGGCCTTGGCGTCGGCGCCTGATAGCCGATTCACGAGTCCTTGCCGGCTCGGATCTTCTTCGAAATAGGCGTAGGCGAGGGAGACCCCGCCGGCATCTTCAACGACGAAGGACTCGGCCGCCTTGCGCATGCGCAATGGCAGGGGATAGGGCGGGGGAGTCATCTCTTCCAGCGCTCCAGGAACTCGTTTAGCCTGCGCTCATGGGCTGGCGCGGGCAGGATAACCGGGATCGTGACGAGGAACGCGAGTGGCGCAAGCTGCCGCTGCGCGAGCGATATGACTGGCCGAGCATCGCGCTGTTCGTGATCTTTCTGGCCGCATTCACTTACGCGCTTTGGCGGGGCGGATAGATGCGCGTGGCGCTTTTCATCGCTTCCGTTCTCATGCCCTTCGTTGGCGCGATCCCGCAGACGGAGGCTTGCAGCGGCTGCGGGTGCCGCGGAGGACCGGGTTACCGCGCGCCGGACGGCCGCTGCGTCGGCTGGGCTGATATCGGGCGCAAGTGCGGAAGTCCGCCAACAAGCCGATGCACAGCTGAGGGACCAAATGCAGGCGCCGCAGAGGCAGCCAAGTTTGGAGTGAAGGCGATCGAATCGAAGCAGCCAAAGGAGGTCGCGCCGAAGTGATTGCCCCGATAAAGCGGATCATCATCACCATCGTAGCGGCGACCCTTTCAAGCGCCGCGTGCGCCGACATCGTTGGCCGAGCCTCGGTCATCGACGGCGACACGATCGAAATTCGTGGACAGCGCATCCGGCTCCACGGCATCGACGCGCCCGAGAAAGGACAGCCCTGCTTTGACGCCTCTGGCAAGTCCTATCGCTGCGACCAGATTGCCGCGATGGCTCTCGATGAATTCATCGGCGCGTCGCCTGTCGCGTGCCGCGAGCGAGACACAGATCGCTACGGCCGCACCGTCGCCACGTGCGCCGTGCGCGGCGTCGATATAGAGGCTTGGCTTGTTCGAAACGGGCATGCGTTCGCGTATCGACACTATTCGTCGAACTACATCGGCGCCGAGCAAGAGGCCAAGAACAATCGTCGCGGGATCTGGGCGGGACATACGCAGCCGCCGTGGGATTGGCGAAAGGAACGACGCGGAGGCCTGTAGCTCCCATCGCAGCCCGGCCGGCGAGGACCGGGCTTTTTTTTGCCGACGATCACGCCATCAACGCTTCGCCTCCGCCGTCAACGCTCTTGCGACCGTCTGCGCCACGGCCTTTTCATTGCTTCCTTGATCGAACAGGTCGAGCCGCTCTTCTATCCCCAGATTCTGTGAGCCGATAGGAATTGGCAATAGACGAGCAAGAGTGCCACGGGTAATTTTTGAGCTTCGGCAAAAGAAAAGGGCGCCAGTGATTCGCTGGCGCCCCCGAAACTGAGACCGAGCCTTGGCCCGTCCCTCCCTAGCAGGACGACACTAAGCTGAAAGTGTCGGGGCGCGCCAGTGCTTTCTCGGTCGCATCTACAGGAACGATAATGTCTGGCACTGCACTGAACTTCCTTACGATCAAGGGCCGCAAAATCGCTGTGGACGAAAAAGGGCGCATCCGCCTGAACGACATCCACAAGGCCGGCGGATTTTCCAAGAATCAGCTGCCAACGGATTGGGGTAGCCTGCCGTCGACGCTTTCTCTGGTCCGGATCACCGCCGAGAAAAGTTCCGGAAAATCCGGAACTTTGTCTAAAGACGTCATATTATCAGTGTATTGCGCGAGGAACGGCAAGGGCGGGGGCGTATGGGCGCACCCGAACCTCGCTCTGGCCTACGCGAAATATCTCAGCCCTGCGCTTCACTATGAAGTCAACGAGGTCTTCCTTCGATACAAATCCGGCGACGCCACACTAGCCGACGAGACCCTTCAACGGTCGACCTCAGAAGGTAATGAATGGGTCGCGCGACGCGCGATGAGTCGCGTTGTTCGCAATGAATACACACAAGAGCTAGATGCGAGAGGAGTAAAAAAGCCTCTGGAATTCGGCGTTTGCACGAACGAAACGTATATCAATCTCTTCGATAAGCCAGCGAAGCAGCTCAAGATTGAGCGCGGCCTGAACCCGAAAACCGGGAAGCTTCGCGACAAAATGTCAATGAAAGAGCTAGCTTTCGTTGCGGCATCCGAAGCTCTTTCTGTCGAACATATGGAAGACGTGAAAGCTGTCGGATTTTCTCAGTGCCGCAAGGCAACGGCGAATGCAGCACAATCAATCAGGTCGGCGATAGAAACCGATAGACGCAACCGTCAAAACAAGATGCTTTGACGATTATTGGCGGCTGGCAGGCTCGCCAGCCGCCACACAGCCCTTTCTTGCGTATCAGGAACAGGCCGGTTGGCATCACCCCTGCGCCCGATATTGCGGCCAGTCCGGCATCAGGTGAACGTCCCGGGAGCCGCACGCCGAACAGACAAAGCGCCGCGACCGCGCCAGGGCGATAAACGGCATCCCCGGCGCCGTCCGCATGGCGTCGAAGGCGACCTTGCCGTGATGGGTGCAGCGGAGCCCGGTGCACCATACCCATGCGCCAGCAACGCCCTCAGCGCGAAGATCGGCGATCGTCGGAGGGGCAGGGTGCTGCATGCTCCCAGAACCTGTGAGGCGATTCGGTGTCGCGCTGCGCCGGTTGGTCTTCCCCGGCGGCTCGCCGCCGATTGATACCCAGGCGGATACCCCAAGCCAAAACAGAGCGCGATGGAGCGCTGCGGTTATGGGTCTAACATCCTGATTTTGCTGGCTCCCCGAGTAGGACTCGAACCTACGACCTAGCGATTAACAGTCGCGTGCTCTACCAGCTGAGCTATCGGGGAATGCGGTCCCGCGTATACAAGGCGGGCGGCGGTTTGCCAAGCCCGCCTCGACGACTCCGTCGTGCATAAGTGTCGGCGTCGTTCGGGCGGCTTTGGGTCGCCGCGACGGATGGGGCTCACACCGGGCTGAGCGCGTCTGCCGGCGCAAAGGCCGCGAGCGCCGCCGCGACGTCGTCGGGCGAGGGCAGCCCCGCCTCATTGCCGAGATGCTGGATTTTGTGCGCCGACGCCGCGCGGGCGAATTCAAAGTGTTCTCGCCAGGGCGCGTCCGGCCGCTCGAGATAGGAGGCGCAATAGGCGCCGTGGAAAACGTCGCCGGCGCCGGACGTGTCGACGATGAGTTCGTGCGGCACGGCGAGCGAGGCCATCTGCGAAATCTCGCCGTCCTCGTCGTACCACAACATGCCCTTTTCGCCGGTCGTCACCCCGCCGATCCGGCAGCCCTTGGATTTCAGCCAGCCGAGCATGTCGAGCTCCGACATCGACATCTGCTCGCAGAGCTTTTCGGCCACCACCGCGACGTCGACGTAACCCGTCAGCTCCTCGATGCAGGGCCGCAGCGCGCCGCCGTCGAGCGAGACGAGAGCGCCGCGCGCCCGAGCCCCCTTCGCGTAATGGAGCGCGGCGTCGGCCATATGCCCATCGACATGGAGAAGTCGCGTTTCCGAAATGTCGAGGCGCGGCACGCCCTGCAGATAAGTGTCGTCGCGCGCGCGCAGGATCGCCCGCTTGCCGTCATTGGGCCAGACGAACGACAGCGACGAGCGCGCCACCCGTCGCGGATGGACATCGATCCCGTAAGTATGGGCCATGTCCATGAACATGTGGCCGAGCCAATCGGGCGCGAGCGTGGTCAAGAGATCGACGGGATGGCCGAGCTTGGCGCAGGCGAAGCCGGCCGTGACGGCGTTGCCGCCGAAACTCACCGCATAGTCGCGCGCTAACGCCTTCTGGTCGCCCGAGGGCATGCGCTCGGCGCGCATGGTGACGTCGATATAGGCATGGCCAATGAAGAGAGCGTCCAAGGCTGAGACTCCCAAGATGGCGCCGAGCGGTCGCCGCAAAATGATCCCGCAGCAGCGTGACGCACGCCTGCAATCGCGGCTGTGGCGTCAGACTGAAAAGCTGGTGCCGCAGCCGCAGGAGGAGACGGCGTTGGGATTAACGACACGGAAGGACTGTCCCATCAGATCGTCGACAAAGTCGATGCTGGCGCCGGCGAGGAAGCCAATGGACGCGGGGTCGATCGCCACCCGGGCGCCGGCGTGCTCAAGGAGCGCGTCCTCCGCGCCCGGGGCGGACTCCACGGCGAAATGATATTGGAAGCCGGAGCAGCCGCCGCCCTCGACTGAAACGCGAAACACCGCGCCGGGCGACTCATTGGCGAGGATCGCGTGAATGCGCCGCGCCGCCTGATCGGTGAGCGCGATATCGCTTGCCGCCGTCGTCATCCGTTTCTCCGTCACTTGCCTGCGCGGGCCGTCGCGAGTTACTGCGGGCGGACGCCCGATCGAAAGAAACTCGCCCGAAATCCGAAATTCGGCATATCCCATTCTACGGCGGCCCGGCCGTTTGCGGGATATGCTCTCTGCTGCAAGATAGGTCCAAACCTGAGGCGTTTCAATGAAAGGCGCGCATATGGCGGTTCGCGGCCCTCTCGCGGCATACGCCAGCGACGCCGCGCGCTCGCGCGGCCGGCTCTACGCAGAGGCGCCATCGCCGACGCGGAGCGAATTCCAGCGCGACCGCGACCGAATCATCCACTGCACCGCCTTTCGCCGGCTCGCGCATAAGACCCAGGTCTTCGTGCCCCTCGACGGCGATCATTTCCGAACCCGCCTGACCCATACGATCGAGGTCGGGCAGATCGCCCGCGCGCTCGCCCGCGCTTTGCGCGTCGATGAGGATCTCGCGGAGGCCGTGGCGCTCGCCCATGACCTCGGCCATACGCCGTTCGGCCACGCCGGCGAGGGCGCGCTCGAGGCCTGCATGGCGCCCTTCGGCGGGTTTGATCACAATGCTCAGGCGCTGCGCGTCGTGACGCTCCTGGAGCGCCGTTACGCGCGCTACGACGGTCTCGATCTGACCTGGGAGACGCTCGAAGGCATCGTCAAGCACAATGGGCCGCTGTTGCCCGGCGCACGCGATGAGCATCCCTTGCCTCATCCTGAGGAGCCCGTGGCTGGCGTGGCGTGTGTTCGTCCACTGTCACGCTACATCGCGGCGTTCGACGCCATCTTTCCGCTCGATCTCTCGACCTTCGCCAGCGTCGAGGCGCAGGCGGCGGCTCAGGCGGACGATATCGCCTATATCGGCCATGACATCGACGACGGCCTGCGCGCCGAACTGTTTTCGCTCGACGACATTGCGCGAACGCCCTTCATCGCCGGGGTGCTCGCGCATGTCCGCGACGAATATCCTGGCCTCGAACGGCCGCGCGTCATTCATGAGCTGGTGCGCCGCGTCATCACCGCCTTCGTCGAAGACGCCATCGGCGAATCGCTGCGGCGTTTGGCGCGCATTTCGCCGGAGAGCGCCGATGAGGCGCGGCGGGCGGGCGAAACCCTTGTCCGTCTTTCGCCGCCGATGGCCGAAGCCGAGCGCGAGATCAAGGCTTTCCTCTTCGCCAACATGTATCGGCATGAGAAGGTCTTGGGCGTCTGGGAGCGCGCGCGCGACGCGATTTCGCGGCTGTTTCCGACTTTTTTTGAGAACCCGGAGCTGATGCCGGCGGAATGGGCGGCGCAGGCGGTTCCGCTGCAGGACGCCGACCGCGCGATTGTGGTCGCCGATTATATCGCCGGGATGACCGACCGCTACGCGCTAAACGAAGTGAAGCGGGTGTTTGGGGGCTAAACGACCGGTCGATCATAACGGCCTGCCGCCAGTCGACGTCTGCGGACGGGGTGATTTCCCCGGGCCAAGCTGTTAAACGGGCGGCCGACCTTAAGCGCTCGGACCTCCATGAACATTTTCGACGACTTTCACGCACGCATCGCCGCCATTCTCGCTCGCATCGCGGCCGACGGCCGGCTGCCCGATCTCGACTACGCGCGCTTCGTCGTCGAGCCGCCCAAGGACGCAACTCTGGGCGATCTTGCGTCGAACGCCGCCATGGTCTTCGCCAAGGAGGCGAAGCCGCATTTCTCCTCTCCGCGGGAGTTGGCGATCGAAATCGGCTACGCCCTTGCGCAATCGCCGGACGTCGCCGCGACAGAGGTCGCGGGGCCGGGCTTCATCAATATCCGGCTGAAGCCCGAGATATTCACGCAGGTGCTTTGCGCAGTACTGCGCGAACCGCTGAATTTCGGCCGCGTCGCCAAGAGCCGGTCAAGCGCTCTGCAGGGCAAGGTCAATGTCGAATATGTCTCGGCCAATCCGACGGGGCCGATGCATGTCGGCCACGGCCGAGGCGCCGTCTTCGGCGACGCGCTCGCAAATCTCCTGGCCTTTTCGGGCTGCGCGGTGACGCGCGAATATTACATCAATGACGCCGGCGCCCAGGTCGACGTCCTGGCGCGCTCCGTTTATCTGCGCTACCGCGAGGCCCTCGGCGAGCCGATCACGATCCCTGAGGGGCTCTACCCAGGCGACTATCTGATGCCCGTCGGCGAGGCGCTCGCCAAAGCGCATGGGAAGGCGCTCGCCGGCGCGGCGGAGAGCGAGTGGCTGCCGGTCGTTCGCGCCGCCGCCATCGACGCGATGATGGAGTTGATCCGCGGCGATCTCGCCGCCTTGAACATCACCCATGAGACGTTTTTCTCCGAACGGTCCTTGCATGCAAAAAAGGACGGCGTCTCGGCGATCGACGCCGCCATCGACTGGCTTCGAGCCAAAGACCTCGTCTATGAAGGCCGCTTGCCCCCGCCGAAAGGGCAATTGCCCGACGACTGGGAGGACCGCGAGCAGACGCTGTTCAGATCGACGCTCTTTGGCGACGACGTCGACCGCGCCTTAAAGAAATCCGACGGCTCTCCGACCTATTTCGCGGCGGATATCGCCTATCACAAGGACAAGACCGATCGCGGGTTCGACACGCTTGTCGACGTCTGGGGCGCCGATCACGGCGGCTATGTCAAACGCATGACGGCGGCCGTCGCCGCGCTCTCCGACAAGCGGGTGACGCTCGACATCAAGCTTTGCCAGCTCGTCAAGCTGATGCGCGCCGGCGAACCGGTCAAAATGTCGAAGCGGGCGGGGGACTTCGTCACTTTGCGGGAGGTCGTCGACGAGGTCGGGGTCGACGCCGTGCGCTTCATGATGCTCTATCGCAAAAATGACGCGCCGCTCGACTTCGACCTTGCCAAGGTCATCGAGCAATCGAAGGATAACCCGGTCTTTTACGTCCAATACGCCCATGCGCGGGGCAAGTCGGCGCTGCGCCAGGCGCTCGCCGCTTTTCCCGATATTGACCTTTCGGCCGAAAGCCTGGCCGAGGCGGATCTGGCGCTTTTGGCGGACGAGGGCGAACTTGCTTTGGCCAAGATGATCGCTCAGTATCCGCGGGTTATTGAGGCGGCGGCGGCGGCGCACGAGCCGCACCGGGTGGCCTTTTATCTGCACGAACTGTCGAGCGTGTTCCATTCGCATTGGAATCGCGGCAAAGATCAGCCGCAATTACGCTTTGTTAAGGCTGAAGAGAGAGAGTTAACCATCGCTCGGGTTGCGTTGGTTAGCTCTTTAACGATCGTCCTGGGGTCAGGCTTGAGGCTGCTCGGCGTGAGCGCCCCCGACGAGATGCGCTAATCGACGCCTTGAGCGGCCACGGCCAGGCGTAGGACGCGCTATCAATTTGCTTCGCGCCCCCCAGGAATCAACGAGCGAGGTGCATCATGCGCGAGACATCGGTTAGAGGCCCGGCGATCGATCTCGGCGAATTCGAGCGGCGGCTGCGTGGGCCCGAACGCGCCCCGCAAGTCGAAGATCCGCTGAGTGAACTCGCGCGGCTGGTCCAAGGGCAGGACCATGTCGCCGCTGATCCCTACAGTCAGATTCTCGCGGAGGCGCGTGACGCTCGCGTTCAAGCCGCCGAACTGCGCGGTTCCTACGACGCCGCACCGCCAGTGGCGGCTGAGCCGCCCTATTATCCGGAGCCGTCATTGGAGCAGCCTCTGGAGCCCGCCTATCCGGTGGATCCCGACTATCGCGATTTGCCGCCGGGCTACAGCCCGCAGCAAGGGGCTGGATACGAGCCCACCTATCAAGGGGCCGGATACGAGTCGGCCTATCATGAAGCCCAGGCCGGCTGGAGCGATGATTCGCAATATCTCGATTATGGCCAGAGCGATGAAGATTATGAGGATCCCCACGGCGGATGGCGCTCCTGGTTCCGGCCCTGGCACGCCGTCGTCGCGATTTCGCTCGTCGCCGTTCTGAGCATCGGCTTCGCTTTCTGGCATCGCAGCGGCTCCGGCGCCTCGCGCGAGATCGCCACCATCGTCGCGCCGGAAGGACCCGTGAAGGTAAAGCCAAGCGCCGAGGCCGAAACGACGGCGCCAGACGCCAGCGCCGCTGTCGTTCTGGACCGCAGGGAGCAGGCGCCGGTTCAGAAAGTCGTCACCAATCAGGAACAGGCGGTGGATCCTTCGGTCACGCCGAGCGCGGCGCTGCTCGGCGACGGACCTGTCAATCTGCCGCATGAGCCTCCGGCTCCCGCCACAGCTGCGCCAAAGAAGGTCAAAACCGTCACCGTGCGGCCGGACGGCAGCCGGGTGGAAGATGGCGCTCTGCCGCCCGCCGTCGCCATGGCGAGCCGGCCCGCTGCGGAGACGGCGGCGCCTACAGCCGTGGCCGGCGCCATCGGCGCCGCAACCGCGACGCCGCCGACGCAGGCGAAGCCAACGGCGACGCCCCCGCGAATCGCCAAGCCGAAGCCTGTGGCGCCGAAAGTGGCTGCGGTTGAAGGAGCAGCCGCGCCGGAGGCGGATTCCGATCAAGCGACGCCTCCGAGCAAAGGCGGCTTCGCCGTGCAATTCGGCGCCGCGAATAGCGAGGCCGACGCCCGCGAATTGCTGAAGACGGTCGTCAGCAAATATCGCTCACAGCTTGGCGGCCTGAAGCCGACCTTCAAAATGGCGACCGTGAATGACAAGACCGTCTATCGCGTGCGCGTCGGGGCGGTCAGCAAGGAGTCCGCGAACGCGATCTGCAGCAAGGTGAAGGCGTCCGGCGGCTCCTGCTTCGTCGCAGGCAACTGACGGGACGATATGCGCGCCTTCATCTGTGGATTAAAGGGCCTCAGGCTTGAGGCCGACGAGCGCGCGTTCCTGCGTGCCGCCGCGCCGTGGGGCGTGATCCTCTTTCGCCGCAATGTCGACGCGCCCGAGCAGATCGGGCGCCTGACCGCCGAAATCCGGGACGCGCTCGGCCGCCATGCGCCCGTTCTGGTTGATCAGGAGGGCGGCCGCGTGCAGCGTCTGGGTCCGCCCCACTGGCGCGCCTATCCGGCCGCCGCGCGCTTTGAGCTGGCGGCGGCCAACGCCGCGCAGGCTGAGCGACTGGCTTGGCTCGGCGCGCGGCTCATCGCCCATGATCTGCGGTCAGTCGGGGTCGATGTCGACTGCCTGCCGGTGCTCGATGCGCCGGCGGAGGATTCCCACAGCATCATCGGCGATCGCGCCTATAGCCGCGATCCGGCGCGCGTCGCCGCGATCGGCCGCGCCGCCGCCGAAGGCTTGATGGCGGGCGGCGTCGCGCCGGTGATGAAGCACATTCCCGGCCACGGACGCGCCCGCGCCGACAGCCATTTGGAGCTGCCGGTGGTCAATGCGCGCCGCGAGGATCTGGAGTCTATTGATTTTGCGCCGTTCAAGGCGAACGCCGATCTGCCGATGGCGATGAGCGCGCATGTCGTTTACACCGCGATCGATCCGACCGCGCCCGGCACGCTCTCGAAGGCGGTGATCGGCGACATCATACGTAGCCATGTCGGCTTTGACGGTCTCTTGATGACCGACGACCTTTCCATGAAGGCGCTTTCGGGGAGCTTTCGCCAGCGCGCCGAGAACGCGATCGGCGCCGGATGCGACATCGTGCTCCACTGCAACGGCGACCTTGCGGAAGCGCGGCCGGTCGCTGAAGGCGCGCCGCTGCTTGAGGGCGCGGCGCTCGCGCGCGCCGAAAAGGCGCTCGAATGTGTGCAGCGGCCTATCGAACCCTTCGATGTCGCGGAGGCGACGCGCGAGTTCGACGCGGCGATGCAGGCGGTGGCGTGAGGACGCCCGATGGCTTCAGTCGCCGAGGCCGCTAATCGTGACGCAGCACATTGCCGATGCCGGCCACCTTTTTCCAAGGAATTTCGGGATGCCGAGTTTTGATCTCATCAGAGAGGTGACGGCTGGCCTCCGAAACGATCTCAATGCCGCGCTCCACAACCCACTGCCTTTGCCAATCCGTCTCGTAGGCGTCGAGCGATAGGTCCGCCATTACGATTTGCACGCGCTCAATCGCTTCGATTATGTCCAACAGACAGAGAGCAGCCGAGCGCGGGTTCATCAAAAGACGCGAAGCGCTGTCGCCTCAATCTGCGGCCTTAGGCGCTTATGCAGGCTGTCGCGCGTCATGATGTCAACGCGGCCGCCGAGAATTCGCGCCGCAAATTCCTTCACGTCCATCAATTCGAAGAGTCCGAAACGGCCTTTTTCGTAGTCGAAAAAGAGGTCGACGTCGGAATGCTCTACCGCTGCGTCGCGCGCAGTTGAACCAAACATATACAAACTCTTGACGCCAAGCTTCTGCAAATCTGCCTGGCGATCAAGCAGTCGATCCAGTGCATCTTTACGTCTCATGCCCTGCATATAACAGTTCGAGGTCTGGTCCTCTAGTATCCGCCGACGCTGAAGCCCGAGCGCACTGCGGATAGTGTGCAACTCGCGGACGTCGGCCGTCGTTGTCTGCTTGAGCTGAGCGTCGAACAGCTCCTTCGACAACCGGAACAGAGGCGGTTGCTCCCCTCAGGGTATTGCCCTGCAGTGGCGGCCCAGCCAGCGATTACAACCCGATCAGCTCCCGATCAGCTGATTAGCGCGGCGATGGAGTTCTTGCCCTTTGTCCGCCTCCAGTGATACTGTGATAATATGAAAAATATCACAGTTTCACTAGACGACGAGCTGTATCGCCGAGCGCGGATAAGAGCGGCGCAGGAGGATACTTCGGTATCCGCGGTGGTGCGCCGTTTCCTGACCGAATTCGCTTCGGAAGGCACGGAGTTCGACCGGCTGAAACGCCAGGAGCAGGAACTCCGCGCGCAAATTCAGGAATTTCGTGCTTCAGATCGGCTCTCGCGTCAGAGCGTTCATGAGAGGCAAACCGGGCAACCAAAGAGGTGACCGGCTTTCTGGACACCAATATTCTCCTCTACTCGATCAGCCGTGATCCGTCTGAGGCGGAAAAACGCGAGCGGTCCATCGCGTTGCTGGATCAGGATGACTGGAGCCTGTCGACGCAGGTTTTGCAGGAGTTCTATGTGCAGGCGACGCGAGCCTCGCGGCCGGACGCCTTACCGCATGACATCGCCGCTGGTCTCGTGCGCGCATGGCAGAGGTTTCAGGTTCAGGACATCACGCTGGCGATCGTCAACGCCGCGCTGGACATCAAATCGCGCTATGGCTTTTCCTATTGGGACGCCGCAATCGTCGCCGCTGCGCAAGCGCAGGGGTGCTCGCGGCTTTATTCCGAAGACCTCTCTCACGGGCAGGTCATCGACAATTTGCAGATTATCGACCCCTTTCGATAGCGGTTCTCTCCTGTGGACCAGCCTTGCCAAAGCACAGGCAGCGCTTGCGATAGCGGGCCATCGGGGCCACTCTCGCGCCGAAACGTTCGGCCACGCCGATTCGCAAACGGAAACAGGCGCAAAGCGGGAATGGCCCAGGAACTGAGCTTCGAGCTGGACGAGCCTCGCGGCGACGCCGAAGAGGCCTTTCTTGTCGATGTCGACGGGTTCGAAGGGCCGCTGGATTTGCTGCTCGAGCTTGCGCGCCGGCAGAAGGTCGACCTCGCCCGCATCTCGATTCTCGCGCTCGCCGAGCAATATCTCGCCTTCATTGAGGCGGCGCGCCGCGTGCGCCTCGAACTCGCCGCCGACTATCTGGTCATGGCGGCCTGGCTCGCCTTCCTGAAGTCGCGGCTGCTGCTGCCTGAGGCGCCAAAGGGAGACGAACCCTCCGCCTCCGATCTCGCCGCCGCCCTGGCGGAGCGCCTGCGCAGGCTGGAGCTCATTCGGCGCGCCGCCGACAGGCTCACCGAGCGCGCGCGGCTGGGGCGCGACATGTTTCTGCGCGGCGGCCCTGAAGGCGTTGAGACGATCTCGCACCCCAAATTTCAGGCGAGCCTCTACGATCTTCTCTCGGCTTACGCCCGGCAACGGCAGAAGACGGCGACGTCGCGGGTGGTGATGCGGCAGCGCGCGGTGTGGTCTTTGGCCGAGGCGCGCGAAGCCCTTGAACGGCTCGTCGGCGTCGCGACGGAATGGACCGTGCTCGACGATTTTTTGCTGCATTACTGTGTGGACATGCAGACGGCGCGCACGGTGCGCGCCTCGGCGTTCACCGCTTCGCTCGAGATGGTGCGGGAGGGGCGATTCGACATCCGTCAGGATCGGCACTTCGCGCCGCTTTGGGTGCGGCGGCGGGCGCCTGAGGAAGCGGAAGAGACTGCGGGCGCGTCTTAGCCCCGGAACTATAGGAGACATCCGGTGGCGCAGGCTGCGGAGAAGATCGAACTTTTTGACGTGAACAGCGACGACGAGCTTGCGCGTCACGAAGCCCGGCTGCGCGAAGCGGAGCGCATCATCGAGGCGCTGCTTTTCGCCTCCGCCGAGCCGCTTGACGAAGCCGAAATGGCGCGCCGCATCGAGGAGGGCGCCGATCTCGAGCGCGTCCTTGAGCGGCTGCGCGCCCATTATGCGGGCCGCGGCGTCAATCTCACCCGCGTCGGCAAGAAGTGGTTTTTCCGCACCGCCGCCGACCTCAATTGGATCCTCGCGCGCGAGCAGGTCGAGGAGAAAAAGCTCTCCCGCGCGGCGCTGGAGACGCTGGCGATCATCGCCTATCACCAGCCGACGACCCGCGCCGAGATCGAAGAGATTCGCGGCGTCGCCATTTCCAAGGGCACGCTCGACGTGCTGCTCGACACCGGCTGGATCAGGCTGCGTGGGCGCCGCAAAGCGCCGGGCAGGCCGATCACCTATGGCACGACCGACGCCTTCCTGATGCATTTCGGGCTTGAGCAGATCGGCGATCTGCCTGGTCTCGACGAACTCAAGGGCGCGGGGCTGTTCGACGGCCGCCTGCCGAAGGGCTTCGGCGTGCCGCAGCCTTCGGACGACGCCGCGTTGCGCGACGATGAGGAGCCGCTTGAAGACGACGCGCCGGAGCTGCTCGACATGGAGTTTCCAGACGAGCCTGAGGCACCGGAGACGCCGGAGGCCGCTGACGACGAGGAGCTTTGACGGCGCCGCCGAGCGGCTCGGTCAAGCGACACGAATTTCCACGTCCCTTAAGGATGTCCGCGGCGTGCATCTGCGCGCCAGCGTCCTTGTTTTTAAGGCGAGGGGCGCATAGTTTCCGGGCAAACGCCGGTCGACCCGGTTTTCTCTTTAGGAAGGATGCGCGCCATGGGCGGTCTGTCGATCTGGCACTGGATCATTGTCGGCGCGGTCGTCTTCATTCTCTTCGGCGGCAAGTTCAAGATTTCCGACGTGATGGGCGACGTGGCCAAGGGCATCAAGGCGTTCAAGAAGGGCATGTCCGAAGACGACGTCGCGGCCGATGATGCTAAGAAGCCGCTCGAAGGCCAGGCCAGCGAGCGCCGCGCTCTGGAGAGCGACAAAGCGGACAGCAAGAAGGTCTAGCGTCGACACCCTCCCCTTGAGGGGGAGGGTCGCGCTGAAGCGCGGGGTGGGGTGAGAGAGAATCCCTGGAACCTCGCTATCGTCACCCCACCCCGAAGCGCTTCGCGCTTCGACCCTCCCCGTCAAGGGGAGGGTGCAAGGCGCCCGAGCAACACGCATGTTCGATCTCGAACCCGGCAAGCTCATTGTCATCGCCATCGTCGCGCTTATTGCGATTCCTTCGAAGGACTTGCCGCGCGTTTTGCGTTCGCTTGGGCAGTTCACCGGAAAGATGCGCCGCATGGCCTCGGAATTTCAGGGACAGTTCATGGAGGCGATGCGCGAGGCGGAGCTCGATGATTTGCGTAAGGAGGTCGGCGAGATGCGGGACGCCGTAAAGGAGAGCGTGAAGCTCGACGGCGCTTTCGATCCGATGGCCGAAGCGCGCAAGCAGATTTCCGGGGCAATCACAGGCGAATCGCCGTCGCACACTCAACGGTCTCCTGAGGCGCCGCCCGCAAGCGTCGATCTCGGGCAGGCCCAAGATCGAGCCGACGTCTCGAATGATGAGGACGCGCCAGTCGCATCCTCCGAGTCGCCGCCTTCGGCCGCTCCTCAGGATGAGGATTCTGGTCTTCCTCCAGAGTCGTCGAAGAAGGCCGCCACATGAACGACGCCGACGAAGCCGAAATCGAGGCCAGCAAGGCGCCGTTGATCGAACATCTGATGGAATTGCGCGAGCGCCTGATCAAGGCGCTGCTCGCGTTTCTCGGGATGTTCGTGCTCTCCTTCTTCTTCGCCAAGGATATCTACAATCTGCTTCTCATTCCCTACACGCAGGTCGCAGGCCCTGAGGCGCGGCTGATCTACACGGCGCCGCAGGAATATTTTTTCACCCAGATCAAGGTCGCGCTGTTTATGGCGGCGTTTTTGTCCTGTCCGATCGTGCTGTCGCAGATTTACGCCTTCGTCGCGCCCGGGCTCTACAAGCATGAGCGCACGGCGTTCCGGCCCTATCTTTTCGCGACGCCGATCTTCTTCGCCTTCGGCGCGCTCGTCGTCTATTTTCTGGTGATGCCCAATCTGCTGCGTTTCTTCATGGGGATGCAGCAAGCGAATGAGCCGGGCAAGGCGCAGATCGAACTGCTGCCGCGCGTCTCCGAATATCTTTCGCTGATCATGACGCTCGTGCTCGCCTTCGGCATCGTGTTTCAACTGCCGGTGGTTTTGACGCTGCTCGGGCAGGTGGGCATCGTGACGTCGGAGTTCTTAAAGGAGAAGCGGCGCTACGCCGTCGTGCTCGTCTTCATCGTCGCGGCGGTTCTGACGCCGCCGGACGTCTTTTCGCAGCTCGCGCTTGCCGTGCCTGGCGTGCTGCTCTACGAGGCGTCGATTTACGCCGTGCGCATGATCGAGAAGAAGCGGGCCGCCGCCCAAGCGGCGGCGAGCGGCGGATCGTAAGCGACATCTCGCCGCTTGACCCTGCTTACCGCTCGCGGGAGAAAGGCGCCCTCGACAAAGCCCCCGCCGTTATGGCCGGGCTTGCCCCGGCCATCCACGCCGAGACTGCGGCTCGTATGAAACGCTGTCGTAGCGGCGTTGCGTGGATGCCCGGCACAAGCCGGGCATGACGCATTTGCAACAGTTCGCCCATTACTCCCCAGCGCCAGCAGGCCGACATGTACGACATCAAATGGATTCGCGAGAACGCTGAAATTTTCGATTCTGGCCGCGCGCGGCGCGGGCTGGAGCCCCTGTCGACGCAGCTTCTCGCCTTTGACGATGCGCGCCGCGCGGCGATCGGCGAATTGCAGCGCGCGCAGGAGCGGCGCAATGCGGCCTCGAAAGAGATCGGCGCGGCGATGAAGGCGGGCGACGCCGCCAGGGCCGAAGCGCTCAAGGCTGAAGTCGCGACGATCAAGGAAAACTGGCCGGCGCTCGAAGAAGCCGAGCGCTTTGCGATCGCCGAACTCGACGCTGCGCTGGCCGCCATTCCCAACACGCCGCTCGATGAAGTGCCGGACGGCGCCGATGAAAACGACAATGTCGAAGTCGCGCGTTGGGGCGAGCCGCGCGTATTCGACTTTACGCCGAAGGAGCATTTCGAAATCGGCGAAGGCCTCGGGCTGATGGATTTCGAGACGGCGGCGAAAATTTCAGGCGCGCGTTTTGTCGTCAACAAAGGCGGGTTGGCGCGATTGGAGCGCGCGCTCGCGCAATTCATGCTCGATCTGCATACCAACGAGCATGACTACATTGAGGTGAGTCCGCCGCTGCTGGTGCGCGACGACGCGATGTTCGGCACGGCGCAATTGCCGAAGTTTCGCGATGATCAGTTTTCAGTGACGGCAGGTCGGCCGCCCGAAGGAAACTCGGGTCCAATCACGTGGGGTCACGAAGAACTGACCTGGGGTAATGAGAAGTTAAGTTGGGGAAGTAATTACTGGCTCATCCCCACGGCCGAAGTGCCTCTCACCAATCTCGTGCGCGAATCCATCCTCGACGAAGCGCAATTGCCGATGCGCATGACCGCCGGCACCTATTGCTTCCGCGCCGAAGCGGGCGCCGCCGGCAAGGACACGCGCGGCATGATCCGCCAGCATCAGTTCTACAAGGTCGAACTCGTGTCGATCACGACGCCGGAAGATTCGCTCGAAGAACATGAGCGCATGACCGGCTGCGCCGAGAAGGTGTTGCAGCTTCTCGAACTACCCTATCGCAAGGTCGTGCTCTGCACCGGCGACATGGGCTTCGCGTCGCAAAAAACCTATGACCTTGAAGTCTGGCTGCCGGGGCAGGGGAAATATCGCGAGATTTCTTCCTGCTCGGTCTGCGGCGACTTCCAGGCGCGGCGCATGAACGCCCGCTACCGGCCAAGTGAAAGCAAGGGGCCGCGTTTCGTCCATACGCTGAACGGTTCCGGCGTCGCGGTCGGCCGCGCCATGGTCGCGGTCTTGGAGAATTACCAACAAGCCGACGGCTCAGTCGACGTTCCGCGCGTCCTTCGGCCTTACATGGGCGGGCTCACGCGCATCCCGAGCTGAACGCCGTCGGTGGACGCAGCGCCCGCGTCTCGCCGGTTCTTCGCAGTAGGGCTCGGGCGACGTCCCAAAAAACGGCGTCCAGCCATAGCCGTAATCGGCGCGCGGCGCATAGCCGTCGCTGAGCAGGTCCCGCGCGGCGACGGGCAGCACCACGGGAGCGGCCAAAAACCCCAACAGGCCAGAGCCGGGCGCGGTCGGCGGCGCGCCGGGGATGACCAGCGGCGCCGGGACATAACCCATGGTCCCGCCATATTGCACCTGGCACCAGCGGCCGCAGCCCAGGACATTGAAGGGAATGTTCGCCGCCATTGTCGTGACCGGCCGCGCATCCGAACTCGGGCTCACGCGCAGCGGCATCACCGCCGCCACATAGGCCTCAAAAGCGGCGGCGCAGCCGGGAGCGGCGCTCATCGTCGCCGCGAGCAAAAGCGCAAGTCGTGAGCGCATCAAAATTCCTCCAGAGAATGAGGCGGACCGATATAGGGTCATTGTGGACGTTCGGCGTCGAATCGTCCAAAGAAACTCGGGCTCCTCAGGCGCCCGCCAGGCGAGGCGAAACCGCTGTAAGCATGCGCATTCTCATCACCAATGACGACGGCATTCACGCGCGCGGCCTCGCCATCGCGGAGGCGATCGCGCGCGAATTCACCGACGATATTTTCGTCATCGCGCCGGAATTCGAGCAATCGGGCGTTTCGCATTCGCTCTCTCTCAACGATCCGCTGCGATTGCGGGAGATTTCGCCGCGCCACTTCGCGCTCAAGGGAACCCCGACCGATTGCGTCATCATGGGCCTGCGCAAGCTGATGCTCGATCATCCGCCCGATCTTCTCATTTCCGGCGTCAACTGCGGCCAGAATGTCGCCGAGGACGTCTCCTATTCCGGCACCATCGCCGGGGCGATGGAGGGCACGATTCTGGGCATTCCGTCGATTGCGCTCTCCCAGGTCTATGATTTTTTTGCAGACCGCCGGACGGTCCACTGGGAATGCGCGGCGAAGCATGGCGTTGAGGTCGTGCGCCGCCTGCTCGCGGCGGGCATCCCGAAGAATGTGTTGATGAACGTGAATTTTCCGCATTGTGCGCCCCAGGACGTCGCGGGCGTCGCGATCACCATGCAGGGCAGGCGCAGCAGCGACATCATGCGGATCGAGGACCGCAAGGACGGCCGCGGCAATCCCTATCACTGGATCACTTTCCAGCGCGGCGACTTCAAGCCGGGGCGGGGCACCGACCTGCTGGCGCTCGAAGAAAAGAAAATTTCGATTACCCCGCTGCAGCTGGATTTCACCGATCACCCGACGGTGACGCGGCTCGCGGCGGCGTTTGAGGACAAGGAATGACCGAGGAGGCCGGCGCGCGCCAGGCCAGCCAACAATTCGAGGAGCGCGCGGCGCTGCTGCTGACCTTGCGTCAGGCGGGGCTGCGCGATCTTTCGGTCTTGCGCGCGATCGAGGCGACCCCGCGGGAGGCGTTCGCGCCCTACCGCTTTCGCGATCTCGCGAACCGCAATCTCTCATTGCCGATCGGCTGCGGGCAGACCATGTCGCGACCGGTCGAACTTGCCAGACGACTCGAGGCGCTCAAGATCGGCCGCGGCCATCGGGTGCTGGAGGTCGGGGCGGGGTCGGGCTATGGCGCGGCGGCGCTAGGGCAGCTCGCGAACGAGGTCATAAGTCTCGAGCGGTTCGAGACGCTCGCGATCGAAGCCTCGCGCCGCTTGACGGCCCACGGCGCGGCAAACGCCAAGGCGATTTTCGCCGACGGCCTTGATCCGCCTCGCGAGCTTGGACGCTTCGATAGAATCATCGTCCAGGCCTCGGTCGGCGCCGCGCCTGCAGCGCTCATCCAGATGCTTACGCCCGGCGGCGCGTTGCTCTTCGCCCGCAGGGAGCACGCGCCGGCTGGCGCGCGGGCGAAGGAACGATTGATTAAGCTTGATCGCAATGAGGACGGCGAACTGCGGGAGACCGATCTTGGCCCGTGTCGCCTGGGTCCGGCGATCCCCGGACTGGCGCAGGCGCTCTAAAACACCGTGACCGAATGCTGATAATTTTCACGGCCGCGCGCGCTTTGCGTTCATCTTAAACGCCTCCTTAACCGCCGCGCTGTTACCCATAAAGCCGTTCAATGTTGCGTTCGGGTGGGTCGCGTCATGGTTACCAAGCATCATATTGCTTATTCCCGCGCCGCAGTGCGGTTCCTGGCGGCCGTTGGCGTCGCCGCCCTTGTCGCCGGCTGCTCCGACGCCTCCCGCTTCGGAGGCGATCCCTTCACTGACCCCTTCTCAGGCTCGGCCAAGACCGCCTCGCTCGGCGTCGATCGGGCGCCGGTTGGCGCGATCACTGACGCGCCTGCGCAGAGGGCGCCGTCGTCGGCGGTAGAATCTCGGCCGCTGCCAGCCCCCGGGCCCAGCGCGTCCGCTCCGAGCGGAAGCGCTTCGACCGCGCGGACCTCTGCGCCAGCGACGCAGCCGGCGCCGACTCGCGCTGCGGCCGCCGGCGCCAGCGGCCACTGGAGCGCGGAAGGCGGCACGCCGATCGTTGTCGCCCAGGGCGAGACTGCGGCGTTGCTCTCCACCCGCTACGGCGTGCCCACCGACGCGCTGCTGCGCGCAAACGGCTTCAACGTCGCGTCCCAGGTTCAGCCGGGCTCTCGTCTGGTGATCCCCGTCTATCGCGCCGGCGGCGCTCCCGTCGTGGCGGCGCGCCCGCCCGCCGGTCCGGCCAAAGCGGCAGCCGTTGTCCCAGCCGCGACCAAGTCGATCGCTGCGAAGCCCGCGCCCCTGGGGAAGCCCGTGGCCGCCGCGAAGCCGGCCGAGCAGGCGAAGCCGGTGCGCAAATCCGAAGTAGAACCGGCGAAGGCCAAACCGGCTGAGAAGACGAAGACCGTCGCCAAGGCCGCGCCGGAGAAGACAAAAGCGGAGGCGCGCATCGCCGCCGCAACGCCGGCGCGCCCCGTCAAAACCGAGCGGATCGCGCGGGGGCCGTCTCCCGAGTCGTCCGAAGCTGAGCCCAAGATCGCCGACGCGCGCAGCAAGCCCGTTGTCGCCGAATCCCCGGCGGAAACGGCGAGCGCTCGCAAGGTCGATACGACCGCGACCGCCTCCATTCCGTCAGCGACTGACGCGAAAGCGGTGGCTTCCGACGAGGGTCGGCCCGAGTTCCGCTGGCCCGCGCGCGGCCGCATCATTCAGGGCTTCGCATCGGGCGGCAACGACGGCATCAACATCTCCGTGCCCGAAGGAACGCAGGTCAAGGCGGCGGAAGGCGGCGTCGTCGCCTACGCCGGCAGTGAGCTCAAGGGCTACGGCAATCTCGTGCTCATTCGGCATCCCAACGGCTTCGTTTCGGCCTACGCCCACAATGGCGAACTCGACGTCAAGCGCGGCGATCAGGTCAAGCGCGGTCAGACGATCGCCAAATCCGGCCAGTCGGGCAATGTCGGCTCGCCGCAGCTTCACTTCGAACTGCGTAAGGGGTCGACGCCCGTCGATCCCACGCGCTACCTGGCGGGCTTGTAGGCGTCGACGCAAGGAACGCTCCGGCGTCCGCGAGACACGAAGGCGCTGGAGACTTCGGGGCGGCGGGTCCAAAGAAAGGCCCGCCGCTCTCGTCTTTTGATGCCTCACGGCCGACCAAAATGCTATATGGCGCGGGTCATAACCGGAGGATCCCGCGCCAGTGAAGCATCGTCTCGCTTTCGTTTTCCTGCTTGCCGCCACGCCGGCTTTCGCGGTTGATCCAACCGGCGTCCCGCAGTGCGACGCGCTGCTCAAGCGCTATGAGGCCTGCTCGGGACAACTGCCGCCTTCTCAGGTCCATGCTGCGCAAAAGGAGCTGCTCGATGGCGCGGTCGGCATTCGCTCCGCGGCGACCGATCCAGCGAAACGGCCGGATCTCGAACGCTACTGCGCCGATCGGTTCGAGTTGATGAAGCGGGCCAGCGACATCAAGGACTGCATGTCGAAGCCATGAGCGCTGCGCGGGCGTCGATGTAATCTTTGCCCCGCATTTCCATCAGTCGAGAGGCCGCGCGCTCGAATTCGCGCGCCTCGGCGCCAAAGCCCACGCAGTAGAGTTGGGAAGGCTCCGCCGCAGCGGAAACGACCAGGAGGACGCGCGCCTCGTAAAGGACATCGATCAGCGTGATGAAGCGGCGCGCTTCATTCCGTTGTTCAGGCGCCATCGCTGGAACGTCTTCGACGATCACTGCGTCGAACCTCTCCGCGATCGCCATATAGTCCGCCGCCGACAGCGGTTGACCGCACAGCGCCGCGAAGCTCAGACGTGCGACGCGGCCCGCGGTCTGCGGAATCTCGATGCGGCGTCGCTTGATTTCGATTGTCGCGGTCGTTTCCGCCGCGCCGCCGGCGAGCGTCGCATAGAGCGCGTCAATCGCCGATCTCGCGTAAGAGTCGGCGGGCGTGAAATAGACCTGCCCGAGATCTTCGCGCCGCTGCCGATAGTCATTCGGCGCGTCGAGACGCAGGATGTCCATTCTCTCCTGCAGCATGGCGATGAAGGGCAGGAACAGATCGCGATTGCGGCCGCCTTCGTAAAGCCGCGAAGGCTCGACGTTGGACGTCGCGACAATAACGACCCCCGACGCGAGCAGCGACGAAAACAGCCGTGCGACGATTGAGGCGTCGGCGATATCGTGCACGGCGAACTCATCGAAGCAGAGCACACGGGTTTCCTGCGCGATTTGCTGCGCCACGCAGCTCACTGGATCGGCGTCGCTATTATGGGGCTTCTGCCGCAGCCGATGCAGCCGATCGTGCACATCCGCCATGAAGGCGTGAAAATGTGCGCGCCGCTTCTTTTCGATCGGAAGCGCGCCGAAGAACAGGTTCATCAAAAAGGTTTTGCCGCGCCCGACCGATCCCCAGAGGTAGAGGCCGCGCGCCGGCCGCGCTCGAGGGCGAAAGGTCGCGAGGAGCGCTTGCGTCACACTGGCGCTTTTCGGCCTGCGGCCTGCGAGAGCGTCGGCGAGCGCTTGTAGCCTCTCGATCGCTGCGCGCTGCGACGCGTCGCGCTCCAGCGCGCCTTTCGCGACGAGCGCGTCATATTCGTCGATGATGGTCTGCGCGCGCGAAATCATGCGCGCCGCATCCTGCCGCACGCCTCAGCGAGGGCGCCAGGGCGGAGTTCGCAATAGAGCAGGCGCTCCGGGTCCACGGGACCGGGCATCGTGATTTTGCCCCGCGGCACAGGCGCGAATCCCAGCCGCGCATAATAGTCCTCGTCGCCGACGAGCAGGACGAGCCCATGTCCGGCGCCGCGCGCGGCGTCCAGCGAATATTTAACGAGCGTCTCGCCGACGCGCTGCTGGCGAAACGCCGGCTCCACCGTCAGCGGTCCAAGCAAAAGCGCTGGCGATGACCCGACGAGGATGGGCGTCATGCGGTTCGCGCCCACAAGCAGCGTCCCGATCCGTGCGACAAAGGACAGCGAACGGTCGGGCTCGACGCCTTCGCGCAAGCGATAGGCCGTGCGCGCATACCGGCCCGGACCGAACGCGCGTTCGTCGAGCTTTTCGATATGCGCGTCGTCTGCGGCCGTCAGCGGCGCAAATTTTACGGCGAGATCGATCATGTTGTGGCTTGACCCTGGGCGCAGGCCATATCACGCGCCGTCTGCGCGGCAAAACCTCTCGTTGCGCCGCGACAAGCACTCATGCGACGCTATGGGCGGAGAGAGGCCAATGGCGAAGTATCGCGTGCGCCGGGCGAGCATTGAGGACGCCCGATCCATCGCCGAAATTCACGCCAAGGCCTGGCGGGAGACCTACCTTGGAGTGATGCGCGCCGAGGCGCTGGCGTCCATCGATCTCGACGATTGGACGCAGCGCTGGCGGGAGCGGATCGGCTCGAGCGAAGGCGCTCAGGCGGTGTTCGTCGCCTGCGAGGGCGTGACGCCGGTGGGGTTCGCCCGCTGCAGTCGCCTGTCGAATTCAAAGCTCGTTCCACTTGGCTTCGAGGGCGAGATTGCGTCGATTTACCTGCTGCAACGGGCCCAGCGCCGAGGATTAGGCAGGCGCCTGGTGGAGCGGCTCGCAGAGCATCTGATTTCCGCCGGCTGTGCGAGCGCCGCCGTTTGGGTCTTGCGCGACTCGCCGAAGGCGCGCGGCTTTTATGAAGCGCTTGGCGCGGAGCCTGTCGGCGTCGAGGGCGTGTGGGACATTGAAGGCGTCGTCCTCCCCGACGTCGCTTATGGCTGGCGCGATCTGCACGCCTTGTACGCTCGAGCCGGCGCCGTCACGCATTCACCAATAGGGTGAAACAGGCGTGTTCTCCAGCGCCTCGGACAGTCGCGCCCGCGTCCCTGCGGTCGTATCCGCCGGCAGAGCGTCGAGCGCGAAGAAGTCCGCTTCTGCGATCTCGCGATCAGGGGCGCGCGGCTGCGTGAGGCGGAACGCGCGCACGACGTAAAGCGCGACGTGGTCCCGCATCGAGAACCGCCGATTGAAATACATGCCGAACAGTTCTGGCGGCGCATCGAGCAAGACATTCGCCTCCTCGCTCAGCTCGCGCTCAAGCGCCTCGACAAGCGTTTCGCCGCTTTCGACGCCGCCGCCCGGCAAGTAAAAGCCCTCCACATAGGTATGCCGGACAAGCAGCACGCGGTTTCGTTCATCAACGACGAGGCCGCGCACGCCCAGGGTCATGGGACGCTGAAAGCGTGCGCTAAAAGCGATGAGCCGCGACGCAAAGCGCGTGCGCCTCGACGGCGCCGCGCGCGCTTCTTCAGGCTTCTTCAAAACCGCCTCCGATCAGCGAAACTATGGCAAATGACGCCTGAAAGCTCTAGTGTCGCTGACCCATTCCGATGAAGAAAGCGCCGCGCGCGCAACATGCCGTCAGAGAGGATTCTTGAACTTCCGGCTCGCCCATCTTTCCGACGCGCATATCGGCCCGATTCCTCGGCCCAATCTCGCGGAGCTCCTTGGCAAGCGCGTCACGGGCTATGTGAATTGGCTTTATAAGCGCGGCGATCAGCACGATATGGGCGTGCTCGCCAAGATCGTCGCCGACATCAAGGCGCAGGCGCCCGACCATGTCGTCATGACCGGCGACATCGTCAACATCGGGCTTCCGGGCGAAATCGCGCTCGCCAAAGACTGGCTCGCCTCTCTCGGCGCCCCAGGCGACGTGAGCTTCACGCCCGGAAATCACGACGCTTATGTGGCGAGCGTGACCGGTCTCGTTCGGGAGGTTTTCGCGCCTTGGACGAGCAGCGAGGGCGAAGTCGCGGGCTTTCCCTATTTGCGCCGGCGCGGCGGCGTCGCGCTGATCGGTCTCGACACCGGCGTGCCGACGGCGCCTTTCGTCGCTTCCGGGCGGCTCGGAGCGACTCAGCTGGCGGCGCTCGCGGATCTGCTGGAACGCGCCAAGGCGGAGGGACTTGCGCGCGTCGTTTGCCTTCATCACCCGCCGCATGTCGGCGGCGCCAGGCGGCTGCGGGGGCTCGAAGACGCGGCGGCGTTCGAAAGCGTCATCGCCCGGCATGGCGCCGAGCTCATTCTGCATGGGCATAATCACAAGCCGAGTCTGCATCATCTGTCTGGACCCGGCGCCGGGACGCCTGTCGTCGGCGTCGCCTCGGCTTCGGCGCGTCCCGGCGGGCATTATCCGGGCGCCGCCTATAATCTTTACCAGATCGAGCGCGAAGCTGACGGACTCCGTATCGTTATGCGCACACGAGGGCTGGACGACACAGGCGAGGTGGTCGACTTAGTATCACGCGAGCTTTTGAAGTGATCAACTTCTATTGTGACGAAAGCATTCGGGAAAACGGCGGTTTTATTGTAGGGGCATACGTTTATTCGGAGTGTGATCTCACCCCGATAATTCGTGCTGCAATCCGCGGGGAGGGTTTCGACCCGGTTGCGACGGAATATAAGAGCAGCGCAAAGATGGCGGGAAATGAACAAAACATTCGATTGCGCGCCGCAGTCGGGGCGGTAGTATTCGAGCATTGTAAGTGTGGATTCGTTGTCATCCCAACAGACCGACGAGATTCCTTAGGCTCAGAAATATTTAAAGCATTAGCAATCACCGTTGAATCTTGCCGAATATCAGGACGTTTCAATGTTTTTTTTTGATAATGAATTGACTGTCGATCGGGAGCTGATGAGGATCCACGCCGATCGCTTTGTTTGTCACCTTGGGCAAGACTCAGTGGAGTGTGCTGGCGTACAAGCTGCCGACTATTGCGCCCACCTGATGGGCACAATGCTTCTCGAAGAAATGGGCTTGTTCAGAAAATCGGTCGCCGTCGACGAAGATAGCGGATACCCCGCCGGGCTAGCGATCGAAATTGGGTTCGAGCTATGGGCACGCTTGCGCCATTCTTTCTTTTTGGGACACAAAAGTGATCAGCACGATCAAGAAAACGATCTGATCGAGTCAGCGAGTTTCGAAATGATAGGCTTTGGTTTGCATCTAAGCGAATTATGTCCGCGCAAATTATTAGAAGCCGCCCAAAGGCGTTTTGGGAAAGTTTATCTTGGCTGCATTCATTGAATTAGATGAGTTCCAATTCATGTGGCGAGATAGGCGCGATAGATCCATGCCGCCAGGACGGCCAAAAAGGCGAAGAACGCCGCCGCGCCAAAAAACTCGGCGATGAACGCGGCTGCGCGAGTCGTTTTTCCGGAGAGGGAATTGTCGTTTTCGCGTTCGTTCGCCCTCTCGCGCGCTGCGGCGATCTTCACGCCAAGCGCCTGCGCCGCGCCGCCGCTCGCGTAATCGACCGCCAGCGCCTTTTCGCGCTCGATCAGGCGATGCGCGATGTAGCTGGTGATCGCTTCGACGAGGTCGTCGATGCTGTCGCTTTCGCGAAGCGTCACCCGGCCGTGGCGCGTATCCTGAAGAAAGCGATAGGTCCGCCGGTCGCGATCCATCTCGACGAAGCCGATCTGGTCAATGAACAGGCGCGGGCGCTCCGCCGGCGCAACGCCAACGTCGAAAATATCGCAATCGCGCGGCACCTGCGCCAAAACCGGCGACAGAGCCTCGCCGAGCATTTCCAGCCGGGCGATTTCGGCGGCGCGCAAATCGGAAATGGCGGCGGAGCGCTCGGCGTTCTCGAGGCGCGCGCGGCGCAGCGCTCCGGACAGACTGGCCATACGCTCGTCAAGCGAACCCGCCGGGCCTTTGCGGGCGACTCGCTCGCGCTCGACAAGAAGCGATAGACGCTCGGCAGGCGTAGCGGCGGACGCGTGTGGCGGGTCGGCGTCGCGAGTGTCGGCTGGCGGCGCGGGCAGGGGCTCTTCCATGTCGTCCACTCGCTGTGGCCCTCGCTGCGCGGCCGGGGCATTAAAGCATTGTGGACTATAGCGGCTCTCGGCGGCGGTGCGAAGCGCAAGCGCGACGAAGAGAGGCGGGAGTCGACTTTTTCCCCCGCCTCCGGCAAGGGATTCCATACGATCGCCGCTGATTCCGGCCATTAACGTTAAAAAACGCCGGATTCAACAAAGGCGCGGAGGGAATCCATGGCCGTCAATCGCGGCGAATCGGACGTCAACAGCGCATTGTTCGAGCGCATTTTAATCGGCATGGGCTTTGCGGTCTTCGCGGCGCTGGAGGCGGCTGGCGGCGGCGAGCATGCGATCGTGGCCGGGTTTTTTGCCGGCGCGACGATTTTCGTGCTGCGCCGCTCCTCGGAAAGCGCACGCCAGGCGGCAGATTTCGCCGTGGATTTCCTCGCTGTCGCGACTTTTACGCTGCTGTGCGACCGGGCAGGCCTGCTGTGGCGATCGCCGGAAACCCTCGCCGAACTGTTCCGGCTCTCGCCGGTGGGCGCGGCGACCGCCACCATTCTCTATCTCGCCGGGGTCGTCACGCTGAGGGCGCGTTCGCGCATGGCGGTCCGCGCGGCCCTTTTCGTTTTGCCGCTGCAGTTCAGCCTGCTGATCGCTCTCGGCTCGCCGCCTGTCGCCCAGATCGGCGGCGCGCTGCTCCTTGGCCTCGACGTTCCGGAGGCCTTCAGAAAAATCGTCGGGCATACGCTGGTCCTGTTTCTGCTGAACGAATCGATTGTCGTCGGCATCCCCCTCGCGCTCGGTCGTTTTTTGCCCCGCCAATGGCGTCCGCATAGCATTCTGCTCGCCTCGGCCTTCGTCGCTTCGCTGACGCCCTATATCGCGACGTCGGTCTCGTATTTTGTCGCGCCTTATTTGCCCTATCCGGTGACGGCGCTGATCGCGACGGTGGCGGCGGCGCTCGCGCAAGCAGGATTATGGGGCCAAACCTATCTCGTGACCCAGGCGATGGCTGGCCTTTTGCGCGCGACGCCGTCGCTGCAGGTCGTGGTGTTCCATGATTGGCGGACCGGCGCCGAAAAGGGTGCCGTCTATGGCTTTGTGTTCATGGCGCTGCTGCTCGCGGTTGGACTGGTCGTGTCTTTTGCGCCCGCCGTCGCCGTCATTTCGGCCTCCGGCCCGATCGGCGGCGCGCTGATTGGCGCCGCGCTTTTTCCGCTCGCGCGCGCGATCGTGGAGAGCACCGATTCGACTCCGCCCTTCTTTGCGCGCGTCAAAGAGCTCTATCTGCATCCGTCCAACTATTTTCGCGGCGCGGTCGCCGGCGCGGCCGTTGGACTCGCCTTGATGATTGGACTTCCCGCGCTGAGCGGCGGCGAGCGGTTTCTGTTCGGCGCGCTGGCGGGCGCTCTCGCCTACGCCGGCGTCGATGCAGGCTTCGATTTCCATGCGCTCACCCAACAACGCCGCCAGCATTTACGGAGCTGGCGCGTTTATTTGCTGGGGGCGGCGCTCGGCGGCGTCGTCGGCGGCGCCGTCGCCTGGTATCTCGACCTGGGCCAGGTCGAGAACATCACGGCGAAATTCTTCGCCTATACGTCGCTCGATTATGGCGCGGACGGACGCCCGATCACCGAATATGTCATTCGACCGCTCTTCTCGAAGTGGGGCGCGACGGATCTCGGCAGGGTCGACGGCGGCGTGAGGCTGCTGTTCGACGAGTCGCTCTCGGGCGTCATCCAATGGGTGTTCGCCGCGCCGCTCTTTTCGATCAATCTTTTCTTCCTTACGGCGCTCGTTCAGCGCAGCCTGCAGCCGCTTCGCCAACTCGCGAGCTGGCAAGGCCTCGACATGCTCATCGAAAACGCCGTGCGCGTTTTGCGCTGGGGCCTGTGGATGGCGCCGGTGATCTATTCCTTCTTGAAAGCGTCGCCCGACCCCGCCTGGTACAATCAGGACGGACTCATCCGCACCGGCGTCGCGAGCTGGATGAGCTACATCCTGCCGGACTCCGATTTTCGCGCCTGGAGCCTCGATATTTTCACGGCGCTTCTCGCCTATGACGCGCTGCGGGTGCTGATCTGGTTCGACCACATGGGCCTGCGCGTCGCGACGCTCGTCAATCTGTCCTTCGTCGGCGGCGACGTCGCCGATGAGAAAGCCGCGCGCTTCCTTGGAAAGGCGCAAACGAGCCGCGCAATCCCCGAAGGCATCCGGCGCTTTGGCACCTGGGCGCCGCTACTGTTGCCCTTTTACATCCCGCGCGGCGCCGAATGGGACAAGGCGTGGAGCGCCGCCGAGCAAATGTCGCAGACGCGGCCGCCGTCCTATGCCTATCTTGTCAGCGGATATCTGATCTACGCCGGCATTGTCGCCTTCGGCCTTGTCCTCTTCCTTCTGGGACGGCTTGCGCGCGCGCAGAAAGTGACGATTGAAGGCATTACCGGGGCTGGCGGCGTGCCGGGCTCGCGGCCGCTGAAACTGACCAACGGGCTGATGATCAGCGAGTGGTTTCAGGACGGGCAGGGCGCCATGCGCATCGAAGGCGTGGCGCGCGGCGGACCTCCGATCGACTTGACGCGACGTCCGGACGATCATGCCCACCCGCGCGGACGTTTCCTTTTTCTGCGTGAAGACGGCGGCGAGCTATGGTCGATCGGCGAGGCGCCGACGCGCTGCAGAGCCACTCAGGCGTCGCTCACCGACGCCGGCGAGAACTGCCTGTTCTTCATGGCGGAGCGCAACGGATTCGCGATCGAAGCGCGGGTTTCGCTCGCCGCCGACGAAGCGGTCGAGATCACGCATCTCAAGATCGTCAATCTCGAGCAGCGTCATCGTAAATTGATGCTGGCGTCGCTGCGTGAGTGGGTGCTGAACGAGACCGGCGTCGAGCTTCGCGACGCCGCGTATAACGCAATTCACATCGGCACTTGGTATGTCCGATCGCTGAATGCGATTTTCGCCCAGAACCGTTTGCTCAAGGGCGGGGCGCGGCGCCAGTCCGATCGCCGACTGTCCCCGGAAATCGGCTTTCACGCCATCGGCGCGGGCGCTGACGCGAAGATCTCCGTCGTCGGCTATGAGGATGTGAAGTCGCGGTTCTATGGAATGGGATCGACCTATGCGCCCGACAGCCTGCTTGGACTGGCGGCGCCCCGTGATCCGAAAGACGAAGGTCTGCTCTACGGCTTCGAGCCCTGCGCCAGCCTGCGCGTCGAAGTCGAACTCGCGGCCGCCGGCGCGACGGAACTGATCATCGTCGACGGATGGGCGCGCGACATGGGACGTGCGACGGATTCCATTGCTCGGCATCTGGGGATCGCCCCCGTTGCGCCTGAGACGCTGAACAAGGCGTTGTCGCGCCGCCGCGGGCTCATTCTGCCGCCCCCGCCCAAGAAGCCGCGCTACGCCTTTTCTCAAGACGGGCGAAGCGTCGCGCTTGCGCCCGGAACGCCGCGTCCTTTCGGCCACGTCATCGCCAACGCTTTCGGACAAGGCGCAGTGCTCACGAATGACGGCGAGATTTTTTCCTTTCACGGCAATTCGCGCTTAAACAGCTTCACCCCGTTTCGCATGGGTGAGGGCCGTATGGCGCCGGCCGGGCAGAGGATCTACGTCTATGATCTCGCCCGCACCGATGCGCATAGTCCAACCTTCGTTCCGCTGCGCCGTCGCGACGCGGAATATCAGGTGACGTTTTCGCCGGGCGTCGCGGTCTTTCGCGCCGAGCGCGATCATCTTGAGCTCGAGATGACCGTATTCGTCAGCCCCGCGCAGCCGATCGAGTTCAAGATCCTAAAGATCCGCAACAAGACCGACCATGAGCGTCTGCTGCAGATCACGCCGTCAATGGAAATCGTATTGGCGGAAACGCCGAACGAAAGTCTCGGCGTCCTGGAATCGATCATCGATGAAAATGTGCATTCGATTTACTTCCGCAATCCTCGCAATAATTTCGTGCAGGGCTGGGCCTTCGTGACGACATCGATACCGGCGGAATTCGCCGAGACCTCGCGTCGCCGCTTCCTGGGGCATGAGAGCCGCGATCCTTACCTGCCTTACATGGTCGAACACGGCCATCCGGACGCGGGCGCGCCCGCGCATGAACGGAAAGTCGCCGCGTTCAGCGGCGCGATCGACGTGCCAGCGGGAGAAGAAGCGGTCGTCGTCGTGGCGCTTGGACAGACGACGACGATCGAAGACGCGAAGCGGCTCGCCGATTATGCGCGCGATCCCGACCACGCCTATGCCGAACTCGAGTCGAATGCGCGCGCATGGGACGAACAATTGTCCGTGTTGCGCATCAAGACCAATCGTCCCGAGTTCGACCGCCTCGTCAACGACTGGCTGCCCTATCAATTGCTCGCGGCGCGCCTGTGGGGCCGCACGGGTCCTTCACAGCGTTCCGGCGCCACAGGCTATCGCGACCAGCTGCAGGACGTCATCCCCCTCATCCATCTCGCGCCGGAGCGCGCCCGGGCTCAAATTCTGCTGCACGCCGCGCATCAATATATCGAGGGCGACGCCTGCAAATGGTGGCATCGCGCGCCCAATGGCGGCACGGGCCTCGCGGACCGCACGCATGCGTCGGATCCGCACTTGTGGTTGCCGTATGTGACGATTCGCTATGTCCGCGGGAGTGGAGACTACGCCATCCTCGACGAAGTCGAGACCTTCCTGGAGGCGAGTCCCGTCCCCAAGGATCAGGAGGGCGAAGCCACCGTGCCGCTGACGTCGCGCGACAAGGATACGCTGCTCGGCCACTGCGCGCGCGGCATCGATTGGACGCTCGAGCGTTTCGGCGCCCATGGCCTGCCGCTGATGGGATCTGGCGACTGGGACGACGGCATGAATCTCGTCGGCGACGAAGGCCGCGGCGAGAGCGTTTGGCTTGGCTTCTTCCTGCACGGCATCCTCCTCGACATCGCGCCGCTGTTCGAGGCGAAGGGCGACGCCGACCGCGCCGAGCGCTATCGCGAACGCGCCGAAAAGCTTCGGACCGCGCTTGAGAACTGCTGGCGCGGCGACCGCTACATCCGCGCCTACGCCGATGATGGCGAGGAAGTCGCGCCGATGAGCGCGATGACGTCCTCCTGGCCAACTCTGGCGCGCGCCGTCGACGCCGCGCGTGGACGCGAGGCGATCGAGAACGCCTTGGCCGTTCTCGGTCTCGGCGATCGCGTATTGCTCGTCCATCCGCCTTTTGACGAACACTCGCAGCCCTATCCCGGGCGCAGCGCCGAATATCCGCCGGGCGTGCGGGAAAACGGCGGCCAATATTCGCATGGCGTATCCTGGTTCGTTGACGCGCTGGCGAAGCTCGCCGCGCAGGCGCAACAGGACGGCGACTCGCGCGCCGCCGACGAGCTGTTTCGCAGAGCGTTCGAGACGTGGATCGCGATCTCGCCGATCTCCAAGCTCGCGTCGCCGGCCGCCGCGGACATCTATGGGTTGCCGCCGCATCAGCAGCCGGCCGACGTCTACAATGGCGAGGGCTACGAAGGGCGCGGCGGGTGGAGCTGGTACACCGGCGCGGCGGCGCGCATGTTGTCGGCCGCATATGCGCTGCTTGGCCTCGAATTCGAGAACGGCGAGTTGCAGCCGCGCCCCGACGCCTTCCATCCCAAGGGCGACCTGCGGCTGGAGCGCGTGGTCTACCTTGGAAAGACGTTCGAAGCGGAGAAGCGTCGCCGCGTTTGGTAGCGGCCTAGAGGCGTGAGGGGATATGGCCGATCGCGTCGTTACGCTTAACGCCGGGTCTTCCTCGGTGAAATTCGCCCTCTTCGCGGCGGATGCCGACTGGCCGCGGCTGATCGTCTCTGGCGCGGTCGAAGGGCTGGGCGCGAAGCCGCGTTTTCGCGCGGCCGTTGTCAATGGAGACGCAAGCGACAGCCGCCTCGCCGACAAGCTCACGCACAAGCAGGCGATCGCAGCGATCTTCGAATGGCTCGAAGAGGCTTACCCGGTTGTGGCGGTGAGCGCGATCGGACACCGAGTCGTGCATGGCGGGCTGCGCTTCGCCGCGCCGGTCATCGTCGATGCGGAAGTGCTCGCGGAGTTACGCCAACTCATTCCGCTCGCGCCGCTGCACCAGCCGCATAACCTTGCCGGCATCGAGGGCGCCAAGGAAGCCTTTCCGCATGTGCCGCAGGTTGCGTGTTTCGATACGGCTTTCCATCGCGGACACGCCTTCGTCGACGACGCCTATGCGCTTCCCTATTCCTATTACGAGCGTGGACTGCGCCGCTTCGGCTTCCACGGGTTGTCGTATGAATATATCTCCCGGCGGCTCCGCGCGATTGATCCAATTCACGCCGAAGGCGGCGTCATCGTCGCGCATCTTGGCAATGGCGCGTCGCTTTGCGCGATGAAGGGCGGGCGTTCGATCGCCACCAGCATGGGCTTCTCGGCGCTGGAAGGCCTGCCCATGGGCACCCGCTGCGGACAGATCGATCCCGGACTGCTGCTTTATTTGCTCCAGAGCGAGGGCATGACGCCCGAGGAGCTGTCGCATCTTCTTTATGAACGCTCGGGCCTGCTCGGCCTTTCCGGCGTCTCGCATGACATGCGCACGCTCGAGGCGTCCCAAGAACCCCGCGCCCAAGCCGCGATCGCCTATTTCGTTCATCGCATAAGAGTGGAGATCGCGGCGCTCGCGGCGGCGATCGGCGGACTCGACGCGCTCGTATTTACCGCCGGAATTGGAGAGAATTCGCCGCGCGTGCGCGCCGGCGTGGTCGAGGGCCTCGGCTGGCTGGGGCTGGCGCTCGACGCGGCGGCCAATGCGCGCAACGACCTTCTCATTTCGGCGCCCCAGTCGCGCATCCCTGTGTTCGTGACGCCGACCGACGAGGAAGCGATGATTGCGCGCCACACGATTGAAACGACAGGACTGACGGTTGCGGCGAGGTGATCGCGGCTCAGTGCGCGGCGGTGGTTGCGGCGGGAGCAAAATGGAATCGCCCTAGCAAACTCCAATCAAATCTGACAGCCGTCGCCTCCATCGAGCCGGGGACTGCCCAACAAAAGCAATTGACCCGCCGGGCCCAACCGGCCAGAATATTATAATTATTGCTGATACATAGCGTGATTGTCCCGCTGCGGCGCGGGATCAATCAGTCGCAAATTCGCCGTCACGTCGATTGGCGCATTGACCGAGGTCGTATGCCCAACCTCAGGGATAACGAACGCCCGTTGTCTGATGGCGGGGGCCTGACAGCCCTCGTCGCGCGGCATATTCCAGAGGCTATATCGGCTGATCACCTGACGTACGCCGGTCTCTTCGGCGCCGTCCTCGTCGCAGTCGGTTTTATCGCCAGTCGGTGGTCGAACTGGTTTCTCGCGCTGGTCGCGCTGGGGCTGGCTTGCAATTGGCTCAGCGAGAATCTGGTGCGCGCTCTTTCGGAAGGCCGCGGCGCCGCGCGTCCGCTTTATGGATATTTCATCGACAACTCGGCCGACCTTGTCGCTCAAACGCTGATCATCATGGCGCTTGGCTTCTCGCCTTATTTCACCATTCCCTCGGCGTTGCTCGTCCTCTCTCTCTATCTGTTGCTGAGCTCATACAAATATTTGCTTGTCGTGATCCATGGCGGAACGCAGCCAAGCGGCGGATTCGAACCGAAGGGGCTTCGGCTGCTCGTGTTGGGCTGGTCGTTCTCTGCGGCGTTGATGGGACATGAGCTCACGACGCAGCGCGTGCTCTCATTCGCGGCGCTCGACGTCATCGTCGCCGCTCTGTCGATTTGCGCCTTTGTCATATTCGTCTTCATCGTTCGCAGAGATTTGGCGCTGGTTCGGCTCCAAGAGAATAGCGCCGACGACGATCGCGACGCCGAATCATTGGATGAACGCCAGGTCATCTCACTCGTCCCGCAATTTGCGCCTGTCCGTCGTCGCTCCTCGGCGCGAGCCGACAAGAATATTTCAGCCGGCTAGGGCCTAAGTCGAACGCCGGAAAAACCTCGGCTGCGTTTGCGCCGACTTGTCGCCCCAATGCGCGAAGACGGGGCGCGCACAGCGCCGGTTCGGCGGATTGTCACGCCAGCGAGGTTGGTCTAATTATCCGCCGTTTCTCAAGCGTTTGCGGCGCGCGATGAGATCATCATGGATGTCCAATTGGGGGTTGGGCTGAATGGGGTCTGCAGTGATTCGCGCCGCGGCTGCTTTCGTCATTGCGCTAAGCGCTTTTACGGCGGCGTATGTCTCGATCGAACAGTCGCGCTATATTGTCCTCACGACATATCTCATCCTTTTTGCGCTGTTCTTCTATTATGTCGCGATCTTTCGAGGCCGCGCGCGCGACCTCTCGCTCGCCGGCGCATCGCTGGTCCTGTGCCTGAGCGCGCTCGAATTGGCGATCTGGCGCCTCGCCGGCGCGCCGATGACCTTCAAGGAAAAAGGCAGCTGGGCGCCGAAGGCCGAACTGGGCTGGAGTCCGGCGCGTGCTGGCGTCATTCACGAGAAGAAAGTCGCGGCGAATGGCGACGTCATTTACGACGTCACCAATACGATCGACGTCAATCTCACGCGCAAGGTCGTTTCCGCGGAGGTCGGACCGACGATCGCCTTTTTTGGCGACTCAATGACGTTTGGCGCTGGGCTCAATGACGAGGACACGCTACCGCAGTCCTTCGCCGACGTTACCGGGCGCAAGTATCGCGTGCTGAATCTCGCCGTCACCGCCTATGGTCCGCAGCAGTTTCTGCGCGCGCTTGAAGTCGACGCCTTCGACGGTCTGCTCAAGAACGATCCGCGTCTGTTCATCATGCTCACGGCGCCCTGGCATGCGGCGCGGACCTCATGCGTTGCGAGCAATTCCTGGCTAGGTCCGAGTTACGATCTGAAAGACGGCAAGGTCGTCTACCGTGGGCCATGTTCGGCGCAGGCGCCGGGCGTCGCCGGTTTTTTACGTTCGCTTTTCCGTTCAACGGAAGCGTTCAAATTTATATTTGAGTCGCATGAGCGCTCATTGAAAGAAGCCGACATCGATCGCTACATCGCGATTCTCATCAGGGCCGGCGAACTCGCGCGGCAGAAATATGGCGTTCCGACATTGATCCTGTTTCTGCCGGACAATCTTGCGAGCGCACATTACCGCCTCGGGCCCGGATATGGCAACGAGGACATCATGCGCAAATTGCGGGAGGGCGGTCTGCTGGTCGTCAACGCCTTGATCGACGCGAGCGCCTATCCGCCCAACAGCCTGATCATTCCCGGCGATGGACATCCCACAGGCCTCGCCAATCGCATCTGGGCCAGACAGATCAAGGCATATATCGATTCGCAAGTAGCGGACCTGACGCCTAATTGAGTGGGGGAAGGCGCGGCGTCAAAGAATTGCTGTTGCAGAAAAGGCACATCCGGCGTGAAACGCCGTAAAGCGCGGTCGAAGCGAAAGGTTCGAATTGCGCAACGCCTCTCGCCTTGCTCATTTGCCTCCAGACCTTTGGAGTCGGTTTGCAACGGCGAGAACAAAGTCATGGCCCATAAATTCTTGACGGGCGCTGTTATGGCGCTGGCGTTCGCAACGGGATCGGCGATCGCCGCGGATTTGCCCTCCGTCAAGGCGCCGCCGGCCTATCTTCCGCCCCCGCCGCCGGTTTGGACCGGTTTCCATGCCGGTTTGAATGCGGGCGGCGCATGGAACGCCAGCAACGCAACCAACTTCGCTTCGGCGCCCTTTCTCATCAATGGCGCCGACAATGTCCCCTGGGCGGCGGCCGCCGCCATCTCAGGAACGGGCAGCGTCTCGACGAATGGCGCCGGTTTCATCGGCGGCGGCCAACTCGGCTATGATCTGCAATTCAACGGCGCGTTTCTCGCTGGAATAGAAACTGACATCCAAGGCGTCGCCGGCTCGAACGGCGCCGCCGCCGTCGTGACGCTCGCGCCCACGCCCGCGCCGGGGCTCAACCTGCTGACGAGCGTCGCCAGCAACAAGTCGCTCGATTTTCTCGGCACGGTGCGCGGTCGGCTTGGCTATCTCATAACGCCGACATTGCTTGCTTATGCGACGGGCGGACTTGCTTACGGCCAGGCGACGTCCACCACGAGTTTTTTCCAACATGTGCCGAATGATTTCTCCGGCTTTTTGTTGCTCGGCGCCAATCAGGGACGATTTTCGCAGACGCGAGTCGGTTGGACGGCCGGCGGCGGACTGGAATGGATGTTTTGGCCGCAATGGAGCGCCAAGATCGAATATCTCTTTTACGATCTCGGCGCCGCGGCCTATCCCGTCGCGATCACCACCGATTGGCAGCTCACGAACCTGTTGTTCGCCAACACCACTCAAGCGCGCGCGCGCTTCGACGGTCATGTCGTCCGCGTCGGCCTGAACTACCACTTCAACTGGGGCGTTGCTCCGGTCGTCGCGAAATATTGATTTGCCTGAAGGGGACGCCAGCAGAGGGGCCGCGTCGAAATGCTCACCTCCATCGCCGGTCGGTCGGTCATCGTCACCGGCGGCAGCCGGGGCATCGGCCGTGGCGTCGCGCGCGTTTTTGCAGCCAAGGGCGCGCAGGTGCTGGTGGTTGGCCGTGACCTCGCGCAGGCGGAGGCGACAGCGGCGGCGATTCGAGCGGAAGGGGGACGCGCCAGCGGGTTCGCCGCCGATGTCGGCAATCCGGACGATGTCGAGCGGATGGCGGCCGCGGCGCTCGAGCGTCACGGTGGCGTCGACATTCTCTGCGCCAACGCCGGCGTCTTTCCGGCCGCACGGCTCATGGAGATGACGCTGGCGCAATGGAACGAGGTGTTGTCCACCAACCTTGCCGGCGCCTTTCTGTGCGTGCAGGCCTGCACGCCCGCGCTGGCGCGCAGCGGTCGGGGGCGGATCGTGCTCACCTCGTCGATCACGGGTCCGATCACCGGCTATCCCGGCTGGACGCATTATGCGGCGAGCAAGGCGGGGCAACTCGGCTTCATGCGCACGGCGGCGCTGGAACTGACGCCGCTCGGGATCACCATCAACGCCGTTCTGCCGGGCAATGTGCGCACCGAAGGACTGGGCGAACTCGGCGAAGACTATTTGGCGCAGATGACGGCCTCGATCCCACAACGCCGGCTCGGGAGCGTCGAGGACATCGCCTACGCCGCGCTGTTTTTCGCGAGCGACGAAGCCGCCTACATCACCGGCCAGACGCTGGTGATCGATGGCGGGCAGGTCTTGCCTGAGTCGCTGACAGCGCTGCAGGAGATGGGGCGGTGACGCCTGACAATTGATTTTGCCAGCCGCCCCGGCGCATAGTTCGCGATGTTGCGAGCAGCACGACCGCAGACCGGGGGATGCGTGACTGACAGCGGCTCTTACCTTCTCGGCTGCAGTGAAGCCGAGCAAGCGAGGCTCGAGAGCCAGAGCGCCGTTCTCGCGCCGGCGACGGAAGCTCAATTGGACAGGCTCGGCGTGAAGCCCGGCGAACGCGTCATCGACCTGGGGTGTGGTCCCGGTTATGTCCTGCGTCTGTTGGCCAAGCGGGTCGCTCCAAGCGGATCGGTGGTTGGCGTCGAGCGCAACGCCCATTTCGCCAGCCTGGCGCGCCGCTATGTCGCCGAGCGCTCTTTATCGCAGGTCGAGGTCATCGAGGGCGACGCATATGACACCGGAATGGCGCGCGCGTCCTTCGACGGTGCCCATATGCGACTCGTTCTTGTCAACGTGCCGGAACCTCAGCGTGTCGTGCGTGAGATGGTGGCGCTCGTCCGGCCGGGGGGCTGGGTGGCGAGCTTCGAAGCTGATCTGCTTTCTTTCAACTGCGACCCGCCAAGCCCTGAATGGACCCGTCTGCTTGACGCCTACAAGTCCTATTCGGACGCACAGGGGATCGATCTGTGCGTCGGCCGACGCACGCATTCGCTTTTTCGTGCGGCGGGCGTCGTGGATATCCATGTTGAGGCGGTCGCATATGTCTCTTCGGCCCCCAATCCTAGCCGACTGATCCTGCTCGATTTCGTCAACAATGTTCGCGAGAAAATGATTGAGCAGGGCTTTGCTGGGCGGGCGGACCTTGAGAGCGACTTCGCCGCGCTCGAGCGGCATCTGTCCAATCCCGAGGTGCTGGTGACGTCACATCTTTTCTATCAGCTGTCGGGCCGCGTGCCGCAATAGTGCTGGTTTGCAGAACGAGTGGGTTGGGGCCAGGCTGCGGCGCCAACGCAGGGCTTTATTTGTGATTGACGCTCCGACCTTGACCAAGCAACACTCTCGAATATTGCGGCGGAGGCGTTGTCTTGAGGCTTTTAAATGCGCGCAAGTTGCGACTAGCCGCGGTTTCGCGGCTCATCCTCTTCGGCCTTTTGATTTCTGCCATACCTGTTGGAAGCGCCGCTGCGGCCGGAGCGGCGGAAAACTACAGAGGCCATGATCCCGACTCCTACGAGTGCAGTGAGGACTTCAACATCCTGAACAGATTTTCCGCACCTCGGCGCGCTTCGTTGCTGCGCTCGACAAAATACGCGGACATCAAGTTCACCTTGGAAGGCAACGTCATCGCGGTTAAGGATCTGTCCAATTCAAAGGATTTTGTGTTTATAACCGTCGACGAAAACACGAAATACTGTGCCTACAAAGAAGTAGAACTATATGATCGCGGAAAAGCGACTTCTGCGAAATTCGATGTTCCCACATGCGCGATCAAGTATTTCGTTTTTCGTATGAAAATTGTAATGAACGAGGAGTTGCCGGTAATACCATTTTCTTTGCCGCGCCCGCCAGATTACAGTTGGGAGGACGAAAAAACGGACCATTTCGACAGGATGGATCATTTTATCGAGATAGATGTATACCGCGCAGTGGATAGCAAAAAAAAGCATTCGTCGGCGCGCTGCAATGAAACTGGTGAGAGTCCGCAAGGACGTTTCTTTGTAATCAGCACTCTCGGTTTGATGACAAACAATAAATCGACCGTTAATGTAACACAAGAATTGCCCAGAAAGCTTCGAAATGGTGAATACTATTCTGGTGCTGGACGCCTTGGTGTCGTCACGACGACGCGACCAGAATCTTCCGGGCCGAAGTAGGAGGTCAATCACTCCAGCGCACGATACCGCGGCCAATCCGGCATGAGATGCACGTCGCGCGACCCGCACGCCGAACAGACGAAGCGCCGGGACTTCGCCAAGCGGGTAAAAGGAAGCTCTCGCGTTCCGCAGCGCGTCGAATGGGATATGCAACGTTGACAAGCTTGATTCAGGCAAAACGCGCGGGCGGATTGAAAGCCTTGGCTTTGCAGATCGGCGATGGGCGGGGCAGGGCGCATGGGGTTAGACCGGCATAGACGGATTAGCCCGTCTATGCCGATGAATTTACGCCTTCTTTGGCTTAGTGTGCGGCGCCCTTCGCGACCAAAACCTGTGATTCGGAAAACGGATCGCGTGGGGTGCCGCCTAGGATCTGCTTTTTACCCCCAACTAGCCCCAGCGCGGTTTCGGCCGCCAGATGGGGCCTTGTTCGACAATTTCTTCATTTTTTAGAGAGTTGGCTGGTGCCGCTTGAGGGATTCGAACCCCCGACCCCCTCATTACGAACCATGCTCGGGCTGCCGACGCAAACCGACTACCACCATAACTAGCTGAAAAACAAGGAAGCATTCAGTCGCAATTGCCTACCTTCAGCCCCATTCGGCAGAAAATTTTAGCCCCCGGGCTAATTTTACCGTAACGTGTGATGGTGTCGAATCATGAAGGGGCCGGGGGACGATGGGCGAGGCGCTGACCGAAACGAAGCTCAAAGAGATGGTGGTGCCGGAGGGGAAGCGGATCGAACTTGCCGACGCCGGTTGCAAGGGTCTGCGGCTTCGCGCGTCGCCGAACGACCGCACTTTTTATTTCGTTGGCGGCGCCGGAGTCGATGGAAAGGTTCGGCGGGTCAAGCTCGGTCGCTGGCCTGCGATGCGACTCGCAACCGCACGAAGGCGCGCCGATGAAATCCGCGCGCACCTTGCTGACGGCGAGGGGCATAGAACAGACAAGGGCGCCAAGCTGACATTCCAGGCGCTCGCCGATCGCTATCTCGCGCAAATCGAAGGCCGCAAACGTTCCTGGAAATTGGACGCGGAATATCTCAAGCGCGCCACCGCGGAATTAGGCTCGCGCAATGCCGCGCGTCTGTCGCGCGCCGATTTTGCGGAGCTTCTCAACGGCATTGCAAAAACCGCCCCAACGTCCGCCAATCGGATGCAATCCGTCCTTCGGACCTTGCTCGGGCACGCAGTGGATGATGGCCTATTGGCTGCAAACCCGTTGGCAGGCGCGCGCAAGTTTGGCGGTAGAGAGACGCCCAAAGACCGAGTGTTGTCGGACGACGAATTGCGGGCGTTCTGGCGCGCCCTCGAAGATGATGCGGCGCCGGCCATCAAGATTATTCGGCTTGCGCTGAAGACAATACTACTGACCGCGGCGCGGCCGGGCGAAGTCGCGACGATGATGCGCAGCGAACTCGCGCGGAATGATCGCGTTTGGACAATTCCACGGGAGAAGGCGAAGAACGGTCGAACACACATTGTCCCGCTCTCAGCGGCTGCTCTTGCCGCTATCGATGCAGCCATTGCGGAAACGGACGCCATTGGGGCAGGCGAGGCGGTTTTCGTTTCGCGATACGAGTCGACGGCCCCAATCGCGCGCCATTCACTCTCGCAAGCGACACGGCGCATCTGCGCGCAATATTCCCTGGCGCGCTTCTCGCCACACGACCTCCGACGAACGGCCGCGACACTGGCCCGCGCGGAAGGCGCGCCGCGCGACGCGGTGAAGGCGCTTCTGAATCACAGCTTCGCCGACGTGACCGCGACATACGATCGGCACACGATGCTTGAGGAAAAACGCGACGCCGTTGAGCGGATCGAGAGGCGTATTTTGCGCATCGTCGCCGCCGACCTGGACCGAATTGAAAAAATTGTCGCCACATAGTCTTGACCGACAACGACAACGAATTTATTTGAACATTGTTCGGCCAAACGCGGCAAAGCCCGCGAGCCGAAAAGGCGAGCTAATCGCAGGCTCGCTGGATTGGTTTCAAGGCCGATCCTGTCAGCGCCTTCACGGGCGCGAACGCGAACCACCTACATCCTACCGGCGCGCGGGGTGTCTCAGTGGTTCCGTTCGCGCGCCATGTAGGAGGCGCAGAATATGCGAACCCAACAGAACCTAAACGAAAAGTCGGCGGCGGCAGAGCCGCGCTTGCCGGCCGTCTACGACACACACGACCTCGCGCAGCATTTCCGCGTGACGCCGGACGCCATCAATATTTGGGCGAACAAGGGGGCGCTGCCGCCGCCACTGCCGTTGCCCGGCCGGAGGCGCTGGTCTGGTCCGGCGATTGAACGGTTTCTTGTTGGCGAGGTGGCGTAATGACCATCAGAACCACACGCTCGCAATTCGAGTCCGCCCTCGCCGCCGCTCGCAAGAGCGAAACGCTCAACGAAGAGCAGCGCTATGCGCTCACATGGCCGCCCGCGACCTACATCGTGGACGAAGGCCGCGCACTGTCAGACGGATACTATGGAAAATCCGCTTTCAGCTATGGCGAACACATGTTGGAACAGCACGCCGAGCGGCTTGCGCGAGTTGAACGGATTCTCGCTATCCTCGACGGCAAGGCCGCTCTCGACGCGTATGAATCCCCCCGGTTGATTTCCTTCGTCGCGTCGCTGCGCCACGGCGTTCCGCGCGTGCTGAGCAAGGCGCTCCGCCTTCTACCCGATACTTATCCGGTTGCTGCCGCCGACGCGCTCGCAGCCGCGCTGCGTGACTTGCGCGCGTGGCGTCAAAACCGACCGGAGCCGCCGACGCGAGAAATCCTGGCGCGGGATCGTGGAGTCGCCGCATGACAACCGCGCGACTCCCAATCTGGCGACACCTGCCGCGCCGCCATCTCAAACCCTTCCTACGTGATATCAGCGAGCGCGAATTCCTTGCGCTCGCCGAAGGCGCTGCGGCCGATGCGACCTTTGAACATTTCGACCTGTTTCGAGAGGCGGCGCGGCTGCGCCAGCTTGAACTGGTAAACGACGCCAGCACGGCACATTGAATGGTTTTACGAATGACGGACTTCATAAACCTTGTCTCTGAACATGGCGACGCGCGGATGTTTCCGCGCGCCTCAATCAAGAACGTCGCGACTGAACGTGAGGCGCAAGGCCATCTGATCTATTTCCGCGAGCCGACGCGCGACGCTTGGTTTCTTGGCGACCTCGCCGACCTGGACTCTCCGCCGGCCGAAGCGATCGTTGGCGCGGCGCCCGGTTGGGCCGTCGTCGAAATTAAGCCCGAAGGCGGACTCCTCGCGCCGACATATCATCCTGTGCTCGCTTGGCGCATCCGTCTGGGCGAAGCGCCCGAGCCGATCCACGTCGGGCCGCCAGTCCAAGCCGATATCGTCATTGACGCCGAAGGCTTCGCGCAGAATTGGCGGCGCAACTCTGCTTTCAAATTCGACGAATGGCTTGCCAAACGCCAACGGTCAGAATTTCGCAAGGCCGGCTGGCCAACGTTGACGCCCGACGCCGATGGCGTGTTGCGACTCGACTTCGCGCCGCCGGGAAGCGAGTCGCGCGAACTAGCGTTCGCCGAGGAAATTGTCACGTCGGATGATCCGAACTTCGCCGATATCGCGCGGTCAGAAATAGAGGCGATGCATGCACGGTTCCGAGAGGCGGAAGCGGCTGCGGCCGAGTGAAATAAAAAGCCCGGCGACGCTTGTGGGCGTGGCCGGGCAAGTATCGTAGCAATAACCGGAGTTTCATATATTGAATACCAGCACTGTTGTCAAGCCTATCCTGACGCCTTCCGACACACATAAGTCTTCGCCGGAAGCCAAAGACACAATCACGATCCTGCGGCCCAAGGTTTTCACGGGCAAACGGCTCATTCATACGCCGGACGGAATCCGTAAGGAGCCGGCCGCGAACGCTAAAACCTTTCGACGCCTCACGCGTGAAGTTGCGGGCGTCGACGACCTCTATGCGTTGCTGCACGAAGGCCGGGACGAAATTCTCATTCACGGCGCCGCGCTACCGGATACGCCCCGCATCGATTGCGAGCGGCGCAATGAGTTTTTCTCCGATCAAGCCTTGCGGCTGATCGTGCTCGATATCGACGGGTTCACGACAAACGCGCGGTCGCTTGACGAAGCCGCGAAGGAATATCGCGCGCTTTTGCCGGCCGAATTTCACGACGCGAGTTGCCTCGCCCAAGCGTCCAGCGGGTTCAATACGAAGGAAGGCCAGCAGTCGTTTAGGCTCTTTTTCTTCGCCGACAAACCTGTGACCGAAAATCAGAAGTCGGCATGGCTCATAGCGCCCGACACATTGCCGAAAACGATTCGCAAGCGAAAGGACGGCAAGGAAATTGAAGTCTCGACGCTCGATCCCTCAATTTGGCGTCGCGTCCAGCCGGTCTATATCGCCAATCCGATCGTAGAGGGCGGCGCCGATCCATGCCCCGAGCGTTGGCTGCTTATCGACGGCAAGCCCTGCGCGAACGTGCCGGACGCGCTCCCTGATCCTATCAGCAAGGTCGGCAAGGCACGCGGTTTCGCCGCGCCCGAGGGCGTCACGATTGACGATCCCGACGCGCTCGGCGATGCAATCGAAAAGCTGGCGACGCGCAGATTGGAGCACGCGGGCAACAGCCGTCACCTTTCGATCGTCTATGCGGGCGCGGATTTTAGCGACTATGGCATTTCGCCGGAACTCGCCGAGGCCGTGACGCTCGCTTGGGCCATGCCCGACGAAGATCATGATGAAATGTTGCGCGACATGCTGACCGATCGCGGTTTCACGGCTGCCGATGCACAAAGGAAGCTCGCGCGGATTGCCGAGATTCGCGAAGAGTTGGCTGCGGAACATGAGGGCGAGAATCCATTTGCCGAGACGGACGATTTCACAGTTTTGGAAATCGCCGTGAAGTTGGAAGAAGGATACCGGAGCGCGCGCAACGGTTTTGGCGCGAAGGTCGCGACCGCGGGCGGCAAGGCGTTCGACTCGATCGCCGAGCCCGATGGCGCGCTCCCGGAGCGCCAGGAAAGGAAGCGCCAGCAAAAAGCGGAATCCACGACGCGCCAACGTTTCGCAACCTTCGAACAGGGTGCCCTGTTCACGGGCGACGACGATATTTTCGGCGAACCGGACGCGCTGCCAGCGGTTTCGGGTCCGGGCTTGCTTGCTGCCCTGGAAAGCGATGCACGCTTTGCGGATGACAAGGAAGCCATGCTCGCGGCGCATCGCGCGGTCAATACGATCATTCGCCAACCACAAGGGGCAGACGCGGCAGAGCGTCTGGCGCAGTTGCGCGCGCTTGTCGAAGATGGCGAGTTGCCTGCCCACGCCGAGCCGGTTCGATACGTGAACGGCGCCCGCCCGCCGGTTTTGCCTATCCCAGTCGCGAGGCGTGATCTTGACGACCTTCCCGACGTGCCTTGGGTCGCCTTTCAGGATTATTGCCGCGGCGTCGTCAGCGCGCTTGTGGGCGACGGCGGTGTTTCGAAGTCGGCGCGCGGCTTGGTCGAATGCGTCGCCATTGTCGCCGGCCGGCCGGACCTCTTAGGCATTGCGCCAGAAGATGTTGCGACGGACTTTAAACGGACGAACGTTTGGTATCACTGCCAGGAAGACGACAAGGATGCGCTCGACCGGCGTCTTGCTGGCGTTCTCAAAGAACTAAATGTGCCGTGGTCGGCGATTGACGGCACAAACGGCTTTCGGCTCTACATGACTTCTGGCGTCGGAAACCCCTTGTTGCTGGCGCTGGAAAACAGCAAGGGACGAGTCGAGCCCCCGGCGGAACTGGCGGAAACCGTCGCCTGTGTGAAGCAATACGGTATCGGCGTCGTGATGCTGGACCCTGTGCAAGAGCTTCATGAAGTTGACGAGAACGATAACAGCGCCATGGCGAAAGTTTGGGCCAGCGCGCGGTCTGTCGCGGCGGAAGCAAATACGTCTGTTGCTTTGATCGCGCATCCGCGGAAGCCGGACGGCGCATCGTCTGCCGGTCACGCCGGTAACATGCACGTCCTTCGGGGCGCGTCGTCTCAAACCGGCGTGGCGCGTATAGTTCGGACGATGTTTAGTTTGACTGATGACGAAGCGAAGCAACTGAACATCCCGCCGCAAGATCGCGGGCGCTACGCGCGCATTGACGCGGCGAAAAATAATCTCGCGCTGAAAAACTGGCGCCCGACCTACATCGAACGTCGCACCGTGCAAGTCGGCGCGAACAAGCGGTCAACGGTGCCGGTGCCAGTGATCGTTCATTTGGACGCCGGGTTGTCGCCCGCGGCGCAGAAGATCGTTGACGCGCTCGTCGTCATGGGGCCGGGCGAGCATGAGATTGACGCGGTTTTGGAAAAGGCCGGAATTCCACTCGACGCGTTTGACGATACGAACGGACACCGCGCGCGACGGATCAAAAGGGAGCTTTTCGGAAAGGCGGACAAAGTGGAGCGCACGACGGGCGCCGGCACGCTGCGATATCATGCTGCGCCCGGCCAACGGACGCCGCCGACCCTAAGTTTTACGCCTAAGCCGGACGCGACCGGGGCGAGCTTCACGCCGGTTGACGACGAAGACGAGACAGCCGCGGACGCCGGATAGGTCGAAAACGAACCTCGCCCACGGTCGCGAAAATGCGTTGGCGAGGTTCTGTCCTCAGAAGAATAAGGCGTTTGCCGGTAAAAGGCTGGACCTCGCCAAACCTCGCCCCGCGAAATTGGCGAGGTTTATATTTCTTAAAATCAATGACTTACACAACCTCGCCCGAAGCAAGATGAAAACCTGGCTTTTTGCCCGAATTTTCGATCGGGATAAATGATTGATATTTCATAATAATAACCCCATTTCGCGCGACCTCGCCAACCTCGCCCCTCTAAAGAGGGTCTCTATCTTCTGGCGAAGAGACCCCCAGGAGAGGATATCGCCTCCGCGAAAGAGCGGAGAGGCGGGGGGCGTATGACGACCGCGCCGCATGTTCGAAAAAGAAGGGGGCGAGGCGCGCCACAAGCCGCGCTCGAATTTGGGGACTGAACGTTTGCAGATTGGTTCCGGCCGCCCCCCGAAGCGCCGATCGCGGCCGGAGGTGTCGCGACGCCCGAAGCGAGCAACCCAAGCCGCGCCGAGGATCGTCAGACGCCGTGGCGGGCCGCGAGCGACTCTTCCGGCGGGTCATGCCTATGCAAGCCCGCGCCCCGGCCGCTACGCTCGCCGGCACAGCGTTCGGCCTGTCTCGCGTTCGCCAGCGCGCCGGGGCAGGGGCTCTAAAGCCGCGCTTTCCAACGGCGTTGCGCCGCCGAACTGAGAATCGCACAGACAAATCACTTTCAAATCAGTCGTATATAGACAAACCGCTGAAATCGCCAAAAATATCCGCCGCAACCGTTGACTTATGCTATGTCAACTGCCTAAACTCAAGACGGTTAGAAGTGTGCCTTTATGGCCACTTCGCCGTCATTCCCCCAAAAATCGCACACTCGAAACGCGCCGATCGCCTCGGCGCGATGGTGTTCGCGCATAGGAATTCGAAAACATGACGACCGACAAAGCGCGGCGCCTTCTAGGCGTCGCCGCTTCCGCGCGCCTTCTAGGCTGCTCCGCTCAGTCGATTCGGAACTGGCGCCGGGACGGACTCTTTCCGCGGCCGGTGTCTTGCCGCTCCCGCGGCTGGCCGAAATGGACGGCCGATCAAATCGAGGCGTTCGCTCGCGGCGAGGCGCCCGAGGCCGATCCGGCGCCGGCCGAAACTTATCTCGACGGCGGCGATATCGCGCAAGTCGCGAAGTGGGGTTTGTTGGCCTGACGCGGATTACGGTATCCGCGATAGACAATCGGGATTCGCAATGAAATTATCCGACCCCTATTTGGAAAGGGGTGGCTATGACTTCGGACGACAAAAAACACACACCACAAAACATTGAACGGAAACACAATGAACGTCCGAGCCGAGTCAATGATTCAGGGCAAGGTTCGGCTGATCGTGATCGTGGTGCGCACAGGGAACACGGCACGATCAGAAAAGAGCGAAGCTCAACTGATTGGGACCGGCCGCCGCCGCCACCCTCACCAAAGCGGGACAAATAGTTATGAGCACATGGGATGATGATCCCTATTACACCATCTCCATTGGTGTGCATAAGTCGCGCAGATATCACAGCAAGATGGCCGGGTTCTTTCAGAGCTTGAATGATACGGTGCTAGCCGCGAACGCAATTCTCGGCGCTGGCGCTTTCATGGTGTTACTTGGCGGCAAGGACGGCGGCCTAGCTAAGGCTCTCATCGCAGTCGTGGCAATCGGTTCTGCAATCGACAACGTTGTCGGCTTTTCGAAGAAATCGAAACAGCATTCGGAACTGTGCCGCAGGTTCACAGAGCTTGCGGCCGATATGGCCTTGTGGGACGCGAACGAAGAAAACTACAAAAAAGCGGTTTCCGAGCGCATCAAAATTGAGAAGGACGAGCCTCCTGTGCATCGTTTGATCGATTTGGAAGCGCGAAATGACGAATTGCGTGCCCGAGGTTATTCGGAGGAATGGCTAGTCCCGCTCACCAATGCGCAACGGCGATTAGGCTATTTCTTCACTTTTGGCATGCCTAGGCTCGAAGAATGGCGCGATAAGAAGCGCCCCGAAGCGGCGTAGGACCGCGCACGCGCCTTCGTTCAATCATTCCTCTTGGAGTTTTTCATCGTGGTTTTTCCGAACTGTGCGGCTGAGCAAATCAGTCGCGAGACGCTGCACGCGCTCGAATCCGGCGCGCGCATGCTCGACGGCGCGGCGCGCCTTTACGAAGCGCTCGCGCTCATCGATCTTCCCGACCTTCCCACACGCGAATTGAACGGCCAGCCGATCCTCCCGAAGTTTCCGACCGTCGAAGAGATTGAGTGTTATGAGGCGTCACTTCGGCATGGCGGCGGGACGCCGATCGCGCGGCGCCTCGATTCCCCCGGCGCGCCCCGAGGCGGTCATGTCTGAAGCCGATTCCTATGTGTTCCCGAGGCCGCCGATTGATCACCTCTACAAGGCGCGCGTTCAATCCTTGGCGGGCTTGCACCTTCACCGAATTTTGGAGTTGATTGACGTTCGGCCGCAAGATGAAATTTCGTTGCACGTGACTGTTTCGGGCGCCGGCGGGACCGTTGTCGATAGGCGAGTCATGCGCGCGCCCGATAAGTTGGGAAAGTGACGCTATGGGCGACATTCACGTGAACGTAAGCGACACCTTCAGCCCCTTGCTGAAGAAGGTCGCCGCTGAAACCCCCGGCGGCCTGCGCAATGCGCTCGATAGGACGGCGCGCAAAGCGTATAACGAAGCGAAGCGAAATGTCGTCGCCGACGTCGGAAGCGCCGACGCCAAGGCCGGCATTTCGACGTTAATGCGACCATCGGCTTACGATCTAAGCGCGCGATTCAGTCTCTATCCGCAAAGGATCACGGCTCGAAAGATCGGCAAGTTTACCCCTGGCACAAGCTGGAATCGCGGCTCGTTCTCAGGGCATACAAGCAACATCTCGCCGGGCCGATCCAAGAACCTCAATATCAGCAAGGCGTTTGTTATCCGTAACAACACCGACGTTGTGATGGTCCGCGTCGGCTCGGGCAAGAACGCCATTAAGGCGGTGTATGCAACGCACCCCGCGACGACGTTCAAAGAAGCCAAGGGCGGCAAGCCGGCAGAGATGTGGAAGCAGGATATCAATCAGACCTTGCCTAACGAGTTGAATAAGGAGCTTGCGAAGGTCTTTGCCGGCGGAAGCGCCGGAGCGTCGGGCGGCGATTGATCGCCTGATACCTCCTAATCGAACGCGCTGAAGGGATATGTTTTTCGTGCATCGTGGCGCGCACTCGCGCGGCATGGCGCGTAGCAGCGGCGGGGGCTAGTGCATCCTGGCGCACGTCCGAACGTTTTTGGTGATCCTGGCGTGCGAATGGGTGGCGCCGCTCACGTGTTGCATCTGCTGGCTCACAGCGCCGACAGTTTGGCTGATAGATCAATCGGCCGGGCGGCAATCCCGAGCGAGTGCATAACAATATAACGTTTCATAGCGGCATTCCGCCAGCCTCCAGGGCGGAGCAATTATAGACGTTATCTATCGATCCCGCGAGACCTCGATACGCCGTGAAAGGCCCGGAAAACCAGGGTTTTTGGGGCCACACCTTCTAACCTCGACATAACGCATTGATATTCAGCCGCTTACGGGTCCTTGGCAAAGGCTCAAGAACGCGCTGCGCGCCCCCGCCCGCATTTTTTCGCTACTCTCTCAACGATTTAGCGATACTTCACCTCAGAAATCTATCAGGATTTTCGATAAATGGAGCCAACCCGGATCGGCATAACGGCGCTGATGAACGAATTTCATCAGCCGCACACAACCATCAAAGGTTGGCTAGACGAAGCTCAAATCCCGAGGGCGCACGACAAGAGCTTTCCCGGCGACGAAGCGCGCGCAGCGATCAAACTTCGAATAGACGAAGAGTCCACGCTGCGCGATCGATACGACTCAACGTCGGCAAAGCAAGCCGACGACGACGCCCGGCGCGCGCTTATCCAAGCGAAGAGAGAAATCGCCGAAGAGCATGCTCGAAAGCTCCGCCTGCAAAATCAGAAGCTCGAAAATTCCTTGCTTGATCGTGAAACCGTCGCCGCGACCGTCGCCGACCTGATTGCACGCGCCAAGGTCGCATTCATGGCCGTGGGGCCGAAGGTGGCGCCGCGCCTAGCGGGCGAATCCGACGCCAAGAAAGTCGCGGCTGCGATCGAAGACGAATGCCGAGCCGCGCTCGCCGCGCTCGCCGACCTCGACGCATTCGCTATGGAGGAATGAAAGTTGGGCCTGCATATCGATCCGCTGGCGACGCCAACGGCGGCGCGCGTGGACAATGAATTGCTCGCGCAACTTTTGGCTCAATTCGCGCCCCCTCCCAAAACAGAAATTGTCGAATGGTGTCAAAGCCGGATCATCCTTCCAGCGAGCAACGCCGAACCCGGACCTCTGAAATTCACGGCGTATCAGCGCGGACTTGTGGAAGCGTTCGCAGACCCCGACGCCGAAACACTCGTATTCATGCTCGCGTCTCAGTCGGGCAAATCGACCGCCATTGACTCCGCGCTTCTCTACACCGTCGCTAACGATCCGGGGCCGGCGCTCATTGTGCATCCGAGCGAAGGCAAGGCGCTCGATTATGTGCGCAACCGGCTTGATCCGCTCATTGCCTCGACTCCAGCCGTCCGCGAGCTTGTGGGGAAAGGCGGTCGCACGGGCGGCGGCTCTTCCGTAAGACATAAAATATTCCCCGGCGGATCGGTTTCGATCGGCAGCAGCTACAACCCTGACGACCTCGCCGCCCGATCGGTTCGCTATCTCCTACTCGACGAAATTGATCGCTTCGCCCGCTCCGCGGGGACTGAAGGCGACCCGGTTCAACTCGCCATCAAGCGGACGCGCACGTTTCAAAATCGGAAAATCATCCTGGCGAGCACGCCGACCGCGAAAAACGCGAGTCGTATCGCCGAGTGGTTCTCTCGCGGAACGCAGGAACGCTTCTACATCCCGTGTCCCGAGTGCGGGGCGCTCGAATACGCGCGCTTCGACCAACTCAAGTGGCAAGAGGGAAAGCCCCACACGGCGCATTTGACCTGCGATCATTGCGGCCACGCCATAAGCGAGCGCGAGCGGCTTGTTGCGATTGAACTTGGGGCGTGGCTTCCAACGGCCGAAAATCCCGAGCCGCACATCCGAAGCTTTCATGCGACGGAACTCGTTTCGCGCTTTTCCAGCTTGGAGTCGGTCGCCGCGCAATATGACGAGTCCAAGGCCCGGCCCGAAAAGCTCCGCGTCTTTCACAACACGGTTCTGGCAGAAACCTACGATTTTGGCGAAGAGTATCAGCTGGACGCCAGCGAGCTTCAGCTTAGGGCCGAACCGATTGCGCAGCCGTTGCCCGCGAGCGTCGAGAAAATCATTCTGTCGACAGACACGCAGCTAGACCGTTTAGAAACATCAATCATCGCGTTCGGCGCCGACGACGAAGCGTGGGTAATCAGTCATCACAAACTCATGGGTAGCACAGACTGCGCGCCCGATGCAGGTCCCTACGCCGCGCTAAGCGAGTTGTGGGGCAGAACGTCGTTTCGGACGAAAGATGGTCGCCTGTTGCCGATCGCCGCCGGCTGCGTCGATGGCAATTATCATTCGCTCCAGGTCGCCCAATTTATCGCGTCTCAGAGGCGCAAACAGCGAAACATGATCGCCGTGCGCGGCGTCGGCGGTTTCGATAAGCCGCTTATCCGCCGCGGCAATACGCTGAAAGGTATTACGACGATCTATCACGTTGGCGTTGACTCGATCAAAGCGAGTCTGAAACGACGCCTTGCAATGACTGAGGTGGGGCCGGGTTTTATTCATCTCGCGGACACTTTGGAGCCAACCTATTTCGAGCAATTGGCAAATGAATCCTTACAGACAAGGTTTGTTCGCGGACGCGAAAAGCTTGAATTTGTGCCGAAGGGACCGCGGTCTGAAGCTCTCGACTGTCTGACCTACGCGACCGCGCTTGCCCGGCTCACCAAGGCGACAACGGCCGCTCCGGCCAACAAACCCCAATCCAATATCGACATTGCGAGCCGTTTGGCCGCGCTCAATTCCAATTATCGAAAGGCCGCATAATGACCATTAAGCCGAAAATTGCTTCGCCCAATAATTCGCAAACGGCGGCAGACATCAGGTGCGAAGAGAGGGTCCGCATGCGCGACGTGCTCATGTCGCCCGAGGCCAAGGGCCGGACGAACCTTGCCGTCAAATTGCTTGTGAACTCGCCGCTTTCCGCTTCCGCAATCGTTGACATGCTCGCCGATACGCCGCGCGACGGCGCGAGGGCGTTTTTCCAGGTGATGCAGGTTGAAGGCTCAATCGGGATTTCCTCGCCGATCGGCGCCGCAACCAATGACGATCCGAAGGCCGCGCGAATTGAAGAGTGCAAGCGGGCAGGGACGCAGCACGCTCTTGCACGTGGTTACATCTCCGCAGAGCAGGCCAAGGCGCGCAGCGTGAATGTTGGGGCGTAAGCGAATGAAAATCGAACTTTTGCCTGAGGTCATCGCGCCGCCCGGCGCGCCGACCGCTGCCATTTCCTTTGACGCCAAGACGCAAGCGGGATTCCAGGACTCCAACGTCGGCAATGAGCGTCGCCTTGCGTGGGCAGTCTCTTCGCAAGGCTCGGGGCAGTTCTTTGGGGGCGGCTATTGGACCGCGCAAGCCTTTGGCGGGCGCTATGCGAAGGAGTCGCTTCAGGCTTCCCGCGTGGCGAATGACATGGCGACCTCTAACAGCGTCGTCGCCACGATCCTGACGACTGGCGTCACGCAGGTTGTGGGGCAGGGGCTTTCCCTGTCCTCGAAAATCCGCGGCGCCGATCTTGGGATTAGCGACCAGGAAGCACGCCAATTGTCTTCCCAAATTGAACAGGCGTGGGCCGATTATATCTCGGAACCGCGCGAGGTGGACTCGACCGGCCGCTATAACCTTCATTCGTTGGCGGCGGGCGGATATCTCAGCTTCCTGAAGGCCGGCGCTCTATTGGCGATTCTCGACTGGCAGCCGCGCGCGGATACGCAATATGCGAGCCGCGTGACGCTGCTAGACCCGGATCAAATCGCGAAGGACTATCATCGCAGCGACGAAAGCGGACTTTCTTTCGTCGCGGGCGTTGGTTTCGACAAGGGCGGCCGATTTACTGCGCTCGCCTTGCGTGACGCGCCCATGGGGCAGCCGAATCTATCGAACAATGTTCGTATCGTGCGGGCATATAATTCGATCGGCCGTCGCCAGATCGTTTGGCTTCAGGTAAACACAGACCCGCGCGGCGTGCATTCCGTGAGCCCCATTGTGGGCGCTTTGACGCCAGCGAAGGAAGAGGCGAGCCTTCAGGAACTCACGCTGGACAAGCACCTCACGCATGCCGGCGCCACGCTTGCGATTGAAACGGACGTTCCGACCAAGACGGCTTTCGACGCTTTGTCGGCGAACGAAGCGCCGGCCGGCGGGCTGCTTTCCGACGCCGAACTTACGGCGTTCCTAGATCGCAAGGAAGCATTTTGGGGCGCATCGGGCCGCAATCGTGTCCCGCTGCGCGGGGCGTCGCTTTATCACCTTCTCCCAAACGAGAAGCTGCATCTTTTGCAGTCCCAAGGCGACAACACGTTTGCCGACTTTTCCGCTGCGTTGGTGAGACGCGCAGCGCGAGCGGCCGGCGAAGCTGCGCCCGTGATCGATGGGGACTTCTCTAGAGTCAATTACTCGGCAGCAAAAATGGCCTTAGAGCCCACTTGGCGTCTCGCGCAAGTGCGGCGCAAGTTCATCGTCGAAGAGTTTTACGCAGCCGTTTTCCGCAATTGGCTTCAGGAAGCCGTGCATCGTGGCGTCATCGAACTCCCGGCGCATGTCGATTTTGACACGCAAGCAAAAGCTATTGCGCGAGCGAAATGGACCGGCTCGGGGCCAATTCAGCCCGATATCGGCAAGGCCCGCAAGGCGCAGATCGAAGCTCTAAGCGCTGGCTTGATCACAATCAGCGACGTGTTGGCTGAGAACGGCGGCGGCGACTTTGAGCAGCATGTTTCCGCGCTCGCTTCCGAGCGGGAATACCTCGCACAATTCGGATTGTCGCATCCAGCGTTTAGCGCGGGCAAGGGCGAAAAGGTGAAATCAGCATGACCACAAATCCGCCGTTCAACCGAGCGCCGCTCAATCAAGGTTGCCATTCGCCGCCCAACGCGCCGCCGTCTGAGGTTCACGACCCCTGCGCGATGTTGCCGAAACTCAGGGCTGCTTATTACGCGCTCCTGGCAGGCGCGCAGTCTCAGGAAGTGCGACACGGCGACATGTGGCAGCGCTGGCATAAGGGCGAGGCGAAATTGCTCAAGCAAGAAATCGATCGCTTATCGGCCATCTGCCCCCGATCGTTTGGCGGCGCCGGCGGGCGATACGCCACGACAATGGGCGGGCGCGGCTTCAATCATCCGGGATATTGATTATGGAGCACACTCAATTTTTCTGGCCATTGATCGACGGCAAGGCATTAATCGAAGTCACTGGCGCATTGGTTTCAATCGAAGATGCTTTGGCGAGCGGTTTTCATTGCGTGCACAAAACTGAGCTGGCGCGGGAACGCGACGCCGAGGTTGAAGGCCGCGGTCGTCGCGCGTCCGAAGCTGCGCACCACGGATTTTGTGTCGATTATGCCTATGCTGGACCACGGCGTCCCGTGCGAAAGCCGAAAGCCGCAACGGTCGATATGCCCTATTCGTCCGCGTCGTCGCCATCGCCCGAGCCGGAGCAACCGTTGTCGCCATACGCGGCGGCAATCCTATCGCTTGACGAAGCGCGCGTGCGGCCTTCGGCTGCGCGCACGTTACTTCGGATGCATCAGGACGATTCGACGCTTCCCCTTCCAGACGCCGAAGCTCTGCTTGCGGCGCTTCCCTTCGAAACCCGTGAACCTATCGAGACTCCTACCATGTCCTATTCCAATCCCGCTGAAGACGCGAAAGCGCATGCGATCCTTGTCCGCGCAACCGAGCTTCGCCAGCAAGGTCTATCACTGCGCGCCGCTCGCGGCGACGCCGAAGCGCGCGCCGAGGCCCTGCGTCTCGATACCGCGCTGCGCATGTCTCGCACGCGCGGCACGAACATCGTCGCCGAACTGACCAACGCGGGCGCCAACGTCGCGCCGATCGCTGAGCAGGCGCGCCGCGTCGCTGCCTAATCCATCTCATTTCCAACATTGGAGTTTCTGACTTATGGCTAAGACCAAAACGATTTCCCTTAGCGCCGTTCTCGACACGCATAATGGTCCACTTCGCGAGCTAACGTTGAACGAGCCCAAGGCCCGGACCTTCCGGCGCGGCGAACCGTTCAAAATCCGTAACGGCGGGGAAATTGAATGGAACAATGAAATTGTGCTCGCATTCCTTCAGGAAATGACGGGCCACGATGCGCTTGTCCTTGACGGCCTTGGCGCCGGCGACTTCCTCAAAGCTCGAAACGCGCTCTTGGAATTGCTTGTGGAGGAAATCGGCGGCCCTTTGGAGGTCTAGTCCCGCGCATCATGGCGACTCTCGCGCTGGATTTGCATTGGAGCCCTCAATCTATCGACGACCTCACTTTGAGCGAACTGCTTTGGTGGGCCAGTAATTTGAGCAAACTCGTTAAGGATCGTGAACGCGAGCGCGCTGCATAGGCGCGCTCTTTATTTTTCACGCATGATAATCGCCCCATGGGGCCGGAGGGTTTTTCTCCATGTCTAAAGGTCCCTCAATCGAGGCGACAGTAAGCGTCGTCGACAAGGCCACGGCAACCCTACAGCGCATGGCCGGCGATATCGACAAGCTGGCGCGCAAATACGAGCGCCTTGGAGGCGGCAGCCATCTGACGGGCGGAATGGCTCCGCATTTTGAGGCGGCGACGCGGGCAACCAACACATGGGGCCGCTCGCTAAGCGCCTCTTTGGCGACGATGAAACAGCTTGCCGGCTTGGCGGCTGGCCTCGCGGCTGTCAAATTGCCCCATATCGCTGCGGACGCCGTGCGCCACTATCTGCCGCTAGATCGCGAGCTATCGACCATGCGAGCGGTCGGCGGTTTTGACGAAGCGTCAATGTCGCGCATGGCGCAACAGCAACGGGACCTTGCGCGGGTTTACGGTCAATCACCCGAGCATATTGCGCACGCGCAGAATGAACTCGTTAAAAGACATTTTTCGGCGGCCACAACTCAAGCCTTCATCGAAAAGTCTGCCGTGCTGGCGCAGGCGCTCGGAGCGGACGTGGGGCGCGCCACGACCGCGCTAGAAGGCGTGATTTTTGGCTATGGGGAGCATGTCAAAAATGCCGCCGACGCCGCACGTCTAGGCCAGCGCTACTCGGATATTTCGTCTATCATGGCGAAGCGCGGCGCCATGTCGATTGAGGACATTGAAGGGTATTGGAAATACGCCGCAGCCGGAGCGCGCTCGGCGGGCCTGTCGCCCGAGCAAGCCGCCGCAATCGGTATGGTGCAGAAGCGAGAGAATTTTGCAGGCGAAGAGGCAGGCGTGTTCACGCGCCAGCTTGCCGCGCGGATCATGATGCCGACGCGCGAAGGCCGAATGGCTTTAGCGGCCTCCGGCATTGACCTTAGCAAGTTCGTTGACCCGACCCGCCGCGACGCGAGCGCTTTGAATATTGCGCTCGGCGAGAACATAGGCAGAGGGCTCGGGCCCTCAGCGACCAAGGCGCTGCAATCGGCCCTCGATAGCGGGAAGATCGCGGACGCGCGCGGCTTCGCGCAATCGGTCATTCGCTACTTTGAAGGCGACCACGGCCATCAGCGCGCGAAAGACACGAACGCCTTGGCGAAACAGGCAACCGATTTCTGGAAAGTCTCGCAAGGCAAGGTCGACGGCTCGGCGCTATGGGATGCGATCGTAACGAAAATGTCGCCCCAAGAGGCGATGGCGTTCTTGGGCGTGAAGCAGGGCAGTAAAGCCGCTTCGATCCTTTCGCAGCTATCGCAGTTGCGGGAATATGAATCCGGGCTGTCCAGTGGCTCCGGGATTACGCAAAAGATCGCGCGCGAGCAACAGACCTCGCTTGCATCCGCGTTCGATCGCCTGAAGGCGACCGTCGAAGACACTTCGAACAGCTTCGTCAAGGCCAACGAAGGCGCTCTGAAGTTCGGGGCCGGCGCAGCGCAGACGGTCGCGAAATGGTTTGGCGACGCGGACGAAGGCACTAAGCGCGCCTGGACGGCCGCAGGCGGCGGCGCAACGCTCGCAGGCGGGGCGTTTGGCGTCAAGAGCTTGCTCGACCTCCTGAAAGGGAACTTCGGCCTCACTGCCGCAGCGACCCAATTGGAAGGCGCCGCTGCGGCGCTCACGCGGGCGGCGGGTGTTATGTCCGGTTCCAAGCTACCCGGCGAGGCAACCGGAGCGGTTGCCGCTGTGGGCGCTGCGAAGAAATCGCCATGGGGCGCGCTTGGCGAGATGGCGTTAATCTACAGCGGGATGCAACTCTACAAGGAGAAGACCGCCGAGTGGTTCGGCTGGACCGATGCGAAGCGCAAGCAGTGGGACTCGAATATCAACGCGCGCGCATGGGATGAAATCAAACGCTATATGCCGAGCGGCCGGAACACGTCGGACCTCTCCAATAATCTGCCCGCCTATGACGCCGATCGTCTCAGCGTCGCGCGCTCGGCTCGCGAAGGCGCACTGTCGCGGTTCTCAGGGCTTGAATCGCTGCGGAGCGCGGCGCGTGACGGTGCGCGTGAGGGCTCACTGTCTGCGCTCTTTACCGGCAAAGATAACGCGCTCGCGCATTCGTTCGCGGCGGGCGGCGCGGCTTCGCAGCCCCAACAAGTGGACGTTGAAGGCAACGTGCGGGGAGCGGTCGATATCCATCAATCTTTGCGCATCGATCCGTCGCCGCTGTTCATGGCGAAAATGTCAGAGGCGCAACACGCGGTCGCGCAAGTTCAAGGCAGCATCATGAAACTCGGGCGCACTATGACCGGAGGGGGTAATGCTCCCGCTCGATCCGGCGGAAGCGTCTTGGCTCCGGCGCCCGCGCCGCTGAAATTGTAAGGGAGGTGGGGCCAATGAGCTTCGTCAATTCGAACTGGCGCGCCGGCATGGCGCGCGTCTCGCAATCGATCAATAATGCATTCGGCGAAACTTTAGAACTCACGCCATGTGCCGCGCGGCCGAACTATGCGGCGGAGCCTTACGCCGACAAGGCCGTCACCATAACGGGCGTGATCGCGCAGAAATCCCATCTCGGATTTGAGATGGCCGGCAACGCGCTTCACGCGCGAGTCGAAACGGCTCCGCTCTGCGCCAGCTTCTCTCGCCTCGATTTGCCTTGGGCAATCCATCGTGGCGACCGGATCAAAAGACTTTGTGACGGGCAGATGTATGAAGTCGCGAGCGTGAGCGACGACGGGCTTTCGCGCATTGAGTGCGAGATAAAGTGCTTGGGGAAGCCGCAGCCATGACAGTCGCCGAATTGCCTCTTGCGGCGCAGATCGGCGTCGCGATCGTGACGGCGTTTGTGTGGTTTGCGGCGACATGTTTTGCTTTCGGTGTCTATCTCGGCGCCCGCGACGTGATTGCCTATTTGCGAACACCACGCCATCTGCGCGCGGAACGATTTACAGAAATTTCCAAGTTTCACGAATAGCCGGGCAAGACTCCACGTCGCGCTTGACGGCGAACCTGTGGGCAGTGCCCGGCGCGTTGCAAACGAGCGCAGTCATGCTGCCCACAGGATCAAGCAAAATCTCCTGAGAGGTAGGAAGCGCCGCTAGCCGAAAGGTTGGCGGCGCTTTTTTCGTCTCTATGCTTTGTTGTGGGAATGTTGTGACATGTAGAAACGGACGCTATACATCACATGACAACATTTATGCTGGAATAAGCTTGACCGCGCCACACGAATACGTCTACCTAAGCTTTAGGCTGTCACGGAATTGCGAGCCGCCTGAATTTCTTCCAAACGTTAGGAGCCCAAATCATGACGGATACGCCTACACGCCCCACGATTGAGCCGGCCGTTGACGAAGCGATTGTCGCAAATCGAATGTTCGCCGCCGCGTTTGAATGCGCGGTTTACGAGCGGCTGCCGTCCTTCGCGCGGCGCGCGCTTGAAGCGGCGATGAATGCCGACGATGACAGCGCGGCGCATCCCTTGGCGGAAATCGTGCACAAACATCGTCGCAGCGCATGGCTCGCGATGGACGCGGCTTTCAAGGTCGACGCCGATCGGTCATTCAATGACTGCGCCCAAGCCGCTGCGCTGGAAATCAAGGCCGCGATCGGGGATGACGAAGACAGCGTTAGGCCACCCAGCGCCACGAAAGAGGATTGATCGCAACGACAAAGGCGCATGTCGGATAAGTTGGGGAAAAATAACGTGAATTAGAGCCATGCCGTTGACGGGCAGGCGCAGACAGCGCAATATTGCTGTGTTGAGCGATACCAATTTCCCCCTGGCATAGGCCTCGCCCTCACAGGCGAGGCCTTTTCACGGTTGACGCTCGCGGCCTGATTGGCGGCACGTCCCGCGCTAAACAACGTGCAATGCTTAGGGGAACTTACATAAGCTTGCGTCCCCGTTCCGTGTAAGCTAAGATATCTATTAGACAATTGTTTCAAGGCCAAGACATTACGTCGTGCCCCCACATGGGAGCGTATTATGAGCTTGCGTCCAGTTTCGCTTCCGCCGAGTCACGAAGCCGTCGAGCATTTTGAAGACGCGGCGAGAAAGCTCCGGGAACGCTTCAGGTCATCCGTTGCGGAAGCGTTACCCGGTTTTGCGCGCCAATTGTTCGAACGAGAATGGCAAGAGGCGGCCGATCTAACGAGTATTGAGTCCGTTCCGCCATTGGCACTCGCGTATCTGATTAGCTGCGAGCGGTGTGTGCAGGATTTGCTCAACAAGAATTACGAAGGCGTTGCGAGCGCACACTTTGATAAATGTGTGAGCGAAGCAGCGAATGAAATCAGGACGAAGGTGGTTGTCTCTGGTAGCTATGAGGGCGACACCCCATCACAAGCTCGAAATTGTTTCCCGCGCCTTTTGCGGCCGGCGAGCGGCACTTCTCACCTCGCAAATTAGTAGCCCTTTTTGGGTTCTGATTGAGCAGACATCGGCCATTTCTCCGTTAAACAAAACATTGTTTAGGGCGCCGCGTGCGTAGGATACCGCGGTGTCAGCTGTCCGGATATTTCTCTTTTCGGTCGCGAGACTGATGCGCTCGTTGTCAGGCGATTCACGGAAAAACTCAAAGATAATTGACACAACACCCCCGCGCCCGTGCTCTGCGTTAGGATAGCAACGCTATCAGCACGAGAAGATGTGCGTCTACCGGCTAAAGGAATTTGACGCCCCCGCCCTCGTCGCGCGACACTCTCGACGCTCGCTGTCGGGACAGACGGCGGGCCTCTATCGAGCCTTCGGCCCTGTCAGCAATGGCGGGGCCGGTTTTTTTTGGCACTTCCGAACTCAATCGCGCGGCGGTGGATCAATCATACCGCGAGGGAGGGGGCAGCCCGCGTCGAATAGGCGCGGGCCGTTCCGTCTTTGAAGCGGAACCGTGAGCGCGCTTCAGGAATTATATGTCCTGAAAGGGAGAACCGGACAGTGTTGACGAATAACAAAAATTATAAGCGACGTTTACTCGATAATACGAGGGTCACGACTATCGCCGACCACTTGCGAGCCATGTATTCAGGCGTCGTCGCCGAGCCTCTGCCTGTGGCAATGGAGAAGCTCCTGCGGCAGATTGAGCAGCGCGTTCGATTGCAGGAAATCGAGGCTTGACGAAGGGCGAAGTCACCCAAATTTATTCGTTAGACGACCTTCCCACGTCGCTCTTCTTCCGGCCTCGCTGGCGGCCTTGCTTTCGACCGAGAGCAGGGCCGCCTTTTTCGCTTGAAGGCGCGGCAAATCAAGCCAAGGCTTAAGCGTTTCTGCGCTGCTCCTCTCGGCGCGCGCGATTACTTCTCGTCAATTCTGTTTTCCAACGCGCTCACAAGCTCTTGAAGGTCTGCAGGCAGAGGCTCGGCAACGATCTTGGCGAGCTTGATTTTCAGTTGATGCCCGATTTTTTCGAGCGCGGCACCCGACTCGCCGTCAAGCTCGCGAGCGACGGCAACCCGCCAATCGTCCAGTTTTCTGTCTGTCATGATAAACCCGCCCACAAAGCAAACGGCCCTGAGGCGGGATTGTTCCAAAGAAATATTCCAGTATTTTGCCAGATGACATGGTCTCGCCCACCTTGGATCATGCGCCAAGATTGTTCGCCTTACGAAGCGAAATCGCTACGTCATAAATGGCGGAAACCGATGCTTGGTCGACATGTTGCCGAGTGACTGCCAGAAAAGCAGCCGCCGCCAAATCTCGTATCGTCGCATCACGGCAATCTTCGCGAACGCCGGCGATCAACTTCTCGCCACGACAGCCTTCGGAAGCACGGCGAACAAACCGCGCTGCGATTGAACGGCGCTCAGCGCTAAACATTATTCGGACACCCGATTTCGTCGGACTTCACTAACGCGGAGCGATAGCGTCGCCCCGGATTTCGTGTCTTCGTTTCCCAAATGTAGGCGATCGGGCGATTTTTTGAAGCAAGGCGCGTTGTCGATTTTCAGGGCATGGCAGCGCATCGAATGGGGTAACCCCGCAACGTTGGCAAGCTCGATTCAGGCAAAACGCGCGGGCGCCAAGCGGACGCCTTGGCTTTGCAGGTCGGCGATCGTGGGCGGGGTGGGGCGCGCATTCTATGAAGAGGAACTTACCGTTCAGGCATTGTTTGCCCGGCGAACAGGTCGGGAGTGTCTTCGTCGCGCTTGCGCGATAGCCTATCGCCCATATAAAAACACGCGTGCTTTACGTGTGAGAGGCGCTTGCCGCCCTCGCAATGAATCCAACCACCATTTCGCACTTTTGTGCTTACAACCTCAGCGCCGCATTTAGGGCAGGGGTGTCTATAGCTTTTCTTGCTAGCTTCGCCATCTCGGTCATAGAGCGCCAGATGCTCACGGACGATTATGATTCGCCCCGAGCGCGTCCGGCGTGCATGCTGCCGTCGCGTTACATATCGGATAGTCATCGATTTTTCTTTCAACGTCTTCTTTGGACCGGCTAAGGGTCCAAAGGCGAGGGTGTTCGCGAAACGCGACGCAGCGAACGAGTTCACTCTAGCCAATCCCGCGTCTGCCAGGAATGTATCTTTTGTAATGCCCAAGCCGAACGGCGGCGCGACCTTGGGTTTCTTAGGATTGTGGATAAAATCCGTGGGGCGGAGATTGTGAATGTCGATCAAGAAAAAGGTGGCCTCGGTAGTTATCTTCGCGGCGCTGAGCGCAAATGCAAGCGCGAAAGACAACCGCGCTGAAGAGTGCGGCGTCGCTGTCATGAAGGACTATAACGAGGCGAATCTGGCTTTGCTCGGGAAGTCGAACTCCCTAATGACCGTTGAGATAACAATCGAGCAGCGAAGACTACAGGAGCAATATTGCCTTCGTGTCGCACGATGTAGGCTTATGAGCATGTCGCTGCAAGAATCGACAACCGTTTTGCCCGCTCTCTTCTCGCGCTGTCTACGCGAGGAAGCGATGGAAAAATATGAATTGATGCCGGCTGACGGGAAATAGAAGTGCTAGGGCAGCGGGTTATCGTCGGGGAAAACAAAATCGCCTGGCCGAACGCCATCCTTCGCAACCTGCATTCTATAGGCGACCGAGTGGCACGTTGTTATGAATCGCGTCCTTGGATGCTTCTTATCGGAAGCGCTTTCCAGTTGGCTCTCGGGAACTTTGTTTAGGTAAGGAAAGGGAATTGGACTCTGTGGCATGTCTGGAATTTTTAACTGGTCGCAAACGGCACGAACTTCCGGCGTCTCGAAGGAGAACGACGCGCGAGAATGAGCGAACTCATTTCTGAGGATTCGGATTGTATCAAGGTCGAATCTCGTTTTCGACCCAAGAATGCGCATCGCGTAAGCAAGCAAAATTTTTGATGAGAACGATCCTAGCGGGCCATTCGATTCAAATATCCGCCTTCGGTCATCCCCGTTCAAATCGTCGCGCAACTTGGATTCAAGCAAGCGTTCTAGGCCCATTTCTATGTAAGTGGACCACATTATAGCCGCGGATCGATCGCTGCTTGCGAGATATAGCTCGTTCTCAATTTCTTCTAAGTCTTGAGGCGTCGGGTCGGCCCGAGTGAGTTTTCGCAAGTTTTCTAAATATGCTGGAGCTTTAGTCACGTATTCAGACTCTTTTGAATGCCACCGATTTTTATGTCAGATGGCTTTGCCGCTACGGACATTCAATGTGCAATTCACAAACTCCGCCCAATTGTTCATGAGCGGCTTGCCCCCGTCGCGAGCATAGTGCGTCGATTCCCCGGTCCATGTCCTGAAGGATGAGATGGCCGTCATGGGGCCTGAGCACCTTCGAAGTTTTACCCCGAATTAGCCCCGGCGCGATTTTCGGCCATCAAAGACATGGGGCCTTATTGAAAAAATATTTCTTGTTTTCAGTGAGTTATATGGTGCCGCTTGAGGGATTCGAACCCCCGACCCCCTCATTACGAATGAGGTGCTCTACCAGCTGAGCTAAAGCGGCGATTGGCGGACGCCCAAAGGCGCGCGGCGGGTCACTCTTATCGGCGCGCGGCGGGTTTTTCAAGCAGCCTCGCGCCTCGCCAGGGCAGGGCCGCTCAAAAAAGGGGAGGGCGCTCAGAATTAACGATGCGGCGCGGCAAAGGCCAGATAGGCCTGCGCGACGGCGCGGGCGATGTCGGGCGTCGCATTGACCGGCGCGCGGCGCCAGTCCTCGAGCGCGCCGCTCCAGATGCGGATGGCGCCGGCGTCGGCGAGCGCCGTGAGATAGGCGTCGATCTTGCCTCGGCGCCCCGGCGGCGGAACGACATAGACCGGCGCGGCGGTCGCGACCGCCTCTCCCACCATATTGACGCTGTCGCCGGTCACGATGATCGCGTCGGCGTTCGCGAGCATTGAGAGATAGGGGTTCTCTCCCTCTCCATCCCAGAAGAGGCCGCTCGGGACGACGAGCGCGCGCCGGAGCCTCTCGCGCAAAGCCGTCGGCGTGCGTCGGGACGCCGTGGCCATGACCGAGCGACCGCTTGCGCGGAGCGAAGCGGCGATGTGCTCCAGTTCGGCGATGTGCGCCGCGCCATAGGCGCCATGCCGGCTGTTGCCGCCGACAATGAGCGCGATGCGTGCGCGGCGCAGGGCGGCGATGCGGAAATCGGGCGCCGCGCGCGCCGCGGCGAGCCGCTCCGGAGAAATCCGATTTGCCGGGGTGAGCGGCGAGAAGACATTCGCGCCGCGAAGGCCGTCATGGCGCGGCGCGATGATGAGGTCGGCGGCGCTCAGTCCGTTCGCAGGCTTGTTCAGATAGACCGTGAATGTCCGCCCGCCGGAGTCGCGCTTCAGTCGCTTGAGCGCCGGGATCGTCCGGCGTCCCGCGGCGATCGCGATATCGGGGTAGGGCGGGGCGTGTGCGAAGCCGTCCCGCGGATCGGCTGGCGCAAAAGGCGCGAGCGCGGCGTAGACGTGGCGGGCGACGACGCAGCGAATGTCGGGCGCCGCGCCCAGCGCTTCGGCGACGCCGAGCGTCTGCGCCTCATGCCCGGCGCGGCCGTCGGAGAGAATGCGGATTGTCGTGGCCTGCGGAAGCAGGCCGCTCGAAGCGCCCCCTCCCCAGCCCTCCCCCGCTTCGCGGGAGAGGGGGTCAGATCCGGGCCGGTGCGACAAACCGCGTAACCTTCGTGGTTAGGGTTCCCTCTCCCGCTTTAGCGGGGGAGGGACAGGGAGGGGGCGACGCCGTCCCTCACCCAAACGCGACCTTCAAAATCTCGTAGCTCTTGCCGCCGCCCGGGGTCGTCACCTCCACGGTGTCGCCGACCGTTTTGCCGATCAAGGCGCGCGCGATGGGGCTCGTGATCGAGACCCGGCCGCTCTTCACATCGGCCTCGGTCTCGCCGACGATCTGATAGGCCTTCTCCTCTTCGGTGTCCTCGTCGACGACCGTGACCGTTGCGCCGAATTTGATCGTCGAGCCCTTGAGCTTTGAGACGTCGATGACCTCGGCGCGCGATAGCTTGTCCTCGAGCTCGGCGATGCGGCCTTCATTCAGCGACTGCGCCTCTTTCGCCGCGTGATATTCGGCGTTCTCCGAAAGATCGCCGTGCGCGCGCGCTTCAGAGATCTGCTGAATGATGCGCGGACGGTCCTCCTGCTGTCGGCGGCGCAATTCTTCGGTGAGCGCGGCGTAGCCGCCGGCGGTCATGGGTACCTTGTCCACCATTGCTTTCGCTTTCTAGTCTTTTCTTGAGTTTCGCCAAACACGCGGCGCATCGGCGGAGGTTGCGCCCGCCGAACTGCGGCCATGCGCTAAGGCATAGGCCGCCAGTGGTGGTCAAAATGTCACCGCACCGCCGCTTGCGTCGCAGAACTCCCAAATTTCACTTGGTCGCGTTGGGCGGAAAATAGTCCTGCAGCGCCCGGACCCTAAGGTCTCCAGACACATAGGCGCGTATTCCCTGGGCCGCCGCGACCGCCCCCGCCAGGGTCGTATAATAGGGAACCTTATGCAGAAGCGCGGCGCGGCGCAAGGAGCGCGAGTCCGCAAGCGCCTGCGCTCCTTCGGTGGTGTTGAAGACGAGCGCGATCGAGCCGTTCTTGATGGCGTCGACGATATGCGGCCGTCCCTCCGACACCTTGTTCAGTTTCTGGGCCGGAATTCCCCGCTCGACGAGATAGCGCGCCGTGCCGCCCGTGGCGACGATGGAAAAGCCGACCTCCTTCAGCAGGCGGACCGCCGGAATGATACGGCCTTTGTCCGCGTCCCTGACCGAAACGAAAACGACGCCCTCGCGCGGGGCCTTGGTGCCGCCGCCGAGCTGGCTTTTGACGAAAGCGGCGTCAAAAGAGGTGTCGAGACCCATGACTTCGCCCGTTGAGCGCATTTCGGGGCCAAGGACGGTGTCAACGCCCGGAAACCGCGCGAAGGGGAAGACAGCCTCTTTCACGCCGACATGCGCCGGCTTCGTATCGAGCGGATCGAAGTCGACGAGCTTCGCGCCGGCCATCACCCGAGCCGCGATCTTGGCGATGGGGCTGCCGATCACCTTGGCGACGAAAGGCACGGTGCGCGAGGCGCGCGGGTTCACTTCGAGCACGTAGATCTCGCCGTCCTTGAGCGCGAATTGCACATTCATCAAGCCGACGACTCCAAGCGACATGGCGAGGCTTTTGGTCTGCGCCTCGAGCGCGGCGATCGTCTCCGGGGCGAGCGAGCGCGGCGGCAGCGAGCAGGCCGAATCGCCTGAATGAATGCCCGCCTCTTCGATATGTTCCATCACGCCGGCGATGACGGCCTCGTCGCCGTCGGCGAGACAATCCACGTCGATTTCGATGGCGTCGGTCAGATAGCGATCGAAGAGCAGCGGATTCTTGCCGAGCACCGTGTTGATCTGCCCGGTCTTGTCGTTGGGGTAGCGCGCCTTGATCTCGGACGGCACGAGGCTTGGCAGCGTGCCGAGGAGATAATCGTCGAGATCGCTTTGATCGCGGATGATCGCCATGGCGCGGCCGCCGAGCACATAACTTGGGCGGACGACGAGCGGCAGCCCAAGCTCCTGCACGACGATGCGCGACTGCTCCACCGAATAGGCGATGCCGTTTTTGGGTTGCTTCAGCCCCAGCTTGTCGAGGAGCCGTTTGAAGCGATCGCGGTCCTCGGCGAGGTCGATCGAATCGACGGGCGTGCCCAGAATAGGCGCGCCCGCCTGCTCGAGGCCGTGCGCAAGCTTGAGCGGCGTCTGCCCGCCATATTGCACGATGACGCCCACAAGCTCGCCGTTGGACTTCTCGACGTCGAGAATCTCGGCGACGTCTTCATTCGTCAGCGGCTCGAAATACAGCCGGTCTGAAGTGTCGTAATCCGTCGAAACCGTCTCCGGATTGCAATTGATCATGATCGTCTCGAAACCGGCTTCGGCGAGCGCGAAGCAGGCATGACAGCAGCAATAGTCGAATTCTATGCCTTGCCCGATACGGTTCGGGCCGCCGCCCAGAATGACGATCTTGTTCTTTGCCGAAGGACGCGCCTCATTCGCGGGGCTCCCGATGAACGGCGTCTCATAGGTCGAATACATATAGGCTGTGGGCGACGCGAATTCGGCCGCGCACGTATCGATACGCTTGTAGACGGGTCGCACGTCGAGACGGTGGCGCATCTCGCGCACGTCCGCCTCATCCAGGCCCGTAAGCGTCGCGAGGCGCGAATCGGAGAAGCCGGCGAATTTGAGCTTGCGAAAATTCTCGGCGTCCTCTGGCAGGCCGTAGTTCTTGACCTTGTTTTCGAGCGCGACGATTTCCGCGATGCGCTCGATGAACCACATGTCGATCTTGCTGGCCTCGTGAATGGCTTCAGCGCTCATGCCGAGCCGCAGCGCCTGGCCGACGACGAGCAGCCGATCCGGCGTCGGCGTGCCGAGCGCGCCGCGCAGCACATTCATATCGTCGCCTTTTCCGAAGCCTTCGATCTCGATCTCGTCGAGGCCGCAGAGGCCGGTCTCCAGCGAGCGCAACGCCTTTTGCAGCGACTCGGCGAAATTGCGTCCGATCGCCATCGCTTCGCCGACCGACTTCATGGCCGTGGTCAATGTCGGTTCGGCGCCCGGAAATTTTTCGAAGGCGAAGCGCGGAATTTTGGTGACGATATAGTCGATCGTCGGCTCGAACGAGGCGGGCGTCGCCCCGCCGGTGATGTCGTTGGCGATCTCGTCAAGCGTGTAGCCGACCGCCAGCCGCGCGGCGACTTTGGCGATCGGGAAGCCGGTGGCTTTCGACGCCAGCGCCGACGAACGCGACACGCGCGGGTTCATCTCGATGACGATCATGCGGCCGTTTGAGGGATCGACCGCGAATTGCACGTTCGAGCCGCCGGTTTCGACGCCGATCTCGCGCAATACCGCGATCGAGGCGTCCCGCATGATCTGATATTCCTTGTCGGTCAGCGTCAACGCCGGCGCGACGGTGATGCTGTCGCCTGTGTGCACGCCCATCGGATCGATGTTTTCGATGGAGCAGACGATGATGCAATTGTCCGCCTTGTCGCGGACGACTTCCATCTCGTATTCCTTCCAGCCGAGAACGCTCTCTTCGACCAGCACTTCATTCGTCGGCGAGGCGTCGATGCCGCGCTCGACGATCTCGATGAACTCCACCTTGTTGTAGGCGATGCCGCCGCCGGTGCCGCCGAGCGTGAAGGACGGACGGATGATCGCCGGCAGACCGATGTCGTCGAGCGCCTCGAGCGCGGCGGACAATGTCTTGACGTGATGCGAGCGCGGCGTGTCGAGGCCGATTTTCGTCATCGCCTCGCGAAACAGTTCGCGGTCTTCGGCCTTGTCGATCGCATGGGCGGTCGCGCCGATCATCTCGACGTCGAATTCTTTCAGCACGCCCATTTTTTCGAGGCTGAGCGCGCAATTGAGCGCGGTCTGTCCGCCCATCGTCGGCAGCAGCGCGAAGCCGCCGGGCGCCGCATAGCGCTCCTTCTCGATGATCTTGGCGACGATTTCGGGCGTGATCGGTTCGATATAGGTGCGGTCGGCCATGTCCGGGTCGGTCATGATCGTCGCCGGATTGGAGTTGACGAGAACGATCCGATAGCCTTCCGCCTTGAGCGCCTTGCAGGCCTGGGTGCCCGAATAGTCGAATTCGCACGCCTGGCCGATGACGATGGGGCCGGCGCCGATGATCATGATGGTGGAAATGTCGGTTCTTTTCGGCATGTGATCCTGTTGGCCGTCCGCAGCGCGCGAGCATCTGGCCTCGTGCTGAGGCGCACCGTAAGGCGCGTCCCGAAAGCACGAGGGCGAGATATGTTCAGCGGTTCCCTCGTCCTTCGAGACGGCGGCTTCGCCGCCTCCTCAGGATGAGGACACCTTTCGTCTTTCACCCTGGCGCACCCCCGCACGGCTGGGGAGCGCGCATAAAAAAGGGCCGCTATTCCGGCCCTTGGACCAGAACGCGTCCCGAACTTGCCCGTCATTTTGTCGGCGAATCGGTGATGCGGGCGGCGAGCGGGGCGCGCCCGGCTCGAAAGTCGCCGACTGTCTAGACGAGAATGACGGTCATGTGAAGGGGCGGCGAGGTTGGGAGAGGGGACCTCAAAGGGGAGGACCGAGCCTCAGGCCGGCGAATCGCGCTATCATTCCCGTTCCTTGTCCCACTCGAAATGGCGGCCATGCGGATTACGAGCTGTTTGCTTTTTCCGATGTTGCTTTTCCTCGCCGGCGCGGGACGCGCCCAGGCTGACGACCTTTCAGCCGTCTTTGCGCAATGCGCGGCATGTCATGGCGCGGACGGGATCGCCAAAAGCGCCGACGTTCCGCATCTTGCCGGCCAGCACGAACTCTATCTCTTCAATCAAATCAAGGCGTTCAAAACCGGCAGGCGGGCGCATAAGGAAATGCGCTACATGAGCCGCCAAATGTCGGAAGCCGAGATGCGGGACATCGCGCGCCACTACGCAACGATGCCGTCGCGCTGAGCATGTCGACGTCGCGTCAGCTTACGACTTATGCCTCGGTCGGCGTCGGCGCGACGCTCGCGCATTACGCCATTCTCATCGCATTGGTCGAAGGCGCGGGCTGGCGCGCCGTGCCGGCGACGCTCTGCGGCTATGTGGTCGGCGGCGTTGTGGCCTATCTCCTGAACCGGCGCCACACCTTTGCAAGCGATCGGCCGCATGCCGAGGCGACATGGCGATTTGCGCTCGTCGCCTTTGCGGGCTTTTGCGTCACCTATGCATTGATGAGCCTCTTCGTCGACCGCTGGAGCGCGCCTTATCTCCCGGCGCAGATGATCACCACCGTGCTGGCGATGTTCGTGACCTTTGCGCTCAACCGGCGATGGACATTTGGGTGACGAACTCTCTCGACGTCATGGCCGGGCTTATCCCGACTCGGCCATCCACGTTATGGCTTTGGGCGCCTGCGACGCATGAGGGGCGGCTACTGGATCAGCCGCTCGATTGTTTCGAAATGCCATTCGGTGCCGCCGCGACGCATCTCAACGCCATCCTTCCCGTCCATGAACACGATCTGCTCGGTATAGGACACATCAGTCCGGTCGCCGTTCGATTGAACGTCAAGGCTGGACAGAGTGACGGAGTGGAGTGCGCCAGCAAGATGGAGATCATAGACGTAGATGAGACGGCAGTTCGGATCGATGACGTGATAGCGAGCTTCAAAAAGAGTCGTAACTCCATTATCGAAACGGCCTTCCGCCACTTCGACGCCCCCCACGCGAAAATCCATCGAACGGCGTAATTCACGCCATTGCTCCGGCGGACCCCGAAACCATTGCGCCTTCACCGCGGGATCAGACCATGCGCTGAAGATGCGTTCCGGCGTCGCCGACCAAGAACGCTTTATCGTGAATGTTCCCTGAAACAAGGGTAGGGCAGTCATTTTTCGCCTTTCGGGGTTGAGGATTTGGAATGCTTGGGATGGACGGGTTTTTCTTCGCTTTCGAGCAATCTTTCGAGCTGATCGAAACGGTGTTCCCACAATTGACGGCGTTCGCTGAGCCAATTTTCGACGCGCAGGATGGCGTTGCTGGAAATGCGGCACTCGCGGGTGCGTCCGCGCTTCTGCGTGACGACTAAGCCGCTCGCTTCGAGTACTTGGACATGCTGCTGGATAGCTGCGAGCGATGACGCGTACGGCTTCGCCAGTTCGCTGACAGACGCAGGTCCGCGCGACAGACGCTCAAGAATTCCGCGCCGTGTCGCATCAGCAAGCGCGTGGAACGCTCGATCCAGCTCTTTCGAATACTCAACCATACACTTGAGTATCAGCGGCGTTGGCTGAAAGTCAAGTGTGCGCTTAAGTGTTTAGAAAAAAGCCTGCACGAATAGGGTGGTTCTGGACGGAAGTGGCCGGGCTTTCGGCGCGTCATGCTCACGCTTGTCGCGGGGCATCCACGCCAAGACATCGCAGTGACTACTGAAGGATCGCGCGCGCCGGATCGCGTGGATGGCCGGGAGAAGCCCGGCCATGACGGCTTGTTGGCGCCTCCACCGCTCTCACGGCCACTTCACCAGCGGCGGCATCGAGGAGAGGATCGAGTCGACATTGCCGCCAGTCTTCAGTCCGAAGATCGTGCCCCGGTCGTAGAGCAGATTATATTCGACATAGCGGCCGCGCCGCACGAGCTGCTCGTCGCGCTGCGCCTCGCTCCACGGCTTGGCGAAATTGCGCCGCACGAGTTCCGGGTAGATGTCGACAAAACTTTCGCCGACATCGCGGGTGAAGGCGAAATCTGCATCCCAGGCGGAGTTTGCAGCGTCTCCGGCGCTGTTGAAATAGTCGTAGAAAATTCCGCCGATGCCGCGCGGCTCGTTGCGATGGGCGAGGAAGAAATATTCATCGCACCATTGTTTGAAGCGCGCATAGTCGGCGACGGAATGGCGCTCGCAGGCGCCGCGCATCGCGGCGTGGAAGGCGATCGTGTCGGGATCGTCCTGCGTGCGGCGCGCGTCGAGCACCGGCGTGAGGTCGGCGCCGCCGCCAAACCACGCTTTGCTCGTCACGACGAAGCGCGTGTTCATATGCACGGCGGGAACATTGGGGTTCCACGGATGCACGATCAGCGAGATGCCCGTCGCAAAAAAGCGGGGGTCTTCCGCCGCGCCCGGGATCTGCTTGGCGAATTCAGGCGCGAAGCTTCCAAAGACCGTCGAGCAATGCACGCCGGCCTTTTCGAACACCCGGCCATGGATCATCCCCATGCGGCCGCCGCCCCCCGGCGCGCCGCCGATGTTTTGAGCGGCGCTTCCTAAAGTCGCGCCGCTGTGGTCCGTTCGGCTCCATGGCGTGAGAACGAAGCGGCCCGGCGCGTCGGCGCCTTGCGCGAATGGCCCCGGCGCTTCATCCTCCAGCGCTTCGAAGGCGGCGATGATGCGCAGCTGCAACGACTCGAACCATGCGCGGGCGGCGTCTTTGCGAGCTTCGAGCTGATCTGGCGCGGCGTTCATCGACGTCTCCTCTTCTCGCCGTTTCATCCCGCCGGCGCCGCGCCTTGTCAATTCAGCAGAACTATTGCGCCAGGGCGATCGGGTGAAGGGTTTCCTCATCCTTGTAACTTAAACCGTGCCGGATCGGCTAACATTGCCGCTGCGGTGGCGGACGGGACGCCGGCTCATCCTCGGGCGATCGAGCCCGTTCCTCAGCTTGGCCGCCCGTCTGCCGTTCCATCGAACCCGAACAGTCGCTTGGGCCGCGCGAAGCGAAGCCCGCTTAGGCAAGGACGGGACATGATGGACGCTGTATATGTCGGGATCGATGTTTCCAAAGACCGGCTTGATGTGCATGCGCTTCCGCAAGGCGCGGCCTTTATGGTGGCGCGTAATGGCGAAGGCGTTGCGCAGCTCGTCGAACGGCTAAAAGGGCTGTCGCCCGCGTTGATCGCGCTCGAAGCCACCGGCGGCTTCGAGACCGTGGTCGCTGCGGCGCTTGCCGCCGCCTCTCTGCCCATCGTCGTCGTCAATCCGGCGCAGGTGCGTCACTTTGCGCAGGCGCTTGGTCGGCGCGCCAAGACCGATCCGATCGACGCCGCGGTCAT
>NZ_JADNRA010000021.1 GCF_015709525.1 Methylocystis sp. L43 | reverse complement strand
ATGTCTCGCGCCGCCACTTCTCGATTGCCTCGGGATCGCGTTGATACGCGCGTTGCAGTGGCTTTTGCGGCGTCAGATTGAGTTTGGCGAGCAACTCCCCAACCGCTGTCAAACCAAGCCGAATGCCGAATTTGCGCTCGATCAGGTCAACCACCACCCTTCGGGTCCATAGCCCGAAATCCAGACCATATTGACGGGGATCATTGCCGTTGATCCAGCGAAATACCTGCTGTTCCTGACGCGCAGTGAGACTACGCGGCCGTCCGGGCGCCGGCCGCGACGCAAGCGCACGGACCCCAACCCCTGGTTTCGAGATCGCCGCCAGCCATTTGTAGATCGTCGTGCGGCTGAACCCGTAAGATGCGATGACCGCAGATGGCGCCTCGCCTTCGCGCACGCGCTCGACCGCCATCAACCGGATGGTTTCCAACGTTTGGTGATCGATGGTACGTCCGTCTCGCTTCATGACTCATTGAATCATCGTGCGAGATGATACTCAACGAAAATGTCGCCTTAATTAACGACTGATGAGTAATATCATACGCTATCTCTTATCGCGCTGTGAATATGCCGGCAAAAGCGGCCATGGCGAATTTGCTGATCCCAATCAGGTCTTTCTCTTCGATGAGCTTCTCCTGAAAAAAGGCGTGATTGCGCCCTGAGTACGCCCGAAGACCGAGAGTTCCATGACTGCCGACCAGCCAGTTCCATGTCGTCCTGAGATGCGACCGCGTCGGCCCCCCTTTTGCCGATCACTCCATCGCCATTCAACGTGACGCGGATCTTTTTTGAGCTGTGGCGGGCCATCTTCCGCCTCCTTCTGATAACCTCCTAAGCCGCCGGCGTTGTCCTTGGCGTCGTGACAGACTGAACCGGTTTTACGCCGTCGCGCGAAGAGGGAAACGCTCGTTGGTTTGGCGGCGCAGTTGTCGCCCTGTGTTGTCGCGATGGAAGCGTGTTGCGGCGCGCATCATCTTGGCCGGCTATTCGCGACGCATGGTCACGAGGTCCGACTGATGTCTCCCGAATATGTTCGCCCGTATGTCAAGGCGCAAAAGAACGACGATCGCGACGCGGAGGCTATCGCAGAAGCGGCGACGCGGCCGACGATGCGCTTCGTCGAGTTGAAGACGCAGGATCAGCTCGACATACAAACGCTACACCGTTCGCGCGACCGCTTGATCGGCGAACGGACGGCGCTGATCAATCAGGCGCCTGCGATTCTTCTCGAGCGCGGGATTGTTGTTCCCAAGGGCAAGCGTCATCTCGAAGAAAGACTCGGCGTTCTGCTGGACGAACCAGACGAGCAAGGGCTCAGCGGAAGAATGCGCGGGCTCATCGCCGACGTTCGCGTGCAATGGCGCGAATTGGACAAGCGGATCGCCGTATTCGATGCGGAGTTTGCGGCCTTTGCGAAAGAGAATGAGGACGCGCGCCAATTGGCGACGATTCCAGGCGTCGGCGCATTGATCGCTTCAGCTCTGATCGCGGCGATTGGCAAAGCAGACACATTCAAACATGGGCGCGATCTCGCGGCGTGGCTGGGCCTTGTTCCAAGGCAAGCGACAACACAATGGGTTCATCGACGAGCGAACGCGCATTCTAGGCGTCCCAGTCGCCTTGCGCCTTTCGCCAAGTTAGACTGACCACATCTTTGCCGACCGCGCCTTTGAGAACCGGGTTCAACGCCCGGCGCGCTCGACGCGTGTTGGTTCCGGCAAGATAGGCGCCGGCGATCAGCGCGTCGGCGGCCTTTGTGCGGCGCTGATAGCCCGCAGCGAGGCGCTCTTCCACTCGCGTGTCTTGCCGTCCTCGCCCACGATCCGCGCGCGTGGGACGGAAATCTCGGTCTTTCCGAACATGCCCGTCAGCGTGCGCTCGCGGCCGTGGCGATGGCCGCCGAGGGAAACCGCGGTTTCATCATCTCCTTGCGCCTTGCGCCGCCCATAGCGCGGACGCGACAAAGCCGCCTCCAACTCCTCCTCCAACATCGTCTCGATGAAGCTGCGCACGCGGACGCGCACACCGTCCTCGATCGCGTCGGAACAATCATCGAAAAGCAAATTGTCGGCGGCGACAGCCGCCCCCTTCGTGGTATCCTTCACCATGGCGTGGTCTCCCTTCCAGCGCTCCAACGCTGGAATCGTTCGGGTTAGGCGACCCGGAGACTACGCCAACCAATTTCCAACCACTCCCGCGACGGGACCAGCGCCACCAAAGACGAGCATTAAGGAGTGCCTCGGGGCTTCCAGAACAAGGGTCTGTGAACGAGCCAGATCGTCAGGACCGCGCCTCCATAGATGGGCGAACTGCCGGAGCCGCCTTTCTTATTAGCAAGCCCAATAAGGTTGACACGGTCAAGGCGACGATCAGCCAAGCGCTGTTCTTCGAGCGCACGCTTCTCGCGCGGCGTAGCGGATCGCGCGTCCCGACGTCCCGGTCGGCTGCCTCACATCACCAAAACGGCGCCTCAAAGCTATAGTGTCATGTTTTATAGCGCGCCACATAGAGCGCGCCATATAGAGGCAGCGCATGAGAGCGATGCGCCGCCGCTTGAAAAAGGTCTTTCGTTCGCCTCCGGCGCTCAAGCAGAGGTGATTGTGAATGGTCAGGCTGTAGTGCAGGGCGTTGTCGCTTCGGAGGTTAAGCAACCCAACCGAGCCCGTTGGCGGGAATTCTGCGCGCTCGCGCTCAAATTCTGGTCCGGCGAGACCCGCTGGCGAGCCTGGACGCTGACGGGCTTAGTCGCCCTTTGCATCGCACTGCAGCTTGGGGCGCAGCTAAGCGTCAACGAATGGAACCGGAAGTTTTTCGACGCGCTCGAAAGCAAGAACGTTGAGTCTCTTGGGTGGGCGACGGTGCTGTTGCCCGCGCTCGTCGCGTTCAGCGGGCTCGCCGTCAGCGGCACGCTTGTCACGCGAATGACATTGCAGATGCGCTGGCGGCAATGGCTGACCGAGAAACTCGCCGGGTGGTGGCTCGAGGACCAGCGCTACTATCGTCTTGAGATCGCCGCAGCCGAGCAGACGTCGCCGGAATACCGGATCGCCAAGGACGTTCAACTCGCAATCGATCCGCTCGTCGAATTTGCGGTCGGCTTTTTGACCGCGCTGGCGACGGCCTCGGCCTTCGTCGGGGTTCTGTGGACCGTCGGCGGCGCCTTGGAGTTCAATCTGTTTGGCGCGCAGATAGTATTACCGGGATATTTGGGCTTCGCGGCGGTGATCTACGCGACGATCGCTGGCGGCGTCGCTTATTTCGCCGGCCGGCCGCTCGTTCCGGCCGTCGCGCAAAAGAACGAAGCAGAAGCGCAGTTGCTCGCCGAACTCTCGCGGCTGAAGGAGAACGCGGAAAGCATCGCGCTTATCCGCGGCGACGCCGACGAATTAAGCTCTGTCCTGCAGAACTACCGGCGCGTCGTCGCCGCCTGGATTCGTCAGATCCACAGCAGCGGCGTGATCGCCACCGTGCAAAGCGCCAATGGCGCGCTTGTGCCGCTCATCCCGCTCGTGCTCGTCGCGCCCAAATATCTTTCGGGCGCGCTGACGCTCGGCGCCGTCATGCAGCTTGCCGCCGCCTTCCTGTCGGTGCAGATCGCCTTCAACTGGTTCATCGACAATTCCGTCCGCGTTGCGGAATGGATGGCCTCGGCCCACCGCGTCGACGAACTCATCGAAGCGCTCGAGAGTCTCGATATCGCCGTCATCATGGAAGAAAAGGAATTTATCGAGTTCGGCGTCAGCGACGACGACACGATTCATATCCAGGATCTCGCGGTCGCGCATCGCAACGGCCGAGTGGTGATCGCCGGCGCGAACGTGATTGTTCCCTCCGGCGAGAAGCTGCTCGTCGGCGGCCCCAGCGGCACAGGAAAGAGCACGCTTGTTCGCGCGCTCGCCGGCCTATGGCCGTGGGGCTCCGGCCGCATCCTCTTGCCGAAGGACGCCCACATCGCCTTTGTGCCGCAGAAGCCGTACATTCCCTTGGGCGCGCTTCGACAAGCCATGCTCTATTCGATCTCCGACAAGGAAATCGCCGACGACATGATCGAAGGCGCGATGCGGCGGTGCGGCTTGGGCTATCTTATCAAGCATCTCGACGAAGAGCAGCGCTGGGACCAAATGCTTTCCGGCGGCGAACGTCAGCGGACGGCTTTTGTTCGTCTCTTGCTGCAAAGGCCGCAGATCATCATCATGGACGAGGCGACGTCGGCGCTCGACGAAGAGAGTCAGGTCTCGATGCTGCGTCTGTTTAATGAAGATCTTGCCGGCGCGACGGTGATCAGCGTCGGCCATCGCGTCGGCATGGAAGATTTTCACGATAAGAAACTCGTTCTCGAGCGCCGCGCCGCCGGCGCGCATATCACGAGCCGCAAGCTGCAAAAATCACTTTGGCATTTGTTCGACGACGCCGCGCTTTATTGATCGCTTGAGTGATGAGCCAAGGCGGTCCTTTGTGCGAGAACCGAGCGAGTCTCTGACAGGCAGGAGCCGTAATTAGTCCCGCGCGAAGCGTTTCCCCGGTCTCGGTCCTCGTTTTGCAGCCGGCGCCGATAGCGGCTTCTATTCGCTTCGCGCTCTTAAGCGCAAAGAGGGCTGTGTTTTCAAAGCGCGCTTGTCGCACGGCGACAGTCTCGACGAGATCGCCGCCGAGAACCCTGATTTGCCGCGTGAAGCTTTCGCGGCGGCCGTCCTCTTCACCAAAGCGCATCCCCTTCCCGACGGAGCCCACATGGCGGCTTGGGCGCGGGGAAATCTGATGGACGCATGGTCAACCACGATCTCGATTTGACGGGGCTTGAGAATATCGAACTTCGCGCCAAAAAGCCGTCGATACGAGATTCGCGCGCGGATAAATGTTCCGTGGTCGCTTTGCCGTTCCATCTTTGCCCACTGCGCCCCGACCGTCGAGAAACACCATGATCTTTTGTTCGCCTTTGATTTACGTGTTTGTGGAATCACACCAACTCCACTTGCGCGTTGTGCATCGCTTCGGCGTAGGCCTCGTCTTCTTTTTCCGATTTCTTGCTCATGCCGGTTTTCCCGGAAAATGAGATACGCCCGCAAAAGCTTCCTTTGCGAGGACTACAGCCGAAGACCGGCCTAGACGCAACATGGTCCGAGTGGCACCATCATGCAGACGCTTCCAGTCCGCATCGCCTCACTCCACTCGGCAATCAGCTCCTTATAGGCCCGTCCTACTGCTCGTGGTCTACGATCAAGGTCGTAGAGCCCCAGCAAGTTAACCCGCTCGTTATCCTCTCGGAGCGCGGTGTCCCAGTCTATTTGGTCTGTTAGAGAGTACCAGGTGAACCCTAAAATCGGCGCCCCGCTTTTACGAACATGTAAGACATTCGCCCATTCCTTATAAAGCCAGCGAACTGCTTCGTAGCCTTTTGGCCCTTCCTCGAAGTTGGTCTCGGTATGCATGACGGGTACTTGGTACCGCCAGTAGTACTGGCTGGTGATCTCATTGTAGCCGAAGATTTCTCCCGAGAAAGAGGCTTTTCCATCTGCTGCCACGTAATGCTCGTTCGTGCCATAGTAGTCATTGCCCATTATGCAGTGTCGCTTTAGATCTTGGCCCATGAAAAAATCATATTCGGCCTCGGTCATACCATTGTCCATGAGGAACCGGTAAATCTCGGCGCTTACCGAATGGCCGTAATTCAGATCGAGCGACAGAAATCTCCTCTCATTCAGAAAATGAGCTCTTTCTACCGCCTTCGGGCTGCTCGGGTGAAAGTACTCCGAAGATTCGCTCTGTATGAAGATCGCGTCCGGCCGCACGATCAGAATCGCTTTCATCGCAAGCAAGTTGGCTTTGACGATGTGCTTGATCGCTGTCACAAAAGCCTGGTCGCTATGAAGCTCTTCATTCCACCACCCATAGGCCGCCGAAAATGTCGCGCAGACAAACATTTCATTGATCGGCGTGAACAACTGCACCCAAGGAAAACGCTCGGCGAACGCCTTAGCATAGCTCGCGAACAGTTCGGGAAAGTCGGGGTTCTGGAAATCGCCGATCCAATCCGGAACCCCAAAATGGCAGAGGTCAGCAATCGGGATCAGCCCGAGCTTATTCAATTCTCCGAAGACGAGATCAGCAAACTCCCAATCAAACCGGTCAGAGCCCAGGAATGTCTTATAGAGGGGCGGCCCGTACCGCAGTGCGCCTACCCCAAGTTCCTTCGCCAAGGCGAAATCCTCCCGCCAAAGCTCATAATGCCGGCAGGAGCCCATTTCATCGACGCGCCTGCGGCCGTTATCAACGGTCGGGCTACTATTCTCTATTCCGGTGGCGAACAGGAAGTGTGGCACGGCCGAGATCCCCGGAGCCTTGGCCAACGCTTATCTATGGAGCCCTCCACCGAAAGGAAAGAATGCAACTTCGGTAAGCCCCAGACAAGGCTTTTGGCGGTCTACCCAACTGGCGCCGGCCGCGCGTAAGCCACCTAGAAATAGGTGAAGCTTGAACGACGGCTGGAAGAAGTTCACGAACAGGCGGGACGAGCGGTAAAGCGCGGCCAGAAGAGCGGCAGCCTCGAGCCCTTCGAACCGGCGATAGCCTACCATCCGCCGCACCACGGCGCCGTTCTTCTGCTCGACCAACGCCTGGTCGTTCTTTTGGTACGGCCGCAGCGAATGAAGACAATGTTGGAGTGTCGCAATAGGCTTTCAGCGTCTCGTTCATGAAGACACTATCGTTATCAGTGTCCAGCCCCAGCAGCGCGAAAAGGGGCTGCTTGCGCAGTTCGGTGAGCACGGCGCTCAGCAGCGTCCGTTCGCGAACCAGCAGTGGCGCGCATTCCGTCCAGCCGGTCGCCACGTCTGTGAGCACAACGTCTGAACGTAGCTGCCGCGCGACGTCGGACCGCTGTGAGCGACGAGGTCTGCCTCGACGAACCCCGGGGCAGGTTCGTCCCAGTCGGCGGACGTGCGTATTGGGATACTGCAACGCAGCGCGCTCGCCGCCGGTCGCCGTTGCGGCCGTCCGCCTTGCTCTCGAATCCGCCGGAGGCCGCGGTCGATCGTCGCTGCGCTCATCGTCAGCAGCTTCTCTCGGATTTCGGGGGCCAGATTGATGTGACCATGCCGCTCCATCGCGTCGATCAACACCGGCAGCAATGCTTTCAGGCGCTTGCTGCAAACCCGGTCCGCGGCTTCCCAAAGCAATACAATCGCATTTCGCTCTGCTTCGTCATACCTTCGTCTGCGCGACCGCCGGCCCGCCGGCGCCGCGACAGGATTCCGGAGCACCCGCATCGCGTGTTTCCGATGAAAGCCGGTGATGGTGACGAACTCGTCCAGAATGCGCGCCTTTTCCACGCGGTCTGACGACCGGTAGCGCTCGGTAATGGCCGCCGTCAGTTCCTTCCGTGTCGCCATGCTCAGTCGACTCATTGCTGCCCCCGCTGTCCCGTTCCAACGGGGAGCAAATTACGCGAGGCAACGGCTTAGCATTCAGGAACATTTCAGATGAGGCAATGCGAGGCGCCTCTCGAAGGCGCTCTGGTGTTGGCGGTGGACTGGGTATGGGGTGATTTTCCGCTTTCGGAGGAATCGCTTTGTGCCTGGGCGCCATTTAACCGACCACCAGATGAGGCTTTACATGACATTCCGTCAGACCGAGACGATTGCGGTCGCGGCAGCCAAGGCGTCGTTCAGCGCCGCTACGGCCTATCGCATCGAACAAGATCCCCGCCTGCCTTCGGCGAAGGCCGAGCCGCGCGAACGCCGGCGCCCCGATCCGCTCAGCGACATTTTCGGGCATGGCGTCCGCCGCACGCTGGAACGACGTATCCGCGCCTGGCGCGCCCTGCACGGAGCCGAAAGTGAGGTGGTTTTCCGCCAGACGCATGAACCTGGCCGCACGGGCTTGTCCGATTTCACCGACATGGGCGCCTTCGCCATCACCATCGGCGGCGTAGCCCTCGATCATCGGCTCTATCACTTCCGCCTCGTTTATTCCGGCTTCGAGCACGCCCATGTCGTGCTCGGCGGCGAAAGCTTCGTGGCTTTGGCGGAAGGACTGCAAAACGCCCTGTGGGCGCTCGGCGGGGCGCTGTTCGAGCACCGCAGCGACAGCCTCTCGGCCGCGTTCCGCAATCTCGACCGGGATGCGCGCGAAGATCTGACCCGGCGCTATGACGATCTGTGCGCCCATTACGGTATGACGCCGACCCGCAACAACAAAGGCGTCGCCCATGACAACGGCTCCATCGAAAGCTCCCATGGCCATCTCAAGAGGGCGATCAAGGACGCGCTGCTGATGCGGGGCGGCGCCGACTTCGCCGATCTCCCCGCCTACCGCCACTTCATCGACGAGATCGTCAGCCGCCACAACGCGCGTAATCGTTCTCGCATCGACGCAGAGCGCGCTCAGCTGAAAGCCCTGCCAGACCGACGCACCAGCGATTACGAGGAGGTCGGCGTTCGCGTCACCACGTCGGGTGGCTTCACCTTGCGCAAGGTGTTTTACTCCGTTCCGTCGCGCCTGATCGGCCACCGGTTGCGGGTGCGGCTTTATGACGACCGTCTTGACGTATTCATTGGGGGCACGCCGCTGATGACCTTGCCGCGCGGGCGCGCCCACCCGTCCGGCAAACATGCTCAGATCGTCAATTACCGCCACGTCATTCATGCCTTGCGCAAGAAGCCGATGGCGCTTTTGAACCTCGTCTATCGCGACCAACTCTTCCCACGCGAGGCGTTCCGACGCACATTCGACGCTCTGCTGGAGCGCCTGCCAGAGCGGCAAGCCTGTCGCATCATGGTCGATCTTCTCGCGCTCGCCCACGAGCGCGCCTGCGAGGCCGAACTGGCCGAGGCGCTCGGCGACGGATTACGCGCCGACGATTTGCCCGACATGACGGCGCTGCGCGCCAGATTCACGCCCGATCCAGCCAAAATGCCGACAGTCGTCGTCACCTTGGCGCCGCTTCAATCCTACGAGACCCTTCTCGACGACAGCCAGATCAGAGACGCCGCATGAGCGCGACGCATCCGCCCATCGACGCCGCCAGGCTGAGCCTGCTCCTGGGACGCGCCGGTTCCGCTCCTGGCGACGGCGATCGCCCATCCGTCGTTGCGTCGCGGCCCAGCAGGCAAGCGTCCGCGTCCCGGCGATCTAGATTGGCCCGACGCCATGGCCGGCGCCTATGCCATGGCCGCCCGGGACGCGTTCGCCGTGGCGGGCGAGCTGTCGCGCCGTTCGCACGCGCTGCTGGTGGCGGTGCCCAAATTGCGCGCCAAAGGCGCCGGGCGAGTCGTCGACCTCCTGCTTGCCGACGATTGCGTTTCGCTCGCGCGCGCTGCGAGAACTTCGCGTCTCTCCGATCGCGCCGCGCGACGCCTGTTCGATCGGCTCGTTGAACTCGGCGCCGTGCGCGAACTCACCGGGCGGCCGAATTTTCGGCTCTATGGACTGTAGCGTTTTCGAGCGAGATGCGGTTGGCGTGAAAAACGCGTCACGGAAGGAATGCGAGGCGTTAATGGGCCGCCCGAAAAGACGTGAATGGGACGCATTATTCGATCCGGACCTTGCCGAATTGTCGCACGGCGCGCGCTGGCGCGAGTGGATGGGCCGCGTCGAGGCGGCGATCTTCGCCGCGCGCGAACCCGTCGGGCGCGAAGCGCTCGCAAGACTGGTCGGCAAACATTGTAACCTCGACGATCTCATTGCCGACATCGTCGATGAGTTGCGCGCCCGCCCCTATGAGATCGTCTTTGTCGCCGGCGGCGGGCAATTTAGAACGAGGCCGCGTTTTGCGAACGCAGTCCGGGCGGCGAATTCAGGCGATCTTCGCGACGCCGGCGCGCCCGAGTTGACGCCGACGGAAATTCTGGCGGTGACGGCGATCACCTATCTGCAGCCAGCGACGCGCGCCGAACTGTCACGCCTTGCCGGCAGAGAAATCAGTCGTGACGTCATCGGGCGGTTGAAACGTCTCGATCTCATCGACGGGGCCTTGCGCGCGCCCCAGCCCGGCGCGCCCTTCGCTTATGTCACGACAAAAAAGTTTTTGGAGGTGTTTGGTCTTGCGACGCTTCGAGATCTCCTCGATATCGAAAAGCTCGACGACGAAGGTTTGTTGCAGCCAACTCAATCCGACGTGACGCTCGACGATGCCTTGGGGCTTTCGGGTGGCGACAGGGATTTTTTCGAGGAAGCGTTGGAGTTCGAAGACGCAGATCACGATTAGGGAAGTGACGGCGTTCGTCGTGACGGCCAGCTGGAGAGGGAGCGTGGCCACGAAAAGAATGCGGTTTCCAAAGATTTTCGATCCGTCGACCGGCCGATTGATCTCATAGCGCGAAAACGGCCAAACGCAGCAGACAGCGGTGAGTATTGCCATTTGGCATCAATTCGATTATATTATGCCAAATGGAGAATTGCTATGACCACGCTGCTCCCCGTCGACACAGCTCCCCAACACTTTGCGCCGACGCCGATCACCGACGCCGAGGCCGCCGCCATGTTCCGCGCCGTCATCAACCTCTTCCGCCTTTGGTCGGTGAATGACGAACAGGCGGCGATCTTGCTCGACTTGCCTGTTCGCTCCTACCGACGCTGGAAAGCGGGTGAGCTTGGCCGTTTCGATCGTGATCGCAAAGCGCGCCTCTCCAACATCATGGGCATCCACAAGGCGCTGAGAATCATCTTTCGCGAACCTCAAAGAGGCTATGCCTGGATACAGGCGCCGAACGCCGCTTTCGCGGGTCAGACCGCTCTTCGCGTTATGCTCGGCGGAGAGCTCACGGACCTAATGCGGGTTCGCCGATATCTGGACAGCGAGCGGGGCGGCTGGTGATTGACGTCGCCGCTGCGCGCGTCGCCGAGATCAAATGGCGAAACGCGGTTCGGATCATCCGTAGCATCTTCCCGCCGATCGATTTGTTCGAGGATATAGCGGACCCCGCCGACTGGCCGCTGATCATTTCCGCCGAGCAGAAGACCAATCCCAGGCTGATGGAGACGATCGGCAACCTTGACATCGTTCCAGTTGACCGGCGCGTGGCCGGTCCTGGCGCCAGTTACCTGATGGCGCCGTTCACTCACACCAGCGTCGATCGACCGAGCCGCTTCAGCGACGGCTCCTTCGGCGTGCTCTATGCAGGCAACTCCTTCGAGGTCGCGCTCTTTGAGACCGTTTATCACCATGAACGGTTCATGGCGCGCACGAACGAACCGGCCGGATGGACGTCGCAGTTTCGGGAGATTGTCCTCGCCATTGACGCGCGGTTGCATGACCTCAGGGACGTGGAAGCGTTTCTGCCTGCGCTCGATCCTGACACATATGTAGAGAGCCAAGCGCTCAGCGCTCGGCTTCGACGCGCGGGGTCGGATGGTCTCGTTTATCCGAGTCTGCGTTATGCAGGCGGAGAGTGCGCCGGTCTCTTCTACCCCGACCGCGTTACAAACCCGATCCAAGGGCGACATCTCGACTACCATTGGGACGGCGCGCGCGTTGATTATTGCCGAGTTCCTGACGGCGGCCAAGTCTATCGAATTGTTTGAACGTCGTCGGTCGCCTGGTCGAAGATCGTGTCCCTTAGCATGGAGTATCTTGGCGACGATCACAACAAGAACGCCCCGTCGGGCCGGGGTCGGTTAGGTCGCCACGGCGAGCAGTCCGACGATTGGATCGTCGCCTAACGGCGCGATGGTTTCCAGCGTCATTAGCGGGCGTATTGGAAGATCAATTCATGTTTCTGCTCCGGTAGGATCGCGCCGATCAGCCCTGTGATGATTGCCATCAGCCGACGACGCGGCGCGAGAACAGGAGCGGGGTGGCGCATGCGCGCTGCGGGTGGTAGTCGAACGCTATGCCCGCATCCGCATTGCAGCCGATCACGCCCTGGCCGCTGGGCGTGTCGCCATGATTTTTTGTCGACGCCTTCAAACCCAATGAACAGCTTGGTCGATATCGCGCTCGTGAGACACTTCTCCGAAGAAATAGAGACTCAGCAAGGTTCGCGACCCATAGTCTGTTGCGACAACACACTTCTGGGGCCAGTATTCCAGTCGCCGCTGGAATATGGAGCCGACTTATCGATGTACTGCTGAATGCCCGCGACACCCCGCGCTTCGATTTGCGCGCGCTCAAATTCTCTGGAGCACGACGTCTGGATAGAGGCGCTCAACGTCGTCGCGACGGCACAGTCCGGTTCCCGACGAAAGCAGAGCGGCCGATCCCGCTGCGACGCCATACCGAAACGCGTCGTCGATGCTTCGCCCCTGTGCGAGGCCCCAAACCATGGCGCCCAAGAAACTATCGCCGGCGCCGACTGCGCTTAGCGGCTTGATCGGCAATGCGGGCGCGCGCCATGCCTGGTCGCGCACAACTAGAAGCGCGCCTCGATCCCCGAGGGTGAGAGCGACGACTTCTGCGCGTCCCGCTTCTGTAAGCCGGCGGCAGGCGTCGACCCAGGCGCGTTCGTCATCGAGCGGAACGCCCATGAGCTCGCGCAACTCGCGGAGATTCGGCTTGATCAGGAAAACGCCTTCTTCCAGGGCGCTCGCCAACGGCGGCCCGGAGGTGTCCAAAAGGAATTTTGCGCCGCGTTTTCGAGCGATGCGAGCAGCATGCGCGTAGAAATCCGACGGAGCCCCCGGCGACAGGCTGCCGCTGGCGACAACGAAACGCGGGTTGTCCTCGGGGTCAGCAAGCGCGCCGAGACACTGATGCCATTCCTCTTCGCGCAATTGGGGGCCTGGAAGGACGAAACGGTATTCATATCCAGTTGCGTTCTCGAATACGGTAAAGCTTTCACGAGTCTCCTCGGACACATGGATGACGACGTTCGGGATTCCGTCGCGCTCGATGAGACGACGCAGCAGCTCGCCCGTTACGCCGCCCGCGGCGCAGAGCGCTTTCACGTCGGCGCCGAATCGAATGGCGACTCGGGCCACGTTAATTCCGCCCCCGCCTGGATCGCGATGTGCCGCCGCGCCGCGCAGCTTCTTGATGGGCGCCACCCGATCAACCGAGGTCGACATGTCGATTGAGGGGTTGATGGTGAAGGTAACAATGTCGGCCATGGCCGCCTTCGCTTATGAGTCGGGTTGCTGTGCGTCGACTATATTACCGCCGTCGGCGCCGGGAGTTTTTCGGTCACGCCGTCGCCTCCGTTGGGCGCGGGGCCCCTTTTTGGACGCTGCTATAGCGAGCGATGCCGGCGAGCTTGGTGCGCTTGAGCATCAGCGCATTGACCGCGACCAGCGCCGAACTTCCCGACATGGCAAGAGCGGCGATCTCGGGACTAAGCAGAAACGGGTAGAAAATGCCTGAGGCCAGCGGGAAGGCAATGACGTTATAGCCGACCGCCCACCAGAGATTCTGATGCATCTTGCGCAGCGTGGCGCGCGAAAGCTCGAGCGCGCCGACGACGTCGTAAGGATCGCTTTTCATCAGCACCACATCGGCGCTCTCGATCGCGACATCCGTGCCGGCCCCGATGGCGAACCCGACATCCGCCTGAATCAGGGCCGGCGCGTCATTGACGCCATCGCCGACCATTCCGACCTTCTTGCCCTGCGCCTGCAACTCCTTGACCTTGCCGGCTTTCTGACCGGGCAGCACATCGGCGAGCACAATATCGAGGCCAAGGTCGCGAGCGATCCGTTGAGCCGTGCTGGCGTTGTCGCCCGTCAGCATGGCCACTTGGACTCCCCGCTCGCGCAATTTGGCGACGGTGGCGGCGGCACTCGGCCGGGGCGCGTCGGCGATGGCGATCAGCCCGATCACTTTTCCGGCTCGAGCCACATGGACCACGGTGCGACCGGCGCCTTGCAGCCGCTGCGCCTCCACAGCAAGCGCGCCAAGATCGAGCTTTTGCTCGTCCATCAATCGGCGATTGCCCAAGTATACAATGTCGTCATTAACCTCCGCCCGCGCGCCCATGCCTTCAATATTCTCGAAGCCCTTCTGCGCCGGAACGACAAGTCCTTGCGCCCGCCGCGCGATGGCTTGCGCCAGGGGATGATCCGAACCTTGCTCGACCGACGCGGCGCTGGTCAGTACGATCTCCGCCGTTTCTCCCTTGGCGCTCACCACCTCAACAACTTCCGGCTGTCCGACAGTGAGCGTGCCGGTCTTGTCAAAGATGATGACGTCGAGTTTCGTCGCGTCCTCCAGGGCTGCGGCGTTCTTGAACAGGATTCCATTCATGGCGCCGAGGCCGGTGCCCACCATGATCGCCATCGGAGTAGCCAACCCGAGCGCGTCCGGGCAGGCGATCACAAAAACGGTGATCGTCAGCGTCATGGCGAAGAGCAACGGTTGGCCGAGCCACCAAAACCATATGCCGAAGGTGAGGAGGCCAATCACGATGGCGGCGAGGACAAGCCACTGCGCCGCGCGGTCGGCGAGAAGTTGCGCGGGCGCCTTCGAATTCTGCGCTTCCTGGACCAGCTTGACGATCTGCGCCAGCGCGGTATCGGCTCCGATCTTGGTGGCGGTGTAATGAAAGGCGCCGCTCTTGTTGATCGTCGCCCCGATTACGGTGTCCCCGGGTTTCTTGCCGACCGGCATCGATTCCCCGGTCAGCATCGATTCGTCGACCTGCGAATTGCCTTCTGTGACGGCCCCGTCGACGGGAATCTTATTGCCCGGCCGGATCACGACCGTGTCGCCCATCAAGACCTCGGCGGTCGGAATTTCGACCTCGCCGCCGTCCCGCAGAACGGTCGCCATCGGCGGCGCCAAGTCCAGCAACGCCCGGATGGCTTCCGAGGCTCCCGCGCGCGCCCGCATCTCCAGCCAATGACCGAGCAAGATGAAGACAAGCAGGACAGCCGCCGCTTCGTAGAATTGCTCACCCTTAAAGAAGAAGGTGGCTCCGACGCTGAAAAGGTAGCCCGTCCCAACACTGAGGAGGACCAGCACAGCCATGTTGAGAACGCCGTTGCGCAGCGCGCGTACGGCGCTGACGGCGAACGGCCAGGCCGGGTAAATGATCGCGGCGCTCGCCAGGACGAACAGGAAGTGGTTGAGTTCCATGCCGAACGGTGGTTTCAGCGAAATGAAGCTCATGCCCATTGGCGAATAAAGAAATATTGGCGCGCTGAATACGAGGCTGATCCAGAACCGGTTGCGCATGTCGCGCGCCATGGCCTGCATATCCATGCCGGCGGCATGGCCCATCTCGTGGGCCATGCCGCGCGACATAGGCGTAGCGGGAATCCCGGGCGCGCGACCATGCCCAGGATGTGGTTCGCAGATATGCTCGGGTACGATCTCGCCAGCGCAGTGGAAACCGCACGCATCGATCTTGTCCTTGAGCGCCTCCAGGCTGGTGACGCTCTCGTCATATTCGACCGTCGCGCTGTTGGAGGCGATGCTGGCGGTCGCGCGCTGAACTCCATCTGCCCGGCGGAGCTGCTTCTCGACAGCCAGGTAGTCAAGCATGGAAAGCATGCCGCCCACATCAAGAGTAGCTGTTTTAAGAGTGGCCGTCTTAATGCCGGCGGTTTCAACTGCAGGCAAGCCCTTCGCGCGCTTGCGCCAGAAGAACCAGACGACGAAGGCGATTAGGGCGAGCCCCGTGATCGCGGCAGATATGATCAGGCGATCTGAGACGCTGGGCGCCGAAGTCGCGAGCGGAACCGTCGGAGTCGTACGTGGCAAAGGCGCCGCCCTCTCGGCAGGGAGCCTGTTCACCTCGTCGAGTATGTCTTTCGCCGACGCGAGCTGTGGGTCGAGCCTCAACGCGGCTTCGAGGTCCCGTCTTGCATGATCGAGGTCCTGCTTGGCGCGATAGACGTGGGCCCGGCTGACGAACGCGTCCGTAAATTTGAGATCGAGTTCGAGAGCCGTGCTGAAATCCGCGAGAGCCTTGTCGAAATCGCCTTTGGCGGAGAACGCCAAACCGCGATCATTGTAAGCGCTCGCCAGCTTGGGATCACGTTCGATCGCCTCGTCGTAATCGGCGATGGCGCGATCGAAATCACCTTGCGCCTGATAAACGGCTCCGCGATCGACGTGAAATGCGGCCGATCTCGGATCGAGTCTCACAGCCTCATTGAAATCGGCCAAAGCCTTGTCGAGATCGCCCTTGCCGAGATAGACTGTGGCGCGGCCGTCATAAGCCGTCGTCGAATTCTCGTCGAGCCGCAGCGCTCTGTCGTAATCGGCGATCGCATGGTCGAGCTCGCCTTTTGCCCGATAGGTCGACGCGCGTTCGGTAAGGGCGAGAGCCGACCTCGGATCGAGCTGCAGCGCCCTGTCAAAATCGGCCAAGGCGCGATCGAAAGCGCCCAAGGCTCGATAGGCGGCGCCCCGATTGACATATGCTCTGAGCTGATTGCGTTTGCTTTCCCGACTCCCACGGACGATGATCTCCGTACACCCCGCGATCCGCACGTCGGGGTCGGCGCCGCGGCAGCGCGCCCAACGACTGCTTTCGGCAAACCCCGGCGCACTGAGACAAACGCAAAACAGTCCTATGAGCGTCACGCGGAGGAGGAAGGGCATCTTTGATTTAGCGAAAACGCGAAAACGCGAAATATGCGCCATGTGGAGCTCCTGCGGACACGATGGATCGTTTGCTTGCGGCCCGACGATTCTATTTGGACCGCATCAGTAGATAGGCGCCTCTTGTGCCGCTCCCTCCGAGCGCCGCCGGCGTATAGCGGAATAACGCGGCCCACAGTAACAGAACGATGCCGCCCGGACTGCAGTTTTGCCAGTCGTTAGATTTTGTTGCCGGCGATGGCATTGGGTCAAGACTTCCGGTTCTGCTCGCCTTTGATCCCCGCGCATGCTTTCAGCGGCGAATTCGATGCAGCGGGCCTTCTTTCATCATCTTCCGAGCGCCGACCTCATCGAAATCGACGCTCTAAGGAAGGCTTGAGATTTAAGATGGCGACGGCTGTCGTCGACGAACTGACCGCACACAACCTGTCTACGGGACAAACGGAGCGCCGATTCCCAGCGCGGCATCGGTTTTGGCGGTCGAGCTGTCTGCATTCTTCTCTCTTCCGGTAAGGGCACGGATCGCATCAATTGTTTCGGGAATAACAATTGCTTGGTTGTCGACCATGTAGACGTAATAAGCTTCGTCGCCCCGTACCGTCACCAAGTTTTCCCATAAAGCTACCTCGTAGAGATTGTCGCGGGGCCTCCCAATGTCCGCCATGAGTTCCTTGACGCTATTGATCGCCATCAGTCCGTCGCTCGTGCGGATCAAGGCAATGCGAGGCGATGATCGGAATGCGTCGATAAGTTCCTCTTTGCTTGCGTTACGTGTAAGCCCAATCGCCCAGCAGTGAAGATGAGCAATCGTTTCGGGGGCCTTGACCGCTATCGTGACGACGTCGAGATCCGGATCGACGGTCTGCGCGTCGGGGCCCTGATGGCTAGGGATTTCGCTCTCAGGAACGAGCGTGTTCATGATGCCCCCTTTGTGACTCTCCCATGGGTCCGTGGCGCGCCGGATCAGCGTGCCGCGCGCCCGCCGCAGAAGCCCGGCATGCTTCAACGCGGTCAGGGTTCGCACCACCGAGGTGGTGTTGCACGAGACTACGCGAGTCGACTCTCGCCCAACAGCCCCCGCATAGCTTGCCTCGGCGACGAACGAGTGCCCCGTCACCTCGTGTTTCTCGCCCCCTTGCACGATAAATTTGATGTCGAGTTCTCGATAACGTTCCGCGTTCCTCGCCCCGACCCCCTTCGGTGTGCAGTCGACGACGATCTCCGCCCTGCGCAACAGCTCGTCGAGCGCGCCTGACACCTCGAGACCAGCCGCGCGCATTGCTTCGATGCTACCTTCTAACGCCGCAAATAGCTTGAACCCTTTCCGAGCGGCGACTCGCAACCGCCAGTCCATCGCGATATCGGCGACGCCGACCAGCTCCATATCATCCTGGCAAGCGATCGCGTCGGCGACCCGTTTGCCGATAACCCCATATCCATTCAACGCGACACGAATCTTTCCAGTCTGTGTTGTCATGTTCCGCGCTCCTTCTGTTGATTGTGGCGCTACAGTCGATGCTTCGGCGTCGTCCATCTATCGCTTCGAAAACATTCGTATTCGGTGAGCGGCTTCAAACCATTGGCGTTCCTCGACAGACTCGTCGACGCATGGCGGTGACGACGTTTCGCGGCTGACCATCGACAAAGCTAATCATGTTCTCGATCGTTGTGTCGATGATGCGTCCGATGGCCTCGCGGCGATCCAGATTCGCCCTTCGAGGCCGTGTCGATTACATAATTATAGGGCGGGTCTCCAAAGGCGGCGTTCAGACGTACGAGAGCATTTTGCGGCGCGGTGGCGAGAGCGTCGATTTCAGCGTCCTGAATGTCTCCGAAATAAGCTTGATGCGGCTTCGGGAGAATTCACACCTCAACCGCTCCGGAAGGTCGACCGGCAAGGGCAACTCCTGGACGCGCTCATGAGTCGCCTCTCTGCGGAAACACAGTGACATCGCCGTCTATCGAGAGGGCGAGCGCGCCGAGCGCGGCGGGGCGACGCTTGACGAGGCCGCCGAAGCGCTCAATGTCAGCTCCGCAACCATCCGCCGTTTGATCGCCGACGGCGCACTTCCCGCAAGTCAGCACTGCAAGGGCGCGCCCTACGCGATCCTCGCCGCGGACCTGCGACGCACCGATGTCGTCAAAGAGGCCGCTGCGCGAAGGAAACGTTCATCGCGACCTCCGCCGTCTGCAAATCAGCCGGATTTACCCATAGATTTTCAATGAGATGGTGAGGTGAGCATTATGACGCGGGCTCGGTGCCGCCGATCAGAATGAGATTGCGCTTGGCGTCGATGAAGTCGCCCGCGTCGAGTTCGCGGATTTGTCCTTCATCGACCGGGGTGTCTTTGAAGACGAAGGCGTCGAGATCCTTCAGCTTCAGTCCGGTCATGGCATCGATGATCGGATGCCGTTCCATGGCGCGTCTTTCGTTCCTTTGCGCAGATTGTCGTAGCGGGCGCAGTCGGCGATCGGTTCTGTTCTGAGTTTGAGCGCCTCTGGCGTCGTGATGCTCGGCGGCGCCGGCGGCTGCCGCTTGCGGGCGAGGATCGCGAGGACGACGTCGCCATTGGCGATTCCGGCCTCTAGCGCTTCGGCGCAGGCCTGCGCCACGGCCTCGACGCCGTCTTCCGGCACGCGACCGAGAATCTTGACGAACTGCCGATCGCCGTCGGCGTGATGCTGGAGCCTGGCCCGGATCGCCGACAGCGGCGCCGGCAAATCCCAGTCCTTGAACGGCGCGCCGTTCCTGAGGGCGCCCGGCTTGCGCATTAGTACGGGCAGGTAATGCCAGGGGTCGTAGACGACCTGATCGCGCTTGAAGCTGCGCGCGTGATCGGCGACGACCTCCTCGCCGAGCAGGACCACGATGCGATCGGCGAAAACGCGCACCAGCACCGCGCGTCCGGCCGCCTTGGCGTCGACGCTGTATTTGTTCCGATCATGCGCAATCAGGCATGTCGTCGTCGCGCGCATCGGCTTCTCAATGAAGCCGGCGAAGGGGCCGAGGAAGGGCATGAGGCGCGGTCGCTCCTCTTCAAAAACCTCGAAGATCGTTCGATCCTTGAACTCCGGATGCTTCATTCGCTTGGCGTAGGCGACGCATTGCTCAGCGAGCCAATCGTTCAGCTCCTCAAGCGACTTCACCTTCGGCTTTGGGCGGAACAACACGTCGCGCATCGTGCCGACCTGGTTCTCGGCCTGGCCCTTCTCCCAGCCCGAGGCCGGCGTGCAGGCGACCGGATCCACCAGATGATGCGAGCAAAGCCGGAGGAAACGCCGGTTATAAGTGCGGGCGCGGCCGAGGGAGACGACCTCCACCGCCGTGCGCATATTGTCGTAAATCCCGCGCCGGCAGACCCCACCATAAAAGCGAAGGCGCGATCATGCGCGTCGAACACCATCTCCTGCGTGTCGCGGAAATAAGCGCGCACGAACGGCATGCGGCTGTAGGCGAGCCGCATCTGCGCCAGCTTCACCGTCAGCGGCAGACCGTGAAGTTCGATCCCTTCATGGCTCCAATCGAACTGATAGGCCTCGCCAGGATCAAACCGCAGCGGCACAAACGCCTGCGCCGGAGCCCGGGCCGCGCGCAGCTCGCCAGCTCTTCACATATCGATGCACGCTGTCAGGCGCGCCGTCATAGCCGCGGCCGCGGAGTTCTTCGAATAGCCGGATGGTCGAGCGACGCTCCAGAGTGGGCAACATTGCACGCGATCTCACACCGGAGACGAAAAAAGCCCGCCGGTGGGCGCCACCCGCGTCTCATCAAATCCCTCGGCCGCGCCGATCTCCTGATCCTCGACGACTTCGGCCTCGAGCCGCTCGACGCCGGCGCCCGTCATGACCTCCTCGAAATCCTCGAAGAGCGATACGGGCGCCGATCGACGATCGTCACCTCCCAGCTTCCCGTGACCTCATGGCATGAGGTTATCGGCGAGCCGACGTTTTCATGATGCCTCCTTTCTCGAACGCCTCATGCGCTGGAGGTGGGTGCGAAGCCTATCGATTTGTTCGACAGAGAGGTCGATTTGCCATGGCTGGCCCTTTGTGAGCTGATGGCCCGCCAACAGTCCACGAGCGAGGTAATCGAAAATCGTTTGCGGCGTCACGCCGAGCGCGGCCGCGGCGCCCTGGATCGAGTAGCTGCCGTCAGGCCACTGCGGCGGGTTCGCGTCGATGCCGTTGATCTTAACCGTTGGGATGCCCCAACGGGTGCGCAGCAACCAGACATTGCCTCCCTTGAATGCGCAGCCGCGCGCCGCGACAAAGCCCTCTCGATTGAGGGTTTCCGCGATCTCTTTGTCCATCTTGTTGGCGGCGTTGAGCTCCGTGATCCGCCGCCGCAGCCCCTCGAGATCGACGTAGTCGCGATAAGTGTGAACGCGACGCTGTAAGCAATGCTCACTGACTGCGTCGGTCTGCCAGATAATCTTCAGCCATACCTGACCATGCGCCCGCTTTTGATCGAGGATTGCTTCGCGAACGATGAATCGCAAAATGCGTTTTTGGTCGGCGGGTGATGTTGTGGCCGCGCGCCAGATTCTCGGCAGGTTTTCGCCGAGCGCTTGCAACGAGGCGCGATCCACCTCGTGCAACACGAGCGGCTCCTCTGCCCGCCAGCGTGCATGCTCCCGGTCGATCTCCTCGACGGCGCGCAGCTTCTCCTCCCAGGTCCGCTCCAGCGATCGCGCCACGAGCCGGTTTTCTGGTTCGACCGCATCATATTGGCGGCGCGCCCGTTCCGCCTCGTAGCGGGCGCGTTCGCGACGGAGCGCCCATTGCCGTTCGAGTTGTCGGCTCTCTTCTTCCAAGTGCCCCATGGCGGCGAGCGCGATCGCAATCCGATCCGGGGCCAGCGCGTCGAGCAGAACGTCTTCAACAAGCGCGTCGATCGGCATCGCCCGCACTTCCTGGCACAAGGCGACGCCTCGCTGATCCCGATCGGACCGGCAGCAATAGACTGGATAGTCGCCATTTGGTCCTGTGTAGCGCAGGCTCATGCGCCGGCTGCAACGACCACAAATAGCGACGCCCTGAAGCAGCGCCGAGCCTTTGCGCGGCGCGCCGGCGTGCCCCGCCTCGTAATGGTTGACGTTGTCCGCCAATCGTCGCTGGTTGGCCATGAACTCCTCCCAGCTGATGTAACCAGGGTGTGCGGCCTGCAAGCAAACCGCCCAATCCGTGACAGCCACCTTGACGGTTCCCCGGACAGAACCAGGGCGGCATCGGGCCGGGTCCCGTTGCCGGCGGCCGTAGACATAGGCCCCAGCATAAGCGGGATTCTGAAGAATATTGCGAACCCGCGCGCTGTCGGCTTCGCGGCAAAATATCGCGATTGGAGAGAAGCGTGATCGCGCGTCGAGCCACATCCAACGCCAGCTCCCTTTGCGCTTCCGCCAAATATTCGGCTGGAGCGACGCGTCGGCAGGGATCGTCAAATAGGCCGAGGTTTTGCTTGAGCTTGAGGACGCGACGTACGGCGGCGTCAACGTCTTCCTGAGCGACGAGCCCGCGCGCAAGGGCGTCAGGCAGACAGCGAACATAGGCGCCGCTCATCATGTCCATGTCGACGCCCGCTTTTAGCGAGAGCGCCGCCGCCTCGGTGAGATCGGCGGCGACGCCATGTTGCATCAATTCCGGGATCGCATTGTAATCGCTGATGATGAGCCCCTCGAAACCGAGTTTGCGTCGCAGATAGTCGCGCAGGAGAGCGGCATGCGCGGTCATGGGAACGCCGGCCACGCTATTAAAGGCAGGCATGATGGCGGCGCAGCCGGCGGCGACTGCCGCTCGAAATGGGGGTAGGTAGACCTCGATTAGGGTGCGTTCGGAAATATCGACCGCTGCATAGTCGCGTCCTGCCGTGGCGGCGCCGCCCGCGCAAAAATGTTTGGCGGTCGCGGCGACTGAAGTTCCCGCGGCTAAGTCCGGCCCCTGAAAACCGCGGATTTTCGCTTCGGCGAATCGTGCGCCGACTAGAGGATCCTCGCCGGGGCCTTCAGCGATCCGTCCCCAACGCGGATCACGCGCGATGTCGAGCATGGGAGCAAAAGTCAACGTAATTCCGTCGCCTGCCGCCTCAATGGCTGCCGCGCGCGCCGTGCGCTCCCATAGGAGAGGGTCGAACAAGCCTGCTTCGGCCAGCGGAATAGGAAAGATAGTCTTATGTCCATGAAGCACGTCGAGGCCAAAAAGTAGCGGAATCGCGAGCTTACTCTCCTTGACTGCAAGCTTCTGAAGGCCCGCAATCGCCTCCCGACCCCAGAGGTTCAAGAGGCCGCCGACGCGCCCCGCGCGAATGTTTTCGGCCACTTCGTCGCCGAGGATCGGCCCGGTAATGGCATATCCAGTCGCCGCCATGTTGAGTTGGCCAATTTTTTCTTCGAGTGTCATAGCTGTAAGAAGCGAATCGATGAGGTTCATCGTGGCGTTCGAATAAAATGACGTCTTCCAGAGCGGCCACCATCGCGGCGGAAGCATGGAAGGACCCGTCTTGATGACTAAATCCGCGGCATATTTCATGGGAGCATAGCCGATTTTCACGATGAGGTCGTCGCGACGCGATTCCGCGTGATCCGAAACGACTCGGCTCTAGGTCGCGTCCAGCCAAGCTTGAAATTCCGTAATGCCGCCGAAGGCGCTGAACGCCAGATTGCCTGACGGCCCGGTTCATCCGGTCAGGAGATGCCTTCCCGCGATCGATCTTGCCGATCAAGGATGCAAGTGATGCTATAATCCAGTTCAGCGAAAAGGGTCGAGATTCGATGGTGGAGCAGGCCGACACGACGTGTCAAACCGTCGCCGAACGGCGAACGGGAGGCGACGGATTCGCGCCGCAACTGAAAATGCTTTTGGAGGCGTTCTACGTCTCGCGCGACCGTGTGACGCTGCTTTGGCTCGGCGTGGGTCTCGTGGCCGTGGTCGCTGCGACCGCTTATGGACAGATCAGGCTCAACGCCTGGAACCAACCATTTTACGACGCTCTCTCCCGTAAAGATCTTCCGGCCTTCGGCTCCCAACTTATCGTTTTCGTCTATATCGCGGGCGCTCTGTTGAGCCTGAACGTGGCCCAGACTTGGCTCAACCAGATGACGAAGATGAAATTGCGCGAAGCGCTGACACGGGACCTTTTCGCGCAATGGCTCGCGCCCAAACGCGCCTTTCTCCTCGCCGGCGCTAAGGAAGTCGGAGAGAATCCGGACCAGCGCATCCATGCGGACGCCCAGCATCTGGCCGAACTCTCCACTGATCTGGGCGTCGGGCTCGTCCAAGCGACGCTTCTCTTAGCGAGCTTCATCGGCGTCCTGTGGATTCTGTCGGCGGGCGTGGTATTCGAGTTCCAGGGAAAAAGCTTTGCTATCCCCGGTTATATGGTCTGGTGCGCGCTTCTCTACGCGGGCGCGGGATCTTGGGCGAGCTGGCGTGTAGGCCGACCGCTGATCTCCCTCAACGCCGAACGTTATGCCCGCGAGTCCGATCTGCGCTTCGCCCTCGTTCACGTCAATGAGCATAGCGACGCGATCGCCGTCTACCGCGGCGAGGCAGAAGCGAGCGATCGGCTGCATCGAGAGCTTGATCGCCTTCTCGTCATTGTGCGTCGGCTCGTCGGCGCAACGACGGGCCTGACTTCGATTACGGCCGGCTATGGATGGTTCACGATCATCGCGCCGATCGTCGTAGCGGCGCCCGCTTACTTCGTCGGAGATCTTTCTTTTGGCGGGTTGCTCATGGCCGTTGGCGCGTTCAATCAAGTACAGCAGTCGCTACGGTGGTTCGTCGATAATTTCGGCGTGATTGCGGATTGGCGCGCGACGCTCTTTCGTGTCGGCGGCTTTCGCCAGGCATTGATCGAAATGGACAAGCTCGGTGACGCGGCGAGCCGTATCGAACTCGTTACGACATCGGATGACAAGCTCCGCCTGGATGACTTTGGCGTCATTTCTCCCTCGGGGTGCACGATGTTGAATAAACCGCATGTCGAGATCCCGCCGGGAGATCGTGTCTTGATCGTCGGCGAGCCTGGTTCAGGAAAAACGACTCTTTTCTGCGCGATGGCGGGCTTATGGCCATGGGGAAGCGGCAGGATCTGCCTGCCGCCGGCGCAGAGCGTCATGTTCATGCCCAAGCGACCTTATATACCTGATGGCGCTCTGCGCGACGCTCTCTCGTATCCGGCTCCGCCACGCAGCTTCTCGGATCAGGAGTTCATCGCAGCTTTAACGAAAATGGGCCTGTCACATCTATCGCGCTGGCTCGATCGTATCGCGCGATGGGACAGGGAACTGAGCGAGCCGGAACAACAAGGTCTCGCTTTCGCGCGCGTTTTGCTTCACAAGCCGCGTTGGGTCTTTGTCGATGAGGCGATCGAGTCACTTGCTCCGCAGGCGCGCAAAACGCTTTTCGACATCTTCGAGCAGGATTGGGCGGCAACAACCCTCGTTCACATCAGCGGACCGCAGGCTAAGGACGAGTTCTATACGCGTGTTCTTTACTTGACCATGAATCCTCAAGGTCAGCGACTAAGGGCTCCCTGCTTGCCATGTGATCCAGAAGCCCGAAGGCGGAGGGCCATCCTTGCAGATAGACAATAAATAAACCCGCATGGCGTCCATGCTCCGTAGGATCGTTAGCCGATGACAATCGCTCAAAACAACCGGATCATCCCCCAACAAAGGCCGGTCTTATCGGATGAGGCGCTGCTTGATCTCGTGCAGCGGCAAACGTTCCTCTATTTTTGGGAGGGCGCGCATCCCGCGAGCGGCCTTGCGCGTGATCACATCAGCCTCCTTGAAGAGCCACAGGATGATTGCGTCGCGATCGGAGGTTCCGGCTTTGGCGTCATGGCCATCATCGCCGCGACGGAAAGGGGATGGCTCACTCGGGATGAAGCTCTGACGCGTCTTGCGCTCATGCTCAATCTCCTGGAACGCGCGCCCTGTTATCACGGTCATTTTCCGCACTTCATGAATGGCCGAACCGGCGCCTGTTGCGCGCCCCGAGCCGGAGTGTCGTGCTACAGCTGCGGCGGCGCCGGCGGCGCGACCATACCCTTCAGTCGGAAAGACGACGGCGGCGATATCGTCGAGACCGCGCTTTTGTTTCAGGGCCTGTTGTGCGCGCGACAATATTTCGATCGCGATACGTCCGCCGAGAAAAGTCTGCGCGACCGCATCACTTGCCTGTGGCTCGATGTGGAATGGAACTGGCACGTCCGCGAAGGACATAGCGTACTGACTTGGCATTGGAGCCCCAACAATGGTTTCAGCCTTGCTCATGAAATCCGCGGCTGGAACGAATGCCTATTGACTTATGTCCTTGCCGCCGCCTCGCCGCGCTATCCAATGGACTCGTCAGTCTATCACGACGGCTGGGCGCAGAGCCGGAGCTTTTTGAACGGCCATTTTTATTACGACATGGAATTGCCGCTCGGCCCTCCTTATGGCGGGCCCTTGTTCTTTTGCCATTATTCCTTCTGCGGCCTCGATCCGCGTGGGCTCGAGGATGTCTACGCCAACTACTGGCGACAGAATACGCATCATGTGCGGATCAATATTGAACATTGCGTCCGCAATCCCGGGAATCACAAGGGTTATGGACCATCCTGCTGGGGCCTCACGGCGAGCGACGATCCCGGGGGTTACTACGTGCACGCGCCGGGAGACGATAAATGCGCTCGTGCGTGCGGGAGCGGGCACGTCAGTGTGCAATGTTGCAAGCGGCATGCGCCGGATGAGGACAATGGCGTGATTGCGCCGACCGCGGCATTGTCGAGTTTCCCATATGCGCCGGAAGCGGCGCTTCGCGCCATGCGGCATTTTTACGATAAGCTTGGCGACAGGCTTTGGGGTCGTTTTGGTTTTACCGATGCGTTCAGCGAGGACGCCGATTGGTTCTCCCATACCTATCTTGCAATCGACCAGGGACCTATCGTCGCGATGATCGAAAATCACCGCACAGGTCTGTTATGGGATCTTTTCATGAAGGATCCCGATGTGCAGGTCGGATTGCGTCGGCTCGGATTTCAAAGCCCGCATCTCAAATAGGACCCCGCAGGTAGCTGTAAAAGCCAGCGGTCAAAGAAAATGCGATGAGCGACAATGCGGGCACGCTTTTGGAATGGATGGAGCGGCAATATCTGCTCTCCGCCGCCGCCATGCTCAGGGCGGTTTCAGCAACCGAACTCGTCAAAGTTCGCTGCCATTTTGGGCAGACCATTCGGCCAGCGCCTGGGTCCGTCCTGGCGTCTCCCGAGTTCGCTTCTTACGATCCAAATCCGGACTATTTTTTCCATTGGGTGCGCGATTCAGCGATTGTCATTGACGCTTTACGCGTATTGCTCGCGGAACAGACGCTGGGATCGGATGCGACCCGTTATCTCGTCGATTTTGTCAATTTCAGCCTTGGTCTTTGTCAACTCGATGGCCGCGCTTTTTTGCGTCGTGGCGATTATCGCCAAGCGATTGATCCGGCTTACCTCCCTCACGCGCGCAGCGACCGTGATCTTAGCCAAGTCTATGGTGACCGCGTCCTCGGCGAAGCGCGTTACAATGCGGACGGGACGCTCGACATTCTCAATTGGGCCCGTCCGCAAAATGATGGACCAGCGTTGCGCGCACTCGCCGTCTTGCGCTTTTTCCTGCTTGACGCGTTTCGTGATCGCATAGACCAGGCGTCGGTAACAACGTTGCTCCAATTCGATCTCGACTATACGCTTCAGCATTGGCGAGAGCCCTGTTTCGATCTTTGGGAAGAAGTTGCGGGTCATCATTATCACACGCGCCTCGTGCAATATGCGGCGCTTGCCGATGGGTCGGCATGGATGGAGGCGGCTGGCGACGTGACGCGTGCGCAAGCCTATCGCGCGGCTGCGCAAGAAATCCGTCAGCGTCTCGACGCCCATTTTGATCCGGATGAAGGCGTTTATGTCTGCCGCTTCGCCAACGCGGCGAATAGGCAGAACGCCGAGCCTGGGAGGCTGCTCGACATGGCTGTGCCTCTTGGCGTGATTCATGCGGCGCGGGCGGAGGGGCCTCACAGCGTCCTCGATCCGAAGGCGCTTGCCACGCTGGCGCGGCTCGAGCAGCTTTTTGCAAAAGAATATCGGATCAACCAGGAGCGTGCGTCAGATTGCGCTCCTGCGATGGGACGCTATGCCGGCGATTCATATTACAGCGGCGGAGCCTATTATTTTTCAACGCTCGGAGCGGCACAATTTTACTTTCGCTTCGCGGAAGCAATCGGCAGAGGGGCAATGATTCCGGTTTCGCAACAAAACCGGACTATTTTGGCCTATATGCTCGCCATGCCGCCCGTGGCGCTCGCGGCTGCGTCGGTCGAACCACCGTTCAGAGAGAGGCTCTTCGAAGCATTTCTCGATCGCGGCGATATGTTCATGGCCATGGTGCGAACGCATACGCCGGCCTCGGGAGAATTGTCCGAGCAATTCGATCAGACGACTGGCGCGCAAACGTCCGCAACGAACCTAGCCTGGAGCTATGCTGCTTTTGTCGCAGCGTTTGCGAGCAGGAGAGCGGCCCGCCGTTTGATGGCGTGCTGATGTCGCAAGCTCGCGGGGGGTGTCAAGACGCCTGAATAGGCGCCGCGCCGTGGAGCGTCAGCGGTCTTGCCGCAGCGGCCAGCGCCCGACCGCCAAGGCGCCCCTGGTTAGCTCCTCGGTGACGGATTCGAGACGGGAAAGCTCATCCGCAACAGTCGCCGTGATCTCGTTCCCCAACTCGCTCGCCCGACCGGAACCGCGCACGGAGACCTCGATCGCCTGAGGCTGATCCACAGGACTGTCTATTTGGCTAACGATCAGGCATTGAGCTTCGGCAATGTCCGCCACGTCCTCTATCAGACGCTGCGCATTCAGACCGGCGGCGATGTTATATAGCTTGCCGATATGCGTCAGGTGTTAGCGCTGCGGCTTTGAAACGTGCGGTAGGGCACTCGATCATAGCGGTGCAGTCCAAGTGCGAGGACCATTTTTTCTACTTCCGCTCGCCGGATCGGGTGAAATTTGACTGATCGCCAACGTCCCGTCTGGAACGGATGGCCGGTTCGACACAAGCTAGAGAGCACAGCCATGAAAGCCATCGATAAGCCAGGCTGCCGCGTGTGGGCGTGTAGCCCCGATCGTCCCGGAACCCGATCGTCGCTGCCGGCATTCATTAAGCCCCTTTTGTATGATAGCGAGATCGGGCCGCTGAAACTGGAGCAGGTTTTCAAAACTTGATGGGACGAACGACATGCGGAGAACATCGAGACGTGACCACGCCTGGCTCTACCCGATACTATCCTTGGCGGTCGCCGTCACCATTCTGCTCGCTTTCGGACTCACCTGGTGGCATGCATTGGCCGTTACGGCGCTGCTTGGATGTCCGCTCGTCATATTATGGGGCTTGATTTTCAGTTGGTCCCAACCGGAGGCCGGAAGTGAGCTAGCGCCGGAAACCGATGGCGTGACCATCGAGTGGATCGCGCCCTTTTACGACCGTTTATGCACGTTGCTCGGATTGGGTCGCGCTTTCCGGAGGCAAATTCTCGAGGTGGCTGCCCTAAAGGCCGGCGAGCGCGTCCTCGATGCCGGTTGCGGAACTGGCGTATGGACCCGTCTTGCCGCCGAGGCGGTCGGCTCTTCGGGTCGAGTCATCGGCTTCGATCCTGGTCCGAGGATGATGGGGATCGCCCGCCGCAATGCCGCTCAGGAAGGAAGTCGGGCGACCTTCGAATTGGCTGCTGTCGAAGAGCTTCCTTTCGAGGAAGCCAGCTTCGACGCGGCACTATTGAGCTTGGTCCTCCATCACCTGCCAGCCGAAGTGAAGCGAAGCGGCCTCAAGGAAATTGGCCGTGTCCTTCGGCCGGGCGGACGGTTGATTGTAGTCGACTTAGACCGGTCCGACAGCGTGCTGTGGCGGATTGTCCTGCGGCCGCTGTCGCACGTCGAGACCTCGGCCGACGCCTTCGAAGGAAAGATACCGATCTATCTGCGTGAGGCTGGGTTTGAATCAGTCACAGTCGAGGGGCGGTGGTGGAAGTCGCTGACCTTTTGGCGGGCAATGAAGCCGCTGTCATCCATCGCCTCCGTGGAAACGCCTGCCACGTGAACCGATTCGAGATCGACTCGTCGAAGGCGCCGCTTATGCGATTGTCGATATCCGTATTGGATTCCTCACTTGCCACTGCATGCTGCGGACCAAGACCTTAGCCTTGTTCTGGCGACCGACATGATCGCCTTGCCCCGCTCGTCTAGACAAACAGTCCATAGACGAGAATGAAGATCATAACGAGGATGAGCCAGGAGAGCAGCGGCGATATTCCGGTGTAATTGACGTTCCGGAAAACGTGACCTTAGCGGCTAGGAGTTCTTGCGCGAGCGTGGGATCAACTCCGACCGCCAAAAATTCCGAGTGAGACAATAGCCCGTCTCCCGCCGACCCTTTAAGCTCGATCAGCATCCGCAAGACCTAAAGCTTCCCGCTTTCGCCATGACATTGGCCCGGCGGACTTCGATGATCAATAGCTCGACGCTTAGTTCATGCGCGATGGCGATTTGCTAACGATGTTCTGCGGATGGCCTTCGAGGAAGGCGTGGATATTTGCGACCGTGGTCTCGACTATTCGACCTACGGCTTCCCTTGTATTGAAAGCGCTATGCGGCGTAACGATTACGTTTGGCATCCGCAGCAGTACATGATCCGCCACGAGATCGCGCAGGTCGTGCTGATTGCAGAAGATCGAGCAGATAAGTTCGGCCTCCTCGCGGATCAAAGGCTCGTCGGGCAAGACGTCGAGTCCGGCGCCAGCCACCTTGCCCGAGCGGAGCGCTTGGATCAGCGCAAGAGAATCGATCAGGCTTCCGCGCGCCGTGTTGACGATGATGACGCCGTTCTTCATCCGTGCGAACGTCTTGGCCGAGAGCAGATGATAAGTCGCGGGTGTCGCCGGAGCGTGGAGCGTGATCACATCCGAGTGCGCGAGCAGCTCATCAAAGGTCGCGTAGCGGAATCCGAGATGCTCGACGAGCTGCGAATCGGTCGTCACGTCGTAAGCGAGCACATTCATTCCGAATCCTTTGGCGATGCGAATCACATGGCGGCCAATGCTTCCTGCGCCAACGACGCCGATCGTCTTGCTCGCGAGATCGAAGCCTTGCAGGCCTTCAGGCGAGAATCGGCCGGAACGCGCGCGTTCCACGGCCTCGAAGAGGCGATGGCTGAGAGCAAGCAGAAGCGCGAAGACGTGCTCGGCAACCGTGTTTTCGCCGTAACTTGGGACGTTGCAGACGGTGATTCCGCGCTCCGCGCAATAGGCCATGTCGATGTGATCGTATCCGGTCGATCGAGTCGAGATCAGCTTCAGGGATGGGAGCTGTTCGAGGATCCCGCGGCTGAGCTCCGAATAGATGAATGTTGAAATCAATTCTGCATCCGAGAAGCTATGTACATTGGCGGCGGCAAGCGGCTCGGCGACGAGCCGCAGTTCAGCGGTAGAGGTCAAGCTATCGAATGCTGCTCGTTCGCGCGATTCGGCTTCAAAGATCACGATTTTCATGTCCGCCCCCTGTGTCTTGACAGCTGAGAGACGCGGCGATTGAGGTCGTCTCGCGAACCGCGAAAAACCCCGACTTCACTTTCGTCGTCTTAGCGAAATTCGCGCATCAACGTTTCGCCAGTTCATTGATATGGCCAATAGGGTTCAGCCTTCGGCATCTGGTCCCTAACGCCTATTTGATCTTCATCTCTATCTCTGCGTCCTCCGCCGCCGCCACGTGGCGCTTCGCCGCGATGAAACTGTCCGGCGTGACCGACATGGAGTCGATCCCACATGCGACGAGAAACTCGGCGAACTCGGGATGGTCGCTGGGCGCCTGTCCGCATAGGCCGACCTTTGCGCCGGCCTTGCGGGCTTCGGCGATGACCGTTTGAATCATCCATTTCACCGCCTCATCCTGTTCGTCGAAGAGATTCGCCAAATCTGTCGAATCGCGGTCGACGCCGAGCGTGAGCTGGGTCAGGTCGTTGCTGCCGATCGAGAAGCCATCGAAACGCTCGGCGAAGGCCTTCGCCAAAATCACGTTGGAAGGGATTTCGCACATCACATAGACTTGAAGGCCGTCGTTGCCACGCTTCAAACCATTGGCCGCCATGACCTCGAGGACGCGGTCTGCTTCCTTCGTTGAACGGCAGAAAGGGATCATCACGATGATATTCTTGAATCCCATCTGCTCGCGCACGCGGCGGATGGCGCGGCATTCGAGCGCGAACCCTTCTCGGTAACGCGGAGAGTAATAGCGGGAGGCGCCGCGAAAGCCGAGCATCGGATTTTCTTCCTTAGGCTCAAACTCGGCGCCGCCGATCAGATTGGCGTATTCGTTGGTTTTAAAGTCGCTCATCCGCACAATCACGGGAGCCGGATGGCGCGAGGCTGCGATGCGCGCGAGCGCATGGGCGAGCCGATCCACAAAATATTCGGTCTTATCTTCATATCCGAAGGTCAATTGCGCGATGCTGCTTTTGGCGTCTTCGTTCTTTAGCGTGTCATAGTGGACGAGAGCCATGGGATGAATCTTGATGTGGTTGTTGATGACGAACTCCATGCGCGCAAGACCGACTCCATCGGCAGGTATGCGCCACCAGCGAAACGCCGCCGCTGGATCGGCAAGGTTGAGCATGATCTTGGTGCGCGTCGTTGGAATAGCGGCGAGGTCGAGACCTTCGGTTTCATAGTCGGCCACGCCTTCATAGACGAACCCCAGATCGCCCTCCGCGCAGGACACGGTTACGAGCTGTTCATCATGCAGGACATGCGTCGCGTCGCCGGCCCCGACAATCGCTGGCAGACCAAGCTCGCGACTGACGATGGCCGCATGTGACGTCCGACCGCCGTGATCGGTAATGATCGCTGCGGCCCGTTTCATGATCGGCACCCAATCTGGATCGGTCGTTTGCGTGACCAAGATGGAGCCGTCGACGAAGCGCGCGATGTCGCGAGCGCTTTCGATCACGCAGACCTTGCCCGCCACCACGGCGTCGCCGATGGCGAGTCCCGAAACGATCTTTCGGCCTTTGCTTTTGATCCGATATGTCTTCAGGGCGTTCGCTTCGCGGCGTGACTGCACAGTCTCCGGTCGCGCCTGCACGATGAAAAGTTCGCCGGTCTCGCCGTCCTTGGCCCATTCCATGTCCATGGGCTGGCCGTAATGGTTTTCGATGACGCAGGCCCAGCGCGACAAGGTCAGGATATCCTGGTCGCTGAGGACAAAGGCGGCGCGTTCGGCCTTGGAGGTCGGAACGTTGCGCGTCGGATGGTCGCCGTCGCTGGCGTAGATCATCTTGACCGCCTTGTCGCCGCGCTTTTTTTCCACGATCGGCGACAGCGCGGCGTCGAAGAGAAATGGCTTGAACGTCAGATATTCGTCCGGGTCGACGGCGCCCTGAACGACATTCTCGCCAAGACCCCAGGCCGCGTTGATCAAAACCACCTTGTCGAAGCCGGTTTCCGTGTCGATCGAAAACATCACGCCTGCGCCGCCAATGTCGGAACGCGCCATGCTTTGAACCCCGACCGAAAGCGCGACCTTCATATGGTCAAACCCTTTCGCCTTGCGGTAGCTGATCGCACGATCGGTGAAGAGCGAGGCGTAACAGCGCCGACATGCCTCGAGCAGGGCCTGTTCTCCCCGAATATTGAGATAGGTCTCCTGTTGTCCCGCGAAGCTGGCGTCGGGAAGGTCCTCCGCCGTTGCGCTCGAACGGACGGCGACGTCGGCTTCCGCCTTGCCCAGGCGTCGGCAGAGGTCGCGGTAGGCGCTCGTGATCGCATCAGCCATTTCGGGCGACCAACTGCCGCGCAAAATGGCGCGGCGGATGGTTTGGCCTGCTTCGGCGAGCGATAGGCCGCCGGCTTCGAGTTCGGCGAGAGCATCGGCCATTGTCGCCCTCAATCCGTTGCTGTCGATGAAGCGCCAATAGGCCTCGGCCGTCGTCGCAAACCCGGGCGGGACCTTGACGCCCTTTGCGGCGAGATTGCCGACCATTTCACCAAGCGAGGCGTTCTTGCCGCCAACGCGCGCTACGTCGTGACGCGTAATCTCTTCGAACCATACGACGTGTTGGGCGTCGGCTGCCATTGGATCCTCCCACGCGAAGGTTGTTCCGCCCTCGATTTTTGTCAGGGCCTATTCGATATCAGAGCATATTGGCCGCAGCTCATCCCCCTATGCGCAAATCGAAACGTTGTGCAGGCGCTCTACTGTTAGACTCGTCGCCGGACACGGCCCGTCGCGCGAAGTATTACTTTCAGCGGCCGGAGCGGTCATGGAGTTCCTCCTTATCGAGCTGTCATCTTCTCATTTCGGGCGCTCTTCCGACGAAATTTCCGGTTCAGGCGGAGATCATGCGGTTTCGAATATATGTTTCCTCATATTGGAAAACGATCTGGGGATTTACCAGAAGCGACGCCGCATCCTTGTCGCAGTAATGCAATCGCGACAACAGGTCCTTGATAAGGTTCAAACGCGCCAACCGCTTGACGTCGGCCCGTACAACAGTCCAGGGCGTGACTGGATTGTGCGTACGCGCGAACATCTCATTTCGCGCGATGCTGTAGTCGTCCCAGTGCTTGATAGCTTGCGCGTCGATCGGGCTCACTTTCCATTGCTTGAGCGGATCTTCGTGGCGATCTTTCAGTCGTTTCTTTTGTTCATCTCGACTGATATCGAGATAGTATTTGAGAAGCTTTATTCCCGACCGTACTAGCATGTGCTCGAAGTCGAGAACGGTGTCCATAAACTCCTCGTATTCCACGTCGGTGCAGAAATTCATCACGCGTTCGACGCCGGCCCGATTGTACCAACTGCGGTTGAACAGCACGAATTCCTGAGCCGCGGGCAAATGAGGCGCGTAACGCTGGAAATACCAAGCCGTGCGGTCGCGATCGGATGGCCTTCCCAGCGCCACGACACGCGTTTCGCGTGGGCTCAGATGCTGGACAATCCGTTTGATCACTCCATCTTTGCCGGCGGCGTCGCGACCCTCGATCAGAACCAAGATCTTGTCGTTGCATTCGATGAAGTGTTTCTGCAACTTGACCAGCTCTACCTGCAAGACCTGCAATGTCGCCCGATACTCATCCTTGCTGATCTCGGGAGCAACCTCCACGGGTTTGGCATCATGATTTTTCTTTGCCATTGCTTCCTCCCAGAATTATTGGGCTCCGCTCCTCTGGCGATCTCGCAATCTTCGTCGGCGAAGATCGTCACTCCAACATCGGACAGCAGTCCTGCTCAGGTTGTGGAGCGCAGGGGAGGCTCGACGCCGAAACCCGGAGATGCATCGGCTGCCGCGGCATCCGGTGATGGATCAGCGCCGCGAGGGCGAGCGAAGCGAGCCGCGCCGGCGAAGCCCAATTGCTGAGCTTTCTTCAGCGTCTCAACGACCAGGCCTTGCGCGGCATCCGCCACCGCGACTCCGATCGGTCCCAGTTCTTTCGCCGTCTCGATGAGATGCTCGAGAGACTTTGCAGACGTGGGCATGACGCTACGGCTCCGCCATCTTGCCTTCGGCGGCCTGAATCGGTTTCATGTCCTGAATGACCAAGGCCGCGCCATCCGCGACGTGAACATGTTCCCGGTTGGCAGATTCCTTTCGCTGCCGTCTTATCCCTGGCTGGGAGCCATAGAGCAGCGCGAAGACCTGTTCCTCGGCTGCGTCTCGCCACGCCCGAAATTCATCGAGAGCGGTTGATATTCGTCCCGCCACCTCTCGTTCGCGAACGAGAAAAGAGTTCGTCTCGGCCAGCGGCGTTCTCCCCTTCTCGACCATCCGTGCAATTTCCGCGACTCCATACATCCAAGGCGAGAATTGCTCCGACAGCAAGTAGCGGGTTGTCCGCATTGGATGCATCCAGCGCAAATAATTCGCTGTCCAGGGGTTCGATAGCGCATTCACCCACGGGCTGACGAATGTGGAGTAGAACAAATTCCCGATTTGTGAGACGGCGCGGACGCGTTCGAACGCCTCGACTGGGTAATCGAACTTCAGCTCTGAGACGTCGCGGGGTTCGAAGCGGACTGAATATTTTGGCCTATGGCAATCAGGATCGCCACCCGGGTTTTCTATCTTCATTTCATAAAGACCCGGCGGCAGCGCCGCGATGTCGTCGAGGCCCTCCAAAATAGCGCGATGCTCGAAGCGGGCGATTGACGCTGAGACAAATATGCCGAGGTGGCCGACGTGAGGGTTGGTGAGGTAGATAATTCGCTGCCCGGCGGCCTTGAGATCTCCCGTGTTCTTATAGACGAACGGGATCCAGCCGAGCGCCTGATGCGGCGGCGTGATATTGTCGCCATAGGAGGCAAAGATCACCAGAGGATTTTTGATTTTGCGCAGGTCCGCGAAGCAATTGGCGCAAACGCGAAACACGCCTTGCTCGAGTTGATCGCCAATGAATAGATTCTCTACAATCGCAAGGATTTCCTCGCGGCTCAGGCTGTGAAACCCGCTCCACCAGCGCTCGAAATCTAGGAAGCGCTCGCGCTCGGCGTCGATGTGCGAAAAAAGATTAGCGTATTTGTCCCAAAGCGCATTTCCAGGCTTCAACGTCTCGAAATTCTGCGCGAGCCAGGCGCCGTCGAGGCGCCCGTTGCCGAGATCGGCCAGAAAATGTGTCAGCCACACGCCGCCGAGCAGACCAGCGGCGAGTCGCGCCGGATTGAAGCCGGATTCACCGGCCCAATAGGAAACCGGCGAGCCGTTGAGAACAGCCGGCCCCACAAGGCCATGACAGTCGGCCGATAGCAGCGTAATGGCCCAGCCGGCCTGGCAATTACCATAGAGGATCGGCGGCTTGCCCGGATGACGACGCGCGACCTCTTCGACGAAGCGCCGCAGCGCATGCAGCACGTCGGCGAGCGTCTGTCCTTCGCAAGGCTCCGGAAAGAAGATTACAAAATAGACGGGATGGCCTTCGAGCAGCGCCATGCCGACTTCGGACTCGCGCTTGAACCCGCCAATGCCCGGTCCGTGCCCCGCGCGCGGGTCGACAATCAGGACGGGGGGTTTTTCAGTCTGGAGGCATGTCTCGGCATGATGCCCATGCGCCTCCGTAATTCTTAGAAGCGCGTAATTGGCCGGATGCTCGAAAGCGCGCGCATCGATGAGCATCTCCCATTTGAAGTTGAGCAGCGCAGGCAAGCCGAGGCGATCGTGTTCGAGCAGATTGTCCGCGCGCTGGCGTAGAGCGTCCAAGAAGAGGATTGAGCGCTCGGCGAAATCGCGCTGGTAGGCGATCAGGCTTGCGGACGCGTCGCTTTGATCGTGGGCCGTGAACCTCGGGATCGCGTCCCCGTTAGTAATGGCCGACGAAGCGCCGATTGGTGTGGCGAGCGCGCGCACGCCTTCTTTGGAATGCTCGCAGCTCATGGCTTTCTGATTGGCGGTCATAGCCGTACTCCGTCAGGACGCGCCGATAGCGTCGGGTTCAGTCAAGGGAGGCGTCTGCGTTGAGGGGATCGCGTTCCCGACAATTTTGGAATGAACGCCGGCACGCGTTCCACGTAGACGCGGTAGGGGTCTCCGTAACGTTCGAGTGAATCTTGCTCCTCGCGGCGCGCCAGCCGCGCGTAAACGAACGTCATGATCGGGAACATGACGAGGGTCGGGATTGTTGGCCATTGCAACAGGAAGCCAAACATAATGGCGACGAACCCGACATATTGCGGGTGACGGATATGGGCATAAGGTCCGGTCGTCGCCACGACGCCGCGTTTTTGCGCGTCATAGAGTCGCCTCCACGATTGGGCGAGAAGGATGAACCCGCCGGCGATCGCTACCAGGCTGAAAATATGGAGAAGGCTAAAATGCGGGTCGCCTTTCAGTCCAAAGATGGTGGACCATAGATGGCCGGCCTCGTGGGAATACAAGTCTAGGTTCGGGTAACGCGTTGCGAGCCATCCCGATAGGAAATAGATCGTCAACGGAAAGCCATACATTTCCGCGAAGAGCGCCAGGATAAAAGCCGAATAGGGCCCAAGCGATCGCCAGTTCTTTTTCCATCCGCCGACGCTGAAGCTCGCGGCGAAGAAGATGAAGAATATTGTGTTGATGATGACGAGCGACCAAAGGCCGTAAGCAGGAGTGTCGTGGCTCATGGCTAATTTTCTTCCGTTTCGTTTCGTGAGGACCGGTCGCCGCCGTTCGCTGGGTCACGCTCGCGAGGATGATGGCCGCCATGCCCGGAATGGCCTCCGTGCATGAACATGTGCATCAGCGGACAAGCGAGAAGGAGCGCATAAGGCAGAAAGCCGAAGAGATGCGCTGTATGCTCCGTGACGAGATAGAACCCGCCGATCGCGAGAAAAGCGATCAGCGCCCACCCAGCTAGCGTCTTCAGAAATGGCCGGCTATCAGCGACGTAATGCTCATGGTCATGCGACATGCTTTATTCTCCTGATTTGGACCGCGCCTGCCATTTCAGACGATCTTGGCAGCGATCACTGGAATGAACGAACAGGCGTTGGGGCCTTCGGCGTGGAGCCGGCCACAATCGTCGATGACAATCACAGCCGGTTCATTAAGCCCGAATCGCACCGCTACATACGGAAGTTGACGACTCTCACCACCCCACCGCCATGCTCGCACTGGATATCGACCTCATCGCCTTCGTGGAGCGTGGCGAGACGGGCGGTGTCGGCGACCGCGAAGTTTATCGTCATCGCCGGCATGCGGATTTGCGGGATGGCCCCATGCGAAACCGTGATGCGACTCGCGGGGAGGTTGATTTTCCGAACGACGACATGCACCCAAGGAGCTTCCTGGGGGTCGGCCTGGGTCGGTCGCAGCTGTTCGATGCGTTTATACCAGTCGACGCATGAGGACGGTGGGCGCCAATGACGGATGCCGCGTGTGGCCTCCGTCGGGCTAAGCGTCACGAAACAGCCACCGTGATTTTGCGCCTGCGACGGAGCAAGGCCGTATAGAGACGTCGACGTCAGGACGGCGCCCACGAGAGCCAGAGATTTTAATCTTTTCCTCATTAGGGTAACTCCTCTTGCGCGACCAAAAATGTGGGATGACGGCCTCGTCGCATCCCTCTTCCACAGTTGTCGTCAACATTTATTGATATAAGCCTGAGTATTAAACGCCTCAAGTCGGGCAACAATAATAATTACCAAATAAGGTGTTACGTATAAACTAACAAATAAGCTTGTTCTCCTAGTGCTGATTATTGCTTAGGAGGCGGCGCTTGCAATATTTGTGATATTTCGTTGTGGGTTGCCCGCAGCTTGAATCGGCGGCGACGCTCTCATCAGCGAGAGATGCGCTATCGAACGGCGCGTCTCGATTGCTCGACGTGGCGCAGCTAAAGCCGAATGCCGCGGATTCAGACGATTGGAGGGCGAAGGTCTGGTGGGCCGGAAAGCCCGCGGCGCTCAAGGTCGTCGCGCGGCGGGAACATCGATATGAGCTGTATGACGACAGGAGAAATGAAGTTGCCTTGGGGAGGCTGAATAATGTGCGTCGGTATGCACGCGAGCGGCGGGCAACCGGGTATGGTCCCATGTTGATCGCTATCACCCATCATGCAATCGTCCATGACCATGTCCACCGTCATGTCATCACATTTGTCGATGCGGTCCGCCAACGCCCTGCTTGTCCCGCTCGCCAACACGGCCAGCACGGCAAGAACGACAATCAAGGAGCGGAACCAACGCAGCATGGTTGCTTCTTTCGGATAGGCATAAACATAATCGGCGTTGTATTTCGAATCAAGCGACGCAATCTTTGCCCCAAGCGCGCATTGTGAAGCATTTGTTCGCGCATCTTGTCTGATGGTGAGGAACGATGAGACGCCCCTGTCAGCCGATCTTGACTCGGGTGGCGCTGATGAAAGCGTATTCGGGCACTTCGAGATTGGTTGGCGCGGGGCCGGCGCGAATTCGCCCGGATGTGTCGAAGACGGAGCCATGGCAGGGGCAGAGCCATCCGCCATATTCGCCCTCGTAACCGATAGGTATGCAGCCGAGATGCGTGCAGATGCCGACGACGATGAGCCATTCTGGCTTTTTTACGCGCGCGGAGTCGGGCTGGGGATCGCTAAGGTCCGAGAGCGGCGTATTTTGCGCCGCCTCGATCTCCTGCCTCGTGCGATGACGCACGAAGACCGGCCTGCCGCGCCATTTCACCGTGACGATTTGCCCCTCAGCAATGCCGGAGATATCGACCTCTACGGAAGACAACGCCAGCGTCGAGGCGTCGGGACTTATTTGCGCAATAAGCGGCCAGACGGCTCCGGCCATGCCCGCGGCGGCGGCTGCGCCTGTGGCGACGTAAAGTATGTCGCGGCGGTTTGGTTGAGCCTCTGCCGTCTCAGCCATCTCTGAGCCTGGAACTCCCTGGCGAGTTTGATGACGATCCCCCCAGCATATAGCGCGCCCGCCAAGTCTCGCGAGGGAGACCTTGGCCAAGCCGCTTGACCGATCAAAGCGGGTAGCATCAAGTCGTCGAACACTTGCGGCGGCGCTCATTACGCTGCCAGGCGAAATCTCGCGTCCAACCACCGCCATGGAGAGCAGCCGATCCTCACCCAGCGGCCGAGCAGAAGACTGGGCGCCGCCCCGAGTTCCGGGCAACCGGGATAGGCCATCGCCGCCGCGAGGATGTGGGTCGCGCCAAGCCAGCCTGCGATGACGGCCAGCGCGATCCAGCTGACGGCTGACCAGGGGAGAGCCAGAGCCAGCGACAGCAGGGCGACACCGACGATCAGCCTGGCTCGGCGCTGCCTCGCGTTCAGCGGACGCCAGTCGGCAGGATCGCCATTGCAACAGGGCGTCAAGCGCTCTTTCATCGCTTACCCCGCGCAACAGGACAGTTGCGTCACGTCCTTGCTAAAGGTCTGCGCGGCGAGCTTCAGGCCCTCGACCATTGTTAGGTAAGGGAAGAGCTGATTGGCGAGGTCGTGTACACTCATCCGTGCATGAATGGCGATCACCGCCGCCTGGATGAGTTCGCCCGCGTCCGGCGCCACGGCTTGCACGCCAATGAGCCGGCCCGAGCCTGCCTCGGCGACAAGCTTGATGAAGCCTCGCGTGTCGAAATTCGCTAAGGCGCGCGGCACATTGTCGAGCGTCAGTGTGCGGCTGTCGGTCTCGATGCCCTCATAGTGCGCTTCCGCCTCGCTGTAGCCTACGGTGGCGACCTGCGGATCGGTGAACACCACGGCCGGCACGGCGGTCAGATCAAGGGTGGCGTCGCCGCCGGTCATATTGATGGCCGCACGCGAGCCGGCCGCCGCCGCGACATAAACGAACTGCGGCTGGTTCGTGCAGTCGCCAGCGGCGTAGATGTGGGGCACGCCGGTGCGCATGTGCGTGTCGACGATGATTGCGCCCTGTGGGTCGACGGCGACCCCAGCGGCTTCCAATGCCAGCCCCCGCGTGTTGGGCGCACGGCCCGTGGCAATCAGCAGCTTGTCGGCACGCAGTTCGCCTTGCCCCGTGGTGAGCACGAATTCACCGTCCGCGAACGCCACGTTGCTCGCTTGCGTGTGCTCCAGCACTTCGACGCCCTCCGCCCGGAAAGCGGCCGTGACCGCCTCGCCGATCGCTGGGTCTTCGCGGAAGAACAGCGTGCTGCGCGCGAGGATCGTCACCTTGCCGCCAAGCCTCGCAAAAGCTTGCGCCAGTTCGACGGCTACCACCGACGAGCCGATCACCGCTAGGCGCGCAGGGATTGTGTCGCTCGCCAGCGCCTCGGTCGAGGTCCAGTAGGGCGTCTCTTTCAGTCCGGGAATGGGCGGAACAGCCGGGCTCGCGCCCGTGGCGATGAGGCAGCGGTCAAAACTGATTTCGCTTTCGCCGCCTTCGTTCAGCCGGACGATGAGGCTGCGGCCGTCTTTGAATCGGGCTTCGCCACGCAACACCGCGATGGCAGGCGTGCTTTCCAGGATATTCTCGTACTTGGCGTGGCGCATCTCCTCGACGCGCGCCTGTTGCTGGGCCAGCAGCCGTTCGCGCAGGATTGCGGGCTCCGCGGCGGCGATCCCTTCGTCGAATGGGCTGTGGCGGCGCAGATGCGCGATATGGGCGGCGCGGATCATGATCTTGGACGGCACGCAGCCGACATTGACGCAGGTGCCGCCGATTGTGCCGCGCTCGATCAGCGTGACGCGCGCGTCGCGTTCGACGGCTCTCAGCGCGGCCGCCATCGCAGCCCCGCCGCTGCCGATGACGGCCACGTGGAGCGGCGCGCCCCGTTGCTCTCTATTCTGGGTTCCGCCGGGCGTTTCCTCGCGCCGCTTTTCTGGGGGGCGGCCCGCATCGGCGCTTTTCTCGACCGCTACTTCATAGCCTGCCGCACGCACAGCGGCGGAAAGCGCCGCGGGGTCGAGCGCCCCGTCGCCGCTGACTCGCGCCGTCCCTTCGGCGTAGGACACCTTCGCCTCATGCACGCCGGGGGCTTTGAGCAAGACCTTTTCGATATGACTCGCGCAGCTGCCGCAGGTCATGCCGGTGATCTGCAAGACCACACTATTCCCTTCGCGCCTTCGATCGGACGAGGCGGGGGATTCCTCAGAACCGATTCGTTGCCCGAGGACATGGCGCAGGTGCGCGAGAAGCGGCATGGCGTGGCCCATCGCGGCGCCAAACGAATGTGCGAGCGCTGTCTTGATCGAAGGTGTTTCGTCCATGGCTCACTTCTTCAGTTCGGAAGGATAACCGGCCCCTTCGGTCGCCTTAGTGAGCGCTTCGACGTTTGTTTTCGCGTCGTCGTAGGTCACCACCGCTTCCTTCTTCTCGTAGCTCACTTCGGCTGATTGCACGCCCTCGACCTTGCTCAACGCCTTCTTGACCGTGATCGGGCAGGTGGCGCAGGTCATGTTAGCCACTGACAAAGTGACCGTCTTCGTTGCGGCAAAGGCCGACATGCTGAAAACGGCGGCCATAGCGATGACTGCGGCGAGCTTTTTCATGTTCGGGGTCCTCTTTCAGTAGAACAGCGGAAGCACATAGGGGAAGACGGTCGACGCCCCGATCAGCGCCGCGATGCCCCAGAAGATCATTTTGTAGGCCGACCTCACCCGCGGCGCGGCGCAGGCCTCTCCTGGTTTGCAGGCTGCGGCGGGGCGATAGATTCGACGCCAGGCGAAGAACAGCGCGACGAACGCCGCGCTAAGGAACAGCGGCCGAAATGGCTCGAACACTTTAAAATTGCCGAGCCAGGCGCCGCTGAATCCGAGGCTCACCAGCACCAGCGGCCCAAGGCAGCAGGCCGACGCCAGGATGGCGGCGACGCCGCCGGCGGCCAGCGCCTTGCGGCCGGACGCTCGATCTGCCGCCCGTTGGCCGGATGCTGATCGGTCGGATGCTGTCTCGGACATGATCTGTTCGGACATGGAGGTTTTCCTCGTTTCGTTCCGGAAGCCCCTTCGGGTTTGGCCCGCGCCAACCTCAGGCGCGAACCCAACGTATGAAAAGGAAAAACAGGGCGGCAATGCCTGCCGTCGCCGCGAGCCCCATCGGCGTCATCGCCATCTGGATGAGACCAAGACCTTCGCCGTCACACATTGCCGCTACCCCCATCGTGTTGCTTGCCAGCGCCGTTCGGCCGGAGTAATCAGACCCTAGGGCCTGTAGCCGCTACAGGGTCAAGAGGATTTTTAGGGAGCGCGAGGAGGCCCGACATGAAGCAAAAGGATGGGCTCTCGATTGGCGAATTGTCGAAGCAAAGCGGCGTCAACATCGAGACGATCCGCTATTACGAGAAGATCGGCGTCATGCCGGCGCCTGATCGCAGCGCAAGTGGCTACCGCGTTTACGGCGCCGACCACCTCAAGCGCTTGAGCTTCGTGCGACGCAGCCGGCAACTTGGGTTCAGTCTCGATGAAATTCGCGGCCTGCTTCGCCTCGTGGATGGACACGCTTACACCTGCGCGCAAGTTCGTGAGCTGACGCTGGATCACCTCACGGAGATTCAGCGTAAGATCGCCGACTTGAAGCGACTCAAAAGGGTGATGGAGGAAATGGCGGCGCAATGCAGCGGAGAACGAGCGCCCGAATGCGCGGTCATCGACGCTCTCTTCGATACGCGTCCGCCAGCCGTTGAACCCTCCGGGCGTCAACCGCCAATGCCGACGGCAACCTCAGTCATGAGGCGGCGGTAGCGTCGGTACATTTTTACTCGCTCCAACTCATGCGCGCCGGCTTACCGCCAACGCCAATAGCCAATCGCGCCTCAATGGCGTAATTGTCTCTTCTGCCGCAGGAGCTTACGGTGGTATCTCAAACTGCCAGCGAAGCGTCCCAAGCTTCTGGGGTCGATCAATGGAGACCAAAGCGCAAGCCTCGATGCAAAACCTCCGAGCGCACGTCGAACAGCTGGCAAGATCGGCGAGCGCAACATTTATCATCCCCGAGCGCTGCAGGCGGCGGCGTCATATATCGAGCGTCAATGGGAACAGCAGGGCTATGTTGTCGAGCGATTGGCGTACGAAGTTTCGGGAGTTCCCTGCCTCAATCTTGAGATAACGCGCAGCGGCGGCGCGCGGCAGCCAGAAATCCTTCTGATGGGCGCACACTACGACACGGTCATGGGCAGTCCCGGCGCCAACGACAACGCTAGCGGCGTTTCGGCTCTCCTCGAGATGTCGCGTCTATTCGCTAGCGTCGCGCCGGCGCTGACAGTCCGCTTTGTCGCTTTCGTCAATGAAGAAGCGCCATTCTTCACCAGCCACCAGCAGGGAAGCATGGTGTACGCCGCGGCGGCTCGCCGGCGAGGAGATTACATAAGACTCATGGCGTCGCTCGAGACCATCGGTTGGTACTGCAACGAGCCTGGCAGCCAAAACTACCCGCCGCTGTTCAGTCTGTTTTTTGCCCGGATCGGGCGGATTTCCTCGGCTTCGTTTCAAATTTTCGTTCAAGGACGGTAATGCATCGGCTTGCAAAGGCGTTTCGCGCGAACTCGGATTTTCCGTTAGAGACCGCGGCGACGTTTCAATCTGTCCCAGGCGTCTCTTGGAGCGACCACCGGTCGTTTTGGCGCCAAGGCTATCGCGCCATGATGGTTACAGATACGGCTTTCTATCGATATCGCCATTATCACATGCCCAGCGACACCCCGGACAAACTTGCCTCTAACGCGGGTTACTTCCGGCTTGTTTGCAGCTTTCACCGAACTGGCGCGTGAAGGCGTCGACTAACGGCGTTACGGCGGTCAATAGATTGTGACTTGCGACGTTCGTGAAGGAGCTTACGGGTTCGGGGCCGACGAACGCGACGGTGACCCTTCAACGCCAAACTCGATCGGCATCCGCCGCGCCCCCCATGAGCCATGGCTCTCTTCGAACAGGCCGGCGCATCGCGTCCCGCAACTGCGGCAACAGCCGTTGTCATCGAGCGCCCAGGAGGTTATCTCGTACCAATCGCGACCGATGACGCGGGTGCCGCAGACATGGCAATAGGTGCTCTGCCCGCCTCGTCGTGGACGTTGCCCGTGTAAATGTAACGCAACCCAGCGCTCTTCGCGATTTCTCGCGCACGAGTGAGCGTCGCGCGCGGCGTCGCCGGGACGTCATGCATCTTCCAGTCCGGATGAAACGCCGAGAAATGCAGTGGCACGTCGAGGCCGAGCCGGCTTGCGACCCATTCCGAGAGCGCGGCGATCTCGGAAGGAGCGTCATTGCAGCCGGGGATCAACAGCGTCGTTATCTCCAGCCAGACTTTGGTCTCGCGCTTGACGTATTCGAGCGTGTCGAGGACGGGCCCGAGTTCGGCGGAGCACAGCTGTCGATAAAAACCCTCGGTGAAGGCCTTTAGATCGATGTTGGCGGCGTCCATCGCCGAGAAGAACTCTTCGCGCGCCTTTTCTGAAATATAACCGGCGGTGACGGCCACATTCTTTATGTCTTGCGCGCGCGCCGCCCTCGCGACGTCGACCGCATATTCGAGGAAGATCACGGGATCGTTATAGGTGTAAGCGATCGCGCGCGAACCAGTCGCCCTCGCAGCGCGAACGATCGCCTCGGGCGAAGCTTCGGATTGCAGCCTGTCGAAGCTGCGGGCCTTCGAAATATCCCAGTTCTGGCAAAACTTGCAGGTGAGGTTGCAGCCGGCCGTGCCGAACGACAGCACGGGCGTTCCCGGCAGAAAATGGTTTAAGGGCTTTTTCTCGATCGGGTCGATGCAGAAGCCGGAGGAGCGGCCATAGGTGGCGAGCAGGATTTCATCGCCACGACGCGCGCGCACAAAGCACAGGCCACGCTGGCCATCGTGAAGCTTGCAATATCTGGGGCAGAGGTCGCATTGGATGCGGCCATCGGCGAGTCTTTCCCAATAACGGCCGGGAACGCCGACAATGGCCTCGCGCAATGGTGCGCTTTGTGTTTTGTTCATGGGCTCCAAATGGAAGCGTCGGGGTGGATTTTCAATGAACAGCGCGATGGCCGCCTTGTCCGTTGATGTCGGCGCCACCGCAGACTCGCAACGGCGCGGGTTGTTCGAACCAGCTTATCTTCGCCTGCTGCGCTCGGGCGAGCTGGCTGAACGCGCTCGCTCGGCCCGCCAACATCTGAAAAATTGCGATCTCTGCGCCCGCTATTGCCGGGTCGATCGGCGTCGTTCCATCCGCGGCGCCGTCTGCCGCACCGGCGAGCGGGCGGTCGTCTATTCGGCCACGCCGCATCATGGCGAAGAGGATTGCCTGCGCGGCCGGCGTGGTTCGGGCACGATCTTCTTTTCCTGGTGCAACCTGCGTTGCGTCTATTGCCAGAACTGGGAGATCGCCTGGCAGGGCGAAGGCGAGGAGACCAGCGACGAGCAGCTCGCCGAGACGATGCTGCGATTGCAGGCTCTCGGCTGCCACAACATCAATCTGGTGACGCCAAGCCATGTCGTCGCGCAAATCGTCGCTGCGGTGGACATCGCCGCACAGCGGGGCCTGCGTCTGCCGCTCGTTTACAACACGAGCGGCTATGACAGTCCCGAGGCGCTCACGCTGCTCGATGGCGTCGTCGACATCTACATGCCGGACATGAAATATGGCGATGAGATTTTGGCGCGCAAATACTCGCATGTCCGCGATTATGTGCACGTCAACAGGGAAGCGGTGCGCGAGATGCATCGGCAGGTCGGCGACCTCGTGGTCAACGCGGACGGGCTGGCCGAACGGGGACTTCTTGTGCGTCATCTCGTCTTGCCGAACGGAGCCTCCGGCGTGAAAACGGTGACGAGGTTCTTGGCCGAGGAAATTTCGCCCGACACCTACCTCAATCTCATGGGACAGTATCGCCCCTGTCATCGAGCCAGCGAGCATGCGGAGCTGGACCGCAAAATCGCTTGCGCCGAATTTTCAGAGGCGCTCGCGATCGCTAGGCGCTAAGGCCTCCATCGCCTCGATCCGGGTGCGTTGGGGCGCTGATGACGATGCCGATCGCTGACAGAGCATGAGCAGCGGGCGGCGCCGACGCGATCCAGCTCTCCCTAAACTCCTTGGGTTTTCCGCTTTTGCACCGACCGCCCCGTCATTGGTTTTGTTCGGGCGTCATCGCTTCGAGCGAGCGTCGGCTCCCGTCGACGAGGACGTCACATCGCCGTCTCGCTTCGACCCGCAGCATCGGCGTCGCTCCATCGTGATCGGGCGGGTCTGAACGCGCGACTTTATATGCGTTCCGCGTCGTCCAGATGATTTCGTGCCCTGAGAGGGGCTGTCGTTCTCTTCGCCGGACGGTCTCGGGACTGCCGCCTCCGCTGACATCGAAGCACTGGCTCGCCGAGCCTCACAAGGGCTTAGCGTTTCCGACGATCCGAATTTCCCGCGTCTTTGCGTATCGCTCTCCTTGTGAACGCCCGCTTCCGGTTGCATGGCGTTTCGTCCTATGGCCGCAGTCGCCGCCCAAAACCCAGCGGCCGCGACGATTTTCCCCTTGGCGCTGCGCGCCAATTCCGCGCGGAACAAAATCGCCGCGGCCTTCGGGTCCTCCGCTCTGCTCCGGCCTCGCGCCTTTTGGCGCTTCGGTTCTGGCGTCGCCTTCGCGGCCATCACGGACAGCCATCGCAACCGGGGCTGGCGCCCCAACGATGGAGAGCAAGATGAAAACCTTCGCGGAATTCCAGATCCTCGGCCGCATCGGCAAGGCTCGTGAAGTGGGGCAAACGACGCGCGTTTCGATCTGCGCCAACTACGGCTACAAAGACCGCAACGGCGAGACGAAAGACAAGCCGTATTGGAACGAAATCACGATCTGGAGCGAGAGCGCCCGCAAATATGTCCGCGACTATGCGAAGCCCGGCGATCTCGTGGTGGCGCGCGGCACGCTGAAGCAGGGAAGCTTCGAGAAGGACGGCGAGAAGGTCTACACCGTCGACCTCAACTGCGACGACTTCTCAATCCTTGCTTCTGCCAAGACGGACAAGTCCGACACGGACGACGCTGACACGGCGCCCGAGACGCAAAAGAAAGGCGCCAAGCGCAAGTGACGCGAAGATCGGGGCGGCCGACGCCGCCCCGATCGCTAACTTCAATCCAGCTCTGAAAACGGGCGAGCGGATAACTGGCCCGATTTTCCGGCGAAGATCGTTTCCGAGGGCGCGGGCTTAGGGCTTGGCATCACCGCGAGGACCTGCGCGTTCGTCCTTTTCCAGAGGCGGCTGCTCAGAAGTTTGTCAGGCAAACTTCCGGCGTCAGGGACTTTGGTCGCCGGGCGCGCGATAACTGCTCCTTCCGAGTTTCTCAGGCAAACCCGTTGGGATCGAAAGCCCTGGGCTCCCTTCTCGTTGCGGCGTTCGCAGGCAAATGTCGCAGACGCATTCGGTAACTCAATGGGCGCAATAGGTCACGCGCCCTGGCGCTCCGCGCGCCTCTGCTCCTCCTCTGAAGCATGTACGAAAGTTTGTCAGACAAACTTTCGAGCCAAGAGCTCCCCTTGCTCTGCGGCTCAGCGATCTGTTCCGTGGAATGGGCGATGGTCTTCCCGGAAGTTTGTCAGACAAACTTATTTCCACCCCTGAGAAATTTCCCAGTCGCGCAAGGGCCGTCAGATTTGTTTTCTCCGCTGCAACGATTCGCAACCGATTCGTCGAACCGGACGTGACCCAAGCCGAAGAGGGCTTCAGCTTCGTGAAAGTGCTCGTCGTGAACAACGAGAAGGGCGGCGTCGGAAAGAGCACGATCGCCGTTCACCTCGCCTGGTATTTTGCGGAGCATCGAAAGCACGTCCTCTTTATCGATCTCGACCCACAGAGCAACGGCACGACGACGCTCTCCGCTCAGATTCGCGAGCCCGAGGCCGCCGCGTTCTTCGTGCGGTCGGTCGCTGTTCCGCCGCTGTCGGCGCCCGGCATCCGCGTCGCGCCCGCCACTCCTGCCTTGCGCGGAATTCTCACGGTCGACGGAAAGATCATTCAGCAGTTTTGCTCGAATCTCAAGGACGTCTCGCAATCTTACGACGTCGCGGTGATCGACACGCCGCCGACTTTCGGCGTGCGCAATCTCGCCGCACTGATTGCTGGTCATTTCGTCCTGGCGCCGATCGACCTCGACGATTACGCCATCGACGGCATCGAGACGCTTCTCAAGCATATCGTCGGCGTCAGGCAGAAGTACAATCCTAACCTCAATTTTCTCGGCTTGATTCCGAACCGCCTGCAGACGACATCCCCGCGCCAGCGCGACAACCTGAAGAGCCTCATCCAGAAATTCGGAACGAAATATCTCTTCGACGGGGTGATCCCGCAGCGCTCGTCGATCGGTGAGGCTCTGGCGGAGAAGAAGCCGGTGTGGAGCCTGCCGAAAACAGCCGCCCGCGAGGCGGGGCGAGAAATGCGGATGGTCTTCGACAAACTCGCCGCCAAAATGGAGCTTGCATGAGCTACGCCCAAAAACTCGACGACGTTGCCTTGCTGCTCGACGAGCTCGAGGGCCTCGAACCCGCGGTCGGCTCTGGCGCGGCGCTCGAGATCGCTTTGAGCCAAATCGAGGAGGACCCAGGGCAGCCGCGTCGCAATTTCGACAAGGCCGCTCTCGAGGAGTTGGCCGCCTCGATCCGCGAACGCGGCCTTCTCCAACCGATCGGCGTCACCAAAAAGCAAGAAAGCGGCAAGCACCGCATCGTTTTTGGCGCGCGCCGATTCCGTGCGGCGAGTTTGGCCGGTCTGAGGACCATCAAAGCCATGATTCAGGCTGGGCAGCCGGATGATCCATATGACCAGATGGTCGAAAACATTCAGCGCGACGACCTTTCGGCCACGGAGATTGCCGCTTTCATCGAGGCGCGTCTCAGGGCGGGAGAAAAGCAAAAGGACATTGCGAGACGGCTCGCCAAGAGCAAGGGTTTCGTCGCCATGCACGCATCGATTGGCCAGATGCCGCAGGTGCTCCGAGATAAGCTTTCAGCGTCACCGCTTCGGGCGGTTTATGAACTCTATCAGCTGTGGAAGCGAGATGCGGCAAGAGTCGAGGAATTCTGCACGCAGCATGAATCCTTTACGCGCCCGCAAGCCGAAGCGTTCATCGAAGCAGCGTCTGCGAAGCCAAATCAAAACGATGATGCAGAGCCGGCAGAACATATTTTCCGCGGAGAACCACCCCTACCTCAGCCGACGAAGGATGAGACGAAACACGGCGCAGCAGGGCTGCCTGAGGGTGAGTTCGTTCCGGCGGCGCAGCGAAAATCTGCATCGGAGGTCATCATGCGTGTCCACCATGAGCAAAGAGGTGGTCGCTTAATCCTTGGGCGCGTTTCGAAAAGAGGCTCGCACTTCGGGATTGTCGTCTTCGATGACCACGGTGATGAAGCACAAGTGTTGCTCGCCGAACTCGCTCTCGTCGAGATTCGAATGCGCGAGCCGCTCTGATGGCGGTCGATCAGGCAACGAGCGGCAAAGCGGCTTTTCCATCCCGAAGGGACGAAGCGAAGCGGAGCGCCCGGAGGCCGAACGCGCTCTTCAAATAGCGCCGTAGTGAGGCCGGAGGGTGTGGAAAAGGCGCGGGGCAAGAAGGGAAAGGGCCCCGGAGATCGCTTCGATCTTCATGCCGCCCACGAACGATTTGCGTTAGTCAAAGCTCGCTACCCCCCAAAGCGACCAATCGGAATCGAGTACCGAGAATCGAAAATGGAGCGCATCGTGTTTTTCGAAGGCGAGTGCAGGATAGGCTTGCCGCCAGCCGTTTTTAAACACTCGCCCTTTGAAGGGACAAAGCAAACGCATGGCGTTTCTGGGATTTCATATCGACGATGCGCTCGCTGAAAAATTCGCGGCGATGGCGGCGACCGAAGGCGGCAAATCCGCTTTGATGCGGCGTCTCGTCGAGCGAGCGGTCGGCGACGGAAGAGCGCAGGCGCGTGCGATGATGCCGACAAGCGCCTCGCGCAAGGTGACGATCAGACTGAGCGAAAGCGAGCTGCATCTTCTAGCGACCATCGCCGCGCAGCGCGGCATGAACCGCACGCAATGGATCGCGTCTTTAGTGCGAGCGCGGCTCGGTTTTCCGGTGCAGCAGACGCATGATGAACGCCAGGCGCTACGAGCCGTGGCGCGCGAACTGAACCGCATTGGCGGCAACATCAACCAGATCGCTCATGCCGCCAATCTGAACCGGCTAATTGGGCAATCGGTGAGGATCGAGGCCGAAGCGATCCGAGAGGCCTCGGCGCGGATCGAGAGCGCTCTCGACGAACTACGCGCCGCGCTCAAGCGAAATGCCGATTATTGGCAGGGCCGTTGATGAGCAGCGAGGGCGACCGCGACCTCGAACTACCGCCGATCTCCTATGTCTGGAGAACGCCGGTCCGAAGACCGAAGCGTGCGAAATGGGAAATACCGGATCCAACCGACTCCCGGAAACTCACGCCCGTCATGCGGGCCAAATTGCAGCGCATCGTCGCCAAGGCGCCGGAGGTGATGGTCAAGATCACCGGCAAGACCAAGACCGTCGCTCATCTGAAATCCCATCTCGAATATATCACCCGCAACGGCGAACTGACGGCCGAAACGGAAACCGCCGCGGTGATGCATGGGCGGCAAGGTTTGCACGACATCCAAGAGCGGTGGGCAGACGATGCCGAACTAGATGGCAGTCGGCGTCGGGACGGGCCGTTGTCTCACAACATCATTTTATCGATGCCGCCCGGAACCGACCCGGTCGCCGTGAAAGACGCCGTCCGCGCCTTTGCGATCGAGACCTTCGGCGGAGAGCATGATTATGTCTTTGTGCAGCATCTCGACGATGAGCACCCACATGTCCACCTTACTGTGCGCTCGCTCGGCTACGACGGGAGGCGCCTCAATCCTCGCAAGGCCGACCTCGCGACATGGCGCGAGCAGTTCGCCGGCGAATTGCGATTGCGCGGCGTCGAGGCTGAAGCGACGCCGCGCCGGACACGGGGCAAAGTCAGAAAAGCCGAGCGCGGCGTCGTTCGCGTGATCAGGGAACGCGGCGACATGCCGCGCGTGGAGCGGCTCTCCCGCGAGGAGATCGTGAAGGAATCGCGGGGAGGAAAACGTTCGACGCGCCCTTGGGAGGCAAAGACGCGGGAAAGGCAGGCGATGATCAGAAAGGGCTATCTCCAACAAGCCGAGGAATTGCAAGTTTCTCATAGCGCAGCCGACCGCGATCTCGCTGCCCAAGTGTTACAGTTCGTGGCGGACATGCCCGAGCTCGAAACGAAACGCGATTACCTTCTCAAAGAGTTCGCCAAGGCGATTGGCAAGGGCGGGCAGCCGTTGCCTCGAGAAGACAAGGAAAGGAAAAAGGGACCAGTTAGGTGACGCGGGCGAATGGCCGGGTCATTCATTGCACACGGCGATTGGCATTTTGGCGGAACGCCACTCTGGAAAACCATCTCCAGCCGGCGCGATTTGAAGCCGCGCGCGCGCAGGACGGCGACGGCCTCGTAGGAGAGGACGCAGAATGCGCCGCGGCAGTAGGCGACGATCTCTTGCGAAGGATCGAGTTGGGAGAGCCGCGCTTCGAGCGCGCGGAGCGGGACGTTCAGAGCGCCGGGCAAATGTCCCAAAGCGAATTCATCTTCGGGCCGAGCGTCGAGAACGATGACTGTTCCCGCGCGCAGCCACTTCGCCAATTCCTCGCGGAGATGGGCTCCAGGCCGTCGCGGTCGCCGAAATAGCTGCGCACGATCCGCTCGACCTCGGCCACGTTGCGCTCGGCGATCCTGCGCAAAGCGGCCAAGAGATGGCGCGCGAGATGGCGAATTGCGCGCGATCGAACTAAAGCCATGCGCCCGGCTGTTGGAGTTTTAGCGACGGGTCGCCGACACGCCACGATGGCAGGCTGGGATCGAAGCGCGGCCCCGAGTTACGTCGACTCAGAGGCCGAGGAAAGGAAACGCAGGCGTCAGCGCCGCGGCGAAGTCGCGCAGGAATTTCGCGACGTGCGCCCTTTCCGTGATCGTCAGCAGACCGGCCTTGTCGGCGCGCGTGAAGGGGATGTTCTCAGCGTCGAGTTTGGCGAACGTGCCGGCCGGCAGAGCGGGAAACCCGATTTCGGCGCCGCCCATGGCGAGCAATTTTTCGCGCGTCTTGCCGCCTTTCGCTACGCCCTTTGCGTCGGTGAAGCCATACCAGAAGGGGAAGTCGCTTGGCGGTTTGCCGTGTTTGAGGTTGATCACAGCGACGTGATCGGCTCTGTCGCCGATCAAGCTCAACCAGCGAGCGACGGACTGAGCGGCGCCGACGTCCGGCGAAATAACGTGAAATAGCGTCAGCCTGTAGCCATGAGCTTCGAACGCGTCCAGAAGGCCGTCGAGCCCTTCGCCGCCGTCGACGATCCGCGTGAGATCGGCCAAGAGCCCCCCAGCGAGATCGTGAACGTAGAGCTTTTCGCCCGACTCGATCGAGTCGAGCAGAATGTTGCGTTCATCATCCGCGCGACCATTGTAATAGCCGACGCCTTCGACCGGATTCTGCACGCGTTCGACGGCGCCGCTGGCGTCGCGGCTGCCGAGGACGCGCGCGGTCGCTCCGACGCTGCCGTCGGCGTCATAGGCTGCGACACGCTTGCCGCTGGTGCGGAGATGATCGACGAGCGTGCGCGTAAAGACGGATTTGCCGACGCCGCCTTTCTCATTGGCGACGAGGGCCACGCGCTTGACGGCGGCAGGCAAGGCCGCCGCGCGAGGACGAGGTTTGACGGCGGCGGCAGTAGCAGTAGCCATGTCCGAATGTCCTTTGCTGTCGGGGTTAATTGTCGCGATTTGGCGCGACGCTAAGTCTTGCTCGTTACACATCGTCATCGAAGCGATGCCCAAGAACGTCCTTCGCAGCTTGTCGAGCTTGCGCCGGAGGCTTCGTCGCCAATAGTGAAGGAGGCGTCGCCATTGTTCTCGCCGCATCGGCTGTCCTTGAGCCAGATTTACCTGTCGTCGTTTTCGATTTGGCGGCGACGGACGCAATTTTCTTTTTGCGTCGATTCGTGGGACGAGCGCGCGCCTCATTGATGTATTTGTTCAATGTGCCGGGCGCGATGACAAAGCCATTGCGATGCATGATTTCGGCGAGTTCCGCGCTGGTGTATCCTTTTGCGCGGAAAGCGAGCAGATCCGGCAGCAACTGCGCGACCGCGGCTTTGAGAGGGCTGCGCGAGCGTGCGCCTTTTTTCCGCGGCGCCGAGCGTAACGCCGATCGCAAGGCTGACATTTTATCGGAGGTCGCTAGGCTCGCTTCAACCGCGTTTTTGTCCACAGCGTCGCCGTCCTTCAACCTTTGCGCGATCGTCATGTGTTTTGCTCTATGTGCAGTTGAAGAGGGCGGGAAATACCAGCTCGGGGTGGCGCGACGATCACGAATCGAATCAAGATGGCGTGCGAGAAAAAATATCGCGCCATTTGCGACGAGATCGCGGCATGAATAATGAAATCTTCAAATATCGACGCTGCTCTCGCCGCGGCCTCCGTAGCGGGGCGTTATCGATTCCGATAGGCGCGCCCTGTGCGATCCGCATCTGTGGTTCTTGCAAAGGACTTCTTTGCCGACGCCCGCGACTGCTTGGTTTTTCCCTCGACGATTTCCACTCGATCGAAGCGAGCGCCACGATGGCGATGATGCGCCATGCGTTCGCGCGCCGCGTCGAGAATGCGCTTGCGCGCTTCGGCGTCTTTGGGGAAAGCTGCAAGCGCGATGCGCTCGATTAGAGCGAGATGGGAGCGGTCGTTGCGGTCGTTCGCTCCGCCATTCGAATTCCGCTCGGTTGACGGCGACCGCTGAGCCGGCCCTCCTGCGCTTCTCTGGTCGTGTCCGAAGGCATGCTGCTGGCGATTTTCAAATCGCCCTTGCATCTTGGCGAGCGCGGCGCGATCGAGCTCTGACGGATCATAGCCCTTTGTCTCGATCCCGTGTCGGGATGCAGCGAGCCAGGCCTCCCGCCGAAATTCTAACGAGCCTGTCAGCTCGACCCTTTCCCAGCCGCGATGCGCGGCGACGGCGACAAGGTCACGGACGATTTCGACGCTGGCGACGAGCGTCATCAGGCGGTCGCGGCCGGCCTTCGCGATGAGATATTCGCCGTCGCGATCGGCGTATATTTTTGCCTCCGCCGGATCGACCTCTACGACGTAATATTTGCGGCGCAAATGCGCGGGCAATAAATCGAATTCGACTGCGCCGCTCGATCCGGAAGCCGAGCGCCGATCGGTTGCGTGTTCCCGCCGATCGTCGTCGCTGTCTTGCGCCGCTCGCTTCAACTCGAAGGCGCGGCCGTCGTCTTTGTCGTTCTCAGCCACGGCTCAACTCCCGACTTCGCCGGCGCCGCTGGCCGCGTCCAGACGCGCCCTTGGCGCGCGCGTCTTCGCTCTCAACGGGCTGGGGCGCGCTCGAATTCTCGCTCGCCTCAGTGGCTTCCGAACTCGCATCATAGCGGGCGGCGCCGTCGATATAGCCCGCAACCCAATCGTTTAACGCCTCCTCTGAGACGTTCTCCAAGTCGAGCGGCACGTCGGCGAGACTTGAGAGCGCGTCGGCGGGGATCGACGCGGGATCGTCAATTTCCGCCTCGGTCAATGGGCGGCGAATGACGATGGCGCGCAATTCGGCGACGTTCTGTTGTAATTGGAGCACCTGCGAGGCGAGCGCTTCATTGGCAGGCGCCGGCATCGGTTCAATGATCGGCGGCGGGAGCAGCCGGGACGTAAAGCGGCGGTCCTCATGATAGACGAGCTTGTCGGCGAGGATCGGCGGAACGCCGGCCATCAACACGAAGGCCTTGGCTTTAGGCGTGAGCTTCAATTCCTGCGGCAGGAGCAGGGGGCGCCGGTGATCCGAGATCGTCTCGGAACAAGAGCGATTGGAAAAGCCCCAAGGCCGCGATCGGCTCTTCGCCTCTACCGTCTGCGTTCCGAAGCGCTCCGAGAGCTCGACGGCGACGTCGTGCTCCTTTGGCGTAAACACGATCTCGACGGCATGATTGGTCAGAAAATTTCTGGCTTCGTCCGCGCCATAGATTGCCCGCAATTGCGAGGGGCTTTGCAGGACGGTCAGGAGCCTGACGCCATAGCCGGCGACGAAGGCGACGCTCTTCGCGAGCACGCCGACATGGCCGAGAGAGGGGAATTCGTCGAGGAGTAGCAGAAGCTGGCGCGAATGCGCCGGATTGTGCTCGGGCAGTTCGCGGGCGTTGAGATCGACCACTTGTTGAAAGAAGAGATTGAGGAGCGGCGCCAGCCGGTCGAGATTGTCAGGCGTCACCGCGAGATAGATCGAGATCGCCTCGGAGCGCAGCTTGCTCAAATCGAAATCGCTCGCTGAGGTCGCCGCATCGATGCGCGGATTGAGCCAAAGCCCGAGGCGCGCGGTGACGGTCTTGCGGACAGATTGCAGCGTATTCTCTGAAGCCGCGAGAAAATCGTTGAGCGCGGCGACGCAAGAGGTGGAGAGCGGGTCTGGTCCTGCCTTTCGCGTGGTCAAAACGCTTTCGAAATGCGCTTTCACGTCGCTCGCGACTGTGAGCTGGCGCAGGATTTCGCCGATGGTAAAAGGCAGTTGCGGCGTCTCGGCGATGTAGCCGCCGATGGCGATGAAGGCCGAACGCGCCGCTTCCGTCCAGAAGGGATCGCCGCGGGGTTCGGGCGGGAACAGCATGCCGGCGATCCGCTGCAGATCGTCGTAGAGGTCGGCGGGATCGCGGCGCACGAAGGAGAGCGGGTTGTAGCGCGCAGTGCGGCCCTCGGGATCTACGGGATCGAAGAGATAGACATTCTGGCCGTGCGCCGCGCGAAAGCCCGCCGTCTTAATGAAATTCTCCTTCTTGACGTCGAGCACGACGACGCTGTCGCTCCAGGAGAGGAGATTGGGAATGACGACCCCGACGCCTTTGCCTGATCTCGTCGGCGCATAGACGATGACGTGCTCCGTTCCGCCGAAGGTCAGAAGCTTGCCATTCACCTGGGCGAGCAAGAGGCCGTTTTTTGCGCGTAGGCCCGCCGCTTTGATATCGTGCGGCGTGGCGAAGCGCGCGGCGCCATGGAGCGGCCTCGGCCTGGCGCGCAAGATCATGCCGAGCAGGGCGAATGTCGTGACAGCGCCAGCGATGAAGCCAATAGTCAGCCAGCGGTCGAGGCGTTTGTCGGCTCCGAACTGCGGCGCCAGGGTCAAAATATCAAAGAGATGCAGGCCGCCGTCATGGGCGCGCAGGCCGATCAACAGCACGTTTGACGCGACAAGGAGAAAGATCGCCGCCGCCAAGAGCGAAAGACCTATCGCGAGCGTCAGCCGCGGCCAGGATCGCTCCCATTCGGACCGCGCAATCTTGCCCAGAGCGGAGAGACCTCCGAGCGATCGCGAGTCAGAAGGCATTTCGGCGCTTGGCCTCGGGATCATAGTGGATTTCCGTGATGCGGTAGCGGCCATTGCTGCGGTTAATCTGCACCACGACGTCGACCGTGAGATGCAAGAGCCGCCTGATGTCCTCGCGCGCGAGTTTTCGCCCCTCGGCGCTCTCCTTGACGAGCAGAGTGAGCTGTTCGAAGGCGAGCCGTGCGCTGTCGGCATGGACGGTGGTGATCGAACCCGGATGGCCGGAGTTCACGTTGCGCAGATAGTAGAAGGCCGTGCCGTCGCGCAGCTCCTGCAGCAGGATGCGATCGGGGCGCATGCGCAAGGCCGATTCCAGCAATTCGCGCGGGCCGATCTTGGCGACGCCGGAGCCGTCCTTGGCGTAGAGCAGGCGGACGTGATTAGGCTGCGGAATAGTGAGCTCCGCGGTGTCCTCAATGGTGAGGATGCGCTCGTCATCAGAGATCAGAGCGACGAGGCCCTTGGCGAGCGTCGTCTTACCCGAACCTGTCGCCCCGGAAATCACGATATTGCGACGGCTGGCGACAGCGCGTTCGAGAAATTCGCGCCAGTGGCCTGAATCTCTGAGCCGCACAAGCGCCTCTTCGTCGTTCGAGAGTCCGCCGCTTGCCTGGCGAACATCGGCAAAAAGCGAGCGGCGTTCGAATTCCTCGAGGGTCATCGTTGCCGCGGCCACTTTGCGGATCGTGAGGCTCACCGTGTTTGCAGGGACAGCAGGCGGAATGACGATCTGGCAGCGCTCGCCCACCGGCAGAACGGTCGAGACGATTGGATGGTCGGTGGCGATATCCTGGCGAGTGAAGGCCGCGGCGGCGGTCGCGAGGTTCATCAAATGCGAAAAGGCAAGGCCCTTGCGCACATGGCGCGTCCAACCCTGCGGGCCTTCGGTGAAGACTTCGCCCGGCCGGTTGACGACGATCTCGGTCAATTCGGGGTCGGCGAGGAGATCGGCGATCGGCTCGAGCAATCGCAGCAGGACGCGGCGCTCGGCCGATGATTCGGCGCCATTCAATCGGTCCGTCGCAAGAAACTCGTCGAGAACGGCCGCTTCTTCGCCGCTCATGGCTTCGTGATCCGTTGCGGTCCTAGGACGCCGCCGGCAATCGCGCGGTCAAGAATTTGCGTGCGCCCTTCGATGATCCGCAGGCGATAGACAGAAGAGAAGTCAAGGTCGCGGGCGACGAAGACCGAAACGAGTTCGCCTTGATTCTTGTAGAGCGTTGGCGGGATATTGATCGATTGTTCGGTGGCGATCGCCGCGGCGCCTTGCCCCGAGTTTTGGATCGAATTCACTTGCACATTGGCCTGCGACAGCCGAGTGGCGGCGATTTGTCCGGCGTCGTTGACGATCGACAGCAAAAGAGCGCCGCCGAAGCGCTCGAAGAAATGATTGTCGATTTCGCCATCGAATCCGGAGCGCCCAAGCGCGTCGGTCGCCGGGCTCGAAAGCGCCACGATCACGCCGGTCGGCGTTTTTACCCTGGTCCACAGGACGAACATGCGCCTCGATCCGCGTCGCAGAGTGCTGCGATATTCGCCGACGATTTGCGTCCCTTTCTCCATCAGCACGACTTGGCCGGAGTCGGACATGACATCGCGTTCAACAACGCAGGAGACGAACCCGGCTACGTCCGACGACATAGCTGTCTCCAAGACGCAGGGGATGGCGGTTCCCTGCGTTACCATGAGATGACGATTGGGGAGGCGCGCCGCGCGCACGCCTTCGATCGCGGTTGGCCTGAGGTTGCTCGCGAGTTCGTTGCGAGCCTCAGAAGCGCCGTAGCCGTTCGCGTAAACGGAGCCCGTCGGCTCAGCGTCTACGTCTGGAAACGGGACCGTCGGCGCGCCGGATCTGGCTTGCGGCGGCCGATTGAAGGCCAGCACAGGCGCGCGCCGCGCGCTGTCCATGAGTTCATCCGCCTTGGATCGCTCGGCTGTTGCCGGGATCGCGACCGGAAGCGCGACCGGCTCCAGCCGGGCGATTGGCGGATCGCGCGGACGTTCGAACGCATTCGCCACGGAAATCGTCGGCTTCTGTCGTGCTTCTACTTCGGCTGGCGTGCGCTTCCAGCTCGCCCAAAGCACGAGGCCACACAGCGTGACAAGTCCGATGACGCCCAATCCTTTGCGCCATGGCAGCTGCGCGTCTCCAACGGAGGAGACCGGTGTGATGCGACGCTCCTGATCGAGTGGCCCGGGTGCCGGATCTTCATTCATTGTTTTCGCTCTTGAAGGTGATTGCGATCGTCATCGCGTCCGCGCGGCGCGCTGTGGCAGCCGGGCGACGCTGGGGCTCGTCGTTCGTGTGATGTGATTGACGCCTACAGGGTCGAAGGCTTCATTGAAGATGCAGAGCACCTCCGTGCCTTGGCGCAGGCGCAATTCACGCCCGACTGCGTGGATTACGACGAGTTCGCCGCGCACGTCTTTCGGCACGAGACTTTCGGTCCCGTCGGAGGCGACGAGAAAGATCGCCGGGACTTCGCGATTGCCCTCAAAGCGCAGCGTTGTTTCCTTACCATCGTCGTAAACGGCGTCGGGCTCCAGGTTCGGCGTCCCCTGCGCCGAATAGCTCCAATTGCGCGGCGCCGTGGCATTGTGGAGAGCGAAGGTTTCATCGACCGCGCGCGCCTCCATCTCATTGCGCCTCGATGCGGCGGCGTAGTGACGAGCCTCCGCCTCGTCGCCGGGATAGGCGAAGCGAACCATGAAATAGCTTTCCCCAAGCGAGCTTTCGGCGATTGACAGCTCGAATTGATAGGACCGCTTGCGGCCATCGCGGCGCGTCGTCACCACCTGCAAATTGGTTGGCGGATGCCTTTCACGCGGCTTGAGGAAGAGAATGTTGCCGGCGGGCGCGACTTCCCAGGAGACGGAATCGCCGATCGCGACATGGGCGATTTCTTCATCTTCGGAAAAGACTACCTGGGTCGAGGCGCGGATGACGCCGTTGATTTTGACCACGTTGAAGGGATCGTAGGCGACCATGCGCATGCGCGCGTCGCGCGATCCAGCTATCGGCTGCTGCAGGGCTAGACTCGGCAAGGGCGCGAGCGAAAACCCGATAGCGACCATCGCCATCGCGCGGGCGATGGAGAAGCGGTTCATCATGGCGCGGTCTCCGGATCGGAGCGGTATTCGGAGACGAGAAAACCGAGGGGATTGATCAGGCGATCGGAAGAGGAGATCGTCGCCTTCTTCTCGAACGAGAAGGCGACCGTTGCGATCCAGTGAGAAATCTTAATCTCGTCGCCATGACGGATTTCACGCAAATAGCGCACCGAGGCGAGATTAGGACCGAGGAGCGAAATCGCCTTGATGCGGATTTCGGCGACGCCGCTCTTGCCATAAGCGACTTGAGGACTGTCTGGATTTGAGCCGCGATAAAGGGTCGAAAAGCGCGTCTGCTCGCCCTGCGTCGAGAGCAACGAAATAGTGCGGAAATTCACGGGCGCCTCGACAAAACTGTAGCCCTCCCGAGCTCTCACATATTGAGCAAGAAAATATTTTGCGATCGCTTCGTCATAGGCTTGCGGCTCGTCCTTTAGCGCGGAAACCACATCGACAATGCCGGTCGCGTTGTCGACGCGAATAACGAAGGGCTCGACGGTCTTGAGCGGAGTGAGCGCCGCGACTGCGCCGATCGAGACGAAAGCGAGAGCCGAGGCCGCCGCCGCAACGCCCCAGGCGATGCGCTTCGAGCGTTGCGCCGAGCGAAGGAGATCCTGCTCCCAGAGGCGAGCGCGTTCGAAATAGGCCTTCAAATCGCCGCGCTCAACCATGGTCTCTATCCCCACAGCGCCGCGCCGAAGCGGCGATATCGAATACGGGGAGAGCGGCGGTTCGCTCGTTCGCATGCGCCCTGCCCTTGCGAATGATTGGTTCGCCAATTGCGGGTTGCGTCGGCGCCTCGATCGGCGCAGCGTTCTCCCAATCCCACAGCGACCGATTGAGCGGACGTCGCGTCCAGCCGTCGCAGGAGGGCGCGCCCGCGCCCGTGAGACTTGCGCAACTGGTTAGAGGCGTGGCGAGCGCCAGCGCCAGAAATCCCATTCGTGCCGTCATTGCGTCTCCGAAAACCATGATCTTCGAGATGGCGAGTAATGCGTTATTCCGCGGGAACGTGGCGGATGCTGCCGCCTCTCCGCCTTCGTTGCAGCGCCTGCAACGATCGTGTCGCGGCGACATGGGCGCCGGCATAGGCGCCGATCGTCGCACCCAGAGTGGCGGTAGTTGCAGTGGCAGCCATCCAGCGGTTGAGCATATGGGCGGCAAGCGAGGCGCCGCCGCCGGCGAGCGCCCCGGCGATTTCGGGCAATTGCAGAGCGATATAGGCGGCGAGGCCGAGCACCGCGCTGATCGCCACGGCGCCGACGATCAACTGGCCGCCGGTCGCGGCGTTGGCGCCGTATTTGTCGACGAAATGCCCGACGGTCGTCAGCATCAGCCCGATCAACGCGACGACGAGGACATGCAGGATCACGAAATTGGCGAGCTGGCGCGTCCAGGCTTCGCCGAAGGTGCGCGTCGCCTCGAACAGCATGAGCGCGATGAAGATCGGTCCGAGCGCCAATACGAGCGCGAGGCCGACTTTGGCGTAGAGCATGATCGCGAATTGCAGGAAGCCGCTCACGGCGGTGAAGACCAATAGGATGGCGGCGACGAGTGCGGGTACGATATCGGTCAGACCGGCTTGATCGTATATTTGCTGAGCGACCGCAATTCCCCTGGTCAGCAGTTGGTCGAAGGGCTGGCCGGACTTCATGTCGAACCCCCCGCCGGCGATCGCGCCGCTGATTTCCTTCGGCAGCGACTCGAAAAAGAGCCCCGTTACATATTGCTGATAGGAGGCGGCGTTGGTCGCGAGCAGGATGACGGAGACGATACGGATCGAACGCCAAGCGAAATCGAGAATCGGTTCCTGGATCGCGCCGCGCATGACCGCGATCCCATAGATCACGACGTACAGCATCACCGCGACGCGCAGTGGCGCATCTACGTAGGAGGTGAGATTTTGAACGGAGTTCGACACGAATAGCGTAATCGGCTGTTCGAACTCTCTCAAAAATTCGTCGAAAACCGTGACGGCCATGCTCAGTGGCCCTCACGCGAGCGGCGCAAGGCTTCTTCGCGCCCCCAGACGAAAATCTGCTTTTGCGCTTGATCGGCGTTTATGCACTCCGCCGTCTCGCGTAGCGCGCCCGGATTGGCCTTGCATCGCCGTTTCGTTGCGTCGTGCTCGGCCTCGTGCTCGAGATACCAGGCGACGTCATGGACCGGTGCCGCCGTCTTCGGTGCGGCGTCAGAAGAACTGGGTTCCTTATTGCATCCTGCGAGGCAGGTCGCGATCAGCAGAGTCAAGATAAGCGTCTTCATTGGAGGGCGGCCTTCATTTCGTCGATTGTTTGGCGCCGTCGTTCGTGTTCGCGCTCGACGTCCATGTCGGCTTGCGCGCGCTGAACCATTGCGAGGCCTTGCAGGCGTAGCACGTCGTTTTGCAGCAGCGCCTGTTCGGCCTGAAGGCGGGCGGAAAGATCGAGCACTTCCTTGGCGTCCTTGGAGGCGCTGATCTGGCGGCGCAGTTCCTCGAGTTGATCGATGCGCCGAGAGGCCGTGTCGTAGACGGCCTGACCGAGCGAGTGCTTGGCGCCCGTTTGGCGGGCGATGCGATCAAGCTCGGAGGCGTAGAAAGAGTTTCCTGGGTTTTCCGTATAGACGCGGTTTTGCGAAAGATAGCTATCGATGGAGGAGCCGAAACCGCCCGAGCCTGATCCCTTGATAAGACCCTCGATCTGCGAGAATTCCCCCGGCAGATATTTGCGGAATTCCGACGAGTTCAGGAGACTTGCGACGTCATTGGCGTTTGTGAGCCTGTTGAAGGAATCGTAGAGTTGTTTCGCCTGCGAGAGCTGATCCTGCGCGACTTTCAATTGCGAAGTGAGTGTCTCGACCTCTTTCTTCATTTCGATCAGCTGGTCGAATTGGCGGGCGAAGACGCTCGGATCGAAAACGACCTGACTTGACGCCGGAAAGGGCAGGGCGGACATGATCACGAAGGGAATGAATCGAGCAGGCGCATTCATGCGAGCCCCTTTCGGCGAGGGTGAAAAAGTGGGAGCCAGTTCGCCGGATCGTCGCCGACCTCCGCGCGCAGCTGATCGAGTAGCTCGACGGTCGCGGTGCGCCCGGAAAGGACGGCGAGGATGTCGTCCATTCCCTTGAGATCGAGCTCTGCGACCACCGCGTCGTGGCCTTGTTTCAGAAGGAAGCGACGGCTTTCGGTCGAAAGCTCTTCGCGGATGAGCCTGAATTCCGTCTTGGTAAGATGGAAACCATCGACATAATCCCGGGCCTGACCGCGGGCGTTCGGAAAGAAGATTTGCGTCGGGCATTGCTCGACGATCGTATGGGCGATCGGCGAGGCCAGCGCATCGCGCGGCGATTGCGTCCCGAACACCATCACGCCATTCTTCTTGCGGATGGTCTTTAAGCCGTCATTGGCAAGATCTCGAAAAGCCTCGTCGCCGAGCGCCTTCCAAAATTCGTCGATCGCGATGATGATGCGCCGGCCATCGATCAGCTCTTCGACCCGTCGAAACAGAACCATCATCAGCGGCGTGCGGATCACCGGGTCGTCGAGGACCTCGGTCATGTCGAAGCCGAAGGCGTGGGAATCGATGCTGATCGCGTCTTCGTCAGCGTCGAGAACCCACCCGAGCGCGCCGCCTTTGCACCAGCGTTCCAGCCGCGCGCCGATTCCTTCCGTGTCGCGTTGGCCAAGAAAGACGCGCAGCGCCGAGAAGGAGCGCTCATGGCGCGGCATAGCGCTCAGCGCCAAGAGGCCATTGTCGATCCTCTGTTCGTCGGCGACCGTTAGCGGCCTTCCCTCGACGCTGACGAGCTTGCGCACCAGCGCGCCGAGGAAGGCGAGGTTCGACGGCGTCAGATCGAAGCTCTTCAAAGGCGCGCAGCCGGTAGGCCTGCCGCTCGCCAGGGTCAGGTAAGAGCCCCTGATCGCCCGAATGAAGAGCTCGGCGCCGCGATCCTTGTCGAAGAGGACGAGCTGGCAATCGAGCTTCTCCGCCTGCGCCAGGGCGAAAGTCAGGAACGCGGTCTTGCCAGACCCCGAGGGACCGCAGATGAATGTGTTGCCGAGATCGCCGACGTGGAATGAGAAATGAAACGGCGACCCCGAGGCGGTCTTCAACGCCGCGACGGCGGGCCCCCAATGATTGCCCTCGGCCTTGCCTGAAGGATAGGCGTGGAAGGGCGAGAGCCCCGCGAAATTACGCGAAGTGATCGCGCCGGCCCGCGCCCGGTATTTAAAGAGGCCCGGTAATTGCGCCCAGAAGGCGGCCTCTAACCCCAGGTCTTCGCGGGTGACCACCGCTCCGGCGTCGGCGAGAATGCGCCGCGCCTGGCTCATCTTGTCAAGGAGAGCCCTTGGCTCATCGGCTAGGATCAGAAGCGACAGATGATGATCGCCCATGACGAAGCGGTTCGATTCAAGATCATCGAGCGCCGCGTCGAGCTCGCCAATCTGCGAGGCGGCGGGATCGTTCGTGGAGAGAAGCTGATTCTGCTTGCGCGTCATCACCGTCTTCGCTTCCGCCTTGCCAAGGAAAGCGAAGCTCTGCGCTAGGACGAGTTCGAAAGGCGCGGCGAGAAGGCCGTCGAGCAGGCCCGGCCTGGTCGTCGCCGGATAATCCTTGAACGCCAGCATGCCGGCGTAGCGCGAACCGCCGGGGCCGCGGATTTCGATCGTCTCGCGCCCGAAGATCAGGCGGTTGGCATAGAGGGCCGGTCCGATCGGACCTTTGACGAGCGGGAAGGGGAGCCGCTCGCATGCGACGAGTTCCTGGAGGAAGGCGCCAGTCTCGGAAAAGATTACGCCGCGCTGTTCAATGAGGCCGAGGCGGCGAGGGCCATAACGATCGAGCGCCGCCATCAGATCGCGCGAGACGTCATCAAGCTTCTTTAGCCCATATGCGTCAATTTCGACGCGGGCGCGCTCTGCGCGCGCGAGGCGTGAAAAGAACAGCGAGGCGCGCTCAGTTGCGTCACGTCCTGGATGCCAGACGAGCGTCAAATAGAGCTCGTTGCTAAGAAGCGTCTCGGAGACGAGCCGCGCCCGATAGGCTTCATCGAGCTCGCGTGCGAACGCTGAGCGAAAAGAGCCTTTAGGATAATCTGCGGTCCGCCGGCGGATGACATGCGTCCACAGCGCCAGCCGTTCGTCAGCTATGTTGCGCAGAGTCAGATTGAGCTTAGCGTGGAGGTCGTTGAGATCGGCTGCGTCGGCTGTCTCGAAGGAGACGCCGGAAAGTCGAATCGTAGTGATTAGCGCCCGCGTGGAGAGCGAGATCACATGCTCGGTGACATGGCGTAGGTAGGGGAGGTGAGCGCCAGCCTCCACCTCTCGCGCTTTGATACGCGCAGCGACGCTAGCCATGAGCGAGCTCCTCGGCGCGGAAGCGGCGCACGAGCCGCAATGGCGTGCAGGAAGAGCCGCCCCAAAGATTCGCATTGCGGTGACGGCCCCGCGTCTCAAACCAGGCGAAAAGAATCCGGAATTGATTGGCGTCACGCCGGCAGACGAGCCGGCAGGCGAAGTGGATCGGCAAGGCGGCCAGCCCGTAAAGCAGGCTGCCGGCCAAGACGAATAAGATCGACGAGAAGATGACGTTGAGGCCCATGGCCTCCATCGTCACGCCGAGGATCATGGCTGGGCGCGTGCAAGCGAGAAAAAGCGTGTCCTCGACGAGGCGTTCGTCGCTCATGAGCCGTTCCGATCAAAGAGATGGAGGGAAAGAGACGCAGCTCTGCGCCTATCTGCCAGTCAGCGTCGAGACGATCTCGGCGGCGCCGAACAGGATCGCGACGCCGAGAATGACGTAGCCGGCGCGCCTCAAGTCGAGATAGCCGAACATCCAAGTCATGCCGGTGATGATAATTGCGAGCGTGGCGAGCAGCTTCGCGACATTGCCGGTGAGCGCATCGACAATATTCTGGAGAACTCTTTCGACATTGGCGCTTTGCGCTAATGCGGGTTCAGTGAGAACGAGCGTGACAGCAACGCTGGCGAGCAAATGAAAGGAGAGATGACGAGGAAAGGAAAGCATCATGGATTTTGGACTCCATTTGAGACGGCCAGATATGGTTCGCAGGCGGCATTACCGTGGGGAGGGAGACGCCCGATAGACAAGGAGCGATTTTCCGGAGCCGCCGCCAAACACGTCCCATTGCTTTTTGGGCGTCTCGTGCGACTCCGCTAGAGCGGCGAACTCTTCTGGTGGAGGCGAGCGCTCCTCGCGATGATAAAATTCATCATTAACGGAAAGCTTCGCGCCTGCCGCGCTCGGAACAGCCGGGGTTTTCTGTCTTGAAAAATGTTTGGGGTCATCGTTGAGAATCTGCGCGGCGGCGCGCAGCGACGGGCAGCTCTCGAAGGCGTCCGCGACGCTGATTCCCGTCTTGTCCAAATCGCCAAATGTTAGACCGGCGAGACCGAGCCGCACATTTTGCTTGCCGACTTTCGCCTGCATCGCCAGAGCGATAGCTTCGTCCTTGGACGTCGCGAGTATTTTGATCGGCTTGCTCTCATCGATCGTGAGCGAAAGAGGCTCAAAACCGCTCGCCGCTCGCACGATCTCGATCAGCGGCACTATGTCGACGCGGGGCGCGCAACGTTCAGTGAGCGCCATGAAAGCTGAGAAGTCCATTCGGTTGCCTCCGCGGCGTCAGGCGGCGTCGCGCTGCGCTTTTAGTCCGAGCTGTCGTGGGCGGATGTTGACGGCGGCGCTGGCGCGGCGGCGGTTTAGTGAGGCGAAGCGCATCGTTCAAAATTTCCGAATCACGGATGAATTCGGGCGCAGGGAACCAGAAGCGCCGCGGCGATAAACCTGCGAAATTTCACAGGTATGGGCCAAACCCGTTCACAAAATCGCCGCATCATTATCACAGACACCATTCGCAAATTGGCGGCGGTCTTCAAAAGGATTGTGGAGGCTGTTGTCCGAACTGGGAGTGGGGGGCGCGTCGAAGCAACGGCGAGAGGCCCAAAAATGCGGCGAGTTGAAAATGCTTTTCAGGAATTCATCGATGGCGTCAGCACAGCGTCAGACAAGGCGGCGTTTCGCGCGGTCGCCGAGCGGGCGACTCAGAGATTGGGCTTTCGCAGTTTTGCCTACCTCGGGCTCTCTGAGCATGGTCCCACATTGATTTCGACGTATCCGAAGCAATGGACCACGCGCTATTTGAGCCAACGCTATGATCTTATCGACCCGGTTCTCATCCGAGCGCGCCGCGACCGTGATCCTTTTCGATGGAGCGGCCCGCAGATGGCGAAGGGTCGAGGAAATCAGGTCAAGCGGTTTTTCGGCGAGGCGGCAGAGTTCGGAATAGAAAGGGGCGTCACCGTTCCGATTCCGGCGGGCTTCGATCGGTTCGCCCTTCTCACTTTCGTGGCCGATAGGCACGGTCCCGACCTTAACGAGAAGGTTGCGAAGGCAAGGGACATCTTGCAACTCATGGGCATGTATTTTCATGCTCATGTCGAAGCCACGTTGAAGCTGCCTGTCAGCCTCGATACATCGTCCCCTCTGAGTCAACGCGAGGCGGAATGTCTCGCTTGGACGTCACGCGGCCGCACTATGGATCAGATCGGTCAGATCCTCGGCGTTAAGACGCGCACCGTCGTTTTTCATCTCGACAGTGCGCGCGCCAAACTTGATGCTGAAAACGTCGCACATGCCGTGGCGCTGGCATTGAGGCGCGGGCTGATTCCTTGAAGGGACTCAGTGCGACGTTATCGAGCTGCAGCACGAAGGGAGGCCGGATCGGGTTCTAACCCGATGCGAAAAAAAGGATACAGGGATCGCTGCTTTTTTTGGGGCTATCTCTCGCATAACTTCACTCTTCGGGACTGTCGCCCGCATCCTTCACGTTCGAATCGATCGCCTCCGGAACTGGGAGGTAGCCCAATGCGTCGTCGAAGGCGGCAAGAATCGTGAAAGCCGATTTCAACTCCGCCGTCGCTTCGCTCATTGCGAGGCGGATGTTGTGCAGCCGAGAAATGGCCTCGTGCCCGGCTCCGAGGAGATTCGATCTCGCGATCGAAGCGGCGGGATCGGAAGTCGACTTTTCTATGCGACTGCGCAATTCGACAAGCGCCTGGTGCGCCGTCGCCTCTTCCTTTTCCAAGGCTTCGACCCTGGCGAGCGCTTCGCGATAATGGAGCAAGGCTTCGACGGCTCTCTTTTCGAGATCGGAATTCTCGCTCATGCTCGCTTCTCTGAGGGCTGAAGAGGTCGCCATTTACGCCTTGAACCCGTAAAAGGATTTTTAACGCTGAGCCGACGGGCTCGTGGTCCGCAAGTCCCAGCCTCGCGAGCGCGGTGCGATCGAACTAATACGCCCGCAGTTTCTGCGGGCGTCCGTTTTGGCGGCGGCTTGTCCGCTCGCTCAAGGGACGCCTAACGCGCATCCCCTATCAGCCGGTTCCCGGTCCGGGCGGTTCTGGGTAGGCTGAGGCATTGCCGCGCCCGTTCCTGTCCTATCAGCTCGATTACCCAGTCAATGTAATGCGGCAGCACCCTCATCCGCGCTTGCAGAAGAGCGGCAAACACCGCGTCGGCGAGGCCAGTTACTCCAAGTGACATTTTGACGCTCGCGTGAGCAAGCAGATCGACTGTGCATCCGACGCGCATCATCGGATACCGCTCGTCGCAGATGCGTTTGGCTTTTCGCTCGTCGATTAAGGCTGTTGCTCCGGTTTCTGCGGCGTACGCGATGGTCGCCGCCTCGCCGTCGTCGAGCGTGTCAACGCCTCGACCGATCACCAGCGATTCAAAGTGACGTTCCTGTGATTCCGAGAGCGGAGCGACTTCAATCAGCCCGACTATTTGCAACTCGGCAATCAGCTCAGAATCCCGGCGTCCGGAACGCCGGTCCTCCGCTAGTTCAGCCATCACGACCTCGGTGATGGCAATCCGGTTTGGCAGCGCGCGCAGAATCTGCGCAGCGTATCCTGTCGCGTTCACGTTGATTGCGGTGCTGGCATCCATGACGATTACGGCGGTTGAATCAGTCAGGCAGGAGAGCCCCATCGGCCTCACTCCCTTCGATTTCCAGGCCGTCAAACATCCGGCGCAGTTCAATCCGGTCGACATGCAGCATGCGCGAGAGCTGGCCTTCAGTCAGAAGTCCGCGCCGCCAAGCCTCACCGGCTAGCAGGCCGAGACGCAGCGTCGTCGGCTGGTCAGCATCTGCCTTGTGAATATCCGGGCCGGGGAGATCACCAAGAACCTGATGCGCCTGTTCGTCGGTAATGCCGCCGTACTGCTCAAACCAATCCCAGGTTCCATCTTTGGTCAGCCCAAGCTCTTCAAGTCGCCGCACCATTGCCTCGCGCGATACGCCGAACGTATGCCCAAGGACGATTACGTGACGGCGCGTGAGTTTGGAAGATCCCGCCGTCACCTCCCGGAATTTCTGCATCACCGATCGCGCCGGCGTCAAAAACGCGCGAGCAAACGCAATCGCATAACGTTCCTCGCGGGAATTCGTCGAACCGCCGTCCAGAATTTCCGCATGCCGACGCGTGGAAACAAGGTGCGCCAATTCGTGAGCGGCAGTTTGCGCGCGCCGCTCGCGCGGGTGGTTTGCATTCAGGAGGATACAGGCCCCGAGGGAATCGTCGTAAGCAAACAGACCGGAAATGCGCCCGTGCATACGACGAACATACACTCGAACTCCAAGCTCCATTTCAAGAAGCGTTACAATGTCCAGGATGGGACTTGGCCCTAGCCCGAGCCATTGCCGCAGTTCGAGCGCATCTTGTTCGGCTTGCGCGCGCACATCGCCGTGCAGGATCGTCCGCTCTGGCGGGTAATTCCTTACGCGCTTTACCCCGAGCAGATTTTCAAGCTCGACTTCCGCTTTTGCGAGATCGGAAAGAAGCTGCGCCGCATCGGCAACAGCCTCGTCGAGCTGAATGCCAAGTTTGCGAAATTGCGGCGCCAGATCGACCTGGATTGCTTCTTTCCGCAGCAACGCATTGACAGACGTGCGGTATAATTTTGCAAGCTGTTGCAGCTCGCCAAGCCGCACGCGCCTTTGCCCCTTCTCAATAGCGATAAGGGTCGTCCGTGCGATATTCAGGGCCGCTGCAGCTTCGGCCTGCTTGAGTCGCGCCGACTCGCGCGCAAGGCGCAAACGCTCCCCAACTTCAACAGAAGGCATATCTTCAAGCAACGTGGTCATACGCGCGCTCAGTCCATCTGGACACAAATGAATCAGGCCCTAGGAATTCCATGAAGTCTTTCCACTCCTTTTCGTGTTGGGTCAGCATGCGTTCGATCCCCGTTCGCACTTCCTGTTCCGGAAGTTGAAGAGATCGCGCGAGATGACGGGTGTTTGATTCAAGTGCGGGTGCGTGAATCCGCGATCGCCGTAGGCCGGCAAGATGATCGAGGTGGAGCGCGCCTGCAATGGCATAGTTGCGCTGGGCGGCGATCTTCTTGAATCCAACCGCCGCCCCGTCCTCAAATGATCCGGCGCGCAAGTCTTCCCAAATGTAAGTCTCGGGCGCTTCGGATAAGCCCGCGGCGTGCACGCTCAGGCGCCGTAACATACAGGCCGCGCAAATGCCGCACTGACGCCTGTGCTCGTTGACGGAAGCATAGCGGTTGTCCTGCCAGCAGGACCGCGTCTCCTTCCAGTCCGCCGCCTGCGCGCTTCCCGAAACATATTCCAGCAGCGTTTCGCCCTTGGTGAACCAGAGGCGCGGAAATTCAAACCGAACGTCGTGACCGAGAAGCGACTTAAGGAAGACGCTCATTTTCGCGGTAAAGGCCGGATGGTTGCGATAATCCTCATAAGCCTGACCGACGGGCACCAGTGACGGGCCGAGGGCGCCCTGGCCGCTTTCGGGCACGAAGACGCGGTCAGCTTTCGCCATATAAGCGGCGAGCCCGCTGAGAAGCGCGAATTTGAAGCCGCGGGAACGCGCGCTCGATTCGACAAAGCGATGTTCGCCGCGGCGCACATTGTAGGGTACGCCAGCGAACGGACTCCTGCGGCCCGATGAATCGCTGGGCCGGTCGTCCGACTTCGTGCCAAGCCGCACGCGAATGAGGCGGTCACCAAATTTCCGCGACATAAAGCCGGCAACCGCCCGCGAATCTAATCCTTCGCTGAAGGGGATAATGGCTAATGATTCCGCCGGTGGAAGATTGAAAAGCCCCTGGCGCGGAGGGGTAATTGCGTTCTTGCGTTCCGTGAATTCGACGCGCCAGCGATCTCCGGTCAAAAATTCGAGCGCGTCATGAAGACTCTCGGTCACATCCCTCTGCTTCCACACTGCGGGAGCGTGGACAGGGATTCGCAGTTCGATTTCGCGCGACCACTGAAACGACGGACGGCGTTTGATCCTGTCGCAGAACTCGACAGCCGCGGCCAGCAGCAGCGCATCGAATACAAGCGGTTCCCACTTCGCAAAGAAATACGACGCGAGCGGCTCGGCCGAGAACCGCAGATTTTCATCGATGCGGCATTTAATCCAGCCCGGGCGCGAACGCACATCGCTTTCGACAACGGCGACACGGATCGCGGATTCATCATCCTCACATCTTTTCGGCATCAGAACCTCACCCCGTCATCAAGGCCTTGCAGCTTCGGCGTCGGGGACGCCGCGTCGCGATCCATCCCGAGCAGGCGACGAGCCGTTTGTTCAATCGGCGCACCGGATATGCCGTCTTCCATTCTTTCCCCCAACTTTAACGCTCGGGCCTCTTTGGTCCTCCGCAAGTAGTGCTCTTCAACCTGGCGCACGCCTCTGGCGCCGCGATCGAGCAAGGCCTTGGTAGCGCTTTGCAGCAACGCGTCCTCACCGCTTTGGCCGCTCGCAACGGCCTGCGCGACGGCGTCCACGACGGCATGCCAAAGGGAATTGCCGGGGCTGAGGCGCTTCAACGATTCCAGCTCGGCACTATTCGCACCGCCAAACAGTGAGGGCTGATTGCTGTTGCCGAGGAGTTTGCGGAGCGCGCCAAGATGAGGCGCAACATCTTCGCGCCAGTCGCCTTCCAGCGCGGGAATTGCGAAGTCTGCAAGTTGTTCGGGCTCGAATGCCGCCTTGTCCGCGCACTTCGCGAACTTCTTCCAGCCGACCCGCATTGGCAGGCTCTTATGAGGACCGTCGCTCATTCCGATTCTCCATGTCAGAATAGTCTCATAAAATATATGACAATGTCAAATGAGGGGTTTGGTTTGAAAATTAGCCTTCCTGACCAAGGATATTTGACAGAACAATAGATATTCAAACTAGCGATGAGTTTACGAATCTGGTATATTGTCAAATATGGTTGGACAAAAATCAAAACGCTCAAACCTGGAGCAGGAGCTTCCCGAAGGCCTTCTCGTCGACGCCGCTTGGCTCAAGCGGCAAGGTTATTCGCGCCAGCTCTGGAACCACTACGTTGCCACGGGTTGGCTGAAGCAGCCGGCCGCACGCGTTTTTCGCCGCGCACGGGGCGCTCTGAGCTGGCAGCAGGTCGTCATTTCACTTCAAGCCCTGCTTGCATATCCGCTTGTGGTCGGCGGCCGTACAGCGCTCGAACTGGAAGGCTACGCCCATTACCTGCCGCAAACCACCAAGGAAGTGCATCTTTACGGCCCCAAGGCTCCGCCGGGATGGCTCTCCAAGCTGCCGCTGGCGGTCCGGTTTGTCTCCCACAACGACCGCAGGCTTTTTTCCGGCGAAGCAGCCGTTCAGGCGCTGCCCGGCCTGAACTGGAATGCCGAACGCGAAGGAGGGACCGCCGATCCCCTAGATATGAGCCTCACGGTCCAGCCTTGGGGCCAGTGGGACTGGCCGTTGACCATATCGGCGCCCGAACGTGCCATACTCGAATTGCTTGATGAACTCCCTGCGCATGAGAGTTTCTATCAGGTGGATAAGCTGATGGAAGGCCTTACAAACCTGAGCCCGCGCCGGCTTCAAAAACTTCTTGCCGATTGCCGCAGCATAAAGGTCAAGCGGCTCTTTTTCTTCTTTGCCGACCGCCATCATCACGCGTGGCTGAAACATCTCGACAAAAACAAAATCGATCTCGGGAAAGGAAAGCGCATGCTGGTGAAGGGCGGCAAGCTCGATCACGCTTATCAGATCACGGTGCCGGAGGATCTTGATGGCGTTCTCTGAAGAATATCGAAGGCAGGTTGCGCTTCTGATGCGCACGCTTCCGCAAGTCGCGCAGGAAGAGTGTTTTGCATTGAAAGGCGGAACCGCCATCAATCTCTTTGTCCGCGACATGCCGCGGCTGTCGGTCGACATCGACCTCACCTATCTTCCGGTTGCCGGACGCCAGGACTCGCTCGTGGCTATCGACGCCGCCATGAAGCGCATTGCCGTCCGCATAAAACAGAATATTCCTGGCAGTCGGGTCGCTGAGTCTCAAACGGAAGGGACAGCGACGAAGTTGAATGTTCGGTCCGAGGGCGTGCAGACGAAGATCGAAGTCACTCCCGTCATGCGCGGCTGCGCTTATGAGGCGCAAACCCAAGGCGTATCTCAGGCTGTCGAAGAGCAATTCGGATTCGCCGAAATTCAGGTGCTTTCGTTTGAAGATTTGTATGGCGGCAAGATTATCGCTGCGCTCGACCGTCAGCACCCTCGCGATCTATTCGATGTACGCAATCTGCTTGCCGGCGAGGGCATCAGTGACGCCCTGCGCCGCGCCTTTATCGTCTATCTGCTAAGTCACGACCGGCCGATGGGAGAAGTGCTCGCATCCGGACAAAAGGACATATCCCGGGAATATGAACGCGGATTTCAGGGCATGACGGCGCAGCCGGTTCCCCTTTCCGATCTGCTTGCGGCCCGCGAGGAGTTGGTCGCCCGCATCGTCGGCGACATGCCGGACGATCACCGCCGATTCCTTCTATCGTTCGAGGGCGGCGAACCCGATTGGTCGTTGCTGGATGTGGCTGGCGCGAAGGATTTGCCCGCGATCAAATGGCGCCAGATAAACCTGGATAAGATTTCAAAAGAGAAGCGGCAGCAGCTCGTAGCGGAGCTTGAGGCTGCCCTGTTTTCTGCGCAGTGAGGAAAATAGGAAACAAGGAATTTTACGGAAATTGCGCCCCAATGTTGCGGATCGCAATGAAGGTTGCTGATTGTATGATGTGCGCATGAACAGAAGCTTTTCGGACAGGCACGGCTACGGTCCGCGCGACGCGGAAATCACTGTGCGAGAGGATGCGCCGGAGGACTTGCGATTCGCAGTCGCCCAGATAGCAACGGCGGCGGGAATGAGCCCGAAGACCATCCGCAATGTCGTTTGCCAGGTAATGCTCGTCGCACCCGACCGGAATAACTGGTCCGATTATCCGAATATCTGGGAAGAAGTTCTCGGCCTGCTTCAAGGCTGCGAATGGTTCAAGGTCTACGACATCGCCGAAGCATTGTGGAGAAGCCTTCAATATCAGGACGAGAATCAGAGTGTCTTTCAGGACGAGCTGAACCGGTGCTTTCGGGAAAAGGGTATTGGCTGGGAGCTAAAAAACCCGGATGGGATAATTTTCCGCGGCGGAGAGACATTCACGGCCACAACAGGTGAGGCCTCGAAGGTTTTAAAAGAATCGGGGCGCAGCGTTGCCGCGAATGAAATTCACGAGGCGCTGGCGGATATATCACGCAGGCCCTTTCCCGATCGGACAGGAGCAATCCAACACGCCATCGCCGCGCTCGAATGCACGGCGCGTGACGTGACAGGAAAGCCGAATGCTACCCTTGGCGCGCTCCTGTCTCGGCTTGATCTCCCGGAACCATTAAATACGGCCGTGGAAAAGCTCTGGGGCTTTGCATCAGATCGCGCGCGTCATTTGCGCGAGGGTCAAAATGTCGACGATCTTGAAGCGGAACTCATCGTTAGCGTTGCGTGCGCCGTCAGCGTCTTTCTTGTCAAGAAGAAAGAGTGCTAATTGGGTCGGACAGACTCCTTGAAGAGGCGCAGGGTCCGGTTGTTGGGAAACCGATTAGTTGCAGTATGATTGATATTCGTGACACGAACTACATTTTCGCCGCGCCTAGTAAGATTTTCATAAGTCATTGTTTTAGTTACATAATCCAAATTATGCGAATTTTATGATTTTCGCCGGAACACAATTGAGTAGAAAACGACGCTCATATTGTTCCACGAAAGCTTCGCCCGCATGGCATTCGTGAGGCTTCACCAACAAAAGCGACATTGCGAACGTGCTCGAAATGGCGCCTGAGACATTTTCTGCCATTCGCCGGAGGTTTGCCTCCACGCTCTTGGTATTGGAGGTAGTGACCGCGCGTTTCCGCATGAGAGGACGGGTTGCGATTTCTTTCCCAAGAGCGGATTGGGACTATACTCAGCTGAACCCCACATCAGCCTGTGATCCTGGTGCACGACAATCCCACTCGATACCCCATCTGAATGCTCGATCACGATCCATCATTTTTAGGCAGTGATTGAGCGTGATTCTTAGCCCCTTCGATCGCAATAGCCGCAAGCGTGCCACATCGGCTCTTACATGCGAATCACGGCGTTTGCATACAGCCGCGGCGACGTTCGATTAGCACCATACGACGCGGCCATTTCGGAACCAAAAATGCGAACCGCAGTCCTTTTTCCTCCAGACCGAGGGATGGAGAGTGGTAGTCCCGTCGTCATGGCGCGTAACACGCCAGCAAGGACGTTCATCGGGGAGAAGATTCATGTGTAAAACAGAGTGGCAACCGCAAGGGCAGATCATCGCTGCCTGCTCTTGGAAACCATCCTCCTCGACGATGTAGAGGGTCCGGCGCTTCAATTGCTTGGGAAGGGTGTCTTCGACCAACAACGTCGCATACGGGGGGACGATCCAATTATGTATACGTCGGTATGCACCCCGCAGAAACTTATCTGCACGCCGATATGCATTCACCAGAAGCCGAAGAAATCGGTTCACGCCTTTCGCCTTTCCGCAAGCTCCATGAGCCCCAGGAGTGGCGTAGTATCGCCGAAGCCTACCTTCGCTCCCAAGATATCACAGATTCCCTCTTCGGGGTCGTAGATGAGCTCCATACTCGCCAAACTAAACGTGACGGCGGCATAAGTGCCGTTCGGCTCCTCACGGTAGGGATGCAGGCGCGCGAGCATTTCGTTGACGGCGAGGGCCGAGGCGAACATGTTGACGCTGATGACTGCGGGCCGGTGCCCGGCTATGCCCCTGATGTAGCCATCCTCGACCTGCCGGTTGTGAGCTGTCGGGTCGTTGCGGCGCAGACCGGCGGCGGCAACATCGCTCATCGTGAAGAGGCCTCGGCTGACCAGGCTCGAACGCCCGGGACGCAAATAGTTCACGGTACCGCAAACTTCACGGATGTGGGCCAAGCCGTCGAAATCCTTGATCGCGTCCAGGCGTACGCCGATATCGAAGTAGGGAATCGAATAGTAGGACGCGATAGCGTTGAGAAGATACCGCCCGTCGATCGTGTCCATGCATCCGAAGATGATGTCACACTGAGCGACTTCGCAGATAACGTCAGGGTCCCACAGGTTTTTCTTTATAGGGATGAACCGGGTGCCGAGATCGGTGCGCTCAACCGCATCAGCAAGAACGTCGACTTTCGGACGCTTCTGCTTCACGTCATCCATGGTGGAGTTCAGGATGCGGTTGACGTTGCGCTCTTCCATGTCGTCGTCATCGACGCTGACAATCACGGCCGCGCCCAGTCTCATGAGCTGTTCAACCGTCGGGCTGCCGGTCCCCGACGCGCCGACCACCGCGAAGGACAGGCGGCGGAAGCGTTCGATCGTACCTTTGTCGAATGCTTGCGCATGCGACGCGACGAAGTTGGGCAGTTCGATGCTGCCCGCGTCCGCGTACCAAAAGTGGAGATCGTCTCCCGCGACGCTGATACAATGAATCGCATCGAAGCCGCCGGCCGCGTTCAAGACGCGCCCGAACATCTGGCCGTCCGGCAGCATCACGGCGCTGCCGTGTGGCATATCCGCCTCGACCCATCCGCGGATCATCGGCATCAGTCGTTCGTCGCCCTTATCATCCGTCATTGAGAAGGCGGCGTAGCCGCCGGGGTGGCTGTGAACCTTGACGACCGTGAGCGCTTCAGCGGCCGCCCGGTCGAGCATCGGCGCGATGTAGTCCGGCGGCCAGGTCACGCGCATCGGCGTCCGTTCGGAACAGTCTTCATAGGGAATGCCATGAATCTCGCGCACGACGAGCCTATGGCTGCGGTCGCCTGCGCGGCTGCCGCACAGTAGGATCGCGACGGCTTCGTTCCCGTCGCCGGGGAAGAGGAAGCTCTGTAAGTGCTCGTGCTGGTCGCCTGAGAAGGCCAGGGTGACGGGGGCGTTCATTTCTCGAACTCCCGGTCAAGCCAATCTTCGATCAGGATGACATGCGTCCCGATGTGATCGCGCCCGATCTTCCACGGGTTCGCGCCCGTGCGGTGGCGGGACCAGCGCTGGTAGGTTTTTCCGTCGAGTTGCTGCTGCGCCTCGGTCGCCCCGATCTTCTTTCCGTCCGCACGCACGAGCGCGGGAAAGAAGTACACCATGTTGAGTTCGGTGTTGGGGTAGCCGGTCTCGATGCGAATGGCGGCCGTCACGGTGGCGTGGTTGTATCCACGCGGCACCGGGAAATCGTGGATGAGGACCCACTGGGAGCCATCCACGATCGTTTCCCACGGCAGGCCGTATTCGTCGAGAAATTCCCGGTCGACGGGCAGCAAGTCAAATTGACGACGGAGGGTCATCGCTTAGCCCTCCGTCTGGTCGCGCGGCAGCGCCTTGAACTTCTCCACACCGGCGTGGCGGAGATCGACCTTTTCGTCGAGCCCCACCTTCCTGGGCTTCTCGCCCGCGAGCTTGATGCGGAGCGTGTAGTTCTCGGGGGGCAGCAGGCCCGCGAGGGTCAGAATGGCGCGGCCCGTCGGGTTCGGATCATGCACCACGAACGGATCGCCGTTCACGCGGATGCGGTAGCCCTTCGTGAGCGGAGGGCGCTTGCCCAGCTTGGCGTACTCTTCGAGATCGATGATCTCGTCGAGGACCTCTTCCATGCCGGGGTCGGCCCTCCTGTCTTCAAAGTTGTCAGTCATTTAACGTTCTCCATATTGGACGTATCTGGGCCACCCGGCCCTTCCACAGTTCCAATATGACATAGCGCGCTAAGGATATCAAGCATTCGCTTTGCGCGCTTGACACCTGACGAGGGCTGCGCCATAATTAAAATGAAAACAGCAATTTGCAGGAGCAAGCCGTCATGCTGGCCCCGACCGATGAAAGGAACACATCGAAAAGGACACTTGGTCAGTATCTCGCGTCGATTCGCGTGGACCGACGGATGAGCCTGCGCGACGTCGAGGAAGCCACGAGCAAGCAGGTTTCAAACGCGTACCTATCCCAGATCGAAAACGACAAGATCAAAAAGCCATCGCCGAACATTCTGCATGCGCTCGCCGAGCTCTACGCCATCAGCTTCGAGAACCTGATGGAAATGGCGGGGTACATATCCGGGACCAAGCGCGCCGATACCGAGCGGCACGGACGCGTCGCGACCTTCGCCGAGCATAATCTGTCGGCTGAGGAAGAGACCGAGATGCTCCAATACCTTCAATTCATGCGCACGAGGAAAAAGCCGGGTGACAAAAGCTGACGATAGCAGCCTCGACCCCGAAGATCGTCGCGCGGTCGAGGAGCGAGCACGGCAGCTCCTCGACCGCGCAAGCGCATGGGAAAGATTCCCCGTGCCACTCGAAGATATCCTCGCCGCCGCAAATGTGCGTGTCGCGCAGACCAGCCTTTTCGATCCCATTGCCGTCATGGAATACTTGGCGGGCAAGGCGATCCAAACGGCAACCATCGTTAAATCCGCGCTTGGCAAGCTTTTCGGGCTCTACGACTCCGCCGAAACGCTCATCCATATCGATGACAGCGCCATCAAGTCGAAATCCAAGAAGGTTTTCCTGACGCTCCACGAAACAGCGCATCACGATCTTCCCGTGCATAAGCGCATGTTTCGCTTTTTTCAGGACAGCGAACAACATCTCGATCCCGAAATCTCGGACCAGTTTGAACGCGAGGCGAACAACTTTGCCCGGTTCGCCCTGTTCAAGGGCGACATCTATGCGCGATATGCCGCTGACTGTAAGTTCGACATCAAGACACCGATCACGCTCGCTAAGAAATTCGGCGCATCCAACTATGCCTCAGCACGGGAATTTGCCCGCACTCACCATCGCGCCTGCGTAGTATATATCCTCGAACCTATCGAGATCGTTCTGGGTCACGGCGCACGGGCCACCGTCCGTCGCATCGAACCCTCGCCTTCTTTCATCCTTCAGTTTGGCAAACCTACAGACACCGTCATAACGACCGATCATTGCCTTGGCCGTATTCTTCCGATCGGTCGAAAGATGACACGCCCCACAGCCATTTCAATGACGGATCGCAACGGCGTTTCTCACGAGTGCGTGGCGGAGGCTTTCGACACGACGCACAATGTCATCATTCTGCTTTATCCGGTGAAAGTACTTGGCAAACCGACAATCATCCTTCCGCCGGATTTCAAAAAAGTCGTTTAGCCGGCATGACTAAGGCCGCGACAGAACGATTCGGATATTGCGCAGGTTGAAGCTCTCCGCGCGCAGCTCCGGAGAATCAGGCAGAGGCCGCAAAGGCGCCGATTACGGGGTCATCTAATGTGGTGCGACAATCTCCCGGGAAAATCATGGACAAGCCTTTGGTCAGATTACGTATTGTGCGGAGGGGACTGTCCCGGCATTCGCAGGATTGATGCGCCCTGCCCCGCGTGCGGTTCCGACCCGTTCGATACTTCACCCTCCATCAGGACCATAAGTGATGAGCGGATGGTCATCCATCCCACTTTCGCAGGTGCTGAAGGTCGCTATGAGGACTACATCTATCTCCAGATGCTCCAGCGCGAGTGGGAGCGGCCAACGGCCGAGTTTGAACGCTTCTCACATTTCGCAGATTCGGAACGTCCATCCGCTCGGGCGGCTTTAGTGGTGCTGTTCTGGGGCTACTTCGAGACGCGTGTCGAGCGGCTTCACCGAACCGCGATGCGCGGGCTTCCACAACGAGTTTTAGATGACGAGCTTCGGCGTTACTCCGGAATCGGGAGCCGCCTCCACGACCTGTACAAAATATTCTTTGGGACGGACTATTTCGAAGATCTTCGAGCGCACGGATTTTCGGTAGTTGCCGATTTGCTAAAAGACATCCACGAACGCAGAAACGAGTTCACTCACGGAAAGCCGCAGGCGATCAACGACGCGACGGTGAATGCACTCGTCGAGAACCTTAAAGGCGAACACGAGGCGTGGATCGCGGTATACAACAGACGAGTAGGGTCCCAAGATGACCGAGGCGCTCCCGAAGGTTGATCGCCAGTTCCTAAGCATTCTTGTGCGCGGCGCCGAAGAGACGTTCGACAACGCCGAGCAGCTCTATTTTGAGGCAGAAATTTTGGCAAAAGCCGGTGCCACGGCGCGAGCACTTTGCCTTCATCAGATTTCGCTCGAGGAATGCTCGAAGGTCGAGAACATCGGCGCATGGGCAACCAGCTTACTGTCTGGCCTTCCGGTGGATCAGAACAAAGTTCTTGCGTCATTCAGGCGTCATTCCTCCAAGAACAAGAGCAATGCATATATGCTGGAGGGATCGCAGGCAGAGAAACACGCGAAGGCACGCGGTGATTGGAAAGCTGTGCGCAAGGAATTCAAGAAGCTGCAGATGGAATTTCATGAGGCGTCGAATGATGCGAAAAATGGGTCCCTATATCCGCCGCAGCCGGGAGGAGAGTCGCGAGGCGCCCGTCGCGAACCCGGTGCATGTGATTTTCTATCGCGCGATACAGCCGGGCATCGTCGAGATCGTCCGGGTGCTGCACGACCGTATGGAGCCGAGTCGGCATTTCGGGCCTGAGGCGGCGTTAGCAAAGAAGTAGGGGAATAATCGATGCCTGTTCGGCCGGGGATTCGAACGCGCAATGACTGAACTGTTCAGTTCGTTTATTTCGAAAGCGTTCCTGCGTTCCGTTTGGGCGCTTGAGTTCGAGGCTTTCAAGGGCTCGGAGGAGGAAGCGGCACTCGATGATCGGCTGCGGCGTTGGTCCGAACGGAAGGACCTTCGGGAGACTTCCGCCGAGGCCGCTTTCATCCATGAGTTTTTTCACGACACGTGGGGTCACACGCAAACCGGACAAGCGGGTGCTGAGGGTGGCTCGTTCACGCTGTGGCCGAAATTTCCGATCGCGGGGGCGGGCGAGCGAGGCGGAGTGGGGACGGCGGACCTTGCCATCGGGTTCTTCCAAAAGGATGAGCAGAACCCAATTCCGCAGATTGTATGCGAGTTCAAAGATATTCGATCAGACCTGGATGCGCCGCAGAAGCGAAAAGGCAATAACCGATCGCCCGTTCGGCAATGTCTCGACTACTTGAGCTACGCCCGACGCGGGCTATTCCCCACGGACCCGATCCTTCCGACTTGGGGGATCGTGACCGACATGAACGAGTTTCGCCTTTATTGGTTCGATAAGGGGCACCACCAATCCGTCCGCTTCACAATCCGAGCTGAGGAACTGTTCAAAGGCGGAAGTCTGATCTCAGCCGGCGAGGCTTCTCGCTTCGACCGCTTTCTTTTCCGCAAAATCCTCCATCGCGATACGCTCATATCGCCGACCGGTCGCTCGTTGCTCGTTAGCCTCATTGGGCAGCAACGGTTCAATGATCGGCAGCTCGAAAACACCTTCTATGCCGAATATCGGAAATTTCGCGAACGCCTCTATCTCACGCTGCTACAGCACAACGGCGAGGGCACGCCCCGCTTCCCAGGCACGCGCGGGCGTCTCGTTCGGCTCGCGCAAAAAATCCTCGATCGATGCATCTTCATCTTCTTCTGCGAGGACATGGGCCAGGCGCTGGCTTTCCCACCGAAGCTGCTCCAAGAGTTTCTTATCGACCGGAGCAATGACCCCTATTTCGATGCGGACGGTACAACGATTTGGCAGGACATGCTTCGCCTTTTCAAGGCGATGAACGAAGGGCGGGCTTTTGGCGGAAAGGCACTCAATCAATTCAACGGCGGTCTCTTTGCCCAAGATGACGCTCTTGAGAAGCTCCATGTGCCCAACTCGGTCTTTTGTCAGCACATGCAAGGAGCGAACGAGGGGAGCCTGTGTTCGTTCAGAGAAACGCTCCTTTATCTTTGTGCCTCCTACAACTATGCTACCGACCTCGGCCGCGCAGACGGGGCGCGATCATTTGACCGCGATCCGTCCAAGAGCCTCGGGCTTTACACACTCGGGCGAATCTTCGAGCAATCCATCACCGAGTTGGAGATCCTAGAAGCGGAGGCCGACAACCGGCCTTCGATCAACAAGGAGAGCAAGCGAAAGCGCGATGGCGTTTATTATACGCCAGAGTGGGTGGTTGAACGGATCGTGGACGAGACGCTCGGGCCGCGGCTTGCCGAGATCAAGAAGGAGTGCGGGTGGCCGGCCAAGGGTGATCCCTCGCTCGAAGTCATCGACGCGTATTCGGCACGGCTGAAGAGCCTAACCGTAATTGATCCGGCCTGTGGTTCCGGCGCCTTCCTCATCACCGTTCTGCGCTATCTCGTCGAGGCATGGCATGAGGTGCAGGGCTTACGGCGACAGATCACAAAAGGTCGGGCAGAAAAGGATAGCGACGACGAGCTCATTGCCGACATCCTGAAGTCAAATATCTACGGCGTTGATATCAATCCGGCGTCAGTGGAGATTGCTCGCCTCGCGCTTTGGCTCCACACGGCGCGAGGCGATAAGCCCCTCTCCTCGCTTGATGAGAACATCCGCGAAGGCAATAGCCTGATCGGAAGCGAGTTCTACAAGGGCCAGATCGATCTCGCACTTTACGATGACGTGCAGAAGGAGCGCGTAAATGCGTTCGATTGGGAGACCGCCTTTCCCGAGGTGTTTGCCAGAGGCGGTTTCGATGCGGTCGTAGGCAATCCGCCATACGTCAAGCTCCAGAATTTCCGAACGGTTCACGCTGACATGGCGCTGTACCTCCGTGACGGGCGCGCTGGCGTTGGAACGAAGCCATATGCAAGCACTCAAACGGGAAATTTTGATCTCTACCTGCCCTTCATCGAAAAGGGGATCAGGCTTCTCAACGACAAAGGGCGGCTAGGTTACATCGCGCCGAGCCTATGGACCGCCAACGAGTACGGCGAAGGCTTGCGCAGCCTAATTTCTAAAGGTCGGAATTTGGACCGTTGGATCGACTTCAAGGCGTTTCAAATCTTCGAGGAGTCGATCACTTACACCGCGCTCCAATTCTTCACGAAGATGGCCAACGAATCGATCCGCGTCGCCGATGCTCCGGCAGGGGACATTCCGCCTGAGCCTTGGGCAGATGGCGGCCTGGCCCTGCCTTATGGCCGCGAAGTATTTGGAGGCCGATGGCTGCTCCTTACTGGGCAAGAGCGGGCCTTAATGGACCGATTATATGAGCACTGCAAGCGATTGGACGATCCGACTATTTCGTCAGATATCTTCCAGGGCGTTAAGACTGGCGCCGACCAAGTTTACAAGCTCAAGAAGATAGCGGGTGGTCGATATCTCTGCATGCCTGACGAAAGCGCTCCATATGAAGTGGCGCTCGAAGACGCGCTTTTGTTTCCAATCCTTAGCGGGCCCGAGTCGAAAAGGTACAACAAGCCCGACACGCAAACCTATTTGCTCTTTCCGTATGAAAGAAGCGACGGCGTGGCGAAGCTCATCCCGAGTACGAGGATGCAATCGACGTTCCCGCGATGCTGGAAATACCTCGAAAGTTGGAAAGAGCTTCTGATCCAGCGAGACAACGGAGAGCTGAACGACGATGCTTGGTACCGGTTCAGTCGCTCTCAGAGTCTGAACAGAGTTGGCGCACCCAAGCTTGTCGCAGCGGGAACGGTTCCCTCACTGCGGTTCTCTTACGATGAGGATGGCGGGTTTTTCTTGACCGGCGGACGGGTTGACGGTGTCGTTCCTGTCGGAGGCATGGACCCATGGTTCTTGCTGGGAATCCTCAATGCACCCGTAGCTGATTTTGTATTCCGGCGCATTGGAAGGGTCAAAGCCGGCGGCTTCTTTGAGGCCAATAAGCAGTTCATAGCGCCTCTACCGATTCCTCCAGCTTCTGACGAGGAGCGAGCTATCGTTGCGACCAAGGCGAAAGCGCTCCAGCGCGATCATACAGCGCGTCGTGATACGCTTGAAAAGATTTCACGCCGTCTGTCGGCCGCACGTACTCGCAACAAGCCGGAAACGTGGTTGTTCCCTGAGCTTAAGTCAAAGCGTGATCTGATAGCGGACGCGCCCGTTCGTCTCGATGCTGGCAAGAAGCGGGAATGGGCAGAGCAACGATACAATCTCGATCTCACCACTCGCCATGACGCGATCTCGGCCCGCCTTATACCGGGCTCATCCCTTTCGGCTTCATTCAAAGACGGCGAGTTATCAATCTTGATCGATGGAGTGCCGGTCATCGACCGCATTTTCGTTGACAACGCTGAAGGCGAATTCGTACTTGCGCAATGGAAGCTTCTGGCCGCTACCTTCGCCATCACAGAGAAGACGGATAGCAAGAAGCTTGCCAATGCTCTCCGCAAACTCGTTGTCGCAGACAACCCTGCTCTCGTGCAGCAAATCATCACCCTTGAAGGTGAGCTGTCCGAGCTGGAAACCAAGATCGAGCGCGAGGAGGCGGAGATAAACGCATTACTCAACGGCCTCTACGGCCTGACAGAGGCTGAAGCTCGGTTGATTGAGAACGGATAGCTGTCATCGAAAAGGCCTCGACGCATGCCGAGGAGCTTTCGGCTCGGCGACCACGAACAGCCCGCGGTCCTGTCGCGTATGTCGCCGATTGACGCGACAGCGTCAACGGTTGCGCATCATCCCGAAACGCTTCGAATAGTCGCGCGCTCGTGCCCACCCGATCCAGACAGGCATGTGGTCGCGGCTTGCTTTGTGCTCGGGAAGGACTCTGCTCACGTCGAAACGCAAGTGCACAACTTGCCTTTGGTTCCAAGCGGCCGCGGCGGCAGCCTGAGAGGAAGAGAAAGGTTCGTTTTTTCGTGGCGGGCCAGAGGGCGAAAGAGAGGCTTTCGTCCGCCCGTCGCGGAGACTGGAGAGATGTCGAAGATCACGTTGACCTCGGCGCAGGACATCGCGCTCGATCGGCTGGTGGCGTCGGATGCGAATGTGCGGCGGATCAAAGCGGGAGTGAGCGTTGAAGAGCTGGCGCAAGATATCGCGCGGCGTGGATTGTTGCAGTCGTTGAGCGTTCGACCACTCCTTGGCGATGCCAGCGAGGAAACAGGCAAATTCGCGGTGAGCGCGGGTGGCCGCCGGTTCGCCGCGCTGAAGCGCCTTGTTAAACAAAAGCGGCTCGCCAAGAACGCACCGGTCCCTTGCATCGTGAAGGCGGACGGAATCGGGGAAGAGGATTCGCTCGCCGAAAATACGATGCGCGAAGCCCTGCACCCGCTCGATCAATTCCGCGCCTTCAAGACGCTGAATGACCAAGGGTTGACCATCGACGAGATCGCCGCGCGGTTCTTCGTCGCGCCGCAGGTCGTGCGTCAACGATTAAAGCTCGTGGCGGCGAGCCAGAAACTGCTCGACCTGTATGTCGCACAGGAATTGACCCTCGACCAGCTCAGCGCATTCTGCGTCACGGATGATCACCAGCTCCAGGAACGGGAGTGGGAGGCGCTTCAACGCTCCTATAGCAAAGAGCCTTACATGATCCGGCGGATGCTGACCGAAGGCGCGGTCAGGGCGTCGGACAAGCGCGCGATCTTTGTCGGGATCGAAGCTTACAAGGCAGCGGGCGGAGTGGTACTGCGCGATCTCTTCGCCGCGGATCAGGGCGGCTGGCTTCAGGACGTCGCGCTGCTCGATCGCCTGGCGCGCGAAAAACTCAGCGCGGCCGCCGATGCTATTCGTGCTGAAGGTTGGAAATGGACCGAGACCGCGATCGACTTTCCTTACGGCCATACGAACGGATTGCGCCGGTTGACGGCGAGCTACGCGCCGCTCTCGGAGGAGGAGCAAGCGTGTCACGAAGCGGCGCTCGCGGATTATAATTCGCTCTCGGATGAGCACGAAGGCGCAGAAGACCTGCCCGAGGAGATCGACCAGGGGCTCGCCGAACTCGAGCAGCAGATCGCAACCTCCGACGAGCCTCCCGCGATCTATGATCCGGCCGACATCGCCCGCGCCGGAATTTTCGTCAGCATTGACCATGCCGGCCCCTTGAAGGTCGAACGCGGTTTCGTGCGTCCTGAGGACGAGGCGCCCGCCGCTATCGAGGAGGCCAGCGCCGAAGGCGGGTCGACGACTGAACGAGATGGTTCGCGGGGTGACACAAGGCACCAAACGATCGGATCGCAGACGGCCGCTGCCCGGTCTGCCTCGCCTTCGATTGACGAGGAGGAAACAGATGCCTCGCCAAAACTCTCGGATCGGCTGTTGACCGAGCTCACCGCGCATCGCACGCTCGCTTTGCGCAACGTGTTGGCGATTGATCCCGAGGCGGCGTTTCTCGCGGCGACCCATGCGTTAGCGCTCAGCGCCTTTTATAGGCCCGGCGCATTCGAGACTTGCGTCGAAATCGGCGCAAAGAGCTTTCTGCTCGGCTCTCATGCGCCAGCTTTGAGCGATGCGCCGGCGGCGCGAGCGCTCGACGACACTCATGGACACTGGCAGTTGCGCTTGCCGGAGAAAGCGGAAGACCTCTGGGCCTGGCTCATCAAGCTCGACCACGACGCACGCGCATCGCTTTTCGCCCATTGCGTCGGGTTGAGCGTCAATGCGCTCTATCTTCCTTACGACAGAAGACCGCGCGCCCTCGCTCACGCCGATCGATTGGCCGAGCATCTCGCTCTCGATATGAGCACTCACTGGAGCCCGACAGTCGAGAGCTATTTCGGCAAAGTCACGAAGGCGCAGATTTTGGCGGCGGTGCGGGAAGCGAAGGGAGCAGCCGCGGCGCAAATAATCGACCATCTGAAAAAATCCGACATGGGGGCGGAGGCCGAGCGGCTGCTCCAGGGATCGGGCTGGCTCCCAGAAATCTTGCGCGCGACAAATCTCGACGCCCCTGCCCTGACGCAAGACCGCGAGTCCACGGGCGGAAATGCAGCCGTGGCGGGCAAAGCCGATCTGCCGGCCTTCCTCGCGGAAGTTGAAAACGGGGATGCCGACGATCTGGCAAGTTCTCAGTTCGAAGACTCCTCGCATTCGGCAATCGCCGCGGAATAAACGCGGCGGAGATCAAACCCGCCTCTCATCGATCATCTCTCCTGAGCCCGGTCCTCGCGCCGGGCTCTTTCTTTGATGGAGCCCCCGAATGAACTCTCCCGATCGGTCTGTCGTTTCCTTCCACCGCACGCGCGACGGCTTCCTCGCGGCGCGCCTCGGCCAGCGCGCCTTTCTCGCCCTGCCCTCGAAATCCGGCGGCATTTCTGTTGCGAGCGCGCATTATATCGACAAGTCGCCCGAGGAATGGCGTCCATCCGACTTTTATATCGTCGAGCGTCTTCTCGCAGACGAAGCCGCCTTTCGCCGATATGTTGCAGAAATCGCCGATCATGAGCGCCAGCTGCTCACGCTTGATCGCCGAGAACTCAAAACAAGCGCCGTCACGCCATGGGGAACGGCGCAGATTTCTAAGGTATATAACGAGGGCATCATCTCCCATTCGACCGCCTCGCATGGCGGCTTCCATCTCGACGAAGCGCGCAACTACCTCGTTCATCCGGCCTATCGCAACGCCGATGGCTGGTACGAGGAAGACTGTGAGTGGTCGAAGGTCGCGGCGATGTTTCCGCCTCTCTTTACCGATTATGAGCGAAAATGCGCCGACCAAACTCTGCGCGACTGCGAACCCGACGCTTATGAGGCCGTCAACAACGTCGTTCTCGGCCCTGGCGAATCCCACGCGAAGGACGCCCGCCAGTTTCGGCTGAATCATGCGCGCGACTGGCTCGTGACGTTGGCCATCAAATCGCGACAGCGCTCGGGCTTTGTCGAATGCGTCGCGACATTGGGTGGCGATCGTCGCGGAGCAGAGCGGCGCTTTCTCGTGCCTGAAGCCGAATACGATCCTGGTCGCCATGGTTTCGTGATCCATCCGGCGCGACACGAAGCGCATGAGGGACCGAGCAGCTTCGTCGGTTGGACTCGATAGGTCGGGAGTGGGGCTGAGGGAAAGGGAGAGGGCTTTGCCGGGAAGGGCGAGCCCGGAAGGCGTGAAGAGAGAGCGATCCGGGCTGGTTTGACCCAACCCGGAGATGCTCGATGAGCCCGATCCTCGCCACAGCCCTAGCCCAGACCGAACAGGCTGAACTTTCCTTCACGACAGACGACAAGCCCACTGCGCTGATCATGGCGGCGCAGGCGCTCGTCGCCGATCTCGCCAAGGGTCGCACGATCGACGCCGCGGCTCTGCGCGCAGCGATGGAGAACGCCTTCGGCGCGAGCGATGCGCAAGGCGCCTGGAATTGGAAGGACGCCTATGAGGCGCTCGAGGCGGCGCAGGTGCTGTTCCTGCGTCGCTACGGGCCGGCAATCAAGGCGCGCGCTCAAAACGAGCCTTCGCGCATCCTCGCGATGCTCGCGAAGATCGGCATGTTGCTGCCGACGCAGACGCGACGCTCGGAAGAGAGCCATGCGCTGCAACAATTTTCGACCCCGTTGGAATTCGCCTATGTGGCGAGTCTCGCCTCGGGAATCGGCCCAAACGACGTTGTGCTGGAGCCTTCGGCCGGTACCGGAATGCTCGCGATCTTCGCCGAGCTCGCCGGCGCCAAGCTCATTCTCGGTGAATGGGCCGAGACCCGCGCAGGGCTGTTGAAGCTGCTTTTCCCGGGCGCGCCGGTTAGTCGTTTCGACGGCGCGCAGATCAACGACCGCCTCGGCGCTGACCTTCGCCCGAGCGGCGTTTTGATGAACCCGCCCTTTTCATCCTCCCCCTTGATCGAAGGGCGGCACGCGCCGGCGACTTTCGAACATATTCGTTCTGCTTTAGCGCGCCTGCAGCCAAATGGCCGACTCGTGGCCATCACCGGCGAGAGCTTTTCGCCGACTTCGCACGCTTGGCGAGGCGGTTTCGCGCGCTTGCAGGAGAAGGGCAGTCTCGTCTTCACCGCGTCACTGGCCCGCGGCTTTTTCGCGCGCCATGGAACGAGCGTCGAGAGCCGCCTGACCGTCTTCGACAAAACGCCGGCCAAGAAGCGAGAAGCGTTTCGCGAAGGCTTCGGGCCCGTCGCCACTCTCGAAGAATTGTTGTCGATCGTTCAGCGCGAGGCTCCGCCGCGTCTGGCACCTGCGAAGAGCGAGCGAGCCGGCGGCGTTCCCCCTGCCCTTTCGAAACAGGTCGCTTCGATTGCGTTCCACCGTTCGTCGCAGCTGCGGTCGTTGCGCGGGTCCGATCACGCGCGTTTTCGTTCTCCGGACGTCGCCATCGCCGAAAGGTCTGCTGCTCGCGCCTCGAGTGCCGCGACCGAATTCGTCGAGCTCGCCTATGAGACGAGAGATTGGAAGGCGCCGCAGGGCGGCTCTCTCAGCGCCGGGCTCTACGAACCCTATGCCGTGCAGTCGATGGTCGTTGCAGACGCCAAGCCTCATCCGACGACGTTGGTGCAATCGGCCGCCATGGCCTCGGTCGCTCCGCCGAACCCCTCTTACCGGCCGCATCTCCCGAAATCCGTGTTCGATTCCGGGCTGCTCTCGGACGCCCAATTGGAGAGCGTCATTTACGCCGGCGACGCGCACAGCGGACATCTTTCCGGTACCTTCATCGTCAACGAGAGCTTCGATTGCGTGTCCGCCGCGCCGGATGATGCGGACAACTCCGTTCAATTTCGCCGCGGTTTTTACCTTGGCGACGGCACCGGCGCCGGCAAGGGCCGCCAGGTCGCGGGCGTCCTCGTCGATAACTGGCTCAAAGGGCGGCGCAAGGCGCTGTGGGTTTCGAAATCCGACAAGCTGATCGAGGACGCCCAGCGCGACTGGGCGGCCTTGGGCCAAGAGAAGCTGCAAATCGTCCCCTTGTCGCGCTTCAAGCAGGGAACGCCGATCGGACTCGACGAAGGAATCCTGTTCACGACCTACGCCACCTTGCGCTCGGACGAGCGGCAGGGGCGCGACGGCTCGCGCAAGGCCTCACGCCTTTCACAGATCATCGATTGGCTCGGAGAGACATTCGACGGCGTCGTCGTTTTCGACGAGGCGCACGCCATGGCGAACGCGGTGGGCGACAAGGGCGAGCGCGGCGAAAAGGCCGCTTCCCAGCAAGGACGCGCGGGCTTGCGGCTGCAAAACGCCCTCCCCGACGCCCGCGTCCTCTATGTCTCGGCGACGGGCGCGACCACCGTCTCCAATCTCGCCTATGCGGCGCGATTGGGCCTCTGGGGCTCGACCGACATGCCCTTTGCGACGCGGCAGGATTTCGTTTCCGCCATGGAGGCGGGCGGCATCGCCGCGATGGAGGTGCTGGCGCGCGATCTCAAGGCTCTCGGGCTCTATGCATCCCGCGCCCTCTCCTATGCCGGGGTCGAGGTCGAGATGCTGGAGCATCGGCTCTCGTCCGAACAAATCCGCATCTATGATTCTTACGCCTCGGCCTTCGAGATCATTCACAATAATCTCACCGCAGCCCTGGAGGCGGCCAATATCACCGGCGAGGGCGGCAAGGCCTATAACCGCAATGCAAAGAGCGCCGCGCGTTCGGCCTTCGAATCCAACAAGCAACGCTTCTTCAATCACCTCATCACCGCGATGAAGGCGCCGAGCCTCATCGCCTCGATCGAGCGCGATTTGGAAGCGGGTCACGCCGCGGTGATCCAGATCGTTTCGACGAGCGAGGCGCTGATGGAGCGCCGCCTTGCGGAAATCCCGACCTCGGAATGGGGCGATCTTTTCTGCGACGTCACTCCGCGCGAGTACGTGTTGGATTATTTGGCGCACTCGTTCCCGACCCAGCTCTACGAGGTCTATTCGGACGAGAACGGTGATCTGCAATCGCGGCCTGTCGTCGACGAGAACGGCAATCCCGTCCAATCGCGCGAAGCGATGGAGCGGCGCGACCGGTTGGTCGAACATCTCGCCGCCCTGCCCGCCGTCCAGGGCGCGCTCGATCAGATCGTGCAGCGCTTCGGAACCGAAATGGTGGCGGAGGTGACCGGCCGCTCGCGGCGGATCGTGCGCAAGACTAACGCCGACGGCTCCGATCGTCTGTGCGTCGAAAATCGCCCCGCCTCCGCAAACATCGGCGAAACCCAAGCCTTCATGGACGACGAGAAACGCATTCTCGTCTTTTCCGACGCCGGCGGCACGGGGCGCTCCTATCACGCCGAGCGAAGCGCCAGAAACCAGAGGCTCCGCGTCCATTATCTCTTGGAGCCCGGTTGGAAGGCGGACAACGCCATCCAGGGCCTCGGGCGAACCAATCGCACTAATCAGGCCCAGCCGCCTTTGTTCCGTCCCGTCGCGACTGACGTGAAGGGCGAAAAGCGCTTCCTTTCCACCATCGCCCGGCGGCTCGACACGCTCGGCGCCATCACGAGAGGCCAGCGTCAGACTGGCGGACAAGGGCTGTTCCGGCCGGAGGACAATCTCGAATCGACGTATGGGCGCACGGCGCTGCGCCAGCTCTATCAGCTGCTTTACGCCGGCAAGGTCGAGGGTTGTTCCTTGACCCGCTTTCAAGAGGCAACTGGGCTCGATCTCACCGATCAGGACGGCAGTTTCAAGGAAGAACTGCCGCCGATCTCGACCTTCCTCAATCGCATCCTCGCTTTGCCGATCGCCTTGCAGAACCGCCTCTTCGAGGTGTTCGAAGCGCTGATGGTGGCTTCGATCGAGGCCGCCGTTCAGGCGGGCACGTTCGATGTCGGCGTCGAGACGGTGACGGCGGAGAGCCTCGTCGCCATCAATCACCAAACCATCGCCACTCATGAGCGCAGCGGCGCACAGACCTCGCTCGTCACCATCGCTCGCAAGGACAAAACGCGGGTGACAACGCTCGACGAGGCGTTTGAACTTGCGACCGCCTCGCAAAGGTCACGGCTGATGATCAATGAACAATCGGGCCGCGCCGCCGTCAAACTGCCGGCGCCCGGCCTAATGCACGACGACGGAACGGTTCAGCCGCGCGTGCGGCTGTTGCGCCCCCTGCATCGGGATCTCGTGATCGTCGAAGCTCTGGAGCGCTCGCATTGGCGCGAGGCGACCCCACAGGAGTTTCAACGCGCCTGGGAGGCCGAAGTCGCCGCCCTCCCGGAATTCACCGAGAGCACGTTCCATATCGTCACCGGCCTGCTGCTTCCCATTTGGAACCGCCTGCCCGACGAGACCGCGCGCGTCTATCGTCTGCAAACCGACGAAGGCGAGCGCATCATCGGCCGGCTCGTCTCACCGGCGAGCGCCGCCGCCCTCGTCGAGATCCTCAGTGACGAGGCCCCTGCCCTGTCGCCGAATGAGGCGCTCGCTGCCGTCATGCAGGATGGCGCAAGCCTCGTTCTCGCCGAGGGGCTTGTTCTGAAACGTTCGCTCGTGATGAACCGCCAGCGGCTCGAGCTTACAAGCTTCTCGGACAGCCTTGTCGAACGGCTTAAGGCGCTGGGGCTCGTTTCGGAAATCATCGCCTGGAAGCTGCGGCTGTTTGTTCCGCTCGGGGAAGAGGGCGCGAAAATTATCGCGAGAATTCTCGATCGCTATCCGCTGCTTCGCGTCGCGCCGTCCGCGCGGTTGAGCGCTTGAACGGCGGAGGCGAAAATGGAAAGCCCCGCCGCGGCGCTGTCGCGCGGCCTCGCCGAACAGGTCGAGGCCGTGTGCAGGCATTATCTTTCGAACGGCCGCCGGTCCGGCAATTACTGGATCGTCGGAGATGTCAACAATCATCCGGGCCGCAGTCTCTATGTGCGGCTGAAAGGTCCGCTCTCGGGCAAGGGAGCGCGCGGGAAATGGGTCGATGGCGCAACAGGTGAACATGGCGATCTTCTTGATCTGATTGGAGCGCGCGAGGGATTTAGCTCTGTCGGGCGCGCACTTGACGAGGCGCGGCGCTTTTTGGGGGCGCCGCGCGAGACGCCGACAGAGCGTCGCAATGACAATTCGAGGAAATGCGACACGATTGCGCTCGCGCGCAAAATCTGGGCGGCCTCGCAGCCGATCGCGGGAACGAAAGCCGAGGCCTATCTGCGTGCGCGAAACATCACCGCCGATCTGAACGATACGCCGCTGCGTTATCACCCGGCGCTGATCTATCGCGAACACCCCAACTCGGCGCCTCGTAAACTGCCCGCGCTTGTCGCCGCCGTCACCGACAACAGGGGACAGATCACAGGAATTCATCGGACGTTTCTTGATCCAAAGCGAAACGCAAAAGCCAGTGTTTCGTCGACGCGTCGTGCGCTTGGCGCCATTTTGGGCAATGGCGTGTGTTTCGGCGTCATCGACGATTTCGCGATCGTTGGCGAAGGGATCGAAACCGTGCTGTCGCTCAAAAGCGTCGCGCCGCATTTGCCAATTGTCGCGGCGCTCTCGGCGGCGCATCTCGCGGCATGGGAATTCCCGCCTGATCTGCGGCAACTCGTTATCGCTGCCGACAATGACAACGCCGGGTTGCACGTCGCGCGCCGTCTCAGTGCAAGAGCTGAAGCGGCCTCCGTCAGGGCGACGACCATCATGTCGCTGCGCGCCGACTTCAACAGTGATTTGCGCGCCATGTCGGCAGGCGCTTTCCAAAAGTGGCTGGCTTCGCTTCTCGATCCAGGTCGTTATTACGAGTGACTGCCGCAAAGGGGGAGGCCGTCGCCTGACGCTTGTCGCCTCAAACCGCGTCGGCGGCTTCCACTCCCAGGCGCGGCGCGAATTTCCGCCCGGCTTCGCGGCCCGCTTCATAAGCGCCGGGCTGGACAAGCCGCTTGCGGCGGGAAGCCTTGGCGTGGAAATCGAGACCGAGCTTTTCCAATTCATCCTCGATGACGGCGGCCTTCAGCGGCACGAGATCGCGGCCCGACGAGCGCCTCGAGGCGGCGTCGCGCTCGCCCTTCATGAGCTTTAGTTTCTCGCAAATTCCGTGGGCGAGCCCGATCTGGAAGGAATGCGCCGAGCCGTGCCGCACGCTGGACGTTATGCCTGCGTCCTCTCTCTTGAACCGCGCCGTTTCGGTCGCGAAGGTCACGGCGATGAGATCGTAAAGGTAATGCGCCGCCTCGACGTCCGCCGGCAGAGCGAAGAACACGTAACGAATCGCGCCGTTCGCCGCGGTTTCGCTCCACACCTTGCAGTCGCAGAACATGGCGATCGTGGGAATGCAATCGTCGAGCGGGGCGCGCCGCCGGCGGCCGGTTTCGATGCCGACGCCTTCGCAGGCCTGATCGCGCATTTCCACCTCGCCGAGCGACAAGCCGTAGCGGTCGAGAAGCTCCGCCACTTTTTTGGCCGCAGCGAGCGCCTCTTGCTCGGTGCAGCCCTGCTCCACCGTCTTGGCGCGCAGCGCCTGGATGCGTTGCAGCACGCGCGCGAGTTCCGCGTCGCCCTCGCGCTTCTCGGCGCCGGCGCGGTTCGACGCGCCGAGCCGGCGGCGCAAATCTTCATAGAGGGCGCGGGCTTCCGCCGGCAGGCGCTTTTCCGCGACGGCGCGATCGAGGGCCGAGGCGATGAATTCCAGCGGCTTTTCCTCATCGCCGGTTCCGGCGGCGGCGCGGCGCTCGAAGGTCTCAATCATGATGAAGGCGAGCCGCGAAAAGGCCTCCGCGAGATCGCCGCGCTTGAATTGGCGGGAGACGACGCTTCGCGCCAGCGCCTCCGCGAGGGAAGCGAAGGAGGTCAGGCGGCGCGCCGCGCCGATGTGATCGGCGGAAGGCTCCTCGCTCTTCTTCTTCGTCGCCGCCGCTAAGGCGTGGGCGAGGCGGTCGAGTTCGTCGTATTCCTCCTCTTCCACGCATTCGAGTTCTTCGATCAAATCCTCGGGAAAGGCGTTCAGGCCCTCGAGCCGCAAGCCGCCGTGGCGCATGACATGCCGATAGACGGTGCCGGCGCAACGTTGCGGATTGCTCAGTCCCCTGCCCGGCCGGACGAAAGAAAGGCCCTCGGCGAGCGCCTCCCCGTCGAGCGGCGTCAGCGGGCCGACCGCAACGAAGCTCCCGTCCGGCAGCGGCGCGAGACGCGCCGCCAGCGCCGCGCCGATGGCGCCGTCGGGAATGTCCGCGTCGAACAATGACAGAAGTTCGCCGCTCGCCAAATCCTCAGCGAGGAGCATCTCCGGCGTTGCGCGCGATTTCAGCCGCAGCAGGCGGAAGCTCGATGTCGCGAGCGCCGCCATCGCGGCGCGCCCTTCAGGACTGGCGTCCGCGCGACGCTGGCGGAAGTAGCGGTCGATGGGCGTAAAGCCCGTCAGCGAAGGCGCGAACAGCAACAAATTGCTCGAAAGCGCGAAGGCCTCCATGATCAAAACGGCGCTGGAGGCGTCGTCGCGATTCAAGCTCTTCTTGGACAGCCATTGCAGCGCGGCTTCTTCGATCTTCGCCGGGGAGAGGCTGCCGATGGCGTCCAGGCAATATTCCTCGATCAATCGCGCGAGACGGGCGTTTTCGCCTGTCGGCGCGTCGTCGCTTTCAGGCGTCGCCTGCGATTTTGCTTGCCGTCGCGCCGCCTGCCGCATTTTTCTCGAGCCCCTCGAATCGAACGCAGGCGCTAAGCGTATCACGCAGCAAACCTCCTTCGAGGGGCGCGCGCGGGCCGTCCACTGGACATTTCCCCAGATTGACGTCGCCGCGCGTAGATTGGGCGAGGATGGTCGCGTGAGGGGCGCTTCGTCCAAGAGAGCCGACTTTTCGGCGATCGTCCGTTGGAGTCGTCAAGAGACTCTTCTTGCAAAACGTTCTTCCCTCGTCTCCTCAAACAAGGGTCGGGTGAGAGCTCTCTTGGCTCGAGTTGATCGTCGACGGCCGGGTGCGGGACAAGTTTGCCGTTCGTTCGATGCAATGATTTGAATGCGCCATGAGCGGCGGCGGCGACAGGACCGCATCGCGCCGAAGACGCCAAACGCGGCTCTGGTTCGGATTGACAATATGTTACCATTATGACACCCCTATGAACATGGACGACCGCCGGCTTCAGAAATCAGCAGTTGAGGCCGTCACCGAGTTGATACTGGAGACGTTTCGGTTGAACGGCCGCCTCTTGGAGGCAGGTGACGAACTCGTTCGCCATCTTGGACTCACCAGCGCGCGCTGGCAGGTGCTCGGCACAATCGACGCCTCGCCCGTGCCGCTGCCGATTGCTCACGTCGCGCGCAACATGGGGTTGTCGCGTCAGGCGGTGCAGCGGTTGGCCAACGAGATGGAGAAGGACGGCCTTGTCCGCTTCGCGCCCAATCCTCATCACGAGCGGGCAAAACTCGTGCTTATGACAGATCAAGGCAAGGCGGCGTTCCGCTCCGCCATGGCCAAGCAGCGTCGGTGGGCCGAGCGTTTAGCCGAGGGGTTGTCTGTCGACACGATCGCGGATGCGGCGCGCGCGGTCCGTGAACTGCGTCAAAGGCTGGAGAAAGGCTGACCCCATGGAGTACGGCTTGTTGAGATTTTTCCACGTCCTCGGCGCGGTTCTCATTGGCGCCGGGCTCATTGGCGTGTGGCTGGCCGATTTGCGCTCTCGGCAGCTCAGCGAGCTGAAGCCTTTCTCGGAAGCGGTACGCAACATCGCGGTCTTTTACGACGGCCTTGTCGTGCCCGGCGCCCTGCTGCTGCTGATTTCCGGAACTTGGATGATCGTGAAGTTCTATGGAGGCTGGAATTTCTTGCATATCCCATGGCTTGCCGGGATGGTCGGGCTGTTCGCCTTCGAGTTCGTCGAGGGCAACACGATCACGCGCCTCTATTTCATGCGGCTGCGCCGCCTGACGCGATCGGCGCTGGATGCCGGCCATGCGACGCCCGAGCTCGAGCGCGCGCGGGGCGAGCTGGCGCCGACGTTCACGCATTTCCTCGACCTGCCGATGCTGTTTCTCATCATAGCGCTCGGGACGATGCAGCCTACGAACTGGATGTTGTTCTTCGCGGCTCGATTGCAGCGATCGCAGTTGCGACGCTGCTGACGCTCGTCGTCCCCCGTCTCTATCCTTGGGGTTCGGAGGCGCTGTCTCCCTGACCGCGGCGCCGGAAAGGGGAGCTTTACACTTACTCGCTGGTTCCAGATCCGAGGGCGCGAAGTCGAGATCAACGAGCGGCGGCTCGAGGCGCCGATCCGGGAGGGGCTGGGGCGGCCGGTCCCTCTCTTGTCACGAGCGTCCTCTCTCGCGGAGAGGGCCGCGCGCCGGCCTGAGAGAGCAGCGATGTCGCCACAAGCAGACCGCTTGCCGCAACGCTCCCCGCCGACTTCTTTCCCCTGCCCGGCGCATTTCGCGCCAGGCATTCCTCGCCGAACAAACAAGTCGACGTCTCGCGTCCTCCGCGTGCGCTTCGGCCCTTCGGGTGCGGCGCGGTCCGCCCGTGGCTCAGGATCGCTGTCAGGCCCGATCGGCGCGGCCTTAAGCGAAAGAGCAAACGCCATGAGCTACGAGATCGCTTCCCTTCCCTTCGACTCCCAGCCTTCGGATCATCACGAGAGTTCAGCCTCCTCGCAACTTCTCGACGAACTAGCCTTGCATGGCTATCGTCCCTTCGAGGACGAGCCTGATCCGCGTCCCCTGCCCTCCTCCGACGCCGCAACGCTCGCACTCGAATCTTTGGTCGAAGCCCTGTCGGGCCTCTTCGTCGACACGCGTCTCGAAGCTGATCTTCCCGATTTGCTTTGGTCGGTCGTCAATCTCTTCCACCGCAAGGCGGAGCGCATCGGCCGCGACCTCGATGACAATGAAAGCGCGCAACGCCGCTCCCATGGCGAGCAGGACGGCTCGGAAATTCGTTCGGTCGAACTCGAACGGCGGATCGCGCAAGGGCTCACGCTCACCGAGCGGCGCAACGCCTTCGAATTCTTCCGCGATCATCTCACCGAACTCTACGCGACTGAGACCGGCTCATCCTGGCGACCGCGCGCGGGTTCGGTCGTCAATCACCGGGCTCTGACCTCGGCGATGATCGACAGCCGCGATTTCCTCAACGCGAAGAAGCTCGCCGAGACGCAAGTGTTGTTGCCTCCCGGTGTGCGCATCGCTTTCGCGGGCGGACCCGACTGCAACGACCACGCGCGCATCTGGGCGACGCTCGACAAGGTGCGCGCCAAACACCCGGACATGGTCCTGCTCCACGGCGCCGGCCCCAAGGGCGCCGAACGAATCGCCGCCTGCTGGGCGGACAATCGCAAGGTCGCGCAAGTCGCTTTCAAACCGGACTGGACTAGGCACAAGAACGCTGCGCCCTTCAAGCGCAACGACGTTATGCTCGAAGCGCTTCCGATCGGCGTCATCGTCTTCTCAGGCTCCGGCATCGTCGAGAACCTCGCCGACAAGGCCCGAAAGATGGGCATTCCCGTGTGGCGCTTCGGAAAGGACGGTGCGTGAGCGTTGTCCAGGCACACGCCTTTGTTGGACAGCTCAAATGTAAGCGTCGTGTTCCGACCGACGCTCGCTCGCATCGGACTGTTATTTTGACAGCCGTACATAATGACGAAAAATTGCATTAAATCAGATATTTGTTTCATGAGAGGCTTCTCGTTGCGCGGAAAATGGCGGTCCTCAGCCGCGTTAACTTTTCGTTAACTCAAAAATCGTTGCGACATAGAGAGAATCGGGCATAATTCCCGCTTGAAATTCGGTATCGCGCGGAAAAGCGTTATTCCGGGAAATGGCGCCGATGAACGTGACGACATCTGTCGACGAGATGGACGGTTTCAGCTTCCACGAGATTATTCTCCAGCAAGGGGAACTGATCTCCGACAAGCTTAACATGCTCCGCTTTGAGCACTATCCGCCTGACGCCACCAAAAGCTTGCGCCCGTTCTCGCTGGCGGAGGTTGCCTATTTCCTGGGTGTAACGCAGTCCAACATTAAGAAGCTTCATCTCGAGGGGAAGGGACCGACTCCGACAACCTCCGTTTCGGGACGGCGGACCTACACTGCCGAGCAAATGCTCGAACTGCGGCACTATCTTGATCGCCATGGGCGCGCCGATTTCAAAAATTATGTTCCGCACAGGAGGAGTGGAGAGCGATTGCAGGTCATCGCCGTCGTTAATTTCAAGGGCGGCAGTGGAAAGACGACGACGGCTGCTCATCTCGCACAGCACCTGGCCCTCACTGGACACCGCGTCCTGGCCATCGATCTCGATCCACAGGCTTCGCTTTCCGCGCTTCATGGCATTCAGCCCGAACTCGACAGGAATCCCTCACTTTACGAGGCTCTTCGCTATGACGAGGCGAGAAAGCCAATCTCCGACGTTATTCTATCGACGAATTTCCCCGGTCTCGACATCGTGCCGGCGAATCTGGAACTTCAGGAATACGAATATGACACCCCCCTCGCGGCGTCGAACAAGTCGTCCGTGGAGGGGCGGATGTTCTTCACCCGCATTACCGATGCCCTGAAAGAAGTTGACCAGCGTTACGACGTCGTTGTGATCGATTGTCCGCCGCAGCTTGGTTATCTCACGCTGACGGCGCTGACCGCGTCCACCTCTGTCCTGATCACCATCCATCCGCAGATGCTCGATGTGATGTCCATGAGCCAGTTTCTGCTCATGTTGGGGGGTATTCTCCAGTCTATCAGCAGCGCAGGAGCCGACGTGCGGCTCAAATGGTTTCGATATCTCGTGACGCGCTACGAGCCAACCGATGGTCCTCAGGCTCAGATGGTTGGATTCATGCAGTCTCTTTTTCCCAAGCAGATGCTGAAGAACCCGATGGTGAAATCGACGGCAATCTCGGATGCAGGCATTACCAACCAGACGCTGTACGAGGTCGAACGATCTCAATTCAACCGTGCGACCTATGATCGTGCTTTGGAAGCGCTGAACGCCGTCAACGAGGAAATATCGGCTCTGGTTCACCAGGCTTGGGGGCGCAAATGACCTTTGTTTTGACAGCCGTGCAGACATCTGGAATCGCCTGTAACTCCGGTGCCTTTTCGCCGAAGAAAGGGGGATAGCGTGGCCCGCAAGAACCTCCTGGCGAGCGTCACAGGTACGGAGACGCCCAAGGCCGATAGCGAAGCCCGATACGAGTACGCCCGTCGAGGCGCGTCGCGCTCTATGATGATTTCGATCGATGAGATGGCGGAGAACGCCAAGAAAATGATTGCGGGAGAAGCTATCGTCAATCTCGACGTCGGCGTGCTCGATGAGTCTTTCGTCTCCGACCGCATCGAAGATGACGACGAAGACTATGTCCTTCTTCGGGAGGCGATCAAAGAGCACGGTCAGTCGACGCCGATCCTGGTGCGACCCCACCCGCAGATTGCGGGCCGCTACATGATCGTGTTCGGCCACCGCCGCGCGCGGGTCGCCAAGGAGCTCGGCATCCCTGTTCGAGCTGTCGTCAAGAACCTTGAAGACATCGCTCATATCGTTGCGCAGGGGCAGGAAAATAGCGCCCGGGCAAATTTGTCATTTATCGAAAAAGCGCTGTTCGCCAAAAAGCTACTCGATATGGGGCAGAGCAAGGACACGATCAAGTCCGCATTGACTGTCGACGACACCTTGTTATCCCGAATGCTTTCCGTGGCGGAGACAGTTCCTGCCGCCGTGATCGAGGCAATCGGCGCGGCTAGGACCGTCGGTCGCGACAGGTGGGAGGAACTCAAGAAGCAGGTGAAGCAACCTGCGAGCGCCGACTTTGCTAAGGAGATCGTGCGGTCGGATGAATTCCAGTCGAAGGACGCGATAGATCGTTTCAATTATCTCCTCGCGCGACTGAAAATGGCGCGAAGGGGGTCCCGGAAAACGGTGCGTTTGAAAAACGAATCAGCCTCCTGGGCACCTGAAGATAAGACGGTCGCGGCGAACTTCCGCAACACGGGAAACACTTTCAGCCTCTCGCTCAAATCGAAGAATGCGGGCGAGTTCGGCCGATACATTTCGTCCAATCTTGATTCGCTCTATCGGGCGTTCAAGGAGGCGAAGGTCAGCAGTGAAACAGGAGACTGAACCGCAAAAGAAAAAAGCCCCCGAACGTCGCCGCCCGGAAGCCTTTCTCTGATTTAAGCACTCCGAGAATCTCACTTCCGCGAATCACAGTCAAGAGTTTTGGCGCCAATTTCGGCGAGCGGATTTCTTTTGCCTGAACGAGGCAAAAGTTCATGCGCACACATTCAACGACGCCCTTTGGGCGGCGACCGCTGTCGCTTGCCATGGTGGCGGCGCAGGCGGCGACGCGAGATTTCGCGGCAAAACCCGACGCGTCCGAGACTGTCGTCCATAAATGGCGGCTGTTTCGCGCGCTCACTGAAGCCAAAGCGCCGCTCGGCGTCACCGATCGGGCGCTATCGGTCTTGCACGCATTGCTCAGCTTCCATCAGGAAACGGCGCTGACGCTGCCCGAAAGCGACCCAAAAAAAGCCGAGAGCGAGGATGATTCGCCTGGCCCCGGCGTCGTGGTGTTTCCGTCGAACAGAGAGCTCTCCATCCGCGCCCACGGCATGGCGCCGGCGACGCTGCGCCGGCATCTGGCGTCGCTCGTCGAGGCCGGGCTGATCATCCGGCGCGACTCGCCGAACGGCAAGCGCTTCGCGAGACGCGGGCAGGGCGGCGAGATCGAAAGCGCCTTTGGTTTCGATCTGACGCCGCTGATTGCGCGGGCCAGCGAGATCGAAAATCTCGCCGAAGAAGTCCGTAGCGAGAACCGCGCGATCGCGCTCTTACGCGAGAAGATCACGATCGTGCGGCGCGATATCGTCAAGATGATCGAGACCGGCATGGAGGAAAGCGTTCGCATCACGCCGCTCTCGATCGAGGGGCAGGATGTAAGCGACTGGGAAGGCCTTTACGGGCGTTACCAGGCCCTATCGGCGCGCTATTCGCGCAGCCTCGGGAGAACCGGGCTGGTGGCTTTGGCGGGCGAATTGGCTGCCTTCGCGATCAATATTCAGAACTTGCTCGAAACACACATAAAACAGCAAAAAAGAAGCGCCAATGAGTCCCAGACTGAGCGCCATATACAGAATCAAATCACAAACATTCCTGATCTTGAACCTGACCTTCAAGAAGGCAGGGCCGAACCGCCCGGGTCAATGCGGAAAGACGACGGAGCCGAAACAGTCGGATCGACGGAAACAACGACGCCTAATTTGAGAAGGGGCGATCGCCAACCGCCCTCGCAACGAACCTATCCGCTAGGCATGGTGTTGCAAGCCTGTCCCGACATCGTCGATTACGGCAAGGGCGGCGAGATCTCCTGCTGGCGCGATCTGATCGACGCGGCGGCGATCGTGCGCTCTGCTCTTGGCGTCTCGCCGGATGCCTGGTCGCAAGCGCTGGAGGTGTTGGGCGAACATGACGCCTCGATCGTCATTGCTGCGATCCTCCAGCGCGGCGATGAAATTAAATCCGCCGGCGGCTATTTGCGGGTTCTGACTGGAAAGGCGCGGGAAGGGGAGTTCTCGCTGGGGCCGGTGCTGATGGCGTTGTTGCGCGGCAAGGCCGCAAAGGCCGCGCGTGAACGGCGGCAGGCGGGGTGATCGGACTGTTCCGCGACGCGTTTTCATGGTCCGATCTTGGTGACTATCGTCTCTGTTTGACGGAGCGCGGACGCCATGACCGATACGACGACCCAACTCGCCATCCTTTCCGATGCGCTGGTCAAAATCATCGAGCTTGGCCCAATGGCCGCGGAAGGGAAGGCGTCGCCCGCCGATCTTTTGACCCGGTCGGGCGACATCGCCGCACAGGCGCTGACGGCCGCCGCCACCTATGGTCAGTTGCCGCCATTCGCGGAGCCATTGGCGCCTCAATTGACCGACGACAGGCAATGAAGCGTCCGCAGGCGTTGCGCGTCAGAATCGAGACCGTGATTGACAAAGGCGTCCATCGGATTTCCCCAAGCCGCAACGAGGGTTCAGCGGGGGAGGGGATGCGCTTTGGCGAAGAGGAGGGCCGCTACGAAAGCTTCACGCGGTATATCAGGGTTCTCGGCGGCGATCTCGTCGAGGCTGTCGCCGTGCAACAACCGCGCTTCGATGGCATACGCCGTGATGCGCGTGCCCTTGATAACCGGCGCGCCGCCCTTGATTTCTGGGATGCTTTCGATCCAGGCATCGCGCACGTCGGCGTCATCCCATGCTCGATTTTCTGAGCGGATTGGATGAGCGCGCGCGCCAGGGCTTTTATGTCCCTTCGCATAGGCCAAAGCATCGTCGAGGCCCGCGATCAGATTGCCGAAATCTTTCCCGTCCATACCGCTACCTCCCGAATTGGGCGCAAATTGCCGTGGTGAGCGCCGTCGATCCTTTCGGCGAAGCCAACATCGCGGCTGTCGAACAATCGCGAATGGCGCCGGGATTTGAGGCTCTCAACTAAGAACGGAGAGCGTGCCGCTAAGCGCCAAGTGATGTACTTCGCGGCGTTGTCTCTAGGCAGCGAGAGCTTCGAGCACTGCTTTGGGATTACGTCTCAGAACAAGGAGCAGGGTGCGAGCTGCGCCACTCGGCGCGCGGGACCCATCCTCCCACTTTCGAAGCGTGCCGACGGCTGTTCCGAGAATCGCCGCGAATTGCTTGCGCGTGAGGCCAGCCTGCTGACGAATCGAAATAATATCGGCGGCGGTTGGCGCCGGGTGGACCTGGAGGCCAGGAACCGCCTGGCCCCGCGCATGCGCCGCCGCTTGTTCCAAACTCTTCACAAGATCGTTGAACAGTGCTTCTTTCATTTTACTGTTTCCTTGCGAGGATGGTTTCAACGAGACGCCGCAGCACGGCCTTCTGCTCGCTGGAAAGATCGTCTCGCTCGTTTTTGGCGTAGGCCAGCAGCAGATAAATCGGCAACGTCTGGTCATAGACGTAGTAGATGACCCGTGCGCCGCCTCTTTTTCCTCGTCCCGCCAGGGGAACCCTGACTTTTCGAAGGCCGCCAGTTCCCGGGATGAGATCGCCGACTTCCGGGCTTGCAGCCAGGAGGTCAACAATTGCGCTCCGCTCGCTTTCGGTCATCAACCCTTCGGCGCGAGACAGGTAGATTTGCGTCTCAGCGACGGTATGAAGCGGCTTCTTCACGAGCCGAATATGCCCCAATGGGGCACTTAAATCAAGGGTGGTTCGCGCCGCGCAAAGGCTTTTACAAACCTGCGGCTTTGGTGAGATTGACCCGGAACCGGTCGCGTTTCCTCTGGTATCGACGCGTCATTTCGGCGGAGGCGTGGCCGAGATGTTTTTGCACATGCCCTTCGTCGATTTGCGCCGAGGAGGCGAGGCCGGCGCGCAAGGAGTGTCCAGAGAAGGCGAGACGGCGCTCACCCTCGCTCAGATCGCCGCGAATGCCGGCGGCGAGGGCGGTTTTCTGCACCAGGCGGGCGACATGTTTGTCGGTCAGCCGCTCGGGCGAGACGCCGCCATTCTTCCGCGCGATCGGCCGGAAGAGGGGGCCTTGGCTGATCCGCCCGAGCCGCATCCAGGTTTCGAGAAGTGCGACGGGACAGGTTTCGGGACGCGAGCCACGACCGATTTCGACCTCGCGCCAGCCGGTTTTGCCGGATATCTGCAGCACCGCGCCGCCTTCAAGAATCTCGACCCACCCCGAGCCGTCTTCGGTCTGGTCGGGGCCACAATCGAGGCCGACGATTTCCGAACGGCGCAGACCGCCGGCGAAGCCTAGCGCGAGAATTGCGCGGTCGCGGATCCCACGCAGATCCATCTCGAGCGTCGCCAGCATCGCCAGCAGCTCGTCGGCGAAGATCGCCTCCTTCTGGACCGGCGGGCGGCCATGGGCGCGGCGGATCCCGGCGAGCACGGTGGAAATGTGCCGATCTGACGTATCGAGCGGCGCGCCGCGCTGGCGGTAATGCCAGCAGATGCCGGCGAGCCGGCGCTCCAAAGTAGCCACCGAAACCGGCTCCCGGCCCCGAACTCCCTCCATACAGGCGGTCAAATAGAGGCCGACGGTTTGCGGATCCGGGGGCAGGGGATCGAGCCCCTGGCGGCGCAGCCAGGCGGCAAACTGCCGCCAGTCCGCCTCGTAGGCGCGCCTTGTGTTTTCGGAGCGGGCGTTACGGGCGTAATCGCGCGCCTTTTCGGAGAGCGCGGCGAGATGGGGAGCCGCCGGTCGCTCGATGAGCCGCGCGTCGGTTTGGACGTCTTCGTCGGGCGAAGAAGTGGCGGTTTCTTCCGACATGGGCCCTCGGCAGTTTTCGACATTTCCAACGGCGGCTCGGAATCCCGATTCGACCGGTCTCATAAGTCCTGCCGCCAAATTTCGGCGGCCGAAAAAAAGGCGACATCGGCCGGACTTTCCCATGGGTGAGAGTCCGATTGTCGGACTGCCGCCCCCCGATTGCCGGCGCGGTTCCATAAATTATGCTCGAATTCCCGAAATATTCGGGCGGTTTCGTCCCATAAATTGTGAATCGGCTTCCGGCAGCATTGAGCCTCGGATCCCATAAAATTGCGGCTCTCCGACATTTCCCAAGGGGGGAGTCCGGTCGTTCAAGCGGAACCTTGGCCGGAAGAATCCGACGCGTCAGAAGGCTGTCCACCGATCAAACGCGAAATTTTTCACGGAACTCCGAGCCTTTCGAATCATGTCCGATAAGCCCACATTATCGGACAAGAGAGAGGGAAGACAAGCGCGGCGGATGTGGCGCAAAAAATCACAAAAAAGCGCCGCCAGAACTTGCCGCCAGACTCGTTCCGAGCTTAGGATTCCGCCATGCTGCAGGTTGATTCGGACGAGTTTCTCGACGCCAAATCATCGTCTCGCCGGGAGAGGGCGCTGCGCGCTCGATCACGCCGTGACAATCCACCAAACCCGCAAACTCTCCCAGCAGTCCGGCCGCTGCCGCGTTGGGCGAAAGGCGACGCCGCCGACGGCGCCGGGTCCGCGTTTTTCGCCGGCGCCGGCATCGCTCATCTCGACCAGCTGTTGCGCGCCGGAGAGGGTGGCGGCGAACCTGTTTTTTCAGGCGCGCTGCGCCAGCGTCTGGCGCTCAAAGCCGCCGCGACCTGCGCGCGTCTCGCGCGGCTGCGCGAGGACGAAGCGGCATTGCGCGACGCCGAGCATCTCGGGGGCGCGGTCGTCGAAACCAGTCCAGCCGGACGGCTTCATCGCCTGTGGCGGTATTTCGCCCATCGTCCCATGAGATTCGACGCAGCGACATTGTCGATCGTCGCCGAACACGTCGGGAGGCCGAGCGCTGTGGACGGGGAGCGTCTTGCCGAGTCGTTCCGCCAAACCACCGTCGCCAGCGCCGACAATCCACTCGCCACAGCGGCGGGCGCGAGCGCAGCGGCGATGCACGACCTGGCGGCCGGTCCCGGGGTCGAGGCGGAGATTCTCGCGCTTTGGCTCGCCGACGCAGCCCTGGCGCAAAAACTCGGCTGGCAGGCGCCGGTTCCGCTGCTGGCGACGGTGATCGCTCACCCCGTATTGCGCCGCGCGCCAAACGGACGTCGACCGCGCCCCGGCGACCGCGACTGGTCGAACGCGCTGGCGAGCGCATACGCCCTTGCGGCGCGAGAGGCGGTTGATCTTGCCGTCGATCTTTCACGCCGCGCCGAAAAACTTTGCGACGCCGCGCCAAAGCTGCGCGCCAAGGGAGCAGAGCGTGTGATCGAAATGCTGCTTGCCGACGATTGCGTCGGTCCCGCGCGCGCCGCGAAATACGCTAAGCTTTCCGACCGCAGTTCGCGGCGTCTGTTCGATCGGCTCGTTGAACTAGGCGCCGCGCGCGAGCTGACGGGGCGGTCGAGCTTTCGGCTGTACGGGCTTTAAGGCATCGCCAGGCGACAGATCCGAGTTGGCGGGTAGGGTCGACAATCAGGGTTTGGCGACTTGAGAAATTGGTCGGGCGTTCGAGTGAAGCACATTGAGGAACAAGGTGAGGCGCGATCATGGGCCGACCAAAGACGCGCGCGTTTCAGACAGGCGAGGTCGAAGAATCTTTCGACCTCAGTCTCGTCGATCTGCCGGAAGCCGCGCGCTGGCGTGAGTGGATGGGGCGAATCGAAGCGGTCATCTTTGCGTCGCGCGATCCGGTTCCGCGCGAGGTTTTGGCGCGGGTTGTCGGGTCAAATTGCAATCTCGACGACCTGATCGCCGACATCCGCGACGAGTTACGCGCGCGGCCCTATGAACTCGTCATCGTCGCCGGCGGCTATCAATTGCGCACCAGGCCGCGCTTCGCGCCGGCGATCCGCGCGGTGGGCGGCGCCGATCTGCGCATTGCGGGCGCGCCCGAGCTGACGCCGACGGAGATTTTGGCCGTGACCGCGATCGCCTATCTACAACCCGCCACCCGCGCCGAACTCTCTCGGCTCGCCGGCAAAGAGATCAGTCGCGACGTCATCGGCGTGCTCAAGCGCCATGGCCTGATCGACGGCGTCCTGCGCGCGCCGCAGCCCGGCGCGCCTTTCGCTTATGTGACGACCAGGAAATTCCTGGAGGTTTTTGGGCTGGCGACGCTGCGCGATCTTCCCGACATCGAACGGCTCGAAGACGAAGGGCTCTTGGAGATGCCAAAGCCCGAGGCCGATCTCGATGATGTTTTGTTCGCGGGAGAGGAGGATCTCTTTGCGGCGAACGAAGCCGGGGAGCATTGGGAATGATCTGTGAGGGGAGTTTCGCTACTCACGGTCTGCTCGCCGCCCTTTCACGGCGAAAACAGGGGTTCGAATCCCCTTGGGCGCGCCAATAAAATCAATAAGAAGTATGCGTATCCTGAGCCGATGCGCGGTTCGTGCCCAACATTTGCCCGATAAGCATTGGCGAACACTTGCGGACGCAAACGCATATCCGCGACAATTTCCTGGACTGTCGTTTAATTGGGCCGACTGATCGAAATGCATCTACCCCCTCCGAAGAGAGCCTATCTTCGCGCTCAATTGGAAAAAGGAAAGCGGTATGGGCGAGAACGCGGCGCGTCCCATAACGGTTAGTAGGGAAGAGCTTTTTCGTCAGGTCTGGGAGACGCCATTAATCCAGCTTGGCGAGACTTACGGCATCACCGGTAGCGGTCTCGCCAAAATTTGCGACCGGCTGGCCATACCCTATCCTTCACGCGGTCACTGGGCCAAGAAAGCCGCAGGCAAGCAGGGTTCGCAGCCTTCGCTGCCACCTCTAGAGCCAGGAAATCCCTCCTCGGCAACGATTAAGCCGACCACGCCAAAATCCCGCCCAATTTTCCTTTCCGCAGAGCGGCAGGCATTAGCAGCTAGAGCCGCGCTGGATGGACCTATTTCTGTCCCGGAACGCTTAGCACGACCGCACCCTATCATTGCTGGTTGGATTGCAGAACACGAGCGACAGCGACGTGATGCCAAACGCGAACACCATATCTTCGGCCCCATCTTCACTGAGTGGACCGACACTGATCATCGTCGTCATCGCATTCTCGATGCCCTCTTTAAGGCGGCCATGCGACAGGAGCTAAGAGCCGAGACAGGCGAGCGTGGCAAAACGTATTTCAGCTCGGGACAGGATCAAATCGAGTTCAAGCTCCGCGAAAAACAGAAACAGGTTCGCAGACCAAAAACAAAAAGCGAGATGCGATGGTCGCTGCCGGGCGAACGCAATTGGACGCAGGTGCTCGAGCCCACCGGAATCCTTGTTTTCAAGATCGACAGCTATTTGGGTGACAGCGCAATTCGAAGTGAATGGATAGAAACACCCGACGCGCCGCTTGAGAAACTGCTCCAGGAAATCGTCTGTTCGCTCATCCTCGCTGCGTCAGCGCTCGCAAAATTGCGCAATGAACGCGAGGAGGCCGAACGCAGGCGGCTTGAATCGGAGCATCGCCCCCAAATCGAGCGTGAGCGTCGCCAAAGGGAACACAATCAGTGGCGCCGCTTTATAGACCTCGCTCACAGATGGGAAGAGGCAACAACAGCTCAGTGTTTCCTTGAAGAGCTGAAGGCCCACGAGTCCCATCTGACCCAAATAGTGTGTGGGCGGTCAATTGCCGAATGGTTTGATTGGGCACAGGATCATATCCGCAATCGTAATCCGATGAATGGTGGGGTTGAAGGCATTTTCAAAGACGTTGACGGGTGACACCGTGGACCTATCGAGATTAATGCGAACTCCGAAGACCCGGATCTGGACCAGCCTTTCGATGGGCAACCTCGCATCGGCGGCTCAGTTCTTGCCCATCACAGCGAGGTCGCACCTTCGACGCAATGCGGATGGCGCCGCAGATACCGTTCATCACTCTGGCGCGGTCGCGCCGCTTCGTCTGTTCGGCGTGCGGCTCGCGAGACGTTCACCAGATTGGCCGTCGTATCGGGCCGACAAGTGTTACTCACTGGTCGGTAATATAGGCGACACTTGGCGCCCTGAAGAATGACCGAACGAGTTCAGGCGCTTTCTTGATCTGGGCCAATTGCGTCTCGATCTTATCGAGCAGCCTCTCGCCCTTGCGGAGAGGCGCTCTGGCAACGCCAGTGCGCTTAACATGGCTCCAGATCAGCTCATCAGGGTTCAGCTCAGGCGCATAGCCCGGTAAGAAATGCAGCGTGAGCCGACCCTCCGTCGATTCCACGTAACGTTTCACCAGCTTCGTCTTATGGGCCGGAAGACCGTCCACTACCAGATGGACCGGCTTCGAGCGATAGCGCATCATCCTGCGTAGCAGTTGGACGAACAGTTCAGCGGTGAGGCCGCCTTCATAGGTGCAATACCAGAACGCGCCCTTGGCATTCACCGCTGAGGCGGCGCTGATCGTCTGCCGTTGGCCGGGGCGTTCGACAACAGGCGTCTTTCCCTTGACGCCCCAGGTACGACCATGCACGGCGTCTGCGCGAAACC
>NZ_JADNRA010000020.1 GCF_015709525.1 Methylocystis sp. L43 | reverse complement strand
ACGGCGGCGTCTACAAGGTTCCTGGCCGTGAGCTGACGATCAACGTCAAGGTCACGAACACGACCTCCGAGCCGCTTCGCCTTGGCGAATATACGGCGGCCGGCCTGCGCTTCCTGAACCCTGACGTGTTCACGACGAAGCCCGACTTCCCGGATTATCTGTTGGCGGACCGCGGTCTGTCGACGGACCCGACGCCGATCGCGCCGGGCGAGACGAAGGAAATCGCCGTGAAGGTGCAGGACGCGCGTTGGGACATCGAGCGTCTGTCTGACCTGGCTTACGACACCGACAGCCAGATCGGCGGCCTCTTGATGTTCTTCTCGCCGACGGGTCGCCGCTTTGCGGCCGAAATCGGCGGTCCGGTCATTCCGAAGTTCGTCGCGGGCGATATGCCCTGATCGATACTGACGAATTGAACTAAAAAGCCCCCGGCCCAAAAAGCCGGGGGTTTTCTTTTGGGGAAGGGCCTGCGCCCCTGGGGAGCCTGCGCGCCTGAGGAAGGCCTGCGCGCCTGCAATCCCACGCGATGCGCGGGCGTCGCTGAAACAAAGCGCCGCTTTGAAGGTCTTCGGCGCGCAGGCGCTCTTTGGCGCGCAGGCTTTCGCCGATCTTCCACATGCGTCAGCAGGCGCCAGCGCGGCGACGCTTCGCGCCCTTGGCGCGGTGCTGCTTCTATTTCTCTGTTTCTACTGGCGCTTGTTTCATCAAGCGACGCTCACTATAAAATATGGGGTTAAGGCTGCCTCGTGACCGGCGGAGCATTCGAGCGCCGCCAAGGGGCCGCGCCTCTTCCATCGCCTCGGGCTTGCGCCTGAGGAGCCCACGGCGAGCAGGATGTCAGATCTCTCCGAAGTCTTCCGCGCCGGCGCGGCGAACGCCTGGATTTTTGCGCCGAGCGCTGTGGTTTTGGGCGCGCTGCACGGACTCGAACCGGGCCATTCGAAGACGATGATGGCTGCCTTCATCGTCGCGGTCCGCGGCACCGTGGCGCAAGCGGTGCTGCTCGGGCTCGCGGCGACGATTTCCCATACGGCGATCGTCTGGGCCGTGGCGCTGACCGGGCTTTATCTCGGCGCGCAACTGAACGTCGAAGCGAACGAACCCTATCTGCAGATTGTCTCTGGCGTGTTGATCATCGCCGTCGCGCTTTGGATGACTTGGCGAAGCTGGCGCGATATCGGCGCCAAAGGCGCCTTAACGGCACCTGCGCATGACGCCGGACAGTCCGGCGCAAGCGTCGCGCATGGCCACACGCACGACAGCGCGCATGTTAACGGGCATGTTCACGAGCACGTCAACGCGCATGTTCACGGGCATGGCCACGGCAATGTTCACGCCCATGACGGCGGCGTGCCGCATAGCCATCAGGAAGAGGAATTCGAGAGCGCGCTCCTCGACGTTGATCCCACCGTTTACGCTGACGCGCATGAGCGCGAACATGCGCTCGATATCGAGCGGCGCTTCGCCAGTCGCCATGTCACGACCGGACAGATCATTCTCTTCGGCCTGACGGGCGGGCTCATCCCCTGTCCCGCATCGATCACCGTTCTGCTGCTTTGCCTGCAGGTCGGCCGCATCGGACTCGGCGCGCTGCTGGTGCTCTGCTTCAGCATCGGGCTGGCGCTGACTCTCGTGCTTGTCGGGGTGGCGGCGGCGCTCGGCATGCGTCACGCCGCGTCGCGCTGGCCCGGATTCGAAGCGCTGGCTGCCCGGGCGCCCTATTTTTCCGGCGCGATCGTCGCCGCCGTCGGCGCCTATACGATCGCTACCGGCGCAGCCGCGCTGGCGTAAGGCTATTTCCCAAGGTGAAACGACGTTTTCGTCACCTTGGCGGAGATCGGCGCGTCGAGGAAAAAGTCGAGCACGGCGTCGACCCTCGGATCGACGGCGTAGGTCGAGAAGTCGGTCATGCCTTCTTCCGCCAGAACGCGAACGTCGATGAAGAAATTGCCGCTGCAGCTCTTTGCGGGACGAATGAGAATGGCGTGCGCCGCGTCCGCGACGATCTCGGGCTTTCGAGACCGGCGCAGCAGTTCGTCGCCTCCGAGAAGATTGCCGACGGCGGCCGTCGCGATCGCGGTCTCCGGCCAGAGCGAATTCGCCGCGACGCCGTCGGCGGCGAGGTCCCGTGCGAGGCCGAGCGTCACAAGGCTCATCCCATATTTCGACATTGTGTAGGCGAGGTTGGGCGAAAACCACTTCGGGTTCAAATCCAGCGGCGGCGACAGCGTCAGGATGTGCGGATTGGCGGATTTGCGCAGATGCGGCAGCGCCGCCTTGCAGCACAGATAGGTCCCGCGACCATTGATCTGCTGCATCAGATCGAAGCGCTTCATCTCGAGCGTATCGATTCCGCGCAGATCAATGGCGCTGGCGTTGTTGACCAGGATGTCGATCCCACCGAAGCAGGACGCGGCCTGACCGACCGCCGCTTCCACCTGATCCTCGAAGCGAATGTCGCAGGGCACGGCGAGCGCCTGTCCGCCCGCCGCTTCGATCTCTGCCGCCGCCGTGTAGATCGTGCCTGGAATTCTCGGGTTTTCGGTGATGCTCTTCGCCGCGACGACGACATTCGCGCCGTCGCGCGCGGCGCGCATCGCGATGGCGAGTCCGATTCCTCGGCTCGCGCCGGTGATGAAGAGCGTCTTTCCGGTGAGCGAGCGCGTCGTCGCAGGCGTCATCGCGCGCTCCCGCCGGGATTCATCATGGAAAGCGCGCGCCGCCTCACGCGGCGACCTGCGCCGGGTAACCCGCTTCGCTGATCGCCTTGGCGAGCGCCTGCGCGTCTTTCGGCGCGGGCGTCACGTCGACTTTGCCGGTGGCGAGATCGACCTTGACGTCGGCGTTCGGCTCGACGGCCTGCACCGCCTTGGTGACATGTTTCACGCACATATTGCAGGTCATGTCTTGCACATTGAATGTCGTCATTGCTTCCTCCTTAAAGTCTTTTTCCGTCGCTTCCGTTTCGACCGGCGCCGCCTCCGCGCCGGCATCGGCGCTTGCGATAACCGGAGCCTTGAAGCGGCGCAGGCGCAACGCATTGGTCAGCACGAAAACGCTCGACAGCGCCATGGCCGCCGCGCCGAACATTGGCGAGAGCAGCATGCCGTTGACGGGATAGAGCGCGCCCGCCGCGACCGGTATGAGCACGACATTATAGCCGAACGCCCAGAACAGATTCTGCTGGATGTTGCGCATCGTCGCGCGCGAGATCGCGAGCGCCGCCGGCACCTTGGCGAGATCGCCCGACATCAGCACGACGTCGGCGGCTTCGATCGCGATGTCGGTTCCCGTGCCAATGGCGATCCCCGCGTCGGCGGCGGCGAGCGCCGGCGCGTCATTGACGCCGTCGCCGACGAAGGCGATCCTGTTGGTCTCGCGCAGGCGCTCGAGCGTCGCGACCTTCCCATCAGGAAGGACGCCGGCGACGACCTCGTCAATTCCTAGTCTCGCGGCGATGGCCTTCGCCGTGCGCGCGTCGTCGCCGGTGATCATCGCGGTTTTCACGCCGAGCGAATGGATCGCGTCGATCGCGGCGCGGCTCGTCGGCTTCAGATCGTCGGCGACGGAGAGAATGGCGCCAAGCTTCCCGTCGACCGCGACGTAAAGCGGCGTCTTGCCTTCCTCGGCGAGCCTCTGGGCGTCCTGCGCGAAAGGCGAAGCGTCGAGGCCGAGCGACGCCATGAAGCGCTCGGCGCCAATGGCGATGGTCTTTCGGTCGACGAGTCCCGTGACCCCCATGCCGGCGATCGATTTGAAATCGGCGCAAGTCGAAAGCGAAAGGTCAGCGGCCTTGGCGGCGGCGACCAGGGCCGCGCCGACGGGATGTTCCGACTGCGCCTCGACGCTCGCGGCAAGCCGCAGAAGCTCATTCTCGTTCTTGCCGGGCGTCGCGACGAGATCGGTCAGGCGCGGCTTGCCATAAGTCAGCGTGCCGGTCTTGTCGAAGGCGATGAGGGTCACATCCCGCAGCGTCTGCAGGGCTTCGCCCTTGCGAAACAGCACGCCGAGCTCCGCCGCCCGGCCGGTGCCGGTCATGATCGCCGCTGGCGTCGCCAGCCCCATGGCGCAGGGGCAGGCGATGATGAGCACGGCGACCGCATTGACCAGCGCATACGTCAGTCGCGGCTCCGGACCGATCAGCATCCAGACGACGAAGGTCAGCGCCGCGACGGCGAAAACGGCCGGGACGAAGACGGCGGTGACGCGGTCGACCATCGCCTGAATCGGCAGCTTGGCGCCCTGCGCCTGCTCGACCATGCGGATGATGCCGGCGAGGGTCGTATCGGCGCCGACGCGGGTGGCGCGAAACGAGAATGCGCCGGAGCCGTTGACGGTCGCGCCGGTGACGGCGGCGCCCGTCCTCTTTGCAACCGGCGTCGGCTCGCCTGTGACCATCGACTCATCGACATGGGACGAGCCCTGCGTGACGACGCCGTCCGTCGGAATGCGCTCGCCCGGCCGCACCAGCACGATATCGCCGACGCGCACGTCATCGATATCGACGTCGACGGTCGCGCCGTCGCGCTCGACGCGGGCGGTCTTTGGCTGAAGCCGCGCCAGCGCCCGGATCGCCTCCGAGGTGCGGCCCTTGGCGCGCGCCTCGAGATAGCGGCCGAACAGGATGAGGGTGACGATGACGACCGACGCTTCGTAATAGACATGCACCGAGCCGGCCGGCAGCAGATGGGGCGCAAAGGTCGCGACGACGGAATAGAGATAGGCGCTGAGCGTGCCCGTGGCGACAAGGGCGTTCATGTCGGGCTGGCGCCGCAACAGCGACGGAATCCCCTTGAGGAAGAAAACCAGGCCCGGTCCAAACAGCACGACGCTGGCGAGCAGGAAGGAAATCTCGCGGATCCTCGCCTCACCGATCACGCCCATCGTCCAGTGATGGACGGCGGGGATCAGATGCCCGCCCATTTCGACCGCGAAGATCGGCGCCGTCAGAGTCGCGGCGACGATGAGGCGGAAGCGCAGTGCGCGCATCTCTTCCTCACGTCGCAGCCTCTCGCGATCGGCGCCGCCGGAATCGGTTTCGATCGCGCGCGGCTCATAGCCGGCCTGTGAAATCGCCCGGCGCAGGCGGTCTGTCAGGCCAGGCCCGGCGAGCGCGCGCACGGTGGCGCGTTCGGTCGCGAGATTGACTTTCGCTTCCATCACGCCTGGAACGGCGCTGAGCGCCTTTTCGACATGCGAGACGCAGGAGGCGCAGGTCATGCCGCCGACGCCAATCTCGATCGTCTCGACGACCGCCTCGTAGCCCGCGTCCGAGACCGACTTTACCAGTTGCGTGAGACTCGCCCCCGGCGCCAGAGAAACCTCCGCCCGTTCAGTCGCGAGATTGACGCTGGCGGCGTTAACGCCGGGCGTATGCGCGAGCGCTTTTTCGACATGCGACACGCAGGAGGCGCAGGTCATGCCCCGCACGGTGAAGTCGATGCGTTCGCCGCCCGGTAACGGAGTTTGAGCGTTCATATTTGCCGCCTCATTCACAACGCCCTCAATGCGTCAGTTTAAAGCCACCGCCGCGTGCGCGCCATATAGGACCGATAGTCATCGCCAAATTTGCCAAGAAGATGCCGCTCCTCGGGCTCGATCGCCAGCTTCGTCAGTCCAAAAGCAAGAACAGGCGTTAACAACAGCGTAAACGGCGAGCCGAGGAACAGACCGAGGCCAAAGATCAGGGCCACGTGCGAGACATAGATCGGATTGCGCGAAAAGCCGAACGGCCCCTCGGTCACGAGAAAGGACGCGGCGCGATGCGGCATGATCGTCGTTTGATGGCGAGAGAGGATGCGAAAGCACCAGACGTCATTGGCCAGCGCGAGGACGACAATGGCTGCGCCCGCGACCTGAGTGATAGAAGAAGAGGCGCGATCGATCAGCGAAGCCCCTGTCGCGGCGTCGAGCGCCAGCCCGGCGGCGAGCGTCATCGCCATCAGGATCGGCGGCCACGGAATGCGGGAGGGAGATGCATTTGCGCCGAGCTGCGCGTTCATTGCGGCTCCTATCGGTGGAAAACGCTTCTCTTTAGATCGCGGTTGCGGGCGCTCGTTTCAAGTGCGCCCTTGTCAAGGATGACTTGACGGTGGTCTTGCGGGCTGTCAAGATCGGCTTGACATCCGATCGCCCTGGACATGCGAGAGCTGTCATGCTGGCCATCGCCAAACGTAAGCTACGCTGCTCATTCTGCAAGAAGTCGGAGACGCAGGTGTCGCGGCTCATCGGCGGCGCTGCCGGAGGCTATATTTGCGAAGATTGCGTCGGCGTCTGCAACACGATTCTTGACGCCGCGCCTTCGCCGTTCAAAAGCTGGGACGATCTCACCGACGAGCAGCTGCTGACCTCGATCAAGGCGAGCGAGGCCAGCGTGGCGGCGCTGCATTCACTCATCCACGCGCAAGTCGCGGCGCTTCGCAAACGCGAGGTGAGCTGGACCGCGATCGGCAAGGTCCTGGGCGTTTCCCGCCAGGCCGCCTGGGAGCGTTTCTCCTGATCGAGCGTCGATCTTCCATGCTTGAGCGCTACGCGCAAGATCTTGCGAGCCTCGCCGCGCGCGGCAGGCTGCGCGCGCTCGCTTCGCGCGCCGGACTGGATTTCGCGTCGAATGACTATCTGGCTTTCGCCGAGTCGCAGGAACTCGCCGCGGCCGTGACGGCGGCGCTCGCGCGCGGCGTTCCCGTGGGCGCCGGCGGTTCGCGGCTGTTGCGCGGCAATCATCCGGAGCATGAAGCGCTGGAAGAGGACGCGGCGCGCTTTTTTGGTGCGGAAAGCGCGCTGTATTTCAGTGGCGGCTTTACCGCCAACGAAGCGCTGCTTTCCACGGCGCCGCAGCGTGACGATCTCATTCTCTATGACGCGCTCGCGCACGCCAGCGCTCATGAGGGCATGCGATTGGCGCGCGCGCCGAATGCGAAATTCCCTCATAACGACGTCGGCGCCGCCGAGGCCGCGATCCGCGTTTGGCGGGGAAAGGGCGGAGGCGGGCGAATCTGGATCGTCGTGGAAAGTCTTTACAGCATGGACGGCGACAAGGCGCCGCTCGATGATCTCTATGCGCTCGCCGCGAGGAACGACGCCTTTCTGCTGATCGACGAAGCGCATGCGACGGGCGTCTATGGCCCTGGCGGCCGCGGACTCGCCGCGCGTTTTGAAGGCGCGGAGAACGTCGTCACTTTGCATACATGCGGTAAGGCGATGGGAGTCGCGGGCGGTCTGCTCTGTTTGCCGCGGGTCCTGCGCGACTTCATGATCAACCGCTGCCGGTCCTTTATCTTTGCGACCGCGCCGTCGCCCGTTATCGCCGCTTGCGTGCGCGCCGCGCTCAAGATCATCGAAGCGGCCGACGATCGGCGCGCCGAACTGATGTCGCGCATCGATTTCGCCGGCGCCGAGCTGCGGCGGCTCTGCGCGATCGAACCTTCAGGCTCCCAGATTCAACCGATCGTCGTCGGGGGCGATATCCGCGCGACGACGCTGGCGTCGCGCATGCAGGCGCATGGCTATGACATTCGCGCCATTCGTCCGCCGACCGTGCCGGACGGCTCCGCTCGCTTGCGCATCGCGCTGACGCTTAATACGAGCAAAGATGACGTCGCGCGCATGATCGCGCATCTTGAAGCAGAACTCGCGAGGCTCGAACCATGAACCGCCGCTTCGTGATCGTGGGAACCGATACGGACGTCGGCAAGACTGTCGTCTCCGCCGCGCTCGTCGGCGCACTCAACGCCTATTACTGGAAGCCGGTGCAGTCGGGCCTCGATGGCGAGACGGACTCGCAGATCGTCGCGCGGCTTTCGGGCGCGCCGGTTGACCGTATTTTCCCAGAAGCCTGGCGGCTGCGTCGACCGGCCTCGCCGCATCTTGCCGCGCGCGACGAGTGTGTCGAAATCGACGCCGCCGCGCTGAATCCCCCGCCATGCGACGGTCCTCTGATCATAGAGACGGCCGGCGGCGTGCTGACGCCGCTCAGCGACCGCGCATTGACCATCGATGTGCTCGAACGCTGGCGCTTGCCGGTCATACTCGTCGCGCGCACGCGCCTTGGCACGATCAATCACAGCCTGCTCACGCTCGAAGCCTTGCGCCGACGCGGAATCTCGATCACCGGAATTATTTTCGTCGGCGACGCCGACGCCGATGCGCAACATTCGATCGAGACGATCGGCGGCGCGCGCATTCTTGGCCGACTGCCGAAGCTCGATCCTCTGAATAAAAAAACGCTCGGCGCGGCGTTTAGCGCCGCGATCGCGCGCGACGCTTTCGGGAGCGACGCATGAGCGTCGTCACTGACTCTCCGGTCTGGCGGCCGTTTACGCAGCATGCGTTGCAGCCAGGCGCCTTCAAGATCGCGCGCGCCGAAGGCGCCTGGCTTGAAGCCGAAGACGGTAAGCGCTTTCTCGACGCCATTTCATCCTGGTGGGTCATTACGCACGGCCACCGCCACCCGGCCATCATGCAGGCGATCCGCGACGAAACAGAGCGACTCGACCAGATCATTTTCGCCGGCTTCACCCATGAGCCGGCGGAAGCGCTGGCGCGGCGCCTTGTGGCGCTGACGCCGCCGGGACTCGACTACGTGTTCTATTCCGATAGCGGCTCCACCTGCGTCGAAGTGGCGATCAAGATGGCGCTCGGCTTCTGGCGCAATCGCGGCGAAGCGCGCACGCGCATCGTCGCGCTCGAACACGGCTATCACGGCGATACGATCGGCACGATGTCCGTCGGCGCGCGATCACCCTTCAATGCGCCTTACGAGCCGCTGCTCTATGAGGTCTCGCGCATTCCCTTCCCCTCGCGCGGGCGCGAGCAGGAGACGCTCGACGCGCTGGAGCGCGCCTGCCGCGACCGACCCGCCGCCCTGCTGGTCGAGCCGCTCATTCTTGGCGCGGGCGGCATGCTCTTCTACGGCGCCGATACGCTCGCGGAGATGCAGCGCATCTGCGCGCAACACGGCGTGCTGTTCATCGCCGATGAGGTGATGACCGGCTTCGGCCGCACGGGAACGCTCTTCGCCTGCGAGCAGGCGGGCGTCGTTCCGGACATCGCCTGCTACGCCAAGGGCCTCACCGGCGGCGCGCTGCCGCTTGCCGTCACCATGTGCAAACGCGAAATTTTCGAGGCGCATCTATCGCCGGAGCGCGCGCGCGCTTTTTTTCATTCGAGCTCCTACACCGCCAATCCGATCGCCTGCGCCGCGGCGCTCGCCAATCTCGACGTCTGGGCGACGGGCGAACCCGCCGCCCGCGTCGCGGCGCTGTGCGACATGCAGGCGACGCGGCTTGCGCGCTTTGCGTCCGATGCGCGCTTCTCTAACGTCCGCCAGCTCGGAATCGTCACGGCGCTCGATCTCAATATCGTGCAGGGCGGCTATCTGGCGACGATCGCGCTCGATCTCATGCGCTTCTTCAACGCGCGCGGACTTCTGATGCGTCCGCTCGGCCCGACGATCTATGTCTTTCCGCCATACTGCGTCGAGGCGGCCGAACTCGATCTCGTCTATGACGCGATCAGCGAGGCGGCCGACTGCTTCGGCGGCTCTACGTAAAGCGATCGTTAGCCTTTGAGTTCGGTGCGCACGCTCTTGCCGCGTCCCTCATCGGCGACGGTATTCTTGCGCGCGAGAAATTCGTCCTTGAGCGCGCGCCGCAAAATTTTGCCGACGTTGCTCTTGGGCAGGTTCTCGCGAAATTCGTAATAGCGCGGAACCTTGTAGCTCGTCAGTTGCTCATGCGCGAACGCGCGCAACTCTTCGCGCGTGAGGCTCGGGTCGCGCGCCACGATGAACGCCATGGGCGCTTCGCCGGAATGTTCGTTCGGCACGCCGATGACAGCTGCTTCCTTCACCTTGGGGTGTTCGACCAGGACGGATTCGACTTCGTTCGGATAGACGTTGAAGCCCGAGACGAGGATCATGTCCTTCAACCGATCGACGATCTTGATCAGCCCGTCGGGCGCCATCACCGCAATGTCGCCGGTCTTGAGAAATCCGTCGGGGGTCAGCGCATTCGCCGTCTCATCCGGCCGGCGCCAGTAGCCGCCCATCAGCTGCGGTCCCCTGACGCAGAGTTCGCCGCGCTCGCCGAGCGGAACCGGCTCGCCATCGGGCGAGCGCAGCGAGATTTCCGTCGACGGCGCCGGATAGCCGATCGCGCCGGTGAATTCGGCGATCGTCGGCTTGTTGACCGTCACGATCGGCGACGTTTCGGTCAGTCCATAGCCTTCGACGATCGGCTTGCCGGTGAGCGCCTTCCACTTCTTCGCCACGACTTCCTGAGTCGACATGCCGCCGGAGATGGTCAGGAGAAGATTGGAATAGTCGACCGAGCCGGCGGTGGAATGGTCGGCGATCGCCGCATAAAGCGTGTTGACGCCGGAGAACAGCGTGAACGTCGATTTGCGCAGCGTCGCGATCAGGCCCTTGATGTCGCGGGGATTGGCGATCAGCAGGCAGCAACCGCCGGTCTTCACCACAAGCAGCAGGCAGGCCGTAAGTCCAAAAATATGGTAGAGCGGCAGCGCCGTCACCATGATCAGCGGCTTACCTTCGAGATAGGGCTTCAGCCAGGTCCACGACTGTTCGACATTGGCGGCGACGTTGCGATGCAGCAGCATGGCGCCCTTGGCGACGCCGGTCGTGCCGCCGGTGTATTGCAGAAAGGCGATGTCGTCCGGCCCGACTGGCGGCGGCTTGAACGGCTCCTCGGCGCCCGCCTGCAACACATGCGCGAAGCCGACGCAGCCGGGCAGCCGATAGGCGGGGACCATGCGTTTGACCCAGCGCGAGACGAAATTGACGATCAGTCCGCGCAGCCCCATCAGATCGCCGGGCTTCATGATCACCGCACGTTCGACTTTCATGCGCGGCCAGGCGGCGGCGGCCGTATGCGCGAAGTTTTCGAACACGAATAAGAAGCGCGCGCCGGAGTCGTTTATCTGGTGCTCGAGCTCATGCGGCGTGTACAGCGGATTGACGTTCACGACGACGCCGCCAGCGAGCAGGACGCCAAAGAGCGTCGCCGGATAGGCGAGGACGTTGGGCGACATGATCGCGACCCGATCGCCTTTTCTTAATCCGCGCGTCTGCAGCCAGGAGGCGACGGCGACCGCCGCGCGGCCGAGCTCCTCGAAGGTGAGCGTGGCGCCGAAACTCTCCATCGCCGGCCGCTCGGCGAATTCCGCAACGCTCGCGTTGAAAATATTGACCAGCGTCGAATAGGAAGATTCGTCGATGTCCGCCGGGACGCCAGCGGGGTAGGACGAAAGCCACGGACGCTTGACGTAGGGGTCCTCTCGTTGTTGTTCCGCGCTTGTCATGTCGTCCTGGACCTCCGCGAGGCGGCGTCGATCTCGCATTGCGAATCGTCCGCTCCGCCTATGTGCTTATATCCAAGATAGCGCGTCTCGCGTCGAATGAGGCCATGTCCAACAGCAATCATTATGTTGCGTCGCCGCGAGCGGCGTCACGCCGTCCCGGGTGGCGCCAGCCCGAGGCCCAAGAGCAGCGAAACGCCGAGCGCCAGAACGAGGATTGCGGCGATGAACTCGCCGCTGCGGGCGATGATGATTGCGCGCCGTGAATCCTTCGCGCCAAACCGCACCGCGGCGCTCTTGGCGTAAACAGCCGTCGCGGCGAGGGCGCTCGTCGTAATCGCCGTTCCCGCCGACATGGCGATGACCGCCGCGGCCCCGGCGGCGAAAAGCCCCTGCGACAGGGTGAAGACCAGCACCAGAATGGCCCCCGAGCAGGGGCGCAGGCCGGCGGCGACGACGGTCGCGGCCGCGTCGGCGAGGCGAAACTTCGCTCCTCCCAATGTCGAAGGGTCCGGCGCGTGGCGGCAGGTCGCGTCATGCACATGCGTCGGATCGTCGATGGCCTCGCAAACGAAGCCGCGCGCCGTTGGGGCGATCGCGGGCATGCGGACGGCCGCCGCCAGCGCGTGGCCTTTCACCCAGGCGAGCCGCGCGCCGAGCGCCGCGACCGCCGCATAGCTCGCAAGCTCGATAAGGCGGGTCGCGTCGTTCATCTGACTCGCGGTCGCGCGAAAAAACATCGCGGCCGCGCCGACGACGGCGATGGCGACAAGTCCTTGCAGCAGCGCGGCCAGCGCCGCAAGCAGCAGACCGCGGCGCAGCGCCGTTTCATTGGCGAGCATGTAGGACGCAAGCACCGCCTTGCCGTGGCCGGGTCCGGCGGCGTGAAAGGCGCCATAGGCGAAACTCGCCGCCGCGAGCGCGAAGAACGCAGACGGATCGGTCTTCAGCGCGCGCACGGCGGCGTGCAGCTCAGCGTGGAACTTGCTTTGCCAAGCAAGGATCAGCCCGGCGATTCCTGTCGCCGCCGCGGTCGATTCTTGCGCGCCGACCGCAAACGGATGGCGCGGCGCGCCCCAGGCCGATGAGGCGGCGATCGCGGCCAGCGCCGCGGCCGTTACGCCCAGCCAAACCACCCTCTGCCCAATCTTCACGGACAGGCCACGATCGCGCGCGTCGCCAGCTTCATGCCGAAATCGGCTCCCGGCGACATGTTCTGAAAGAACGCTTCGCTCAGTTTTTGGTTTTCATTCGCCATGAGCGGCGCAGGTTCGACGAGGCTGAGCGAGCATCCGGCCGGCGCTCCCGCGAGCGTCACGGGATCCTTCTTTTCCAGTCCGAAGGAGACGAAATAGGTCGGGTCATAGACCTGAAAGGAGAACGGCTTCTTCGCCGCGACCGGCGTCTGCAGCGGCAGGAAGAAGCGCAGCGTGACGATCTTCTTGTCATTGGCTTCGAGCGTCACATTCTCCGGCTCCTTAAACGCAAGCTTGGCGCTATTCTGCTTGGCAAAGGTGAAGAACTCGAATTCGGCCAGCGACTCGACGTTCGTCCTGGCGAGCGGCGCGAGTTCTTCCCGGGTGGGCGGCTTGCCGTCCTTGCCGAGCCCCTGTACGGCATAGGCCGAATACATTTCGTCGAACTCCCAAGCGTGTTGAACGCCCGCGATTTTTCCGTCTGGCGCGAATATGACCTCGCTGCGCACCGCCACCCAGACATGGGGGTGCGCGAAGGCCGCGCCAATTCCCAGCGCCGTCGTCAAAAGGATGAGAATCGAGTTTATTTTCAGCTTCATGCGAGTCTCGCGCTTAGGCGGCGAAGGCGGCGAAAACGCGGCGCAGGCTCCCGCTTCGAGCCTGTGCATGCTAGCAGATCCGTCCTTGAAAAGGCGCTTCCGTGTGGCATAAGGTGACGGATATAGAATCGGCGCTAGTGGGGCGCCTCTGCGGCGGAAGGCCGCCAGCTGGGTCTTTGAACCGGATTCGTTCACGGGTTGATCCTTGCTTTTAGCGTGTGAGCGCAAGAGTCCCAAGCGCGCTTCGCCCCGATTTCTCGCAGGAGAGCAGTAATGGCGGACATCGCCGCCGGCGACGCAAAGACCGGCTCCGCCTTCGCCGAGGCGTCGCTCTCCGATCGATTTGATCTCGACAGGTCGCGCGTTCTGATCACCGGCACCCAGGCGATCGTGCGCATGCTCCTGATGCAGAAGGAGGCGGACCGCCGCGCTGGACTGAACACTGCGGGTTTCGTCACCGGCTACCGCGGCTCGCCGCTCGGCGGCGTCGACGCGCAGATGCACAAGGCCAAGGCGCTCTTCGACGCCAATAATATCTTGTACATGCCCGGGCTCAACGAGGATCTCGCCGCGACCGCCGTCTGGGGCGCGCAGCAGGCTGAGATGCGCGGCGAAGGCAAGTACGACGGCGTTTTCTCGCTTTGGTACGGCAAAGGTCCAGGCATCGACCGCAGCGGCGACGCCTTCCGCCACGTCAACCTCGCCGGCACCTCGCGCCACGGCGGCGCGCTGGCCCTCATGGGCGACGATCACACCGCCGAATCCTCAACCACCGCGCATCAGTCCGATTATCATTTCGTCGATGTGATGATCCCGATCCTGTCGCCGGCCGGCGTTCAGGAAATTCTCGATTACGGGCTTTACGGCTTCGCCCTGTCGCGCTTCGCGGGCGTCTGGGTCGGCCTGAAGCTCCTCAAGGATACGGTCGAGTCGACGGCCTCGATCGACGGTTCGCTCGACCGCATCCGCCCGATCGCGCCCCCATCTTTCTTCATGCCGCCAGGCGGCCTCAACATCCGTCCCGGCGATCCGGTCCTTTCGCAGGAAGCGCGCATGCAGGAGAGCAAGCGCGACGCGATGCTCGCCTTCATCCGCGCCAATCGATTGAACCGCATCATTACCTCCGGCGGCGCCAATCCGAAGATCGGCGTCATCACCGTCGGCAAGTCCTATCTCGACGTGCGCCAGGCGATGGACGATCTCGGCCTCGACGAGGTGAAGGCGAACGATCTCGGTCTGCGCCTATACAAGATCGCCGCGCCCTGGCCGCTGGAGCCGCAGGGTCTGCGTGAATTCGCCCGGGGCCTCGACCTCATCATCGTCGTCGAGGAGAAGCGCTCGCTCATTGAAGTGCAGCTGCGCGAGGAACTGTACGGCGCGCCGCATCAGCCGCTCTGCATCGGCAAGAAGGACGAGCGCGGCGAATGGCTGTTCCCGGTCAAGGGCGCGCTCGACTCCAATGACGTCGCCATCGCCATCGGCCGGCGGCTGTTGAAATATCATTCGCTCGACGAGCTGGAGGCGCGCGTGCGCCGGCTCGAGAAGCTGCAGGATCGCCGCCGGACGATGACCGACGTCACCGTCCGCGTGCCGCATTTCTGCGCCGGCTGCCCGCATTCGACATCGACCCATGTGCCCGAGGGCTCGCGCGCCTATACCGGCATCGGCTGCCATTACATGGCGCAGTGGATGGACCGCTCGACGGAGGGTTACACCCATATGGGCGGCGAAGGCGCGAACTGGATCGGCGAAGCGCCGTTCTCGACGCGCAAGCATATGTTCCAAAATCTCGGCGACGGCACCTATAATCATTCGGGGTCGCTCGCCATCCGCTTTGCGGTCGCGACCAACACCAACATCACCTTCAAGATTCTCTTCAACGGCGTCGTCGCGATGACCGGCGGCCAGAAGCATGAAGGCGAGCTGACCGTCGAGACGATCGCGCGGCAGGTCGCGGCCGAAGGCGTGCAGAAGATCGCGCTCGTCTCCGACGAGCCTGGCAAATATGCGCCGACGATCGGCTGGCCGCCGGGCCTGACGATCCATCATCGCAATGTCCTCAATGAGGTGCAGCGCGATCTGGCGCAAACGGACGGCGTCACCGTCCTCATCTATGATCAGACCTGCGCCACCGAAAAACGTCGCCTGCGCAAGCGCGGGCTGATGAGCGATCCGGATTCGCGCGTCATCATCAATGAACTCGTGTGCGAGGGCTGCGGTGACTGCGGCACGGCGTCGAACTGCGTCGCGGTGCAGCCGGTTGAAACTGAATTCGGCCGCAAGCGGCGCATCGACCAGTCCGCCTGCAACAAGGACTTTTCCTGTCTCGAGGGGTTCTGCCCGAGCTTCGTCACCGTACATGGCGGGCGCATGAAAAAGGCGCCGCTGCCCTCGACGCAGGACGACGGCGGACTGCCGGCGTTGCCGGAGCCTGCGATCGCTAAGATCGGCGCCGTGCCTTACGGCGTTCTCATCGCCGGGCTTGGCGGCACGGGCGTCGTCACGGTTTCCGCCATTCTCGGCATGGCTGCGCATCTCGAGGGCAAGGGCGTCGGCGTCATCGACATGGCCGGCCTCGCGCAGAAGGGCGGGGCGGTCTATTGCCACGTGAAGATCGGCCGCACGCCGGCGGAGGTTCACGCCATCCGCATCGCTGCGGGCGAAGCCGATCTTCTGCTCGGCTGCGACCTCGTCGTCGCCGGCGCCAAGCAGGTGCTCGCCGCCGTCGAGCAGGGCAAGACGGCGGTGCTCGTCAACAGCGCCGAAGTGTTTCCCGGCGATATCGAGCGCAATCCCGACTTCGTGCTGCCGTCGGAAGAGATCAAGCAGGCGATCCGCCGTGCGGGCGGACCGGAGTCGACCTTCATCGACACCACGGCGCTGGCGCAGGCGCTGCTCGGCGACTCGATCGCAGCAAATATTTTCATCCTCGGCTACGCATGGCAGAAGGGCTATCTGCCGCTGTCGGAGGCGGCGATCCTGCGCGCCATCGAACTGAACGGCGAATCCGTGCCGATGAATCAATCGGCCTTTCTGTGGGGCCGACGCGCCGCGCATGATCTGAGCAGCGTGCTCGCCACGGTCAAGTCGCTGCGTCAGCCCAATGGCGAACGCGAAAAAGCGAAGACGCTCGAGGAAATCATCGAACGTCGCGCGGCTTTTCTCGTCGGCTACCAGAACGAAGCCTACGCCGCGCGTTATCGCGCGCGCGTCGAGAAGATCGCGAGGCTGGAAGCCGCGCGCGCGCCAGGCTCGCGTGAACTCACCGAGGCGGTCGCCCGCTATCTCTTCAAGCTGATGGCGGCGAAAGACTATTATGAAGTCGGACGGCTTTATACGGACGGCGCCTTCCAACGTCAGCTTAAGGAAACTTTCGAGGGCGATCTTCGCCTCGAACTGCATCTTGCGCCCAACTTCCCGTCCCTTCAGCGCAAGACCGACTTCGGCGGCTCGCGCAAGATCACCTTCGGACCCTGGATGTTCAAGGTGCTGCGCCTGTTGGCGAGAATGAAAACATTGCGCAACACCTGGTTCGACGTCTTCCGCTTCGACCACGATCGCGTGGTCGAGGGCAGGTTGCTGAAGGACTACGAAGCGCTGCTCGACGAATTCGCCGCTTCGCTGACGCGGGAAAATCATGCGGGCGCCGTCGCGCTGGCGCGTCTGCCGGAATACATCCGCGGATTTGGCCACATCAAGGCCCGCCACATCGCGGCGGCGGACGCTGAGCGCGAACGGCTCATGGCCGAATATCGCCAGCCAAGCGCGGTGAAACTCGCCGCCGAGTGAGCACCGCTCTGAATGATGCGGTGATATAAATCCCACCGCCAGCGCTCGGGGCTGTCATTCCCGGCGGACCGAAGGTCCGACCGGAACTCCAGTATCGAGATAAGAGTCTGGATTCCCGATCCCCCGCGATGCGTGCGTCGGGAATGACATTCGTGAAAACTTCGATTGGGTTGTGTGACGCGCGTGAATGGATTGATGGAAAACGGCGCCAAGAGTGCGGAGTCGACGCGATTTCCTTCGTCCGCTTCGATAGAGCGCCGCCGCGCGCTCGTGCTCGGCGGCTCGAGCGAAGCGCGCGCGCTGGCGACGCGTATCGCCGCCGACCCGCGTCTTGCGGGCGTCATTTCGCTCGCCGGACGCACCAGCGCGCCGCTCGCGCATGATGTGCCGGTTCGCGTCGGCGGTTTCGGCGGCGTCGAAGGATTGACGCGCTATCTCATCGAAGAGCGCATTTCGCATGTCATCGACGCGACGCATCCCTTCGCCGCGCGCATCTCCGCCAACGCCCGCGCCGCCTGCGCCGTCGCCAACGTGCCGCTGCTCGTCCTGACGCGCCCGCCATGGGTCTCTGCGCAGGGCGATCGCTGGATCGACGTCGACGACAACGCCGCGGCGGCGCGCGCGCTCGGCGTCGCGCCGCGCCGGGTCTTTCTTGCGATCGGCCGGCAGGGCGTCGCCGATTTTCGCGCCGCGCCGCAGCACGACTACCTCCTGCGGGTGATCGAACCGCCCGACTCCGATGACCTGCCGCCGTCCTGCGAGGTGATCTTCGGCCGCGGTCCCTTCGCGCTCGAGGATGAGATCGCGCTGATGCGCGAGCGGCGCATCGAGATCGTCGTCACCAAGAACAGCGGCGGCGCGCTCGCCTACGCCAAGATCGAAGCGGCGCGGACGCTCGGGCTTGACGTCGTCATGATTGCGCGTCCCGCGAGTGGAGACGCCGCGACGACGCATAGCATCGACGCGGCGATGGCTTTCCTCGCTTCATGAGCCGCACGTTGATGATCCAGGGCACGGGCTCCGACGTCGGCAAGTCGCTGCTCGTCGCCGGGCTCGCGCGCGCCTTCGTCAAGCGCGGCGTCAGCGTCGCGCCTTTCAAACCGCAAAACATGTCGAACAACGCCGCGGTCACGGTCGACGGCGGCGAGATCGGCCGTGCCCAGGCCTTGCAGGCGCGCGCCGCGCGGCTTACGCCTCGCATCGATATGAATCCCGTGCTGCTCAAGCCGCAAGGCGCGTCGGGCGCCCAAATCATCGTGCAGGGACGCGTCGTCGGCCAGGCGAAGGCGCGCGACTACCAGGACTTGAAGCCGCGCCTGATGCAGCCTGTGCTCGAGAGCTACGCGCGGCTGAAAGCTGAAGCCGAGCTTGTCATCGTCGAAGGCGCCGGCAGCGCCGCCGAAATCAATCTTCGCCAGAACGACATCGCCAATATGGGCTTCGCTCGCGAAGCCGACGTTCCGGTTGTGCTGGTCGGCGACATCGACCGCGGCGGCGTCATCGCCCAGCTCGTCGGCTGCAAGGCGGCGCTGGGCGAGGATGACGCGGCGATGATCGAAGGGTTCATCGTCAACAAATTTCGCGGCGACGCCTCGCTGTTCGACGATGGTCTGCGCTTTGTCGAAGCGCGGACGGGCTGGCGCTCGCTCGGCCTCGTGCCTTTTTTCGACGGCGCGGCGCGGCTTCCGGCGGAGGACGCATTCGGGTTGCGCATGCGAAGCCACGATCAGCGCAACGGCGTGGTGATCGCCGTTCCGCTTCTGCCGCATATCGCCAATTTCGACGACCTCGATCCGCTGAAAGCCGAACCCGGCGTGCGCGTGGTCTTCCTCAAGGACGGAGAGCCGCTGCCGCCGGAAACGCAACTCGTCGTGCTGCCGGGTTCGAAAGCGACGATCGCCGATCTCGCGGCGCTGCGCGCCAATGGCTGGGATATCGACATTCTCGCGCATGTCCGTCGCGGCGGCCGCGTCTTCGGCGTCTGCGGCGGCTATCAGATGCTCGGCCGCGTGATCCGCGATCCGCTCGGCGTCGAAGGCGCCGCGGGCGAAGCGCAGGGCTTGGGTCTCCTCGATATTGAAACAACGCTGACGGGAGAGAAAACGCTGAGCCCGGTCAACGGCCATGCGACGATTTTCGACGCGCCGTTCTGCGGCTACGAAATGCATGTTGGCGCAACCAACGGTCCCGACTGCGCGCGGCCGGCGCTGCAACTGGCGGATGGGCGCGCGGATGGCGCGATCTCGCGCGACGGCCGTGTGGCGGGCGCCTATGCGCATGGGATTTTCGCGGATGATTGCTTGCGCGCGTCGCTGCTGCGCATGCTTGGCGCGCCGCAATCTTCGCTGCGGTATGAAGATTCAATCGAAGAGACGCTCGATGCGCTGGCGGCGCATTGCGCGCAGCATATCGATCTCGACGCGCTGTGGGAGATGGCGCGGTGACGGCGCATTCGGCAATCGGCGCGCCGCCCGTCGTGGCGCATGGCGGGCGACTCGACGCCGCGCGCCGACTCTATCCGGACGCGCCGCAGCCCTGGCTCGATCTCTCCACGGGCGTCAATCCGCGCGCCTATCCGCTGCCGCCGCTTGCCGATGAGGCGTTCACGCGGCTTCCCGACGATGACGCTTTCGCCGCGCTCGACAGCGCCGCGCGGCGCGCTTATGGCGCGCCGTCTGGCGTGGAAATCGTCGCGGGCGGCGGCGCGCAAGCCTTCATTCAGATGCTGCCGCGCGTTTTCCCGGCGAAACGCGTCGCGATTCTCGGCTTTACTTACGCCGAGCACGCCGCCTGTTGGGCGGCAATGGGCGCGCAGGTCGATACGGTGGAAACATTGGACGCGCTTGCGAACGCCGACGTTGGCGTGATCGTCAATCCCAATAATCCGGACGGACGCGTGGTCGGGCCGCAGGACATTTTATCCGCCGCTACGCAGATGTCGCAACGTGGCTGTCTGCTGATCGTCGACGAATCCTTCGTGGATTTCACCCCGGAACGCAGCGTCGTGCGTTTCGCGCATAACGACGGCCTCGTCGTGCTGCGTTCCTTCGGCAAAGCTTACGGGCTTCCCGGATTGCGGCTCGGCTTCGCGCTCTGTTCGCGTGCGCGCGGGGCGAAGCTGCGCGCCGCGCTCGGACCCTGGGCCGTGTCCGGTCCGGCGCTCTCTATTGGCGCCCGCGCGCTTTCGGATGACGCATGGCGCGCGAACGCCGCGCGGGCCAGCGCGGGCGACGCTGCGCGCCTCGACGCGCTTTTGACGCAGGCCGGTTTTCACATCGTGGGCGGAACGACGCTGTTTCGGCTGGCGGCGAGTCCGCAGGCCTCCCGCTGGTTTGCGCATCTCGCCGCGCGCGGCATATTGACCCGAGCCTTCGCCGAAAGGCCAGACTGGCTGCGGTTCGGTTTGCCGCCAAACGAATCCGCCTGGGCGCGGCTTGCCGCAGCGCTGGAGAGCGTCGATGGCGGCTGAAGCGCCGAACGAGCGGGACGAGAAGCCAGCGGATCTGGCGCCTGCCGACGCCTTCAGCGAGGCCGAGCGCGCCGCGATCTACCGCGTCATCCACGCGCGCCGCGACGTGCGGGACGAATTCCTTCCCGAAGACGTGCCGCGCGACGTTCTGCTGCGCATCCTCGACGCGGCCCATCATGCGCCCTCGGTCGGCTTTATGCAGCCATGGAACTTCATCGTCATCCGGGACGTCGAGAAGCGACGCGCCGCCTATGCGGCCTTTCAGCGCGCCTGCGAAGCCGAGGAACAGGCGCTGGAGCCGGAGCGTCGCTCGCTCTATCGCAGCCTCAAGCTGCAGGGCATCGTGAAAGCGCCGCTCAATATCTGCGTCACCTGCGATCGCGCGCGGTTCGGCGCGACCGGGCTGGGACGCACGCAGCAGCCCGACACCGATATCCTGAGCACCGCCTGCGCCGTTCAAAATCTTTGGCTTGCGGCGCGCGCCGAAGGCGTCGGCGTCGGCTGGGTGAGCATCGTCCGGGATACCGATCTGCGCCAGATCTTTAAAATTCCCAAAGAGATCGCCATCGTGGCCTATCTCTGCGTCGGCTATGTCGCGCAGGCCTATAAGCTGCCGGAACTCGAAGCGAAACGCTGGGCCTCGCGTCTGCCTTTGGAGAATCTGATCTTCGAGGACAGCTGGGGAGAACTGGTCGCTTCCACAAACCCGCCTTAAATAACTGAAAGGCTGAGCCCGGCTTTCGTGTGGACTCCTATCGCCAACCTGTTAGCGTCACTCATCTTTTGGCGTGATGTTAAGGGTTGGGCGTTAGGACTTCCAGGATAGTCGAAGCTCCATCTAGGGGGCGTCGGAGACGCGAACATGGCGCCGGTTAATTTGGAACAGCTGTTCGAGAAAGACTTCCCCCTCGCCAACAACACCATTCTCACTGTCACGGAAGTGCCAGACTGCGAAGAGCAGCTGTTGAAACTGTTCGAACGCGCCATGCTCCGAGGCTTCGACAGTCACGCGCGGCTCACGCAAATCCAGCTGCCGATGGAGCGCTTTCCCGATCTCGATTCCAAGTTCTGGCACGTTCCGATTGAGGATTGCGGCGCGGCCCAGGTGCTGCGCTTCTTCTTCGCGGCGCCACAACCGCCGGCGCACTGAGCTAAGCTCCGCTGACCTTTAACGGCGTGACCCGCGCTTGCGCGGGCGCGGCCGGCTTCGTGCGACGGAGCTTGCTCATCAACAGATAGATCACCGGCGTCGTGTAGAGCGTCAGCGCCTGGCTGAGCAGCAATCCGCCAATGATGGTGATGCCGAGCGGGCGCCGTAGCTCGGCGCCGATTCCGGTCGCGAAGGCCAGCGGCAGCGCGCCGAAGGTCGCCGCAAGCGTCGTCATGAGAATCGGACGGAAGCGTTCGCGCGCCGCCGCGAGCGCGGCGTCATGCACGGACATGCCGCTGTCGCGCTCCGCCTGCAAGGCGAAGTCGACGAGCATGATGCCGTTCTTCTTGACGATGCCGATCAGCAACAAAATGCCGATGAAGGCGATGATGGTGAATTCGACGCCGAACAGTTCGAGCGACAGCAGCGCGCCCAGGCCCGCCGAGGGCAGCGTCGAGATGATCGTTATCGGATGGACGAGGCTTTCGTAAAGAATTCCGAGAATGATGTAGACTGAAACCAGCGCGGCGAGGATCAGCGCCGCCATTCCCGCCGCCACCTTGCGGAAATCCGCGACGTCGCCCGCGAATTCGGCGCGCAAGCCGCCCGGCGGATTGAGTTCGGCGATCGCCTGCTCGATCGCCGCGACGGTGGCGTCGAGACTGTAGCCTGGCGCGACATTGTAAGAGATTGTCGTCGCCGGCACGACGCCCTGATGATGGACGACAAGAGGCATTGAGCTGCGCTCGATATGGGCCATTGCGGTGAGCGGAATCTGCTCGCCGGTGACCGAGGAGACATAAATTCCGGCGAGGTCGCGAATGTCCCGCTGACGTTCGAGCGGCGTCTCATAAATCACGCGATACTGATTGCGCTGGGTATAGACGATCGCATCCTGTCTCTGGCCGAAAGCGCTGTTCAGCGCGGCGTCGATCGCGGCGATCTGCACATTCATTCGGGAGGCGGCGTTGCGATCGATGACCACTTTGGCGCGCAGCCCGCCGCGTTCCTGGTCGGAGGCCACGTCGATGAGTTCGGGCGCCTGCTTCAGGCGCTCCTGCACCTTGTCGCGCCACGTCTCGAGAATCTCGATGGACGGGCTCGACAGGGTGAACTGATATTGCGACTTGCTCAGCCGTCCGCCCGTTCGCAGATCCTGAGACGGCACCATGAACACGCTGAGGCCCGGAATTTTCGCAAATTCGCCGCGCAGGCGCGCGATCACCTCTTTGCTCGAAGCGCGCCGCTCGTCGGCCGGCTTCAAGGCGACGAACAGCCGGCCTTGATTCGTCGAGGCGGTCAGGCTGCTGGCGCCGATGAATGAGCCGACATTGGCGACGTCGGGATCGGCGACCAGAACGTCGGAGGCGAGCCGCTGCAAACGCGCCATCTCCGTGAAAGAAACGTCGCCCGAGGCCTCGGTCGTTCCATTGATCAGGCCGATGTCGTCTTGCGGCAGGTTGCCCTTGGGGATCGTCTGGTAGAGTCGCACCGTCCAGCCGATCGAGACGACCACGACAATAAGGGTGGCCCAGGGATGATCGATCACCGGCCGCAGGCTGCGCGCGTAGAGATCGACGATTCGATCGAGACTGCCTTCGATAAGCCGGTCGAAGCGCGAAGGCGCCCTTTCGCGAGGCGCCGGCAGGCGCGCGCAGACCATCGGCGTCACGGTTAGGGAGATGACCGTTGAGATCGCAATGGCGAAGGTCAGCGTCCAGGAGAATTCGCGCAGCAGCCGGCCCATCACGCCTTCCATGAAAAGAAGCGGAATGAAGACAGCGACGAGCGAGAGGCTGATCGAGACGACGGTGAAGCCGATCTGCTTGGAGCCGACCAGCGCCGCTTCGAGGCGGTTCAGACCGCGCTCGGCGTTGCTTTGGATATTTTCGATCATGACAATGGCGTCGTCGACGACGAAGCCGACAGAGATCGTCAGCGCCATCAGCGACAGATTGTCGATCGAGAAGCCCGCGACCCACATCGCGGCGCAGGTGCCGACCAGAGAGAGAGGCACGGTGATGCCGGCGGCGATGACGGGCGTCGCGCGGCGCAAAAACACATAAACGACCATCATCACCAGAAAGATGGAGATCGCCAGCGTCCGCTGAATGTCGTGAATGCTGGCGCGAATGGTCTGGGTGCGGTCGGCAAGCACATCGATCTTGACGCCGCTCGGAATCCACTCCTGAAATTGCGGCATCATCGCTTTGATCTGATCGACCGTTTCGATCACATTGGCGTTTGGCTGCTTGGTGACGATAAGAAGAACGGCCGGCTTGCCGTTGAACCAGCCGGCGGCGTTGCGGTTCTTAACCCCGAGTTCGACCGAGGCGACGTCGCCGAGCTTGACCACCGCCCCGCCGCGCGCTGCGATCACGATGTTGCGATAATCTTCGGGCGTCGACAGCTGGTCGGTCGTCGCGAGCGTAATCTCCCGCGCATCGCCGCCGAGCGCCCCTACGGCGGAATGGGCGTTGGCGGCGTTGAGCGCGTTGGCGACGGCGTCGACGCCCAGCCCCATGGCGGCGAGACGCGCGCTGTCGACCTGGACGCGGATCGCCGGCTGCTCGGCGCCCGCGAGGCGCGCCTCGGCGACGCCTGGAATCTGCGAAACCCTCTGCGCGATCACGGAATCGGCCGCATCGAAAATCGCGCTTGTCGGCAATGTGTCGGAGGTCATCGCCAGCACGAGCACGGGCATGCTCGACTGGCTCGCCTTTCGATAGACGGGCGCCATCGGCAGATCCGCCGGCAGGTCGGTGATGGAGGCGTTGATCGCCGCCTGAACGTCGCGCGCCGCTGCGTCCAGCGGCCGCGAAATGTCGAATTGCGCGATGATCTGCGTCGAGCCAAGCGAATTTGACGACGTCAGCTCGTTGAGGCCGGCGATGCTGGACAGGCGCCGTTCGAGCGGCGCCGCGACGGACGCCGCCATGGTCTGCGGATCGGCGCCGGGCCGCAGCGCGGAAATGCCGATGATCGGAAAGTCCACCGCTGGCAGGCTCGCCACCGGCAGAAAAAAATAAGCGACGGCGCCGATGAGGAAGAGTGCGCTGGCCAGCAGCGTCGTCGCGACCGGCCGCCTGATGAAGGGCGCGGAGACGTTCACTCGGCAGCCTCCCGGGCGGGCGGCTTCGGCAGTTCGCCGACCGGCTCAAACTCCTTCTCGGCGACCGGCGGTTCAGCCGACGGCGAAAGCCGCACGCGCAGCCGCTCCACGGCGAGATAGATGACCGGCGTCGTGTACAGCGTCAGCGCCTGCGAGAGCAGCAGGCCGCCGATGATCGCGACGCCCAGCGGAATGCGCAGCTCGCTGCCCGGCCCATGCGAGAGCGCGAGCGGCAGCGCGCCAAAGAGCGCGGCAAGCGTCGTCATCATGATGGGACGGAAGCGCAGATGGCAGGCGCGCACGATCGCGTCGCGCGCGGAGAGTCCATCGTCGCGCTCGGCGTCCAACGCGAAGTCGATCATCATGATCGCATTCTTCTTGACGATGCCCATCAGCAGAACGACGCCGATCAGCGCGACGATGGACATCTCAATTCGAAATAAGAGAAGCGCGACCAATGCGCCGACGCCCGCCGAGGGCAGAGTCGTCAAAACGGTGAAAGGATGGGCGAAGCTCTCGTAGAGAACGCCGAGCACGACGTAAATCGACACGACCGCCGCAAGGATGAGCCAGGGCTCGCTCGCCAGCGACTTGTTGAATTCGGCGGCGTCGGCGCTGAATACGCCGAGGATCGACGACGGCATGCCGATCGCGGCCTCCGCGCTGGCGATCATTTTCACCGCGTCGCCAAGCGCATAGCCCTCCGCAAGGTCGAAGCTGATCGTCGACGCCGGAAATTGGTCCTCATGCGCGACGGTCAGCGGCGCCGAGAGATTTTCCAGCTTCACGAAGCTCGCAAGCGGCGTCTGCGGTCCGCCGCCAAGCGGCGCGACATAGAGCTTTTCCAAAGCCGACGGATCGCGCTGATACTGCGCGGCGGCTTCGAGAATGACGCGATACTGGTTCGATTGCGTGTAGATTGTCGAGATCTGCCGCTGCCCGAAGGCGTCGTTGAGCACGTCGTCGACCATCTGCGCGGTGATGCCGAGCCGCCCCATCTTCTCACGGTCGATGCGCATCAGCGTGCGCAGGCCGCCGTCCTGCGTTTCGGCCGCGACATTGCGCAACCCCGGGGTCTTACGCAGGCTGTCGAGCAATCGATTCGACCAGGTCAGCAATTCCTCGCGGTCGGGGGAGGTCAGCGTATACTGATACTGCGACCGGCTCGGCCGCGTCGTGATCTGGATGTCTTGCACCGGCTGGACGTACAGCGCGACGCCAGGGAGTTTTTGCCCCGCGGCTTTCAGCCGGTCCGCAATCTTTTCAGCATTCTCGTGGCGCTCGCTATGCGGGCGCAGCATCACCGTGAGCCGCGCCACATTGGTCGTCGCATTGAGCGGCCCGACGCCGAGCACGGACGTCACCGCCCTGACGTCCGGGTCACGGCGAAACTCCTCGGAGATCTTCGCCTGCAGCGCGGTCATTTTGTCGAAGGACGCGTCCGCCGAGGCCTCGAGAACCACCGACAGCACGCCGGTGTCCTGCCGCGGCAGGAAGCCCTTGGGAATCACCACATAGAGCGCGACCGTGAGCGCGAGAGTCGCGACGGTGATCGCGAGCATGAGTTTTTCGCGCTTGAGCGCCCAATCGAGCGACGCGTAATAGCCACGGTCGATCGCAAGCGAAAGCGTCTCCCAGCGGGAGGGGCCCCGGGGCGGCGTAAAACGCAGCAGGGCCGCGCAGAGCATCGGCGTCAGGGTCAAGGAGATCACGGCCGAGACGACGACGGCGATCGTCAACGTCAGCGCGAATTCGCTGAACATCCGCCCGACAATGCCGGTCATGAACAGCAGCGGTATGAAAACGGCGATAAGCGAGACGGTGAGCGATACGACCGTGAAGCTGATCTGGCGCGCGCCGTCGAGTGCGGCCTGACGCGGCGCTTTGCCTTCCTCGATATTGCGCACGATGTTCTCGATCATCACGATCGCGTCGTCGACGATGAAGCCGGTGCCGATGGTCAGCGCCATCAGCGACAGATTGTCGAGCGAGAAGCCCGCCGCCCACATGATCGAGAAGGTGGCGATGATCGAGAGCGGCAGGCTGACGCCGGCGATGATCGTCGCCCGCCAGCTGCGCAGAAACATCAACACGACCAGCACGACGAGCGCCGCGGCGATGACGAGCGTCAGCTGCACCTCGAAAATCGAGGCCCGGATCGTCACGGTCCGGTCGTTGACGATCTCAAGAGACATGCCGGCGGGAAGCGCTCGCTGCATCTGCGGCAGCTCCTTCTTCACCAGCTCGACGGTGTTGATGATATTGGCGCCGGGCTGTCGCAGCACGTCGAGAACGACCGTCTGCTCGCCATTATGCCAGCCGCCGACCCGGGAGTTCTCGAGCCCGTCGACAACCTGCGCAACGTCGCGAAGCGACACCGGCGCGCCATTGCGCCACGCGACGATGATGTCACTGTATTGGCTGGCGCGCAGAATCTGGTCGTTGGCGTCGAGCGTGTAGGATTGCCGCCTGCCGTCGAGCGAACCCTTGGCGCCGGCGATGTTCGCCGCGGCGATGGCGAGGCGCAGATCCTCCATGCCGATGCGATTGGCGGCGAGCCGGCCGAGATCGGCCTGAATGCGCACGGCGGGGCGGACGCCGCCCTGCACCGACACGCGCCCGACGCCCGTGACCTGCGAGAGCTGCGGCGCGATCAAGGTGTCGGCCCGATCGCTCAAATCGCGCAGCGTGGCGGTCTTTGAACGCAACGTCAGCGTCAGGATCGGCGTATCCGCAGGGTTCACCTTGGCGTAGACCGGCGGATAGGGAAGGTTGCGGGGCAGCGTCGAGGCGGCCGCGTTGATCGCCGCCTGAATGTCCTGCGCGGCCGCGTCGATGTCGCGGTCGAGGTCGAACTGCAGCGTGATCTGCGAAAGCCCGAAAGAGCTTTGCGACGACATGCTGGTCAGCGACGGTATCTGGCCAAACTGCCGTTCGAGCGACGCTGTCACCAGTGAGGCGATCGTGTCGGGGTTGGCGCCCGGAAGCTGCGTCGTCACCTGAATGGTCGGAAAATCGACCTGCGGCAACGGCGAGACGGGAAGCCGCAGATAGCCCATCACGCCAAACAGCAGCGCGGCGAACGCCAAGAGCGACGTCGCCACCGGCCGTTGGATGAAGGGCGCCGAAACGTTCATCTTTTTGTTCGATTACCTCGCATCGCAGGCGCAGGCGCGCCGTCGCTTGGCGCGCTGCGCCGGTCTTCGGCGCCAGGGCCATTTTTTTCGGCGTTGGCGGTTTCCGGCGCATTCATGACGCGCACTTTCGCGCCGTCCGACAGCCGCGAGAAGCCGCTTGTGATCAAGACTTCGCCGGGCTCGAGCCCCGAAGTGACGACGGCGATCGTCTCATCTTGTCGGCCTGTCGTCACCGGGCGCATCGTGGCGACGTTATCGGGCCCCAGGACATAGACGAAGGCGCCGTTCGGCCCGCGCTGCACGGCCTGACTCGGCGCCACGAGAACATTCTTCATCGTGTCGAGCATCAGCCGCACATTGACGAACTGGCCGGGCCAGAGCGCCAGGTTCGGATTGGCGAAGGTCGCTTTCAAACGCACCGTGCCTGTCTGCTGGTCGATCTGATTGTCGATGACGGTCAGCTCGCCGACTTCGATCGGCGTGGCGTTGTCCGGACCGAGCGCCGAAACCTTGGCCTTTCCTTGAGCCTTCTGCACCGCCGGCAATGCCTGCTGAGGCAATGTGAACACAACATAGATCGGCTTCAGTTGCGTGATGACGACAATGCCGGTCTGGTCGGAGGCGTGCAGAATATTGCCGACGTCGACGAGGCGGATGCCGGCGCGCCCGTCGATCGGCGAGCGGATCGTCGCATAATCCAGCGTCGTTTTGGCGTTGTCGATCGCCGCTTTGTCGGCGCGGACCAGCGCTTCGAGCTGGGCGACGGACGCCTTTTGAGTGGCGTGTTGCTGCTTCGAGGCGTAGGCGCCGACCAGGAGTCTTTCGTAGCGCGCGAGATCGACGCGAGCGTTGGCGAGATTGGCCTCGTCCTGCGCCTTCTTGGCCACCGCCTGATCATATTGGGCCTGATAGAGCGCCGGGTCGATTTCGGCCAATATGTCGCCTTTGCGGACGTCCTGTCCCTCCGTGAAGGCGAGGCGCAACAGCCTCCCATCCACCTGCGTGCGAATTGTCACCGTGTTGAGCGCCTGCACGGTGCCGACGGCGTCAATCGTCACGGGCACGTCCTCGATGCGCGCCTTGGCTGCGGTGACGGTGACGGTCCCCTCGCTGCGCCCGCCGCCGGAACGCCCCGCGACGGGGCCCTGGTCCTTGGCGGCGTCCTTGGCGGCGAACCCGGGCAGCCTGTCCGTCTGATACGCCCACGCAAGGGCGCCGGCGAGCGCGAGCGCGCCGACCGCAAGCAGCACTCTTCGGCTGACGCGGTTCATGGCCATGGTCCTCTGTCGGCCTCATAAGCGGCGTTGGAGCGGGCGATCTCGATTTCGCGAGTCGTCGGCGACCAGCCGCCGCCGAGCGCCTGATACAGGCTCGTCGCCGCCTGGAAGTGGGAGAGACGCGCGATCGCGAGCTGGTCCTCCGTCTGGAAATAGGTCGTCTGAGTCTGCGCCAGCTGCACGATATCGATTGTCCCTTCCCGCAGACGCATCTCGACGGCGTCCAAGGCGCGTCGAGCCGCAGAAACGGCGACGCCGAGGAACTTCATCTGGCGGTCCGTTTCGCGTATTGCAATCAGCGCGTTCTCAGTATCGGACAGAGCGGTTAGAATCTGCTTGCGATAAATCGCCGCCAGTTCCGAATAGCGGCCCTTCTGCAGGTCATATTGGCCCTGCAGGTTCCAGCCGTCGAATACGGGCTGCGTGAGCGTGCCGGCGACCTGCCAGGCGACGGCGTCAGGCCTCAAAACAAGCGTGGACAGCATGGCGCTCTGAAAGCCGTAGAGGCCGGTGAGCGTCAAGGAAGGAAAAAAGGCCGCTCGCGCCTGCAACACCGAAAATTCCTGTGATGCGAGTCGCGCTTCCGCTTCGGCGACGTCGGGCCGGCGCAGCAGCACCTCGGAGGGCAGCCCTGGCGCGATCTGCGGAAACTTCAGCTTTACGAGAGAGCCGCCCTTTACAGTCATGCTCTCGGGAGTCTGTCCCAGCAATACCGCGAGGTTGTTGCGCGTTTGGCGCAAGGTCTGTTCGAGCGGCGGAATCGTCGCGCGCTGTTGAGCCAGGATCGTTTCCTGCTGCGAGGTGTCGAGCACGGTCGCCGTCCCAACTTCAAGCCGCGCGTTGATGGCGTCCATGACTCCCTGCGCGATCGCGACGTTCTGATTGGCGATGCGCAGACGGTCCTGCGCCGTGAGCACCTGGAAGTAGGCGTTCAGCACGGCCGCGACGGTCGAGATTTCGACGACGTCGCGATCGAAGCGCGAGGCGTTGGCGAGAATGCGCGCAGCCTTGGAGGCGTCCTCGTTCTTGCCCCAGAAGTCCACTTCGTAGCTCGCGGTCAGGCCAAGCTGGAAAAAGCCGAAGTTACGCGCACGGAAGCCGGAGCTCGAGGTAGCGGTCGAACTCGAACTCGACGTGGTGGCCGGATTAAATCCGCCGCTTGCGGAGCCGACGTTGATCGTCGTGCCAGGCGTGCGCGTCGTGCGGGCGATATCCGTCATCGAGATCGATGGCCATTGCGCGGCGCTTGAGACGCGCGCCTGCGCGTCGGCCTGGGCGATGCGGCCGATCGCGGCCGCAATGTCGAGATTATCGTCGAGCGCCCGCTCGACGAGCTCCGTCAGCTCCCGCGAACCGAATTTGGCGGCGAAATCCCGTCCGCCGGAGATCGGCGGCTGCGGCTGCGGTTTCGCCTCTTTGAAGCGCGCGGGCGGCGGCGCCGAAAGATTCGGCTTGTCCCACTCGAGATCACAGCCGGCGAGCGCCGCCGCGAGCGTTGCGGCGGCCGCCAGCGCTGGTCGAAAAGAGCGAGACAGAGCGGGCGCGGTCAAGTAGCAGACGTCTCCGGAAGGATCGCGAGAACGGCCGCGAGCGTCCCCTTCCTTAAGCGCCGGCGAAGGCGCCGGGAAGGCCTCTCGCTCGTCTCTGCGGCTCGTTTTCGCTCGTCCGAAGACTTAACGAGCAGCGAGTTGCGGGCCTCGGAGCGGCGGCGGGGAGGGTGCGCGCTGGCCGTCAACGCGCGAAAGCTGTGAGGTCTAAGCTCGCGCGGCGCGCTGCGACGGTCAAGTTACCTATCGGTAAGGACCGCCTGCCGCGCGCCCCATCGGGCCGCTATTCCGTTGCGGCTGGCGGGGCTGTCGTCTTGCCTTTCGCCGGTTTCGCCGCCTTGCCGGCAGGCTTCGCCGTCTCCTTGGCCGCGGGTTCGTGGGCTGCGGGTTTCGCGGCGGCAGGCTCCTTCGCGTCCGGTGCGGGCGCGGCCGTTTTGGCGGCAGGCTGTCCAGCGGCGGCCGCCGGCTTGGTCGGGCCGGAAACTTTCGTCCAGGTCTCGCTTTGGCACAGGAAGGAGACCAGGCAGCCGGTCATCGTCAGCGTCGTCGGCGAATCAAGCGCGATCTTGCCGATGTAGGTCTTGCCGCTTTCGGGATCATTTATCTCGCCCTCCCAGTGGTTGGGCGTTGTTTTTGCGGCGTTACGCAGGACCTGAGGGGCCGGCGAGCCATCGGGCATCGCCTCGATCCCCTTGGCGCAGAGCTTGCCCGAGCAGTCGTAGAATTCCAGCTTGTCGTTCGGATGTCCTTCGCGAACCCAGACGCCGTAAACCGCGTCGGCGGCGGCGTACGCCGCCGTGGGGGCGCAGAGGGCCGTCGCCATCGCGATGCGTTGAAATGCTTTTCTCATGACGCCGGACCTCTGTTCGGTTGCAATGAATACGATTCGAGTAGCGAACGGCGGAACGCCGACTCCGTCAAGCCACGTCCCCCTCATCCGTCGCGGGAGCGCGGGGCGGGCCAAGAAACGCCGGCACGATAATGAAGGCGGCGAGCAATGTGAAGAACAGCGCAATGGCGAGAAGTTGGCCCATGCTCGCGGTTCCGGGATGGCTCGACAGGATCAAGCTGCCAAAAGCGGTGCCCGTCGTTAGAGAACTGAAAAAGATGGCGCGAGTCAGGCTCGACGCCAACATGTCGACGACGCCCTTTCGCCAAGCGATCACATAATAGATGTGGAAGGCGACGCCGACGCCGAACATCAGCGGCAGCGCAATGATGTTGGCGAAATTGAGCGACATGCCAAGTAAGTCGGCGGCCTGAAGGCTCATGATGCCGGCGAGCACCAGCGGGCCCAGCGTCAAGGCGACGTCGAGCGGATTGCGCAGCGCCACCGCCAAGATGATGAAGATCGCGATAAAGGCATAGAGTCCAGCTTCGAGAAACGCGCGCGTAATGGTTTTTTGCGCTTCCGACACGATCACCGGCGGACCGCTCGCGTCCGGCGCAATTGCTTGCATCGCTTGAGCGAATTCGGTCATGACGACGCGGTCATTGCTGTCGCCCTTGGGCGTCACCTCGACGCGCACCAAGCCGGTGTTGGAAATCCAGTCGCTACGCAAATCCTCGGGCAGCGTTTCGACCGTCACGCGCTGCGCCTGCAGCGCCTGACGGATTTCGCCGAGCATCTTGTCGAAGCCGCCGAACACCGCTTGGCGCGCCGCCGCGCGCGTCTCCGGGCTCGCCTTGGCGAGAGCGTCGAGGTCGTTGGCGAAGCGCGTCACGGCCGGGATGGGCTTCTTCGCCGTCGCGCGGCGCAGCGCCTTGGCGGCGTCCGTCAGCGCCTTGACGGTCTGGGCGTCGCTTGGCGGCGATTTCAGCTTGGGATTCAGCACCCCGCGCAATTGGGAAACGGCCATGTCGACGAGGGCGAGCTTGTCGTCCTGATCCTTGGGGACCAATGAGTCGACCGAGTCGACGTGATCGACTTCAGGCAGCGCCTCGATCTTCTTTTCCAGTTCGCGCGCGGCTTCGATCGAGGGCGCGAGCACCTCGATCTTATTCGGCGCCGTCTTGGGGTCCTTGGAGAGATCAAGAAAAGTCGCGACCGATTCCACCTTCTGATCGCGCAGATTCATCGGATTGGAGTCGAAGGTCAGATGCATCAGCGCCGGCATGCCGGCGAGCACGACGATCGCCGTGGCGATCAGCACGAAGGCCCGGTGATGCGCGATCCAGTGGTCCACGGCGGCGAGCGACGTGGTCGCGATCGGCACATGCTCCGCCCGCGGGCGCAGCAATTTGATCGCCGCCGGCAGGAACGTGAGGGTCGCGACATAGGCGACGATCATGCCGACGCCCGCGATGAGTCCGAGTTCCGACACGCCGCTGAACGAGGTCGGCAGAAAACAGAAGAAGCCGGCGAGCAGCGACACCGCGGCGAGCGTCAGCGAGCTGCCGATGCCCCGAGTGGCTGAAAGCAGCGAGCGTTCGAGATGGTCGTCGCTGTGCCGTTCTTCGCGATAGCGGGTCGCAAACTGGATTCCGAAGTCGACTCCAAGTCCGATGAACAGCGCGGCGAAGGCCACCGAGATCAGGTTGAAGCGGCCGATCATCAAGATCCCAAGCCCCGACGTCATGGCGAGACCTGCGAGCAGGGTGGCGAGGACGGCGAGAATGAGCTTTGGCGAGCGCAGCGCGGCGAACAGAATGAGCGTCACCACGGCGAGCGTGCCAACGGTGTTCAGTGTCATGTTTTCCGAGATCGTCGCGAATTCGTCGTCCGCGAGCGGCACCTGACCCGTCAAGCGCAGGTTGACTCCGTGTTCTTCGTCGAGATGAAGTTCGGCCGCCGTCTTTCGCACCAGCCTGATCGCGTCGGCGCCCGGCTCAAGGTCGGAATAATTGACGATCGGCTTGGCGATCACGATGCGTCGCTTGTCCATTTCAGGCGCGGCGGGCGCGCTGCCGCCCGACGCCAGCAGCTTGCCCCAGTCGACCTCCGCCGTTTTTCCAGCGAGCGCCTGCTCGATCCCGGCGGAAAACTCCTTGACGCCGCTGATGTACATTTTCATCGCGCGGTCGCTGCCGGAAGCGGACTTGAAGTTGCCGACGAGCACGCTCGACAGGCCGCGCAAACTTGGATCTTCGGCGAGCGGTTGGAGAACGTCGCGCTGACCGATCATCACGCCGACATTTTTTTCGATGTCGGAGACCGGCAGGAACAGCAGGCCGTTCTTGCGAAAAAATTCGTGCTCGTCCGGGCGCCATACGCGCGACAGGAGAGGCTTGTCCTGCAGCGCCGCGTTGAGCCGCTTCGCGGCGTCGTCGGCCGCTTCGCTGGTTTTGCCGTCGATGACGATGACGATGACGTCGAGGAGGTCCGGGAAGGCTTTGTAGAGCGCCGCTTCATTCTTGCGCCAAGGGATATCTGGCGAGAAAAGATTTCCGGTGTCAGTATCGATGGCGAACCGCTCAGCGGTGACATAGACGCCCCCCGCCGTCAGACAGAGAGTGAGCAAAACCACTGTCCAGGGCCAGCGGAGACAAAAGGCGACCAGCTTTTCAAGCATTCCGTTTTTTCCCGCCTTCTGGCGTAAGACCTCATATGAGCGGGAACCTGCGCTCCTGGGTCGGGTTCCTCTATACAAGCGCGCTGCGCGACCACCAAGGCGGCTTACGCCGAAACCTTAATGGCGGCGCCGCGCGCCAATTTGACGCCGCGTCACAAATACGTCAGCCACCAGAGATCGAGGCGTCGGCGCTTCACCTCCGCAAACCAGCAGCACAGCGGATACAACGCCAATACAATCAAGATCCAGGCGACGTAAGCGCCCGCGAGCCCAACGCCAAATTCCGGCGGCGGCCCCCCGCCTCTTGACCAGGTCGCGATGTCCGCCAGGGAATAGCCGCGCGCGACGGTGAGCGCCAGCGCCGCGAGGGCGCCGACGTAAAGATGCAGGACATAAAAGAACAATGGCGTGCGGCCGAAGACCGTCAGCGCGTCGCCGATTCTTTTTCCGGCGCGCGCCAACGCGGGCAGCGTCAACGCCGCGCCGCCAAGCGTCACCAGAAGATAGAGCAGCGAGGGCGGATATTTCGTGACGTTGAGAAATGAGAGCAGGGTGAAGACGGAGTCACGCTGCACGCTCCAGGGACGCGGATCGCCGTAGAGATTGGAGAAGCGCAGCACGACAAAAAGCGCCAGCGCCGCGCCGCCAGCGAGGTAAAGCGTGCGGTCGCGCAGCGCCGCCGGCTTGAGGAACAGCGGCCCGATTCCGTAACCCAGCGCGCCGACGCCGATCCAGGGAAGCGCCGGATAGAGGACGCCGCCCGGCACGTCGAAGGGCAGTTTGCCGCGCTCATGCAGCAGAGACCACCACGGTCCGAACGCGCCGAGGTCGGCGGCATGAATTCCATCGAGGAGATTATGGCCGAAGATGATCGCGACGCCGATAAGCAGCACAATTCGCGGCGACAGGCGCGAGAAGGCGGCGAGCGCCACAAGGCTGCAGCCGATCGCCCAAAGCGTCGCCAGCTCGATCCGGCCCCAGCCCATGCCCCAGATCGGGCTTATGACGGCGGCGTCGAGCAAGATGAGCCACAGGCCGCGCGCGGCCAGAAATTTCGAAAGCGCGACAGGGTCTTTCACCTTCACGCCATAGAGATAGGCGCTCACTCCGGCGAGAACGGTGAAGGTCGGCGCGCAGAAATGCGTGATGAAGCGCGTGAAGAACAAAAGCGGATAGGTGTGATCGAGATCGGTCGGCGAGAAGCGCATGACGTCCGCGTCGAAGAAGTCGCGCATGTGGTCGAGCGCCATGAGGACCATGACAAGGCCGCGCAGCCGGTCGATCTCCGGCAGCCGGCGCTCGTCATAGAGCGGGTTCCGCGCGCCGCCTATCCGAGCCTGGCGAGGCCAGGAAACAGTTCCAGTAGCCAATAGGACATCTCCTGCACGCCGCCCGTGAGAAATGCGACGCCGGTGAAGACGAGCAACACGCCGACGACTTTTTCAACTTTTCCGAAATGCCGGCGGAAACGCGCAACGAAGGCGAGGAAGCGGCCGAGCGCCAAGCCAGCCCCGATGAAAGGCAGCCCGAGGCCGAGCGAATAGGTCGCGAGCAGGGCGGCGCCGAGCGGCACCGTCTCCTGCGTCCCCGCGACGGCGAGAATGGCGGCGAGGATCGGCCCGATGCAGGGCGTCCAGCCGAACGCGAAGGCGAGCCCCATGACATAAGAGCCGAAGAGTCCCATGGGCTTGGCGATCTCGGCGCGCTTCTCGCGATACAGCAGGTCGACTTTCAGGAGTCCGATGAAGTGCAGGCCCATCAGAATGATGATGCCGCCCGCGACCCAGGACAGAATATGCATATTGGCGCGCAGGACGCCGCCGAAGGCGCTGGCCGTTGCGCCAAGCGCGACGAAGACCGTCGTAAAGCCAAGGACGAACAGAATTGACGACAGCAGAATGTCGCGCCGCGCGGCGGAGCGCGTCTCGAGTTCGAGATCCTCCATGCTGACGCCTGCGAGATAGGTCAGGTAGGGCGGCACCAGAGGCAGGACGCAGGGGGAGAGAAAAGACAGTAGTCCCGCCGCCGCAGCAGCCGGGAATGTGACGTCCGCCATTAAGGCTCCTCGTTAGGTCGCTCGGCGGCTTTCTGCCACAGGCGGGTCGGCCCGCAAAGGCTTACGCAATTACGCAAGAAGAAGCCCCGCCGAAGCGGGGCTTTTCTCGGGCGGGTCCCCGTTTAGTTGTTGCGCTGGCCGAACAGGAACAGCAGCGACTGGAACATGTTGATGAAGTCCAGATAGAGCGAGAGCGCGCCAAAAACGCTCTTCTTCTGCGCGACTTCATAGCTGTCGCTGCTGTAATACATGTCCTTGATGTTCTGCGTGTCCCAGGCCGTCAGGCCGGCGAACACCAAAACCGCGACGATCGACAGCGCGAACTGCAGTCCGGTCGACTGCAGGAACAGATTGACGAGGCCGGCGATCACAAGCCCCCAGACGCCCATCACCAGGAAGGAGCCGAAGGCCGACAGATCCCGCTGCGTCATGTAGCCGTATAGGCTCAGCCCGCCGAACGCCGCCGCGGTAATGAAGAAGACCCGCGCGACCGATACGCCCGTGAAGACGAGCAGAAGCGAGGACATCGACAATCCCATCACCGCCGCGAAGGCGATGAAGAGATTGCGGGCCGTCGCCGCCGAAATGGCGTTCGCCCGCGCGCCCATGAAGAAAATGAACGCCAGCGGCGACAGAATCACCACCCAGCGCAGCGGCGTGGCGTAGAGCGTGTGGCCGAAGGACGTCAGTTCGATCGCGCCGGGCGCCACCTTGGCGACGGCGAGCATATAAACGCCGAGCGCGACGAGCCCGGTCACGGCCAAGCCCAGCGTCATATAATTATAGACGCCAAGCATATAGGCGCGCAGGCCCTGGTCGATCTCAGCTGTGGTCGGCCGCGCGACCCCGCGCCCGTAGCCGAAGCTGGTGTTGCGGTCGAAGTTGGACATTTGATCCTCATGGTCTGGTTGGCTGTTCCGCGCTTCGCGATAGAGAAAAGCGCTCCCAGCCTCGCGCTGAATATGGCTCCGCCTTAATTGGGTGGCAAGCTTCCCGCTGATGAACTCTTGTTAAGGTGGTTTCACGACGAAGAAGCCGGCGCGGAATATTTTTTCTGATTTTGGTCAATTTTGTTTCGCATTGCAAAATCCGCTCCTTCCGAGCGGCGTTCGTTCGGCTACGGGGGATTCCCGAGAGCCCTGCGCGCGGAGAGGGCGTGCGCATTGCGCACCGCGGAAACAGCGACCGATTGTCGCACCCTTGCTGATGCGCCGGAATCCGCTAACATCAAGCCTCAGGCGTTGTCAGGAGCGACTCCCCAAGCGTAAGCTTGGCGGGAGTGGCTGTGCGGCGCGAAGGCAACATTTCTGAGAGTCGCGTGTTCTTGTCACACGAAGACCCAGGAGGTCATCATGCGTGATGGAAATCCGGAAGCGCATCCCGCGCCGGACGTGGGCGAAGATCGCCTCGCCCCGCGGGAGCCTTGCCGTTTCACAAGAGGCTTTCGCCTCGCTGTTTTATCAGCCGCGGCTGTTGTCGTGACGATGGTCGCCGGCGCGCCCGCTCCGGCAGAGGCGCATGGGCGCTTGGGGGCGGCCGAAGGCCGGTGCCGGCTCTTCATTGGGCCGGACATCATGAATTTCACTGGCTATCTGCCGGAAGCGTCCAAGAACGAATTCTGCGAAGACATTCCCGCCACCGGGCCGATTATCATGGTTTTCGACGCGGAGCAGGAAGAGCTGCGCGACATGAAGGTCGAGCTGCGCATCGTCAAGGATATCGGCGGGGAGGAGAAAGAAAACGAGGATCTCCAAGCCGTCACCGTCGCCTACCGGGAACCCAAGAGCTACCCGACAGGCACGATCAATTTTGAACATACGTTCAATGAGCCGGGCTATTTCGTCGGCATCGTCACGGTTACTGGCGATCACGGTGAGCGATGGGTGTCTCGATTCCCCTTCTCGGTGGGAAAGAGCTTCATGCGGGATCTGCCGGTCTATCTGACGCTCGGGCTCGGCACGATCGCCGCCTTCTTAATCTATCTCGTCCATCGCCGTCGTGACACGACGACCGCGGCCAAGGCGCACAAACCGCCGCCGCCGCCTCCGCCGCCGAGTGCGCCCGATGAGGATCATGGACCGGAGGCGACACCGGCTGAGTGATGGCGCCTGGCTTTAGGCGTTTTGGAATCGCGCCGGCGCCAATTGCGCCGGCGTTTTTTTGGGGCTTCGCGCGTCATTGGTCCCGCGACGCGCCGCCGCCGTCGATCTGGCGGCCGATCTGCGCAATCGCGCGCTGATAAACCGTGGCCGCGTTCCAGGCCTGGATTGCGCCGAAATTGCTTTCGCCCGGCTGATAGCCGCCGCCGGCGCGCCAGCCATGAGCGTGAAGGAAATTCGCGGTGGCGTTGAGGGCGGCGGCCGAGTTGTCGAGATTGCCCCCGCCGCCGTAATTGAGGATGTTTTTCGGGAGGAACTGGGTCTGGCCAATTTCGCCATGCATCGAGCCGCGGGCGCTCGGCGACAGCGCGCCGCGATCGACCAGCGTCAGCGCGGCATAGAGCTGATCGGTGAAATAGTCGGAGCGGCGGCAGTCATATGCCAAAGTCGCGACAGCCGACAGAGCGTGCTGGTTGCCATGCACCGCGCCAAACCCGGTCTCCATCCCCCAGATCGCGAGAAGAGGTCCCGGCGGCACGCCGTAGCGCTGCTCGATCTGGGCGAAGAGCCCGCCGTAGGAGCGCTTGAGCGCGCGGCCGCGCGACACAATGGCCGGGCCGCCGCGCTTGGCGAGGAATTGGTCGAGCGAAAGGCGAAAACTCTTCTGGCCGCGATCGGCGGAAATCGTCGGCGCGTTGTAATGGGTGCTCATGAGCGCGCTGATGCCCGCCTGACCGATGCCTTGGCCGCGCGCCTCCTGGGCAAATTCCTGCTTCCAATTGTCGAAGCCCGCCGCTGAGTGTCCGCACTGGGCAGCAAGTGCGGGGTACGAGATTCCAACAAAGGCGAGCGCAATAGAAAATTTGAGGACAGTCCGCATAGTCTGTTTCCTTTTGTCTAAATTTTTGGACTCGCTTCCGTCGTGGCGTCAGGCCGGCCGCTGCGGCGTTCCAGCTTCTCTCACCTCTTTCCGCTAGCGAGAGCTTACCTCGAATAGCCGTTTCAGCGCCACCGTCACATGCCGCGTCTCATGGCGCGTCGTAAGCTCGGCATTGAAGGGCATGCCGCGGCTGTTCTTGTTCGAGCGACGCTTGCGTTAGGAGGTTGTTCGCGCGCAGATTTCGCGCGCCTCCGACCTGACCAAGTTGTGTCCAGCGTCAGGATCATTGACGCACGCCGTCAGTCAGCTAGCATCGATCATTCGTGTAAACCTCATGCGTTCCCGGATGATCATCGCTGCAGCCATGAGCGCAGGAGCGGAGCCGGTGAGTGGGGATAAGATTTTGCAAGAAATTCTCGAAAGCGATTGGACGCTCGGCGCCTTGAAACGCCGCGAAGACGCGCGGCGAAGCAGCGAGCGCGGCTCTTCCCCAGGCGGCGCCGACGTCGGCGTAACGCGCCGCGCTCACGATGGATCCGGCAATAATTGGGTCGCTGAAGCCTTCAGGCGGCGGCAAGAGGAAGAGCGCGCAAAAGCGGCGAGCCATCAATCCCGCGGCCCACATATGCATGCGGCCAGCAAGGAAGTTCCCGTCGATAACTGGCTCATCGAAGGCTTCAAGCGTCACCAGCAGGAAGAACGGCGACGAGAAACGATCGCCAGACCTGATGAAGCAGAAGCGCGGAATGTCGGCGACGATCATTCCCTTTCAGATCTGGACTCGTCGCCGTCAGATGGCGGCGTCGTCGTGGAGCGCATCAGCCTGTCCGAGGATCGCGGGTCTGCGAACGAAGACGCGATAGGCGCCAATAATGAAGCTTCCGCAACAGCCCTTGCGCCTCTTGTAAGCCGCCACGACGGAACGGTTCTCGACAAGCCGGCGCGCCGCGCTGGCCGAACCATCATGATCGCCGGTCTGGTCGTTGTTGGCGGTTTGGTTTCCGTCATTGGCGTCAAAACATTGCTCTTTGGCTCTGTTGATTCAACCAAACGCGCAGGCGCGCCCGGCGCGTCGCCGCCGACCAGACAGGAAAAGGTCAATCCCAGCCAGAGCGCATTGCCCAAGGCGGAGACGGGCGCCCCGGCGGCAAAGTCCATGGAGAAGGAGCGCGCGCCGACAAACGACGCGACGCCACATCCGAGCAGCGCCGCGCCGGCAGGGCCGAGCGACGCCGCGATCATCGCCGCGCCTCCGGCCGCAACGCCAGAAAGCTCGAAACCGAATCCTGTTGCGCCGGGCGGCGAGCAAGGAGGCAAAGCGCGCTCTCCATCCCAGGAGCGTGAGCAGGGAGACAAGGCGCTCCATGGCAATGAGGCTGCGCCAGCGGCGACTCTGCCGGCGCCGGCTGCGCCCGCCGCGCCGGAAGCCGCCGCGCCTGCAAAGCCGGACAAGAATTCAACTGCGGAGCCTGCAACCGTTGCCCCGGAAAGATCGCGTGAGCAGATCAGGCCCGAACAAGAGCAAAACGCCTCTGAGTCCAAACGCGGAGCCGTCAATACCGGCGCGGACGCCAAACCCAAGCATCAAGCCAAGGACAGGAACGCCAGCCATCAAACCTCTCGGAAGCCCGACGGCTTCTCCACCTTTCTGAAGCGCACCGCGAATTCGGTTCGCAAGTTTTTCGGACGGCTCGGGGAGAAGCAGTAACAATCGCAGTTGATCGGCGCAGTCGCCCACAATCGATGGCTGCTCCCGGCGCCGCGACCAGTCTTGGCGCAATCGGTTCGCGTCCAGTCGCCGTTATGCACGCGCCGCGTCAAACGCGCGAACGCTGGAACGCGCGGAACTGCCCGACGATCCCGAAGATTAAATCCACGAAAGAGCGATAAGCTCGCAGGCGCTGTAAAAGAGCGGCGATGCCTGCCGTTGGCGCTTGGAAGTGGACCAGCCCTGCGATGAGGCCCATTTGAAGAGCACGTGGCCGACAGCCCAGTCGGTTTCGGCTTTCAAGCGCGAGCATTCCCGTGAAGACGATCATCGAGCCGTTTCGCATCAAGATGACCGAGGCGCTGCCCATCACCACGCGCAGCGAGCGTGAGGCGCTTCTCGCAAGCGCGTTCAACAATGTCTTCCTTTTGGACGCCGACCACGTCACCATCGACTTGCTGACCGACAGCGGCACGGGCGCCATGTCCGATCGCCAATGGGCGGCTCTGATGCTCGGCGACGAAAGCTATGCCGGCAGCCGCTCCTGGCGACGATTCGAGCGAACCGTGCGCGAGATTACCGGATTCAAACGCATTTTTCCGACGCATCAGGGACGCGCCGCCGAGCGCATTCTGGCTGCGACACGCTTGCAAAAGGGCAACGTCGTTCCCAACAATGGTCACTTCGACACGACGCGCGCGAACATTGAATATGTCGGCGCGATTGCGACGGACTTGCCGTCGAGCGAAGCGCGCGAACTCCATTCCGAGAAGCTGTTCAAAGGAAATATGGACCTAGGCAAACTCGAACAATTGATCGAGGCCGAAGGCTCCGCGAACATTCCTTTCTGCATGCTCACGGTGACCAACAACACCGGCGGCGGCCAACCGGTGTCGATGGAAAACGTTCGGAGCGTCAAGGAAATCTTGCAGAAGCACAACATTCCGCTGATCATCGATGCCTGCCGTTTTGCGGAAAACGCATTCTTCATCAAAGAGCGTGAGCAAGGCTTCGCCGATCGAACGCTGTTAGAGATTGCGCGGGAAATGTTTTCATTCGCCGATGGCGCGACGATGAGCGCAAAGAAGGACGGGCTCGCAAATATCGGAGGATTTCTCGCCTGCAACAATGATTCTTGGGCCGATGACTTTCGTAACCTGCTCATTCTGACGGAAGGGTTTCCGACATATGGCGGTCTCGCCGGCCGTGATCTGGAAGCAATCTCCGTCGGCTTGTTGGAAGCGCTCCATTATGACTATCAGCGCTATCGGCATGCGACCGTCGAATATGTGGCGTCAGCGCTGATCTCGCGCGACATACCGATCGTGCGCCCAGCTGGCGGCCACGCCATATTCATCGACGCGGCCGCGTTCTGCCCGCATTTGAGGGCCAGCGACTATCCCGGCATCGGGCTCGTCAATGCGCTTTATCTAGAGGGCGGGGTTCGTGCCGTGGAGCTGGGCAGCGTCATGTTCGGAAAGCCTGCGCCGGGAGGGGGAGAGGAGATCGCAGCGCCGCACGAATTGGTGCGGTTGGCGTTCCCTCGCCGGGTCTATACGCAGAGCCATTTCGACTATCTGATCGAAGTGCTCGACGCCATTGGCCGCCGGCGCGAGTCAATCGAAGCCTACCGGATCACAGAACAGGCGCCATTTCTGCGGCACTTCACCGCCCATTACGAGCGGGCCGGTTGAGCCGCGAGCTAGGCGGTCGACGATGGGCCGCCCTGAGCCGCCTGAAACTGTATGACTTCGGTGGCCGAATATTCTCCGCGCGCGCCACAGTTCGGGCACGTCACCTTAAATGTGGCGGGCCCGGATATCTCCAGAGCGCCCGTGCCTGTCAGCTCGCTCAGAAAAGCAAAGCGTTGTCGGCACTGTTTGCACGCAAATCCAATATACCAGCTGCCAGGGATGAGCGCCGGCATCGCGGATACCTCGAAATCGCCGGTGAACTGAATGCCTTTTGGCATGGGGGTCTCCTGTCTTATAACTTTTGATATTCATGTAGCGCTGGTCTGTCTCCCTGACGATCTTTGCGCTTATTCCCCGGCCGGCGCCGCGACGCGCTTATTACGACGCCACCGCGTTCTGCAGCGTGCAAAGCGTATAGTACCCGTAGAGGGGCGAGGTTAACGGCTGATCCGGCCAATAGGTTCGATGAAGGTCGGCGAGCGTCGCCCGATCGAGCACGCTTGCGCCGCAACGCGCGGCGAGTGCGGCAAGATCGTCGATTCCGTACGTCCAAGGGGCGCCCATGGCGGCGAATCTCGCGACAACGCTGGCGATCTCAGGATCGCCGGTGGCGTTGCTGATCACATCCTCCGCCATATAGTCGAAGGACACCGAGCAGCTCTCGATTTGGCGCATGAGACTCGTCAGGATCTGACACACAAAAGTTTCATTCAAATACATTGTGTTGCCTTCCCATATGACATGGGTGGGAAGCCGGAAATCGCATCCGTTTCGTCTAAGGAGATCAATCATTCCATCCGTCACATAATCCGCCCCGATATATGTCGTGTTGGGATCGACATTGCTTGCTTCAAGCTTCGCCTTTTTGAACGCCTGGGTTTCAGGAGCGTCGATTTCAAAATAGGCGACTCCTTCGGCTGCGATCCGCTGCGGCCTTGTGTCGAGACCGGCGCCAAGTATGAGGATCTGCCGACGCCCTTGGTCGATCTGATGACGAAGCCGGTCGTCGAAGTAGCGAGTCCTCAGGCGCACATTGTTCCTGATCGGCGGAAACGATTGGGAAATGCGATCCGCCGCCTGTTTCGTTTCCCGATCGAGGAACAGGTGGACAAAGGGATCGCGGTAGAGCGGATGAGCTTGCGTGTTTTCGTCATTGCGGAATTCCGCCACGACAAAAGCGGTGCCAACCACTTTTTGAGTTTTGATCATTGGCTCGTCTCGATCGGACTCGGGTTCGGCGCCGGAACGCGTTCCGGCGTTCGTTGAAGGTTAATGCAACTTTCTTGGAACTCTTAGCTGCGTCTGCAGGGCGCTATCAAAGGTGAGCCGGTCACTTTTGAGGATAGCGCTCCAGCAGCTGTGTCAGCGGCTCGGAGCTCACCGCATTGGGCGGCGAATAGGGCTCGTCCACGGAGGCGACGAGCGATATAGGGACGATCGCCGCCAAAGCGAAAATTGTCTGCGCGAGAAGCTGAGGCCTGGGGCGGTCGAGATGGACGACGGCAAGGGCGATTTGCGTGATGAAGGCGATGATGATCACCGCCGCCCATTTGCGATCGTCGGGAAAGGCCCCCGCAATCGCGAGTCGTTGTTCCCGCGCCGATCGCAAACGCATCACCGTATCGACGAGCGCGCGCTGGAAGGCCGCCTCGATTCTCGCGCTGGCGACCGCGCGGGTGAGTCTGTTCAGCGCGGCCTCGGTTTCCGGCGATTCTTTGCCGTCTTCCATGGTTTTCCATTCGAGGCCAACGGCGGTTTCCACATAGTCACGCACGGCGCGCGGAATATCGTCCGCGTGGTCTCCGTGATTGCCGGAAAGCGCTGCGAGCGTCGCCAATTGTTCGCGCTCCATGGCGATGGCGCGATAGGCGCTGCGATTCGCGTCCCAGACGTCCTGCGAGAGAAACGTCATCAGCAGGCCAAACAGGGTCGCCGGGACGGCCACGAAGGGCGGCACGACGCCTTTCCAGCTCTGTGCATAGGCGGCAAAGCGCGAGGCGAAGCTGAGCCAGCACAGGAAAAGCGCGACAGCGGCCATGGCGCCTGTGAGCATGAGCGCCATGACGAGCGTCGTCTGCGACATCCAGAATTTTAAAAGCACGTGTTCCCTCGAATCGACAGTCAATGGCGATTGAAGGGCATCATAATCGAGATTCGCCAGACGATCGTATCCTCTGCGCATGCCTTTCGCACTACGGGGTTCCTCTCGCGTCCAAACGCGTTACCTTCAGCAAGGCTGATCGTCGATCTGAGTTCAGTAGGCATGACAACCGAGACGGACATTTCCGCCTATGCGAGTTCAATCCTGGAGACCGTGAGCCTGCCGCTGCTGGCGCTCGATTCACAGCTCACGGTCGAGTTCGCCAATGACGCGTTCCTCAGTCAGTTTCAGGTGACGCGCGAGGAGACAGTCGGCCGACCGGTTTATGAGCTTTGCGACGGGCTGTGGGACATCCCGGAGCTGCGCCGGCTTCTAGAGCAAATTGTTGAGCGAAACAGTGCGATCGAGGATTGCCGCGTTGAACATGACTTCGAACGTGTCGGCCGTCGCGTCATGTGGTTTAACGCCAAGCGCATCCGCCGGCCGGATGAAAAAGATCGCATCCTGCTTGCGATATCCGATGACACCGAGCGTGAGCGGCTCCGTCATGAACTCGAGGGCCGAATCGAGTTCGCCGAGAAACTGATCGACAGCGTGCGTGAAGCGCTGCTGATTCTCCACGGGGACCTCACGGTTCACTCGGCGAATCGGCCCTTCTACCAACTTTTCGGTGGAGATCCCAAGGAGACGGAAGGACGTCTCGTTTACGAGCTTGGCAATGGCCAGTGGGACACCCCGGAGCTGCGACGGCTGCTTGAGGACATTCTCCCTCGCCGCCAGAGTTTCGACGACTACCGGATCGAACGCGTTTACCAAGGCTTCGGTCCTCGGGTGATGCTGCTGAACGGCCGTCGGCTCGACCAGCTTAACCTGATCCTTCTCGCCATACGCGACACGACAGAGCAGCGGACGCGCGAGGTGAGCCGTCGGGACCGCGAGGCTCGGCAAAACCTCCTGATCGATCTCAACGACCGTTTGCGCCCATTGGCGGATCCCCTGGCCATTCAGGCTGCGGCGAGCGAGGTCCTGGGCCGTCATCTCGAGGCCAACGAGGCGGCCTATGCGGAGATCGACGAGACCGGCGAACACGCAACTGTTCAGCATGACTGGAACGACGGCGCGGCGCCAAGCAACGCCGGGCGCCATCGTCTCGAGAGTTGGGGAGAGGCCCTGCTCGCAGACCTCAAGCGCGGCAGAACAATCGCCGTTAGCGACGTCCGCAATGACCCGCGCACGGCGGCGCCTGAGATCCTAAGGTCATTCGAAAACCGTTCGGTTTCCGCTTTCCTGGCCGCGCCGCTGGTCAAGGACGACCGGCTGGTCGCGGTGGTTACCGTTCATTCGCGGCTACCGAGGACCTGGAGCGCCGCTCAGGCGGCCGTCGCAGAAGATGTCGCCGAGCGAACGTGGTCGGCGATCGAGCGGGCGCGCGCGGAAGAGGCGCTGCGCGAGAGCGAGTCGCGGTATCGCCTGCTGTTCGAATCCATTGACGAAAGCTTCACGGTGGTCGAGCCACTCTATGACGAGGACGGTCATGCGATCGACTACCGCTTCCTTGAAGTCAATCCAGCATTTGAGGCTACCACCGGACTGAAGAACGTTGAAGGGCGGAGCGGTCGCGAGCTTGTGCCCAGCCTGGAAAAGGACTGGATCGATACGATCGGCAGAGTCGCGGCATCCGGGAACGCCGAACGCGTCGTCCGCAGAGCGCGAGCGCTCGGCAAGATCTATGACGCCTTTGTCTTTCGCATCGAGGAAGCGGAAAGCCCAAGAGTCGCCGTGCTGTCGAGGGACGTGACTGAGCGCGTGCGCGCTGAGGAACAGCGCGCTCTTCTCATGAGAGAGCTCAATCACCGCTCGAAAAACATGTTGAGCATCGTGCTGGCCATCGCACGAGCGACCGCGGGCGATCCAGGTCGCGACTTCGAGGAAACGTTTCAGGAGCGCATTTTGTCTCTCGCCGCGAACCAGGACCTGCTGGTCGCCAGCGATTGGCAAGGCGTCACGCTAAGCGATCTCGTGCGCGCGCAGCTCGCGCATCTGGAGGATTTGATCGACGATCGCATCACGCTAAAAGGCCCGCCGCTGACCATCTCGGCCGCGGCGTCGCAATCTTTCAGCATGGCGCTGCATGAGCTGGCGACCAACGCCGTCAAATATGGCGCGCTGTCCAACTCGGATGGCCGCGTCGACATCGAATGGGGCGTCCGCGAGCGCGATGGCGAAGGCCGGCGCTTCGCGATGCGCTGGCGTGAGACGGAGGGTCCCACTGTCGTTCCGCCTGCGCGTAAGGGCTTCGGGTCCACAGTCATTCGGGACATGATCAGATTGAACCTTAGAGGGGATGCAAGGCTCCAATACGACAGCACAGGCGTCGTCTGGGACTTCGACTGCCCGATTGAAAATGTGCTGGAGGCGCCGGAATCCCCCCGAGCCGAGAAGTAATTCCGCGGCAAGATCTGCTGCCCTCCAATCCGCCTCCAGGCTAAACGCAGAACGCCCCGCCGTTACATCCACGGTCGGGGCGTTCGTCGCCGGAACGCTGACGCGTCCCCATTGCGGGCGCTGCGGAGAGGCGCTCACGCGCCGCCGCCGCAAATTTCTAGCGGCGATCGCCTTGAGTGCCGCCGCTGGACGAGGAGTTGCGCGACAGCCTGGGTCGAGGCTGGCTCAACCATCCGCCAGAGTGCGGCAGATGATCCTCGCAGAACGGACGAGTCTCCAGGTTCTGGAGAATCAATCGGATAGCGTTTCGCCTTCGCTGAAGCTTTCTGGTGGTCATCGGAAATCTCCTTCTTTAGAGACGGACCACTGAACAACCTGTCTAGAACGTCATCCTAACAACGACTGAAATCAATCTCTGTTCCGATCTTCTGGCGTCTTTCGCCATCGAATTGCGCCGAGCGTTGCAAATTTGTCGCGCGCTTCGGTCTCTCAATTGATCTTCTGCGAATTAGCTCCTCAGCGGAAACTCATGTTCGCCGATGGCGACAGCGCCCATAGCCGATCTCGCAAATCGCTTATAAATGGCCGCGCCCATCGTCTGCCGTCGACCATTCGTCGTGCAGACATCCGACCTCGTCGGAGGCGCTCTATGGACGACCTGTCGGCCTCTCGGGAGGAATGATGAAAGCGCTGGTTCGATTGGGATTCCTTCTCGCCGTGATGGCCACAACATTCCTGTTGGCGGGATCATCTGTGAGGGCGGGAAGCGATCCGCTTCCGTCATGGAACGAAGGTCCGGCGAAACATGCCATCGTCGAATTGATTCGAGCGACGACCGATCCATCAAGTATGACATTCGTGCCGCCCGAGGAGCGCATCGCGGTCTTCGATCAGGATGGCACGCTCTGGGCGTCCCATCCGATATACCCGCAGTTGATGTATTGTCTGGATCGCCTGCCTGCCGTCGTAAAGGCAAGACCGGCGCTTGCGAAGATCGAGCCCTTCAAGACAGCGCTCTCTCGCAACATGGCGGCGATATCGAAGCTTTCCACGAGGGACCTCATCAAGATCATGGCCGCGCCGCTGAGCGGCATGAGCGTAGAGCGGTTTAGAGCCGATGCGGAGAAATGGCTTGAGACAGCAAGACACCCGCGCTGGGGCCGCCGCTACACCGAGCTGACGTATCTGCCGATGCTCGAGCTGATGAAGCATCTGCGCGCCAACGGCTACAAGACGTATATCGTCACCGGAGGCGGGCAAGATTTCGTGCGGGTCTACGCAGAGAAGACCTATGGCGTTCCGCCCGAGCAGGTTGTCGGACTCTGGAGAGCGTAAGTTATCGTTACGACAAGCTCCGGCGTCCCGTTCTGATCGAGGGCCCCGAAACGCTGCTCAGCGACGTTGGTTCCGGCAAGCCCGAGGCCATCCATTTGATGATCGGTCGTCGGCCGCGCGCCGCATTCGGCAACTCAACGGGCGACCGGCAGATGCTCGAATACACGACGTCCGGGGACGGCGCGCGGTTTGGCATGTTGGTTTTGCACGACGACGTCCAGCGCGAATACGCCTATGGCCCGGCGCTCGGATTGCCCGACACCAGAATCGGGACTTTTCCGCAGTCTTTGTATGACGAGGCGCAGCGGCAGGGTTGGTTCGTCGTCAGCATGAAGAGCGACTGGAACCGGATATGGGCTTTCGAACAATGAAGCGCATGGGAGAAGCGCCCTTAAAGCCGTAGGACCGACCTAGAAGGGAAAGTAGCGGAAGCTCGTCAAGATGGTGTTTTCCGAGCCGTGCGGCGCGCCGCCGACCCCGGTGAAGCCGTTACGAATGATATGGGCGAACTGCACGCCGACTCTGATTTTGCCGGCCGGTCCCTCGTAGAAGGTGTGCCAGGCTCCAGTGGTGATTTCGCGTAGCGCGTGGGTCTGTCCGGAACAACCGAAAAGGGGATTGCCGAGCGCGGCGAGCGGAACGGCGGCGGAGACCCCCGGCGTAATCTGCGATATCGGATTTTCCAGGCCGCAGCCGATATTGTTATAAAGCGGATTGCCATATCCGCCCGCGTAGATCGTGCCATTGATGGCTGCGACTTGCGAGTTCTTACCGGCGATGTCGCCGCCCGCGAAAGCGAAAACATCGGTTTGCGGCGTCGGATGCAGCGTTGCGCCGACGAGGAGGCTTCGCTGATGGAGCGGCTGGAGCGCGCCGAAAACTGAATAGGTCGCATCGGGAAGCTGACTCGATGCAAGGCGGCCGACGCCACGCCCGATCATGCCCGACGCTTGGAATTCCAGGAGCTTGGGAATGATCGGGATAATTGCGCCGGCGCCAACGGCGCCAGACCAAATACGATGATTGCCGAAATAGAGGCGCTCGGTCATCTCACGCGCCACCCCGAACGCTTCCAGATGCACCGTCCGGTCGCCGAGTGGCGCATCCCATGCGACCTTGCCGACAAGATCGGGAAGTCGATTAAAGGAATAAGTATCCAAAGTGTTGAGCGAGCCGCCGTTCGTCGCCAAGGCGAGTAGAGCGGGCGCGGGGATCCCGAGATTGTTGGGAAGGAGAGTGGAGACAGGGCCGAACGCTGGGCCGGGCGCTGCGAACGTGTTCGCTGAACCTTCCGCGGCCAAAGCCAACCAGAATTGCTTTCCGAAATCCTTGTAAATGCGGACGCCAGGATTTCGGTCCCAGACATAGCCCGGCATATAATTGTGATCGATCGTCGGCGGCTGCAACGACGTGTCGGGCCGGGTGCCAGCTGAATTCATAGTTATGAGCGACCAGGTCTGACCTGCCGTGAAATGAAGCCCATAATCGTCATTGTCGATATTCGTATAGGCCTGTCGAACGCGGAGATTGTACGAATTGCTCTGGTTCGCGTTCGCCGTCTGGGCCGCGCCGAGAAAGTCCGTTTCGAAATAGCCCTGGATATGCGTCGTGGGACTGAGATCGCCGCGCACGAGGAGCGCGGGGCGCGTCGCGCGGGCGCTGAAGTGAAACTCGTCCGTATGTCCGGCCGTCGCGAAGCCATAGGGAATGGCGTTGAAGGGCGTGGCGACGTCGGCGCCGACCCAGTGGTTGCGCCAGACCGACTCAAGCGCCAGAAAGCCGCCGGGAATAATCTCCAGACCCTTGTAGACGAACCTATCTGGGATCCTTGGCATGGCGACGGCGGCGACCGGCGTCAGCGCCGTTTCCCTGACGTTCGCGCTGCGAGCATTTACTGTTTCGGCCCGGCGACGCTCCTGCTCATCTCGGTCCTTTTTATCCATGCGGGCTTTAAGTTGCATCACCTGACCAAGGAGCATTTGCAGCTGCTCCTTGTCCGTCATGGCCATCGCGCGATGTGGCGGCAATAGAGCCACGACGCCAGCAGCCGTAAGCGCAATTGCCGAACGCTTGACGTCTTTAAGTAAATGGATCTTCGCCTTTGCGCCGCTCCAGAGAGGCTCAGCTCGAAAAATCTTGGCATTCTGGCGCGTCTGCATTGGTGCGTCCTCTACATTTCGCACGCTTGCGTTCTAGCCAAGTTTTTATGCGCAGGTTTTTCCCGAGTTTATCTCTGTGCCCTCAAATATTGCTCGCGCATTTCGCAAAAATGGCCGTCACCATTTTTCTGGCGGCGGCCATGTTCAATACGCTCGCTGGCGTCGTTCAGCTCATCGTTTCAACGAAGGCGATCAGCCCTTTGAGCAGCGTCGTCGGATCAGGCGGACAGCCGCGAATATGAAGATCGACGGGGACGACCTTCGCGACGCCGCCAACACATGCGTAGCTCTCGCAATAAATTCCCCCATCGAATGCGCAGTCGCCGACAGCGATCACCCATTTTGGATCGGGCGTCGCCGCATAGGTTCGTTCAAGCGCTTCGCGCATGTTTTTCGTCACTGGACCCGTGACGAGCAAGACGTCGGCGTGGCGCGGCGACGCCACAAAACGCAGGCCGAATCTTTCGAGATCGTAGTAGGCGTTGTTGAGCGCGTGAATTTCCAGTTCGCAGCCGTTGCAGGACCCCGCGTCGACTTCGCGGATCGACAGGCTGCGTCCCAGTTTCTGGCGCGCCGTTCGGCCGAGCGTGTAGCCGAGTTCAGCGATCGACGTCGCATTGGGAATGGGCGCCGGTTCGGTCAGAGCGCGGCGGAGCAGGCCCTGAAGCAAGAATTTCTGCATCGCGCGCGTGTCCTAGAGATCGTGCCCCGAGTAGGAACAGTTGAAGGATTTGTTGCAGAGGGGGAAGTCGGCGACGATGTTGTCCTTGATCGCCGCTTCGAGCAGCGGCCATTGGAACCAGGACGGATCGCGCAAATGACAGCGCTGCACCACGCCGTCCGCGCGCATGCGCAGCCAAACGAAGATGTCGCCGCGGAATCCTTCAACGAGCGCGGCGCCTTCGCGCGTCCAGTCTTCCGGCAGCGCCCAGGCGGCGATGATCGGCCCCTCCGGCGCCTCGTCGAGAATCTGTCTGAGGATTCGCAGCGAGGCTTTGATTTCGTCGAAGCGGACCCAGACGCGCGCATCGACGTCGCCTTCCTTCGAGGCGCCGATCTCGAACTTCAGCTGCGGATAGGGGGCGTAACCGATCGCCTTGCGCGCGTCGAACGTCCGGCCCGAGGCGCGTCCAACATAGCCCCCGCTCGCATATTGCTTTGCGAGCGCCTCGCTGACGACGCCGGTTCCGACGGTCCGATCCTGCAGCGACGTCGTGTCGCCAAAGAGCGCGATGAACCGGGGAGTCATCAGCTCCATCCACTCGATCAGCGTGAAGAGCGCCGCGACTTTCTCTCGCGCCAGATCGACGAGGACGCCTCCCGGCGCGATGCGATCCATCATCAGGCGGTGTCCGAAGCAATTTGCCGCTTCTCTCAAAATGCGTTCGCGGACGATGCCGCATTGCGCATGCATCAATGCGAAGGCCGCGTCGTTGCAGATGGCGCCGATATCGCCGAAATGATTGGCGAGGCGTTCCAGTTCGGCCATCAGCGCGCGCAGATATGTCGCGCGCGGCGGAACATTGACGTCGAACGCCGCCTCAACCGCCTGCGAAAAGGCGAGGCTGTAGGCGACCGTGCTGTCGCCCGACACGCGCGCCGCGAGACGCGCGGCGCGCTCGATCGAGGCGCCGGTCATCAGGTGATCGACGCCCTTGTGAACGAAGCCGAGCCGCTCCTCAAGCCGCACGACGGTTTCGCCATTGGCTGAGAAGCGGAAATGGCCCGGCTCGATAATGCCGGCATGCACGGGTCCGACGGGTATCTGATGGAGCGGTTCGCCTTCCGCGGGAAGGAATTCGTAGCTGTCTTTGGTGGAGTCGATCTTTTCGGGGTCGTTGCAAGGATGACGCACGCCCCAACGGCCATGATCGAGCCAGGGCCGCGCGTCGGGCGCGTTTTCGGCCCTCAGCCCATAAATATCGCGGATCGCGCGCTCGAGCCTCAACGCCGGCGGATGCAATCGCCCGACGGATGGAAAGCAGCCTTCAAGACACTCCAATGTGATGATGCGTAGGCGCGGCTCCCGCTCTTCGAGCACCGCCATGTGAACGCTCGAAGGTTCGCCCCACAGGCTGAGGAGTTCGCGCTCGCCCTTCGAAAGACTTTCGGCGAAAGCGAGCCAACCAGCTCTGTCGACGATCTCACGCGGCCAGGGCAGACACGTCGGCGGCGATGGCGGGGCCGGCATCTGTTTGCTGGCGAAGTTCATCTTTTCATCCTTTGAACTCAACCCAAGAGCCGCGCGACGTTCTGGAACCAGGTCACGACGTGAGAGGGAAGGTAGATTCCCGCCAGCAGCACAAGCGAGAGATGCGCGTAGACAGGCCACATGGAAGCCTTCACCTCGCCTTGGTCACGGCTTGGCTCGCCGAACGCCATCCCGGTGAGCCGCAACAGCAAGGCGCCAAAAGCCAGCAGGAGGCCGAAAACCAGCGGAATAGCGAGGAGCGGCTGGCGCGCGAAGGTCGAACTCACGACGAGAAATTCGCTCATGAAGATGCCCAGCGGCGGCAGACCGATGATCGCGACGACGCCAGCGACGAGGGACCAGCCGAGCGCCGGTTGGCTCTGCGTCAGACCTCGGATGTCGGCGATTCTCTGCGTGCCCTTGACCTGCGCGATGTGGCCGACCGAGAAGAAGATCGCGGACTTCGTCAGGCTGTGCATCGTCATGTGCAGCAGACCGGCGAAGTTGGCGAGCGGTCCGCCCATGCCAAACGCGAAGGCGATAATGCCCATGTGCTCGATGGAGGAGTAGGCGAACAGCCGCTTGATGTCGCCGCGGCGGTAAAGCATGAAAGCCGCCATGATGAGAGATGCGAGGCCGAGGGTGATCATCAGCGGGCCTGGCGTAATCGCCGCCGCATTGGCCGTCAGCAGCATCTTGAACCGTAGCACCGCATAAAGCGCGACATTCAGAAGGAGGCCGGACAAGACCGCCGAGATCGGCGTCGGGCCTTCCGCATGCGCATCCGGAAGCCAGGCGTGCATCGGCGCCAACCCAACCTTGGTGCCGTAGCCGAGCATCAGAAACACGAAGGCGACGTTGAGCATCCGCGGATTGAACTGCGGCGCTTGCGACATCAGCGTCGTCCAGACCATGGCGTCATAGCCCTGTCCCAGCACTGGCTCGGCCGCCATGTAAATGAGGATCGTGCCAAAGAGCGCCAGCGCGATCCCGACGCTGCCGAGGATGAAATATTTCCAAGCCGCCTCGAGAGCGTGCGGCGTGCGGTACATGCCGACCATCAACACGGTTGTCAGCGTCGCGACTTCGACCGCGACCCACATGAGGCCGATGTTGCTGGCGAGCAGCGCCAGATTCATCGCGCACATCAGCGACTGATACATCGCGTGATAGAAGCGGACGTTTCTCGTGGTCAACCGGCCAGTTTCGATCTCATGGTCGATATAGCTCGCGCTGTAGACGCTCGTGGTGAAGCCGATGAAGGTCGAGAGCACAATAAAGACGATGTTGAGGTCGTCGACGAAGAGATAGCCGCCGCGTTCGGGTTCGACGACGAAAAGCACAAGCGCGAAGAGAAACGTCGCGCCGGAGGCGCAGAGATTGATGATCGCCGAGCGTCGGTAGGCCGGTTCAAGCGCAACGGCGATGGCCGCGACGGCGGGAATGCCGACAAGCGCGTTCGAGACCATGAAAAGATCGGAACTCATGAACGTCCTCCGCGCACGCGATCGAGTTCAGAAAGGTCGACGTTGTCGAATCGCTCGCGAATGCGAAACAGGAAGATGCCGATCACGATGAAGGCGATGAGAATGGAAAAGGCGACGCTGATCTCGACGACGAGCGGCATGCCGTTCGCCCCTGCCGCCGCCAGAACCAGACCATTTTCCAGCGACATGAAACCGATAATCTGGCTCACGGCGTTGCGTCGGGTCACCATCATCAACAGCCCCAGCAGCACGATCGCCAAGGCGAATGCAATGTCTTCGCGCGACAGCGGATCGGCGGAGGCGGTCGCCGGCAGCATGACGACGAGCGACAGCGCCACGAGAAATATGCCGATGAGCATGGTTATGCCGACGCCGCCAACGACCTCCACGGTGCGGTGGATGCGCAAGCGCTTGATGATGTGGCGAAGGCTGAAGGGAATGATCAGCGCCTTGAAGATCGCTGCGATGGCGGCCGTGAGATAGAGGTGCGGCGCATCCTGGTAATAGGCCTGCCAGGCGACCGACAGCGACAGAATGACGGCGTGAAGCGTGTAGATATTGATGAGCCCCGACAGTCGGTCCTGATACAGCAGCATGAAGCTCGTCAGGAGGAGCGCGCCCGCGAGCACATGGGCGATGTCGATTGTCAAAAGCTCCATCAGAGGCTCCGTGTCACGAAAACCAGCAGCGTCGCGAGGAGGCCAAGCATCAGCCCCGCGCCGAGAAAGTCCGGCACGCGGAAGATGCGCATCTTGGCCGTGGATGTTTCAAATAGCGCGAGCGCGCCGCCGCCGATCGCCAGCTTGAGGACGTATGCGCAAAGGCCGATCATCATCGCCTCCGCGCCCGCATCATGCGACGCGAGTCCAACGGGGAAAAAAACGCAGGCGATGAGCGAGAGATAAAGGAGCAGTTTGAGCGCGGAGGCGAGTTCGATGAGCGCGAGATAGCGCCCGGAATATTCGAGAACCATCGCCTCATGCACCATCGTCAACTCGAGATGGGTCGCCGGATTGTCGACGGGAATCCGGCCATTCTCCGCAATGGCGACGATAAGGAGCGCGACGAGCGCCATGCCGACGGAGGCGCGCAATTCCAGATTTCCGGCCATATAAGCGGCGATTTCGGAAAGCTGCGTCGTTCCGGCGACGAAGGAGACGGTGAAGACGATCATCATCATCGCCGGCTCCGCGAGCGAGCCGAACATCGCCTCGCGGCTCGAGCCGATGCCGCCAAAACTCGTTCCAATGTCCATGCCCGCGAGCGCAAGGAAAAAACGGGCGCTGCCGAGCAGGGCGATGATGGCGATGAGATCGGCCGACCAGCTGAACGTCAGTCCCGTGGCGAATGTCGGCACGAGCGCTGCGGAGACCCAGATCATCGCAAAGATCAGATAGGGCGCCGCGCGATACAGCCACGACGCGTTTTCGGCGAGGACGACTTCCTTGCGCAGCAGCCGAATGAGATCGAGCCAGGGTTGAATGATCGGCGGTCCTTTGCGGCGCAAGAGACGCGCCTTCAGCTTTCGAACGTAGCCGATAAGCAGCGGCGCCAGCGCCAGCACCAAAAGCATTTGGACGCTCTGCGCCATAAGGTTGAAAAGAAGCGTCATATCGCCACCAGCACCAGGAGGAAGACGAGCGCCGCGAATACCAGCGCGAGATATTCCTGGATCGTCAGGAGACTGAGGATGTTCAGCCCGGCGGCGCAGGACTCAACCGCGCGCGTGAGGGGCGCATAGAGATAGTCGAAGATCCGATCCTTGATTTCGACGCTCAAGCGCGCGGCTCGCGTATCGCCAGGCACCGGCATGTCGAGGCGCTCCCGCACCGAAAAGGCGATGACGCCAAGGGTGCGCCGGATCGGCTGCGCGAAGCTGCTGCCTGTGTATTGCGTCGTGGGGCTGGTTTCGAAGTAGCCGCAATCCCAGGCCGGCGCGCGCCGCGACCGCGCCGTGCCGAATTTGTGGATGACCCATCTCGCCGAACAGGCGGAGAAAAGAATGAACAGGAAGACCAGAAGCCCATTGTAGGAGCTGCGGCTTTCGGCGACGGGCGCGATCGAGAGCCAGGAGAGTTCAGCCTGGGTCGGCATGCGGCCGCCGACAAAATCTTTCGCCACGGGTGAGATCGTGTCGATGAGGAGGCCCGGCAGCAGACCGGCGATGAGGCACAGCGTCAGCAAAACCGCCATGGTCGCGAGCGACCAGCGATCTGGATCATGCGCCTGGCGCGCCGCTTCGCTGCGGGGCCGTCCCAGAAAAGCTATCCCATAGGCGCGTATGTAACAGCCGGCGCCGAGCGCTGCGCTCAGCGCCAGCGCTACGCCGACCGCCGGAACGAGGAGCTTCACGGTCCATTGCGGCAGCGACGGGCTCAGCAGGATCGCCTGAAAGACCAGCCACTCCGAGACGAAGCCGTTCAGCGGCGGCAGGGCGGCGATGGCGACGCAGCCGCCGAGAAAAAGGAACGCCGTTTTCGGCATGGAGTGAATAAGACCGCCGAGGCGCTCGATGCTTCTTTCGCCGCTCGCGTTCAGCACCGCGCCGGCGCCAAAGAACAGCAGGCTCTTGAACAGCGAATGATTGAAAACGTGAAAGAGCGCGGCAGTGAAGGCGAGGGCGGCCGGCAGCGCCATGCCATTGGCCTTGAACGCCAGGGCAAGTCCGAGCGCGATGAAGATGACGCCGATGTTTTCGATGGTGCTGTAGGCGAGCAGCTTCTTCAGATCGCTCTGTATCGTCGCGAACAGAACGCCGATGAGGGCGCTCGCTGCGCCAAAAGTCATGGGCTCGACCGACCACCAGAAGGCCGGCGGTCCGAGCAAATCGAACACGACACGAATGAAGCCGTAGACGGCGACTTTCGTCATAACGCCGCTCATCAGGGCCGATACGTGGCTCGGCGCCGCCGGATGGGCGAGCGGCAGCCAGATATGTAAGGGCGCGAGTCCGGCTTTGGACCCCATACCGACAATGGCGAGGGCCAGGACGAGGCCCGACGTCCATCCCGCCTTGGTCGACTCGCGAATCGAGGCGAAGTCATAGGCGCCGCCGACGCCCCCGAGAACGCCAAACGCCATCAACAGCGCAAAACCGCCGAAGCTCGCCATCAACAAATAGACGAAGCCGGCGCGCCTGTTCTCCTCCTCATGATGGTGCGTCAGCACGAGCGCCCATGACGCAAGCGACATGAACTCCCAAGCGACGAGAAAGGTGAAGGCGTCGTCGGCCAGCACGACGAGGTTCATGCCAGCGAGAAAAGCTGGGTAGAACGGCAGCACGCGCATCGGCTCTTTCTCATGCGCGCCATAGCCGATCGCATAGGCGCTCGCCGCCGCGCCGCCCAGATTGACGACAGCGAGAAAAAAGGCGGTCAGGACGTCGATGCGAAAATGCATGCCGATCCACGGCAGTCCGAGCGGCAAAGCCGTCGAAACGACATGAGCGCCCCTGGGCATGACCGCTGCAAGGAAGAGGACGCCGCAGAGGCCGATGCAAAGGCGATAGACGTTGCGGCTGACGTCATGGTTCCGCCTGTCGAGGATGGCGTAGACGCTGACGGCGAGCAGGGCGCTGACACAGGTCAGCGCCAGATAGAGCGGCATACGTGTCACCTTCGAATCGGCGCGGCGGTCGTCAGCGGCGCCTTGCGTGAACTTTACGGATCAGGCGGTGCGCTTGCGCGGGGCGAGAGGATGCTTCGACGTCGCGACGTGTTGATCCAGTCCGCAAATCTCTGCGTGGCCGTCGTTTGCTTTATAGTCCTCGCAAAAGTGATGAAGGTTCTCCATCACCGTATGATCGACGCACCAGGAGTCTGAGAGATCAAAGATGACCGTCTTGCCCTTTGGAAGCTTGGCGAGATCGCCCTTGAGCGCGAGGTAATTGGCGAAAAAGGCCGCGCCGCCGATCCTGACATGATAGACGCCGGGTTCGCTCTCCAAGACGTCGCGATGCAGCTTGAAGACCTGCCCCCAATTGACGCTGCGCCAGAAGTGGAACAGGAACTCGGCGGCGATGCCGATGGCGACGCCGATCAAGAGATCGGTCGCCAGAACACCGATGATGGTAATCACGAAAACGGTGAGCTGGTCCCAGCCGATCGCCAACGTCTTCTTGAACTCGAGCGGCGAGGCAAGTCGGTAGCCGGTGAACACCAGCAGCGCAGCAAGCGAGGCGAGCGGGATCTCGTGAATGACCCTCGGGAAAAGGGCGACGAAGATCAGCAGGAACAACCCGTGGAAGAAATTCGCCCACCCTGTGTGCGCGCCGTTATTCACATTGGCGGAGCTGCGGACGATTTCAGCGATCATCGGCATGCCGCCAATCAGGCCGCATATAATATTGCCGAAGCCGACCGCCGCGAGGTCGCGGTTGAGATCTGAGGTGCGCTTATAGGGGTCGAGCTTATCGACCGCCGCCGCGCTGAGCAGGCTTTCCAGGCTGCCAACGAGACAGATGGCGAAGACCTGCTGCCAGAATACGCTGGAGCGAATCAGCGAAAAGTCGGGGAAGGCGAAGCCGGACAGGAAGTTCTGCGGAATGGAGACAAGGAATTTCGGACCGATCGTGAATTCGTGATGCGGCAGGAACGGCGTGTCGGGCAGGAAGAGATAGATATGTTCATCGTCGAGATCGTAATATTGCGCGAGCGCCATGCCGATGATCACGACGACGAGTGGCGCCGGGATCATTTTTAGTCGGCGACTCTTCACCAGCGACCAGGCGATCAAGATCAAAAGCCCAAGGCCGCCGATGATGGCGACTTCCGGATTCATGTCGCGAATGCTTGCGGGGATTGCGCCAATCGTCTCGAACAGAGTCTGCGCGTCCGGCTTCACGCCGAGCATGACGTGAATCTGCTTGGCCATGATGATGATGCCGATCGCCGCCAACATGCCATGCACGGCCGAGGACGGAAAAAAGGCGCTCATCTTGCCGGCCTTCATGACGCCCATCAGCATCTGAATGACGCTGGCGCAAACAATGGCCGCCAAGGTGTAGTGGTAACCGGCTTTCGCGTCGCCGCCGCCGAGCGCCTGCACCGAATCCAGAATGACCACGATGAGGCCCGCCGCCGGGCCGGTGATGGTGACGAAAGATCCGTTGATGCGCGACACCAGCAGGCCGCCCACGACGGCGGTGATGATGCCCGCCTGCGGCGGAAAGCCCGACGCCATCGAAATGCCAAGGCATAGCGGCAGCGCGATAAGAAACACCAGAAAGCCGGACAGAACGTCCGCGCGCCAATTTTGGGCCAATCCGGCGAGGCCGGTCTTCGGCGTGAACCTTGTTGGAAGCGTCCCTTGTGCATGATTCTCGTCCACGGCGATGTGACTTGGTCCTGTCGCGCCGGCGAAATCTCCGTCTGATCCGCCTAAGCCCAGCCATCCGTCCTGCGCCGACGATCCGGCGCGCTGAGAGGCGTTCGCGTCTGCCGCGCTCGCTTCGAGGTCGTGGGTGACAGCCTGAGCCTTGCTTTTCATATGTTGTCCTTGCAGTCGCGCGCAGTCGAAACCTTGGCGCCGACCGGTTAGCGCGGCCGCAACATAGGACAGGCCAGTGGCTGTGGTGTTTCTCCAGTTTTTCAGGCCACAGAGATTGTTTCTGATTTATTTCCAAAATCCGACGAGATCAGACCAGAGCTACTGAAGCGTCGCGGGGCGGGGTCTTTTTTGTGATGGAAACACTCTAGAAACACTGCATTATTAGTTTCCGGCGAGCTCCAACGAAAGCGATTGCGCCTCCCTTGACCCCTCCCGTTTCAATTCTGATCGTCGAGGATGACGCCGAAATCGGCGAGTTCATCTCCCTCTATCTCGCGGCGCACGACATTCAGACGAAGGTAGCCGCAAACGCCCAGGCAATGGACGCTGCGTTCAGCGCCGGCGCCTATGACCTGCTGATCCTTGATCTTAATCTGCCCGGCGAAGACGGCTTGTCGATCTGCCGGCGGGTGCGATCCGAGAGACGCATCCCTATAATCATACTGACGGCGCAGTCGGAGGACATCGACAAGATATTGGGTCTGGAGCTCGGGGCCGACGATTACATCGTCAAGCCTTTCAATTCGCGCGAGCTGCTGGCGCGCATCCGCGCCGTTTTGAGGCGAACTGAAACCCCGAACGCGAACGCCGTCGACGGGCGCGCCGCACGGCAAGCGTATCTTTTCTCCGGCTGGCGCGTCGATGTGCTCGCTCGAGAGGTCGTGGCGCCATGCGGCATAAAGGTGGCCATGACCGGCGCCGAATTCGATCTGCTGCACGCTTTGTGCGAAAATCCTAATCGGGTGTTGACGCGCGAGCAATTGATCAACATGACGCATGGCCCGACGACCGGGCCCTTCGAGCGCAGCATCGACGTTCTGATCAGCCGGCTTCGACAGAAAATAGAAGCGGATCCAAGAAAGCCCGCGTTCATCCAGACGGTTCGCTCCGAGGGCTATATTTTCTCCACTCACGTGGCGCGCGCATGAATCCTGCTCGCCTTCCCTGGCGTTTCCGGCTCAACAAACTGGCCGTGCAAATCACGCTGCTGATTTTCGTGTCGATCGTGGCGTTCCAGACCATCGTCATCGGCATGTTTCATGTGTTCGGCAGGCGGCACATCGTCGACCAAGGAGACTTCATCGCGAGCATAATCCTCGCTCTGGACGTCGCGCCGCTTCCGGAGAGAGCCAATGTCATTTCAGCGCTCTCTCACGCCGTTCCCTACGCCAGTATCGAGATTCAGGAGTCGCGCCCTCCGGCGGCGACATCTTCGACGGGCGGCGGCGATCTCGCCTTTGACAATGAAATCCGCCACATCGACTCACTGTTGTGGAACGGCGCAGACGTGTTCAAGGTCGACAGTTCAACGCCCGAAGATTACGGCGTCCTCGCCGTCGAATTGCATAAGGGCGGCTATGCGACGGTCTCGATCGCCGAGCATCAAAAATCTCCCGGTTCGATATGGCGATGGCTGTGGCAACATGCCGATGACGAACCGTTTATTCTGACTCAGGGGGCGCGAACGGCGCTGTCCTTTATCATATTCACGGCGATCTTCGTGTTCTGGGCGCTGAACGCAATCATGGCGCCGCTACGACGACTGGCAAAATATGCTGAGCAGATTCCAAACGATGTCGATACGAAGGCGCAGCTCCCGGAGCGAGGTCCCCAGGAAGTTCGCGAATTGACCCGTTCGCTCAATCGTATGCAGGCGCGCATCAGCAAGATGATCGCCGCGAGAGCCCATGTGCTTGCGGCGGTCAGTCACGATCTGCGAACGATCATCACGCGCTTGAAGCTGAAAACGGAATTCGTGTCAGATCAAAGCCTTCAGCAACGGATGATGCGCGACGTCGATCTCATGGACGCCATGCTGTTCAAGAATCTGCAGTATTTGCGCGCCGAAGGAGACGACACGTCCGACTGTTCCCTGGTCGATCTCGACAGCGTTCTGCAAACCGTCGCCGACGAGTTCTGCGACCTTGGTCATCATGTGACCTACCATGGCGATGGCCACCAGATGGTCTTCGGATCGATTTGCGACGTGCAGCGCATTTTCACCAATCTCGTCGAAAACGCGACGCATCACGCGAAGACCGTGGACATCTACATCGCGGACGGCCCGGGAGAGCTCATCGAGGTGGACGTCGTCGACGACGGACCGGGAATGTCAGCGGACGGCAAGAACACTGCATTTGAGCCCTTCGTTCGCGGTCAGCCGGGACGAACGCTCGACGCGCACAGCGGATTTGGACTCGGCCTATCGATTGTGCGCTCGCTCGTCGAGAACCACGGCGGATCCGTGTCGCTGCTCGATCGGGAGCCGAACGGGCTGATCGCGCGCGTCTGTCTGCCTCGCGCAGTGGAAGGAGACGAAAAGCCGGTTCCGACGGGCTCCAAGGCGACGCCGGCGCTCTTCTGAACGATATCGAACCGTTCGCCTTGACGCGCCCCAATGCGTGCGCGATGCGCCAGAGGGCGTTCATGCGGGCGCAAGCAGCAGGCTCGTCTCGCTTCGCGCGATGCCCTCGATCATTCTCACGCCCGACAGCACCCGATCGAACTCCTCGAGATTGGCGCACTCGATTTCCGCGATGAGGTCGAACGGCCCGTTGGTGCTGTACAGCGTGTGGATCTGCGGGAGCCCGCGCAGCGCCTGAGCGACGCGACGGGAATTCTTGCCGGAGACTTCGACCATCATGATCGCCCGGATGCGATCGGATGCGGAAGGATTTTTCAGCCGAACCGTAAAGCCCAGGATCACGTCGGACGCGATGAGCTTGTCGAGTCGGTTCTGGACTGTCCCGCGCGAGACGCCGAGCGCCTTGGCGAGCTGGGATAAAGAAGCGCGCGCGTCGGTCCGCAGCAGCGCGATCAGTCGATGGTCGAGATCGTCCATGCTCATATCTCTGTCGAAACGGTCACTATCTATGACCGAAATGACAAAACTCCAGCTTTTTTGCCAATTTATGGCGATTTTGATTAGCGGAGCCGCGTTCTAGTCTCTCCGCCATGCACTGATTGGAGAAGGTATGGTGACGTTTCTCAGCGCGCGAGATATCGCCCGCATTGTTGGAGAGGTGGGCGCGCGACGCTTTTGGTTGCGGCTCGTCGACTATCTGCGTCGGGACTTTATCCGCTGGGACGCATTCGAGAAGTCGCCGCGCTACGCGAGCCATTCGGCGCGCGGCGTCCTCGAACTGATGCCGACGAGCGACGGCGAGGCCTTCGGCTTTAAATTCGTCAACGGTCATCCCGGCAACACGCAATTCAATCTGCAGACCGTCGTCGCCTTCGGCGCGCTCGCCGACGTCGAGACCGGCTATCCGACGCTCCTCGCCGATATGACGCTCGCCACCGCCTTCCGAACCGGCGCCACTTCGGCGCTGGCGGCGGCGCATCTCGCCCGGCCTGACAGCAAGACGATGGCGCTGATCGGCCTTGGCGCTCAATCGGAGTTTCAGGCATGCGCCTTTCATGCCGTTCTTGGCGTTGACCGGCTTCGCGTCTTCGATGTCGACCCTGACGCCGTCGAGAAGTTCGAGCGCAACATGGCCGACTTTGGCCTGACGATCATTCGATGCGCCAACGCGCGCAGCGCCGCATCCGGCGCAGACATCATCACGACGATCACGGCGGATAAGAAATTCGCCACGATACTGGCCGACGATATGGTTGGGCCTGGGACCCATATCAATGCGGTCGGCGGCGACTGTCCAGGCAAGACCGAACTGGCGCGCGACCTGCTGCTGCGCGCCGAAATATTCGTCGAATATGCGCCGCAGACGCGCAGCGAGGGCGAAATTCAGCAACTCGGCCCAGAGCATCCGGTGACGGAACTGCGGGAAATTCTCGGCGGTCATCGGCCCGGGCGCACCTCCAAAGACGCGATCACGATCTTCGACAGCGTCGGTTTCGCCATCGAGGATTTTTCGGTGTTGCGCCTGCTGCGCGACCTTGCGCGGGAGACGGGCGTCGGCCGCGAGATCGAGCTGATCGCTGAACCTGCAGACCCGAAGGATTTGTTCTCATTGCTGCATCCGCTCGAGGCGGAACAGGAAGACGTCGCAACTCTCGTAAGGACGGAACAGCCCGCATGATCGACGGACGTGCAATGCAAGAGAGTTTGCTGATGAACGTCGACGCTGAGTCCGCTGTGTTGAGCGACGCGCCGCGGAGGGAGGCGCGCGCGGCTGCGCCTGCGCGTCGCGCGCTACTGATGTGCGCGCCCGACTATTTCGGCGTCGATTACATCATCAACCCGTGGATGGAGAATCAGATTGGGCAAGCGGCGCTTCCGCGCGCGAAGGCGCAATGGGAGAACTTGCGCGGCAAGCTGGCGGCGCATAGCGATATCGCCTTCGTCGCGCCGACGCCCGGCCTGCCGGACATGGTCTTCACCGCCAATGCCGGACTTGCGATCGGCGACACGGCCGTCGTGAGTCGTTTCAACGCCAAGGAACGGCGGCCCGAAGAGCGTCTGTTTTGCGAATGGTTCGAAGCGCAAGGCTACTCGATCGCGCCCTGGCCGGAGAACGTCCCGTTCGAGGGCGCCGGCGACGCGCTTCTCGATCACGCGCGGGACATTGTCTGGTGCGGCTATGGCTGGCGCTCAGGCGAAGCGGCGCCCAAACATCTTGAAAAAATCTTCGGCCGACGCGCCGTCGCGCTGAGGCTCGTAGACCCGCGCTTTTATCATCTCGACACCTGCTTCTGCCCACTGAGCGGCGGTTGGCTGATGTATTACCCGGATGCCTTTGACATCGCGTCGCGGGAAGCGATCCGCGCCATCGCGCCAGCGGAGAAGCGGATCGAAGTCGGCGAGAAAGACGCGCTCGCTTTCGCCTGCAACGCTGTCGAAGTCGCCGGGCGCGTGTTCCTCAACGCCTGTTCCGACGATCTTCGTTCGCGCCTGACTGACGCGGGATTCACGCCCGTCGTGACGCCGCTTTCGGAATTCATGAAGGCGGGCGGCGCCGCGAAATGTCTGACGCTGCAGTTGCCGGGCGCCGCGTCCGCGGTTACGCCGCAGGGATAAGCGTTTCGCCGCCGACCAGCCGGCTGCAGGGGCAGAGCGCGCCGGTCTGCAAGGCGTCAAGGACGCGCAGCGTATCGTCCGGCGCGCGGCCGACGTCGAGATTCGTCGCATAGACATGTTGAATGACATTGCCAGGATCGACGACGAAGGTGGCGCGATAGGCGACGCCTGAAGGCGCGCGCACGCCGAGCCCATCGATCAGATCGCCCTTCGAGTCCGCGAACTGCCAGATTGGCAAGCTCTTCAGATCACGGTGGTCGCGTCGCCAAGCGAGCTTCACGAACTCATTGTCCGTGGAGCCGCCGAGAACGACGGCGTCGCGCTCGGCGAAATCCTTCGACAAGCGCGCGAAGGCCGCGATTTCCGTCGGACAAACGAAGGTAAAGTCCTTCGGATAGAAGAAGATGATTTTCCACATGCCTGGGAAGCTCGTCTCGCTGAGCGTTTCGAAGGCTGTCTCGCCGTTTTCTTCGATCTCGTTAAATCCCGGCTTGACGCCAGTCACAATGAAAGGCGGTATGCTGTCCCCAATTCCCAACATGTCTTTCTCCTAGAAAACGCCGTCGGCGCCTATTGCGGATTGCTTCTGGAGACAGTCGCGTCGAATTCCTCCAGCCTCGAGGCGCAGCGCGGTCCAGCGCCGCCGTTCGGCGGGCCATAGAGTTCGGCGCGTCGCCAATCGAGGAAGCGCTCTTCCGTCTCCCACATGGTCACCGAGAAATAGAGCACGTGCGGACCGCTCTCCTTCCCTCGATGGAATTGAAATCCGATGAGACCGGCCGCTTCCCGCAGCCGGACGCTTGTCTCTCGCCAAGCCGTTTCGAATGTTTCCTCGCAGCCCTTGACGACCTTGAACTGGTTCGAGGCCATGAACATCGCGCGCTCCTTCTTTCCTGTTGCCGAATATTTCATGGCGCATGTAGCGCATGCTGCTGCGCGCGACGCGTCAGCGCGATGAGCGCGGCAAATTCGTCACATCTCTTGCGCATGCATTCATCCGGACAGGAAAGCGCATAGTGGCTGCGCAGCGCCGCGAGCCCATAGCCGGCGAGTTCGACTTCATCGATCGACAGTCGAACCGAGTTTTGGTTCATCGCGTCGGCGAGGATCGAATCAATGCGTTTTCTCTCTCGCGCCAGATCGCACATCATTCTCTCCTTGAGGGCACGGAACATCACGCGTGGGGTTGCGCGCCTGATTTTTGCTCGAGGGTTCGATGCTGAAAGTCTCAGCGGCGCCGCGTGCATGGTATAAAGATTTAACAGGCGACTTCCTGCGTCAATACAATTGATCATTCATCGGAAGTCTTTCAGAAAGTGCTCTTTGCAGCGTTCTTATTTGCGAAATATTCCAATTAGAAGGAAGACGAAACAAGTGCTGCGCGTCGTCATCGAGCGCTCCGGCTGTGGCCTTATCGAGGCCTCGTTCTGGCCGGTGGCTTCACGACAGGGCCATCGTTCTGGCGCAAATCTGGGTTCATTCGGCGATGCGCCGCGAAGGCTTGGCTTCAGCGCCAACGCAGCGAGAAGAGTGTGAACAAGGGAATGAAAATGCACAGCATCGCCACGCCCCGCCGGGTCAAGAAAGCCCTCGTCCTTGCGACGCTTCTGACGGCCTCAATGCCGCTTTATGGCTGCTACACGCCCGCGGAACGCGCGCTCGGCGGCGGCGTCATCGGCGGTCTGGGCGGCGCCGGCATCGGCGCGCTTGCCTCAGGCGGACTCGCCGGCCCGACGCTCGCCACGGCGGCGGTCGGCGCAGCAGGCGGCGCGATCATTGGCGCCGCGACGGCGCCGCGCCCATATTATTACCGCCGTCACCGGCACTACTACTGAGACAGGACGGTCTCGCCTATGTGCGGGCGCTTCACGCAGCATCTCTCCTGGGAGGAACTCCAGCGGCTTGCCGATTTGATCGGCCAGCCGCGCAATCTGCAGCCCCGCTACAATGTGGCGCCGACGACGATGATCGAGGTCATCCGGCCGACGCCGGCGGGAAACGAACTTGTCCAGATGCGCTGGGGCTTCGCGCCCTCCTGGTGGAAGAAGCCCCTGCGCGAACTGCCTGCAACCTTCAATGCGCGCGCCGAGACGGTCGCCGAAAAGCCGATGTTCCGTTCGGCCTTCGCATCGCGGCGCTGCATCATCCCGGCGTCGGGCTTCTATGAATGGACCGGAGCGAAAGGCGCCAGGACTCCGCATTATTTCACGGCGCCCGACGGCCGCCCGCTCGCCTTCGCCGGCCTGTGCGAGAGCTGTCGCGACGTCGAGAGCGATGCGAAGATCGACTCAGCGACGATCATCGTCGGTCCAGCGAATGGCTGGATGCGCCGTTTCCATGATCGCATGCCGGTCATTCTCGACTGGCGCGACGCGAATGCATGGATGTCGGGCGAGGATCCCGGGGCGTTGCTCGGCGCGCCGCCCGACGAGGCTCTGCGGGAATGGATTGTGTCGCCGCGCGTCAACCGATCGGGCGAAGCCGACGACGATCCGACGCTGATTGCGCCGAGCGTCACAGCCTCTGATCTTATCGATCGCCTCGGCGCCCTGTCCGGTGATTACCCGAGCTCGAAGGTCGTGACGCCGTAGCAGCGCTCGATGCGTCCCGGCGGCGTTCCTTCCGTATACATGCGCGCGGTGTCGAACACGGCGGTCATCCGGCGTCGCTGCGCCAGCGCGATGGCGGCGGCGTTTGCTTCGGGCGTATCGAGAAACACCGGCGCACGCGCGGCTCGCGCGCATAAGCCTTGAAACAGCGCGTCGGCGATTTGCAAATCATCCGCGAACAGCGGCCCGATCTTGTAGCCGTCGCGACACGCGCGCAGCACGCCATAGCCGGCGAGCCGGCCTTGCTTCACCATTGCAAGCGCCGCGCTCTGCGGCTGAGCGATCCAGCGCGAAAGAAAATTCGGCCGCGACGTCGGAAAGACCGTTTGGTCATAGCGCACGATCTCGTCGAAGGGGACGTCGGCCAATTCAGTCACGTCGGGAGGCGCTTCGCCGCCGCCGACGCATCGATGACGTATGTTGCGATAGGCAAATTTGAATCCGTATCGCGCATAAGTCTGCTGAAGGTCGATCGCGGCGTCGAGCCCGACATTGCGCCCCTGCACATGCCGCAGTGCGACGTTCAAGAGCCGAAGGCCGACGCCCTGTCCACGATGAGCCGGACGAACGATGAAGAGCCCGACATAGCCGAAGGACTCGTCATAGACGACGGCCGAGACGCAGCCCAGAGGCTCGCCCGCGCGTTCGGCGATGAAGAATCCTGTCGGATCGACGGCGTAGAAACTCTCCGCGTCGTAAAGTCCGGGATTCCAGCCCTCGGCCGCGGCCCAATCGAGCGCGCGATCAAGTTCGCTCTTGGACATTCGGCGAATGACGATGTCTTCCAAGTTCATGCGAGGCTTGTGGCGCGAGTCGCTGCAGGACGCAACCAAAGCGCGCCCGGCGGCTAGGGCCCGTCCTCCAGAAGCTGCGTGATCGAACCATTTGCGTGCAGGCGTCTGATCGCTTCGGCCAGGAGACCGGCGACGCTGACCACAATCAACCGGTCGCCAAGCTCGGCCGCCATGGACGGTTGCCGCGGCGCTGTATCGGTGATGATGAGCTGATCGATCGGCGCGTTCTTTAGCGCGGACGCAGCCTTTTGCGAAAAGACGCCGTGCGTCGCCGCGACCCAGACGCGCGCCGCGCCATTGCCGCGGCAGGCCGCAGCGGTGCGCGCCACCGTGCCGCCGCCGGCGATCAGGTCATCGATGATGATCGCGGTGCGATCCTTGACGTCGCCCGCGAAAATATCGCCAACGACATGGCCTTCGCTTCGGTATTTATCCATGAAAGCCTTGGCGACCGGCCGCTTCAGCATGCGTTCAAGCCGCAGCCGAAAAATCTCCGCGCGCTTCTCGCCGCCAAGATCGGGAGAGACGACGGCGACAGGCCTGTCCCCGATATTGGCCAGGACATGACGCGCAAACAGCGCCTGAGCGTCAAGGTGAATCGTCTCGCAACGAAAGGCGTTCTGAAAAGCGGCGATGTTATGTACGTCGACGCAGACCACGCGGTCTGTTCCAAGCGCTTCAAACAGCTGCGCGACATAGCGCGTGGTGACCGGATCGCGGGGCTTGGTGCGCCGGTCCTTGCGCGCGAAGCACAGATAGGGCGTGACGGCGGTGACGCGCTGAGCGCCCGCGTCCTTCAGCGCGCCGATGAAGAACAGCAGTTTGCACAGCTTGTCGGCGCTGCTCGCGACCTCGTCGCCATTTAGGGTGAAAACGACGTAGCAGTCGCGGCCGCGCACATTTTCGAGCGGCCTGATCTTATATTCGCCGTCTTCGAACTCGCGGTCTTCCAGCGGCGCGAGCTCAGCGCCAAGCAATTGTGCGACGTCTTCGCCAACGGATATGCTGGCGCCGAGCGCGAATAGCGCGAGGCTGCTCTCCGCTTCGCTCGGCGGTTCGGTCAGCGCCATCGTCATCATTTTCAAACCTTCTGCTTAAGAAAAATTTGGCATGTGTTATTCCTGGGTCACGCCTGAGGCGCGCTAAGATTCTCGACAAACCATTTGGTCGCGCGCTCGACGGCGCTTTCCAATGTGCCGGGCTCCTCGAAGAGATGGGTGGCGCCGGGGACGATGTCGAGACGGTTGTGGCATCTGAGCAGCTGCTGCGCGCTGCGATTGAGTTCAATCACGCCATAGTCCAATCCGCCGACGATCAGCAATGTCGGCGCTTGAACCCGCCGCAGCGCGTCGCCTGCAAGATCAGGCCGACCGCCGCGCGAGACGACGGCGGCGACGCGTGGTTCGTCGGCCGCGGCGACGAGCGCGGCGGCGGCGCCCGTGCTCGCCCCGAACAGCCCGATGGGCAAGCGAGCGGCGTCACTTTCTGCCGTCCAGGCGATCGCCTCGCCGACGCGCGCGCCGAGCAGTTCAATGTCGAAGACGTTGCGCCGGAATTCGCCTTCCTCGGCGGTGAGGAGGTCGAACAACAAACAGGCGAATCCCTGCGCGACGAGTCGCTCGGCGACATATCTGTTGCGCGGACTAAAGCGCGAGGAGCCGCTGCCATGCGCAAAAATGACAAGTCCCAGTGGCGATTGAGGCAGGTACAGCGAACCCTCCAATCGATGGGGGCCGATTGCGACGTCGGCGGTCGTAAAGTCGCGCGTCATAGGGACCTCGTGCGGATTGGACGTTTCAGCCTACATGGCGTCCTACATGGCGCCGCAGTATGAATCTTCTTCTGGAGAAACCGCTCAGCCCTCGCCATATTCCCTTAAGGACGCTCGCTTGTGAGAGGGAGGTTCATGCTAACGCAGCGGCAGATCGATTTTCAGGGCCTTGAGCGGCCATCCGAGCGCAAGAGAGGATCATGCGCATGATCGAAAAGCTCGAAGTTCGCTTTGAACGTGGGACAGCCTGCCACGGCTTGGTCGAAGGCCGCGGCCCGCAGCAAATCGACCGCGGCGATGGAGTCGATGCCCGATAGCGGAGCGAGCGCCATTGGCGACACGGGCTCGCCCGCAACTGCCGAGAAGGTTCGATTTCTCAGTACGCCCGGAGCCTATTCGCATGCGCCGGCGTCGGTGGCCGTGCTGGAAACGCATATGTCCTATGTCTTTCTGGCAGGCGAAAAGGTCTACAAGCTCAAGAAGCCGGTTCGCTATCCCTTCCTCGACTTCTCGACGATCGATGCTCGCGAACATAATTGTCGCGAGGAGGTGCGTCTCAATCGCCGGCTCGCGGCCGATGTGTATTTGGGCGTCGCGCCGCTGACTTATAGCGCGGAAGGCGGCATTGCGCTTGGCGGCAATGGCGCGGTCATCGACTGGCTTGTCGAGATGCGCCGCCTGCCGCGCGACGCGATGCTCGACCGGCTGATCGCCGAAGATCGCTTGAGCGCGGCGCAGATGGACGCGCTTTGCGACACATTGGGGAATTTTTATCGCGGCGTGGAACGCTCCTCGATCAGCGCCGAGGATTATGCGCTGCGGTTTTTTCGCGAGCAGGAAAAGAATCGAGACGTTCTGACGCGGCGGGATTTCGCGCTCGACCATGGGCGCACGCCCGTTCTGCTCGACCTTCTCGACGCAAGACTGGCGGCCAGCCGATCAGAATTGCAGCAGCGCGCCTTTCAGGGCCGGGTCGTCGACGGGCATGGCGACTTGCGCCCGGAGCATATCTGCTTTCGCGACCCCATCGCCATATTCGACTGTCTGGAGTTCAACGCCGAACTGCGCCAAGTCGATCCCTTCGACGAGCTTGCCTATCTTGGCGTCGAATGTGCGCTGCTTGGCGCGAACACGCTGGGCGTCGAACTCGTCGATAAAGTGGCGCAGCGCCTCTCCTGCGACCCCCCGCGACGCCTGGTGTCGCTTTACGCGGCTTGGCGCGCGGTGCTGCGCGCGCGGCAGTCTGTGGCGCATCTTCTCGATGATTCTCCACGTGAGCCAAGGAAGTGGGAGCCGCTGGCGACGCGCTATCTCGATCTTGCGCAATCGGCGCTCGCCGCCGACAATCGAAGGTGAGGGCGCCATGACTTTTTACGACCGAACCGACGCTGGCCATCGCCTTGCCGCCGAGCTTGAGAAATTCAAGGGCGAGGATGTTGTCGTCTTCGCTCTGCCGCGCGGCGGAGCGCCCGTCGCAGAGCCGATCGCGGTTTTGTTGAAGGCGCCTCTCGATCTCGTGCTCGTCAGGAAAATTGGCGTGCCCTTCCAGCCGGAGCTGGCGATGGGCGCCGTGGCGGATGGCGGCGCGCCGATCATCGTGCGCAATGAGGACGTGATCGCCATGGCGGATGTGAGCGAACAAGAGTTTGAGAGGGTGTGCGCGCGTGAGCTGGAGGAGATCGAGCGGCGCCGGCAGCTCTATCTTGGCCGCCGCGAGCGACCGGAGGCGAAAGGGCGTATCGCCATTGTCGTCGACGACGGCGTCGCCACCGGCGCGACGACGCGCGCGGCGCTGCGCGCCGTCCGCGCCCGCGCGCCGAAGAAGCTTGTGCTGGCTGTGCCGGTCGCGCCTCCAGATGCGCTGGAGTCTCTTGGCGCTGAAGTCGATGAGATCGTTTGTCTTGAGACGCATCGCGCATTCGGCGCGATCGGCTTTTTCTACCGTGATTTTCGCCAGATCAGCGATGATGAAGTGATCGAGATCCTCAATCGATGCGCAAAGAAGGCCGGGGACGCGTCGAACGCGAGGATCTGAGCGGCCGAACCGAACGTATCTGACCTATGTCGTCGATGTCGTCGACCCGAAATCAGCCGTAATCGCCCAAAAAGCTCTCTCCGCGGCTTTTGGGAGATCAACCATGCGCCAAAACAGCGGATCGATCATTTTTGCCGCGCTTCTCTTCACGGCGGCCCCGGCGCAGGCGTTCGACAGCCCGATCAATCGCGGTCCGCTCGCCGACTTCCTCAATGTGTTTCGCGAGCAGGCGATACCGCGGCAGGCCGTCTATTGGCGTCATCCGGAATTCAAGCGCGGCACGGTCGTCATCTCGACCAAGGACCGTCGGCTCTATTACGTGCTCGGCGATCGACGCGCGATTGAATATGGCGTCGGCGTTGGCCGAATGGGCTTCACCTGGTCCGGCGTGAAAACGATTTCGCGCAAGCGCGAGTGGCCGGACTGGAGTCCGCCGCCGCAGATGCTCAAGCGCCGACCGGATTTGCCGCGCCATATGGCCGGCGGCATGGAAAATCCGCTTGGCGCGCGCGCGCTCTATCTCGGCTCGAGCCAATATCGCATCCATGGCTCCAACGAGCCGGACACGATCGGCGCCGCCGTGTCATCGGGCTGCATCCGCATGACCAACAAGGACGTCGTCGATCTCTACAGTCGCGTTAAGGTCGGGACGAAAGTCGTCGTGCTCAATTAAAGTGAGCTGGAGTCTGTCTCGCGCTCAGACTCGATCGCTTCGCAAACCGGGCGCTGGCGCCAGACGCCATAGCGCCAGGGCGTGAGCGGGCTGGCGTCGGCGCGCAGTGTCTTGGGCACGGGGTCGAATCCCGCGCCGCCGCCCGGACGGCAGCGGCAGATGCGCGCGAACCCCATCCAGCCGCCAGCCCAAAAGCCATGTTTCGCGATGGCTTCGTCGGCGTATTCGGAGCAGGTGGGCGCATAGCGGCAGAAGCGTCCCGCAAAGGCCGAGAAGGTGACGCGGTAGACGAAAATCAGCGCGCGCGCCGCGCGAGCGGGGAGGGACAGAGAGGAGGACAGCAGGGAGGACACGGACAGCAATCTATGGCGTCGGCCACACGATCGGAAGGGTGGAGCGGTCGCAGGCCAGGGGAATCGGGTGAAGGATTGTCTTCCTCACCCTCATCCTGAGGAGCCGCCCGCAAGTCGGGTTTACCCGACTTGCGGATTTAATGTCGATCTCGGGCAGGCCCGAGATCGAAGGCGGCGTCTCGAAGGACGAGGGTGAGAAAAATATGCGAAAACGGGCTTCCTCGTCCTTCGAGACGCGTGCTGCGCACGCTCCTCAGGATGAGGAGCCCTCCACTTTATCGCCCTGGGTCGCAGGGCGGGAACTCTCAATGTAAACCCCAGTGCGTCCCACAAAAAAGGCCGCCCGGAGGGCGGCCTTTTCGGTCTCAGTGTGTAGGCGATCTCATTCCGCAGGCGGCAGCGCCGGCGCAGGCTCGGCCGCTTCGGCGCCGCGCTGCTCGATGATGAGCTCGTCGCGCCCGCCCGCCACGGCGCGGAACTTGGACATCGCAGCGCCGGTGCCGGCCGGAATGAGCCGGCCGACGATGACGTTTTCCTTGAGCCCGACGAGCGGGTCGATCTTGCCGTTGACGGCGGCCTCGGTGAGGACGCGGGTCGTCTCCTGGAAGGAGGCGGCCGAGAAGAAGGAGCGCGTCTGCAGCGAGGCCTTGGTGATACCGAGAAGCACCGGCGTGCCCGTCGCAGGCTTGCCGCCATTCTCGAGCGCCTTGGCGTTCGCTTCCTCGAGCTCCAGCTTGTCGACCTGCTCGCCTTCGAGGAAGCCGGTGTCGCCCGGATCGACGATGTCGATCTTCTGCAACATCTGACGCACGATCACTTCGATGTGCTTGTCGTTGATGTTGACGCCCTGCAGCCGGTAGACCTCCTGGATCTCGTTGACGAGGTAAGCCGCAAGCTCCTCCACGCCCTTGATCGCCAGAATGTCGTGCGGCGCCGGATTGCCGTCGACGATGTAATCGCCCTTCTCGACGACGTCGCCATCCTGAAGATGGATATGCTTGCCCTTCGGGATCAGATATTCGACCGGATCCGCGCCTTCCTCGGTCGGCGTGATGGTGATGCGCTGCTTGTTCTTGTAGTCCTTGCCGAAGGCGACCGTGCCGGAGATTTCCGCGATGATCGCGTGATCCTTCGGACGGCGCGCCTCGAAAAGCTCCGCGACGCGCGGCAGACCGCCGGTGATGTCGCGGGTCTTGGCGCTCTCCACCGAAATACGCGCGACAATGTCGCCGGCCTTCACCGTGCCGCCGGGTTCGACGGCGATGATCGAGTCGACGGGCAGCAAATAGCGAGCGTCGCCGCCACGAGCCAGTTTGACGATCTTGCCGTCGGGGCCCTTGATGACGATCGACGGCTTCAGGCTGGCCGAACGCAGGTTGAGGCGGTAGTCCATGACCATGCGCTTGGTGATGCCGGTCGATTCGTCGACCGTCTCCGACATCGATTGCCCTTCGACGAGTTCCTCGAAGCCGATGACGCCGTCGACTTCGCTGATGATCGGACGCGTGTAAGGGTCCCACTCGGCCAGTCGCTGGCCGCGCTTCACCTTGTCGCCCTCGTCGACCTTCATTTTGGCGCCATAGAGGAGGCGGTTCACCGCCCGCTCCTCGCCATTCGGGCCGAGGATCACGATGGCGACGTTACGCGCCATGACGATGAGGTCGCCGTCCGAGTTGCGGGCGAGATGGCGATTGCGCACATGCACCTTGCCCTCGAAGTTCGACTCGATGAACGACTGGTCAGCCAGCTGCGCCGCGCCCCCGATGTGGAAGGTGCGCATGGTGAGCTGCGTGCCGGGTTCGCCGATCGACTGCGCCGCGATGACGCCGACGGCTTCGCCCATGTTGACGGGCGTGCCGCGCGCGAGATCGCGTCCATAGCACTTGCCGCAGACGCCGTTCTTGGCCTCGCAGGTCAGGACCGAGCGGATCTTCACCTCCTGAATGCCGGCGGCGTTGATCGCCTCGATGTGCTGCTCCTGAATCATCTCGCCGGCCGGCACGATCACGGTCTTGCCGTCCTGCGACATTAGAGGCTCCGCCGCGGTGCGGCCGAGGATGCGTGATGTCAGCGAGGCGACGACCTGTCCCGCGTCGATGATCGCGCGCATGCGGATGCCGTTCTGGGAGCCGCAGTCGGTCGACGAGATGATGGAATCCTGCGCGACGTCAACGAGGCGGCGCGTGAGATAGCCCGAGTTCGCGGTCTTCAACGCCGTGTCGGCGAGACCCTTGCGGGCGCCGTGCGTGGAGTTGAAGTATTCAAGGACGGTGAGGCCTTCCTTGAAGTTCGAGATGATCGGGCTCTCGATGATCTCGCCCGAGGGCTTGGCCATCAGTCCGCGCATCGCCGCGAGCTGCTTCATCTGCTGCGGCGAGCCGCGCGCGCCGGAATGCGACATCATATAGATCGAGTTGATCGGCATGTCGCGGCCATGCTCGTCTTTGCTCACCGACGAGATGCGCTGCATCATCTCCTCGGCAAGCTTGTCGGTGCACTTCATCCAGGCGTCGACGACCTTGTTGTATTTTTCGCCCTGGGTGATCAGGCCGTCGTTATATTGCTGCTCATATTCCTTGGCCGCCGCGCGCGTCTCGGAGACGATCGCCTCCTTGTTTTCCGGCACGACCATGTCGTCCTTGCCGAAGGAGATTCCCGCCTTGAAGGCTTCGCGGAAGCCAAGCGACATGATGCGATCGCAGAAGATGACCGTCTCCTTCTGACCGCAGTTGCGGTAGACGGTGTCGATCATGTTCGAGATTTCCTTCTTGGTCATCAGTCTGTTGACGACGTCGAAGGGAATCTTGTCGTGTCTCGGCATGAGCTGGCCGAGCATCATGCGGCCGGGCGTCGTGTCGAAAATCTTCGATACGCGCTTGCCCCTCTCATCATAGGTCCAGGCGCGGCCCTTGATCTTGGTGTGGAGCGTGACCGCCTTGGCGGCGATCGCGTGCTCGATCTCGCCCTGGCTCGAGAAAGCCATGCCCTGTCCGGGTTCGCCGTCGCGCTCGAGCGTGAGATAATAGAGGCCGAGAACGATATCCTGCGACGGCACGATGATCGGCTGACCATTGGCCGGGTGCAAAATGTTGTTCGTCGACATCATCAGCACGCGCGCTTCGAGCTGCGCTTCGAGCGACAGCGGCACGTGCACGGCCATCTGGTCGCCGTCGAAGTCGGCGTTGAAAGCGGCGCAGACGAGCGGATGCAGCTGGATCGCCTTGCCCTCGATCAGCACCGGCTCGAACGCCTGAATGCCGAGACGGTGCAGAGTCGGCGCGCGATTCAGCAGCACCGGATGCTCGCGAATGACCTCGTCGAGGATGTCCCAGACTTCCGGCTTTTCCTTTTCGACGAGCTTCTTCGCCTGCTTCACGGTCGCCGAATAGCCCTTGGCGTCGAGACGCGAATAGATGAAGGGCTTGAACAGCTCGAGCGCCATCTTCTTGGGCAGGCCGCACTGATGCAGCTTCAGCTCCGGACCGACGACGATCACCGAGCGGCCGGAATAGTCGACGCGCTTGCCGAGCAGGTTCTGACGGAAGCGGCCCTGCTTGCCCTTCAGCATGTCGGCGAGCGACTTCAGCGGACGCTTGTTGGCGCCCGTGATCACCCGTCCGCGGCGGCCGTTGTCGAACAGCGCGTCGACGGCCTCCTGCAACATCCGCTTCTCATTGCGGATGATGATGTCGGGCGCGCGCAATTCGATCAGCCGCTTCAGACGATTGTTGCGGTTGATGACGCGGCGGTAGAGATCGTTCAAATCCGAGGTCGCGAAACGGCCGCCGTCCAGCGGCACGAGCGGACGCAGATCCGGCGGAATGACCGGAACTTCCTTGAGGATCATCCATTCGGGACGATTGCCCGACTGCAGGAAAGCCTCGATGATCTTGAGGCGCTTGGCCAGCTTCTTGGGCTTGAGCTCGGTCTTCGCTTCGGAGATCTCGATGCGCAGCGACGCGGCGATCGCTTCCAGGTCCATCGACTCAAGAAGTTTGCGGATCGCTTCCGCGCCGATCATGGCCGTGAACGTGTCCTGGCCATATTCGTCTTGCGCGCGCATATATTCGTCTTCCGACAGCAACTGACGCTCTTTGAGCGGCGTCAGGCCGGCGTCGAGGACGATATACGACTCGAAATAGAGGATTCGCTCAAGATCCTTGAGCGTCATGTCGAGCAACAGGCCGATGCGCGAGGGCAGCGACTTCAGAAACCAGATGTGAGCGACGGGCGCGGCGAGCGAGATGTGGCCCATGCGGTCGCGCCGCACGCGCGCGAGGGTGACCTCGACGCCGCACTTCTCGCAAATGACGCCCTTGTATTTCATCCGCTTATATTTGCCGCACAGGCACTCATAGTCCTTGATCGGACCGAAGATGCGCGCGCAGAACAGACCGTCGCGCTCGGGCTTGAACGTGCGGTAGTTGATCGTCTCGGGCTTTTTGATCTCGCCGTAAGACCAGGAAAGAATCTTCTCCGGGCTTGCGATCGAAATCTGAATCTGGTCGAAGGCCTGCGTCGCCACGACCGGATTGAAGAGATTCATGACCTCTTGCTGATTCATGGTCTTCTCCTAGGGCGCTGCGAATGCGGCTTCGAGCCTTTTTCCGCGCGCCGTGAAATCCTCATTCAGACCGTCACCGCAAGACGCGAAACGGCGAAGCAATCGGGGATTGCTTCGCTTCGCTCGCAATGACGTTCTGCAGCTTCATCGGCAGGGATTACTCCGCCGCCTCGGCCGCCGTGGGCGGCGCTTCCTCTTCCGGCTCCGCGTTGGTCAGTTCGACGTTCAGCGCCAGCGAACGCATCTCCTTGATGAGCACGTTGAAGCTCTCCGGAATGCCCGATTCGAAGGTGTCGTCGCCGCGCACGATCGACTCATAGACCTTGGTGCGGCCGGCGACGTCGTCCGACTTCACGGTCAGCATCTCCTGCAGCGTGTACGCGGCGCCATAGGCTTCGAGCGCCCAGACCTCCATTTCGCCGAAGCGCTGACCGCCGAACTGCGCCTTGCCGCCCAGCGGCTGCTGAGTGACGAGCGAGTAGGGGCCGATGGAGCGCGCGTGGATCTTATCGTCGACGAGATGGTGCAGCTTCAGCATGTAGATGTAGCCGACGGTCACCTTACGGTCGAAGGTCTCGCCGGTGCGTCCGTCGAAGAGCCGCACCTGACCTGACGAGGCCAGTCCCGCCTTCTCCAACATTTCGACGATGTCCTTCTCGCGCGCGCCGTCGAACACCGGCGTCGCGATCGGAACCCCGCGCTTCAGATCCTTGCCGACTTCCACAAGGCTCGTCTCGCTGAGCGAGGCGAGTTCCGGATCGTCGCCGTAGATTTCCGTCAACGCTTTGCGCAAAGGCTTGACGTCTTTGCTGCGATAATACGCGTCAACGGCCTGGCCGACCTGCTTGCCGAGACCGGCGCAGGCCCAGCCGAGATGCGTCTCGAGGATCTGTCCGACGTTCATCCGGCTCGGCACGCCGAGCGGATTGAGCACAATGTCGACAGGCGTGCCGTCCTCGAGGAACGGCATGTCTTCCTGCGGCACGATGCGCGAAACGACGCCCTTGTTGCCGTGACGGCCGGCCATTTTGTCGCCGGGCTGAATCTTGCGCTTCACCGCGACGAAGACCTTGACCATCTTCATCACGCCGGGCGGCAGTTCGTCGCCGCGCTGCAGTTTCTCGACCTTGTCGAGGAAGCGGTTCTCAAGCCCCTTCTTCGACTCGTCATATTGCTTGCGCACGGCTTCGATCGACGCCATCAGCGCGTCGTCCTCGACGACGAAGGTCCACCACTGCGAGCGGGGATATTCGTCGAGGATCGCCTGAGTCAGCTTCTCGCCCTTCTTGAAGGACTTCGGGCCGGCGATGCCGACCTTGCCGATCAGCGTTTCACACAGACGCGTATAGACGTTGCGGTCCAGGATCGCGAGTTCGTCGTCGCGGTCCTTGGCAAGACGCTCGATCTCCTCGCGTTCGATCGCCTGGGCGCGCTCGTCCTTCTCGACGCCGTGGCGGTTGAACACGCGCACTTCGACGATCGTTCCTTGAACGCCCGGCGGCACGCGCAGCGACGTGTCGCGCACGTCGGAGGCCTTTTCGCCGAAGATGGCGCGCAGGAGCTTCTCTTCCGGCGTCATCGGGCTTTCGCCCTTGGGCGTGATCTTGCCGACGAGAATGTCGCCCGCCTGCACTTCGGCGCCGATATAGACGATCCCCGCCTCGTCGAGATTCTTCAGCGTCTCTTCCGAGACGTTGGGAATATCGCGGGTGATTTCTTCCGGACCGAGCTTCGTGTCGCGCGCCATCACCTCGAATTCATCGATGTGAATGGAGGTGAACACGTCGTCCTTGACGATGCGCTCGTTCAGGAGGATCGAATCCTCGAAGTTGTAGCCGTTCCAAGGCATGAAGGCGACGAGCACATTGCGCCCGAGCGCCAGATCGCCAAGGTCGGTCGACGGACCGTCGGCGATGATGTCGCCCTTCACCACAAGATCGCCGACGCGAACGAGCGGCTTCTGGTTGATGCAGGTCGACTGGTTCGAGCGCTGGAACTTCATCAGCCGATAGATGTCGACGCCGGGCTTGCCCGGATCAAGCTCTTCGGTCGCGCGGATGACGATACGGGTCGCGTCGATCTGGTCGACCACGCCGGTGCGGCGCGCCGAGATGGCGGCGCCGGAATCGCGCGCAACGATCGCCTCCATGCCGGTGCCGACGAGCGGCGCATCGGCCTTGACGAGCGGCACGGCCTGACGCTGCATGTTCGAACCCATCAGCGCGCGGTTGGCGTCATCGTTCTCAAGGAACGGAATGAGCGCCGCGGCCACCGACACGAGCTGCTTGGGCGACACGTCCATCGCGTCGACCTTCTCGCGCGGCACGAGCATGACGTCGCCGGCGTGGCGGCAGAGCACGAGGTCTTCCGTCAGATTGCCGTCCTCGTCGACTTGCGCGTTCGCCTGAGCGACGTGATATTTCGCCTCCTCCATCGCCGACAGATAGGCGACTTCGCCGGTCACCTTGCTGTCGCGCACGCGGCGATACGGCGCTTCGATGAAGCCGTATTTGTTGACGCGGGCGAAGGTCGCGAGCGAATTGATCAGGCCGATGTTCGGACCTTCCGGCGTCTCGATCGGACAGATGCGGCCGTAATGCGTCGGGTGCACGTCGCGCACCTCGAAGCCCGCTCTTTCACGGGTGAGTCCGCCCGGGCCAAGCGCCGAGAGACGACGCTTATGCGTGATCTCCGACAGCGGATTGGTCTGGTCCATGAACTGCGACAGCTGCGACGAACCGAAGAATTCGCGCACGGCCGCCGCCGCCGGCTTGGCGTTGATCAGGTCCTGCGGCATGACCGTGTCGATATCGACCGACGACATGCGCTCCTTGATGGCGCGCTCCATGCGCAGCAGGCCGAGGCGATACTGATTCTCCATCAGCTCGCCGACCGAGCGCACCCGGCGGTTGCCGAGATGGTCGATGTCGTCGATTTCGCCGCGACCATCGCGCAGATCGACGAGCGCCTTGACGACCGCGAGGATATCCTCGCGCCGCAGCGTCCGCGTCGTGTCCGGCGCGTCGAGATCGAGGCGCATGTTCATCTTCACGCGGCCCACGGCCGAGAGATCATAGCGCTCGGGATCGAAGAACAGCGAGTGGAACATGTTTTCCGCCGTGTCCATCGTCGGCGGCTCGCCCGGGCGCATGACACGGTAGATGTCGAACAGCGCCTCTTCGCGGATCGAGTTCTTGTCGACGGCGAGCGTATTGCGGATGTACGGACCGATATTGATGTGGTCGATGTCGAGCACCGGCAGCTCGTCGAAGCCTTTTTCGATCAGCAGCGGCAGCGTCTTCACAGTGATCTCCTCGCCCGCTTCGGCGAAGATCTCGCCGGTGGCGGGGTCGAAGAGGTCCTGCGCGAGATATTGGCCGTAGAGCTCTTCGGGCGCGACGCGAATCGCCTTCACGCCCTTTTCGGCGAGTTGGCGCGCGGCGCGCACCGCGAGTTTCTTACCGGCTTCGAGAATCACCTGGCCCGTGTCGGCGTCGACCATATCGGCGACAGCCTTCACGCCCTTGATGCGCTCGGCGTCGAACGGCATGCGCCAGTTCTCGCCGTCCTGCGTGTACATGATGGTTTTGTAGAAGGTCGACAGAATCTCTTCGCCGTCGAGGCCGAGCGCGAACAGGAGCGACGTCACCGGAATCTTGCGGCGGCGGTCGATGCGCGCATAGACAATGTCCTTGGCGTCGAACTCAATGTCGAGCCAGGATCCGCGATAGGGAATGATGCGGGCGGCGAACAGCAGCTTGCCCGAAGAATGGCTCTTGCCCTTGTCGTGGTCGAAGAACACGCCCGGCGAGCGATGCATCTGCGAGACGATGACGCGCTCGGTGCCGTTGACGACGAAGGTGCCGTTCGACGTCATGAAGGGCATGTCGCCCATGTAGACGTCCTGCTCCTTGATGTCCTTGACCGACTTCGCCTGCGTATCGGGATCGACGTCGAACACGATGAGGCGCAGCGTCACTTTGAGCGGCGCAGCGTAGGTCATGCCGCGCTGGCGGCATTCGTCGACGTCATATTTCGGCTGTTCGAACTCGTAGCGCACGAATTCGAGCAGGGAGACCTGCGAGAAGTCGGAGATCGGAAAGACGGACTTGAAGACGGACTGCAGCCCCTCGTCAGGACGGCCGCCTTTCGGCTCGTCGACAAGGAGGAACTGATCATAGGAGGCCTTTTGGACCTCGATCAGATTCGGCATTTCCGCCGCTTCGCGGATATGTCCGAAGAATTTGCGGATGCGCTTGCGACCGGTGAACTTTCTCGCCGACGTCTGAGCCATGTCGCTTTTCGAGCCTCTTTCTTCGTTGGCCGACCGTCCCGCTGCGAGAGGTCCTTGCCCGTCAGGCGCTCGTCTTGCGGCGGGTTCCCGCGTCCGTGAGCGCCTTTTGTCTATTGGTCGCAGCCCCGGCGCGCCGGGGCTGCGACGATCGCAACGCCGCCAAAGGCGGCAGAGGTGTTACTTGAGTTCGACCTTGGCGCCGACCTTTTCGAGGGCGGCCTTGATCTTCTCGGCCTCGTCCTTCGTCGCGCCTTCCTTGACGGGCTTGGGCGCGCCTTCGACCAGGTCCTTGGCTTCTTTCAGGCCGAGGCCGGTGATCGCGCGGACCTCCTTAATGACCTCGATCTTCTTCTCGCCGGCCGCGGCCAGGATCACGTTGAACTCGGTCTTCTCTTCCGCGACCGGCGCGGCGGCGGCGGCGCCAGGAGCGGCGGCGACGGCGACGGCGGCGGCGGCGGAAACGCCCCACTTCTCTTCGAGGAGCTTCGCGAGTTCAGCCGCCTCGAGGACGGTCAGCGCCGAGAGGTCTTCGACGATTTTTTCAAGATTTGCCATTTGTTGCGTCCTTTGAATTTGGTTTGTCTGGTTCTCGGCCTCTTAGGCCGCGTCTCGATTGGCGTAGGCTCCGAAGACGCGCGCGAGCTTGGCGGCTGGCGCGGTCGAGAGCTGGGCGACCTTGGTCGCGGGCGCCTGGATGAGGCCCACGAGCTTGGCGCGCAGTTCGTCGAGGGACGGCATCGTCGCAAGCGACTTGACGCTGTCCGGATTCAGAGCAGTCTTGCCCATGGCGCCGCCGAGGATCACAAACTTGTTGTTGTCCTTAGCGAAGGCCACGGCGACTTTCGGCGCCGCCACCGGATCGTCCGAATAGGCGATCAGGGTCGGCCCCTTGAGCAGGGGCGCGATGGAGGCGACGTCGGCGCCATCGAGAGCGATCTTGGCGAGGCGGTTCTTCGCGACCTGGACCGTCGCGCCAGCATTGCGGGCCTGCTTGCGCAGGTTTTGCAACTGGGCCACGGTCAGGCCGGAGTAGTGAGCGACGACGACGACGCCGGTCTTCGAAAAGACTTCGCGTAACGCCGCGACCGCTTCCTTTTTCTCCGCTCTGTCCACGGTTGCTCTCTCTACTGGCGGGAAATCCCGCCGGTTGCGACATGCCGCTCGCTTGAGGCGAGCGGCGCCGTAGATCCTGTCCCCGTCACGGCGCAACGCCGCGGCGGTTGAAGGGGCGCGAACCAAATTCGAAGGACGCACGCGGGAACCCCGTTTGCGGCCTCTAAAATTCCGGTTTCCCCGTCTGTGCAGGCCGCCTTCGAGAAGACGGATCGCTCCGCCTTTCCTTGGGCCGATTGAGCCGCTACAGGGTTGAAGCCCCTTGCGTGCGCCGGCAGTCTCGGACAGGACATGGCCGGACGGGACACGAGGGAGAACCCCCGGGTCCGCCGGCCTATCCACCGCCTTTTCCTAAGCCCTGGAAGGACTTGAGTCGAGGCGGAAGCTCAAAACTGAAAAGGGGGCCGCAGGTCGATTGGCCAGCCCCGGATCGTCTATTTAAGGGGAGTGGAGCAGTTTGCCAAGGGGAAAAACCATGTTTGTCGCCCCATTCAGCGGCGTTACCGCCGCCCCGGCGTGAACTCCATCCGAACGCGGCCGCCCCGGCTGGCGGAAAGCCGCGCGGCGCCAGAGCGAGACGGCGGGCGAGAGGCGCTGCGGTTCGAAGCTTTCCCGCTGTGGCCGCCTTCGGCGGCGACGCCGGGGTAGGTCGCCCCATGCTGGCCGCGCGTCGGCCCGAAGGAGGCGAGGCAGCGGTTGTAGGCGTCAGCTTCCTTGATCGCTTCGCACTCGTCGATGCTTCGCGGCGCGGCGAGGGCGGGGGTGGCGAGGACAGCAAGGAATGCCGCAATCGCCAAGGTCAAGCCGGGGCGAGGGGCTTCGCGGAAAAGCCATCCAGCGGCCGCGTCACGGCTCCCTTCATGTCGCTGGAGACGACGGCCCCTCATCCTCTCAGCGCCGCGCCGCATTTTTTTTGCGCTTCCGCCACGATCTTCTGGGCCACCGCTTCGATCTCCGCGTCGGTCAGGGTCTTTTCGCGCGGCTGCAGCGTGACGGCCACACCGATGGATTTTTTGCCCTCGGGAACGCCCTTGCCTTCATAGATGTCGAAGACAGCGACACCGGCGATCAGAGTCCGATCGGCGCCCTGCGCCGCCTTTGCCAGATCGCCGGCCGCCGCTGTGCGATCGACGATAAAGGCGAAATCGCGCGAAACCGGCTGCAGATCTGAAATGTCCAGCTTCGGCTTGATCTTCGTCGGCTTCGCCTTGGGCGCGGGGAGCGCGTCGAGAATAATCTCGAAAGCCGCGATGGGTCCCTCGACGTCCATGATTTTCAGCGCCCGCGGATGCAATTCGCCGAAATGGCCGACGATGTTCTTGGGTCCGAATTGCAGCGTCGCCGAGCGTCCGGGATGGAACCATGGCGGGCCGCCGGAAACGATCTGCAGACCGCCGGTCGCGACGCCGAGCGCATTCAGCAGCGCCATGGCGTCGGCCTTGGCGTCGAAAGCGCCGGCCTCCCGCGCCGGCGCTGACCAGTGGCGCCCGGCGCCCGCCAATCCGCGCCGCACGCCCGCCGCCGCGAGGCGCTGGCCGGTCTCCGTCGCATCGAAGAAGATCTGGCCGGCTTCGAACAGGTTCTGATCGCCAAGTCCGCGCGCGGCGTTGCGGCCGGCGGCCGCCACGAGGCCCGGCAACAGGCTCGGCCGCATGTCGGAAAGATCAGCGGCGATCGGATTGGCGAGCGCCAGCGACGGCTTGCCGCCGCCAAACGCCTCCGCCTGCTCCTTGGAGACGAAGGACCAGGTCACCGCCTCGACGAGGCCCTGACCGGCGAGCGTACGGCGCGCGTTGCGGGCGCGCTTCTGCATCATGGTCAGCACGGGCGGCGCGACTCCCTCGGCGCGCGGCAGCGGCCTTGAGGGCACATTGTCGACGCCGATCAGGCGAACGATTTCTTCGACGATGTCCGCCTTGCCCTCGATATCCGGACGCCAGCTCGGCGCGGCGACATGGGCGACGTCGGCGCCGGCGCTCTCGACGCTGAAGCCGAGGCGCTCGAGAATCTTCGCGGCGTCTTCACGCGGCGCGTCGAGGCCCGTGAGCCGCTTGGTTTCGCTCCAGGGGAAATTGATCGCGCGCGAGAGCAGCGGCAGTTCGCCCGCGAGCGTGAGTTCGGACGGCTCGCCGCCGCAGAATTCCAGCACAAGCTGCGTCGCAAGCTCGATCCCCGGCAGCGCAAAAGCCGGATCGACGCCGCGCTCGAACCGGTAGCGCGCGTCCGTGACAATGCCGAGCTTGCGGCCGGTATGCGCGATATTCATCGGGTCCCACAGCGCCGTCTCGATCAGCACGTCAGTCGTCGATTCATCGCAGCCGGAAGCCTCGCCGCCCATGACGCCCGCAAGCGATTCCGGTCCGGCCTCGTCGCAGATGACGACCATGCTCTCGTCGAGTTCGTATGTCCGCCCGTCGAGCGCGTGCAGGCTCTCGCCTTTTCGCGCAAGGCGCACGACGAGATCGCCCTTCACCTTTTTCGCGTCGAAGACGTGCAGCGGCCGCGCGCGATCGAGTGTCAAAAAATTGGTGACGTCGACCAGCGCGTTGATCGGACGAAGGCCGATCTCGCGTAAGCGCGCCTGCAGCCAGGCGGGGCTTTGTCCGTTCTTGACGCCGCGCACGAGGCGGAGGCCGAAGAATGGCGCGAGATGCTTGTGCTCTTCCGAAAAGTCCAGAGTCACGCGGACGGGGCAGGGGAACTTGCCCTCGATTGGCGCAATGTCCTTGTTCTTGAGAACGCCGAGGCCCGCCGCGGCGAGGTCGCGCGCAATGCCGTAAACGCCGGCGGCGTCGGGGCGATTGGGCGTCAGATTGATCTCGATGATCGGATCGTCGAGCCCCGCCCATTGCGCATAGACGGCGCCGACGGGCGCGTCGTCGGGCAGATCGATGATCCCTTCATGGTCGTTGGAAAGTTCGAGTTCGGCCGCAGAGCACAGCATGCCGAGCGACTCGACGCCGCGGATGACGCCCTTGCCGAGCGTGATCTTCTTTCCTGGAATATATGTCCCCGGCGCCGAAAAGACGCTCTTCATGCCGATGCGGGCGTTGGGCGCGCCGCAGACGACCTGCACCGGCGCGCCGCTCCCCGTGTCGACCATGCAGACGCGCAAACGATCGGCGTTTGGATGCGGTTTCGCCTCGATCACCTTCGCGATGGTGAAGTCTTTGAGCTGCGCGGCGGGGTCGTGCACATATTCGACCTCGAGGCCGATGCGCGTCAGCGTCTCGACGATCTCGCTGAGCGAGGCCGACGTGTCGAGATGTTCCTTGAGCCAGGAGAGGGTAAATTTCATTTGTTGAGAACTTTGAAGTTGTCGAGCGCCGGCGCCAAGGGCTCGTCATGCCCGCGCTTGTCGCGGGCATCCACGCCGTGAGGCTGCGGAATAATGAAAGTGAGCGGCGTCATTCGTTTCGCGTCTCTATTACTGGTGATCTTTGCGTGGATGGCCGGGACAAGCCCGGCCATGACGCGGAGAGATTATCGCTAGCTGTTCAACTTGCCGGCGTCAGCAGGTTGAGCGCCCGTTCTTGAACGTGGTCAGAGCGCCCTTTCCGGCGAGACCGCGCCTGGCGCCTTCTGCCCGCGCAGCATGCTCGCGACGCTGATATCTTCGTCGATCTGCGGCCAGTGCATCCCCAAAGGAGACAGCTCCACGGAACGACGCGCCTCCGGCGAAGCCTGAGCAAGACGTGGGTACCACCACAGCGGCGCGCGCAATATGCGACCGTCGGCCAGCGTGACGGTGAGGAAGCTGTCGTCGCATGACGCCTCGGTAGGACGGGCGTCTTCGACTTCAATTTGCAAAGTAGTCATTCCACGACCTCAGAAAGGACCCACGCTCCTCGCGCGTCTTCTTGACGATCTCATTCAGATCCTGGGCGGTGAAGCCCATGTTCACGGCGACGCTAACGTTCTCAAGCCAGATTTTCGCTTCCTTCGCGTCTTTCGTCACATGGACGTGCGCCGGCTCCCAACCATCCGCAGAATAGAAGAAGAAGCGGTATCCCTTCCACCTCAGCACCGTCGGCATATTCTAGCTGCTCAACCCGCCCGCGAGCGTCGGGAAGTCGAGCGGCCTGAATCCATAGTGCTCCAGCCAGCGCGTATCGGCGTCGAAGAAGGCGCGCAGATCCGACATGCCATATTTCAGCATCGCCAGCCGGTCGACGCCGACGCCGAAAGCGAAGCCCTGATAGCGGTCGGGATCGATGCCGCAATTTCTGAGCACATTGGGATGCACCATGCCGCAGCCCAAAATCTCCATCCAGTCCTCGCCCTCGCCGAAGCGGATTTCGCCGCCCTGGCGCCGGCACTGAACGTCGACCTCCATCGACGGTTCGGTGAAGGGGAAGAAGGAGGGACGAAAGCGCAGCTTTACGCCCTTCACTTCGAAGAAGCTCCTTAGGAATTCTTCGAGCGTCCATTTGAGATGCCCAAGATGCGTCGTCTCATCGATGACGAGTCCTTCGATCTGATGGAACATCGGCGTATGCGTCTGGTCGAAGTCGCAGCGATAGACCCGGCCCGGGCAGATGACCCGGATCGGCGGCGCCTGCGACAGCATGGTGCGCACCTGCACCGGGCTCGTATGGGTGCGCAGCAGCCGCTTTTCGCCTGACTCGGCGGTCAGAAAGAACGTGTCCTGCATCTCCCGCGCGGGATGCCCCTCGGGGAAGTTGAGCTTGGTGAAATTATAGTCGTCGCTCTCGATGTCCGGCCCCTCGGCGACCGCGAAGCCCATGTCGGCAAAGATGATGGAGAGTTCGTCGGTGACCTGCGAAATCGGGTGGATGCGACCGCGCTCCAGCGGACTTGCCGGCGCGGGCAGCGTCATATCGAGCGTCTCGGCCGTAAGGCGCGCTTCCAAAGCCGCTTCAGCAAGCCGTTCGCGTCGCGCGGCGATCGCCTCGGCCGCCTTGTCTTTTAGCGCATTGATCTTCGCGCCCTCGGTCTTGCGCTCCTCGGGCGACATTTTTCCGAGCGTTGCGAGCAGCGCCGAAATTGCGCCCTTCTTGCCGAGCGAGGAGAGGCGCACGGCTTCGAGCGCCGCCTCGTCGGCGGCCTCGTCGATCTGGCGCAGCGTGTCTTCTTCGAGTTTGGCGAGGTCGGTCATATTGGTTTCTAATGTGGACGTTTTCCTCGTCCTTCGAGACGCCCGCTCCGCGGGCTCCTCAGGATGAGGAAACGTAAAGCGCGCCGCTTGCGCCCTCATGCTGGGGAGGCTCCGCAGGAGCCGTCTCGAAGCATGTGGGCGAAGGTCAGCCGCCCTTTTCGGGAAATCTTGCGCCGCGTTCTGCCACGCGGGGGGCGTTCTGTCGAGAACGCTAAGGCGCGGCGCGCGGCCGATGCGTGAAAATCTGCGCCAGCGCCGAAGAGACGACGCGCGAATCGACGTCGTCGGCGCGGCTCGTCAGCACGATCGGGACGCGCGCGCCGAGGACCAGCCCCGCCGTATCGGCGCCGCCGAGGAAGACGAGCTGCTTCGCCAGGATATTGCCCGCCTCGAGATCGGGCGCGACCAGAATGTCCGCGTCGCCGGCGACCTCGGACTCTATGTGCTTGGCTTCGGCCGCTTCGCGCGAGATGGCGTTGTCGAAGGCCAGCGGTCCGTCAAGCTCGGCGCCGGCGATCTGGCCGCGGTCGGCCATCTTGCACAGCGCCGCCGCCTCGATGGTCGAGGGGATTTTCCCCTCGACCGTCTCCACGGCCGAAAGCAGCGCCACCTTGGGACGCTCGATGCCGATCGCATGCGCGAGATCGATGGCGTTGCGCACGATGTCGCGCTTGGTGTCGAGCGTCGGCGCGATATTGATCGCCGCGTCGGTGACGAGCAGCAACTTGTGGTAGTACGGCGCGTCGATCACAAAGACATGGCTGATCCGCCGGTCCGTGCGCAGGCCGGCGCCGTCGCGTATGACCGCGGTCATCAGTTCGTCCGTATGCAGCGCGCCTTTCATCAGCGCGTGCAGCCGGCCGCGACGAACCAGCTCCACCGCCTGATCGGCGGCGGCGTGGCTGTGTGGCGCGTCAACGATTTCGACGCCTTCGAGCGAGACGCCGCTCGCGCGCGCGGCCGCCTCGATTTTTGTGCGCGGTCCGATGAAGGTGGGGACGATCAGCCCTTTGTCGCGCGCGGCGATCGCGCCTTCGACCGAGCGCGCGTCGCAAGGGTGGATAACGCCCATGCGGATGGGCGGCAGCGCCTGCGCCCGCCGCACGAGCGCGTCGAGCAAGGCGCCGCGCGCGCGGGCTTGCGCCACCATCGACCAGGGTGGGCGCGACGCCGCCGTCGGTTCACAGCCAGCGCTCTGGCTCATACGGGCCTCCTTGGCTCAATTCAGCGGATCGCGGGCGATACGATCGACGAAGAATTTCGTCGCGCGCGCCCAGGATTGATCATTGTCGCCGCGAAAATCGAACCCCTGATGATAGATCAGTTCGCCCGTCGAAACGCGCGCGATTGAAACGCCCATGCTGAGGATCAGCGTGCTGACCTTATTGACGACGCCCGTCAGAACGAGATCGGCGCCGGCCTTGCGGGCAAGCGACAATTCGCAGCCGTTGCAGGTGCGAATGTAGGTTTGTTTCAAGATCGCGTCGAGATCCGCCGCAATGAGAGCCCGGTCGACGACGTCATAGACGCCCCGCGCGGCGAGTCCCGCCCCGATGTCGTCACGCGCCCGCGCCAGTCTTTTTGCATGTTCGGCGCTTTGGTCGACAGGCTCGTTTGACGTGTCGACCAGCTCGAAATCGAGAACGAGCAGGCGTTTGCGCGGCTCTTCGGCCAGCGCCGTCGCGGCTTGCGACAGCGGCAGGGGCAAGAGCAGGGCGAGTCCGAGCAGGCGGCGGCGGTCGATCATCGCGCTTTGGCTCCATATTTGTGAAGGTGCGCGCCATGGGCGGAGAGCCAGGCTTCGGCGTGATCCGTGTCGGCGCAGAGCCGCCGCGTCAGCTTCCAAAATCGCGACGAATGATCGAGATGCACGAGATGCGCGACCTCATGGGCGGCGAGGTAATCGAGGACGAACGGCGGCGCCATGATCAGCCGCCAGGAAAAGTTCAGCGAGCCGGAGGCCGAACACGATCCCCATCGGCTGATCGGATCGCGCAGGCCGACGCCGCGGGGCGGCAGACTGAGTGCGCCGGTATGGCGGGCGACCGCCTCTTCGAGGTCGCGTCGCGCCTCCCGCTTCAGGTGATCCTGAACGCGGCGGTGCACATGTTCGGTCTGGCCGGCGACGCAAAGCGCGAAGGGAGCCTCGGCATCGTCTCTTGGCTCGATCCAGGTGACCCCGCGGCGGTCCGGATAATGTGCGATCATATGATCGACGCCGCGAAGAGGCGCGACCGAACCATGCGCAAAGGGAATGGTTGCAGGAAGCCTGTCGAGACGCGCAGCGATCCAAGCGGCGTGGCGCTGAGCGAAATCTCGCGCATCGCGCAACGACGCCCGCTTCGGCATCGTCAACACCGCATCGCGTGCGGCGAAGCGCACGCGCAAAGTGAATCGCCGCGCATTCTGTGACCGACGCAAAGCGACGAGAATTGTTTCGCCGGCGTGGACCAATGTGAGAATCGACGCGCCGCCAGTTGGCGCCGGTCCTTCGCGCAGGAGTCGAAGCATAACGCTCATGCTAGCGCAAAGGCCATATGAGTCGCGAGTTCCAAAATTGCAGCTGATGAAAATATTTCCCTTGCGTTGCTTTTTCGAGCGCTCTCCGACGCAGGCGACGGCGCGCGCTACAGATGGCGTTCAAGCTCACGTGCGGCTTCGGCAGGGCGTCGCGCCACGTTGAACGGGCTCACAAAGCGGCCGTTCTTGTCCATCAGATAGACGACAGTGGTGTGGTCGACGGAATAGTCCTCGTCCTTGCCGGGCGCGCGCTTAGAGAAGATGCGATATTCGCGCAATACGGGATCGAGCGACGCGCGCGGACCGGTGACGCCGATGATACGCGGATCGAAATTGGAGAGATAATCTTTGAGAGCCTCGGGCGTGTCTCGCTCCGGATCGACGGTGACGAACAGCGCGCCGACCTTCGCATCCGGCCCCATCGCCCGCAAGATCTCCGACATCTCGAAGAGCGTGGTGTGACAAATGTCGGGACAGTGCGTATAGCCGAAGAAGACGAGGAAGGGCCGGCCCAGAAAATCCTGCTCTGTCACCTGCTGCCCGGTATGCGCGGTGAGCTGAAAAGGTCCGCCGATGTTATCCGTCGACGTCGTCGGCTTGCCGCTGGTGAAATAGACAAAGGCGCCGAACATGAGCGCGAAGACAGCGCCGACGCCGATCAGCAGCGGCCTCGAAATTCCTGGTCCGCTGGCGGTTTGTGCGCCCTTTACGCCGCGCTTGACTCCCTTTGCGCCACCCTTCGATCCGTTGGCCATCGTGCGTTTCCTGATTGTTGTCATGGGCGGCGCGCGCCGCAGCGGGTCCGCTGAGCGGACCGCGAATAGGATTAATCCGCGAAAACTATATGGGCGTCATTGCATAAGTCGACGTCGCCTGAGTCTTTCGCATCGTCGAACGTCCAGCGCGCCTCAAAGCGGCAACCTCTGGCGCCCGTGATGGGAAACCGCGTGCGGCCTCCGGCGGCCAGCGGCTGATCAAGCTTCCCGACGATGGCTTCCGGCGTCGTCTTGTCTGTCGCCGCCATGACGATCTCGAAGCTTTTCAGCGGCACGGGACGCTGGTTCTCCAGATCGACGGTTTGCGCCAGCTTCGCCGGCGCCGTTCGCGGCTTCGTCGCGCCGACCGCCTGCGCGACGCCGGCGGCGGCGACGACGCCGATCATCGCCCAGCGTAGCTTCATTGGACCTTCTCCGGAGCTTCTCCCGGCGGGAACTTATCTCGCCCTTTTGCATTCGCCAAGCGCTGTCGCCGCCTGTGCGGCGCCGAAGGGGCTGGACATGCGCGTCCCGCGCCGATGGTGTAGCTTCGCGCAATTGCGATTCCTGACTGTGAAAGCGCTTTAACTATGAGCGAAACTCCGAGCGCCGTTGCAGGCAAAATCCTCGTCGGCGCAAGCATGAAGGACGGAAAGCCGCGCGCTTACCACTACCTTCTGCTCGCGCTTGGCAACCGTCATGGCTTGATCGCGGGCGCAACAGGCGGCGGCAAAACCGTTTCGCTGCAGCTGCTCGCCGAAGGCTTCTCGAACGCCGGGACCTGCGTCTTTCTCGCCGACGTCAAAGGCGATCTCGCGGGACTGTCGCAGGCGGGCGAAGGCAAGTCGGCGTTCGTCGCGCGCGCCAAGGAGATTGGCGTTGCTTACGAGCCCGACCGATTTCCCGTCGCCTTTTGGGATGTCTTCGGCGAACAGGGACACCCTGTTCGCGCCTCCATTTCGGAAATGGGGCCGCTGCTGCTGTCGCGCCTGCTCGATTTGAACGACGTCCAAGAGGGCGTTCTGAATGTCGTTTTCAGGGTTGCGGACGAGCAGGGCATGTTGCTGCTCGATTTGAAGGATCTGCGGGCGATGCTCGCGCATGTTGCGGAGAACGCCGCGACATATAAGCAGAAATACGGAAATGTGGCGCCCGCGAGCGTCGGCGCCATTCAGCGGCAGCTGTTGGTCTTGGAGACGCAGGGCGGCGACAAATTTTTTGGCGAGCCGGCGCTCGACATCATGGATTTCCTGCGAGTCGATCGCGACGGCCGCGGCGTGATCAATATCCTCGCCGCGGACAAGTTGATGCGCGCGCCGCGGCTCTACGCCACCTTCCTTCTGTGGATGCTCTCGGAGCTGTTCGAAGCCCTGCCGGAAGTGGGCGATCTCGATAAGCCGAAGCTCGTGTTCTTCTTCGACGAGGCGCATCTTCTGTTCAGCGACGCGCCGAAGGCGCTGCTGTCCGCGATCGAGCAGGTCGTGCGTCTTATCCGCTCGAAAGGCGTCGGCGTCTATTTCGTCACGCAAAATCCGCTCGACGTGCCGGATACGGTTCTGGGCCAGCTCGGCAACCGCATTCAACATGTGCTGCGCGCATTTACGCCCCGCGATCAGAAGGCGGTGCGCGCCGCCGCCGAGACCTTTCGCGACAATCACGCCATCGAGGAAGCCGAAGCGATCATGCAGCTTGGCGTCGGCGAAGCGCTGGTGTCGATGCTCGACGCCAAGGGAACGCCGGAAGTCGTCGAACGCACGTTGATCGCGCCGCCCTCCGCCCGCGTGGGACCGATATCGCCGCAGGAGCGGAAGGCCGTCATGGCCGCGAGCGCCTATGGTGGAAAATACGACACGATGGTCGATCGCGAGTCCGCATTCGAAATGCTGCAGGCGCGCGCGAAGGGCAAGGGTGAGGCTGAAAGCGGCGCGGGCGGCGGTCTGCTCGGCACGCTGGGCGGCATATGGGGCGGCATTTTTGGCAAGGGCGACAAGAAACGCATGTCGCCCGCCGAACTCGCGGCGCGCGCCGCGATCCAATCGGCGGCGCGTTCCGCCGGGACACAGATCGCGCGCCAAATTCTGCGCGGCGTGCTGGGCGGCATGTCGAAGTGAATTCTCGCCAGAAGATCGCGAAATCATAACGGGCAGAATCTTCGCCAATCTTGCGCGGCAAACTTGCGCGGCCGAGCCTCTGAAAACGCGTCATTCACATTGCTGAATCTTAATCCGTGCTTTAGCGTCCCTTCACGCAATTGTCATTTTCCAGCCCACTAGGGGCGCCCTATAATGTCCCCCTGTCGCGGCCGGCGTTTTGTGGCCGCGCTTCGCGGACCCGCCATACTCAGGGGGTTCGTCAGGAGGGACTTATGGCGAATGCCTTGCCAATCGTCTCAGAAGACGGCCTAGCCCGCTATCTATCTGAAATTAGGCGGTTTCCAATGTTGGAGCCGCAGCAGGAATATATGCTTGCCAAGCGCTGGCGCGAACATGAAGACGCGAAAGCCGCGCAGGAGCTGATCACGTCGCATCTGCGTCTCGTGGCGAAGATCGCCATGGGCTATCGCGGCTACGGCTTGCCGATCGGGGAAATCGTTTCCGAAGGCAATGTCGGCCTCATGCAGGCCGTCAAGCGCTTCGAGCCCGAGCGCGGCTTCCGCCTTGCGACCTATGCAATGTGGTGGATCCGCGCCTCCATCCAAGAGTATATTTTGCGCTCCTGGTCGCTCGTCAAAATGGGCACCACCGCGAGCCAGAAGAAGCTCTTCTTTAACCTTCGCAAGGCCAAGAGCCGCATCTCGGCCTTCGAAGAAGGCGACTTGAAGCCCGAGAACGTCGAAAAGATCGCGCATCGGCTTGGCGTGTCCAAGCAGGACGTCATTGACATGAATCGCCGCATGGGCGGCGACGCGTCGCTCAACACGCCTTTGCGCGAGGAGGGCGAAGGCGAATGGCAGGACTGGCTCGTCGACGATAGCGTCGATCAGGAGCATCTGCTCGTCGCTCACGAAGAAAGCGACAATCGCCTGAAGGCGCTGCGCGGCGCGCTTGACGTGCTCAATCCGCGCGAGCGGCGCATCTTCGAGGCGCGCCGACTGTCCGACGATCCTGTCACGCTCGAAACGCTCTCCGAGGAATTCGGCGTGTCACGTGAGCGCGTGCGCCAGATCGAGGTGCGCGCCTTCGAGAAGGTGCAGGCGGCGGTGCGCGACGGCGTCGCGCGGATCGAAGCGGCGCCCGCGCCCGCGGCGCCGTAGATAGGGCTAGTCGCAGATCGTCTTCAGCGCCTTCCATTCGTCGTCTGTGAGCACGGGATCGGCCGTGGCTTTGTCCGCGGCCGACAGCTTGGCGAGTCTGTCTTCGCTCAAGGGGTGATCGTGGAGGATGGTGAGGAAGCCGTCTTTCTCCTTGCCCGTCACGCGCAGCAGCAATTCGCCCATCGGTTTCGCGGGCCGGCCGAGGCGGGCGAGCGTCTGCGCCGCGAACGCGTCGGCCCGCGCCTCTGCTTCCCGCGAATTGGCGGCGTTGAGCAAGGTCTTGCCGGCGAAAACCACCGCGCCGCCGCCGGCCACGTCGCCAAACAGCAGGCCGAAGAGATAGGCGGTTCCGCCATCGGCGATGATGCGGCGCAGATGATCGCGGTTCTGCAAATGACCGAGTTCATGCGCCAACACGCCCAAGATTTCATCTTGCGACTGCGCCTTCTCCAATAGTCCCGCAAGGACGAACACCTTACCCCCTGGAAGGGCGAAGGCGTTTGGCGTTTTTTCGGAGAGCGCCTCGATGGTCGCCGTCACGCGAAGGCCGGACGCGTCCTGCAAGCGTTTGGAGAGCTTCACGAGCGCGGCCGAGCCCTTGGGCGTTGTGCAGCTCTTGCCGTCGAACATTTGGCGCATCTGCCGTTCGGCCACTTCGCCAATACGGTTTTCCCATGAAATGGGCACGAGCGGCGCCAAGCGGTCCGCGGCGAAGGGAACGCCGAACCAAACGAGGCCGATGATCGAAGCAGTCGCGGCGAGCGACCAGCCGACAATTTTAAGCGTCGAACCGTCGTGCGCCGCGTCATCCGCGAGCTTCGGACAATGGCGTTCGACCTCGCGCTGAGTGTCGTCATCGCGGATGTCGAGATGCGCCAATTGCGCGGCGCCAATCGCCCGTAGCCGCATCACGTCGGCTGGCGCGGGGATGCGGCGCACGTCTGTGTACGACCATGCCGAGAGAGCCGCGCCGTCCTCGCATATTTCCAGCGCGTCGCTGAAGGTTAGCGTGACTCGGCGCTTTTTATTGACCAAGCCGTCGAAATAGATCGCCTCGAATTTTTCGTTCACGCCGTCAGAACCCGGCGACGTCGAGACTATCTGCGAAGCCTTCGCCGAGCGCGGTGGGCGATGACGCGTCGAGCCGCATCGCGACTTCTTGCGCCGTGTGCAGATTATGAATCGTCAGCGAATTGACGACGATCCGCCACACCCGCTGGATGAAGTAAGTCCGCCACAGAATCGAATATTGCACGATCAGCGCTAGATAGAAGAATACAGCCAAGACGACGCCGAGGATTTTGGGCAGGAAGGCGATGGCGAGCGCCGCGCCGATCCCCGCCGCCAGCAGCGAAGCGAAGAAAAGGCCGACGAAAATCCAATAATTTCTAGTCAGCGCGTGGCGCTGCAGGGTCGAGGCCGCCCGCACGTCGCCGATGCGCACGCCTTCCAGCCACCACTTCCACTGCAGGGCCTTAAACCGCGCATATATGAAGACCAAGGCTGGAAGGGTCGGCAGCATCAACAGGAACCAAGCGCCTTGCTTCGTGAGTTCATAGAGGACAGGCCCGACGAAGTAAGCAGCCGCCGTGAAGGCGGCGCCGATCCAAAGCAGCCAGCCCTGTTTGAAGAAACGGCCGCCGGTTGCAATGAAATCCCCACGAAGATCGCCGTAATAGGTATGGCGCATCTTGTAGCGTTCCAATGCAGCCTGCATCCACGGCAGCGCTAACCCGAGCGTGACGACGCTGACAAAGCCCCAGCCCATGGCGCGCAGCGCATAGGAAACGCCGGAGCCGTCCATGTGAAAGCGCAGCCCGCGCCAGGCCGTGCGATGCAGGCGATAGCGCCGCGCCCGATAGATCGCAAACTGCCAAAAAGTCAGAAAGAAAACGCCGAACACGGACGATGCGAATGATTGTGCGCGTTCGGCTTCGACGCCGAGCAGGAAGGAGGCGAGATAGATCGGCGCCAGAATCGCGATGGCGAATAGGAAGCCGATGAGCAATTCGCGCGCCGTGCCAAGATAGGCGAAGGCGTCGCCGTCCAGCATTGTATGCGACCACAGATGCTGGCGGATTTTGGTCGCCAGCCAAAAGCGGTAGAAGCCGAAGGTCACGATCTCGAGAAGCGCGCCTTTGCGCAGAAGGTCGCGAAATTCGTCGTCTCGGCCAGTGAAAACAATGTCGCTCAGTTCAGGCGCGCGCCGCGACGCCTCAATTGTCATGTCGTTCATGAAAAAGGCCCCCTTGAACGGGCGAATACTGCACCGCCACATGACGTCTGGGCAAGCCTGTCCCGCAGCGCGTCGACGCTATATTCCCAAGCAGCAAAAATATTTTATGCAAACGCATAGGAACAGGACATGTCCCATTGGCTCATCGCCGGCGCGAGCCGCGGCATTGGATTGGAGGCTGCGCGTCAGCTTTCAGCGCGAGGGGAGCGCGTGACCGCGAGCGCGCGCAGCGCGGCGGGCGTGGCGGCGCTGAAAGCGGCCGCGCCCGAGGCGGCGATCCTGCAGTTCGACGTTCGCAATGAGGCCGAGATCGAGGCCGCCGCCGCGCGGGTTTCCGATCCGATCGATGCGCTCGTCGTCAACGCCGGCGCCTATGGGCCGCAGCGTCAATCCTCCACCGACATGGATTTCGAGGGCGCGCTCGATCTTCTCTCGGTCAATACGCTGGGTCCGCTACGCGTCGTCCAGGCCTTTCTGCCGCTTGTAAAGCGCGGCGCTCGTCCCCGCATCGTCATGATGTCGAGCATACTCGGTTCGATGTCGCTCGAGGGGACATTCAATGTCGCCTACCGCGTATCTAAAGCGGGGCTGAACAAGATCGCGCAATGTCTCGCCGCCGATCTGAAGGCGGAAGGCGTCATCGTCGTCGCGATGCACCCCGGTTGGGTGCGCACCGACATGGGCGGGGCGGACGCCACGCTCGACGTGCGCGACAGCGTGGCCGGAATCATTCGTGTCGCCGAATCGCTGACGCTCGCCGACACGCGCCGCTATCTCGACTACCGCGGCGAAGATATTCCCTGGTGAGCAGGACACGCTCGAGCGCTAAGGATGTCCCGGCTGCGACCCGGCGTGCGCCGCGGCAAGCGCGTCTCTCGCCTGCGCTTCAAGCCTTTCCGCCGTCTCTTTCGCCAACGTCCTTCGCGGCGCCGGCACATCGATCGTGGCGACGACATGCGCGGGACGCGCCGACAACAGGAACAGTCTGTCTCCAAGCGCAATCGCCTCGCGCAGATCGTGCGTCACGATCAGCGTGGTGATGCGCCGCTCGTCGATGAGCCTTGCGATCATCTCGCGCAGATCTCGGGCAAGCGCCGCGTCAAGCGAAACCAGCGGTTCGTCCAGCAGCAGCAGGTCCGGCTTGACGGCGAGCGCCCGCGCAAGCGCGACGCGCCGCGCGAGGCCGAGCGAAAGTTCGCGCGGGAAATGCGCCGCGTGCTCGGCGAGACCGAGTTCGTCGAGAAGCGCGGCGATGTCGTCTTCGGGCGCTTGCGGCGCGGCGACGCGGATATTGTCTATGACGCTGCGCCAGGGCAGCAATCGCGGCTCCTGAAAGACCATGCCAAGTCGGCCGTGTTCGGGCAGGACGATCGTTCCGAAATAGTCCTTGTCGAGTCCGGCGATGAGGCGCAGCAGAGTCGTCTTGCCGCAGCCGGAAGGGCCGACGACCGCGCCCGCCTGTCCCGCGGGCAGCGTCAGCCGCAGCCCCTCCAGCGCGCGAAGCGGCCGACCGCTGGCGGAATGATAATCCTTAGACGCGATCGAGACGTCGAGAGACGCCGCGCCGCCAGCGGGAGACGTGTCGTTCAAGAGGCTGCACCAGAATCGTTTCGACGCCGAGCATCAGCGCGACGAAGGGAAGCGCGTAAGCAAGCAGAAGCTTCATGTCAAAGAGCTGAAAGGCCATGTTGATTTCGAAACCGACGCCGTTTGAGCGCCCCAGCAGTTCGACGACGAGAACGATTTTCCAGACGAGCGACAGGCCGGAGCGCGTCGCCGCCGCAAGATAGGGCGCGAGCTGCGGCAGGATGAGATGCTTCAGACGCGCGGCGGGCGAAAATCGGAAGACCTCCGCCATGTCCTCAAGATGCGGATCAAGCGCCCGTGCGCCTTCGCGCACGACGACGATGGCGTTAGGCAGCTTGTTGAGCGCGACGGCGCCGATCGCGGCGACTTCGGTGAGGCCGGCCCAGACATAGGCGAGGACGATGACGACCAGCGCCGGCAGATTGAGCAGCGTGACCAGCCAGGGATCGAGCAGCCGGTCGGCGAGCTTGTTGCGACCCATGACATAGCCGATCGCCGCGCCGAAACTCATGGCGAGCGCGAAGGCGGCGACGACGCGCGCCAGCGTGACCGCGAGATTGGAGAACAGCGCGCCGGAGACCGCCTCTTCATAAATCTTCTCGAAAACGGCCATCGGTCCCGGAATTCGGCGCGGATCGGAAAGCCATGCGCCGATTTGCCAAAGCAGAAGCAGAGCCGCAAGCGAGATGAAACGGATCAATGCGGCTTGACCTCGGCGCCCTTGTAGAAGGTCCCCGGATCAAGCGTCTGGCTCGGGCCGACGAGCTTTTCGCCGCCCAGCGCGGCGAGCGCGCCATAGAGCGTGCGCGCGTCGGTCTCCTCCTGCGCAATCGAGCGTTTCGGCGCGCCGGCGACATAGCGCTTGCGGTAAATCTCGAGCGTCCTGGCGTCCTTGCCGCGAAGCCGCTGCGCGGCGGCGGCCCAGGCCTTGTCAGACGTGGCGATCAGCTCCTTAGCTTTCCTGCTCATCGCGAAGAAGCGCGCGAGCGCGTCCCTGTTCTTGCCTGCGAAGCCTTCGTCGAAGACATAGCCGGTCACGACGACGTCGCCCGTGGCGCCGAGCGCGCGTTCGACATCGGCGAGTTCGACGGCGCGTGTGAAGCCTTGCGCTTCAAGATCGGCGGCGAAATTCCAGAATTCGAGCGCCGCGTCGATCTCGCCTTGCAGCGCCTTTTCGGCGATGAGCGGCGGCGCGCCGTAGAGCACGGTTGCGGACTTGTCGAGATCGACGCCGTTCTTCAGCGCATAGGCCTTAAGCATGAGCCAGCTCTTGTCGAGCGGCCCGCCGGCGACGCCAAGCGTCTTGCCGGCGAGATCCTTGACGCTTTTGATCGCGGGGTTCTTGGTCATCACCGCGCCGATCGCCGACGAATGCGGATAAAAGGTCAGCTTCGCGCCCTGCGCGCGCTGGCGGGCGACCCACAGCCAATCGGAGAGGATGAGGTCGGCGCCGCCGCCCTGGATGGCGATCTTGCCGGCGTCGGTCGAGGCGAGTTCGGTGGCGTCGATGTCGAGCTTCGCCTCCTTGTCGAGGCCGAACGCCTTAGCGACGGCAAGTTCCCAGCCGAGCGTGCCGGTTTTCTGCAGCGCGATGCGCAGTTTTTCAGCCTGCGCCGGCGCGGCGAGGAGGCAGACGCTGGCGAGACCGGCGGCGAGAGCGACGAAGAAGCGTTGCATGTTTTCCTTACAGTTTTGGCTGAATGTCTTACCCCAGGATGGACATGGCGTCGATGCGTTTGCGCCTTCACCCCACCCCGCATTGCTTCGCAATGCGACCCTCCCCCTCAAGGGGAGGGTGAGGTTACGCCCTTTGCCCAAAGAAGCGTAAGAATGAGGCTCGATGAAAACTAATGACGGGCTTAGCGGCTTTCGTCGCGCCAACGCAAAACGACTTCGCGCCAATGCGACCAGCGCCGAAGATCGCCTGTGGCGCGCGCTCGACCGCGTGCCGCTCGTCAAGACGCATTTTCGTCGTCAGGCGCCCATCGGCCCGTATGTCGTCGATTTCGTCTCGCTGCGCGCACGGCTTGGCTGGACAACGAGGGCTACCGTGTTCTTCGTTTCTGGAACGCAGACGTCTTCGACAATATCGATGGCGTGTTGGACACGATCCATACGGCGCTTTACCCACCCTCCCCTTGAGGGGGAGGGTCGGTGCGCAGCGCCGGGGTGGGGTGGAGCCGCATCGTAAAGGATCGTCGTTAAGCGGACGGCTCGACGCGCGCCTGTTGACGGATTCATCCCAGTATCACCCCACCCCGCATTGCTGCGCAATGCGACCCTCCCCCTCAAGGGGAGGGTGAGCGCGAACTTTTCGCTGCAAGCGCCGCGTCATAAAAATCCGCGAGCTGCGAGAGCAGGGCGGCGCAGTCGCCTTCGAAACTGGAGCCGTGCATCACCGCGACACGGCGGGGCTCCAGCGCCGCGAGCAGGCGGATCGTCGGGCCGGTCATCGGCGTCAGCGACGTGGCCTGAAAGGCGTTCTCCGCCGTCATCGCCGCTTCGAGCACGCTGTCGCGCGTGATGGCCGGCCCCTGACCGATTTGCGTGAGGAGATCGCCGCAAAAGAGCGTGTGGGTCGTCTCCTCATAGATCAGCCCCGATTCCCACGCATGCGGCACATGCGGCGTATCAATGTAGCGCACGCGCCTTCCGCCGATGTCCATGATCTCGCCATTGCCTAGAGCGCGCGGCGGCCGGTCGGCGAGATCGTTCAGCGACACCATGCAGGCGGTCTGGCCGTGAACGACCTGCGCCTGCGGCGCGGCGGCGAGCCAGAGATTCATCGCGCCGCATTCATCGGCTTCGACATGGCCGAAGGAAATCCAGCGCAGCCGTCCGATCGGCATGATCGCGCCCAAGGCCTTCGATACGCTCGCAAACAGCGCACGTGGCCCGCAGTGAAACAGCAGCGGCTCGTCGGCGTCGATGAGGAACTGGTTGAAGGTGAAACCGGCCGGCGCCGCGATCTCCGGCACGAACGTCGACAGGCGATAGATGCGCTCGGCGATTTCATCGACCTTCGTTTCCATCTCACCCTCTGACGGCATTCAGTCGCCGCATGCGCGAATCGGCGCGGCCATCCATCTGCGCCTAGGCTTTCTCCGCGTTCCAGCGATGGCGGAGATAGAGCAGCAGGAGCAGCCAGAACGCGATAAAGCCGTCGGAGAAAATCGTCAAAAAGTTGTAGGGCGCATAATCGCCGGCGCGAAGCGTTTGCTCGATGTGCCCATAGGTCGCCCCGAGCATGAACAACGACCATCCAAGTCCGGTGGCGAGCCAAAAGGCGCCGCGGATCCAAATGCAGAGAAAACCCAGAACGCCCCAGGCGCCGTCGTGAACGCCGACTTCGAACTGGAACGGGCTGCCCGGCGCCCAGCCGATGCTGCGCGCCGTCTGATCGGGGAAGAAGACATGCGGGACGAAGCCGAGCGGCAGGCCGATGACGCCGACGTCGAGAACCAGCGCGTAAAGCAGCAGCACGCGAACCACGCGCGCGCGAGTCATCGGCGTCTTGCTGAGCGCGAGATGCGCCAGCGGCAGCAGCACGCTCAAGAGGGCGACGATGAGGCCGATCATGGCGAGGCGGCTGCTTTCGCGTCTTCCGCCGCAGCGGCCGCGACGCTGCGCTGGCCCGGCTTCAGCGCCTTGATCTGATATTTTTCACATTCCGCGCTTAGCGCTCCGAGACCGCCGTAAAGCTTCTCCGCGTCGCCATAGCCGATGGCGGCGAAGCGATAAATCAGCGCGCGCACGAGGCTGGGCTTCAGGAAATAGCCGGAGTGGACGTCAACCTCGCCTCTGACATAGACCCACAGCAGGCGCAGATGTCCAAGCCAGGATAAGTTCGGCGATACGCCAGGCGCGGCGTCGGTCACCACCCCACGGCCCTCGGCGTCGATGCTGTCGGTGCAGTCGAAATAGGTCAGCCGTTGAGCGAATGACTCTTCCGACTGCACGGCGTCGAGTTCAGCGTAAAGCTCGTAAAGGGTGCACGCGCCGACGCGCAGATTGCCGAGCGTCAGCTGTTCGGAAAGTCCCCAGCCGGTCAGCACGCCGACATTGCCGAGCCGATAGCCGAACCTGCGGCTCTTCGTCGGCAGCGAGAAGAAATTCGCCGCCGTCGAAATGTCGCGCAAAACTTCGTCGCCTTCGTTGGAAAAAAGATGGGCCTCCTGAAAGCGGATCAGCGACGAATGCAGCGCATTGCTTCGACCCGACAGCAGCACCTCCGAGGGAATATCGGGCGAGACGAGAACGAGGCGGCGTAACACAAAATTCTTTCCAATTTTCGATCTGAGCTCGCGCTGCCTGCGCTCCTCGTCGCTTCCGAGCGTCTCCGGGCCATGGCGCATGGCGGCGATCGCGAGTGGGGAAAACACGTCGGAGAGAATGCGCACGGCGTTGGTGACGACGAAGCCGCCCATGCTATGGCCGATAAAAGACAGCTCAACCCTTCCGATAAGATCGTCGGGGTCATCGTTCGGCCGTTTGGGAAGTCTGTCGTCGATGTCTCGGATAAGATTGACGAGGTCCGGCACGCCGTAATTCGTCGCCCGGAAGCCGTCACGAAAATAGACGATGAGCCGCAAGCCAAAAAGGGTGAGGGGAATGACGGCCATCGCCGCCGTCACGGCCGTCACGACGACGCGCGTGAGCTTCCACCAGTCGCAAATTTCGAAAGAGAAGTTCACGAGATATACGGCGGCGAGCGAGACGAAGAGAATGCCAAGGAGGAATAATGGCGCGGCGTTCAAACCGCTTCGCCAAGGGGTTCCCATCGCTTCCGACGGCCAACGATAACCGATGCAAACGAGGCCGCGGTTTTTGAGCTCATCGTCGTCGTTCAACGCGATGAAAGATTCTTTGAAAGTTTCAAGAACTTTCTTTCGCGGCGTGTTGAAGCCGTGGACGGTAATCAGGAGTTTAGGCTTCTCCTGTTTGGCCAATACCTTGACGATCTTTTCGATGTCCGAAGATTCGCAATTTTCAGGAGTTGACGGAGCGCTTTCCTTGTCGTCGATATTGTCGGGCGCTGTGCTTTCGACGAAGAAAGCGGGCGTGAAAGCTACGGCGGCAGGTGGAGGGGTGACCTCGTACACGGCTAATGCTTCGTCGTGCGCCATGGATGAGCTCCAATTTTTTCGGTTGAGCAAAAATCCTTAAGTGAGTATTTAGCCGGGTCCGAGCATGCCTCAGTGCCGCCTGTGCGACAAGCGCAAGCCTCGTCTGCCTTTTTTGTGAATTCCCTATGTCGGCCACGCGAATGCGCGTGCGCCGAACCGACCCACCTTGTCGCGAATCGCGCTAAGATCGCTCATGGCTTCAAAACCCGATCTGTTCAGCGGCGCGCCGCGCAAGGCGCCCGCGTCGAAACCCGCCCCGAAGCGCGGGCCGGCGGAATATTCCGCCGCCTCCATCGAAGTGCTGGAGGGGCTCGAGCCCGTCCGCCGGCGCCCCGGCATGTATATCGGCGGCACCGATGAGGCGGCGATGCATCACCTCTTCGCCGAGGTGCTCGATAACGCCATGGACGAGGCCGTGGCCGGCCATGCGACCTTCATCGAAGTGACGCTCGAAACGGAGGGCTGGCTCACGGTCATCGACAATGGCCGCGGCATTCCGGTCGAGTCCCATCCGAAATTTCCCAAGAAGTCGGCGCTGGAAGTGGTGATGACCACGCTCCACGCGGGCGGCAAGTTCGATTCAGGCGCCTATCAGACCTCGGGCGGCCTGCACGGCGTCGGCGTTTCCGTCGTCAATGCGTTGGCCGAAAAGCTTGAAGTCGAAGTGGCGATCGCCGGCCAACTTTACCGCCAGGAGTTTTCGCGCGGCTTGCCGCTCGGCAAGCTCGAGACGCTTGGCCGCGTCAACAATCGGCGCGGCACCAAGGTGCGCTTCAAGCCCGACGCGCAGATTTTCGGCGCCGGCGCGCATTGGAAGCCGGCGCGGCTCTTCCGCATGTCGCGCTCCAAGGCCTATCTCTTCGGCGGCGTCGAAATCCGCTGGCGCTGCGATCCTTCGCTGATCGAGCCTGGCGCCGATACGCCGCATGAGGCGGTGCTGCGCTTTCCCGGCGGCCTGAAGGATTATCTGGCGCGCGAGATCCACGGCAAGGCGCTTGTCACCGACCAGCCCTTTGTCGGCAAGATCACGCGCGAAGGCGGGCACGGTTCGCTCGAATGGGCGGTCTCCTGGTTCGCCGAGGATGACGGCTTCGTCCACTCCTATTGCAACACGATTCCGACGCCGGACGGCGGCACGCATGAGGCGGGGTTTCGCGCCGCGCTCCTAAAGGCGCTCAAGGATCACGCCGAGCGGGTCGGACAGGCGAAGCGCGCCAAGGACATCGGCGCCGACGATCTCATGGGCCAGTCGGCCGCGATGATCTCGGTCTTCATGCGCGAGCCGGAATTCCAGGGCCAGAACAAAAGCCGGCTGATGAGCGCCGAGGCGGCGCGCATCGTCGAGAGCGCGGTGCGCGACGCCTTCGACCATTGGCTCGCCGGCGCCCCCTCGCAGGCCAATAAGCTGTTGGATTTCGCCGTGGAGCGCGCCGAGGAGCGCCTGCGCCGCCGCGCCGAGAAGGACATCGCCCGCAAGACCGCGACCCGCAAGCTGCGGCTGCCCGGCAAGCTCGTCGACTGCACGAATAATTCGGCGCAGGGCTCGGAGCTGTTCATCGTCGAAGGCGACTCCGCCGGCGGCTCGGCGAAGGAGGCGCGCAACCGCACGACGCAGGCCATTTTGCCGCTGCGTGGCAAGATTTTGAACGTCGCCTCGGCGACGAAGGACAAGCTCCTCGCCAATCAGCAGCTCGCCGATCTCACCCAGGCGCTCGGCTGCGGACTGGGCGCGCATTACCGCGATGAGGATCTGCGCTACGAGAAGGTGATCGTGATGACCGACGCCGACGTCGACGGCGCGCACATCGCCTCGCTGCTCATCACCTTCTTCTATCGGCAGATGCCGCGCCTCATCGAGAACGGCCATCTCTATCTGGCGCAGCCGCCGCTCTACAAGCTGACGCAAGGCGCGAAGACCGTCTATGCGCGCGACAATGAACATCGCGAGGAATTGATCGCCAAGGAACTGACCGGGAAGGGAAAAATCGAGACCGGCCGCTTCAAGGGGCTGGGCGAGATGAGTGCGGCTCAGCTCAAGGAAACGACGATGGACCCGAGCAAGCGCACGCTTCTCAAAGTCGTCGTGGAGCCGGAAGACCGCGAGGAGACCGCGGACTGCGTCGAGCGGCTGATGGGCAACAGGCCGGAAGCGCGCTTCGCCTTCATCCAGGAGCGCGCCGCGTTCGCGACGGAACTCGTGGACATCTAGCTCAGGGCGATCGGGTGAAGAATTGTTTCCTCACCCTCATCCTTGTAACTTAAACCGTGCCGGATCGGCTAACATTGCCGCTGCGGTGGCGGACGGGACGCCGGCTCATCCTCGGGCGATCGAGCCCGTTCCTCAGCTTGGCCGCCCGTCTGCCGTTCCATCGAACCCGAACAGTCGCTTGGGCCGCGCGAAGCGAAGCCCGCTTAGGCAAGGACGGGACATGATGGACGCTGTATATGTCGGGATCGATGTTTCCAAAGACCGGCTTGATGTGCATGCGCTTCCGCAAGGCGCGGCCTTTATGGTGGCGCGTAATGGCGAAGGCGTTGCGCAGCTCGTCGAACGGCTAAAAGGGCTGTCGCCCGCGTTGATCGCGCTCGAAGCCACCGGCGGCTTCGAGACCGTGGTCGCTGCGGCGCTTGCCGCCGCCTCTCTGCCCATCGTCGTCGTCAATCCGGCGCAGGTGCGTCACTTTGCGCAGGCGCTTGGTCGGCGCGCCAAGACCGATCCGATCGACGCCGCGGTCATCGCCCGCTTCGCGCAAG
>NZ_JADNRA010000019.1 GCF_015709525.1 Methylocystis sp. L43 | reverse complement strand
TCGCCACGATCGACGCGGCGCAGGGGCTGCCGCTGCATCTCGCCCATGTGCAGTTCTACGCCTATGGCAAGGAAGGCAAGAACGGCTTCTCGTCGGCCGGCGCGCTCTTCGCCGAGAAGATCAACGCCAATAAGAATGTGAGCGTCGACGTCGGCCAAGTGATGTTCTCGGACACGGTGACGATCTCGTCCGACGTTCTGAAACAGTTCAACAGCCTTCCCGGCGCGATTCCGAAGAAAGGCGCGATCTTCGACGGCGACGCCAATGGCGGCGGCATCGTGCCCTACGTCTATAAGGTTTCAAATTACTACAACGCCATCCAATGGGCGGCGGGCCTGGAGCTCTTCCTGCTCATTGAAAATCCTGAGCAGGTGTTCTTCACCACCGACCATCCGAACGGCGGTCCCTTCACGACCTATCCGGAACTCTTCGCGCTGCTGATGAGCGCCGATCTTCGCGCGCAGCATCTTGCGCGCCTTCCGGCTGAGGTGCTGGAGCACACCACGCTGCCGTCGATTTCGCGCGAATACACGCTTTACGAAATCGCGCAGATGAGCCGCTCCGGCGCCGCGAAGCTCTTTGGCTTCGTCGATCGCGGCCGGCTCAGTCCCGGCGCCGTCGCCGACATCGCCGTTTATAAGCCTGGACGCGACGTCGCCGGCATGTTCCGGCGCGCGGCCCTCGTGTTCAAGGATGGCGCTCTCGTCGTGCGCGATGGCCAAGTCTCGCATTACACGCGCGGCAAGACGCTGCATATTCGCCCGCGTTACGATGGGCAGATCACGAAGCGCCTCGATTCCTATTACGACGAGCTTTACGGCCTGCCGCGCAGCATTTTCGACGTGCCCGACGCGGCGCTGCCGCACAAGGACACCTTTGCGGAGGTTCCATGCCGGATATAATTCGCAACGGCGTGACGATAGACGACAATTTCGCCGAAGCCTTCCCCATGAGCGGGACGGGCATGCGCGTGAGCTATCGGCGACATAGGCACTCGCGGGACAGGGCGTGGCAACGATGCGCTTGTAATCGATGGGCGCTCTTCGGGCGCCACACGGGACGGACTTTAGAAGTGAATGAAGAGGAGGCTGCTCCGATGGGACACTTCGACAAGTGCCTTCTGCTCTTGGTTCGATCTGACAATGATATTCCTCGCGCTTGCAGGGAAGCTCGAGAGTTTCTAGTGTTTCGGGACGCCCGATTCCCGACAATTCATGAAGAGCACAACGAAGAGTTTGTCGGAATATGGGTTGACCCGTTGGTGGTCGGTTCACCCCCAGAACTGTTAAGCCACACCTCGGCATCTGATCATCGCGCATTCCGGACCAGCGAGTCATTTGGTTCGAGTGGAATATGGCTATTGTGTTGGTTAGATGCTGCACTTGGAAGCAATTCAGTGGATCTCGGAGCTTTACGTGAATCGTTGGTGTTAGCCTTGGTTGAACAGCGGACACTTTATCAACATCATACTACTCCGCAGTTCGCTCCAGTCTTCGATGCGGCCGATGGGTTGGCGCATATTCGTCTTCAGACCGAGCGGTTACGAATATTGTTTCCCGGAATAATTGGCGAGCCCCTCACATGGAACAGAACGACTCGATTCATATGGCGTTGGACGAATTCGAGCACGCAGAGGCCAGCAGCGAAGTTGACCACTGATCGGAATTAAACTTTATGAATTGATCGCGTTTTCTGCGGTAAGGCGATGTCCGCCCAACCGCAGCGTGATCTAGCGCCAGAGTTCTAGGCGCGATCGAATAGGAGCCCAGAATGAGAATTAGAGAAATGTCGGCGGCGGCGGTCGCGCTTGCCGGACTCTTCCTCCCGCTGGAGCCCGCGGCTGCGCGCGATAACTTTGAATTTAGAAGTCCGCGCGCCCATTTCGGCGTTGATGGAAACAAGAGCCATCGCCACAGTGGCGCCTGGATCGGTCACGATCGCGGACATTGGGGCGCAGACCGCGGTCGGCGCTGGGGCCATGGTCACGATCACTTCAGCCCCCGGGGACATGGCGGCCATCATTGGGGCTGGTGAGGCGCGTGGCGCGCCCCGACCTTTTGGACTCGGGGCGGGACACTTTAGGTTCGCCGGAGGGGAGCTTCTCAATCAGGCGCTAGAGGTGTTCGGCGGCGCTTCGATCAGTCCGCTGCGGGTTGATGCCGGCCAGATCTCGACGGCGGCCATAGTCCCCATAACCTTGGCGAGATTGCCGGTCCTTCGGGTTAACAGGACGAACGATTGCAGCGCTGACAGCGGTTTATCTTTCCTAACCCGCTTGCGGAGGAGGCCGCCCGGCCGGTTCTGGGCCGCTCAATCCCGCGAATTGGCACTCTGCCTTCTAACGATAAGAGGTAAATGAAGGGCCTAAATGCAGGATCGCCACCTATAAAGCTTTGGCGGTCGCCACGACTGCATCCGTCAATGTCCGCAGTTCTGCATCCTGTATGTTCAGCGCGGGAGTGAGGTAGATGCAATCCGTCAACGTGCGAACCCACGCGCCTTGCGCGAGAAGACTGGTTCGGACCCTTCCGTGATCCAACTCCCTGTTGAATTGCACTACACCAATCGCTCCTAGCACTCGTACATCGATGACCATTGGTAGATCACGGCACGGTTCAAGGTCGCGCTTCAGAGCGAACTCTACCCGTTGCGCCTGCTCCAACCTGGGCTCGCTCTCGAATAGATCCAGAGATGCGTTCGCGGCGCTGCAAGCGAGGGGATTTGCCATATAGGTCGGACCATGCATGAGGGCTTTCTGGTGATCATCGGACCAGAACGCCTCGAAAACATGAACACGAGCGAGCGTGGCCGCCAACGTAATTGCGCCTCCAGTCAGCCCTTTCCCGATACACATGATGTCAGGAATCACGCTCGCGTGTTCACAGGCAAACATCCTACCGGTGCGGCCAAAGCCGGTGAAAATCTCGTCGGCGATCATGATGATGCCATGTTTTGTGCAAAGCTCTCGCACACTCCGCAAGGTCGCCGCATCATGAAATTTCATGCCTCCCGCGCCCTGCACAATCGGTTCGATGATGGCAGCAGCAATACGATCTCGCTCTCGTCTCAGCAAATCATCTAGTGCCGTCTTTGTCTCCTTGTCGCGGGGGAGATCGGCCAAAAAATTCTTTGGAAGGTAATCCCCGAAGTGGTTGTGCATGCCCTCGTCCGGATCGCAGATCGCCATGCACGCAGTTGTGTCCCCATGGTAGCCATGGCGAAAGTGGACAAATTTTGTGCGCCCCGTTTCTCCCTTGTTCAACCAGTACTGCACAGCCATTTTGAGAGCGACTTCTACCGCGACCGAACCTGAATCGACGAAAAACACCCGGGTAAGGTCGCCGGGAGAAATCGCGGCGATCCGTCTGGCGAGACGCAGTGCCGGTTCGTGGGTTATCCCTCCAAACATGATATGTGGCATACGCTCCATCTGCGTGCACATGGCAGCGAGAATATGCGGATGATTGTAGCCATGACATGCCGTCCACCAGGAACCGACGCCGTCGATTAACTCGCGTCCGTCTGCAAGCCGAATGCGTGCGCCGCGCGTTGCGTCAGCGAGCAAAGGCCGCGGGTCGGTCTTCATTTGGGTGTACGGCAACCAAATATTGGCGCCATCGAGACCTCCCCTGTCCTCCTCACCATACGAGTGCCCGTCGTTGGAGCAGATCATGCGCTTCCTCGAGGATTGAATGAAAAAAGAGATGTCGTGGAAATGAAAAGATCGGGAATGATTTGCACGCCGGCTACGTCACCCTTAACCAGAGGCTGGTCAGATCGCGTGCGGCTGGACGGCGACTAAACAATTAGCTTGCGCCTCTTTCGCGCTGACAACCGGAATTTTTCTCCAAACTCCTGTGATTTTCGCCTTTCTCTATCAGCGGGTGTTGCTAGAAATAGCCTTCACGCTTCTTTTGCTCGAGCGAACCGCCGTCCTCGCCGTCGCTGATGCGCCCCTGCCGCTCAGACCATTTTGAACGCAACGTTTCCTCCACGACGGTTTCGATATCGGCCGCTTCGGACTCGATGGCGCCGGTGACCGGCCAGCAACCGAGCGTCCGAAAGCGTACTGTCTTCGTCACGACACTCTCGCCGGGCTGGAATCGCATTCTGCTTTCGTCGTCGATGACGACGAACGAACCCTTTCTTTCGACGACGGACCGCGGCGCCGCGAAATAGAGCGGCGCCAGTTCAATCTTGTGCATCAGCACGTAGTCCCACAAATCCGCCTCGGTCCAGTTTGACAGCGGGAACACCCGGGCCGATTGCCCTTTGCCGAGGCGCAGATTGAACTGACGCCAGAACTCGGGCCGCTGCTGGCGCGGATCCCAGACATGTTTGTCGCTGCGGACTGAAACGATCCGCTCCTTTGCCCGCGACCGCTCTTCGTCGCGCCGCGCGCCGCCGAAAATCACGTCATATTTTCCGTGATCAAGCGCCGCCTTCAGCGGCTCGGTGCGCATGAGCAGCGTATATCGGTCGCCGTAATCGAACGGGTTTATGCCCGCGGCGCGCCCGTCTTCGTTCGCATGAGCGATCAGTGTGAAGCCATGCGTTCGCGCGAAGGAGTCACGAAATTCGATGAGGGAACGGAACTCCCAGGTCGAGTCGATATGCAGCAGCGGGAATGGCGGCTTGGATGGAAAAAAGGCGCGGAGCGCGAGATGCGCAAGCACGGTTGAATCCTTGCCCGCCGAAAACAGCATCACCGGTCGTTCGGCTTCCGCTACCGCTTCTCGAAGAATATGGATGGACTCCGCCTCGAGCCAGGAAAGTTGAGAAAGTTGGCCCTTCAATACAATGCGTCTCCTCTCACCCTCAGCGGAGTCCTGCGCGGTCGACCGCCAAGCGATCCGACGTCTCGGCGCCGGTCGCCGCTATTCGCCGATCATGCCGGTTCGGAGACGCGTGCGCCTTCGCGCGCCGCGGCGACCGTCTCGCTGAACGTCTTCAGCCCGGGCTTCGGCGCCATCACGAGCGCCGCCATATTTCCCGGCGCATGTTCGTTGCGCCACATCTTCATGTGCGCTTCGGGAATGCTGGTCCACGAAAACACTTCGGACATGCAGGGATCGACGCGGCGGTCGAGCACGAACTGGTTGGCGGCGCTCGCCTGCTTCAGATGCGCGAAATGAGAGCCCTGAATGCGCTTCTGACGCATCCAGACGTAACGCGCGTCGAAGGTGATATTAAAGCCCGATGTGCCGGCGCAGAACACGACCATGCCGCCGCGCTTCACGACCAGCACCGAGACCGGAAAGGTCGCCTCGCCGGGATGTTCGAAGACGATGTCGAGGTCCTTCTTGCCGGTAAGGTCCCAGATCGCCTTGCCGAATCTGCGTGCTTCCATGGTCCATTGGTGGAATTCCGGCGAATTGACCTTCGGCAGCTGACCCCAGCACCTGAAATCCTTTCGGTTGATGACGCCCTTGGCGCCGAGCGACATAACATAGTCGCGCTTCGAATTATCCGAGATGACCCCAATCGCATTGGCGCCGACCGCCGCGCAAATCTGCACGGCGAAAACGCCAAGACCGCCGGATGCGCCCCAGACGAGTACGTTATGTCCGGGCTTCAACTCATGCGGCGTGTGGCCGAAGAGCATGCGATAGGCGGTGGCGAGCGTTAAGGTGTAGCAGGCCGACTCCTCCCAAGTCAGGTGCTTGGGCCGCTCCATGAGCTGTCGGTCCTGCGCGCGGCAGAACTGGGCGAAAGAACCGTCCGGTGTTTGATAACCCCAAATCCTTTGCGACGTCGAGTGCATCGGGTCGCCGCCATTGCACTCCTCATCGTCGCCATCATCCTGATTGCAATGGATGATGACCTCGTCGCCGATCTTCCAGCGCCTAACCTTGGAGCCTACCGCCCAGACGATGCCGGATGCATCGGAGCCGGCGATGTGATGCAGACTGTTGTGTCCGTCGAACATAGACACAGGTTCGCCGAGCGAGGCCCAGATTCCATTGTAGTTGACGCCGGCCGCCATCACGAGCACGAGCACATCGTGACTGTCGAGTTCCCAGGTCGGCACGACCTCCATCTGCATGGCGGTTTCCGGCGGGCCCTGACGCTCGCGGCGGATCGCCCAGGCGTACATGTTCTTCGGCACATGTCCGAGCGGCGGGAATTCGCCAATTTCATACAGATCCTTGAGCATCATTTCTCCTCAATGCAACTGTCAGAAAAGACTATGAATACTTCGAGTTTGTGAAAAATTCGAAGTTTAGAATGAATCGTTCGGAAAAAGACAACGCTTGGAGCGAACAGGCGCGTGCGCCCGAAGGCGGATCGTTTGGCGCGATCAGATGACAAGAACCTCGGCGAAGGGGCCCAGCCCCGCCTTTTCAGATCGACCGATGTCGCCGTCATCCATGGCGAGCCTGTCGCTGATGCGGCGCAAATTTTTCGGTTGATGGAACGAGTCGTTCCGATCCATAGAATGACTTATGAGCTTTTTGAACTACCATCATCTCCGATACTTCTGGGCGATCGCAAAGGAAGGCGGCCTGACGCGCGCGGCAAAATTGCTGAATGTGTCGCCGTCCTCGCTATCGGTCCAACTGAAGTCCTTGGAGGAGCAGCTTGGTCAGACGCTTTTCGAGCGTGATGGCCGCGCGCTTCGCCTGACCGAAGCGGGGCGCATCGCCTTCGACTACGCAAAGGTGGTCTTCAAGTCCGGCGATGAGCTGCTGAGCACATTTAAGAGCTTGAGCCTCGGTCATCGTCAGATGCTGCGCATCGGGTCCGTCGCAACGCTTTCCCGCAACTTCCAGATCGAGTTACTCAAACCGCTGATCGATCGCGAGGACGTCGAGCTGGTCGTGAAGTCGGGGGCGCTCGGAGAGCTTCTGCCCCAGCTGGAAGCGCATGCGCTCGATGTCGTGTTCGCCAACCAGCGGGCGACCATGGAGCTGAATTCAGACTGGCAGAACCTGCTCATTGCTGAGCAGGCGGTCAGCATCATTGGCCATCCCGAGCTGGTGAAAAAAGGAAAGGGCAGAGGCGCTTCTTTTCGATTTCCGCACGATCTCGCAAGAGTGCCGATTGTTCTCCCTGGGCGCGGAGAGGCGATCAGGATCGCTTTCGATCGCATCGTTGAAGAAGCTGGCATCAGGCCAATCGTGCTGGCCGAAGTCGACGACATGGCAATGCTGCGTTTGATCGTCAGAGAGAGCCATAGCGTCACGCTGGCGCCGCCGGTCGTGGTTAAGGACGAACTCGCATCCGGCGCGTTGGTCGAGCTTTGTCGCCTCGAGCAGATTACGGAGTCCTTTTACGCCATTACCCGAAACCGTCGCTTCGAGCACCCGCTGCTGAAAGAACTCCTCGGGTCGAGCGACAGCGATCGTCAAGGGAATAGCTAGCGCGCGTCGACGCCACCGATGATCTGGGCAATGGCGGAATTCCTTATCTTCCTTTGAGCTGTCACCGCGTAGATTCTCTCTTCCACCCCGTGAATAGCGCCGATAACCTCCAGCCCATAGCGCTGGCGGACGTCCTGCAGCGCGTCAGTCGGCGCGAAAGTGAGTGCGTCGCAACTCGCGGCGACGCTCTTTCTCAATTCGCTGTCCCCGATTTCCGACTTGATCTCCGGCTCAATTCCCTGAGTTTCGAGCCAATGATCCAGCGATTGTCGCAAGGGGCTTTTCTGAATTGGCAATACGACGGGCGCGCGATGAAGCGACTGCGGAAAGCGCTTGCTATGGCTTTTCACTTTGGCCGCCGGGCCGACCAGAGAGATTTCGAGGGTCGCAAGCAGGTGGCTAGACGCGCCGTTGTGATCGGAACACGCCGTGGGCGCAGTCAGGATCGCAAGATCGTAGGCGCGCAGCCGCAAATCCTGCAACAAGCGCTCCGCATCGCTGTTGGCGCAGCAAAGCGTCGGCGGATGCTGAGCATTCAGCGCGCGCGACAGCAGCTGGAGCGCGACCGACCTGTCGACGCTGTCGCAGACGCCGACCTTCAGATTGCGGCTCGGTTCCGGAGACGCGCCTTCCAGCCATTTAGTCAGTTCGTCGCCCACGCTGAATATTTCATCCGCATAATTGAAGACGAGCCAGCCGTTCTCGGTCAGATCGAGTTTCCGGCCCTCCCGCTTGAACACCTTCGAGCCGATCGCCTTCTCGAACAGCACGAGCTGGCCGCTAATGGTGGGTTGCGCGAGGTTCAACGTTTCACAGGCGCTCTTGATCGAGCCCGTCTTCGCGACCATCCAGAAGTAGTACAGGTGCTGATAGTTGAGCCGGTCCAATATGAAAGCCTGCGGTCTGTTTCTCGGATCTCATACAGCGCGGGCATTGCAAGGAAAATTTCGCATTTGCGAAGCTGCCGTTCGGTTTTGTCAAAGGAATGTGACAGCGACGGCTTGAGCCAGAAGCCAACTGCGGTTTCCCCAGCGATCTACTGGGTGGGGAGCGTTTGCGCGCCGGCGCCGAAGCAAGGTCGTTCATCAGATGGAGCGCTCACGAGGTCGTTTTGAACGCACATTCTTCTTGGCGCGCACAGACGCGAAAGTATCGAAAAAGGCAATGTTACGTTTGGTTTTTCGAATTTGTTGCGCGTCAGGCTTTTTGCTAACGAAGAAAGCCGTCGGCGGAAACACCTTGTGTGGAAGTGAATCGTTCATCTGAGTCAATCGTGCAACAAGTTGTGCTCGCCGTCACGGATGCGCTCGCCAACGTCGAGCCGCATTTTCGCCAACGGCGGCCAGCATGATCGTATCATTCGATAGGCTGGTTGGCGGCAAGCTGCTTCTGTTTCTTGGCGCGCTGGGGATTGGATACGTCGACGTCTTGTCGAATGTCTCCGGCCATAGCGTGCTGTCGCCTTACTCAGCCGGATCGCTTGAAGGCGTTACGCCGAGCTTCGGCGCTTGGGGAACGACCTTCTATCTCATCGGCGTAGCCCTTGGCGTGCCGCTCGCGAGAGTCTTCTCCGGTCGCTACGGCGAATATCGCGTGCTGACGTTCGGCTACTTATGTTACGCGATCGCCTCGCTGATTTGCGTCTCGAGCGAGAGCGTTTTTATGTACGCCCCGACGAGATTCGTGTTCGGGATCTTCGGCGGCCTTCTTGCGGTCGTCAGTCAATCGGCGGCGCTGGGGGAACTGCCAGAAAAACAGTACAGGATCGGCCTCGGCTATTGGGCCGCGCTCGGCATATTGCCTTATACGCTGGCGGTGTTTCTCGGCGGCTTCTGGGCCGAGTATTTTTCCTGGCGCTGGCTCTTCTACGCCAACGCCACGCTGGGCGTTCTCATCTCAGCGATCATTGGCGCGCTGCTTTACGGCCGCGAATATAAGCGCAAGATCGTGCGCTTCGACGCCGTGGGCTATGTGCTGCTCGTGATCACCTTAATCGCCATGCAGATGATGCTGAGCCTGGGCAATGATTTCGATTGGTTCGGCTCGTCACTGCTGTCGATCGCGCTGATCACCGTCATGTTCTCTCTACCTCTCTTTATCATCTGGGAATGGGGCGAACGCCACCCGATCGTCGATGTAAGGCTCTTTTCGCGTTCGAGTTACGCCATTGGCGTCCTCAGCGGCTTTCTCGGTTTCCTCGTCATACAGGGGCTCATGTCGCTGCTGTCGGTGCAGATGCAGCTCCTGCTCGGCTACACCTCCTCGCTCGCAGGCCATGTCTATCTCGCGATGATGGTCGCGGGCCTGCCGCTCGCGGGCTTCATGTATGAGATTTCGAAGAAGCTCGATGTGCGCTTTGTGATCTGTATGATGTGCATATGCTCGTCGGTCGTGCTCACCTGGCTCGGGCTCTTCGACAAGAACGCTTCATACGATAAGCTCGCTATACCGGTTGTTTTCCTGGGCTTTTGTGTCGCCGCGCTATCGGCGCCGACGTCGACCCTCGCGACTTACGGGTTATCAGGACCCGCGTATAAGCGGGCGGCGGAAGAGTTCCTGCTGTTTCGTCTCGTCGGCGGCGCCTTTGGTATCGCGTTTCAGAGCGTCGTCTACTTCCGCCGCGCGCCGTGGCACCAGCTCAACCTGTCCGAATATCTCGGCGGCCGCCGCTACGCCTCGCTCGACACGCTGACGGCGTTAACGCAACAGCTTCAGTCGTTGGGCCTGTCTGAATCGGTCACGCGTCGCGTGATTGCGCGCGCCGTCCGCCAACAAGCGGGCATTCTCGCGATGGATGACGCATTTCTGCTCGGCGCCGTCATTATGTTCCTGCTTGGCGTTGTCGTCTGGTTTGCCAAACTCCAGAAATATCCAGCAATGCCGGCAGGCGCCTCGGCGCCTCCTCCCCGTCAGACGATGGCGGCGGAGCATTGATGCTTCTCGTTCATAAAATTCGTCGGCTCTCAGCCAAACTCGGGCGCGCGGCCCGCGTTAGCGTCGCCGCGGTGTCCTGTGCTTCGCTCGCAGCGTGCATGCCCATCGACAGAGCGGACCGCTCACAATTCATCGAGCAGCCCGCAATGACCCGCACGCTCTCGCAAGCGGGCCTTCCTGTCGTAGAGGGCGAGACAGCCTGGCCGCGAGAGGACTGGTGGCGCGCCTTCCGCAGCGCCGAACTCGACGCGATCATCGACAAGGCGCTGGCCGACAATCAGAACTTCCGTAAGGCGCAAAATGCGCTCCGGGAGGCCGACGCCGCCATTCGTATTTTCGGCGCCCGTCTCCTGCCGGAAATCAATTCAACGTTCGGTATGCGGCAGTCGCGCAATCCGCTGCACGGAGTCGTCGCTTCCTACAATCCGGAGCAAGGCGGTCTGGAAAAGACCATGGCCTTCATCAATCCGCTGGCGTTGACCTGGGAATTGGACTTTTGGCAGAAGAATCGCGCGCTACTCGATGCCGCGATCGGTGAGGCTGCGGCGCAGGCGGGCGAGACTGAGCAAAGCCGGCTTCTCCTGACGACGGGGGTCGCGCGAGCGTATTTGCGCGGCTACGCGCTGACGCAGCAGTCGGGTCTCGCATCCACGTTGGTGAAGATGCGCCGGGAGCTGCGCGCGCTGGCCGAGACCCGCTATCGGACCGGGCTCGATACGCTCGATGGCGTTCAGATCGCCCGCACCAATGAAGAGGTCGCCGTACGGCGCGAGGCGACTGTCAAGGCGGCGATCACGCTGCAGCGCGACGCGCTTGCGCGGCTAATGGGCGAGGGGCCTGACGCGGGCCTCACGGTTCTCAACGGGCGCGGCAGCATCGCGCCGGCGCAGCCCGCATTGCCGAAAGCTCTGCCGATCGAATTGTTACGGAGACGTCCCGATCTCGCGGCCGCGCTCGCGCGGGCCGAGGCTTGGGCGGCGCGTGTTCACGCCGCGAAAACTCTGTTTCTCCCCTCCGTCGATCTTGCGCTTGGCGGCGGCTTCGAAGGCTCCGTCACTTCGACAAAGATTAGTAAGCTTTCGGGTTTTCTCTTCAATCCTTCCGCGCTCGGCTATGTCGTCGCCCCGACCATTCGCCTGCCCGTCTTCCAGGGCGGCCGACTGAGCGGCAATCTTGAAGTGCAACGCGCGGAATATGATCAGGCAGTCGACGCCTATAACGACACGCTGCTGCAGGCCGCGCAGCAGGTCGCTGATGGGATCGCCAATCTCAGGCGTGCGCGCTCGGAATTCGATGCGCAAAGCCGTTTCGTTCGGGCGCGCCGGACCGAACTGGCGCTGTCGAAGGTCCGGCTGCGCGACGGCCTGCGCGACCAGCGAGAAATCCTGCAGGAACGCGCCGACCTGTTCGATGCGATCTTTACCCTGCGCGGGCTCGAAGGCGACCGTCTGATCGCCGCTGTCGATCTTTATCAGGCGCTTGGAGGCGGCTTTGCAGGCGGGCCGGGGCCGGATTATCCGAAGCCCGCGCCCGAGACCGATCCAATCACGCCCGTCGTCGAAGGAATCCAGTCGCTGACCGGCGGCTGAGACGAGATTGCGCGGGAGTAAATGTTGATGCGGCAAGCGGTGGTGTGATCAGTCCATGTCTCTGTCGAGAAAAAGCATCCGCGCGAGAAGGTCCTTTCTTCTTAAAGTCGTCTTCCTGGCAATTGCGGTCGCCGCGTTCCTAGCGCTGTTCAAATGGCTCACTTACGACCGTGACCGCGTCACGACGGACAACGCCTTCGTTACTGGCAACATCATTCCGGTCATGGCCGACGCTACGGGCGTCGTCGCCGCTGTGAATGCCGAAGAAACACAGTTCGTCAAAAAGGGCGATGTGCTGGTTCGGCTCGACGCCCAGCGCGCGCGCGCGGTGTTGGGACAAGCCGAGGCGGAACTCGGCCGCGCCGTGCGCGCCGTCGGCGCGCTCTTCGCCAATCGGCAGCAGGTATGCCAGAAACTTGCCTCCCGTAAGGCGATACGCGAACGGACATGGCACGATCTCGCCCGTTATCGGTCGGCCGCGCCGAGCGGCGCCGCGTCGCGCCAGCTTCTGCAGAACACCGAGGACCAGCTCGCGGCGCAGGAAGCCGATCTGCGCGAGACGCGCGCCGAGCTACAGGCGTTCGATGCGCGCCTCATCAATGCGACGCGCGTCAGCCATCCCGATATCGAATGGGCGAAGGCGCGCTTCAACGACGCCTATGTCGAAACGCTGCGCCAGAACATTCGCGCGCCGGCGACGGGCTATGTCGCCAAGCGCCGCGTTCAGGTCGGCTTCCGCGTCAAGCCCGGCGACCAGATCATGAATATCGTTCCGCTGGATCATCTCTGGGTCGAGGCCAATCTCTGGGAGAACCGTCTTGAGAGCATTAGGCCGGGGCAGAAGGCGGAGATCATTGTCGATCTATACGGGAGCAAACGAACCTATCATGGCGTCGTCGAAGGCGTCGTGCCCGGCTCGGGAAGCGTGTTCGCCACGCTGCCGCCAGACAACGCCACCGGCAACTTCATCCGTATTGTGCAGCGCATCCCGGTGCGCATCGCAATCGACCCGGAAGAGCTGAAAAAGCAGCCGCTGCGGCCGGGGCTTTCGACGATCACGACGATCGACGTGAACAGCACGCCCGCGTCGCCCAATGACTCGATCGTCAAGACGGCGACGAGCGAATATACGACCGAAGTATTCGACAAGGATCTGGCTGAAGCAAGGGCGCGCGCCGAAGCCGTGATCAAGAACAATTTGCTTGACGCGCCGGACGCGGCGGAAGCCTGCGCCGTTGCGGTGAAATGAGTCGCAGCGGCGCCGCCCTTTGCGTTAAACAGACCAGACTAGGTTTCCGGTCCGATCGTTGCTTTGCGGGCGTCGGAGCAAGCTGAATGGAGCGAAAGCAACACCTTCAGAACATTCTGCTCGGCCTGCTTTCCGGGCCGCTGCTTGCCGCGCTGATCCTTCTCGTTCCGATGGGGATTCTGACGGGCCTGTCGGTCGTCCTCGATCCGTCGCTCGCAATGTACGAATTCGTGCCGGAAGAGGTGCTTCTCGTCCCTTTCATTCTTCTCGCCGTTCTCATCTCGTCAGCAAACGTCAGGCTTGCCGTCGTCATGTCCCGCGACACGAAAGCCGGTCGCATCATCAAAGTGAGGACCGACCGCTATGTCGATGATCCAAGCGGCGCGCAGAATATTCACGGCCATCGGGGCCGCGCGTTAGCTGATGAACTGAAGCATTTCATCGCGAGGCGCGAAGATAAGGCCGTCTCGCTGAGCAAGCCGATCGGCGAGGATTACGGCTGGGGCTTCTGGCTTCGGGAGAAAGCCTTTTCCCCCGTCTGGGTCGCCATCGCGCATACCGGCAACCCTAAAGACGACGAAAGCGTGGAGGAATATATCATCGCTATCACGCTGGAGCCGCCCATCCTGCCATGGCGACGTCTGCGCTATAAGCCAGATTTCGCGCTGAGAGACGAGGTCGAGCAGCGCGTGAGGGAATTTCTCGCCGAGAAAAATATTCCCTTCGCGATCGAGTGGGAGGAATGGGTTGATCCCGAGCCTCATCCGCAACCGCCACCGAGATTTTGACGTTGGATCCGACGATGTTGAACGCAGAAGGGCCGGCAAGTAGGCCCGAGGCGGTGAAAGTGACAATGAGCGATTGCCGCAGCAATGCTTCAACAAGGCCGGTTACCGTCGCCAGGATCAGCAGCGCGGTGATTTCGATGAAGGCGGATTTCGTGACGGATTCCATTGATAGCGTTTGCCTCCGCGAGGAGGAGCGCGGTGCTGAGCCTCTGCTTAGCGCGCCGCAGCCTTGCCCGTATCCACTCCGCGCCTATCTCAACCTCGAGCGCGTGTGTCACCCGATAGATTCAGCGCCTCGCGGGAAACGAGGCTAACGCAAGAACCAGGGAGGGAGGATTGCACCTCCAGAGAACGAAATTCACGCACATTCTGGCCGCGACGGATTTTTCCGGCAGTTCGATCTCCGCGCTGAAGCGTGGATTTCTGATCGCGAAAGCCGCTGGGGCCCGATATTCGGTTGTTCACGCGATTGACGATGGCGCCCTAACCTCGCTGCGGCGACTTTTTGACGAGACGTTTGATCCATTCTCAAAAAATGTCGAAGAAAAAGCTCGGAAACAACTGGGTGAAGTCGTTTCGGGCGCAAGCCAGGACTGCGGAATTTACGCGGAGCTGCGGCTTGAAAATGGCCCGGCCTGGGCTGCGGTTTGCTCTATCGCGGACACAACCGATGCAGGCTTGATCGTCATCGGAGCGCATGGCGGCGGATTTTTGTCCCAGTCTACCATCGGCTCGACCGTTTCCCGCATTCTTCACCAGAGCAGACAGCCCGTGCTGATCGTGAAACGGCAGCCCGTTCAGGCGTACAAGCGCGTCCTTGTGGCTGTGGACTTCTCTCCCGTGTCGGCAGCGACGGTTAGCTTGGCGCACGCCATCGCGCCCGAGGCGACGATCATTCTGATGCATGCGTTCGACGAGCCATTGTTTGAAGAGATCCTCGAATATGACGACGGCGAGCACATCGTTGATCGCTATCGTGAGCGCGCCCATCGAGAGCTTCAGGCGCTCGCAGCCGCATCCGGACTGTCCGCCTCAGAGATTTCGATTCACGTCGTCCAGGGCGACCCCAAGCAGGAAATCGTCGCTCATGCGAATAAGCTCGGCTGTGATTTGATCGTCATGGGCAAGCATGGTGGCGGTGTTATCGATGAACTTCTTCTCGGCAGTGTCGCAAAACGAGTGCTAACAGACGCCGAAAGCGACATGCTCATCATCGTCGATGCGCGCGAGCCCGAACTTTGGCGCTTCGCCCAGGACAAAAAAGCAAAAACAAGATTGCTTCACTCGGATCAATTCGACATCAGCGCCTGGGGCGTTGACAAGGCAGGCTCGCTGAAGCCGCTCGTGGCCGGCGAGGTTGGAGATGAGATCGTGGAGAAGCTTCGAGAGGCGTTCGCGAAAGCAGATGCTTGCGAATTCCATTTCGGTGCGACGCTCCCGCACGAAGATGTAGAGGCACGCGCCGTCGATCTTGTCATGACGCTGCCGTTCTCGGGCAACGAAGCGTGGGATGGGCCTCTACTCCTTATCTCGCTCGAGAATGTCGTCCAGGAGCAGATCGATAAATTCGACGCCTCCGGCGGAACCGATCCAGATCCGGATGAATTGACGAAGTTGCGAGACGGTTTGCACATGCTTGCGAACCGTCTCAATAAGGCGCGGATCCGGAATGCGGCAAAAATCGCTCGGCGTGAAGAATATAAGGCGCCGCTCTTTTGATCGTCGCCTGCCAGGGCGATCAGCAACCAGCGGGAGCATTTTTGACAACAATCACGATTGCTTCGGCTTGCTCGCGTCGCGTGCCCGTCTCGGCGCGCCGAATAGGCGGATGACGGCGACCTCGTTGGGGAAGAGGCCGACGACCTCCGTGCGCCGCTTGATCTCGCCGTTCAGGCGTTCGATCGGATTTGTGCTGTGCCGCTTGGCGCGGTGGGCGGCGGGGAAGCTCATATGGGCGAGCACGTCACTCTCGGCTTCGTCCATCAGCGTGGCGAGTTGGGGCGCAACTGATCGGCGACCTTGCGCCATTGGCCTTTTGCAGCTTCGGCGTCGTCCTGCGCAAAGGCGGTCGTCATGCACGCGATGTGGCGCGACGGCGCCGTCGATGTCGGCGAGTCAACGGCGCGCGAAGCCGACGTCGCCGCGCGGGTCAAAAATCGCAAGCTTCTCGGCGCGCACGCATGACGCCGCGACGCGCAAAGATTTTGCGGACGATCACGCCAAACGCGATCGTCTTTTGAGCAAAAGAACTCCGCGCAAGCGGATGAGAACTGGTGCACCAAGGACGGAAGCACGCTCTTTGCCTGTGGCCGTTCACCCGGAGCACGCCGGAATGCCTGTGGCTCAAGCCCGTGAATCTGACGGCAAAACGCGCCGCGACGGATCCGATGTCGCTTGGCTGTTGCAGCCGAAAGACGACAGTTCTCCGTCGCAGCGCGGCGCGGCGATAGTCGCTTCGACATTTGCTCGACGACTTTCCTGAAGAGGCGTTTCGCACCGACTATTACGGGCTCGACATCGCCTTCAACGACGATGGCGACTGACCGCGGCTGGACCTATGTGACGCAAACGGATCTCGCCCTGCGCGGCAAGACCCCGCCATTCAACCACCACGACACAAATACACTGCAGCGGGTCGCGCCCCCGACGCCAAATCCGCTCGTAAAGCGCGGGCCTGTTATCAGGTGAATTTTTTATCGTTAACCGGGTCGGGATTGTCGCTAGCCGGGATTCGATTGCCATTATCTGAATTGCGATGGGTTGAGCGGGATCAGCGCGCCAATAGTCGGGATATGAGAATTGTTATCTGGAATGGCGGCGCCGTAAGGCGGGTGGATGTTGTCGGACTGCGACAACGCCTTGCGTATTGCGAATCGCACAAGATGATTCGGGTTTTCGGCCCGTCCCCCGGTCTTGAATGGTCCTCGACAAACCTCTCGGCCTGGGTAGGTGTTGTGCAAGGCGGGCCGAATTTGTATCCGGGGGCGCAGTGGCCGCAAAGAATGCGAGGTTTTTCCGCTGCGCGATCGGGCGCCCGATTCCGCTCCCTTTCCAATCGCCAGCGTCTAGGGTTCGCATCCAGGCTGTTTGAACGGAGCATGCGCCGCACAAGCTGTTAGCCTGAAATGCTGACTCCAATAGCAGCTTCATCCCAATCAAGGCCTGTTCCGGCGACAGCGGGCATATGCAACATGCCGTCGACGACCTCATAGGGCTGCTTCAGGATTGGATTGACCCAGTTCTGCCACTCAAGCCAATGCGACGTTTCTGATACTCGCATGACGTGGGCGCCGACCTCTGGATAGAGGTGCGTAGAAATGGGCGCCCCGAACGCCGCCGCGATGGCTGCCGATTTTAGCCAGCCGGTTACGCCGCCGATCCTCATGAAATCAGGCATAACCAGGTCGCATGCCTTCATTTGAAGCGCACGGTGCAGATCCCGGTGACCGTAGAAATTTTCTCCTATCTGCAGCGGCGTTTTCAGTTGCGAAGCGAGGCGCGCATATCCATCCAGATTGTCGTAAACGATGGGTTCCTCAATCCAATCCAGGCCCAAGCTGTCAACCGATTGGCACCTCACGAGCGCTTCTGCAAGATCGAGCCCTTGATTGAAATCCGCCATCAAATGAACATCGGGGCCAACTGCAGCGCGCACAGTTTCGATAGCGCGTATATCCTCTTCCGCGGTTGCGCGGCCGAGCCGGATCTTCAGTCCCGCGAATCCTCCTTCTTGGATGAGTCTCGCTGCTTCCTCGCCTAATTGCGCTGGATCAGTCAGCCAAAGACCATTGCTGTTGTATGCCTTCACCAGCCCAACCGTGCCGCCGAGGAGCACGCACAAAGGTAGATTCGCGGCCTTCGCCAATGCGTCCCACGCCGCCATATCGAGCCCCGAGACGGCGATCATACTCAAGCCCTGGTAGCCAACGAAATGGAGAGACTTGCGGGTGAGTTCGAATAACTCGGTCGGCGCGACGGCATGACCCTCGAGAAGCTCGCCAAAATCCTCCAAGGCGGCGACGATGTATTTCATCGCCTTTGCCGTGTACGGTTCGAGGTAGCTTCGCCCAACGACTCCTTCATTCGTGAAAAGATCGATGAGGATTACAGGCCAGTCGGAGATCGTCGCTATTCTGGCGACGATCGGGCGTTCCAATTTGAGGATCAAGGGCCGCGCCCTGATGCTTTTGATCGTCAGTCGGCCAATTGTCATTCCAAGACTCACATATCGGCGTATTGCGCTTCGCCGTTTCCGAACGACCAGTTCTCTTTGGGAACCTCGACGAGGCTGATGAAAACGTCCTCAACGCGAAGTCCCAGGCGCGAATGAAGTTCTTTCGCCACCGCTCGATAAAAAGATTTCTTCTGCTCGACCGATCGTCCTGCGTTGAGCGTGATCTGGATGAACACGCAGTCCTGCGTGCGTTTGATTCCAAGATAATTCTCGTCGGCAATGAGGGCGTGTTCTGGATGTTCGGCGATCACCTGGAAGCGGTCGTCCTTGGGAACGTTCAAGACCTCGATCATGGCCTGATAGATGACGTCGCCGATGCCGCGACAATATTCGACAGGCTTGCCTTCGATGAGATCGATGCGCACGAGAGGCATTTGAGCTCTCCTATTTTTTTGGCGATGCGAATCGGGCGCAAGCGTCGATGCGGATTGCAGCTTGGAAACGAGCGCCCCGAGGGTTCGTCGGGGCGCACGCACGCGCCGCAGGCGCCTTTGTCAGGCCGCGTCCTCGATCTGGTCCAAAAGTTGAACGAGACGCATCACCTGCTGCAGCAAAATTCCGCCGACGCCAAGGGCAAACCACACGCCAGTGACGAAGCCCCAATGAATCGGCGCTGCGAAGAACTCCTCGCGAAACCAGAAGGTGTGGCCCCACTCGTTAAATCCTACGCTAACGAAGATCATGAACGGACCGACGACCGCAAGCGTCAGAGGGAGAGAAATCCCATTGGCGTAAAGCGGCAGACGCGTCCTCGCGTACAGCCACGCCGAGCCGCCCATCAGGATGTAGAAGGGAAAGTTGAAGTAGAATTCGATGATGTGGTTGGCGGTGAAAGGCGTGTCGCGGACGGAAACCTGATGCCAGGAATTGTCCTGCTCCGCAAAATAGCTGCCGGCCCAATAAACAGCGAATGTGTAGATGCTGATCCACATCGTCAGCGTGAAGTAGCGCGTAATCTCCTCCTTTGGCGTAATCTTATCGAGGTTTCGATCGCGGGTGAACCAAAGATAGCCCCACAGCATCGGAAACACGATCAACAGAAATGCGCCCTCGAGGTAGAGCAATCGCATCCAATGAATGTCGAACGCCGGATCGGAAGAGTCTAGGCCGGTCGAAATAGCATAAGCGCCCTGATACATCCGAAAGCCGACGTAGATGACGGTCATCACGGCGAAGGTCAGGAGATATTTCGGCAGGTCTCTCAGATACCAGGGCAGATTGAAAGGCGCCCGCGGGGTGGATTGGGAGATTGTTTGCGCGGTGGTGCTCATGGCCGCTCCTTTGGTTGGCCTGAATTTTTTCGCGCGCGCGACGCTCTTTGCCCCGCCGCGCGAGATTGTCATTAGAATTTCGGGATGACCGGAGCGGACACGCTGGAGACATAGCGTTGGCCCGCATTGTCATAGAGGAAGAGTAAGCCTCCCATCCGCGTATCCGCGTCGCGGATCAGGCCATCGAGCCTCTCCCGCTGCCAAAGCGAATCCTCGGCCGTGATACGAATCGTTCTCGTCTCGCCCGGCGCAATGGGATCCGCTGTGTCGATGCTCAGCCCTTCGCGTGCAGCCAAAGCGGCGCCCTCGTCCTGTGGCGGCTGGACAACCGCGGGGTTAAGGAAGCGCACATTTGCGGTCGCGAACTCGCCAACCCGGACGGGATGGTCGGAGCCGTTATGAAGCAGCGCGGTCATGATCATTGCACGAGCAGGCACATTGTATTCGGCGCGCTGAATCTTGACCTGCACCGCTCCGACGTCGACGGCGGGCGGAAGCGTATCGATCTGATCCATTGCGGCTTGCAGAGGGATGGCGTTTGGATATTTTAGATCCGTTACGAAGTTCGCGCCGAATACGATCATCGGAACTGCGAAGATGATCGCCGCACCAATCTTCCGGTCGAGCGGGGAGATAAGGCTCGCGTCTTGGCCGGCATGCAGCATTTTATAGCGTGGAATAAACAGCGGACGCCTGACCCACCAAAGCAGCCACGCCGAACCGAGCGCGATCCAGAAGCCGTGCCAGGCCACGCCATTCGCGAGCCCGTATGTCTCCATGTCTATCACGCTGCCATCGAGCGTCTTGATCTGGTTAGTGAATGCGGAGGCATCGCCCTCGACTTCCATCCATTGGCCCGGGCCCACGACGGAGCCCGCGTCATGCAGATTGACGAATGGATGAAGATGGAAGCGACCAGGAATCCTGGCCTTCATCACGATTTTGAATTCGTAGTCGCCGCCGAGTTTCAAAGCGGAGGAGCTGACGGACGATTGTCCGTTGAGATAGCGCTCGGTTCGAATGAAGACGGGGCCCGGAGCGGAGACATTGAGATAGGTCGCGTCCGGTTGCGCCACCCCGCGCGGCCAGTCCGCATTGACGTGGAACTTACCGGTAATGACAACCTCTTCATTGACGTTGAGCTTCGCCTTCGACCACGCCACATCGTACCATTGGATCGTACGCATGCGGACGAAGGGCTCCAGGGCCTTTTCGCCATGGGCGAGCGCTGCTTCGGGCGCAAGCGCTCCGGCGCACAATCCGAGGCAAGCGGCGCTGAAGAGAGTCTTGAGTGACATTTTCATCTCGTTGCCTCTCCCTCAGATATTCTTGACGTATTTTGTCGTCGCAAATGCTTTTCCCAGATACCACCAGAGCGGATACATCAGGGTGCAAAGCAGCGCTGAACAAAACGCCGACAACGGCGTCGCATATTGGCCGTAGGTTCGCAGCGTTCCACGCTCGATAATGCGAAGATATTCAGGCGTCCCCGCGCGGATGTATTGAAAGCCGAAGAGGTCGGCCACGGTGAGCTGTGCGCCGCCATACTCCACCGGCACATGAAACATGCCGAAAATGGGCCAGTTGGTCGGGTAGAAAAGCAGGGCGAAAACCATGCCGCCAAAGATGCTCGTGACAGTCAGACTGTTGCTCAACATCAAAATTGCGTCGAGGACGAGCGCGCTCGGCAACATCGTGGCTGGCAGGACTTCGTTTATCGGGAAGAAGTTCCACATGTGATAGGCGAAGAAGCGCGTGATCCATGTGCCGATCAGCAAGCATGAGATGCAAAGCGTCGCGCCAAGCGGCAACCTGAAGTTTGGCCAAAGCACGGCCTGTACCGCCGCGGGGAAGGTAATCATCATCAGGGGAGTGATGAGCGGCCACCATTGCCGATCCTTCCAGTCTTGCCAGAAGTCCCAATCGCCGACGGTCAGCGCAACGTGCAAGTGGAAGGAGCCAATGAAAAGGAATAACGCGAGCACCAGGATCAGATAGTCATAGGCGCGGCTCAGTCTCGCCTTTTCCCCTGTATAGGGCCGTGCTGGAATATCCAGGGATTTGCCAGTCATGCGGTCCTCCACGAAGGTTAGCTCTCTGTGCGACTCCTTCCCGAACGGCGGCCAGAATGGCGAACGACGAGACGGCGCAACTCTCGGCAAGCCTAGGGAGCGCGAGGCGCTGCGTGAAATGGCGAGTTTTGATAGCCCTATGAATAAAAATCACCGTCGACGCATTTGCCGCGCGCGGAGAGAGCCTAGTGAGGAAACGCCATGACCGAGCTGCATAATTTCGACATCAACCTGCTCGTGGCGTTCGACCTCCTCATGGAAGAAAAGAACGTCTCGCGCGCCGCCGAACGCCTGTTCGTTACGCAGTCGGCGATGAGCCATACCTTGCAGCGGCTCAGACAACAGTTGGACGATCCACTACTCGTCAAGACGCCGGGAGGCATGAAGCCGACAGAGCGCGCGCTGTCGCTGGTCGACCCGGTGAAGGCCCTGCTACGCGACATCAAGCGCCTGATCCGTGCGCCGGAAGAATTCGTTCCTGCACAAAGCAGGCGGCGGTTTGTGATCGCCGCAACTGATTACATGGACCTGCTGGTGCTTCCTCCGCTCATCGAGCGCATTGCGTTGGGCGCGCCGGGCATCGACATCCATGTCAAGAGAACCGAGTCGCCATTTCCAGAAGCGGACCTTGAGCACAATGATCTCGATGTCGTGCTGGGCTTCGATGCGATACTAAAGCCGCCGGCCTATTTGAGCAGAACAAAGCTTTTTGACGACCGAATGGCCTGCGTCGTCGGCATGCAGCATATGATCGGCAAAAGCGGTCGGCTAACGCTTGAGGAATATGTCTCGCGCAAGCACATGCTGATCTCCCGTACCGGCACACGTGTTGGACTAATCGACGAGTGGCTCGCCGAGCGAGGGCTGGCGCGCCGCATCGCGTTGATCGTGCCTCACTTCCTCTCGGCCCCCTTCATTGTGGCGAAGACCGATATGATCTTGTCCCTGCCGGAGCGGATCGCCATTGACTTTATCGGCCTTGCCCCGCTGAAAATTGTGTCCATCCCGATCGAATTGCCGGCCTATGACCTCGTCATGGTCTGGCACCCGCTCCATGATCTCGACCCCGCCCATCGCTGGTTGCGTGATCAAATCGTCGAAGTTTCCCGGAACCTGCGTGTTTAGCTATCTGACCTTGACGGCGCCTTTGCCTTTTGCCGGTCCTGTTTCGACGTCGGCCAAAGCCTCATCTGCCCGCGAGGCCGGAGGCCATCGCTTTGACCTCGATGAGGAAATACGGCGGCTTCGACAATGACTCTCCGCCGTTTAGAACAGCGGATTTGTGCAAGCGATTAACGACGGCATAGAGCTTGCCCCCCGGCCCAAAACTCAGCGAGTCGACCCAGGACAACTCTTCGTCTTGTGCGAGCCGCTGATAACTGCGATCCCCCTTGATCACCCCGATCGCATTTTCGGCAAGATCGCCGAGGTAGATGTTATCGTCCCTGTCGATGCTGATGCCGTCGCAGATGGGCTTGGCGCTATAGCGCTCAACCCGCGCGCCAAGCTCCGCTTCGCCGAGAGCTTCATCGGCCAAGTCAGCGGCCTTTATGCGGTAAAGGCTCGTTCCGTGCATAGGACCAAAATACACCCATTCGTTCTGCAGATCTTCAGTGATCGGGTTGACGCCGATATGGGGGCGCACGAGATGACCGGCGGGGTCTTTCACCTGAATGGGGCGCCCATCGATGACAAAATCGATATTCTCGGGCACAACGCTGGAGTGACCTTCCAACACGCGACGCGCGGCGCCCGTTTGCAGATCCACCACGATGAACGCTGCATTTGCTCCACCCGCGGGATCGGCGATGAATATCTTGTTGTGCTTGCCGTCGACGGCAAAATCGTTGACGAACGCATCTTTGGGAGCGATAGGCGGCGGTAAATAGATAACGCGGTGCAACTTATCGGCCTTCGTATCCCAGCCGACAAGTTTTGGCGTGACTCCGCTGCGCATGCCATTATCGAGCATCCAGACAACGTCGTCGGCGCCGCTCCTAACGCCAAGAACAGAATCCAGCTTGAGCTCAGAATGGCTCAGCCGGTCATTGAGTTCTTTGTTGGGAAAGGGCGCGAGCGAACCGTCGTCGCGATGCTCAACGACCGAGTAATTCGGTTCGTAGAACTGATGCTGGCTCATAATGACTTTGCCGCTCCCGGTGACCGTGACGTTGCCGGGCGCTTGCGCGAGCCTTGCTATGATTTCGTAGTTGGGCTGCTGTGCGGCTTCCGCTCGGCTCACAAAAACGGCCAGCATTGACAGGAAGATTAGGCTCGTTCGCATGGGAACTCCGGGACGGCTTTGGACGCCGACGGATTCTATCCTGTCGAACGTTACCCGGCGCATGATGCTTGCTCATGGCGCCATTAGTGGATTCGATACAAAGCATTGGGGAAGCATGCGCCGTTGATCTTCGGCGCGGTGTCCACATGTGACCGGCGCCCGGCCGAGGCGGCTCTGACGTTGGTTGCGATCTTCCACTTAAAGGGTCTGCTGAGCCGATTTGCCGCGCCCAAAGGCATCGCCGCAGTGATATTCCCGACGCTCGAAATCGCTCGGGCGATCGTCGAAGGGTTCAAGGACGCCAATGCTAATGAAAACTGAGAGACCTCGATCTCGCCGCAGACCTTTCCTTTAGAGTTCGCCGCAGGCTCTCAACGACGTGCAAGTGGCGTGCGTTGGCTGCAATCGGCGTCCTATGGATGTTCGCACCCTCCGCCTTCTGACCTGCCGCTGAGCAATCATGCGAGACGAGCATCGCGAGATCGCGCCCTATGCGCTGCGAAATCGACAAGCATGCTCCCTAGACATCGAAAACCGCGCTCGTTCAGCGCGTCGATAGGCGAGCGGAAAACTGGGAGCGCAGCGATAACGATGGCGCCAAATTGATCACCCTGGCTCCCGCCCCACCCCGGGGCTTGGTCAGCTCGCCCCCGCTGTGCGGGGAACGCAAGAGCAGCTAAGACGAGGAGTGGGCCGAGCCCGTCCGGCTGCGTCTAGGATCATGAGCTTCCGCATCAACGAACGATTGGAGATCGCTCCCAGAAAATTGAGTGGGTCGTCGATTGGACTTGACTTAGCCCGAATTTCGCACAGAGCTTGGGCTTATAGGGTTCATGAACGTCATCGTCATGGCTTCCTTCCGCCGCTCGACCAAGGAGGCCGAGCGTGCGCTCGGATGCGCAGAGAGGACAAATGATCAACTCCGTCATCGCATGTGCGCTCATGATGAAGCTGTCTATGACGACAAAGCTCGAAATGGCCCGGCTCTTCCCAGAAGTGGCCAACTACTGCATGACACATCCTTCCGGGAAGGTTCGCGTCTTCTACCGGTTCGAGGGTTCGGGAAGATCATCACGGTCCCGCGGACGCCGTTGAGCCACAAGAAGCTTCAGTGACGGCAAAACCGCGCCAGAGATTTGGAACACGGTCATTGCGGCTTGTCCCGTCGAACGCCCAAATGCGGCTTTTGCGACCGTTCGTTTGAATTTGCGCCATAGCCCTCAAACTTGCTGAAACCACTTTTCTTAGCATTCGCTACTTTTGAGTTACGCCTAGCGAGATTCGTCGATTTTTTGTCCGTCCCTCCTCAGTGTCATTGGTTGCGACCGGATGGCTTTCGCCATAACCTTTCGTGTTGAGGCGTGAAGCGTCCACGCCCATTCTCGTCAACTCGCGCATCACCGAGTCTGCGCGCGCTTTTGACAGTCTCCTATTTGCGCTCCGGGCGCCGACGCTGTCCGTATAACCGCCAATCACGGATATGACGTTCGGATAGGCCGCCAGGATGTCTGCGATGTTTTTTAACTGATCCTGAAATGCGGCTTGCGGTTTTGCTTTGCCCGTCTCGAATTGGAGGCGGTCGAAGTCGAACCAGGTCACTCCTTCTATCTTCGCTTCACGCTCGAGAAACTCGAGCAGATTGGCCTCCATGCCGGAGCTCGGAACATTCAATATGAGACCGCTGGGCAGCTTCCTGCTTAAAAATTTAGGCGGCCCGCCAGCCGCCGTTCTCGTGCTGGTGTCTTGTTCCCGGCCGCTTGGCTGGGCTTCCTCCACGGCGGATTTCGTTTCCTTGGACGGAGTGGGAGCGCCTTGTTGCGCGGGCGGGGGTTCAATCCTCTCTACTCGAACCGACCCAGTCTCTCGCGGCGTGATGAGCTTTGGCGCATAAGCGATAAGAAGCCAGCCAAATGAAATCGCCATCGCCGCGGCTGCCGTCCATCCGACAGAGGTCCTCGCGTTCACGCGACTTTGTACGAATATCCGACGGAGCCAACGAACTCCGTTAAGTCCTGCGCCGCGCCAAACGTATTTGAGCGCTTCAAGCAGCACCAACACGATGATGCCGGCGCCGAGCGTGACCGCCAGGTCGTCCAGGTGTAGGGGCCCGAAGCGGAAGAGATCGCTAATGGGGGGCGAAAGGAGCGTCAGACTCAGCATCGCCACGACGGCAAGGAGCACCCACGCAAGCGCCGTGTTTGGTCGACGGAGCGCTGTTAGCAGCGATGCGCTGAAGGTGCGGTTGACAAAGATTAGGCTGACGATCGCGAGGACCAATGAGAAGAAAGTTAACGCGCGCACTTCCGTCTCTGGCATGCCCCGCTTAAGCGCGATGAGGAAAATGACGGCGACAAGCGCGAATGCGAACGCTCCCTGTAAGAGGCCCCACGCGATCACGGGACTCGAGAATAGCGGCTCGTCGGTAGGACGTGGCGGGCGGCGCATCACATCGTCTTCCTCGATCTCGGCTTCGAAGACGAGCGAACAGACCGGGTCGATCACCATTTCCAGAAATGCGATGTGCATCGGCCCAAATAGGAGCGGCAGGCCAAACAGCAGAGGCAATATCGCCAACCCCGCGATGGGCACATGCACCGCGAAGATGAAACCCGTGGCCTTGCGCAGATTGTCGTAGATTCTGCGGCCAAGCCGGATCGCCTTGACGATCGAACCGAAATCGTCATCGAGAAGGACGATTGAGGAGGCCTCCCGCGCCACGTCCGTTCCGCGTCCGCCCATGGCAATGCCAATGTGCGCGGCCTTGAGAGAGGGGGCGTCATTCACGCCGTCTCCCGTCATGGCGACGATCTCGCCGTTTGCTTTGAGCGCATTCACGATTCGGAGCTTCTGATCAGGCAGGATTCGCGCAAATATGTTCGCTGTCCGCATGCGCTGCGCGAGCTGTGGCTCGCTTTCGCTTTCGAGTGTCTGTCCTGTCACGACTTCGTCGGTATTTAGACCCGCCTGGCGAGCGATGGCCTTCGCCGTCGCTGGGTAGTCGCCCGTGATCATGATCACCCTGATGCCTGCCGACCGACACTCGCTCACGGCGGCTGGAACGGCCGAGCGTAACGGGTCGGCGAGTCCGACGAGCCCCAAAAATTCGAACGTGAAGTCTCGCTGCGAGTCCGGCAATGCTTTCTGCGCGAAGGATGCGCTGGCCACTCCCAGAACGCGCTGTCCCTCGGCAGCCATGCCCTCAACGGACCGCTTCACTGCAGCAAACTCCGTCTCGTTCAATCGGCAGAGGGTAGCGATGGCTTCCGGCGCGCCTTTGGCCGCGACAACGAATTCCGGCGTGGCGTCGCTTTGCCAGACCTGTGACATCGCAAGGAGGTCGGAACGAAGACCGTATGTTTGCAAAAGCTTCCAATCGGGACCAAGCAGAGTTCCGGTCTTGGGCAAATGGTTCCGGCCGAAATCGTGGAACGCTTTTTCCATCGGATCGAATGGATCAGGCGCGCTGGCGAGAATTCCGAACTGGACCAGATGATCGAAGCTCGCTGGCATTGAGCGGGATATCTGGCCGGCTCGTAATGCCTCGCCGCCCTTGAGGCGTAGTTCGGCAATCGACATCTGGTTCTCGGTCAGGGTGCCGGTCTTATCCGTGCACAACACCGTCGCCGAACCCAGAGATTCGATGGCCGCGGCGCGACGGGTCAATACGCGCGCCCGCGAAATCCGCCATGCTCCCATCGCCATGAATACGGTGAGCACGACGGGAAACTCTTCGGGCAGCATCGACATGCCGAGCGCTATGCCCGCGAGCACCGCATCGAGCCATCCTCCGCGCAATACGCCGTAGAGCAACACCGCCAAAACGCTCACGGCGCCTCCTGCGAGAGCAAACACCCCCACAAGACGCCGTGTCTGCGCCAGCAGACGCGGCGGCTCCGTTTCGAGCGTGCTGAGCGATTGGCCAATTTTGCCGATTTCACTCCGTGCGCCGGTCGCGATCACTTCGCCTATTCCGGTTCCGCGCACCACCAGCGAACCTGAAAACACAAATGGCAGGTCATCGCCCCCCGGCCGGCGGCTTCCGAGAGGCGCATCGGCGCGGGAGATCTTGCGAACGGGCGCCGACTCTCCCGTCAGCAGCGATTCGTCGATCTGGAGGTCCTGACATTCGCTGAGCGCCGCGTCGGCGGGAACCCGGTCGCCTTCGCTGAGCACGACGACATCGCCACGCACGACTTCGCGCCCAGCGATTCTCTTACGTACGCCGTCACGAATAACCAGCGCGCGCGGACTCGTAAGGTCGCGCAGCGCTTCCAGGACGCGCTCGGTGCGGGTCTCTTGCACCGCCGTGATGACGACCGACATTGTTGCGAAGACGAGGAGAATTAACGCTTCCTTCAAATCCCCCAGCAGCAAGTAGATCAGGCCGCCGCCGATGAGCAGCGCGAGCATCGGCTCGCGCAGGACCTCGAGAACGATTCGCAGCGGCGTGCGCCGTTCCGGCCGCGGTAGCTCGTTGTAGCCCTCGCTCTTCAGCCTGGCCTGCGCGTCTGCTTCACTGAGGCCGGGAGCCGAGTGGAGGGCTGAGGAAGCATCTGGCACTAAAACCCTCCCGAGCGCGCTAACCCGCATTTTCAAACCCGGCATGCGTTAGCCGACTTGTGACGGGACGATGATCGCAATGCCGAGCAGGCGTCACAAGCCGGAGAATCGTCGCCAAGTTGCGACGGGCGGATGTGTCGACCTCATAACGACAAGTCGCGGACGCTGTTCGCGCGATCGGCGTGACCGAGGGGACTTACTGCAGAGTCGATCGTGGCCTCGTTCAGTCAACCTGCGCCTGATCATAGGCGTTTTTCGCACTATCCAGGGCGTCTCGAGAAATCACCTTGGTCGGGGCGAGTCTCTGGGCATTGTCACATTAGGCGCTTACCGTTGCTGACCTCCCGCTCGTATCGGCCAAGATGACCAAACTCAGCTGTGCCCTGAGCTTCCGCGACGTGGAAGATCTGTTGCTGAACGGGGCGTCGCGGTTTCCTACGAGACCGTGCGACGATGGGATGTGTCCAATGCCTCGACGCGTATCCACGTCAGTGGGAGAAGGTGTCGCTTCCGCGATCTAGATTCGTGCGAACCGACAAAGTGGCCTGCCAAGGATTGGATGAGGGACCACGTCTCCGATGCATCACGCCTCGTTATAATCAGCGGCGCTTTTCGCAAGGCGATCCGCGCGTTGAACGCAATTAAAAGCAGGCGGGGCGAATGTTTTGCGCGCCACAGCACGAGTGACATTCTGGGGCGCCTTGGCGATGGCTATAACGGCCGGCATCGAGGAAATTCGGCGCGGTTGTTTGACGACACGGCGAAATCAGGAGGTCCTATCACCGCAGTCACAAATCTTTGTGGCTGTGAAGAAAGCGAGCGAGTTGCTCTTTCAGGTCCGCTGTGGGGAGCGGCTCGCCGACAGAAACGGCGCGTGCGAATAGATCCCGCTGGACTTCCGTGGGTAGATTATTCCAGCGGCTGATGACCGCCGCTCCCAAGCACTGCAAAATGAGTGCTTCTTCTTCCTTGGCCAGAGCAGCCCGCGTTTCCCGATCTGCATCGGTTCTACCGCCCTCGTTCTCCCATCTGGATAAGGCGCGGAGCAGCGGGTTATCCTGATGTGAAGTTTTTGGTTCCTTGCCCATCACGCATCACCCTGAACGATATCAATGCTTCAACACCCTGCGCACACTAGCATGGCCAATCCCAAGTTGATCTGCCATCCCTTGCCGAGACACGTTCCGCTCTGGTCTCCCCGGGGCTGGTCAAACGACCAAATAAAAAGGCGGCCTGTAGGGCCGCCTTTTTCACGCTCAGGATGAGGTCAAGTTAAGCCTTGTCGACGAGCTTCTTTACGGCGTCCTTAGCCTTTCCGACGGCCTCCTGAGCTTCGCCTTTGAGCTCCTGCACGGCGCCTTCGAGCTCAAGGTTCGGATTGCCCACTGCTTGGCCGACCCCCTGCTTGACTGTCCCCGCAGCCTGATTTGCCGCACCCTTGATCTTGTCGGTTGTGCTGCCCATGGTCGGTCTCCTCAATTACGGTCGGCAACGCGGTATTCCGCATTGCGTATCCCGATTTGTTAATAGCGTGATGATAGTCGATTACGGAAAAGCTCGGTAGCGCAATGATTGAGACATAAGGCCGCGCCAGCCTTTCGCCCTAGCTGCGAGCCTCAATCACGTCGCGTCACTCGTGATGCTCATTTTCTCGCGCCCTTCAACAGGCGCGCTTTGCTGACGTGAAGAGATGCAGAATTTTGACGTTCAATTCGCATTGGCCAAGCTTTCGCTGCTCTAAACGCGATTGTCGTCGCCAATGGCGACACATGGCTTTCGCGCTCGAGCACTCCGGGACAATATAAGCAAGCATTTGGCGTCGGACGTCGCCGCCGAAGCAGCTCGAACCGTCGCCATTTGGTCTGAGGCCGTCGATGCCTACCCGGATCGTCACTTTGCTGTGTCTTTTTGCGTTAGCGATTGGATCGATTTCGTTTACGCAGGCGCAAACCGTGATCGGCCAGCGATTAACGCTTCCAAGAGCCCGCGACTGGACAGGCGATTTTTCTGCGATGTTGAAGCGAAGGGCGCTTCGAATTCTTGTTCCTTACAGCAAGACCCTCTTTTTCATGGACCGCGGCCGTCAGATGGGCGTCATTGCGGAATTCGGTCGCGCACTCGAGGATTGGATCAATGCGCAACACAAATCCGAGACGCGTCGCTTCCATGTCACCTTCCTTCCCACGGCCCGCGATCGCCTCTTACAGGCGTTGAACGAGGGCAAAGGAGACGCCGTCGGAGCCAATTTGACAATTACGCCCGCGCGTCTGGCCGACGTCGACTTCGTCGATCCGTGGTTGAAGAACGTCAAGGAGATTGTCGTCACCGGCCCCACCTCGCCGAGGCTGGACACGATTGAGAGCCTCAGCGGACGCGAGATCCACGTGCGCCTTTCAAGCAGCTATGCGGGCCATCTTGCGAGGCTAAGCAACACATTTGTGGCCAAAGGCCTGAAGCCGATTGTAAGCATCCCGATTGATGAGAACCTTGAGGATGAAGACTTGATCGAGATGGTGAACGCCGGACTGCTACCTTATGTTGTCATCGACGATCACAAAGCCACAATATGGTCCAAGATCTTTCCCAGAGCGCTTCCACGCAACGACCTTATCGTTAGCGAAGGCGGGGAGGTCGCATGGGCGATTCGCAAGAACAGCCCGGGGCTCAAGTCCGCGCTAAACGCATTCATCGGGGCGCATCGCGCGATCACCAGCTTCGGCGCCACGATCCGGCGACGCTATTTCTCGGACAAGCGGATTGTAAAGAACGCTCTTGACGAGAGCGAGGCTAGAAAATTTGTCGCGGTTATCGACCTCTTTCGCCGTTACGGCGCGCAATACAATTTCGACTATCTGATGATCGTCGCTCAAGCCTATCAGGAATCTCACCTCGACCAGTCCCGACGCGGCTCGGCTGGCGCGGTGGGCCTAATGCAAATCAAGCCCTCGACCGCGGCCGGCGCACCCATCGGAATCACTGGGGTCGATCGTGACCCAGATCGCAACGTTCACGCCGGGGCCGCCTATCTCCGCTATCTTGCCGATACGTATGTTTCGGATCTTGCGATCGATCCGGTGAATCGGACCTTGATGAGCTTCGCCGCCTACAATGCCGGGCCTGGCAATTTGCGCAAGTTCCGAGCCGCCGCGCAGCAGGCGGGTCTCGATCCGAACGTCTGGTTCAATAATGTCGAGGTGGGCGCGGCCAAAGTGTCGGGGCTCACGCCCGTTCAATACGTCAGCAACATCTATAAATATTACATATCCTACCGGCTCGCCGCCCAGCGTCTCGAAGCGGGCGGAAAAGCTCGGGAGGACATGGGCGCCGCGAAATGATGACACTTCGAGCGGTGTGTCGCGAACCGAACTCTCGGTTCGAACATTGATCTGAGCCGACGCCACATCTCTCGATCCAAACTCCGCGAGACATTCGGCGATGATTGAGCGAGGAGAACAGATATGTCCTTTCGGGCTGACACCGATGCATACGAGGCGTGGCTTCGTAACCAGTGCCAAGTGGTTGAAGCAGACCTCGAGCATAAACACGAGAAGATGAAGAAGGACGCCTTCACCTTCCTTCGCGCCACATTCTTCCGATGGGCGAAGACAATCGAGAAAATTTGCGCCGATCTAAGTGATGCGCCGGCCGTTCTTAGCGTCGGCGATACTCATGTCGAAAACTTCGGGACGTGGCGCGACGCCGAAGGTCGTTTGGTGTGGGGCGTGAATGATTTCGATGAGGCGGCGGTCATTCCATATCCCCTTGACCTTGTCCGACTTGCGACGAGCGTCAGGCTCGCTCAGGGCTTGGCGTTCAGCAACCACGACGCCGCCAGCGCCATTGCCGCTGGGTACCGGAGAGGTCTGGACCACCCGAGGCCAACGCTGCTCGATGAGAACGCAGCCTGGATGCTGCCGTTCGTGGCCTGCACCGACGAAGAGCGGGTAAAATTCTGGGACGAGGTCAGGAAGTATCCGGCGGCTATCCCGCCGGATGAGGTCAAGAGCGCTCTGCGTTCGAGTCTCCCCACGGATGCCGTCGTCGAGAGGTTCGCGTCTCGTAGAAAGGGCAGTGGAGGGTTGGGGCGACAACGTTTCGTGGCGGTCGCGGACTGGCGCGGCGGGAGCGTCATACGGGAGGCGAAGGCGCTGGCGCCGTCCGCGTGGCAGTGGGCCCATGGCGGAGACGCGCGCCCGTCTTCTTTTATCGATCTAGCCACGGGAAAATATCGATCGCCTGATCCCTTCCTTCATATCTATGACGGTTTCATCTTACGGCGGATTGCGGCCGATTCCCGAAAGATTGACCTCGGCGACAACGCAGGCGCTAAGCTGAACCTCCAATTGCTCGAGGCCATGGGCTTCGATCTCGGCGCAATCCACGCCGCCAGCGAAGAGCAAACGCCAGCCATTCGCAATGATCTCGACGCGCGCCCGGTCGATTGGCTGCACGGCGCTGCTAAAGTTGCAGCCGAAAGGGTGAAACAGGACTATGCCGGATGGGCAAAGCTGATCCCGTCAATGATTGCCGCTTTTCGTGATTTCCTCAATGTGGACGATAACGCCAAGTAGAGCGATGAAGGACGAACAGGTCCGCGCGCGACATCAGATCCTTAACCTGATTTTTTGCGCTTCTGTCTGCCGAGAGTTCGCGGTGGCCACAGTCAGGTTCGGGACGGCGGCCGATGCTCGAGGCGGCAGGCAAAAAGGGGCGATCGGTTTGCCGCGCACAACCTTGAGCGGCTACTCCGTCGTCTTGCCATCGAAGTGCTCGTCACCAGCTTCGGCCTCCGCCTTAGTGGCGCGGACGACGCCGTCCCGGTGATCCGGCGGGCCATAAATGGTATAGAGCTTCAAAGGCTTTTCACCCGTGTTTATGACGTTGTGGCGGGCGCCTGCGGGCACGACGATCGCATCGTCGCTCTTAATCTTCGTACGGACGCCGTCAATCAGCACTTCGCCCTTGCCTTTTTCGACCCGAAAAAACTGGTCGTGGTCCGAGTGGATTTCCTCTCCGATTTCCTCCCCGGGTTTTAGAGCCATCAGCACCAATTGAAGGTGCTTGCCCGTATAGAGAACGCGTCGGAAGTCCTTGTTCTCTTCGGTCAGTTCCTCAATGTCTTCGACAAAGCCCTTCATGGCGATATCCTCACTGGTGATGGGCGGCTAAGCAGCATCAAGATTAGCCGGTTGATATGACAAAGCCAGCGTCACGCGCATTAATTCGCCGCGAATAGTTTTAATAATACGCTTAATGGCCATGGCGGGTGGACGAGCGTACATCAAGGTCAACCGTTGACGAAGCTATCTTTACCTCGAAGCGAACTCCCCTCGGCGCTAGACTGGATACGGTCACAACTCAGCGGTTCGTTCGGAAGGACTTTGAAGCAATTTCACACTGTAACGCCAAAAACCATCTCGGTTACAAGAACCGCGCCTATCCGAGCGCGGCCAAACCGGTGAAAAAAGGCGGGCGAGTTGTCGCGCTTCGCCTGGAGGCCATCGAGAAGGTTCCCCGAACATCTAAATTCGGTTTTTCGCTGCTGGGGCGCGATCCGGTGATGGGTCGCGCCCAGGCCTCGGACAACATCATAACGCCGGGAGGCGCGTTATTAAATTCAGACTTGATCCGCGGCGGGCGCTTGCCTCGTGTCTAAAACCAACGTCCTCGGCCGTACCAACCGCCTCCGCCAAGCAGGAGAACAACAATAATAATGAGGAGCAGCGTCTGGATATCCATGATGTCCATTCCTTCAGTGCGATGGCGGCTTTGGCTTGTCGGCAATATCTGTCGAGCACATCATATGGAGACGCCGACGGACAAAAAAAGAAGTCGGTGAATTTCGTAACAATAATTATTGACCAGAAACGTCAGCAACACTCCTTCAGCAGCGCCAAAAAGCGACGAAAGCAATTTGCAGCTGCTCAATCCAATGATGGGTGTCGAGGTCGTCCGTCATCAAACACGAATCAAGTCGATTGCTTTTGCACGTCATGGATCAGATGACTGAGAGACGGCTCGTCGAGGTCGTGCAGAACATCTGCCAGTCTCTCATCGTCAGACCGCCCCGGAGCGAATCCGGCCCCATAGGTCTGACGCAATGTGGATATAAGCGTATTGCCATGCTTCTTGCTGATTCTACCGTTCTTGTCTCGATGGCGGCCGTCGAGTCCCGGTTGCTTTGTCATGACCGTTTCCTCGGGTCGAGGGGAAAAAGCGCCATCACGATTCATCTGGGAATTGACTTTGTCGAGAACGGCCGTGGGCTCTGCGACAGGCGCCGCGCCCCCCGCGGCTTCAGTCTCGGCCTCCGCTTCCGCCTTTGCCTCGGCGTAGAGATCCTCGGCGGCTTCGGCGATTTCGCCGCCCCGTATCCGCGCCTCGTGCATTGCCGCCAGGGCTGCTTTCAGCGCGGCTTTCGCGGCCGGACGTGCGCGTCGCGCTATGTGCGGGCCCAATAGCGCGACGCCCGCCGCGCCTACTACAGCTCCGAGCGCCATGCGCGCCAACGGTGACGACATGATCGTTTCTCCTCTCGAACCCCCGCGGATAATGCAGGTTTAGTGTATTTTGGCGCAACCGCACTAAAGTTTAACCCATCTTGGCGCGCTTGCGCGCGCGGGAAATGTCGGAGGCGGCGTGAAGTTCTTTCCGCTGGAAACCGATTCATCGACGCGATCCGCGTCCATGCTCAAGATGACGAAGCAAAGCGTTGATGACGAGGCGATCTCGAAAGTGCGGCGCCCTGAAGAATCCCCTTCTGCGTATCAGATGGTCGATTTCGTCGCACGCCTTCCGGAGGGGCGCGCCATAACCCCCCGACGACCTGGGTTAGGAGATACGTGAACCAGCACTCGAGCGATTACTTTTGCGTCGGCTAATGTCCGGCGCGCCCATTGACGCGTCGGGTCCGGGAGCCAAATGACGCCTATCTCCCAATGATCGGATCGCCATGCATCCGAATAAGACAGCAACGAGCGAGCGTTTGACCTTGCACGCTCCGGAGCGTGTCGCAGGATTGGCGAGATCATCGCGCGCCTTGAGCGCGAGGGCTATGATGGGCGCCACATTGAAGGGCGTGTTCTTAGAAAGCAGCTTTCCAACTTAATTGAAGAGGCGAAGGCTGGTGCGGCCGACGCGACAGCTTCGCAAAATGTGGGAAAAGATCAGGCCGATCTTCGTTTGTTGAGCGCGCAGGAAGATGAACCATCAAATTCTCGTCGGTCTCACGAGTTTTGAAGCCGACGACATAGTCAAACAGTTGCTGGAAATCTGAACTTCACCCTTTTCCTCTAAGCGGCGTTTTTATGCGGTGCTGCATTTGGGTGGGATAAGGCCGCCACAGGACGCGGTGAGAGCGGTGATTGTGGCTGAACACAGGTCCGCACGATGACCGAAACTGAGAAGCTAATACGAGAAATAGACTTGCTGCGTGAGACGATTCGACGCGAGTGGTTTGACATCAGGCTGGATACTCTGACGCATGACGACCGAGTCGTCATTCGAGAGCATATCGACCGCTGCCACGCCGATCTGAAAATACTGCTGGATCGGCTATGGAATTTGGGCGACGGAAATTCAAGTTAGGACACTTCGATACCGCAACGAGAAGCAGCCTAGCGGCTTCGTAAGCGCTCAACTCGAGCTCCGTATCGCAAGGCTTCTCTGCGTTGCACGCGACGCCAACGCTAATTTCTTAGTTCCGATCGACCCCATCATCCGGGTTATGGCGTTCGGGTTGTGTGGCCTCGCTTGAGGCGCCGATTCGCAATCACTACGGTCAGGGGGAGCACGTGAATTCTGATGTGCTCAGCGGCGCTGACAAGCAATTCAAGGAAATCGTCGCGTCCGCCGTGAAGGCGCCCGTCAGATCGACGTGATCGTGGTCTATAAGGTGGACCGACTCACCCGGTCTCTCGCCGACTTCGCCAAACTGGTCGGGCGTTCCTTACCGCCGCGATCAGGCTAGCCGAATCTCACGGACCTCGCTCTCTGCATCCCGCCAATTTGCGTCGCCTTGGGTCTGCGAGTAATCGGTCGTGTGCGCGCGCCAGAACGCAGGATTCAAGGGGTCTTGTTAACGGCCGGAATTCCGGAGATTTCAAAATCTCCATTGGAGACCGCGCGGCAAAATCTGCGAAAAGAGACGCGTGCTTACGCGTCTGCGATCTTTGGTCCCGGAAAAGGCTGCAGAACCAGGGGCCTTCGGCCGCCGGTCGCGAAATCTCCGAAACTGCAAGATGTCTGGCTGGGGCGGGAGGATTCGAACCTCCGTATGGCGGAATCAAAATCCGCTGCCTTACCACTTGGCGACGCCCCAATGCGCAGGTGAGGCGATAGCGCGCCCGGCCGCGACAATCAACTGCCGGGGCGTCCGGGGTGCAACCCGATGACACCGCCGCGCTAGACGACGATCGCGCCGGCGCTCGCCGCGGCGCGCCGCAGCGCCGCGATGTTGTCGGCGTAGCAGACCTGTCCGCCATGGAAAGCGGCCGAGCCCGCGACGAGAACGTCGCCGCCGGCTTCGACGATCTGCGGCGCCGTCAGCGGCGTCACGCCGCCGTCGACCTCGAGACGGATCGCGCGCCGTCCGATCATCTCGCGGATGGCGCGGATTTTGTCGAGCTGCGCGGGGATGAAGCTCTGGCCGCCAAAACCGGGGTTGACGCTCATCACCAGGATGAGATCGATATCGTCGAGCACATATTGCAGCGCGCTTTCATGCGTCGCCGGATTTAGCGACACGCCGGCCTTTTTGCCGAGCCCGCGGATCGCCTGTAGCGAGCGGTGGAGATGCGGCCCGTTCTCGGCGTGGACGGTGATGACGTCGGCGCCCGCTTCCGCGAAAGCGGCGATATAGGGGTCGACCGGCGAAATCATCAGATGCACGTCGAGCGTCAGACTCGTCACCGGCCGCAGCGCGGCGATGACGCCGGGCCCGAAGGTGATGTTGGGCACGAAATGCCCGTCCATCACATCGAGGTGGATCCAGTCGGCGCCGGCGTCGGCCATCGCGCGCGTCTCCTCTCCCAGCCGCGCGAAGTCGGCCGAGAGAATCGAGGGCGCGATGACGACGCCGGTCATGACGCTACTCGGCCGCCTTCTTGCCGGCGAACTGCGGATCGAGCGCGCCGCTGGCGTAGCGCTTGGCCATTTCGGACAGCGGGATCGGCTTGATCTTCGACGCCTGGCCCGCCGTGCCGAACTCCTCGTAGCGCTGCTTGCAGACGGCGCGCATCGCCTCCATCGCGGGCTTCAAATATTTGCGCGGATCGAACTCGCCCTTGTTCTTGCCGAGAACGTCGCGGATCGCCGCGGTCATGGCGATGCGGTTGTCGGTGTCGATGTTGATCTTGCGCACGCCATATTTGATCCCGCGCTGAATCTCCGCGACCGGCACGCCCCAGGTCTGCGGCATCTCGCCGCCCGCGGCGTTGAAAGCGTCCTGCAAGTCCTGCGGCACCGACGACGAGCCATGCATCACGAGATGGGTGCTGGGCAGGCGACGATGAATTTCCTCGACGACCTTCATCGCCAGGATGGCGCCGTCGGGCTTGCGCGAGAATTTATAGGCGCCGTGGGAGGTGCCCATGGCGATCGCCAGCGCATCGACCTTGGTGCGGGCGACGAAATCCTCGGCCTGCGCCGGATCGGTCAGAAGCTGGTCGTGCGAGAGCTTGCCTTCGGCGCCGTGCCCGTCTTCCTTCTCGCCCATGCCGCTCTCGAGCGAACCGAGCACGCCGAGTTCGCCTTCGACGGAAGCGCCGACCCAATGCGCCATGTCGACGACGCTGCGGGTGACGCGCACATTGTAATCGTAATCGGCAGGGGTCTTGCCGTCGGCCTTGAGCGAGCCGTCCATCATCACCGAGGTGAAGCCGAAGCGGATGGCGCTGGCGCAGGTCGCTTCGGCGTTGCCGTGGTCGAGATGCATGACGAGCGGAATGTCCGGCCAGATCGCCGCGAGCGCCTCGATCATCTTGGCGAGCATGATGTCGTTGGCGTAGCTGCGCGCGCCGCGCGAGGCCTGGATGATGACCGGCGCTTCAACGGACGCGGCCGCCTCCATGACGGCGAGGCCCTGCTCCATATTATTGATATTAAACGCCGGAACGCCGTAGTCGTGCTCGGCGGCGTGATCGAGCAGTTGCCGCAGGGTGATGAGAGCCATTGTCGCCTCCGCTATCTCTTACGTCTTAACTAGCGTACGGGCCGCGTCAGCCACAGCCTCCGCCGTGACGCCGAAATGCTTATACAGTTCGCCGGCCGGCCCGCTTGCGCCAAAACCGCTCATGCCGACGAAAGCGCCGCGCTCGCCGATCCAGCGGTCCCAGCCGAGCCGAACCGCCGCCTCGACCGCGACGCGCGGGGCGGCGCCGAGCACTTCGGCGCGATAGGCCTCGGACTGAGCCTCGAACAGCTCCCAGCAGGGCATAGAGACCACGGCGGCTTTCAGTCCTTGCGTGTCCAGAATGTCGGCGGCCGCAAGGGCGATTTCAACCTCGGATCCCGTGGCGAGCAGCGTGACATCGCGCTTTCCCGCCGCGTCGCGCAGCACATAGGCGCCCTTGGCGGAAAGGTTTTCGCCAATCGGCCGCTCGAGCGTCGGCAGATTTTGCCGCGACAGGCTCAAGACCGACGGCGTGTGGCGGCTGGCCAGCGCCAGCTCCCAGCATTCGGCGGTCTCGATCGCGTCGGCGGGGCGGAAGACGTGAAGATTCGGCATGGCGCGCAACGCCGCCAGATGTTCGACCGGCTGATGCGTCGGCCCGTCTTCGCCAAGGCCAATCGAATCATGGGTGAGCACATAGATGACGCGCAGGCCCATGAGCGCCGATAGGCGGATCGCGCCCCGCGCATAATCGGAGAACACCAGAAAGGTGCCGCCGTAGGGCGCGAAGCCGCCATGCAGCGCGATCCCGTTCATCGCCGCCGCCATGCCGAATTCGCGCACGCCGTAGTGGATGTAGCGGCCGGAAAAATCGTCCGGGGCGACCTCGCCCATGCCCTTGGTGATGGTGAAGTTCGAATGCGTCAGGTCGGCCGAGCCGCCGATCGTCGCCTGCGTCGCGGCGTTGATGACGCCGAGCGCCATTTCCGAGGATTTGCGCGTGGCGATTTTCGGCTTTTCGGCGGCGAGCATGGCGCGAAACTCGGCGAGCGGCTTGGCGATTTCCGCCGCGACGTCGGCTTTCATGAAAGCGTCGAAGGCGGCGCCTTTGGGCGACGCGGCGCGTCGCGCCTCCCAGGCTTCCCGCGCCTTTGCGCCGCGCCCTCCCGCCGCGCGCCAGGCCTCCAGCACGTCGTCGGGCAATTCGAACGGCGCATGCGGCCAGGAGAGCGCCTCTCGCGCCCCGTCGATCTCCGCCGCGCCGAGCGGCGATCCGTGGCTACTTTCCTTGCCCTGCTTAGTCGGCGCGCCATAGCCGATCAGCGTTCGGCAGCCGATGAGCGAAGGCCGCGGATCGGCCTGCGCCGCGGCGATCGCCTGCGCGACCGCTTCAGGATCATGGCCGTCAACATGGGCCACGTGCCAGCCGGCGGCGGCGAAACGCACGATCTGGTCCGTCGAGGTCGCAAGGCTCGTCGGCCCGTCGATGGAGATCGAATTGTCGTCCCAGAAGAGGACGAGCTTTGAGAGCTTCAGATGTCCGGCGAGGTCGATCGCCTCATGGCTGACGCCTTCCATCAGGCAGCCGTCGCCGGCGATCACATAGGTGAAATGATCGACGAGATCGTCGCCGAAGCGCGCCGCCGAGAGGCGCTCGGCGATCGCCATGCCGACCGCGGTCGCGAGTCCCTGACCGAGCGGACCGGTGGTGGTCTCGATGCCGGCGGCGTGGCCATATTCGGGATGGCCCGCCGTGGGAGAACCGAGCTGGCGGAAATTTTCGAGCTCCTTGCGGCCCATGCCTGGATAGCCGAGGAGATAGAGCAGCGCGTAGAGCAGCATCGACCCGTGGCCGGCGGACAGCACGAAACGGTCGCGGTCCGGCCAGTCGGGCTGGCTGGAGTCGAACTTCATGAAGCGCTGGAACAGCACGGTCGCGACGTCGGCCATGCCCATCGGCATGCCGGGATGGCCGGATTTCGCCCTTTCGACAGCGTCCATCGCCAAAGCGCGAATGGCGTTGGCGTAGCGCCCCGGATCGGATTTTGCGTCCGTCGCCGAAATTTCCTTGGCCGCCGTCAATATAGTGTCGTTCACGTCACGCCTTTCCTGCGTCTGACCAGTTCGAGGATCCTCGGAGTAAGGATCAGCTGCATCGCGAGATCAAGCTTATTGCCTGGAATTACGATGGAATTGGCGCGCGACATCCAGCTTCCCGCGATCATTGACACGAGATAGGGGAAGTCCACCCCCCGCGGATCGCGAAAGCGAATGACGACGATCGACTCATCGGGCGTCGGAATCGAGCGCGCCACGAAGGGATTGGAGGTGTCGACCGTCGGCGCGCGCTGAAAATTTATGTCCGTTTCCGAGAACTGGGGACAAATATAATGCACGTAGTCATGCATGCGCCGCAGAATCGTCTCGGTGACGGCCTCGGTCGTATAGCCGCGCGAGTGCCGGTCGCGATGCAGCTTCTGCGTCCATTCGAGATTGATGACCGGCACCACGCCGATCTTGAGATCCGCGTAGCGCGCGACATTGACGTCGTCGGTGACGACCGCGCCGTGCAGCCCTTCATAGAACAGCACGTCGGTATTGGCCGGCAGTTCTTCCCAATCGGTGAATGTGCCAGGCGGCACGCCGAGCCTCGCCGCCTCGTTTTCATCATGCGCGTAATGGCGGTAGCGGCCGGAGCCCGTCTCGCCATATTCGCGAAAGAGCGTCTCGAGCTCCGGCAGCAGATTGGCTTGGGGCCCGAAATGGCTGAAATTCTGGTTGCCGACCGCATGCGCCTCGGTGAGCTTCGCCTTCATCTCCCCGCGATCGTAGCGATGGAAGCTGTCGCCCTCGACATAGGCGACCTCGATGCGCTCGCGGCGGAAAATCTGCTCGAACGTCGCCTTGACGGAACTCGTGCCGGCGCCGGACGAGCCGGTGATGGAGATGATCGGATGTCTGACCGACATGGGCGCGCGACCCGGACCCTACGAGCAAGGCGAACTGGCGGCCTGCGGCGGGCCGGCCGACCGCGGGGGCTCTGGCGGCTTGTCGCACGGCGCGCGGGCAAAGGAAAGGCTCCCGCTCCGCGACCTGCGCAGGTGAGGCCGCAGCTGCGGAGCCACAACCGTGGTGACGCAAGCCCCCTGATGTAGCGCGACAAAACAAATGGCCTCCGGCGACAGATCGGATGGCCGCGCCCTAAAGCGCGGCTGAGGCCATCTCATGGGCGGTGCCGGCTTGACTGGCGGCTTAGGTGGCTATCCCACTATGGTTGAGGTAACTCTAGGCTGCCGCCCAACGTCGCGGCCAGCCCTGGCGATGATCGGATCGACGCCGTGTATCACGCGCCATCTGCTTTGGCTGGCGACTCCGAAGCGAACAGCTTTTCCAGTTCTGAGATCTTGATCGGTTTGACGAAATGCCGGTCAAAGCCGGCTTCGGCGCTTCGCTCAAGGTAATCGGCCTGGCCCCAACCCGACAGCGCGGCGACGAATAGCGACTCTCCGCCGGGAAGCTGTCTGATCCTCCGCACCGTTTCGTAACCATCCATCCCGGGCATGCCGAGATCGACAAAGATGACGCGGGGCTGAAATTTCGGGATGACCTCCAGCGCCTCGGCGCCGCCAGTAACGACCCGCACCTCCATCCCGAAGGAGGCGATCAACTCGCCAGTGAGCTTGCCGACAAGCTGATCGTCATCGACGACCAGCACCTTGGTCGGGGACGCGCGCCGCTCCCCTGTATCTGGCGCAGCTTCTTGCGCGGGTTCGACATTCGCCGCAACCGGCGCTTCGCTCAACGGAAGCCGGACGATGAACTCGCTGCCCATGCCCGCGCCGCCGCTTCGGGCTTCAATTGTGCCTCCGTGCAACATGACAAGGCTGCGGGCGAGCGATAGTCCGACCCCAATCCCGCCCTGAGCCCGCCCGAGATTGCGGTCGACCTGCGCGAAGATCTCGAAAACGCGATCTAGCATGTCGGGCGGAATTCCGACGCCAGCATCCTTAATCGCGACGACCGCGTAACCGCCATCCTGCGCCACCGTCACATCGATGGCGCCAGTCTCCGCCGTGTATTTGGCGGCGTTGTTGAGGATGTTGGCAAACACCTGACCGAGACGAACGGGATCGCCGTCGATGAAAAGCTGCGTCGGGGGCGCAAAAAGCTGTTTGCGATGTTTCCCGGCCTGAAGTTTGTCGGCTCCATGTTCGAACACTTCGCGCACGAGCGAGACTAGATCCAGGCGCTCCTTCTGAAGCTCTATCTTGCCGCGGGTGATGCGCGAGACGTCGAGGAGTTCTTCGATAATACGAGTGAGGTGTTGAGTTTGCCTCTCGATCGCCGATAGCATATCGTCATCGCCGCCGGCTGAGCGCCGCTTGATGTGAATCGCCGCGCAAATCACCGCTAGAGGATTGCGCAACTCGTGGGCTAACACGGCGAGGAACTCGTCCTTGCGGCGATCGGCGGTCTGCAGCGCGTCCAGCGCATCGCGAATGGCGTATTGTAGTCGACGGGCTTCAATTGCGTTCTTGAGCGCGCTGATCAGCGAGCGCTTTTGCACAGGGCGTTCGATGAAGCCAATACTAGGGCGCTTTTCGATGGTTCGTAGTAACGCCCAATCCCTTTGAGCGTGGCCGCGGGCGAGAAGGAACATGATGGGCAACTGTGACCACGCCGGTTCAGGACCGAACAGGTCACGCCAGATCACAGCGCGACCACGCGGTAACGCCTCCTCCGCCATAAGAACGCAGCCCGCGCCTTTCGCGATCTCCCGGCGTAGCTCTTCTTCGTTGCTGCAAATGCAGTTGGAAAGACCGCTACGATTGAGCGCGTCTTCGGCGAGGGCGGCGTCGCGTCCCGTCGGCGTCAAAATCAGAACCCGCAGGCTATCCTCGGCTCTCGGGACGAGCTTCGCTGCGCTACTCTCCGCCATCATTGAATCGGAACGATGGACTCAGGATGATACACAGGCGTCCCCGTCAGGACGCTTGTAAAGCCTGTAAGCGGCTCGCTGACGTCGACGCCCCCCGCGCTCATCGTCAGTTTCCGGATCGTGTGCTCATGTTGGCCGCTGCGCTTTTTGACGATCGAAAAGGCCTTGTGCAGCGCGCCGTCAAGCTCGAAAAAACGAAGCAGGAACACATTGTCCGCCAGGAAGCTGAAGTCCATAGGCGAAGAGAGCTCCGTTCCGAAAATGCCGTGCTGGGTTAGCGTCATGATGGTTACAATCTGACGACGGCTCAGAAAGGAGAGCAACTCCCTGATGTGAAGGATAACACTCGGTTCTTCCATCGCGGATTGCAGATAGCCGTTCAGCGTGTCGATCACGACGAGCTTCACGCCCTGCTTCTCGACTCGATCCATGACCAGGTCGGCGATCTCGCCGACGCTCAGTTCGGCCGGATCAAGATGCCTGAGTTCAATGCGGCCGGCTTCGACTTCAGCGCGTATGTCGAAGCCCAAGCCCTCGCTGCGGGCGATATAGCTGTCCTCGTTTTCGTCGAACAGCAAAACCGCGCATTTCTCGCCGCGTTTGGCCGCGGCCATCGCGTAGACCGCTGATAGCGTTGATTTTCCAACGCCTGCAGGCCCCATGATGAGCGTGTTAGAACCGCGGGGAAGCCCACCTCCGACAAGCGCGTCAATTTCTGAATTGCCGGAGTCGAGCGCCGGTGACGCCACGACGGCCGAAAAACTGTGTGCGACGAGGCGAGGGTGCACGGTCAGCCCTCCAGCGGCGATCGTTACATCGTTCGAGCCGCTCACATAGCTGCAGCCGCGCAGTTTGCTCACGCGCAATGCGCGTCGGTCGGCACCGTAAGAAGACTGCTTTTGCCGCAATTCAATGATGCCGTCAGACAAAGTTTTGCTGCGAAGATCCTTTTCCGTCATCGACACTTCATCCAGCATCACCGTCGTGCAGTCGCGCGCCGCCATGAAGTCGCGAATACGTTTCAGTTGGCGCCGATGGAAGGCCGCCGTCGGCGCTAAAACGCGCAGACTCGAGATTGTATCGAGCACAAGCAGTTTCGGCTTCAACCGCTCGACTTCGAAAAAAAGATGGTCGAACGTCTCGCCGATCTCGACTTCCGCCTCCGGGAAGATCGTGTAATCGAGCCCTTCTTCCGCGCTGGATGGCTCGGCCAGGCCCGTGATATTAACTCCGTCGAGACTCCACCCGTGCGATGCGGCGATCGACCGCAACTGATGCGGCGACTCGGCGCTCGTCGCCAGCAGACAGCTTTCACCTGCGCGAACCGCCTGGATCAGCAACTGAAGCGCCACGGTCGTTTTGCCGCTGCCGGGCGGGCCTTCGAGAAGAATGAGAGAGCCGCGCGGAAGACCGCCGTGAAGAACGCTGTCGAGCCCCGGAACGCCTGTCGCAAAACGCGGGGTTTTCTCTATCGGCACAGACACTGTGGCGCTCTCCACAATCTAACCAGCTAACGCATGGCCAATATCCCAAAATGTTCCTCTATATCTATGCTAGCCGGCAGCCTTCCGCTAGGGAGGCCCTATGCCATGGCTGTGCCGCTTGCAGGATGGACGCAGAGAGCGCCATTGAACCGCCCCTCACCGGGCCGTATTTTCTCCTGCTGCGAACGAGGTTCTCGTAACGGACCTTATCCCTCGGTTTACACTTGCGTATAAGCCTCGATCTCACTTCCCGGCCTCATACTCTCGCCAGCTGCGTGATTTCACCTTGGCTCGGGACTTCCTGCCCATACTTCATCAGCTAAACGCTACGATCTCGTCCGTCTTCAATTCAGCCTCCGTCCCAAGGAGAATGTATCCGCGTAAGGGGACAGCGCTCGGCCACCCGGAATTTTGTTAGGTTTAAACTTAGAAGCTAAGAGCGTTGAAACAGAAGGCAAGCGTTCCGCAACGCTCAAAATAGGCCAATACCTCACAACCGACTCACGATAATTTCGGCGGCGCGCTTCGCGCCCGATCCGCCGGCGGCAGTGTAGGTCAGCTCAGCCCGTTCGATCCTGCCGCCCGTCTCCCGGTAGATGGCGCGCGTCTCCTTGCTGTCGTTCATGGTCAGTACAAAGCGCCCTTTTATTCCCCTTAAAAGCGCCGCCAAGGCCTCGTGATCGGCGCGGGGGAAGGCCGCCCGGTAGTAGCCCTCGGTCCCGTAATAGGGCGGGTCGACATAGAACAAGGTCTCCGGCCGATCCCAGCGCGCGATGAACTCGCGCCAATCAAGACAGTCGATCGTCACGCCGCCAAGCCGCTCATGGACCGCTTCCAGCACGCCGCCGAGCCTATTGAGATCGAAGCGCGCCGGCCCATGCGTGTCCATGCCGAAACTCTTGCTCCGTACCTTTCCCCCGAAAGTGAGTTTCTGCAGATAGAGAAACCGTGCCGCGCGCTCCAGATCGGTGAGAAGCTCCGGCGGTTGCGCGGCCAGACGCTCGAAGTCGGCGCGGCTCGCGACCTGCCATTTGAGGGCGTCATTGATCGCCTCGGCGCGCGCCGCCTGCCGGCGGCGCAGAAAGACGCCGCCCATACCGACAAAGGGCTCCGCGTAGACCCTGTGCGGCGTCGCCTCGATAAGGGCACAGAGGCGCTTCGCCAGCTGCTTTTTCCCGCCAATCCAGCCGGCTGCCGGCGAGACGGGAGCAACGTCGCGCCATTCGCATAAATCGTCCATTCTTCGTTAATCCCGAGTCCGCATCTTCCCCGTGTCGTCGACGACGGCGGCGGGGAGCGTTATCGATTCGGTGCGCTGCGCGGGATCTTGCTGCCACGCTGTGACCCGCGTCCGGGGCAACCCGGCCCCGCTACGAACTCTACATTGGCGGGCGTCCCCGGCTTGTGCCACGCGAACAACCCAGGGCTGTTGCTCGCTCGCTCACGCCTTCTTCCCTTTCTCGTCGTCGCCCGCCTTCACATGCACCGTGGTCACGAAGCCGCCGGTCGCATCCCAGATCTTTTCGACGGTCTCGGCCTTCCAGCGGCCGTCGAGCGGCTTGCCGAAGCCTGAGACGTTAACGATCGCCTCGGCATGGGCGTGCGGCAGGCCGGGGCCGTCGAAGTGCCCCGAGCCGGTGTCGTTTCCCATTTCATAGGCTTCCGACTCGGCCGCCTTCTTCGCCTCGTCCTCGCTGCGAAACGGGTGCGGCAGGGCGTGCAGCGGTCCTTTACGGCCGGTCTTGTGTTTCGCGACCTTCCGCTTGCCCGCCTTTTCGTCGTGCCAGCTGGCGGCGACGTCGCCCACCTCTGGGCGCGGTTCGATCTCGATCTCGTAGGCAAAGCCTTTGCGCCGTATGATCTCGATCGGCGTGAGGTTCTTGCCAGAGGCGCTCTTGCCGGCGCCGCGCTTCACCGCGATCAGCTTGCCGCCCGTGGGCTTGCAGATCGCGCCCACCTCCTCGGAGAGCTCGGTCGCAAAATCGATATGCGACTGGTTCCAGCGTAGCCGGTAGGGCACTTTGATCTTGGCGACGTCCGAGTCGACCTCGGCTTGGAGCCCGGCCTGTTTGGCGACGTCCTCGATGATGTCGCCATAGGTCTTGTCGTCGTAATGTTTCGAGGCGTGAGCTTTCAGCTTGTCGACATAGTCGGCCGCCCGCAGCACGATCGTGATCCGGTCTCCCTCTTCCGGATCGCCGCTGCAGACGATTTTCTGCACGGTGTATTCGCCCTGCATCACCGGGCCTTCGTCCTCCCACCCGCCGAGGATCGTGAATTTCTCGCCGCGGCCAGGAAGGCCGGATTTCGAGGGCGGGCCAACGCAGATGATTTCGGCTTCGTCGCTCTCGTCGCCGGCCTGCTCAGTCACCTTGCAGGACAGCCAAAGGCCCGAGAGACCGGGAAGAATATTTCGTCCCGAGCTGTTGTTGATGATGAGGATCGGCTTGCGCCACATGGGGAGAGATCAGTCCCAGGGATTGATGTTGGGGATGGTCGGCTTTTCCGGCGTCGGCGGGATTTCGACGACGCGCGGCGCGACGACGAAAGAGCCTTCTTTGGCGAGGCCTGGATTGGCGTCGAGCAGCGCCTCCATGGCGCCGTCCAGCTCCGATCCCATCTGCTCCCTGGCGAGGATGTCGAGCCGCACAGGCTCGATGATCAGGCGTTTCAAAACCCGCCTCCCGCATGCTCGCCGATGAAGAGCAATTCGATGGTGAATTCCCAGCGCCAGCCGACGCCGCCGGGCGCGATGCGGCGTTCCTCGCGCGAAACGGTCTGGACCGCGACGAGCCCCTGATAGCCGCCGACCATCCCGCTCATCCGGATGTAGGGAACCGGCTCGCGCGCCTTGCAGTGGCGTTTCAGCGACTGGAAATTGTCGAGACCGCCGAAAATATGCGGACGACAGGCAAGATGGAGGGTCTCGATATGGTCGCCGCCCGACGCCGGCTGGTAATAGGGATCGCTGTCGAAGACGGGGTGACGCGCCCAGTTGGCTTCCATGATCTCGCCGAAACCGAGCGGCGTGATGCCGATCACGTCGACGATTGCGGAGCCGATGAGAGCGATCGGTTGCGACATCATCAACCTATGTCATGCAGGGCGTTGTCGCGCGCGCTGCGGATGCGGCGATCGAGCGCGGCAAGCTGGCGACGCATGGCGCCAGCGTCCTTGACGCCGTGGAAATGCGCGGTTCCGATTTGAATGGGGCCGCCGCGTCCGAGCCGCGACTGCTTTCCCGGCGTCGCTGGCGCGCTTCCGCCGCCTGTCGAGCCGCCGCCGCCGCGAGGCGCGCCTGTCAATGTGGGATTGACGCGCGTTCCTGATGTCGGCGCGCCAAAGTTCTGCAGCGCGCGCATGGCGCTGGCCGTCTCTTGCGCTTTTTGCTTGAGGACTTCCATCTGTGCGATAGCGCCGGCGCCGTCGACGTTCGGCCTTACCGTTACATTCAGCTTTTGCAGCGCGTCATAGAGATCGTTGGCCTTGGCGACGCTCTCAGCCGCCGCCTGATTGATTTGCCGCGCGTCGATATGAGGCGTAGCGCCCTCGATTTGCGAGATCATCGGCGCGGGCGCCTTGACCGGGCGATCGAGGCGAAGTCGCCGTTCATAGGCCGCAAGCGACTCGCCAGTGCCGGTTCTGGCGCGCTCCTGCGCCTCGATTCTCGCGCGCAGATCCGGATCATTGACCACGCGCCTGGCTTCCGCCGCCGACAACATTTCTTTGCCGGCCTTGGAAAGTATCCTGTCGGCTTCCGCAGCGCGCTCCCAGCGCTCCGCCGCCGCCTGCCATTTCTCGGAAGCGTCGCCGATGGGCTTCAGCGACCAACGCATCAGCCCGTCGCCGATTTCGGAAACCAACGCCTTTAGGCGATTAAGGCGGTTAGCGGTCGTGTCGAGATCAATCTTGAGATTCTGGTCGAGCGAGCCCTTCCATGAGCCGCTGGCGAGCATCTCAAGGTTCTTGCGGATTTCGGGCAGCGCCTGGCCGCTACGCGCCGCCTCGTCCCACCATTCCTGTCCGAAGATTTTCACGGCCGCTGAAGCTTTTTCGGAGCTTTTCTCCAAACGGTCCAGCACGTCGAGGATCGTCTTCGTCGCGTCGTTCTTCATGCCCTGCTCGACCTGCTTCAGGGTCAAGCCGATCATCTTGTAGCCTTCTGCGGCCTGTTTCGCGCCGCGGCCGCCTGACGCCGCCGTGCGCATTTTCGACGAAAAGGCATTCCAAAAGCGCGCGGCAACCTCTTCCTGCATACCGATCGAATTGAGCGCCGTCGTCACCGCAAGCGACGTGTCGAGCGGAACACTGGCCGCTTTCGCGGCGCCGGCCGCACGCTGAAACATCTCAACGATGTCCCTCTCGGCGGAGGCCGAGGAGTCGCCGAGAGCGTTCACTTTGTCCGCAAATTCTTCAAGCTGTGGAATGGTCCACTGTGTCTGCGCTTTGATTTTCGCGAGACGCTCCGACGCCTCTTTCGGCGCGACGTCCCATCCCGTCGCCGCCTTAGCGGCGAGTCTCATGAATGCGCCCAGGTCCTTGTAGGCAATTCCCGCCTGCCCAGCCATGGCGGTCAGCGCCGCCGTATCGGTCCGCGCCATGCCCATTTCGCGCGATACCTTGTTGATCGCGCGCTCGACATCGAGCCAGCTCTCGCCTTGATCGAGCGTGACCTTCTTCTTCACGTCGGCCATCGCCTTTTCGAAGTCGATCGCCTGTTTGGTTCCATAGGCCATCGCGGCGCCGACCGTTGCGACGGTTCCGCCCACAGCCGCGCCAGCGGCGACCGCCGTTCCGGCCCCGACGAGATAGCCGGCTCCAGGAGAGACGTGCGAGGCGGCTTCCGCGAAGCCTTCTTTCAGCGCGGCCTTTCGCTTGGCCATGGCGCCGCCAAGCGCGCCGGCCGCGAGAACGCTTCCTCCGCCCGAAGCGGCTGCGCCGAGCCGGACCTTTCGATCGGCCGCGCCCAGCGCGTTCGTTGATTTGGCCAGCCGATCGACCGCGGCGCGCGTGCGATCAATGCCGCTCGCGCCCGTTCCGATCGCGCGCAACCCGGTCGCGGTCTTGCCGGCGGACTTGGCGCTCTTGTCGAGCGCGCCGCCGAGCTTCACGCTCGCATGCCACGCTTTGTTGAGATCGCCGCCGAAGCGGCCTGTCGCGCGCCCGGAGAGCCTCGATGCGCTCTTGCTGAAGTCGGCAAGACTCTTCGCCGCCGCCCTCAGCTTTCCTTCGCCATCGGTGAGGAATTTGAGCCTTACGGCGACGTCGAGATCGGCCATGATTTTAGCTCCTGCGTCGCTCGCTCTGCGCTGCCGCAGCCGCTCGCGCCGGTTCCCGCCTCACATCAATTTCGTCATCAGCTCGTTGAGCAGCCTGATCTGCGCGCCGGCGCCGTCCTCATCCTCGATCTGCTGTCCCTCGAAGACGTTGCGGATCACTTCGTCGAGCGGCATGCGCAACACGCGGCTCCAGGGCTCGTTCATGAAGCGGCACGCTAGGAGGCCGATGCGCCGCAGATCGGACCAGTCTACGGAGAGGCGCGATCCTCCTCGGTCAGGGGCAAGAAAGGGAGGCAGGCCTTTGTGACGCGATCGGCGTCGGTAGCCTCCATGCCGCGGATCACGGGCGCCGACAGTGCGGTCATCGCCGCAAACAGGTCGATTGACGTGACCTCGCGGCCCGCTTTCTGCGCCTCTTCGTTGACGCGGAGCGCTTCGGCGAAGATGAGCCGGCGGATCGAGACTTTCCGCAGCCATTCTCCCTTCCAGCGGAAGGGATGGTTCAGCGGAACCTCCTCAATCATGCCCGCCGGATCTTCGAATTCAAGGATGGCGACTTCCGCTTGCGGCTGCGACGGGCCGGCCGGAGCGCTCGCTTCCCTCACCTCGCCCTCGGCGCCATCGGGAGGGAGCGGCACTTGCGCAAAATCGGCTTTCACGGCGCTTTCAACGCCACTTTTGGCATCGTTCACAGCGCTGTCCCTCCATTGATCGCGAGATTGGCCGCCATGTCTGCGAAGAGCGCGGCTCCGCCGATGACGGTCGCGCCCGGCCCCATGAATTGATCGAAGCGATGCACCACGACGGCGTCGACGATGTCCTCGTAGTAGACGATGCTGGAGAACTCATATTCGGTCATCGACGATTTGACGCCCTTGCGGACATCCGCCTTCACCGAGTTCAAGAGGCCTTTCATCGTGATGATGCGGCCCTTGTTGGCGCCAGTCCGGAAAGAGCGCAGATTTTCGTAGTAAGTGGCGGTGACATAATCGCCGGGCTGTTTGCCGCAGAGCCCGCGAATGCGCGGATCGTCGCTCTTGAGTTTGATCGTCGCCTTCAGCGGCTGCATGTCCTCGGGCCAAGCGACGCCCATCATGTGGCCACCCGGCGTGAAATCCTCGGTCTGAAACGTCAGCTCCGGCAGCGTCACTTCGTCGAGCACGCGCCAAACATTGAGCTGGGCGAAATACCAGTTGCAGCCGCGAACGATGTTGTCCATCTGTCAATCCTTTTCGCGCGCGGTCTAAAGAGTTCCCGACACGTTGTATTGCGCCATCGCCGCTTGAATTTCAGAGGCGAGAATGTCGAAGCTCTGCTCGCGCCGGCCGGTGTAGAGCTGCAGATCGACAAGCGCCGGGCTCTCTTCCCAATAGGCGTTGAAGACGAGGCCGCCGACGCGCAGCACCGCGTTCGAGTTCTGATCGCGATCCCAGATCACGTCGAAGCCGGGCAGGATCGCCGGCTCGGGGAGCGACGCCAATTCGCCAAGGAAGTCCATCACCGACTGGCGCAGCGTGACGACGAGATTGGTCCCGATATTCTGGCCGAGATAGCGAACGAGCGTGCGCGGAATGACCTCGCGGATCGCCTTGCGCGTGCGCACGACATTGATCAGCCGCCACAGCGGATCGTTGGACGTCGTGAAGAAGCCCCAGAACATCTTGCCCTGCGGCGAATTCACGCTGCGCGAGGTGCGGTTTTTTTCCAGCTGCACGATCGTGTTGACGCCGCGCTGCAGGAGCCAGTTATGCTCGCTGTCCGGGTCGGTGTAATTACACTCGACGGCGCGCGAAGGCCCGAGAATGCCGAGCGGCTGATTGCCGGGATTGTAGTAAGGCCCGCCCATCTGCTTGTCGGTCTTCGCCATCAGCGCGGCGATATAGGGGGCGCTCGCGCGGGTGACCGGCACGCCGCCCTCGGAGACGCGCACGCCCTGGCCGCAGCAGATGACGTTGAGCGTTTCGGCCCAGTCCGCCGCCCATTCGGCTGCCACGGTCTTATCGGCCGAAGGCGTGTCGGCGATCGCCAGCGGCGTGATCAGGCGCTCGCAGATGGCGTCGAAGGCCGCGATGATCGGATTGGCGGCGTCGCCCGGCCGCAGATGCGCGAAGTCGGGCGCGATCAGGAGATCGGGCACGACGCCGGTCTCGCCCTGCGCCGCCATCATCGCCCAGGCGCCGGTCTTGGCGACGGAGTCGCCAACCATCTTCGTCATCTTCTGATCGGCGGTGTCGCCGACCAGAATGTCGGGCACGCAGGCGACGATCGAAGCGACGATGCCGGAGTAGTTGCAGGCCTCGATAAGTTGCTTGAGCGTGCCGGTGCCGGCCGCCGTGACCATCTCCGTGTCGCTCGTCGTGAAATGGACAGGCGTATCGACGGGGAATTTCGAGCGGTCGATGCCCGTTCCCGGCGTGAAGACGCCGCCAATCGTCGACATGTCGGCGATGAGAAAAGGAACCTTGTCGGCCCGGTTGAGGAACGTCCTCACGCCGACATTGGGGGTGGTCGCAGGCATTCAAAACCTCGCTTGCAAAACCTCGCTTGACGCCCGATCAAACGCGCCGCACCCTACGAGGGCTCGCCGTCGTATTTGGCCACGAAATTTTTCATGAGGAGAAAGACGTCGCCTAGTCGCCCTGGACGGTGATCATCTCGGCGTCTTGCCAAATGATCCCTTCTCGCCAGATTTGCGGGCGCGCCCAAACCCAAGTTTGAGAAACGCGCGCATAGCCCTCGCGAATGCAAAGGAAGATGCGCGGCCACACCCACTCCGCGTCCCCCGCGTTCAGAACGAAGCCGCTGAAATATTGGGTCTGGGCTGGTGGGTAGCCGAGCGTCGCGAAGCCTGTCTCGTAAGTGGTCTCATGCTTCGCCCAATCGGCGGCGATGACCCAGTCGTAATCCTCGATCTGCAGGATATCGAAGGCAGGATGCGCCCAATGCGCGACGGGTAGATTGACGATCTTTAGCATGGGTCGCGAAAACACCTGCGGCGTGAAGACGAGGACCGTCGTCTTGACCGTCGGCTGGAGCGCTTTGACGGCGTCAAGGATGTAGAGCGTCGACTCGCCCAGCTTGTCACCGAGCCAATGCACGAAGGCGCTCTGCGCCGGCGCGCTGAAGTCTGAAGATGTGCTTTCCAAAAAAGGTGTAGGAACGGGTAAGCCAGTCTCGGCCGTATAGGCTGAGATAGTCTCAGGATCATAGAAACACGGCCCCCCATCGACAACATACGCGTTGTCCCACCACCAGGGCTCGCCGATCTGAAAATACGCCTCGCCGCCGAGCGCGACGACTCGCCAGACCAGATAATCGGCGCATGCCACGATATAGTCGAGCGCATCACGGTGGCAGGGAGAGATGAATTCCGACGGCGGGTTCCAGCCAGACCTTCCCGCATTGCCCAGATGATCGAGCTGCCGCCAGGCGAGCGGCATCAGATAATGGATGATCTCATAGGAGATCGACACCACGATCTTCTCGAAGCCGTTGGCGACGAGGTTGACGACGAGATCGTCCCACCATGCTCGGGCCGCCGAATTGATGACCGGCTTATCAATGTCGACGATGAAGCGCTCTTCGCTCTCCGACCAGGCGACGGCGTGATGGTGCGAGAGCCCGAGATAAACATTATACCAGCCGCGGTAGCCGAGATCATGAGCGGCGTCGACGATGCGCTTTGGCGCGAGATGATAGGAGTCGTCATAGCCGTCGGTCATGCCGAGCTTGTGCGGCGCGACGCCGGCGCGCCATTTGAAGAGATCAGGGCCTTCGACGCTGATGTTGATCATGGAGAAATGGGCGACGACCTCTTCGGCGAGCGGCGTCAGAACCGGCGGATCGGCCGGGAGTTCGTAATCCTCTGGGATGAGCGAGAGAAACATCCGCTTGACGCTTGTCCAGTCGACAGGCTCCGTCCCTTCCCAGCCGCCGCCGACCTGCGAGAACTCCAACCGGATATGTCCGGACATTCCGTCTGCGGCCATGTCCGTCGCATAGGCCGCCGGCAGCACATAGCTCACCGATCCGTCGAGGTGTTCGACCGTGAAGCTCGGCGGGCGTTCAGAGAGCATGGAGGCGACGCCAGCCATCTCGAAATCAAATTCGAGAACTGCGACGCTGAAATCGTGGGCGCTCTCATAGCGGCACAGCGGATGCGAGATCGTGTCGTCGCATTCCCAGATCAGTCCCACGAGGTCATTGGTGGAGCGAAAGATCAGAGCGACCGTCAGCGCGTCCTGCGCGGGAGTCGTCAGCGCCGCCGACGCCTCGACGTTCGAATTAACGGTCCAATATTCTGGCTGAAAGCGACGCATGTCAGACGCGGGTTCCGGCGAGCGCGCCGAAGATGCCTGAGATCACGTCGAGGCTCGCCTGCGTGACGAGCTGCAGAATGTCTCCCGTCTCGAACAGCAGACTCTCGCCGTCGCTGGTCGAGATCGTCGCGATTGTTTCACTGGCGGCGAAATCGATTGCGCCAACCTCGTCGCCGTTTTTGAGGATACGAAGCATGTAAGTTTCGTGCGGGGCGACGAGGCAGCGAAACTGCGATCCCGCAAAATTTGCAGGGAACGCCACGCCGACGACAAAGACTTCGCCAAGCACCAGCGAACTCGGCGACGGGATGCCAGGGTAGGTCAGCCGGATCAAATGCGGATCCGGGGTATCATAGGCCTTTAGCGAGTCGAGGATGTCGAAGAGCGTCTCGCGCAGGATCGGCGACGGATCGATCGAGGCGCCATGCGCAAGCAGATGCGCGTCGATGTCCGCCTTTATTTGCGCAATCGATTTCGCCGTCATTTCTTCCGGCCGAAAATGTGGATTTTGCCCGTCGCCAGATTGCCGTTGTCGACAAAGAACTTCATGCCGGTGACTGGGTCCGTCGTCGTGTTTCTCGACGCAGATACGTCGACAACCGCGCTTTGCCCGCTGTCGGAATAATCGCCAAAGCCCGTCTGTCCAACGATACGCTTCACATTCGCCATTTCGGCAGGATTGAAGAAGCGAAGAAAGCCGCTTAGCCCTACGCCCCCGCTGTTTTTCAACCGCGGACTCGTCGCGCCGGAGAGGTCGATATACGCCGTCTGATGCGAGGCGATCGAGCCGGCCGCATTCGTCAAGCGCGCCAGGCTGGAATAGCCGTCGATCATCCAATAGCCGCCGATCTGCAGCTCCAGCTTCAGATTAGCGCCATCGGTCGCCGGAACGAGATTTTCGAGAACGATCTCATAGTCGTCGAAGTCGGCAGTGAAGTGAGTCGTATCGGCGAGCTGCGCGACATCCGCCGCGGTCAATGTCGCAAGATGGATCCATGGTCCCGCGGGCAGAGTTGCGGCTTCGCCGGCCGGCCCCTGCGGTCCGGCAGGGCCGACGTCGCCTTGCGCTCCCTGCGGGCCAGCAGGACCGACGTCGCCTTGTGGCCCCTGAGGACCAGCGGGACCGACCTCGCCGTGCGGACCTTGCGGACCTTCTGGGCCAAGAGGCCCGACTTCGCCCTGCGGACCTTGCGGGCCAGAAGGACCGACGGGGCCTTGCGGACCCTGTGGACCCAGCGGGCCAGAAGGACCGACGAGACCTTGCGGACCTTCCGGGCCGGCAGGACCGACTGCGCCTTGCGGCCCCTGCGGCCCAGGAGGACCGTCCGGCGGGCCTGGCAGTCCGCGCTCGACCACGCTCAACACGGTCGCGGCGTCGCCGCCGGAAAGATCCACGATCGGCTGCCATGAGGCGAGATCGTCATAGTCGGGCGGCGGCTCTTGCAGATCGACCCGCGTGACGCCGCGCCTGAAGTTGAAGACGAACTGTCCGAGATTCTTGGAAAGGCCGTCGTCGACATAAACGAGATCGGCGAAATAGCTATCGGTCAGACCGGCGATGAGCTGCGGCGGCGCAAGCATGGCGAGGACCGCCTTCCTGGCCGGCGCGTCATAGGCGATGACGCGCAGATTGCCGATCTCGCTGGAAAAGACGAAGGCGGGCTCGCCTGCTGTGATCGCCCTGCGCCGCAGCTCCATCCTCCATTCGCCGGCTGGCGGCATGGTGTAGCCCGGCATGCGCACAATGAAGCTGCGGGAAATCGCCTCGTTGTTGGAGAGGTAGATGCGCCTCATACTCACAACGGCCATCCCCCTTCGATATCGATTGTCGCGAGCGCCTGTTCGTTCGGCGCCGCCTGGATCTCTTCAGCGAGCGCCGCCTCGCGGTTGAAGCACGTCTGCACATGTGTACGGACGGCCTGCGCGATCGCGATGATCTGATCGCGATCGAGCGTCACGAAGCCGCCGTCGGCGATCTTCCACTGGATCGAATAGCTGGCGTCGAGCGTCGCCGCGAGACATGCGCCAACGAGTTTCGCCTGAGATCTGTCATCCGTCGCGACAGGGGAACCATCGACGCTGATGCCGCCTGTCTCCGCGCGCCAGCGGCGATCCCCGAGCGCCTTCAGCGCCGCTGCTTTGAGTTCGACCAGTGTGTTCGCGGGAGCGGGCGTGTTTCCGAGCGCCGCCCAAGCCTGATATTCGGCCCATTCGGCCTCCATTTCAGGGCCGATGATCCTGCAGTCGGAGTCGCGCACGACGGCGACCGTCTCGCGGCGCGCCGAATAGGTCATTTCTTCCTCCCGCGAATGTGAACGGCGCCGTCGGCAAGATTGCCGCTGCTCGCGTAAACCTGAAAGCCGGTGACCCCGAATCCACCGTTCCAACGACCGCTCGTGATGATGACGGCCGGGGTCATCGACACCTCGTAGAAGGAAAAGACGCCGGAGACGCGGGGGAGCTTGTTGGCGCTGTTGACGTTGTAGAGTCGCAACGAACCGCACAGTCCGTCGGACGCGGCGTTGGTCATCCTGGCGCCCGCCGACAGATTGATTTGCCACGTGTCAGAGCCGCCCGCGTAGCCGATGGAATTCTGCTCCATGTATACGGCGTCGTAATTCGTGCTTCGGAAGGAACCGCCACTGTGCAGCTGCAATCCGAGCCCGACCGCCGAACCGGAGGACGGCTTCAGGCCGACGAACTCGATCTCATATTCGTCGTAGGCGCTGGTGAAGCTGCTCGTGTCCTGTAGCGCGCCGCTGTTGCTCGCGGTGAGCGTGGCGAGATGCACCCACGCGCCGGCCGGCAGATCGGCGGGATTGACCGCGCTCTGCGTCGCGAGCGAGCCGAGCCCCAGATTTGTCCGCGCCTGAGTTTTTTCGCCGGCGCTGAGCGCTTGCGCCGCATCGAAGCGCAGGCGCGCGGCGAGAGCGGCGGTCACGGTCGACGCGAAATTGGCGTCGTCGCCGAGCGCGGCGGCAAGCTCGTCCAAAGTGTCGAGCGCGCCGGGCGAGGAATTGACCAGCGCCGCGATCTCCCTCTTCACGAAGGCGGTGTTCGCCAGCTTGGCCGAATTGTCGCCGGCGGGCGGAGTCGGCGCGGTGGGAGAGTCAAGAAAGTTGGGCGAGACGCGCGGCGCCAGGAGTGCAACAGCGGCAATGAGATTGGCGACCGCTGAGGCTGACGCCTTGGCGTTCATCTCCGCGTCGCTCACGAACCGCGCGGCGGGCGATGTTTCGATCATCGCCGTCGGCACGCCGTCATTGACCAGCGCGTCGAGCAGCGCCGCGATGGCCGCGGCGTCCGCCTGCGCCTGCGCGGCGGTCGGGCCTATCTCGTTCTGCACGGCGACGATCGCCTGACCGACGCCTAAATTGATCAGCGCTTGAAATGAGGCTTCGAGCGCTTCCCGCTCGCGGAGCCGCTGGCCTATCGACGTCATCGCCGCGTCCCACGACGCCTTGGTCAACGCCATGTTGGACGGAGCGGCGTAGTCGTTATCTGGGGTTGGCAGAGACAATGGCGTCTGTCCCTTCTTCGGTGACGATGGCGTTGAGCGTCGCGCCGGTCATCTGATGGCCGCCGAGCGGCTTGATGCGCGCACGGCCGACCATCACAGTGCGGCTGAGCCGCACGTCGTAGAGCGCCTCCGGGTCATAAGGGCCGGATGAAGTCGCGTCGCCATGCGGATGCTGCGCCATTTGAAGCCTCCTTAAAGCGCGTAGAGCGCGCGGTTCTGGATAAAGGGCGTGTCGGTCACTTCGGTCGACGTCATGTCGAGCCGGTAGCGCGCCACCTGCGTCGAAGGCACGGTGAAGGTCGCGAGGATCCTGCGGCGATTGCCATTGTCGGAAGGCTCGTCGGTCACCGTCGTCACGCTCGGATTATGGACCGTCGTTCCAATGACGAGTTTCGGCGAGCCCGTGTGCTTTCCGGCGTCGAAGTTGTCGATGATGCTGTCGGTTTGCACCGTCGTCGTCGCCACGCCGAAGTCGATGATCTTCCCGATTGCGACGAAGTCGCCGCGCGACCGGAAAGTCATGCCGCGCGCATAGGCGTCGAGAACGATCGCCGGCTGCAGATCCTTGGTTCCCATGAAGACAGCGCGCAGCTGCACGAGCGCGGGAAGCCCGTTGAGATCGTCGGCTCCTTGCGCATTGTCGAGCGTCAACGGACGCCATGGCGCGTCAGGGATCGACGGCACCTTGATTTCCCAGACAAGGCTCGTGCCTGCGGCCTCCCATCCCGCGTGCAGCAGCTTGATCTCCGTTATTCCGCCATCGAGCGTGAGCGGCAGGAATTCGACCGTCGTGCGCGCGGCGACGAACTTCGCGCAATTGAGGCGGAAGGCGAAATCATTGTCGGTAATGGGCTGAGCCCAGGCGCCGTCCGAACAGACAAAGCGCGAGCCCTGCGCGAACGCGTTCCCCGAAACCGTGCCGAGCGCGTGATTGGCGGTTGTAACGACGAACCAGGCATAGCGCTTGCCGCCGTCGAGCAGCGTCGGGGCAAGCTCGAATTTCGACCAGCCGGCGCTGAGATCCTCGGCGTCCTTCTCCAGTCTCGCGATCACCGCCTTGAAATTCGGCTCGCCGTTATCGCGGCATTCGCAGATCAGGAGATGCACGGGACCGGACGGCGAGACCCGGGTGAAGAAAATGTCGACGCTGGTCAACACCGACGGCTGAGTGTTGAGCCAGCTCTGTCCGTGAATCGAGCCATTCAGTCCGACCGTGGATGTGACGTAGTCCCAATAGGTATCCGTGACGGTGCGCTTGATGATCCTTCTGACCGTGACCCAACGATAAGGATGAAAGATCCAGAGCGGGTCGGGAGCTGCGGCGACGATCTCGAACTCCTCGCCGTCCTTGGTGAAGATGGCGCCGACGTCCTTTCCCGGCGTGTAGCGGGCCCACTCCGGCGCGTTTTCGCAGAACGTCACGCTCGGCCCATATTCAGTGACCGTGCGCGAGAGCGTCTTCTGCACCGCCGTCACGATCGTGTGGACCGCCGACGAGATGTTGACCGATCCGCCGTCGCTCACAACTTCGAGCCGCGTCTCTTCCGTCCACGCCGGGAGCAGCAGATTGCCGGAGACCCGTATCGCCGGCGACTCTTCATCGATCACGCCGAGCTGCATGTCGCGCTGCGCGGCGAAGGGGAAGCGCACCCCTTCCCGAACGCGCGCGAGCCAGGAGGCGTGAGTGGGATCCCATTTGTCGCCAACCAGGCCCGGATCATAGTCGTAGGCGACCGACTCCGGCGGCACGTTTGATTGCTCGAGCAGCTGCGCAATCGAACGCTTCATCTGCCGGACGATCGCCGGCGAGGGAATGTCGCCAAGTCGCGCCTGGATATTGGCGATGTCGGTCCTGATCGTGCGCACCGCGGCGCGCGTCTCGCTGAGATCGCCTTCGACGAGCGCGAGGCGGCCGTCATGCTCGTAAAGCGTCTTGACGCGCGCCGGATGGTTCGGCTCGATCGCGGCGATGCCGATCGTCGAAAGTTCGACCCAGGCGAGGCAGCAGCGGTTCGCCGGCACTTCCGGCTTCAAAGGCGTCGGCGACGCCGCGCCAAACTCGATGACGAAACTGATCTTCCGCCGCTCCAGTTTCGGTGTCTGCTGCGCGACCGTTTCCTCGGTCTCCGCGTCCGTCTCGAACAGGCGCTCCTCATTGATCGTTTCGAGCGCGCCGTCCGCGAGGATGGCGAGGTAGCGATTGTCGCCGGAGACGATGGGCAAATACTGCTGGATATTGATCGTCGTCGGCGCGGCGTTGCGATAGAGCTTGCCGTCGGAAAATAGCGTGCCTGGCGAAACGGTGAGTTCGAGGGCGTTTTGGTTGGAGACGGTGAAGTCCGCCCAATGCGCCGGATAGTCGATCGCGCCGGCGACGAGCGCGTCTTCAGACGCCCGAGCGTTGAGGCCGATGTTCGTCCAATCGTCCGGTTCGGCGACTTCCGCCTCATTGAATTTCACGACATCCATATCAAAGCCTCGTGCGCGAGATGAACTGGCCGAGCGTATATGTCCCGTCGAGCGGGACGCCGTCGGCGACGGTGATTTGTTGTTTCGTCTGGAAACTGACGCGATATTCGGTCTCGGGCGCCTTCGCCGCGCGCAGCGCCGCGCGCGCCCGTTTGAACTTCTCACGCGAAGGCGCGCGACCCGCGTGGCGGCCGAGAACGGCGCGGCCGTAGACGAAGCCCATGCGCGGCGTCGACGTTTCGACGTGAATGAGATATCGCGCCATGAAGGCCGGATGGCGCACCGACGTGCGGCCGATCACGGCGCTACCGAAGACGAAGCGTTGCGGATAGGCCTTGGCGTCGATGAGCGTGGCGTCGACATAGGAGAGCAAAACTGGAACGGCGGCGCGCGTCCCAATCGCGAAACTGACCGCCGGCGCTTCTTCCACCACGAACCGCTTGAGCGCTTCCGGCCAATCGGGAAACCACAGCCGCACGCCATAGTGGACGGCAAGCCAGGGAAGGAAGGCGACTGGCGTTTGCGCCGCTTCGACGATTTCTTCGATCGGAACCGGCAGAACGTCGGACATGCCGGCGGCGACGGCCTCTTCAAAGAGTCCGCGCGCGCCGGGAAGAAGATCGCCGACAGAACTCATTCTTTGGCTCATGTCTGCGCCTCCGCATCGAGAGTGATGTCGCGCAGGATTGGAATCGCGTAGGGATTCGCGGAGACGTCGGCGGCCGGCGCCGTCACGCTGGCGCGCAGCACTCCGGGACCATAGGCGGCGCCGGCAAGCGAATTGACCGGCACGAAATCGCCGATCTTCATGCGCTCCTTGGCGCTGGCGCGAATGCGCGCCTCGGCTTCGCTCGTGACCGCGGTCAGGTCAGGCCCCTTGGCGACGACGAGGGCGCCGGCGAAATCATAGAGCCTGCGCTGGGCTCTCAGGCAAATGACCGAGACGGCCTCTGGCTTCACGTCCTCCGCGAGCAGGCGATCGCTAACGGTAAACATTTCCTCGTCAGTAAGATCGCGCCCGTCGGGCCCGGCGAGGACGATGTCGATGTCGCCCCGACGGCCGTGAACGGCGCGGCCATTGACGGCGGCGTGATGCAGAATCGGGAGCGCCGTATAGGCTTCAAAAAGATAACGCTCGCGCGTGCCGGCCGCCGGGCGCGAAAAGGCGAGCAGATAGCGCAGGAGGAGCCGTTCGTCGGACTCCATCACCGCGGGTGTAGACTCGGTCGCCGGGATGACGGTGAGACGCGCGATATTGATGCGCGCTACGACATTGTCGAGATCGTCGCCTTTGGCGAGGGGCGCGAGCACCGCCCGCACCGCGTCATTAACGCGCGCGCGATCAAGCAGGCGCAGATATGACCACGCCTCGCTGGTGATGACGGCTGGATCTGTTTCGAGCGTCTGGACGTCATATTGCGGCAGGCTCGGATCGATGGCGCGTGCGGCAGCCCAGACCGCGATGAAACGCTCCATGAAGGCCGATTGCAGCGTTCCATAGTCCAGCCGCTCGATGGCGTCCGGCGCCGGAAGGCGGGAGAGGTCGATCGTTTCGGCGGAGAGGACAATCATGCCACGCCCCGCAATTCGGCGACGGATAGCGGCAGGTTGAGATCGACGCCTTCGACGATCGCGTAATTGCCGAAACGGCCTTCTGGGTAATAGGACCCTTCGAACAGCACGCCGAGAGCGCCGACGCGGTCGAGCACGACGAGCTGCAGACGGCGGATGCGATATTCCGGCTCGTAGGCGTGCACGGCGACGATGACGTCGCGGTAGAAGCGCGCCGCCAGCGCCGCCGAGATATTGCGGCCGATGTGGCGCGTCGGATCCATGCCGAAGTCGAGCAGCATGACGCGCTCGGTCGGGATCGTCATCACGATCTTGATAATCGATTGCTCGAGATGGGCGCGGCCAGAAAGCGGCCGGCCTGTTCTCGCGTCGATCCCGTTCCGATAGCGAACCATGCGAACGCCTTTTAAGAGGTCTTCTCAGCCTTCGGGTTTTTGGGTTCTTTCTTGAGCGCGATCGTTCTCTGCGCCAGCTCATACTCGGCCTCGGCGTCGAGGAGCTTCAGCTCAAAGCCGACCGTCGGCCGCGCGGGTGCGCCCTGCTCGTAGACAGGCGGAATGCGGCGGCCGGCAACGACGAAGCCGGCGCGTTCGGTGGTGACATAGGTCTTCGACTCTTCGGGCGCTTGCGGATTTTTCATCCTCTCCTCCTTCACGCGCTGGTCTCGATGAGCGCGAGCGGGTTGATGTAATAAGTCATGTCGCCGGCGACGAATTTGATATTCTGGATGCTCTCGCCGTGGATGCGGGTGGTCTTGCCCTTAATCCGCGCTTCGTCGGCCTCAGCTTCGAATTTCTTATCGCCCTTGATCGAGATCTCGTCCTTCCTTTGCTCGACGCTCGTCTTCTCGGTCGTTGACGTGATCTTTTCCTTCGTCTGTGCAACGCTCGTTTTCTCGGTCTTGCGCGTGAGATTTTCTTGTGTCTGCGACACGCGGGTCTTGCCAAACTCGCGCACGGCCTCGTCCTTGCCCTGGCCGTCCGGCCGCTTCAGCTCGTCGTCGAAGGCCGAAGGGATCGCATAAGACGCCGCACCGATGATGCCGGAAGGAGAATGCAGCCGCATGCGGTCGCCGACGGCCGGCAACGCCGGAGAATTCTTATAGGCGCCCGAAGAGTTCGAATGCGGCTTGACCCAGGGCGACAGGATCTTGTTGCCGTCCTCGTCGGTCCCCAGTTCGAGCCGCACTTTCCACTTCTCTTCGTCGCGCTCGGCGACATGTCCCTCGACATGAGCGAGCGCCAGGCGACGATTGACGCGCACTGACTCGCGGCGCAGGCGGCGAAGCTCGGAGGTGTAAAGGCTCACGCGTCGCCTCCAGTAAAGAAGTTCGCCGGCGCGACATGGAAGAGCGTCTGCTTCCAGGTCACGGCGTAATAGACGACGCCCTGCGCGACGGCCTTGATGGTGAAGAGCGGCTTCGCTTCGGCGTCTTCGGGCGGCCCGACGTCCTCGACGTTCCAACGCGTGAAATCGTCGTCGGTGAGCGAGAGCAACAGGCCTTCGCAGATCGCGAGCGCCATCTCATCGCGCTCAACTCGTCGTCCGCTGACGATCAGATCTTCCGTGACGACATAGGCGGTGAGATCGACGATGAAATCATCGGCGCCAGACAGTCGCCCCTCCGGCTTCGTGCGCGTCGCCGCGACGGCGATCGTTGGCGGATTAAAGATTCCCTTTTCAAGCACGTCGCTGATGTCGAGCTTGCCGAGATGCGACCTCACGTCGAGATCGACGAAGCGCGACTTCAGCCTCGCGACAATGGCGTCGCGCAAAGACTTTACGCGGGCATTGGCCAGGAGCTCGGCGCGGGTGAGCGTCGTCACGGCAGGAGTCTCCCGAAATAGTCAGTGACAAGCTCCTTGATCTCTTCGGCGTCTTCCGCCGACACGCCCACGAAGGGACGCGCCGGGATCGTCACCTTTTTGGCGAAGACGCGCTTGTCGCCGAGCATGAAGACGAGGCGACCAGCGCTTTTTGGCGTAATGACCGCGCCTTCCTGATGGACATGTGCAAATTCCCAGGCCGCGCCCCATTCGCCGCTTGTTCCCGATGAGGTGGAAGCGATGCTGTCGTGCAGATGACGGCCAGTGCGAAAAAGGATTGGCGTGCCTTCCTTATTGGGCGGCCATTTCGTGCCGTCAGGACCCGGGCCGCCGCTCTCGATGCGCTTGCGCGTCTGATTTTCGCCGAGTTGCACGATCTCTTCGACGAGCGGGGCGGCGTCGAAGTCGGAAAGACCCGTCACCAGCGCGTGGATCGCGGCGAGATCATGCTTGTCGACTTCGATCTTGACGCCGAAGTCCATCACCAGTCCCTCATCGAGGCGCGCGAGAACTGGCGCTCGGGGGCGACGACGATCGCTTCGCCAGGGGAGCCCGTCGTCGGCGCGCCGTCGACCGATCCGCCGCCCGAGGAGCTGAAGGTGAGCGAGCCCTTCTTGCCGGAAGCGACGCCCTCTAACCGCGTGACCGCGATGTCGTAGCGCGTCTTGATTTCTTCGGTGGAGCGCGCAAACGTCACGGCGACGCGATACATCGCCATGTCGATGGCGAAGAGTTTCAATGCGCCAAGCGACTCGGCGTCGAGATCATTAAGCTGCGCCCTCGTATAGCGGGCCTGCAGGATGATGCGGATTTCCATCGAGACGTCGGCGAGCGCCGCGTCGAAGCGCGCCCAGTCCGGCTCGCGCGTCGTCTCATCGGCGCAAAGCAGCGCCGCGTCGCTTGGATAGCGCGCCTGGACGTCATCCTTGGTGGCGAAGGGTTCAGCCATCATGCCCTCGGCGGCCAGGTCCAGTAGCTCACGGAATCTTCGGATGCTTCCTCGAGCTTGATCACGCTGCCGGCGTGGCGAACGTCGGCCGGCTGCAACACCATCAGATCGACGATCACGTTGCTATGGACGCGGGTGATGATAGCGGCATAGGGGCCTTGACCCATGCCGGACGTCTGCTTGTGGGCGTCCTCAATAAAGTAGTGAACGATGCGTCCGACGGTCGGTGTCATGCGCCTGCCTTTGCGTGCTGTCATTCGCGGGGGCGCGGGTTTGGACGCCGCGCCCCGCCGTGGTTTTTTTTGGTCGTCGGCATTTTGGTTGCGGAGGCCAGATTCGAACTGGCGACCTCTTGGTTATGAGCCAAGCGAGCTACCGGGCTGCTCTACCCCGCAAAACCTTTCGTCAGTCCCAATCGCCCTCGATCGCACCGAGGGCCTTCAGCTCATGGAACTGCGCGCGCGTGAGCGTCACCGTCGCGCCGGGGGCCGCATAAGAGCCGTCGAGCAGCAGCCTGAATGTCGCGACGAAGGTCTGCTTCTTATTAGCCGCCGCCTCTTCGGCGGCCTTCTTGGCGGCGGCCTTCTTGGCGGCGGCTTCCTTGGCGGCGGCTTCCTTGGCGGCGGCTTCCTTGGCGGCGTCCTGTTCGTTGTTCGCGGTCATCGGGCGCCTCAGCTGATTGCGTTGACGATGAGCGCGCCGGCGGCCTTGGCGACGACAAGCTCGTTGATGTGCTCGCCGACGCGCACGACCTCGCCGCCTTCGAGGCCGACGTCCGGGTCGACCATGCTGCCCGCGAAGCGCGTGCCGAATGTCGGCGAGAAGCCCCAGGTCACGCCGCCCTCCGGCCGCGCCGAACGGTCGATGAAAGCGAAGGCGATGTGCTTGTCCCAGGCGCGCTTCATATCGAGCGCCTGTCCGGGACGAGCGGCGTTGACCCAGCTCGTGCCGATCAGGAGATTGAGCAGCTCGAAATATTCGGCGAATTCGCGCTGGGTGAGCTGACCCTCGGCAAAGTTCGTCCCCTTGATCTTTTTGACCAACTTCGGCTGGCGGCGCAGCTTTTGCCAGACCTCGTCGCTCATCGCGCAGGTGTTGGGCCGCGTCATGAACACGCCGACGAGCGCCGTGTGAATCGCATCCTCGGGATCGGAGTCCGGGTCGTCAAAACGATCTCCGGCGCTGGCGATCGTGGTGACGTTGGCCGGATCGTAATTCGCGGGGTCCTGCGCGAATTTGGCGACGCGCAGCTCGCGGTCGAGCTGCATGATGTTGGTCAGCGTCCCCGTCGCATAGTGCAGCGGATCAAAGTTCGAGAGGCCTTGGTCGCGCTGCGCCTTGGCGGCGTCGATGTCGGAGCGCGGCACGACGATCTGCAGGCCATAGGCCTCGACCGATCCGTCCTTCTCCGTCGCCGAAAATTCGACTTCCTTCACCTTGCCCTTGCGGCCGACCCTGGTGTCGGGAACGGTGAACGCCTGGCCGAGCGGATATTCCAGCCATTTGAACCGCTCGGTCGGCACCGGCACCCGCGGCATGAGGCGGTCGCCGATATAGGCGACATCGGGATTGCTGTAGCCAATCGCGATGGCGGTCATCGCGGCGTTGCGGACGAATGGGCGGGCGACGGACATGGAGACCTCGATCGGTTAAGAGATTACGCCGGCAGCACGACGACGGACGGCGCGATCGTGTAATGAATGATGTCGTTGGCGACGCCCGGCTCCTCGGCCTGGCCGATGACGAAAACCGTCTGGCCGGCGATGCCGACCGCCTTCACGGCCTTGCCGTTGGCGTCGCTTGTCAGGTAGTCGCCGGCGGCGACGTTCCCGCCGACTGTGACCTTGTCCATGCCCTCGCGCGCGACGTCGACCATGTCTTTAGCCGCCGCCGCGCCGAGTTCGGTGACGCCGGCGAGACGATCCGTCGCCGCCGACGCCTGCGCGACCTCGCCGCGATTATTCGTGTATTTCGTGATCAGCCGCGCGCCGATCGCGCCGGCCGCCACATAGCTGCGGGAGATTGAGTTCGCGCTCATGATCGCCTCTTCGAGATGGAGCGGGCCGCGTCAGGCGGCGGCGGAATATTTCTTTTCGAGCGCCGCGACGGCGTCGAAAATGTTGAGCGCCTTACCGTCTGCGACGAGCTTTTGCGCCTCGGCGGCGAGCAGCGCCGGCGCCGGCATCGCGCCGTCGCCAGGCTCCTTCTTCTCGTCGAGCCCGGACTTGGTCAGCGCCGGAGACTTCGCCGCGAGCAGCGCCTTGACGCTCTCATAGCCGGAGTCGGTCGCGCAGAGCCGCGCGTAATGATCCTTCTCGGCGGGGAGGATTTTCTTGTCCTTCAACGCGCCCTCGATCAGCGCGTCGACGCGCGCCTTGCAATTGGCCTCTTCGATGTTCTTGAGCTTCGTCTCGGACGCGGAAAGTTTGGAGACAGCCTCGTCATGGACCGCCTTCGGCACGAAGCCGGCGTTGAGCGCGGTAAGCAGCGCGGCTTCATTCGCGCCGGCGGTCACGCCGAGCGCGGTGGCAAGTTTTTCCATTTTCGACTCCTGGGAAGATGCGGCGGCGAGCGCCTTCTGGCCGCCGAGGGCGGGCGCCGTGACGAGCGCCACCGAGCGCAGCCAGGTCGTCACGCCTTCAGACGTGTGAAAGAAATCCGGCGAGATGAACCGATAGGCTTTGGCGGCGAGCAGCGACTTGCCTTCGGCGAGCCATTCAACTCTGCCCTGCAGCGCGCCGCCTTCGACGCGCAGCTCATTGATCCAGCCGACCGCGTCGGCGCGCGCGCCGGTCCTCGCCGCATGATGCGTTGAATGATTGACGTCGATCGGCACGGCGACGCCATCCGCCTTGAAGCGCGCGATCAGCGCCGCAGCGTCTACATCGTAGCTTCTCCCATCGCGGGTATCGATCCGGCCGACCTGCGGAAAAATCGCGATCCACTCCGCCGGCGCGTCCCCGGTAGGAAGAGCGGCGGCGAGCGCGTGGATTGCGAAATCGGCTTGCGGAGCGTTCTGCATGCGCGCACACTGCGCTTGCGCGTCGGGCCGCTTGGCTACGAAGATTTTCTGGTCACGCGACGCGCCGAACCCGCGAAGCGATTTTTGCCCTCAGCGGCGTGAAATGAACGCCGAGGCCCGCCGGGCCCAATCCCTTCCCCCTAAAATCGACGTTAAAGGCCCATTGAACGCCGTGGGCGCGTTTTTCGAAACCGCGCGGAGCAACGCAGCGGATTTTTGGACTCGGGCGCCGGCGGGCCGTTTCTGGGGGTTCTCATTTTGGGCCGTTGAAGGGGCGCGGCGAACGGCCTATATCGGAGGTCGTGACGGCGCAAAATCCGAGCAGCCGGCCGCCTCTAGGCCGCGGAGGGGTGTCGTCCTCCCCGTCACGCTTCTCCCGCCTTCGTTTTGCCAATCCGCTCCTGTTTGCGGCGGAGCCGCCCAATTTCGTGCGAGTTGGTTCGCAGGAACGTTTGCACGCGCAAGAAGCGCTGCGCCGATCGTTTGAGGACGAGCTTCCACCACGCGCCCTCGATCTCAGCGACGAGAGTCCGAAAATCCTCTCCCCGATCCTCGTCGATGATTTCGCCACCGTCGACTATCTGCTGCACGAGCCGGAAGCTGTCAGGATCGACACGCTCGTGCTTTTTGACCTTGCGAGACATCGTGGCGTTGAACGCGACAATGAGGCGCGACTTCGCGCGCATGTCCTCAAGAAAGCGTCCAGCCGTCGCAACGGGCAAGGCTAATGGCTCTCCGATTCCCATGAGGAGTTTCGGCGCGGGCGAATTGACGATCTCGGCGATGCGCTTGCGCGCTGCGTCCTCGCCGGCGGCCTCCAGCCGCGCGGCGACATTGTCGACGAGCGTCTTCGCGCGCGACAATCCGGGATTGGTTCCCCAGCCGGGATCGATGCCGACGGGCACATATGTGACCTCGCCAGTGCGGCGGTTGATGAAAGGCCTCGTCTCGATCGTGGGCGGCTCCAACAGATAGTCTCCCGTCGCCGCCAGCCGCTCGTATTCAAAGCGGGTGATTTGGCGGACGCTGCATTTGCAGCCCCAGCCGTTGGGCGGGAAATGGGTCGACCAGAAGGGATCGTCGACCAGCAGCATGATTCCGACGAAAGCGAGATGCTGCTCGCGCGGATTGGCGCTCGCAGTCCTCACATAAAGGAGATAGGGGAGACCCGCCTTCGTGCGCTGAATGCGTTCCCACTGGCCGGCGGCGCGGGCCGTGCGCACGTTCGACCAGAAAATATTTTCGAGCCGCGCCGGCCGTGAGAAGTCGACGATCTTGCTCTTCCATTTGCCGGTCGGATCGTCGACCTTGCGCTTGCCATACCAGCCGAGCGCCTGCAGCTCTGGAATGAGCTTCTCGCGCCAGCTCTCAAACCCCTCGCCCTTGTCGATCGCGCGCTGAATGCTGGTCTTGAAGAGCGTCAGCAATTCAAGGTCGACCGCCTTGGCAACGGTGAAGGCGTAAGCATGCTCCTGGCCCCAGACATCCTGCCAGGAGAACGCCGGCTTGAGGCTCTTCTGCTCGAAGTAGCACGTGATCTCCGGCGGCGTCTGGAACCCGCGCGTCGCCGGCTTCATCAATCCCTCACGTCGCCCAGGCCGCGCGACTTGGCGGTCGCGCGCGCCAGCGCCTCTTGAAGCGGCGCGGAGTCGATTCCCGCCTTTTCGATATTGGCGAGCGCCTCTTCATAGTTCTCGGCCCTGCCGACAGCAGTGAGCAGACCGGCGAGCAGCGGATCGCGGATCTCGCGCCAGTCGGTAAGCGCCTCGTCGACGAGCGTGTCAGTGTCGTCGAGAGCCGTGATCGCCTGCGTTGGATCATCAGCGGCAAGCCGCGTGCCGTGAATCTCGCCGCAGCTCGGGCAGACGCCGCCGAAGGACGCGAGGGCGTCGGATTTATCGTCCGCCTTGTTCTTGTTGCTTGCCCTCTTAGGCGCGGCTGCAGCCTCTTCCTTCTTCGGCGGCTTCTCTTCGGCGCCGCTCGAAACATCGGCGGCGCGCGGCACGCCGAGCAGCTCCTCGTCCTCGTCCGGCTCGGGAATGGAGGCGCGCTTGCGCACATAGCTCTGGCTCACTTTGAGGCCAAGCGGCACGGCTTGCCCTAGAAACGCGCCAAGCGCTGCGAGGTCCTCGTTCTCGGCGAGTTCCATCTGGACCGTCGGATAAATATCCTGCGGGCCGAAATTCATGGCGACGGCCGGGCGGATCAGATCGCGATTCACCGTCGCCGAGTTCTGCCGCGCGTCGAAGCGCACGATGTCCATGCGGACATTCTCCTGCACCTTCGCCTGCGCGAGCGAACCGCCGCTCTTGGAGACTTCGGCGGTCATCGTCTGACCGAGAATGATCAGAGAGACTTTCCCGTCGAGATAGCTGATGAAATTGCCGAAGACGGCCTCGCCGCGATTGCCGTTGGTCTCCTGAAAGTCGATCTCCATGCCCTGCGGAATGATGGCGGCGGCGTCATTGGCGATGGCGCGAACGGCGCGCAGCAGCGTCGCCTTGTCCTCGTTGGTCGCGCTCGAATGAAATTTGCCGATGCGGAAGGGAATGCCGTAGATCTCGCAGAAGGCCGCCCAATCCTGCAGGGCGAAGGTCTGCATGACGAAAGCCCAGGCGGCCGAGCGCGCGACGCCGCGCCGCACCGGCGATCCGGCGCGCAGATAGGGCTCATGCTTGATGAAATAGGGCGCCTCGATCCTGGGGCCGGGCAGGCCTGAGTCCTCGAGGAGACAAAGATCGCGCAAGCCCACTTCGTCGTAGCGGAAATAGCGCGGGTCGCGATGCTGATAGACGACCGGCCGCAGCGCGCCTCCTTCATATTCCCAGATCGGCTCGACGACCGAATAGCCCTTGCCGACGCCATCCTGGAGCGAAGCGACCATGTCGGGGAACATCGGATCGGCGATCAGGCTCTCGACGAAATCGACAGCCTTCGGATTGACGCCCTTGGGCGCCGAGACGGAGATCGTCACGCCGTCGAGCGCCAGGCGGCGCGTCTGCAGCTGCGAGGCGTAATGGAGGTAGCGCTCCTCCATGTCGATCGCGAGCGTTAGATAGGGCTTGGCGAGGCCCATATTCGCGCCCCTCATGATCTCGCCGAGCCTCGCCGGCGTTAGTCCCGAGGCTTCCGAATAATGGATGAGGGCGCGCGCGCCATAGCGCTCGGGCGCGGCCGTCTCGCCTTTGAGCAGCGGAACCATAATAGGTTGGCCGTCCGGCCCGATAATGGACGAGCGGCGGGTCTCTACCATATCGATCGCTCCGCGCTTTGGTTTTCAGGAAACAGCCAATCGCCGGGCTGCTCGCTGCCGACCCGCGGCGCCGGCGTATAGCCATATTCGACAGGACCGAGCGTTGAAGCGTGCCACATCAGCACGCCGGCGATAGCCGTGTCGCCGTGACGCTCGAAGCCGTCCGCGCCCTTGTAACGCATGTCGTCGGGCACCTTGATGATCCCCTTGACATAGGCGAGCGCCTGATGGTCGCGCAGCACGTCCTCATGGCGCGGCAACACCATCGTGCGATCGGCGAAGGCCTCGATATAGGGCGGCGAGTTCACACGATACCATTCGACCGTGAATTTCACTTCGAGCGCGCGCTCACCCCAGCGCTGAACGGCTTTTTCGGCGAGATAGGCGCCATTGCCGGTGGCGTCGAGCGCCGCGCCGGAAAAGCGCGGCAGGCCGTCGCCGACATAGTAGAGCACGTCGCGCTGCTGATCGAAGGGGACATTGCGCATTTCGACGATGAATTGCGTCCGCCGCGTGAGCAAGGCGTCTGTCGCTGCGACGAGAATGTCGGATGCGTCGCCTTTGCGCGCGAAGTCCTGGCCGAGATAATGCGGCCGGCGCTGATCGAGCGCGCCGAGGAGCGGTTTCAGCTCGCGCTCGCAAAACGCCTTGCACTCGGCCTTACGGATATGTTCGGGATAGTTCTTGAAGGCGTCGGGCAACGACCAGCGCACGATCGGAATCCCGCCCTCCATGCAGGCTTCGATCTGCACGCGCGTGAGCGCCGCGCCTTCCGCCTCCGACGGAATGGCGTCGAGTTCCTGCTCCATGGCGCTCGTGCGCGGTCCATAGGAGCTGCGGATTTTTTCTTCCCATTCGACTTCCGCTTCGGCCGACCAGGTCTTGCCGGTAATGAGGCAGACCCGTCTGAACAGGCCGTTCTCCACGGCCTTTTTGAAGGGGATAAAATGAACTTTGAACGGGGTCTTTCCGGCCTTCGCTTCGCGGATCAGCTCGTTGAAGGGATTGAGCACGCCATTATGGGTGCTGATGACCCTAATCTTGCCGCCCCAGATCAGGAGCGCGTTCACCGCGTCGAGCACGGCGCGCACGTCCTTGTGAAAGGCAGCCTCATCGATAACGACGACGCCCTGCAGCCCGCGAATGTTTTCGGGGCGCGACGACAGCGCTTCGACGCGGCAGCCCGAGGAAAAGCGGATGCGATAGGCCGAAATGAATTTTGAAGAGCCGTCCTCGCGCTCGTCTTCGAACATGAAGTCTTCGATCCGCGCCAGCTCGCCGGCGACGATCCTGGCGAAATGCGCCACATAGCCGATGAATTCGCGGCCCTTGTCCTTGGTGTCGCCGATGTAGAAGACGTTCTGGCCGCCTTCGCTTTTCTTTTTCGCGGCGATCAGGGTGTCGTCGAGCGCCTCCGCGTAAGTGACGCCGGTGCGACGCCCCTTCTCGGCGGCCTTCAGGTCGCTCTCGTCTTCGATCCAGTCGAGCTGGTGCGCCATCAGCACGCCAGCAGCGAGCGGATCGTGATCTTCAGGGATCTCCGCGCCGCGCGGGAGCTCCTCCGGGAGGCTCGCAGGATCGCGAGGGAGAATGGGCGCCATGCCCGTTCCTTCGCTCATGTGCGCACGCCCAGCACGTCCCGGCGGATCTTCGCGACCTGGTCGGCCGAAAGACCCGCTTCGCGCGCGACCTTGGCGACGGCGTCGGCCGCCTTTTCGGTCTTCGTCGCCAAATCCTTTTCGGCCTTCGTCTTGCGGTCGTGCGAGAGCTTCTGCGCGGTGACGACGGCGAGGAAGCCGCGAGAGAGCTTCATCGCCTCGTCGGCCGACAGTCCAGCGCCCTCGGCCTCGCTGATAATCTCGCCGATGAGCGCCTTGATGAACTCGGCCAGCGCGATATTGCCTTCGTCGATCTTCTCTGGAGTCAGATGCGGCGCGAGGCCTGAAAAAATGTCGCGTTGCATCTGCAGGCGCTGGCTAGCGCGATGAGCGGCGACGCTCGCGCGATTGAAAGCGCTCTTGCTGATGATGTAATCGGTGAGTCCCTTGTCGACGAGGCGGCCGTTTAGTTCGTCAAGGATTTCCTTTTGGGACCGCTCGCGCTTGTTCAGCTCCGAGAAGGCCCAGCGGATGTCTTCCTGTCCCTCTTCGGGAACGAGATCGAGAGAAGAAAGCCGACCGCGAGCGGAGGCCATGTCAGGCCTCCGGGCTCGGCCGCTTCACGCCTTCGATGCGGATGCGGCGCTCGACATGGTCGAGGCCCTTCTGGGTGATGGAGGCAATCAGCACGCTGCCGGATTCGGCGAGCGTCACAGCCCCCACCATTTCCAGGTAGCGCAGCTCGTCGTGGACGAATGCGCGCGGCCGGTTGATCGCCCAGCGGACCTCCAAATCCTCGCGCAGCGCCTCGCTGTTCCAGCGGCCGTCCGGCTGTTCGGCGAGATCGCGCAGCATAATCAGGCGCGCTGTTCGCGAATGACGTCGCCCATGCTCATCGGCGCATCTCCCGCTCGCGGTCTTCACGCTCGGCAAGGCGATCCTGGGCGCGTTCGTTCTGCTGGATGACGGTGTCGATCTTGTCGGCCAGCGCCTCGAATCGCGCCTTGATCACGGAGCCGATCTCGGTGATCTTCACGTCGACCGCGTGGAACTCGATGCGCGTCGGCAGATGCTTGATCTCCACCTGCACGGCGGACACATCCGATTCGAGCTTGTCGATCCGTTCAAACTGCCGCGCGTCGTCGTCGCGTAGATCGCGGACAGCTTCATTGACGCTCAGCTTCAATTCGTCGAACGCCTTTTGATCGCGCCTTGTCAGCGCTCCCCAGACTGCGATGACGATCGCCGCCGCCGTTCCCGCCCATTGGCCCGCCGTGCCCCATTCGAACGTCACCAAAACCTCCCAGACAACAGAAACGCCAAGAAAGTGATCCAGACCGGCGAGAGGCCGAGCGCGGCGACGAGCGCCATGCCGAGCGCGTCGCGCGTTTCATGTCGCATCGCGTTGACTCCTCAGCTTCCAAACGGTCGCCACGAAGACGATGAGCAGCAGGGCGAAGCGAACAAGCGCATGGACGCCGTTGACGTCCGGCTGGCCGGAGACGAAGAATTCCTTCACGGCGCCGCGCCCCTATTCTTCGTGGGATGGAGGGGCGACGCGGCGGCGGCTCCCTGCGCTGAATTTGCGCAGTACGTCGTTATAGAAGCGCCCATCGCTCACGAGGCGGCGGTTGGCTTCCGAGGCGACGGCTCGGTTTCGAAGGCCCCAGACCTTCAGAGCTGCGCAGCGGTCGGACTTGGCAAGGGCACCGGCTTGCCGAAGTTCTTTGGCGGATCGGGTAGGGTCGGAGCCGCGATCGCCGGCGGCGTCGAACGCGCGCACGACGGCAATGTAATCGGGATCGAGAAACAGAGGCCGATCACTAAAATCGGTCGCGAGATCATCCTTCGCGTTTGGAGCATGTGGTCTGTCCTTTGTCGGCAGGCTGGAGATGAAATCCTTTTGCGCTTGCGCCGCCCTGGCATCCTCCTCGACGCGCACGGTGGCGTCTCTCGCGACGTCCTCGGCAGCCGCTTTCCATTCGTTGACTTGCGCCTGCACGGCGGCTTTGGCAGCCGCTTCACGCGCGCTGCACGCGGCGTCGTGGCGCCAGCCCGACCAAAGCCAGGCGACGGCGAAGGCGATGAGAGCGCCGCCAACCCACGTCTCCGCGAAGCTGAAGAATTTCTCAGCAAGCGTCTTTGCTCCAGCGAGAATGGCTGCGATCGGCATGTCACCATTTCCAAATGAGATAGAGGGTCGCGAGAATGGCGAGCGCCCACCAGAAGGCGCGGCGCAGCAAGGGCCGTGGATCGACGCCGCCGCACATCACAGCCGCCCCACGTTTGCGCCGCTGCGGCCGTCGATCACGCGTCTCTCGATGACGATGCTCCCGCCGCGCAGCGCATAGCAGGCGGCTACCAGGATCACGACGAAGCAGAAGACGGCGAGCGCGACGATCCAATGCGTCCCGAGCCAATGCCAGATATCGGAAAGCGCGCTCACGCTGTCGCGCGCATTGGAGACCGCAGTCGCGGTGTCGGAAATGCTCTGCGCCGTCGTTTGCGCCTGCTGCAGCGCTTCGTTGGGGTCCGACGCGACAGAGCCCGCCGTCAACCCGCCCGCGGTTAGGATCGTGGCGGCGGCGCGCTTGACGACTATCGCCGCAGGAATCGTTTCCGATCCGTTGGCCAGCAGATCCCGCGCCGTGATTTCTTCGCGCGGCTTCTCGACGACGCCCTTTTTGGTCGCGATGCGCACCGTCTCCTGCTCACCGTCGTCGCGCCCGAAGACGGCCGATTTGAAGGAGAGCATGTTGAAGGCTGGTCCCGGATCGCGCTTGCGCGTCGGCGCAATGTCGTAATGGCCAGCGATGTCCTTAATGCCGTAGGTCTCGCAGATGGCGCGCGCGACGGCGATCGCGGCCTCCATCTGCGGCTCGGGATAGATCTGCCAAAAGGGCGTATCTTCTCCGTTCGGATGGCGAGCTGCGGCGCAATCCTTCGGATCGATAGTCTTGGATGGGGCGACTTCTGGGAAGAGCTTCTTGTCCGCGCGCACCTTGACGGGCCCGCAGTTCACAAGCTCGATGCCGATCGAGAAACTGTTGCAGCCGCTGCGGCCTTTCCATTTCGAAGCGCCGGCGTGCCACGTCACGACGTTGAATGGCGCGAGCTGCGTCACCGTCCCGTAGCGATCAATCACGAGATGCGCCGAGGCCTTTCTCGCTTTGCTGGTGAGGGTCGCGATCGCCGACGCGCCGGTGAAACCGGCCGTATAGTGCATCACCAGCAGGGTCGGCGATCTTAACGAGCCAGCAGAGCCAGCATTCGGCGTGCGCGCCTGCGCGACCGGCGCGCCGCCGTGATGTAGAACGTGATTGCGAATTGAAAAGGTCATTGCAGCACCTGCACATTGACGCGCGCGACGCCGACCTCAAGCATGGCCAGGCGCATGGCCGCGCCGCGCGAGATGTCGAGAGAGCGGCCGGTCCAGGCTGCAGGACCGCGATCATTGACGGTGACGACGACGGCGCGCGGGCCGCGCGAAACGAGCAGCTTCGCGCCGCAACGAAGCGAGCGATGCGCCGCCGTCAGGGCCCATGGATTGAAGCGCGCACCACATGCGGTGTAGGCGTTGAGGCCTTCATGCGCGCCGCCGCCATAGTATGACGCGAGCATGGAGCCGGCCGGAGCGGCGCCAGCGGGCCCTTCGATTGGACGCACATGAATCCGTCGCAAGTGTGCGTTGAAGGGCGGCAGGCTGGCCTGCTGTTCGAAGATCGCCTGGAGGAAATCCGACAGCGGATCGGCCTTGGCGGGCGCGACCCACATCGCCCCAACCGCGAGCGCACTAACGGCGATGAATGCACCGATGATTTCGAGATAGGATTTCATGGTCGGAACGCTACGCGCGAGCGCGTCCCGAATTGGCCCCGAAGATCTTCTGTCGGCCGGTCTTTTTTGTTTAGAACAGCGAGCCTTGCCGCCTGTCCTTCATGCGGGCGCGAATGTTTTGCACCGTGCGCTGGTGCAGGCCGGAGCGCCGCGCAGCTTCACTGAGACTCGCGCCATTGTCGAGCGCTTCGCGGGCGCGGCGGCGCGCGTCGGCGGCCGTTCCCGAATCGCCGAGCGGCAGCAGGATCTTCACGCCATGTCGGGATTTGCCCGAGTCGCTCTCGATCGCGGCGACGAAATGCGCGCAGAGCTTGTCGGCCGCCTCGCGTCCGACGCATTGCACGAGCCAGTGATCGTCCGGCGCGCGGGCGGGTATGTAGCACTCGGTTCCGCCCTTGGCCTTCGCCAATTGCACCGCCGCCACAGGTCCCGCCACTTCGGCGATCTCGGCGAGGAGCGGCGGCAGATGAGAGACGTCGGCTTTCACGACTCCCCTCCCATCATGCGTGCGTCACGCTCGGCATGAATAAGGCGGCGCAGCTTTCTGATTTTCTGATTTAGAATCCAGCCGGGAAGCCGGCGCTTTTCGGCGAGTTCGAGATCGCTCTCGCGAAAATAGGCTTCGCGCTGGCCGGGCGGGATGAGCAGCACATCGAGCCAGCCGGTCGGCGCATTGACGCGACGTCGATTGAGCCAGTTGCAGAACAAACGCCGTTCGCCCGGCGTAAGCCAGATAAACCAGGCGTAGTCCATGTCACTGGAGGCGCGCGGGTCATAACCGCCGAGGCACATCGGCACGCACTCGGCAAATTGCGCGAGATCGGGCGGACTTTCGACATAGACCTTGCGGTAGCGCTCGCCGCCCGTCTGAAAGGTCTGCTTTTGCAACAGCGCCACGCCCCTTGAAGCCAGTTTCAAAGCGCGGCGAAGAAATTCCTCAGTCTCTTTAAAGGGTGGATTGGTGATATACCACTCGCATCCCTCCGCCGACGTTTCATCCGACGCATCAACGAAATCCTCAACCACGAGTCCGTGCTCGCTCATTCGCGAGCCGTCTTCGAGCGGATAATCTGCGACGTCGCTCATCAGCACATGGGCGCAATATTCCTTGATGGTCTCGGCCATGTGGCCGAGGCCCGCGGCAGGCTCCCGGCAGTTCTCAATACGTATGGGGCCGCGCTCGCCGTAGATCATGGGCAGCACGAATTCAAACAGCGCGCGCGTCGCCCAGGGCGGCGTCGGAAAGAGTTCGAGACGGCGCAGCTCCTTATCCGACGGCGTCACGTTCGTCTCCCCTCATCACCGTGACGATGCGGTCGTGCTCGGCGGTCATCGCGCGCGCTCCTTGTTGCATTTCGGACAGGGGACGCCTCTCAGCTCCTCTTCGTGCGACGCGACGCTGATCCAGGGGCTGTGACTTCCGCACCGCGGACATTTGAACAGAGCGATCTGCTCGCCGCGCCCGTTCCAGCCGCGATCGGAGAAACTCATCATCGCGGGCCGCTTGGCGGCTGCGCGCTTGAAGAAATCGAGCTGCAGGGCGTCGGTCATGCCGCAATCTTTAGGATCCCGCCTTCGCGGCGCGCCGGCGGGTTGAGCTTCGGCAGTTTCCGGCCGCGCGGCGGTGCAGCTTACGGGCCATCACGCCGCTTCCTTCTTGGCTTTGACGCGCTTGCGCAGCCGCGCGCCAAGAAGTCCGATCAGGCTGTCGAGATGGCGGTCGCTCAGCGCGCCGATGCTGAATCCCGAGATCTTGTTCGAGATGATGTAGCCATTGACGAAGTCGTCGAGATTGAAAGGCTCGACGTCGGCAAGCCGCGCCGCCTGCGCCGCGATCACCGCTCGTTTCGAGGCGATGCTCACATCCATCCCGCGCTTGTGCGCCTGGGATTCGCTCGGCCATTCGACTTTGGCTTCGCGCTCTATCCAATCCTTCAGAGCCTCGATCGCCTTCTTGGCGTCCTTGTGCTCGTTGAGCCAGCGCGGATGCGCGATCTTCGTCTGCCGCTCGATAAAGGCGATCAGCGCGCGATCGTCGCGATTGTCGACGATGCCGAGATTGAACGCCGAGATCCACAGCGCCTGCAGTTTCGCGCCATAGGGGCCGGTGACCGTCTCGGCTGGGCGGCGCGACGACGCGCTTCCGCGCTTTACTTCCGGATGCTGGCCGGCGAGCACCTTCAAAATCTCGATGAGCTTCGCGGCCTGGACCTGGGAAAGGCGCGACGACGAGGAGACGCCGCGGAACTCGCGCTTCAACAGCGCGCGATAGTCATCGTCCGTATAGTGCGGGATCTGCCGCAGCAGGGCGTGGATGGCGCGAGTCTGCGCGGCAGTTGTCATTGCAGTCGCTCCCGTAGCTCGCGCCCGCGAACGACGGCGAAATCCGCGACATCGCAAAGCCGGTCGGCGATGCCGCGCGCGACGGCGGCGATCGCGTCGAACGCCAGCGCCGGGACGCTGATGAAGAAGAACAGCGCCAGCCATAGCGCGTAACGGGCGGCGAGCTGCGTCTTACGCAGATTGATCTTCATGACGCCTCTCCTTCCACCTGCAGCTTGCGCACGAGACGCCGATCGACGATGGCTTTGAAGGGCAGATCGTCGAATTTCACTTCGACATGGTCGCCGTCGAATCGGCCGAGCAGCACGCCTCGAAGGACGTCCTCTCCGCCAGCGCTGTCTGCGAGCACGATCTCGATAGGCGAGCCTTTCGCGGGCGCGTTCATTCGGCCGCTCCCTTGATTTCGGCCTCGAAGGGCTCGACTGAGAAATTCTCGCCGGCCGTGCCGATCGAAACGCCGGCGATGAGCCGCGCCTTCTCGGGCTCGCGGAGCATCGCCTCCTTGTCGATTTCCTCTTTCGTGCGCAGAAAAACCGAGAGGCCGAGCGTCTTGATGCGACCGATGACCTCGTCGACGCCCCGGATCGATACGCGCGGCGGCGCGAGCCGCCATTCGATTTTGCCGGTGCCGAGATCTGCAAATTTGCGCTTGCCGTTTTCCGTTAGCGCCGCACGATGCGCTTCAGCCCAATTGCGCAAGCCCTCGGTGAAGCGCTCGACCTGCTCGCGCAGGGGAGTCGCAACGGCTTCGGCGTCCTTTTTCGCCTGAGCGATGCGATCATTCATGTCGGCTTCAATGCGGGCGATCTCGCGCTGGCGCACGCCGATGTCGTGAATGAAGCTGGCGGCTTCCTCGCGCGACTGCGGCACGGGGACATTGGCGCCGCGCGTTTTAACCTTGGGCGATTTCGACACTGGCGGGCTCCTTAACGAGTTCTGAGAAGCGTCTTGAAAGGGCTTTTACGGCGGCTTGGAAGCGTTCTTGCGCGTCGCGCTCGCCGAGCGAATATTCGGCTCTGACAAGCGCGTCATAAGCGTTGAGCAGCGCGGCGACGGCGGGCTCGCCGGCATGCATGCGCAGTGGCGCGATCGCCCGCTCGCGCGCCGCTTTCACGTTGAACGACGGGCTTCGCCGATAGGCCGCTTCCGCGGCGAGGAAATCGTGAGCGATTTCGGCGAGCGTCGGCGGCAGCGGTAGCGGCGCGTCGAGCATCACGGGCGCAGTCGGCGCGCTGGTTGGTTCTCGGTCGTCATCCCCTTCGCAGGGCTGTTCTTCGTCGCAAGGCGCTTCCTGCGTCGCGCGCTGCGCCAAAAGCGCCTCGGCCAGCGCGCGCGTCTCCTCGACGGAAACTTGAATGGCGAAGCGATCGCCGGAGCGAACGATCTTTTCAGCGAGCTGGAACGCATCGACCGTCTTGCGCTGCGGCAACACGCCCTGCGCACGAAGACCCGCGATCGCGAGCGCCTCAATCTCCAGCTCTCCGACTGTCGCGCGCAGCGCCGCGTCTTCTTCGAGCATCGCCTCGATTTTGCGAACGCCGTGCAGCACGGTCGTGCGATCGCGAAGAAGCGCCGCGCCGATCTGAACCAGATTTCGTTGCGCGAGCCTGTCTGAAAGATACATGGCGATCTGCCGCGGCGTCTTCAGCTCCGTCTTGCGCCGCGGACTCTTGATCTCCTCGGGCCGAACGCCGTAACGACTGCAGACGACGTCCAGGATGTCGGCGATTTGGACCTGCGCGCTCATGCCGCGTCTCCATTTCCGCCGTCGCTCGCAACAGCGGCGACGGTCTCTTCCGGCGGGCGGTCGGAGCCACCGCTCGCGCGTTCTGGCCATTCGCGGTCGAGATAGGGACGCAGATCGACGACAACGCCGGCGCGGCGGCCCTCATCGATCGCGATCTCTCGCCGGGTTTTGGTGACATGGTCGGGAGTCGTCAGCGCCTCGACTCGAGCGTCGGCGGCATGGCGCCAATTCTCCTCGCGCTCGAATTCGGCTTCCAGCGTGCGCGCCTCGAAAGCGAGCTTGTCGAGGGCGCCGGCGATGAACCCACAGTTCTGCGGGGTCATATGGAGGCCTCCAAGCTGGAAACGGCGTATCAGTTCGGCGACGGCGTCGATGTCGGCGGAAAGATGAGGCTCACGCATCGTTGCCTCCATCGTTTTTGAGGCGCGAATGCTGACAAGCGCTTCGGCAGGCGTGAAAGAGCGCAGTGCGAACAGCGCTCGAGCCGACATGGCGCTTCTTCTGCTCGTCGAGGCAATAATCGCGGCCGATCTCGCCGAGCACGGGACAGTCGACGCTTTCATTCATTAGGGCGCCACGCACACGCGCCTCGACCGCCGCGAGAACGCCTGAATAGCGCGCCCTGCAGACGCTGGTGACGACCGAACGGGACATGCCAATCCGCTTCGCCGCTGTAACGCCGGAGGTCGCCGTTGCGAATTTCGCCAGCTCTTCGACCCAGTCGGGCAGCGCGTCGCCCCATGCTTCGCGTGCGCTGGCGAGAAAGTCAGTGGTTAATTTTGATGGTAAAGAATTAACCTTAACGGCCGTGCTCATGCGCGAAGCTCCGAAACGACGGCGTCGCCGAGGACGCGATTGCTGTTGGGATCGAAGACGAAGCCCGCGACGCAGAGTTTGGGCGCAAGCGGTCCGGTGTTGGCGGATCTTGCCAGGCGATAGACGCCAGGCGACGAACCGTGACCCTCGTGAGTCTGCGGCCGCGACACGGTCTGCAGCACGCCGGCGCGCAGCAGCGCCCGCACATAATGATCCGCTGTTCGCTGCGCGACCGGACGCTCCTCCGTCGAGGCGCTGACGGCCAGTTCGATGACGGTGAACTGATTGAGCGCGCGTATGGCGTTCCACATCGCCTCGCGGGCGGTCAGCGGCGCATGTTGCGGATCAGGTCGCTTGATCGGCGGCTTCGTCTGCCGCTTCTTGACGGCGTAGACCGCCTGCAAGGCATAGCCGTCGCGCTTTGCGCCGATGCGCACGACAAAGCCGCCGGCCTTCAGGAATTCGACGTAGCGCTTGACCGTCTTATAGGCGACGCCTTCCGAACAGAGGGCGATTTGCCGAATGGTGAAGCCTTTCGGCCGCGCCATCATCTCCCGCCAGTAATGCGCGGGCCCAGAGGGCATGGCGACTTCGATATGAATGGGCTTGCGGGTCATGCGTGGCCCTCGTTCTCAAACCAGCGCATGACCGCCTTGTTCAAATCACGGAGCTGCGATTCAGCAATGACCTTCTGCCCTTCCCGAGGGCATCTTTTGAGAGCTGAAAGGATCGCGGCATACGCCAGTCCATTAGCGGCCGAGAGCAGATGGGCAGGCGACGCGCCCTCAACCACAAGTTCGGCCATGATCGCGCCAATATGCGCACTCGGCGCCGAAGCAATACATTCAATGATTTGATCGAGCGTCGGAGCCCCCATCACGCCGCCCTCCCGCTCTTGGCGCTGCGCGCGACGATGAGCCGTGAGGCGCGCGCCTTGGGAGGCTCGCCGGTGTAGATCGGCCCCGTGTAATTGGCGCGCGTCACTTCCTTCGCGCCGGCGTTGCGCGCCCATTGCGCGACGCCATCGAGTGACGTAGCGATGCGCCGCGCCCGGCCGTCGCCCTGAAGGCGAATGTCCTCCAGGAGATCGTCGCCGATCGCGACTGGCAAAAGCAGGTCGGCCAGCTTGCGCGCGTCTTCGAAATCGCAAGGCTCGGCCCCAAACCAGGCGAGCACGCGGTTGTGAAGACGCTCGATCCTTGCGAGCTTCTGCGGCAGCGCCTCTTCGCCGATGAGCAGCACAGGCACATTGCTGCTCATCGCGATCTCGCGCATGAGTTCCGCGTAGCCCTTATCGACGACCTTGTCGGCTTCATCGATGAACAGCGGGCGCCTGGGCTCTTCGGCGAGCATAGCGATCGCCTGTTCGGCAAGTTCCGGAATCGAGCCCTGTGGGCGCGCGACACCGCCTTCGCGCAGGATCGCCGTCAGCAGCGTCTTGCGGGTCCAGGTGTCGCCGACCTCGACGCGGATGGCGCGCGTCTTGTTCTGCGCGTAAATCGAGGCATAGGTCTTACCGTCGCCAGAGCGGCCATGCATCACGCCAATGTTGGGAAGGCTCGGCGCTCGATCGGTGACTCGCGCCACCAGCTCCCGAAAGCCCGAGACGTTTTTAAGCGCCGCGAAATTCGATGAACCCGTCCTTGGCGGCGGCGGTTTGATTTTTGGAATGGCGTCTGACATTATGTCCTCGTCTGATTATTTCTGTTCTTGAGGGGCGCGCCGTTACCAGCGGCGCGCCTCTCGCTTTTTCGAACGCACTCAACGCATTCGCCCGAGTCGAGCGGCGGAACTCACCGCAACGCGGCTTCGCCGAACTCCTCAAACATCTCCTTCATTGCGTGATATTCGGCGCCGACCTGATAGCCGCCGAGCCACAACGCCTCTTCGTTCGAGAGACGCTCATTGTTTTCGAGATGCGCTTCCAGTTCGCGCGCGCGGCGGAATCGCTGTTGGCGCGTTTCAGGAAGCTGATGAACGGGGGCGACTTCCGATGTTGCGTCGACAAATTGATCGGAAATCGGAAGCGGAGGCGCTTGGACGCTTCCGGCCGCCTCGCCGGCGGCCTCAAGCCCCCGCGTCGTATAGCTCTCATGGCGCTTCGGAAATTCGACGAGTTTGCCGGCGTCCTTCGCCGCTTTGCGGACGATTACGTCGACCATGTCGCGCGGCTTGATCTGCCGCATGTCGGCCCGCAGCTGCGCGGCGCTTCCTTCGAGCAGACGTTTCTGCTGCGCGCGCGCTTCCATGACCGCCGCCTTGGGATCAATTCCCGCGAGTTCGGGGCAGATCGCTTCGCCCAAAAATTCCGCGCCGTCTTCGGAGAAGAGCCAGGCGCGCCCCATGTCCTCCGGATCCATGCGCACGAAAACGCGCGTTTCGGGCATGACGTTCGGCGCGAGATAGTAGGAATGATCGATGCGCACGCCCTTCTTGGTGACGATGCGCGTGCCGTCGCCGCCGGCGATTGGCGCGAGCAGCAGATCGAGCGCGCGCAGATCGTCGATGCGCCGCACGACGCCGTCGAACGCGGCGGCGATCTGGAAGGGCGTCGCGCCGTTCAGGCCGCTGTGCGGACGATTGGCGTAGCGGCCGGCCGCCCATTCGTCACAGATCGCCTGTAGCTCCGCGCCGGCGTATTGAGGCTTCATCGCGCCGGCGTCGTCGAGGCCGAGCCGCTGCGAGAAAGCGCGGCGCTCTTCGATGACTTTTCGATCGCCGACGTTGTGGCCGATGAAACCCTCGATCAGCGGCGCAAGATCGTGCTGAAAGGTACGCACCGCGCGTTCGACATGGCCTTTTTCCTGCGGCTGGAAGGGTCGCGACAACTCGACTTCTATGCCGAGCGCGGCGAACAGACGTTGCGTGCTCTTGGCGGTGAAATCCGAGCCATTGTCGGTGTGAACGCGCTCGGGAACGCCCCAGGCGAGGATCGCCCGGCGGATGAGCAGCGCCACGGCTTCGGCGCGCGGCGTTTTCGAGACGTAAACGATAAGGCGACGCGAGAAGATGTCGACGCAGAGATAGACCGAATGGCGACCGTCGACGCACATGACGTCGGCCGGCGACGCGTCGATCTGCCAAAGCTCGTTGAGCCGCGACACGGGATGCGAGTTTGAGCCAGCGAGCCTGTATTTGCTCTTGAAAGCGTCGGGATTAGTCGCCTTGGTCAAAAGAACCTTGTCTTCGCGCTCGATTTTCGCGCGCAGACGCTGGAACGAGCGTAGCGAGATGCCTTTAACGGACGGAAATTGATCTTCGCACAGCGCTTTGAGATGATCGCTCGTCAGATGCGGCTGTTTGGCGATGGCGGCGAGCAGGAACGCTCTTACCTTTCCCTGCTCGCCGGACTCGAGAGCACCCTTACCCCTACGCGCGGCGCCCTTGTCTACGCCGAGCCGTGAAATTCCTTGGTATGACTTGAGACTCCGCCAGCGGCGCAGCGAGCGCGGCGAGATCTTCGGGCACGCCTGGCGCACCCATGTTTCAACGTCGATCTTGGCGAGGTTGTAGCGTGCGACGAATAGGCGGTCGGCCGTTGTTCGCGACAGATTGCCGTCGCGCGCGAGCCGATCGGCGGCGGTGAGCAGTGCGAGACGGGCATCGCGGGATTCAGCCGCCGGAAGCGTAAGTTGCGCGTCCTGCGCCGCCGACGTTTCGAGTGGCGCGAAACATTCCGCCTTGAGATCGACCGCGCCGATGTGTTTCGAGACATAGGCGGCGAGCGTCGCGGGCGGCAGAAGATCGATATGGAATTCGAGCCCGCCGCCGCGACCCTGGCGCGCCCGCACCTTGTCCTTTTGCGCAAGCCAGCCCTCGCGCTCGGCATAGTCACGCCAGCCACGCTCCGTGGCCGGAAGGCCCGGAAGCGCGAGCGATGCGAGATTTTGTGCCGATAGCCAGTCGCGCATCGATCAGGCCTTCTCGTCCTTCTCGGCGTAGACGAGTCCGACGTCGGCCATGAACTGCCGCTTGGTCTTGTTGCTAGCCTTCGACCAACGATCGAGCAGGTCGGCGTAGATGCGCGCTTGCAGATCATCGGTTTTCGGCTTGTCGACGCCGATCGCGACGCGCGCCTGCGCGACGGTCTTGACCTCGCCGCCTCTGATCGCTGCGACGGCCTTGCGTTGACTTCCGCCGTCGAGCTCCGCGAGCTGTTTCAGCTCGTTTTGATTGTCCTCGATCATCGTCCCGCGCAGCTGCGGAATGACCAAGGGATCAAGCGCCTTGGCGATGCGGACGGCTTCCTTCACGACAACTTCGGCGAGGCCTATCCGTCTCGCGGCATCCTTGGTGAAGCGCTGAGAAGAAATAATGGCGGATTCCGCCCTTATTTCTTTCTCTTTGAATTCAACGTCTTTCCGTTTGCGCCCCCGCGTCTCGCCGCGTTTGGCGTCGAAGCGTTGTTTGGCTTCATTGAGGAAAATCGCGCGGTCGAGCGCCGTCAGTCCGGCGTCGGCGAGATTCTCGAAAATCTCCGAGTCGCGAGCATTATCATCGCCTTCTGCGCGGACAATGACATCGTCGCCCACCACAAGCTCTTCACGGCCGATGGCTCCCAAAACGGCGAGCCGATGCGCGCCGGCGGTGAGCTTGTAACTGTTCGCGCCTTCCGGCCAGGGCCGCACGATGATCGGCTGAATAAGCGGAGACAGGCCCTCGTTGACGCGCTGCTCGGCGATCGCCGCATAGGCTTCGACAACGAGCGGATCGACAGGGCGCAGCCGGTCGGAGGCGTCGATCTGTGAAATAGCGATGGTCTGTGCTCTCATTCAGCGGGCTCTTGGTTTGAAAGGAAAGAGCGCGGCGGCCGGAGAAGCCTGTGGGAGGCCGGGAACACGGCCGCCGCGCAATCGGGCGGGAGCAAGGGGAAAGACCGCCCGATGTGGTGGTTAACCATGTCTTAAGCCGCCCTCTTGCGAGGTCTGGACGGGCTGGAACCGCGCGAGATACGCTTGCTTTCCGGGCGAGGGGTCGCCTCGCGGGAGATCAGCTTGCCGTCTGCATCGAACCACTGCGGCCAAAGCTCGATGAGCGGCACGCCGAGAAACTCGGCGATGGCCAGGTTCGCGCGCAGATGCGGGTGGATGAACGCCCACACCATCGTGGTCCGACGCAGGCCGACGCCGCGGCCGATTTCAGCCAAACTTGATCCGCGACGGCTAATCTCGGCCCGGATCGCATATCGATCCCACCCGCCTTTTATTTCTCTTGCCTGCAAGGACTCGCCCCGTTCGCTTAGACCAATGTTGGTCGAACATTGCAGAGCTTTGGACGACTGTCAATCAAGTTTGGTTTGCGTGGGCGCATGATTGGCCAAGATGAACCGAACTTGGTTGATTTTCCCGCGCGGCTCAAAGGCCTATTGGCGAAATATCCTTCCTACGCCGCCGCCGCCTCGGACCTCGACATACCCGCGACGACCTTGGCGCGGCTCGCGCGCGGCGCGAATGATCCGGGGTCGGACACGCTGCTGAAGCTCGCGACGAGGCTGAATGTCTCAATGAGCTATTTGGCGGGAACGAGCGACGATCCGACGCCGACGCCGACGCGCCTCGCAAAGCCCGGCCATCGCGAGAAGACCGCGCAGCTCGATGTGGCCAGGGTTCCCAAGCTCGAGGTAAGAGCCGCAGCCGGCGCCGGATCGGTCAATCAAATACACGCGGTCAATGCGACCCTGCCGTTCCCGCTCTGGATGCTGCATAAGCTCGCGGCGCCAGGCGCCAAGGTGAGCTTCATGCGCGCGTCTGGCGATAGCATGTGGCCGACCTTCGACGACAAGGCGCTACTCCTCGTGAATGAGAGCGAAACGGAGCTGCCGAGGATGGCTCCGAAGGCCTCTGGCGACCTCGATATTTTCGTCTTCCTGCAGGAGGACCATTTGCGCGTGAAGCGCCTAAGCCGTGTTGGCAAAGAGATTGTCGCGACGAGCGACAATCGAAAATATAGTCCCGAAATTCTGCGCGGCCCCGACCTCAAGCGCCTCAAGATCATCGGCCGCGTGATATGGTGGGATAATCGATTGTGAGGCGATTTCATGCGTCGTCTATCGCTGATCCTTTTTCTGCTCGCGCCACTCGAAGCGTTCGGCCAGACCGCTGCTCAGGAGCGTTTCACTCGAAACGTTGCTCTTCTTATGTATGGCGAGTCTCGCTGCCCTAAGCTGCGGGTCAATATGCTGATCATTGCGCAAGTAGCGCCGACTTTTAAATTAAAGCCGGCTGATTGGGCCGAAGGAGGCCGCCTTCACCGCGTGTTGGCTAGTCAGTATCAGACGATTAAGGAGACCTTCGCGCAGGAGAGCGATGACGTGGTTTGCGGGATGATAGAAGACGGCTTCGGTCCGGATGGCACGATCGCCCCCGGGGTTATCAAGCGCCGCTGAAATCGCCTTAAATCCTACTGACCCGCGCGCCGCGTGAAATGGTGGGACAACCAATTGTAAGGCGTTTCGAAGAAAGGTAATTTACGGTCCTCTCCCTTGTCGCCGAGCGCATTGCGTCATCTGAATTATTAGGAGGCTGGCCTTATGCAGTTTCAGGTCACAATCGACTGTAGCACCGCGGCGCTTAGCGGGGATTCAATCTCGCGCAGCCAAGAGCTCGCCAACATTCTAATCGCCGTCGCCGCGAATTTGTTGGACCAAAGCTTGGCGCCTGAAGACAAACTGCCTTTGCGCGACCGCAAGGGTCACTCTGTCGGAACAGCCCAACTGACCAGAAAAACCCACGTGCTTTCGCTTCGAGCGTGCTCCTAAAGCAGGACGTGGGAGGCGGCGCTGATCGTCTACGCCAAACAGGCGGCCAAGTGCCGCCATTGCGTCGGGAGCTTTTAAGACGGCGGTGTCGACGCTTGGTTCTGAAGACGGCGAGCGCACAAAGCGTGCGCTGGGAGGCACTGGACCCTAAGGCTGCCTTGGCTGAAATTTCGTTCGATTTTTGCGCCTATCTTTCGCACGCCGCGCCTCTTGAAAAGCTTAAGGGCGCGCCACTCGTGCGAAAGTCTTGATTTATGCACGCTCCGTCGTCGCCAACATGTCGAGCACGGGGCATGAGGGGGCAAGGTCGCCAGAGCAACGGGCGATGGTCGCGCCAAGAATGCGCTCAAGCTTGGTGAGGTCGGCGAGCTTTGCCCGCACGTCATCAAGATGAGTTCGCGCAATCTCTCGCACCTCGGCGCAAGAGGCGCGGGACGGTTCGGCAAGAGCCAAGAGAGCGCGGATTTGCTCGATGCTAAATCCAAGTTCGCGGGCGCGGCGGATGAAGGCGAGCCTTCGGACGTGCGCCTGTTCGTAGGCTCGATGTCCGCTCGCCGTCCGTGCCGGCGGCGGCATGAGCTCGATACGCTCATAATAGCGCACGGTTTCAAGTTTGACGCCCGTCGTCGCCGCGAGCCTGCCAATCGTCAAGGGCTGCATGGATTTTTCTCTTGCGCCTGTAGTCACTACAGGGTGCAGGATAGCCCAACCATCAAGGAAGGACGAGCCATGACCACCAATGACGCCGCGCAAGCGACGACGCCAGCCGTTGCTTCTCCTCCCGCGCCGACGTGGTTCGCAGCGTTGGGGCTCGTCGCGGGTCTTGGCGCGGTCGTCGCCTCCTCGTGCTGCGTCATACCGCTCGGCCTTGCAGCGCTCGGCGCGGGCACGGGCATTCTCGGCGGCCTTGAGATGGTCGTCGAATGGCGCGTCCCGCTTCTGGCGATCAGCGCCTCGGCCATTGTCGGGGGATGGGGCGCATGGTGGTGGAAGCGTCCGGCTCCTTGCGCTTCAGGTTCGGCGTGTGCGTCGCCGCAGCGATCACGCGCAACGCTGGGGCTGCTCCTGTGCGTCTCGCTCATTGTGGTGTTGGCGGCGAGCTGGAGCTATATCGACCCCGTGCTTCTCAAATTTTTCAAGGGGCGCTGAGTGCAACTGGTCTCGACGATAACCTGCCCATCTTGCGGCCACCAATCGGCTGAAACGATGCCAACGGATGCCTGCCAGTTCTTCTACGAGTGCAAGGGCTGCGGGACCTTACTCAGGCCGAAGGCTGGGGATTGTTGCGTCTTCTGCTCTTATGGCGACGTGCCATGTCCGCCGATTCAGGAGGCGAAAGAGCATGGCCGCGCCGCCGGATGCTGCTTGGGTGCACCCCTCGCATAAGGCCCATTATGGAACCTGAACGAAGGTCTGGAAATGGCGCTTTTCGAATTCAAATCGACCCGCGACCACCCTTTAAAGCCCCTTTCCAGTTCCTAGTTTACAAGTACGCTAGACTATTCCAGACTGGGCGCTCTCCCTAGATGTTTGGACGGTTCAGCTGCGTTGATGCTCACATGCTTGATCAGCGCTGACTTCCGAGTTCGCGCGCCAGGCCAAACTTTAATTCCCGCTTTTCCGGGGTTTTTCGATTTTCGAGGGGCTGCGCCGCCCGAGATTTTAGGCCATTTGATCTGTCGCGGCGCATGCCGCTATCAAAGCCCTGCGGAACGCGCCATCGCCCGCCTTTCCGGGCCATATGACCACTCAATCCCGCGCCATCCCACCTAAACCCGCCTAGGCCATCTGATCTGTCGCGTTACACCTGACACGGCGAGATTCGCAGCCTTGACTTGCGCGGGGACGCCGACCTATATCGCAAATTCTTCCAGACCGCTTAAGCGGCTCGGGGCGGAGTAGCTCAGTCGGCTAGAGCAGAGGAATCATAATCCTTGTGTCGGGGGTTCGAGTCCCTCCTCCGCTACCAAATAAAATCAAACACTTATCCGCGAAAAAACCACTCAAGCGCCGCGATCCCATGTCGCGTTTTGTTGCATCGATTACAATTGATTTCCCACGAGTTTCAAAAAGACGCGGCAACTCCACGCGACATGAAATGCGACATGGAAACTCGGATCCACCCCACCTTTTCGCGATCACGAGAATTGAAGATAGAGACGACCGAGCTGGTCGCCGGCTATTGGCTTTGGGAGGTCAGGGATATGGCCGAGGCGGTCGAATGGGTGAAGCGATGCCCCAACCCGATGCCCGGCCCAAGCAAGATCGAAATCCGTCCGCTCTATGAAGCGGCGCACTTTGGCGATGCATTGACGCCCGAGATCGCGGAAGCGCAAGACCGGATCCGCAAAAGACTGTCGGACGTTTAGCCCCGGCCGCCGGAGAGCGCTTGCGTCATGCACCCTGCCCCTCCGACGATCGCCGATCTTCGCGCCGAGGGCGTCGCTGGGGCCTGGGTCTGGTGCACCGGGCTTCGTTGCACCCATCACCGCAAGGTCGCCTTCGACGCCATGCGGACGGCGCCATGGACGCCGTTTATCGCCCTGGCGCGGTCTCGGCGCTTCGTCTGTTCGGCGTGCGGCTCCCGGGATGTTCACCTGATGCCCGACTGGCCGCGGTATCGGGCGCTAAGCAATTGAGGCTCCGCCCACCTTTTTTGGACAATGAATAGACGGGCGCGCCAGGTTCAGTCTGGGCTAATATTCTGCTGTAGCGAATCGTTAACCGCTGAACCCGGCACAATCCCCCGTCCGGAAGCGGCACCGGGGAATTGGCGAACCGGGCGAATTAAGAAACGGAACGAAACAACATGGGCCAGTTCAAAAATAAGCTATACGAGGCGTTAAACGCCTTGGTTGGCGATAACGATTTGGAACGAAGATTGAGCATCGCGGCGGGGCCTCTCACACAGCTTCAGGACCGCGACATTCCTGAGGAATATCGACCACGATTCGCAGCCTTGAAAGCTTCTCTTCCCAAGGCTTCGCTCGGCTGCGATCCCAACTACGTACCCGCACAGATGTCCGAGCGAGAAGCACGCGATCTTTCAGAGAGAATTCTCCGTCTCTTCTTCGATGCGATGGGTGGGTTATAGCTTCCCTCCCCCAACGTAATCCGGGGGTTCAAATTGCTGGGCTTCCCCCAATGTGCGGCCGCTTCACGGGACATCTCCCCTGGGAAGAGCCCAGCGCATCGCTGGTTTGATCCGACGATCGGCCTCCAACATTCTGTGTCGCCGAATCGTCGCCTATGCTAGTTTTCGCGACAAGCGGATCTGGCATGCTCGGCTTTACCGGGGCCGAACTCCGGCGGATAGACTTCAGCTCGATGCGCAATGGCTTTTAGCGTGTTCGGACCGATCTTAGGGTGTGCAACGTTCATTTTATTGGAATTCTGCAAGAGGCTGATGAGAGCGGACGGGAACGCTGGTCGTGAATTTGTTTAGGCAGGCTGAGCGTTCCACCGAGCCTAGCCGTCAATCGGCCCAGAAGAAGGCCACCAAGACGGCGGGAAAGAAAAGGCGGATGGCTCGAAGTGATCTCTTGGTAGCACTGGTAAAGGCGGGTGCCTCCGGCGACCGCAATCTTGCGCGCACCTCCGCCGAGGCGCTGATCGCCGATGAGCGGGCCAAGCAACACAACGTCCTTGCCGATCGCCTCAGTGGTGCGCTCAAAGCTCAATTCAACGGGCAGACGCCCACGGCCGGGCCGCCCTCGGAGACCGTTGCGCGGGGGCCGTCAACCCGTGATCTCTTCGTCGAGCGCTCCCCTCAGCAAAGTCTTGCGAACCTGCTCTTGCCAACAATCACTCGCGAGGCGTGCGAAGAGCTGATCGAGGAACAGCGTCGCGCAGACGTTCTCCGCTCGCACGGGCTTGAGCCGCGTCATCGCCTTCTATTGGCGGGGCCTCCGGGAAACGGGAAGACTTCACTAGCCGAAGCACTCGCCGAAGCGCTCAGCGTTCCGCTGTTCACAGTCCGATATGAAGCCGTTATTGGTAGCTTTCTAGGTGAAACCGCGGGCCGGCTTCGCAAGGTCTTCGACTTCGCCCGCACGACACCCTGCGTTCTGTTCTTCGACGAGTTCGACGTTATCGGGAAAGAGCGCGGCGACATTCACGAAACTGGCGAGATCAAGCGCGTCGTCAGCTCGCTGTTGCTGCAAATAGACGATCTCCCCAGCTGGACGATTGTCGCCGCTGCGACGAACCATTCAGAGCTTCTCGATCGCGCCGCTTGGCGCCGGTTTCAGCTCCGTCTCGAATTGCCTGCGCCCGGCGAGCGCCAGATTGCCAACTTCATAGCCGCGTTTTTCAGCGTCCGCCCGCTGCCGGGCGATTTGGGTCGCTCGCCTGATCAACTTGCTCGGGCGCTTCGGGGATCGAGCTTCGCTGAAGTTGAAGATTTCTGCACCAACGTGCTTCGGCGCGTCGTGTTGTCTCTAGGGGAAGGTCGTCCAAACGAAATAGTCGACCGTGAACTCCGCGTCTGGAGATCCCGCGTAACTGCAAGCGATAGCAAAAAGAGCGACAAACGTGGCCGAGCGACCACTTCTTCAGATTCCGGAATCAACTCGTAACGGGCGGATAAAAAAAGCACCCGCACCCGTCGATCCGAACGCCAAGATCTCGCGTCCCGGGCCCCAAAGCCAGGGTCAGAGATTGGGCCCTCGTTTTGATCGACTGCGGCAGGTGGCAGCACAATCCGCTTCACAGGCAACCATGTCTCTGCGGGCCGATCCCGACGCGATCGCGCCTGAACGCGCAATTGTGTTTGAGGTCGCGGGTTCACTCGGGGATTTCTATAGTCAAGCCGGCCGTATTACGGGGCTTGAGTTTCTTCTCGAAGATGACGTTGAACTCTCTCCCGACGACAATTTCCATATCGTTGAGACCAAGCAAGGCGCGAAGGTTCGCCGCGACGAGTCGATTGGGGGGCGCCTATATATGGCCATGCCCGATCTGCGTGCTCTGCAAGAGATACTCCGGCTCTGGGAGATTTACAGTTCCGGTCAATCGATGCCTTGGGGATTCAGCCCTTGGAAGACCCTTTTCGACCTATTGCGCGATGTGCGGGCATGGGGACCAACAGATCGGGTGCTGCCTGAGACGTTAAACTACTGGCGCAAGCGCATCAAAGCCCGGCCAGAAGAGCCGGTTCGCTTCGAGGTCGAGCTATGGTTTCACAAGCAGACGGATCGACGGGCGCGCGCAGCGCTGGAAATCGGGAATCAAGTCGCCGCGTTGGGCGGACAGGTCGTGTCAAGCGCGGCAATCGAGCCCATCCGTTACCATGGAATGCTCGTCGACCTGCCGGCACAGCGGGTCACAGAGCTGCTCGAGCATCCGAACGTGACGTTGGCTCGTTTGGACGACATCATGTATTTGCGGCCGCAGTCGGTCGCGCTCTTTCCAAATCCGGATGACCTCCCCGAAGAGCCGCTCATGGAGAGCAGCGGAGACCCGCCGCAAGGCACGCCGATCGCCGGGCTGTTAGATGGCGTTCCTCTGGCAAATCACGTACGCCTCGCCGGACGGATCATCTTAGACGATCCTGAGGACTTCGGCGCTAGGACTCCCGCTGCTCGACGAGCTCATGGCACGAGCATGGCCTCGTTGATCGTCCATGGTGACTTGCAGGCGGGTGAACCGCCCTTGGCGAGACCCGTCTACGTGCGCCCGGTGATGATCTATAATGTCGTCGAAGACGCGGAAATGACGCCTCCCGAGAAATTGCCTCTGGACATTATCTATATTGCGGTGCGCCGACTCCTCGCCGGCGAAGGTAACGAACCCGCTTCAGCACCGAGCATCATCGTTCTGAACCTTTCACTTGGTGATCTTAATCGACCATTCGCGGGAAGGATGAGCCCGTGGGCGAGACTAATCGATTGGCTCTCGTTCCAGCACAGAGTTCTATTTCTGGTGAGCGCCGGCAACGTGCGGAGCTGGCTTCCCGTTCCTGAATTCAGCACGCGCGCAGACTTCGATGCCGCGACGCCCGAGGCGCGCGAGGCTGCCATAATTTCCGCCCTTGACAGAGAGAAGGCGTTTCGGTCGCTGTTGTCACCCGCCGAAGGTATCAACGCATTGGCCGTGGGCGCCTGGCACGCGGATGCGTTCGAGAACCCCCCGGAGCCGCTCAATCTCACAGATCCATTCCCCAATTGCGGTCTGCCGAATGTCAGTTCTGGCGTCGGTCTCGGCTACCGTCGCATCGTAAAGCCCGACATCTTATTCGACGGCGGCAGAGAGTTGGTGCGCGCATCGGAGGACGAGGGGCATATTTGGCTGACGGTCGACGGCGGCGGTTCCTATGCTGGGCAGTTAGCCGCCACGGCAGATAGTAACGCAACAGGGCGTCTCAATCTTCAGCGGAGAACGGTTGGCACGAGCAATGCGACCGCGTTGCTAACTCGTTCCGCGGTTCAGATTTACGATGGCCTGTTGGACGCTGGTTACGAGATTCCGCGCGCCCACGCGGCAGTGCTTTTGAAGGCGCTGCTGGTCCACGGCGCGGCCTGGGGAGAGGCCGGTGAGCGTCTCGAAGAAGCATTCGGCCCCCCGGGACGAGATTGGCAACGGCATCGGGACAACATATCTCGCTTTCTCGGCTACGGGCGTCCTGACATTGGTCGAGTGCTTGATTGTTCAGCCGAGCGCGCGACGCTGTTCGCATATGGCGACATCATAGAGGACGTCCAGGACGAATTCGACATTCCGCTTCCCCCGTCCCTTGAGGGGTTCACCCAAGTTCGGCGCCTCACAATAACTCTTGCGTGGCTCACGCCCATCAATCCGCGGCACCAGCAATATAGAGCTGCAACGCTGGAGGTCGTTCCGAATGGTGATGATAAATTCTCGCTTGCGGTTGGCCGCATCCCGGATCAGCCGACTCTCTCCGCTATTAACCGAGGCACAGTTTCCCACTGCGTATTTGAAGGCGACCGCGCCATAGCGTTTCTGGACGAAGGGTTTCTCCGTTTACGCGTCACGTGCCGAGGCCAAGCGGGCTCCATTGATGAGCGGGTGCCGTTCGCGCTGGCGATAAGCCTTGAGACCGCCGTCGGTTCGGGCATTGCCGTCTACGATGAGGTGCGCGCGGCCGTGCAGACAGCGGTTCGTGCCGCAGCGGGTGGTTCAATGAGTTGATTGAAGCACCCGCTGCGGTAAGACCAAGCCAACTGCGCGGGAAAAACGTTCACGCCCGAGCCCGCTTCCGCATGAGGGCACTCGGCAAGGGCGAGCATCTTCCTGGCTGCCCGTTTTTCCCGCAGGCAATTCCGCATGCGAGCCGCAACGGGCTAGGAGAAGCCTAGTCGTTCACACTCGAGCTATTTCAAACCGTATAACGCAGAGGCATCCACCGTCCCACGCACCGAACCGTTGGTGGGATCTAATTCAACGATTTCCTCGTCGATATACGTGTATATCGTGCATCCTGGGAATGCGGCGGATGCGTCTGCAATTGATATTATGCATTGCCCAATAATGTCTTCGAAAGGCATTCCCTGTTCATACCCCGGAACGTCTGCCATCGAGACCTTCCTTGCAACAACTAAAGGCTCTTTCGGATTAACAAAAATCCCGATCGTATCGGCGTCTTGCACTGTCCACTCATTGTAACCTACTGCTTTCTCAAACGTATCATGAACGGCGCTCCTAGAAAAATTTGATCCAAAACCCTCTCGCTCCCCCGTCTTCGAATCGTACGAGCTGCCCGCGTCCCCTGAATGCAGGGATTGAATCGACTCCGTAGAACGCGGTCGCAAAACTATTCCAATCGCCCCAAAAGTTTGATGTGCTGAGGCCAAATAACTGAACAACTAAGCCCCGCACCATTTGCGCAAAGTTCCCTTGCATTTCGGAGATCATCCGGGAATAAGATGTCTTCCGCGCTCTTTCCTGGACGAGAACAATGCACGATGAGCGCTTTCCTTTGAGACAGTTCCGACAGCAGTTCATCGTGGGTCATCACACGTTGGGCCTCATCTCTTCGGATCTGGTGCATTATTGTTTTAAATACGCTGTCCCTTAAAAAATATGCCCCGCCGTTACATCCACGGTCGGGGCGTTCTGGACGGCGCAAAATCGCCGTCAGCTGACCGAATTCTATGCACAAAATCGCGCGCGCGAAAGTCCGAACGCCATCATGTCGTCAATGCGCGGCGCCCTGCATGTTGCGGATCGTGTCGGCGTGAACGCGCTTCTGGATGCCGGCGATCGACCGTGCCGTCGCTCCGGGGTCGCCAGCAGCGTTGACGTTGATGGTCGTCTTCGCGTGGATCGAATGCCCGTGGGCGATGTTGTGGACGAAGGAATTCCCGCCGCCCATTGGGCCAGCGGAAACAGGGGCAGCATTCGCGGAACCGACAAAGCCCGTGTGATTGGCGCGGCGCGCGCCGATGTTCGCCAGCGCCCGGTAATAGGCGCGGCGTTGCGCGATCGCGCTGCCATGATCGCGGGGGTTCTCGTAATTCTTGACCAGCGCCCTGACCATTTGCTCCGGATCGTCGCCTTCGAGCGCTTCCTTCGTCGCGGCAAAGCGCTTGTGGTTGCGGATTTCCCAGATGGCGGCGCGCGTCTGTTCGGCGACCGACATATCCTTTGGATATTTGCCGAATTGCTTTCTGATCGCTTCGGCGCGTTCTGGATCCCATTGCACGATGCCCTGCGACATATGCCGGACATCCCAATGATGATCTCCGGGCTTGTGAAGCGCTTCGCCGGTCATGTTGGCGACCAGGGCGCGCGCCGCGGTCGGGCTAAGCCCGTCAGCGATCGCGGCTTCATAGGCCTCGCCTTGATTGGCGGAAAGGCTTTTTGACTTCGAGGCGTTGCCGCCGGCCCACGCCGGCGCGTGATCGCCCCACCAGCGCTTCCCGCGCTCCCAAAGACTGCCGCCGCCGCCTTGCTGCTGGCGCTTATAATGATCGGGGTCGCGCTTGAGTTTCTCTTGGCGCTCGAATTCGTTCTCGCCGGCGCCGGCGCTCCCCGGCGTCATGCCGAGGCCGAAGCCCAGCGCGGCGCCGCCCATCGCCAACGCGCCGCCGCCCAGCCCCAGCGCGGTGAGGACGCCGACGAATGACCGCCATGCAGCCCCGCCGACAAGGCCGGCGAGCAGCGTTGTCAGCGTCGAGACGCCAGGGATGAGGCGAGCCAAGAGCACGATGGCGATGGCTTCGAATGCGCCCTCAATCCCGGTCAGCTTTTTGACGACAGGGTCCGCCTGCGAAATGAATTCGACGAAAGAAGAAACGAACCGGCCGATCGCATCCGCCGCCCGCAGGATCAGCGCGATGATGCTTTCAAAGCCGCGAGCGATCCGGTCGCCGTGCTTGTCGACGAAGTCGGCGAATTTGTCGAGGAGCTTTGCGATCCTTTCGCCGTGAGTCGTCGCGATGCGGTCCACGATGACTTCAATGCTCGAAAGCATCGAGCGCCAGGCTTGCTGGAATTTCTTAGCGTTCTCCGCAGCCGCATCCGGGTCCAGCCCGGCTTTGCGCATCTTGTCCCGATATTCGGCCGTGAACTTCTCGACGTCGCCCAGCATCGCGCGATAGGTGCGCTCGTCGATTCCCATCGTCTCGGCAAGCTGTAGCCGGGTGAATTCCGGTTGGGCGAGGAACTTCCGCGAATGCAGGAATTCCTTCATCAGTTCGGTCGAGTCGCGCAACTTCCCGCTGGCGTCGCGCGTGCGCACGCCCCAGCCTTTGAGCATCGCCTCCTGGCCGGGCGATTCCCTCAGCTTGCGCGAGAACGCTTCAAGCGACGCCATCGCCCCTTCGGCGGTGCCGCCGAGCTGGGAGATCGCATAGCGGAAGGTGGCGATGTTCTTCGCGCTGGCGTTGACGCGCGATGACGCATAGGCGAGCGCTTCAAAGCTTCGAGCAACACGCTGCGCGATGCCGACAAGCGCGACTTCGGCGGCCGCGACGGCGGTCGCCATGACCGTGACGCCCTTCGTGACCGACGCAATCGCATCGGTGACGCGGCGTTGCTGTGTCGCGTCGCTTTTCCAGCCAAGCTCGACGACGAATTCCTTCAAAACATTTGCGTCGTCGCTCATTGGTTCAGACCCTCCAGGCCCACAGCCAATATTGCCTCTTTGACCTTCTTAAGGCTTTTGGCGGAAAGCCCCATCGCACGCCCGGCGGCGTCGACCTCCGCCAAGGACTTCTCGAGCCCTTGGAAAGCGGACTCGATCGACGGCGGCGGCGCTTGGGGCGTGAGATCAAGGGTCCGAGTGTCGCCGCCGAAGTTCACGACAACGGAATTCGAAGCGCGGTCGCGTCGCAGCGACAGGCGTTCGCGTCGTTTCGCTCTTGTCAGTCGTCTCGCCAAACTGCTCATCGGTCACACTCCCCTCGGAATTGGTCGCATTTCAGAGATCGCCGCCGCTTGCTGGGCGGCGAGCCTTTCACCATTGCTGACCGATGCGGCGCGATGCGGGATAGCGTTGCTCGAAAGGATCGGGCTTTCGTCCCCATGCGCTGTCTTGCGCCTGGCGGCCATCGTCGCCCTTGTCGGCGGCCGAGATCAGCTCCTCGCCCAAGCGGCGCACCTGTGCTGCGTCGAGATTTTCGGTTGCCCAGCGGACGACTTCCGCGATTCCATCTTCGCTGTCGGCGCTCAGATTGCGGCCGACCGCCTCTCGCGCAACGCTCCCAGCGCCGCCCCCCAGCGCCGTGGCAAGCCCGCCGATGAAATTGTCTGAACTAATTTTTCGTTTGGTCATGTGAGGTTCTCCATCTGGAATGATCGACGCCCCGGCCGGTGGACA
>NZ_JADNRA010000018.1 GCF_015709525.1 Methylocystis sp. L43 | reverse complement strand
CGCAGGGGCTGCCGCTGCATCTCGCCCATGTGCAGTTCTACGCCTATGGCAAGGAAGGCAAGAACGGCTTCTCGTCGGCCGGCGCGCTCTTCGCCGAGAAGATCAACGCCAATAAGAATGTGAGCGTCGACGTCGGCCAAGTGATGTTCTCGGACACGGTGACGATCTCGTCCGACGTTCTGAAACAGTTCAACAGCCTTCCCGGCGCGATTCCGAAGAAAGGCGCGATCTTCGACGGCGACGCCAATGGCGGCGGCATCGTGCCCTACGTCTATAAGGTTTCAAATTACTACAACGCCATCCAATGGGCGGCGGGCCTGGAGCTCTTCCTGCTCATTGAAAATCCTGAGCAGGTGTTCTTCACCACCGACCATCCGAACGGCGGTCCCTTCACGACCTATCCGGAACTCTTCGCGCTGCTGATGAGCGCCGATCTTCGCGCGCAGCATCTTGCGCGCCTTCCGGCTGAGGTGCTGGAGCACACCACGCTGCCGTCGATTTCGCGCGAATATACGCTTTACGAAATCGCGCAGATGAGCCGCTCCGGCGCCGCGAAGCTCTTTGGCTTCGTCGATCGCGGCCGGCTCAGTCCCGGCGCCGTCGCCGACATCGCCGTTTATAAGCCCGGACGCGACGTCGCCGGCATGTTCCGGCGCGCGGCCCTCGTGTTCAAGGATGGCGCTCTCGTCGTGCGCGATGGCCAAGTTTCGCATTACACGCGCGGCAAGACGCTGCATATTCGCCCGCGTTACGATGGGCAGATCACGAAGCGCCTCGATTCCTATTACGACGAGCTTTACGGCCTGCCGCGCAGCATTTTCGACGTGCCCGACGCGGCGCTGCCGCACAAGGACGCCTTTGCGGAGGTTCCATGCCGGATATAATTCGCAACGGCGTGACGATAGACGACAATTTCGCCGAAGCCTTCCCCATGAGCGGGACGGGCATTCTGATCACCGCGCCGAACGCCAAATGGGCGCGGCAGGCGGCGCTGACGATGACAGGCTTCGCCACATCGGTCATCGGCTGCGGCTGCGAGGCCGGAATCGATCGCGAAGTGCCGCCGGAGGAAACGCCGGACGGACGTCCGGGCGTTCGCGCGCTGCTCTTCGCCATGTCGTCGAAAGACGCGGAGAAGCAGCTCGTCAACCGACTCGGCCAATGCGTGCTGACCTGCCCGGGCTCCGCGGTCTATTCGACGGTCGACGGCGAATTCGAGATCAAGGTCGGCGACGCGGTGCGCCAATTCGGCGACAAGTGGCAGATGTCCAAGGTCGTCGACGATCGGCGCTACTGGCGCGTGCCGGTCATGGACGGAGAGTTTTTCTGCGAAGGCAAGGTCGGCCTGACGAAGAAATCCGTGGGCGGCGGCAATCTTTTGATCATGGGCGCGGACTGGGACAAGACCATGCGCGCGACAGAGGCCGCCGTCTCGGCGATCGACGGCGTCGCCGACGCCATTGCGCCGTTCCCCGGCGGCATCGTGCGTTCGGGCTCAAAGGTCGGTTCGAAATACAAGGGCATGAGCGCGTCGACCAATGACGCCTATTGTCCGACGTTGCGGGGCGTCACCAAAAGCGAGCTCGACGCGGATATCGGCTGCGTGCTCGAAATCGTCATCGACGGCTTGACCGATAAGGCCGTGAGCGAGGCGATGCGCGCGGGGCTTCACGCCATCATCGAGATGGGGCCGGAGCAGGGCGCCAAGCGCGTCGGCGCCGGCAATTACGGCGGCAAGCTCGGGCCGTTTCATTATCATCTGAAGGAATTGCTGCCGTGAAGCCCTTTACCTTCACGCTTCGCCAGGAGCCGCCGCAGCGCGTCGATCTCTCGGCGCTGACGCCCGACCGCCTTGCAGGAAAATCCGTCGCGCAGATCGAAGCGATCGAGATCGGCGTGACGCGCATTTCGACGAAAGTCGGCGACCTCTTCAAAGTCTCGGAAGGCGAACTGAAGACTGTTCGCTTTGAGGGCGGCTCCTCGCGTTTCGATCTTCTCGGCGCGAAGCTTCTGCCTGGCTTTGAGATTCATGTCGAAGGCGACGTCGGGGCGCAGTGCGGCCGTCTCGCCAAGGGCGGCAGGATCACCGTCGACGGAAACGCCGGCCCGCATGCCGCCTCGGGCAATCTCGGCGCCGAGTTGGAGATCAAGGGCGACGTCGGCGATTTCCTCGCCGGTCCGCTCGCGGGCGAACTCGCCGGCATGGCCGGCGGGCGCGTCATCGTGCGCGGCAAGGCGGGCGCACGCGCCGGCGACCGGCTGCGTCGCGGCATTCTCGTCATCGAAGGCGACGCCGGCGAAGATCTCGGCGCACGCGTCATCGCCGGCACGATCCTCGTTGTGGGCGAGGCCAAGGGGCGCGTCGGCTATCTCAACAAGCGCGGCTCGATTGTGCTCGCGCGCGGCGGCTGCTTCGGTTCGACCTATGTCGACTGCGGCGCGCATGAGCTGACGTTCGCACGGCTTTTCGCACGTTCTCTGAGGGATCATAGCGCCCCCGCCGCCGATCTCCTGTCGCGCAGGCTGCGCCGCTATGGCGGCGACACGGCGGTCTATGGCAAGGGCGAGATATTGACCGCCGACTGACGGGCATTACCCTTGCTAAGAAGCGAAACGCCCTGGAGCGGGCGCTTAGCAAGGAGATTGCGATGAATTTCGTCGAACTCATCCTTACTGTCTGCACGCTGGCGCAGCCCGCCGCCTGCGATGAGCGCAAGCTCGTCCTCGAATCGACCACGGGCTCGACCAGCAATTGCATGATGCAGGCGATGCCATATATCGCTCAATGGTGCGGCGAACACCCGCAACTGACGGTTACCAAGTGGCGTTGCGTACGGCCGGGAGCGGAAGGCGACAAGATCTGATCGGGCCCTGCGGGCGCGGTAGGGTCCATGGCGAATGAATCGAGAACACCATCGGCCTGCGCCCTTTGCGGCGCCATACGCGCCCCCCGACGAGAGCTTCGCTGAAGCCTTCCTCGGTTCGCGTCCGGATGCCGGGACGCAACGGGTCGTAGAGGAAACTGCGCTGAGGCTCGTGCGCGGCATTCGCGCACAACGTGATCCGCTTGGCGGCGTCGAAGACTTCCTTCACGAATTCTCCCTCTCCTCGCGGGAGGGTCTGGCGGTGATGGCGCTCACCGAAGCGCTGCTGCGCGTCCCCGACGACGCCACGGCCGACCAACTCCTCGCGGATAAGCTCGCCGAGGGCGATTTCTCCCATCACGAGACATCGAGCGACGCGCTGCTCATTCAGGCCTGCGCCCTCGCGCTCGGATTATCGGCGCGTATCGTCGACGTCACGGAGCCGCGCGGGCTCGTCGCCGACCTCGCGCGGCGTCTTGGCCTGCCAGCGCTGCGCGCCGCCGCGCGTCAGGCGATGCGGCTGATGGGCGCTCATTTCGTCTTTGGCGAAACCATCGAAGCGGCGATCAGACGGGAGCAGGGACGGCGCGAGCGCTTCTCTTATGACATGCTTGGCGAAGGCGCGCGGACGGCGGAAGACGCCGAGCGCTATTTTACGGCCTACGCCCACGCCATTCACGCCATCGGCGCCTCGGCCGGGAGTTCCGGCCTTCCTATGCGCCCCGGAATTTCGATCAAGCTCTCTGCGCTGCATCCGCGCTATGAGGCGATTTCGCGCGAACGCGTCTTGCGGGAGTTGCCGCCGCGGTTGCTTGACCTCGCGCGCCTCGCCAAAGAGCGCGATCTCGTTTTCACCATTGATGCGGAGGAGGCGGATCGACTCGAACTTTCGCTGGACGTGTTCGCACGCGTCGTCGAAGACCCGTCGCTTTCCGGCTGGGACGGATTCGGGCTCGCGGTGCAGGCCTATCTGAAGCGCGCGATGGCTGCGATCGACTATGTCGCCTCGCTCGCGGAAGCGAACCATCGGCGCTTCATGGTGCGTCTCGTCAAGGGCGCCTATTGGGACAGCGAAATCAAGCGCGCGCAGGAGCGCGGTCTCGCCGATTATCCCGTGTTCACGCGCAAAGCGATGACCGATCTCAATTTTGACGCCTGCGCGGCGCGGCTCTTTGATCAACCGCATCTCTTCCCGCAAATCGCCACGCATAACGCGCGCAGCGTCGCCGCCGTTCTGACGATGGCCGGCGGGCGGCGCGACTTCGAGTTTCAGCGCCTGCACGGCATGGGCGAGTCGCTCTATGAGTCGCTGGCGGAAATGAGCGACGCCGCGGTTCGAATCTATGCGCCGGTCGGTCCGCACCGCGATCTTCTCGCCTATCTCGTGCGGCGCTTGATCGAGAACGGCGCCAACTCCTCTTTCGTCGCGCGCGCCGCCGATCCCGAGACGCCGGAGAGCGCGCTTGTCGCGGACCCTTATGACGCGCTCGGCGCGCCAAATCGCGCGCGTCATCCGCGTCTTCCGCTGCCGAGCGAGATTTACCTGCCGCAACGCGCCAATTCGAAAGGCGTGGAGTTTGGCGATCGGACTGCGCTTGCGGCGCTGATCGACGAGACGCGCGCGCCGGCTCCGCCGCCTGACGCACGACCGAGCGTCGAGTCGCGGGCTGCGGCGCGCCCGGTCCTGTCGCCGATCGACGGAGCCATTGTCGGTCACGTCGTCGAAGCGGATGAAGCTGTGGCGCATGCTGCGATTGCGACGGCGGCGCGCGCCTTCCCTGAATGGTCCAGGACTCCATTCGCGGCGCGGGCGCGGATGATCGAACGCGCGGCCGATCTCATTGAGGCGCGGCGTGGGCCGTTGATCGCCTTGTTGCAAAGCGAGGGCGGCAAGACTCTCGACGATGCGCTCGCCGAGGTGCGCGAGGCGGCCGACCTTTGCCGCTACTACGCCGGTCAGGCGCGAATTCTCTGCGCCGACATGCCGCTGCCGGGCCCGACCGGCGAAGCCAATGTCCTGCGCCGGCATGGACGCGGCGTCTTTATCTGCATTTCGCCCTGGAATTTCCCGCTCGCGATTTTCATCGGCCAGGTCGCAGCGGCGCTGGTCGCGGGAAATTGCGCCGTCGCCAAGCCCGCCGAGCAGACGCCGCTCGTCGCCGCCATGGCGATCGACCTCCTGCGCCAATCGGGCGTTCCGAAGGATGTGCTGCAATTTACGCCGGGCGATGGCGCGATTGGCGCCGCGCTTATCGCCAATCCGCTGACCGCCGGCGTCGTTTTTACCGGCTCGGTCGAAGTTGCGCAGCGGATCAATCGCACGCTCGCCGAGCGAGATGGCGCGATTGCGCCGCTCATCGCCGAAACGGGCGGGATCAATGCGATGATTGTCGATTCGACGGCGCTGATCGAACAGGTCGTCGACGACGTCATGACGTCTGCGTTCCGATCGGCGGGCCAGCGGTGCTCAGCCTTGCGGCTCTTGTGTGTGCAAGAGGAGATTGCGCCTGCCTGTCTGGAGACGTTGATTGGCGCTGCGCGCGAGTTGCGCGTGGGCGATCCGCGCGAGATCGGCACGCATGTCGGCCCGGCGATCGACGCCGAGGCGAAGGACAAACTCGACGCCTATCTTTTGCGTCAGCGCGCAGCCGGGCGAATTCTTTACGCTGGCGTTGCGCCTTCGACGGGAACTTTCGTCGCGCCGCATATCGTCAGACTCGATCGCGTCGAGGATTTGCAGGAAGAGATCTTCGGACCGGTCTTGCATGTCGCGACGTGGCGTTCGGATCGCCTGCCGCAACTTCTCACGGACATCGAGGCGGTCGGATACGGGCTCACGATCGGCATGCATACGCGCATCGAACAGCGCATTCGCGCGTTGTCGCGCAAAGCGTCAGCCGGCAACATTTACGTCAATCGCAACATGATCGGCGCGGTCGTCGGCAGCCAGCCCTTCGGCGGGTTCGGCTTGAGCGGCACCGGGCCAAAGGCGGGCGGGCCGGATTATCTCCTGCGATTCCTTCACGAGACGACGCTGACGATCAACACTGCGTCTTCGGGTGGAGACGCAGGACTGTTGGCGCTCGGAGAATTCGACGAGCTTGATCGCGACAAAGTGGCGCAAACTCGCGGCTTGAAGTCACACCTCTAACGCTCCACTTCCCTAACGTTTCCAGATCGATCGTCAGCGCCATCGTTGCTGAATTTTCGGTTGCGTGGCGATCGTCCGTGACGAGGGAGATCAGCATGGCCGAACAAAGCAAGCTGCCAGCGGCAAGAGAATCCACGCAGGCTTCCGGCGTTTTCGATTGGCGCCCTTTAGAATCCTTCCAGCGGCAATTCGATCGCCTGTTTGATGACTTTCCATCGCGCCGAAACCTCGCCGACTTTCAACCGTTCGAACGGATGATGTCGCAGTGGTCAGCGGGTCCGCCCGTCGATTTTGTTGAAAAGGACGGCGGATATGAAATCACCGCCGAACTGCCGGGGCTCGATGAAAAGAGCGTCGATGTGAAGCTTGCGAACGGCGTATTGTCGATTTCGGGCGAAAAGAGCGAAGAGAAAGAAGAGAAGAAGGAAGGCTATTACTGTTCCGAGCGCCGATATGGCTCCTTCCGCCGCGCTTTTCGGGTTCCCGAGGGAGTCGATGTGGACAAGATCACGGCGGATTTCGAAAAGGGGGTGCTGAAAATCAAACTGCCAAAAATGCCCGAGTCTCAGAAGGAAGAAAAGAAGATCAAGATTGCAGCCAAGTAGCGCCGCATTAGAAGCGGCGGCGCTCAAGCGCAGCCTCTAAGATCGTAGGCCGGCGCGCCCACGCGGAGCGCCGCCGACTTCGTGCTTCTGCGCCGGCCGCCGCATCAGGCGCGGCAAAACGAGATGCGGCAACACGCCCTCGCGAATGACCGCGCGTCGCAGCGGCCCGAGCGCCGCCATGGCGATAAAGCTCGCGCCGCGCAGCAAATCCACCGGCAGATAGGGTATGATGAGCGACCGGTTGAGCAGGTCGACGCCATGCGTTCTGAAGCCGATGTCAGCGCGCCGGTGACGGTCGTAGCGCGCCAGCGCCCGCGACAATTCGCGCGGGTTCTTGAGATCGACGCTGGCGAGACAATCCTCAAGATCGGCGACGTCGCGCAGGCTTAGGTTCAATCCTTGCGCGCCGATCGGCGGAAAGATGTGACAGGTCTCGCCGACGAGCGCGAGGCGGCCCGTGGCGTGTTTCGACACCTGCATGCCGCCCATGCGGAACTGCCCGATGTCGCCTTCGATGCGCATCGCGCCGAGTTCAGACTTGGCGTAATCCTCGATTTCAAATTCGAGTTCTTCGCGAGGCTTGGCGAGACGCCGCCGCGCGTCGGCGACGCTCATCAGCCAGACGAGGCTCGAACGATTCGGCGCATCCTCTCGCGCGGGCAGCGGCACCAGCGTGAAAGGGCCCGAGCGCGTGTGATATTCCGTCGAGACGTTTTCGTGCGGGAACTCGTGGCGCAGCATCATGGTGAGCGCGATCTGCGGATAGGTCCATTCCTTCACGTCGATGCCGGCGACCGCGCGGGCGCGGCTGTTACGCCCATCCGCCGCAACGATGAAGTCCGACTGGAGCCGCCGTCCGTCTGCGAGAATGGCGACAGCGCCGTCGCTGTTAAATTCATAATCCCCGATGTCGGCGTCGACGAACGCGATCTCAGGGCGGCCGCGACAAAGATCCAGCAGGATCGCGACGAGGTCGTCGTTCGACACATTGACGCCGAGCGCCGGCAGCCCGATTTCGCGCGCCCGCAGGCTGAGTTCCGGCACCGGTAGAAACTGATCGGTGTCGTCGATCATGCGGATCGCTTCGACGGCGCAGCCGCGCGCTCTGACGCGCTCCAGCGCGCCGAGCGCATCGAGAAATCGGACGGACGATTCGAACAAGGCGACGGTGCGGCCTGGCAGCGGCGGCGAAACTCGCCCGGCGAGCGTCGTCTTGAATCCTCCGCGCGCGAAGGCCAGAGCCGCTGCAAGGCCGGTCGCCCCGGCGCCGGCGACGAGAATGTCCGATCTGATGTTTTCGTGCGCCGCTGTCATCTCATCCGTCTCCTTCGCTTGTTATAGCGGGAGAGTCTTCGGAGCGCGAGCAGGACGCGAGCAGGGCGACTTTGGCTCGGCGCGAGGGCGGTGGTAGGCTGACGTCCCGCTTCTCCGGTCGCCGCGCCTCGTGACGTCTTCTCGCCTCATCGGCCTTTCTGTTCACCTGTTCACGGCGAGCGGCGCTGCGCTCGGCCTGATCGCGCTGTTCCTTGCGGCGGACGGCCGCTTTGCGGCGATGTTCGCCTGGCTTGGCGCAGCGCTCGTCGTCGACGCCGTCGACGGAACGCTGGCGCGGCATTTCAGAGTGACTGAAACGGCGTCTTTCATCGACGGCGCCGCGCTCGACCTTGTCGTCGACTTTCTCAACTATGTGGTCACGCCGCTTGTGGCGCTGTGGCGCTCCGGCCTCTTGGACCCAGCGCTCGCTGCGCCCGTTTGCGCCGCGGTCTGCGCCTGTTCGGCGCTGTATTTCGCGGATCGGCGAATGAAGACGGCCGACTACTGGTTTCGCGGATTTCCGTCGCTCTGGAACATCGTGGTCTTCTATCTTCTCGTGCTGCGGCCGCCGGCCGCCGCGAGTCTCACGCTGATTGTCATGATGGCGGCTTGCATGTTCCTTCCGGTGGCCTTTGTTCATCCGCTGCGCGTTAAGCGGCTGCGGCCTGTGACGCTCGTCGTCACCGCCGTCTGGGGCGCGGCGGCTGTTGCGGCGGTCGCACAGGATCTTGCGGCGGCCTCCGTCCTGGTAAAGACGGCTCTGGTCGCGACGGGATGCTATTTTCTCGCTTTGCCGCTTTTTCGCGAGGGCGGCGCGATCGCGAAAGGAAATGTCGATGGTTAAGGCGATTCGCGTGCATCAGCCCGGCGGGCCGGATGCGCTCGTCATGGAAGACGTCGATCTGCCGGCCCCGACCGCTGACGACGTGCAAATCCGCCACGGCGCCATTGGCGTGAATTTCATAGACGTCTACCGCCGCACCGGCGCTTATCCGGCGGACTATCCGTTCATCCCTGGACATGAAGGCGCCGGCGAGGTGATCGCCGTCGGCGAGAATGTGAAGAACTTCAAGGTCGGGGATCGGGTCGCTTATGTCGGCGCGCTTGGCGGCTATTCGGAGGCGCGCAACATCGCCGCAGGCTCAGTGGTCCATCTGCCGAAATCCTTCAGCTATGAGCAAGGCGCGGTGATGATGCTGAAAGGGCTGACTGCGCAATATCTGCTGCGCAGGACGTTCAAGGTGGAGAAAGGCCATCGCGTTCTCGTCCATGCCGGCGCCGGCGGCGTGGGGCAGATCCTCTGCCAATGGGCGAATGCGCTGGGCGCCAAAGTGATCGCCACCGTCGGCTCTCCTGAAAAGGCGAAGATCGCGGCGGAGGCCGGCGCGCGGCGCACGATTCTTTATCGCGAGGAAAATTTCGTCGAGCGAGTGCGCGATTTCACCAAGGGCAAGCTGTGCGATGTCGTCTATGACGGCGTGGGGCGCGCGACGTTTCCGGCTTCGCTCGATTGCCTGAAGCCGTTCGGCATGTTCGTCAGCTTCGGCTCAGCGTCCGGTCCGATTGCGGCTTTCGATCTCGGCCTTCTGGCGCTGAAAGGATCGCTCTATGCGACCCGCCCCTCGCTTTTCACCCATATCGCCCGCCGGCGCGACTATGAGGAGATGATGGACGATCTCGTCCATGCGGTGAAGCGAGGCTTCGTGACCATCGCCGAGCCGGCGCGTTTTCCGCTTGCCGACGCCGCCAGGGTGCACGCCGCGCTCGAATCACGCGCCACTAGCGGCTCCATGGTCCTAATTCCATGATTTCGCCATAAAGTGACCGGCGAAAGCAGGGCTCCGGCGACAAACTTGACATGTGTTGCAATTTGAGCACTGGGCCGACTGATGCGCTTTGCAACGCTTTGTTAACTTAGCCGAATCGGGCGCTGCCGCGCGCCTCTCGCGGCACGAATTCAGCAGTTTTTCCCCGCTTTTTGCACGGCCGAATGGCGAGTCGACAAATTCGTCCTACGCTTTCGGCGTAAATCGATTATGATTTCCATGTTCCGGCTTTGAGGTTCCTCCCGCCTCTCGATTAGCCCGAACCGCCTTCCAAAGCCCGGCGTTTGAGCCGGGCTTTTTTCTTTGCCGGGCTCGGCAACCCCGCAGTTTCTATTGCAATTTTTCGGCAAGAGCCCCATCCTTGTGTTGCGGCGGGCTCTCTTCCGGGCCTTGGGCCGCGAAGCATGAGGGTTGCAACGCTGTCGACAGGTGTTCATCCGGGTGCGGCTCCTGGTCCGCTCCGACCGGAAATTGGCGCAAGCGCCCAATTGACCGGCTCAATCGTGCAAAAGGTTCTCGCCAGCCTGGACGAAACCAAGGCCGAGGACATCGTCTCCATCGATCTGCGTGGAAAAACGGCGCTCGCCGATGACATGATCATTGCGACGGGCCGTTCGACCGTGCATGTCGGCGCCATCGCCGACAAGGCGATCAAGGCGCTGAAGGCGGCGGGCGTCGTTGCCCCGCGCGTCGAAGGCCTAGCCCAGTGCGACTGGGTGCTGATCGACGCCGGCGACGTCATCGTCCACATCTTCCGTCCCGAGGTGCGCCAGTTCTACAATCTTGAAAAGATGTGGGGCGGCGACCGACCGGTGGAGATTCGCCTGGTCTGACGGAAGCGGACGCAAGCGCGCCCTTGGGATCGCTTGTCCATCTCGCTTCTCGTCTCGCCGGGCGTCGGATGAAACTGGGACTGATCTGCGTCGGCCGCTTGAGGGCGGGTTCCGAGCGAGAGCTTTTCGCCCGCTACGCCGAGCGCATCCGCGCCTTGCGGCGGCTGGGCCTCGAAGGTCTCGAACTCAAGGAGATCGACGAGAGCAAGGCCTCCTCCAGCGCCGAGCGGTCATCGCGCGAAGCGATCGAACTGCTTACGGCGCTGCCCGCGGAATCCCGACTTGCGGCTTTTGACGAACGGGGCAGGGCGGAGACGAGCGCAGCCTTCGCGCAATTCATAGCCACCGAACGCGACAGGGGCTGCAAGGCGCTGTGGTTTGCGATCGGCGGCGCCGAGGGCCTCGACGAGAGCGTCCGCGCGCGCGCGACCGCGGTTTTCTCCTTCGGCGCGATGACGCTGCCGCATCAGCTGGCGCGCATTCTTGCGGCGGAACAAATCTATCGAGCAATGACGATACTCTCAGGACACCCGTATCACAGGGCCTGATTATTTTGGTCCCGCGGATTCCCGCAGATGTCGGCCCTTCACCCAACCGCGCCTTTTGCCGGCCTGGTCTTTGACCTGACACCAGCGTTCGCCGCCCGTATTCCTGCAGCCGAGATTCGTCAGAACTGCGCCGTTCGCCAGATCGGCGACGCGCTTCGCCTTGGCCGAAGGGCGCTCGCGCAGTGCGAGAGCTTCACCGGATACGACGCCGAAAACTTCCCAGTAATCCGGCCCGCCGGTCAGTCCGTCCGCATAGTCCGGGCCCTTGGGCTCAGTCGCGCTCTTCTGTCCCAATTCGATGGAGAGCGCATAGTGTGCGACGGTTCCGCGCCGCGCCGCGCTGCGCATCAGATAGACGCGCGCGGTGTAATCGCCGGCGAGCGGCGCCGTTCCAGCGAAATCCGTCCCTGACACAGAGCCGATGAACATCGCCTCTTGGGCGCCCGGGGCGCTCAGGTTGAAGTAGTTGCTGAGCCTGTCGGTCTTCAGGCTGAGCCGCATGGATTCTCCCGCGCCGACAGGAAACACATAGTCGACGTAGTCGTAGCCCTTGATGCGGCCGTTCAACGTTGCGCGTCCATCCCTGAACGTCACGCGCTCCATCCGCGCATTGTCCCGCGCAGTGGCGAGCATCGGAAGCGTCAACACAGCGAGCGCGGCGACGACGGCGAGACCTCGGCTTAGCATGCGTTTCCCTTCCGGAGCCCGCCAGCTGGAGCGGCAGCAATTCTCCGTTGACAGATCGCACAATTGCTTCAGTCAGACGATAACGCGATGTCGCAGTCGCGTCGCGCGGCTGCGGCTCAAGATCCACAATATTCCCGTCCAGAGCGGCGGGGATAGATCCTAATGCACGGTGCGCCCGTGCATCTCGCAGCCGAGCCCGGCCGCGCGCGCCGCCTCCTGAACCTTGTTGTCGGCCTTTTTGACCTTGTCGAAGTCGCCGCGCAGCGCCTTGAGCGCGTTGCGCTCCTGGCCGATTTCCTCGGCCGTTCGGAACGACATTCGACGCAGGAGCGGCAAGGGCGGGCACCAGCCCTGCAGCGCGTGCTGGAGAAGGAAGCCGCTCACCAGAACCGGCAGCGCCAGCCAGCGGCGATCCGACGTTAAGCCGAGCGCAAGTCCAACGAGCGCCAAAGAGGAGGCGTTGGCTTCGAGCGCCCGCTCAATGTCCCACTCCCGATCAAGCTCCTCCAGACGTTCGTCGATCTTCTCCGGGTGTTTGGCGAAGTAGGACAGTCGCGCCTGCGTTTCCTTGCGGATGGCGCGGTTGATGTCCTCATCGGTGTGGCTTGGGACTCGAGCGACCGTGGTCGGCATGCATTCTACCTCCCCTTGTTCATTTCCAACCGAAAAGGCCGCTCGAAGTTCCTGATGTCAGGCCGTCGGCGGCCTTTACGCTCTCGGCGGCATGCGCTAAACCCCTGCGGTAACGAGCCCCGGCGTTACGCGCGGGGCTTTTTCTATTTGGAGATCGAGATACGGCCATGGCGAATGTGGCGGTGGTCGGCGCCCAGTGGGGCGACGAGGGCAAGGGCAAAATCGTCGACTGGCTGTCGCTGGAGGCGGACGTCGTCGTGCGCTTCCAGGGCGGGCATAACGCCGGGCACACGCTCGTCATCGACGGCGTGACGTATAAGCTTGCGCTGCTGCCCTCGGGCATCGTGCGGCCGGGCAAGCTTTCCGTCATCGGCAATGGCGTCGTCGTCGACCCGCATTTCCTCGTCGGCGAGATCGACCGGCTGCGGGAGCAGGGCGTCGAGATTTCGCCGATGAATCTCAAGATCGCCGAAAACGCGCCGCTGATCCTCTCGCTGCATCGCGAACTTGACGCGCATCGCGAGGACGCGGGCGGCGGCGCCAAGATCGGCACGACGAAGCGCGGGATCGGCCCCGCCTATGAGGACAAGGTCGGGCGCCGTTCGATTCGCCTCATGGATCTCGCCGAGCCCGATTTGCTCGACGACAAGATCGCGCGCGTGCTCGCGCATCACGATCCGCTGCGGCGCGGCCTGGGCCTGCCCGAGGTCGACCCTGCCGCGCTGCGCGAGGAGCTCCTCTCCGTCGCGCCGCGCATCCTGCCGTTCATGGACGCGGTGTGGGAACTGCTCGAGGACAATCGCCGCGCCGGCAAGCGCATCCTCTTCGAGGGCGCGCAGGGCGTGCTGCTCGACGTCGATCACGGCACCTATCCTTACGTGACGTCGTCCAACACCGTCGCCGCCTCGGCGGCGAGCGGCTCGGGGCTCGGTCCCGGCGCGATCGGCTATGTGCTCGGCATCGCCAAGGCCTATACGACGCGCGTCGGCGGCGGCCCGTTTCCGACCGAGCTTCATGACGAGATCGGCCAGTTGATCGGCGATCGCGGCCGCGAATTCGGCACCAACACCGGACGGCGGCGCCGCTGCGGCTGGTTCGACGCCGTGCTCACTCGTCAGGCGGTGAAGACGTCGGGCATCAATGGCGTCGCGCTAACGAAGCTCGACATTCTCGATGGTTTCGACGAGATCAAAATCTGCACGCATTACATGCTCGACGATAAGCGCATCGAGCGCTTGCCGGCCTCGCAGGCGGCGCAGGCGCGCGTGCAGCCGGTCTATGAAAGCTTCCCCGGCTGGAAGGAATCGACGAGCGGCGCGCGCTCCTGGGCGCATCTGCCGGCGCAGGCGATCAAATATGTGCGTCGCGTCGAGGAACTGATCGAAGCGCCGGTCGCTCTGCTCTCGACGAGTCCCGAACGCGACGACACGATCCTCGTGCACAATCCGTTTCAGGATTGAGCGGCCGTTAAGCTGCGCCCGCCATACCTCTTCCTTGCGGGGAGGTCGATCGCCGAAGGCGATCGGGTGGGGGTGATTAAACCCCTCCCGGTTCGCTTCGCTCGTCATCCTCCCCGTAAAGGGCACAGAAGCGGCGCGAGGGTGCTGGAACCCAAGAAAATCCCATTAACTTAGCTTGACGCCGCCCATAGGGTTGCGCCCCCCCGCGCCCTTCGCCATATCGGGCGAAGGAGGAGAGGACATGGAACCACCCAATCGGCCTTGTGAACTCGCCTTGCGTCTGCATGCGCTCGACAGCGAAGATCTGTCGCTCCTCTCGGCGCATCTGCAGGACGCCCTGGTGCGCGTCGGCGACATCGCCTTTCTTGCCGAAAAGCGCCGGTTCGCCCTGGTTGGGTCGCGTTTCGACTGGGCCGCCGAACTTGACGGCCGGCTGGAGCGCTGCCGCTGCGGCCTGCATTTCGAAGGCGTGCAGCGCGTGCGCTGCCAGCGTATCTGCCGCGACCAGCCCGACGCGATCCTCGAACTTCTGGCGGTCACTTTCGAGCCCGACCCCGAACCCCCGTCGGGAGTCATCCGGCTCTTTTTCGCCGGGGGCGCGTCGATCGCGCTCGATGTCGAATGCGTCGAGGCGCAACTTTGCGACGTGGGACCGCGCTGGAAGGTCGCCGCCCGGCCGAACCATGATTTCAGCGGCGAACTTGACGAGCACGCTCCCCGAGGGCCATGACAGCCGGACTTCCCGGCTGGAGAGGATCATGACCCTGCGTTTGGACGCTGCGGCGCCCGATTTCGAACAGCGTTTCGCCTCGCTGCTCGCCATGAAGCGTGAGTCGTCGCAGGATGTCGACGATACGGTCCGCGGCATCATTGACGACGTCGTCGCCCGCGGCGACGCGGCGCTTGTCGACTATTCCAAGCGCTTCGACCGCATCGACCTTGAGCAAACCGGCATCGCCGTCTCCCGCGAGGAGGTCGCGGCGGCGGAAGCCAAATGCTCCGCCGAGCAGCTCGCCGCCCTCGATCTCGCGCTCGAGCGGATCACCACCTTCCACGAGCGGCAGAAGCCGCAGGATTTGCGCTTTCGGGACGCGGCAGGCGTCGAACTTGGCTGGCGCTGGACCCCGCTCGACTCGGTGGGCCTCTACGTGCCCGGCGGCACCGCCGCCTATCCGTCTTCCGTGCTGATGAATGTCGTGCCGGCGAAGGTCGCTGGCGTGAAGCGCATCGTCATGGTGGTTCCGACGCCCGGCGGCCATGTGGAGCCGCTGGTGCTCGCCGCCGCGAAACGTTCCGGCATCGATGAGATCTACCGGGTCGGCGGCGCGCAAGCCGTGGCGGCGCTGGCCTATGGCACGAAGACGATTGCGCCCGTCGTCAAGATTGTCGGGCCGGGCAACGCCTGGGTGGCGGCGGCGAAGCGCCGCGTCTTTGGTCAGGTCGGCATCGACATGATCGCCGGCCCTTCTGAAGTGCTGATCCTCGCCGACGCGACCGCCAATCCCGACTGGATCGCGGCCGACTTGCTTGCGCAGGCCGAGCATGACGAATCCGCGCAGTCGATCCTGATCACCGACGACGCCTCGCTGGCCGACTCGGTCGTCGCCGCCGTCGAGAGACATCTCTCGACGCTTTCGCGCAAGGAGATCGCCGGCGCCTCCTGGCGCGACTATGGCGCGACGATCATCGTGAAGACGCTCGCCGACGCGCTTCCGCTCGCCGACCGCATCGCTGCCGAACATCTCGAAATCATCAGCGAAGACGCCGAGGACCTCGCCGCGCGCGTTTCCAACGCCGGCGCCATCTTCATCGGCGCCTATACGCCCGAAGCCGTCGGCGATTATGTCGGCGGCTCGAACCATGTGCTGCCGACGGCGCGCTCGGCGCGCTTCTCGTCGGGTCTGAGCGTGCTCGACTTCGTCAAGCGCACGTCGATCCTGAAATGCGACGCGGACTCGCTGCGCGCCATCGGCGCCGCCGCCGTCACGCTTGGCGAGGCCGAAGGCTTGCAGGCCCATGCGCGTTCGGTGTCGATCCGTCTCAATCAGCTCGAGGCGTGAGGGTGGAGTCAAACGAGTCGAAGCGGCTGATCTCCGTCACGCTCGACGAGAACTCGATCGGCCGCGGCTCGGCGGATCAGGAGCATGAGCGCGCCATCGCCATCTACGATCTCATCGAGGAAAACAGTTTCGCGCTGATTGGCCATCATGGCGGACCTTATGAGCTGCTGATCTCGCTCGTTGACGCCAAACTGGTTTTTAAGATTTGCGACGCGGAGGGCGTCTGCCTCGTCACGCACATTCTCTCGCTGACGCCTTTCAGGCGCATTCTCAAAGATTATTTCATGATCTGCGAAAGCTATTACGCGGCGATCCGCCATGCGACCCCGAGCAGGATCGAGGCGATCGACATGGGGCGTCGCGGCCTCCATAACGAAGGCGCGCAGCTTCTCCTCGAACGCTTGAAAGGCAAGATCGACACCGATCAGGATACGGCGCGCCGTATCTTCACGCTGATCACGGCGCTGCACTGGAAGGGCTGAGCGCCGCTCTTGGTCGCCACTGATGAGAGCGCTGCGCGGGCGCAGCGCGCGGCGCCGTCACATTGTCATCATGGAATCATCCGCATGGGCAAAGGTAATTCGGATCATTTCGCCGAGCTGCGGCTGTCGATGGAAGCAGAAGGGGGCGAACTGCTCCGCGCCTTCGTTCGCGAAGCGTCGCTGGTCGAAGGGATTCCGCCGATGACCGCGAGCCTGATCGCCGCCGACGCTGCGCAAACATGGCAGATTCTCTGCGGGTCGCGCACCAACGCCGAGCGCGCGGCGGTTCTTCTGTCCTCTTCCAAAGGCGAGGCGCGCGCACGGATTCTGCTCAACGGCCATTCCCGGTTTTCCGCGGTCGTTGGTTCGCTCAGCGCGCAGTTGCGGCGAGATGCGGGATTATCCTACCGGGAACGCGGCGTCGACGGATGGGAGATCACGATCCATCGCGGTTTCGACCCCTCGCGCGACGTGGCGGAACGTAACGAAGAGCCGATCGCCGAAGCCGCAGAGACGACGGAAACGGTGCGGATCGACGTGCCCCAGCAGAGCGACTCGGCGGCGATCGCGCGCTGCTTCCTGGCGGTCTATGGACACAATTATGTTCACCGGGAAGTCTTTTCTCCGCATCGCTATTGGCGGAAGGTCGAAAGCGGAGAGCTCATTCCGGTCGTGACCCGCGATGCGCGCGGCGAGGTCATCGGCCATGTCGCGCTCGAGCGCGAGCTCGGCGCGGCGATCGCCGAACGCGGCGAAGCGGTCGTGCTTCCGTCCTACCGGGGACGTCATCTCCTGGAGCGCATGACCGAGCGGCTGACGGACGAAGCCACGAAACTCGGGCTCGTCGGGATCTACGCCGAGCCGGTCACGACTCATACATTTTCACAGCGCAATGACGAGCGCGCCGGCATGCCGACATGCGCGATCCTGCTCGGCGCGGCGCCCGAAACCTCTCATTCGAAGGATTTGCCTGTGCCGACGGCCGGACAGCGCCAGAGTTTTCTGCTGACGTTCCGCTTCCTGCAGACGGCGCGGGCATGCGAGATCGTCGCGCCTCCGGCGTATCGCGACGTCATGACGACGACATACAGCCGTCTCGGCGTCGGCGTTTCTCTACGCGAGAGCGGAACGCCAACAGAGACTCGGTCGATGACGAGCGTCATGGTCAACCCATGGGGCTATGGCAGGATTCGCTTCGAGATGATCGGATCGAACGCCAGCATCGAATTGAGCCAGGCGGTGAGCGACGTCAGCGGGCTCGGCGCGCGCGCCGTGCAGCTTTCCGCGCATGTCGACGACCCCGGCTTGCCGCTCCTGGTTGAGAGCGCGCGCCGCCAGGGATTTTTCTATTGCGGGCTGGCGCCGGCCTTCTCCGAAGGCCGAGATCTGCTGCTGATGCAGCATGTGAGCGAGCCGCTCGACATCAGCGAACTGCAACTGTTCACGGACCAGACGAAGGAGCTTGCGGCGTTCATCGAACGAGACCGTCAGTCGGCGGCGCAAAGTCAGCGATGAGAATGCGTGAGCAACGTGGCGCGCCCCCAATCCATTCTTTTCGCCTGCACGTTGAACACGGTGCGATCGCCAATGGCGGAGGCGATCGCGCGGTATTATTTTGGCCGCGAAACCTATTTCGCTTCCGCTGGTCTGAAGCGCGGCGCCCCTGACCCCTTCGCCATCGCGGCGATGGACGAGATCGGCGTCGACATTTCAGCGCATAAGCCGCACACGTTCGAAGATCTCGAAGATTCCAATTTCGATCTGATCGTGACGCTGTCGCCCGAGGCGCATCACAAGGCGCTGGAGTTTACGCGCACGATGGCGGTCGACGTCGTCTACTGGCCGACGCCCGACGCGACCGCCGCGCAGGGCTCGCGCGAGGCCATTCTCGACGCCTATCGTGACGTGCGCGAGCGGCTGACAGGGCGGATCAACGATCTGCTCGGACACGGGCCGCCGCTGAGCGGATGAGTAAAGCCGCATCTTACGGCCCGCAGCCGTTCCCGGCGCGCGCCGAACCGCATCTGGATCAACTCTTACAGAGACTGCTTCATCTGCGCGCAGAAGCGTTGCGCAAGGGCGATCAGCGCGTGGTCCGAACCGCGTCGGCCGATGAACGAGAGCGCGACGGGCGCATCGCTTGTCGGAAGGGGAATGCTGATCTGCGGCAGGCCGAAGAAGCTCGCGATGAGAAACAGGCGCATCATCTGATAGCGCTTGGCGTCGAGCGTCTCCTCGCTTTCGGTGAGCAGCGGCGCGCGAAACGGCGCCGTTGGCGACACGAGGAAGCCTTGCGAACCGAGGAGCGCGTCGATTTTCTTGCGCGCCTCCTCGCGGAAACTTTCAGCGGCTTTCTTTTGGTCGGCCGTGACCTTCGCCGCATAGGCGAAACGCTGCTCGACGCCCTTGCCGAAAGTCGGGCTGTTCGCCGAAATCCACGCGCCATGCGAGGCCCAGGCCTCGAAGGCCTGCATGTTGCGGAAATGTCCGAGCGCCGTCTTGAAGAAGTCGTCGCCGAGCGTCGCTTCGCGCCAGGGGCCGGACGCCTTCAGAGCGTCGACGGGATCCGCCGCCGCCGAAGCGAAATCCATCCCGACTCCCGAGAAGGCGTCGCTGAGCAGCACGGCTTCTTTGAGTTCGGCGCTCTCCGCGTTTTCCGGCAACAAAGCCTCACCGACAGAGGCCATGACGCCGATGTCGCGGGCGAACCAGCCGATGGCGTCGAAGGACGGCGCAAGCGGAATGATTCCATCCATCGGCGCTGCGCCGTGCGATGCGCGGAAGCCAAAAACCCCGCAAAAGGCCGCCGGCGCGCGGCAGGAGCCGGCGGTGTCGGTGCCGATGGCGAAATTGACGAGGCCGGCGGCGACCGCGACCGCAGAGCCTGAAGACGAGCCGCCCGGGTGGCGATTTTGTGCGGCCGGATTGATCGGCGTGCCGTAATGCGGATTGGCGCCGAGCAGGCTATAGGCCATCTCGTCCATGTGCGTCTTGCCGACGAGCCGTGCGCCCGCATCGAGCAATCGGGCGACGACAGGGGCGTCGCGTTCGGCAGGGGCGTGGGTCGCCGCCCATTTCGGATGGCCGTTGGCCGAGACGTTTCCCGCGACGTCGATGTTCTCCTTGACGACGAAGCTCGCGCCGGACAGGCGTCCCGGCGTTTCCGTGCTCCGGTTGAGAACGACGGACAGCGCGCCGAGATCGTCCTTCATCGCGGCATCCTTCCTTCCGGCGGGTCTATAGGCGGGCGCGGCGGGAATCCAAATAGCGCCTGATGGGCGCGACTATACTGAAGAATGTGGCCAGACAAAATGCAGACGTCGCGGGGAGACTGCTGTTGCGCCCTTCGCAGGCTTACGCCAGATTGTCCGCTGCGGCGTGCGACCATTGGAGACGCAACATGGATGAGTTCGGCGGGGGCTTTATACGCAACGTCATGATTGGCTTTGCGCTGGCTTTGGCCTTTTCCATCATCTACGTCTGGTACACGCGATAGGGGAACCCTCGTTTGGGGACGGTCGCGCGGCGTCAGAAGATCAGCGGCTTGGCGATCATCAGCCATATGATCGTCATAACGGCGCCGAACGCCGGAAAGCCGAAAGCGAACCACCACCAGAAAAATCGATGATAGATCTGCGGTAGCGGCTGGTTCGCCGCTACCGCGGCTTGCGCAATATCGCGGATACGCATCTGCATCCACACGACAGGCAACCAAAAGGCGCCTGTAAAAAGGTACAGCGCGATTGAGAGCGCGATCCAGCCTTCGGTGAGCGAATTACCGGCCAGCCAAGTGAGCGCGACGCCGGTGATGGGCTGAACCACCACGGCGGAGGCGGTAAAGACGAAGTCCGCGATCACGACGATGCGCGCGACCCCGGCGATAACTGGCGCGGAGCGTGAGAAATGCGCCATCAGCATGAAGAACGCGATTCCGGCGCCGGTGCCAAGCAAAACTGCGGCGCCGATGATGTGAATGTATTTGAGGAGGAGATAAATCACCGGTCGTCGACAATCGCCAGAGAAACGACGTTGAGCACCATCACCGACCAGATCTTCAACATCGGTCCCAACGGCTCCCGCCAGAGTCGCGGCACGAGGATGGTGCCGAGGATGAGGTAAACGAAGGATAGGACGAGCGCGGCGACGAGCGCAATCTTCGATGTGCGGCGAAAGGCGATGGCGACGCCGATAATAAGATCGGAGGTGGCGCCCGCGATCACGGCCAGCGGCACGATGGGGCCCGACAGCCCGCCCTCGTACAAAAGCCCGAGCCCAATGTCCCATCCCGGTCCGTAAGAGACCAGCGCGGTCGAAATCCAGAACAGCGCCGTCACGGCGAAGATAAGCGGCTTGAGCGCGTAGATGCGCGCAAACCATTTTTCGCGCACGTCGGCGGGCTCGGCCATAAGCGCCGCTTCAAGCGACTGCGGTTTGATTCCCGTCATGTCTGTCCATGGCGTGGGATCGCCGATGGCGCCGCGGACCATTTCCTGTTTGGCGATGCTGCGGATCGGCGTGCGCCAGCCCAGCCAGGCGAAGAAATCTCCGAGGCGATACATCCCGTCGATCAGCCAGTCGGGGACGTCGACGAGCAGGGCAGGGCGCGATCCGAGCCATTTGCGATAGATCGCGACGACCTCGTTGAAAGTCAGGCGCTGCGGTCCGACGATTTCCAGCTCCACACGCGCCGGCGCCGAGGGCGCGAGGAAAAAAAGCGCCGTCGCCACGACGTCGTCGAGCTGGACGATCTGCAGTTCCCCCGCGTCCCTGAAGCGGGGGAGGATCGGCAACGCCGCCAGGCCCCGAAACAGCGCGCTACCGCCGTAGGCCCGGCGCCCCAGGACCACGGAAGGCCGCAGAATGACCCAGTCGAGTCCCGTCGCCTTTAAGGCGGCGTCGCCCTCCGCCTTGCTCCTTGAGAATTCGCTCGGCGTCTCGCGGTCGACGCCCACGGCGGAAAAATGAATGACGCGTTTGACGCCTGCCTGTTCACAAGCTGCGAACAGCGTCGCTGGACCTTTGGCATGAGCGGCCTCCGTGGAATCGGAGCCGCTTCCGCCAAGCACGCCCGCGCAATTGACGACGGCGTCGACGCCTTCGAGATAGGGCGTCCATTTTTGCGCGGAGTCGACGCTTCTCAGATCGATCGACACCCATTGCGCCTGAGGAAATTGCCGTCGGACGTTGGCGCGCCCGCGCGACACGGCGATCACCGCATGGCCGGCTGAGAGAAGTTTTGCGAGAATGCTTGAGCCGATGAGGCCGGTCGCACCAATCAGAAGAACTTTCATTGGCCCGCCTTGGCTGGTCTAACGTAAACGACCACGCGATGTGCGGGAGACGGAACACAGCCCGTCACTGCCGCAAACCATGGTAGAGTTTCATATAGTGCGCCTCCCGAACAAGGCGTCTGCGTAAGGCGCGCCGAGTTCAAACCGCGCTAGCAATCCGTGTCGGCAAAAGTAGCGCATCAGCCGGCGCCGACCACGCCGGGTCGCCTAGCGCAGCATTTTATAGATGATGCCAAACAGGCTGGCGTTGACCGTCGCCAAAAGGAACAGGATCAGTGCCGTCTCTGCGAGCCGAGGCATGGCGCGCCTCACATATTAAGGTTGCGGAACCGAAAGCTACCTAACGCGGCTGCGCGCAGCGACAATGCGCATGTGGACGATCTCGCGCGGAAATTCAGAACGCCGCGCCGGCCTGATGCGCGTGCTCGAGAGTGTGGCCAGCGTAGAGCTTGCGTCGTGGTGTTGCGGGCTTGGAAGTTAGGGCGGCGCCGGAAGCAGTCACCCGTGAGCATGGCCCAGGGTGAAGCATTAAACCTGAGTGACGGCGCATCGCGCTAAGCGCGCGTTCCCTCAAGACGAGCCGTGATGTTTCTGCATCACTGCGAGAAAAAGACGCATGAGAGAATTGCGCGCCATTTCATCGGCTTGCCGACGTGCAGTTTAGCGCGTACTCTCATGGACATTCCCCGCAGGGCGCTTTTATGCCGGGGATGGCGCGTTGGCGCTCGACGCGGCATGACCCTTCGCAGTGATGGCCCATGTTTGCTGCGGAGTCGGCGATGTCATTTCGCTTACCCTTGGTCTGCTTTCTGACGGCGATATTTGCAACGCCGCCTCCCTTCACCGTACTGGCGCAAACGGCGCTTCCGACAATCCAAGTCGGCGGGCGTCGGACCGCTCCAACAGTCCATTCGCATGCGCGCGCGCCGAAACCAGCAGCGCCCACTCAAACAGTGCGGCAGACGCCAATTCGGCGACCGTCGCACGCTTCGCCGGTCCTCGCTGCGATCAGTCGACCGTCGGCGGAGCCTTCCGGACCCCAGCCGCCGCCAATCACAGCCTCAAGCGAGAAGTTCTTCACCGGCAAGGAGGTCAACGCGCTTCCTTTCGCGCGCCCCGGCGACGCGCTGGAGATCGTGCCGGGACTCGTCGTCACGCAGCACAGCGGCGAAGGCAAGGCCAACCAGTATTTTCTGCGCGGCTTCAATCTCGACCACGGCACCGATCTGGCGCTCTATCTCGACGGCATGCCGCTGAACCTGCGCACGCATGGGCACGCCCAGGGCTACGCCGACAGCAATTTCCTGATTCCCGAACTCTTGTCTTACGTCCTCGCCCGCAAAGGGCCGTATGACGCTCAAGACGGCGACTTCTCGTCGGCGGGTTCGATCTACATGCAATACAAAGACACAATCGACAAAGGCTTCTTTCAGGTCACGGGCGGCAGCTTCGGCTACGCCAGGGCTCTCGCCGTCGCCCCCTATCGAGACGTCTCTGGCGGCTCCGCCTATGGCGCGGTCGAAGCGCAATATTACAACGGTCCCTGGGAGCGCGGCGACAATATGCGACGCCTCAACAGCGTGTTGCGCTGGTCGCGCGGCACGCAGGAAGACGGCGCCTCCGTGACCTTCATGGGCTACGCCAACAAATGGTACGGAACGGACCAAATTCCGCGTCGCGCGGTCAGCGCCGGGTTGCTTTCGCTGTGGGGCACGATGGACCCGACCGCCGGCGGCGCGACCTCGCGCTTCTCGCTCTCCTCGCGCTGGAGTCAGATTGAGGGTAATCACGCCACGCGCGTCGAAGGCTATGTCGTGCGCTCGACATTGGACCTCTACAGCAATTACACCTATTTCCTGGCGCATCAGAATTTGGGCGACCAGATCCGTCAGTTCGATTATCGCACCATCGTCGGCGTCAACGCACAGCATGCGATCAGATGGGCCGACGTGAATGGCGCGCCAGTTGAGACGCGCATCGGCTTTCAGGGCCGCTACGACGACATTCGTCTTGGATTGCAGGAGAGCGTCCGTCGGCAGCTCTATGACACGCTTAGCAACAATGCTGTCGGCGAAGGCAGCATAGGCGTCTGGACCGACACGGCGGTGCGCTGGACGCCCTGGCTGAAGACTGTCGCCGGCGCGCGCTTCGACTATTACAACGCGGCCGTAAGCTCGCGTCAGACGCTGCTGGATGCGCCGAAACTTGTGACGAGCGCCGGTCTGCCGGCGTTCCTTCTTGCGGGACCGTTCAACCAGGGCGTCAAGAACGCGGCGCTCTTCAGTCCAAAGGCGTCGATCATCATCGGCCCCTTCTACAAGACGGAATTCTACGCCAATTACGGCGAAGGCTTCCACTCGACCGACGCACGAGGCGCGGTGCTGCGAGTCTCCACATCCGAACTTGCGGACAATGACGGCTTCGTTCAGGCCGCGTCAATTCCGCTGCTGGTGAAATCACGCGGCGCCGAGATCGGCGCACGCACCAAATTCATCGAAGGGCTCGATTCCAGCATCAGCCTATTCTGGCTCAGTCTCGAATCGGAGAACCAGTTTGTCGGCGATAGCGGCACGACGATCTTCGGTCGCCCCAGTCGCAGATATGGCCTCGAACTCGCCAACAAATACGCCCCGAATTCCTGGATCAGATTTGACGGCGACGTGGCGCTTGTGCAGGCGCGCTACCGCGGCGTCGACGTTACGCAGACCTTGGCGTGGCTCGATTTGGTGACGCCTGACGCACTGCCTTGTGGGACATTCCTCGGCAATGCGCCCGGCAACTATCTGTCGAACGCGATAGCGGTGACGGCGATGGGCGGGTTGGAGCTTGGCGATACGACCGGATGGTTCGGGGCGCTGAAATATCGCTACTTCGGCGCCAGGGCGCTCACCGAGGACGGCTATTTCAATTCGCCGGCGACCGGCGCGTTGAACGCACGACTGGGCTATCGATGGGCGGATAGCTGGCGATTGCAGATCGACGCCTTCAATGTTTTCAACTCGCGCTCCGACCAGATCACATTTGCATTTGGCTCGCTTCTGCCGAGCGACCCTCTTTACGCGCAATGCGTCGCAGGCGTCGCTCCCGCCCAGGTTTGCGGCGTCGGCGTCATGGACCGCCATCTCAAGCCGCTCGAGCCCGCGGCTGTGCGCGCAACGCTGAACGGCCCGCTCAATTTCGACGGTTCGTTCGCCGGTCTGCCCGATCGCGCGGCTCTTTTCTCGCAGTCGCCGAACTGACGACCATTTCGAGGACGCGAAGCCGACGAAGCAATCCAGGAGACGCGAGATCTGGATTGCTTCGCGTCGCTCGCAATGACGGCGAATTGCTGCGCTGCGCCAGAATGACGCGAGCGCTCGCCAATGTCGCCGCGACCCGGTAAAGCCGGCGGCATGTCTCACGCCATCCAACCCTTCGAAGAAATCCGTATCCTGTTGGCGGCGCTGCCCGGCCCGGATCTGCACGCCGCTGAGGCGGTCCGCGCGCGCGACGGCCGGCTCACCAAACCGCCCGGCGCGCTCGGTCGTCTGGAAGAGATCGTCGAATGGCTCGCCGCCTGGCAGGGCAGGGCGGCGCCCGCGATCGAGCGCCCGCTCGTCGCGGTTTTTGCCGCCAATCACGGCGTCGTGGCGCAGGGCGTTTCGGCTTTCCCGGCGAGCGTCACGCAACAGATGGTGGCGAATTTTCTCACTGGCGGCGCGGCGATCAATCAGATCTGCAAGTCCTATGGCGTCGGCCTGAAGGTCTATGAGCTGGCGCTCGAACGGCCGACGGCCGACTTTACTGTGGCGCCGGCCATGGACGAGCGCGAAGCGGCGGCGACCTTCGCCTATGGGATGGAGGCGATCCAGGGCGATATCGATCTCCTTGCCCCAGGCGAGATGGGCATCGGCAATACGACGAGCGCGGCGGCGATCTATGCCGCGCTGTACGGCGGTCCGGCCTCGCGCTGGACCGGACGCGGCACGGGCGTCGACGACGCCGGGCTTTCGCGCAAGAACGCCGCGATCGACGCCGCGCTGACGCTGCATGCGCCGCATCTCGCCGATCCTTTGGAAATCCTGCGCCGGCTTGGCGGGCGGGAGATCGCGGCGATGATGGGCGCAATCGCCGCCGCGCGTCTCAACCGCATTCCCGTGGTGCTGGACGGCTATGTCGCCTGCGCCGCCGCGGCGCTGCTGCATGCGATCGCGTCCGAGTCGATCGCCCATTGCATGGCGGGCCATGTCTCGGCGGAGGGGGCGCATCGCGACATTCTGACGCGGCTTGGCAAGCGCCCGCTGCTCGATCTCGACATGCGGCTGGGCGAAGGCTCGGGCGCGGCGCTGGCCATCGGCCTGATCAAAGCGGCGCTTGCGTGTCACAGCGACATGGCCACCTTCGATAGCGCGGGCGTATCGGAAAAATCGGAATGATTCGCGGAGGGCGGCTTGCTCTCAAGAAACTGTCACATCCGCAGCGCATTGAATTCAAAACCGACCCCTGAGGAGCGCGGTGGCATGAACTCCAATCTTTCAACCGCCTACGCAGCCGTGATCTTGATGGCGGCGCTTGCGGCGGCGCTGCCCTTTCATCTCAGTCGAATCCTGGGTCCGCAGCGGCTGCTTCACGCGGCCTATGCCGCCGCCGCCCTGGGGCTGTTTTATCTACTGGGCGCGACCGCCTTCGGCTGGACGTTCGAGCGAGAAGGCGCGCTGCTCTGGATTTACCTCGCGTTTTTCCTTCTGGCGGCGGGCATTGCGGCGCGTCGGCGCATGACGTTCGGCGCGATCGGGCTGCCCTGGCTTTCGGCGCTGATCCAGCTCGGCGTCGTCGCTTACATGTTTGCGCCGGATTCGTTTCGAAAGCCGCCGGTGACGGCGGCGCTGTTCCTGTATTTCCTGTTCGAGGCGCTCGTCTGGCTGCGCGGCCGCGAGGCGCAGGAGCCGGCAGAGTCCCGGGAAGCGAGCTATCGCGCCCGGCCGCCACTGTTCCCGCCCCCGCGCCGTCGGGGATTCGCAGAAGCCTCACTGGCGGCTGCGGCGATCGCCATCGCCTTTCTGCTCGTCGCTGGGCCGCAAGCGGCGCATATCGGGCCGGAATCGGATACGGCGCAGCAGCAGGAGGCGCAGACCGAAGAGACCGCCGCGAGCGGCGAGACGGCGAGCAGCGAGGAGCCTGCTTCGGAGGCGAATCCGTCTGCGAGCAACGAACTGCCGAACACAGAGAGCCGAGAAAGCGCGCCGGCGGACGCTCCGCAAGCCGTCGGCCAAGCGCCTGTCGAGCCCTCGGCCACCGCGGCGAAGGACCCTGGCGTTTATACCGCGCGCGCGGGGGACACGTTTAAATCCATCGCCAGGCGGCTCTACGGCGCCACCAGCAAATGGCGCGCGATCGCCGAGCGCAATCCCGATCTGAAGTCGAAAAAGCTGCGCGCCGGTCAGCTCGTCAATCTGCCGTCAGCGCCGACGCGATGAGGTGAGGGAGATAGCGTGAATTCTCGGCGGCTCTTGTCGAACCGCCGAGACGCCTGTGATCGAGGCCGCGCCAAATCAGCACATGCAGAGCGCTTCAGACGCCTGATCGTTCCAGCGGTCGCCGACGTAACGGTAGCTTCTGTTTGAACGAAATCTCGAGCCGCCCTGATTGACGTGCTGCCATAATGTGAGCGTGCAGCCGTTCTTCACGCGGAACGACGAAACATGATCGTTCCACGACGGATTGTAGATCGTGCTTTCGCACCCGCCGCCGTGGCCGTTCGTCGTGCATCCGAGGCTTTCGCCGCGCACCATCTTCATCCGCTCAAGATTGTGAAGCGTGTAGCCGGAGCCGCCATAGTCTCGATGCTGGAAAATCCGGCAGGTCGCTTGCGCGCTGGCCGGAAAAAACAAGAGGGCCGCCGTAACGGCGGCCGCTGTAAAGCAAGACTTCATCTCAAACTCTCCGAAAAAGAAATTTAAATAGTCCGCATCTCCAGGTTAACGTGCCGCGTTCTGATTGGTTCCGCGCCCTAGATCAGGCTGCATTTGAGCGGCATCGCCCAAATGCAGATAAATTGATCGACTCCCAAAGTTTAGAGCGCGCTCTACGCGACGGCGGTTGCGAACCGCAGCGTCTCCTGCTCGGTCATGACGGCGTCGAGCCGCTGGTCATGCGGCTCGATCGGCACGACGTCGGCTTCCTGGCAGGAATAGGCGAGGCCGACGGCGACGACCGGCTTTTTGGCGCGAAGGGTAGAAAGCGTCGCGTCATAGATGCCGCCGCCATAGCCCAGCCGAAAACCGCGCCGATCAAAGGCGGCGAGCGGCGAAAATACAATATCGGGATCATATGCCGGCTTGTCGTCGGAGGGCTCGGACAGGCCGAACGGCCCTTTGACGAGGTCGTCGCCAGGCGCGAAGGCGCGAAAGACTAAGGGCTGACGCACCTTGTGCATGACCGGCAAGGTCACGCGGTAACCTTCGGCGGCGAGCGCATCGATGAGCGGGCGCGTGTTCAACTCGCTGCGGATCGGCCAATAGACGGAAACGACAGGCGGCGCGTTCAGTTTCGCATCGCGCGCAAAGCCGGCGACCAGCGCGACGCCCCGGCGCGCGACGGACGCGGCCGCCTCATGCGCTTCGTGCGGCGTGATGAGATCGCGGCGCGCCAGCGAGCGGCGCCGCAGCTCGGCTTTCAAATCGCTCATGCGAGAGCAATAACAGGGAAGGAGAGTGCGGGCCACAAGAGCCGTGGGACATCGATCCCGGGAACCTACAACGTAGGTGGGCGCCATATGACCAAGCCCACGAGCGAGGCCAGGGACAGCTCCCATAAGGATCGATAAGGCCCCGGGGAATAATAGTCCTGCACGCACCCCGCAGCGCCGCGTACTGAATGTAGCGCTACGTCGAGCGCGGCGCCAGTGGCGTCTGAGAGATTCGCTAGGCGAGCGCTAACTCCATTGGCTCGGACGTTTCGCGTTCTTTTCTCTCCGCAGGGAGGCGCGCGATCCGCGTCAGCGTAAACAGACCGAAGGGCTGAAGCGGGCGGCGCTCGACGAGCCTCATCTGCGGGTTCCGATCGATCCAGTCGCCGATGATCGACCAGGGAAATTGCGGACGCCAGCCGAGCTTCGGCGCCATATGGCGGTCGAGCCACGCCTCGAATAGCGCGATGGCGTCGTCCTTGCCGCTCACATGATTGACGAGCACGATCTCGCCGCCTGGCCGCAGCACGCGCGCGAGTTCGTCGAGCATTGCTTGCGGCTCCGGCACGACCGTCAGGACGTAAGGCGCCACGACGCAGCCGAAACTCGCGTCGGAGAACGCCATTCGCGTCGCATCCATTTTCACGAGGCCGGCGACATGGGAGAGACGCTCGCGACGCACGCGCTGCGCGGCGCGGCGCAGCATCGGCTCCGACAGATCGACGCCGACGACCTGCGCATTGGCCGAAAACATCGGCAGTTCGAGTCCCGTGCCGACGCCGACGTCGAGGACCGGTCCGGTCGTGTTGGACGCGGCCGCGGCGGCGGCGCGACGGCCTGGCTTCAACAAAATGTCGAACGTCAGATCATATATCGGCGCCCAGCGCGCATAGGCGGCCTCGACATTGCCGTTGTCCAGCGTTTCGACTTCGCGCAAAAAATTTCTTGCTTCGCTCATCGAGGCGACCTTCGCGCTTCTGCGGCGCGCAGAGGCGGCGCATGTGATGTCATCGGTATTGTTGCAGGCTCGATTGCGGCGATAAATCCGCCGCCGAGCACGCGCGCTTCGTTCTCGTCAGCGTCGTAGAACACGCAAGCCTGTCCCGGCGAAACGCCGAATTCGCTCGACGCGAAGACCACCAGAGCGCCGCCGTCCTCTCCCGCGATCAGCCGCGCGGGAACCGGCGGCCGCGTCGAGCGCACGCGCGCCATGATGTCGATGCCCTGAGGCGGCAGCGACGAGAGCGCCCCTTCGCCAATCCAGTTGACGTCGCGCAGCTTCACCGCGCGCGTCTCCAGCGCCTCGCGCGGCCCGACCACGACCTGAGCTTTCGCGGCGTCGAGGCGCAAAACGTAAAGCGGCTCCGCGTCGCGGCCCGCCACTTTAGCGCCTAATCCCAGGCCGCGGCGCTGCCCGATGGTGTAGTGGATGACGCCGGCGTGGCGCCCCAGCACACGGCCGTCGAGATGCACGATTTCTCCGGGCACCACCGAAGCGGGCGCGAGCTTTTCGACGATATCGGTGTAGCGCCCGGTCGGCACGAAGCAGATGTCCTGGCTGTCCGGCTTGTCGGCGACCTCGAGACCGAAGCGGCGGGCCATGTCGCGAACTTCGGCCTTGGCATAGTCGCCAAGCGGAAAGCGCAGCATCCGCAGCTGCTCGCGCGTTGTCGCGAACAGGAAATAGCTCTGGTCGCGCGCCGCATCCTTGGCGCGGTAGAGCGCTCGGCCGCCACGTCCGTCGTCGCGGGCCGAAATGTAATGGCCGGTCGCGAGCGCGTGCGCGCCAAGATCCTTCGCCGTCTCCATGAGATCAGCGAATTTGATGAACTGGTTGCAGGCGACGCAGGGCACGGGAGTCTCGCCGTTGGCGTAGCTCGCGGCGAATTCGTCGATCACCTTCTCGCGAAACTTGCTCTCGTAATCGAGAACGAAGTGCGGAATGCCGAGCCGCGCCGCAACATTTCGGGCGTCGTGGATGTCGCGCCCGGCGCAGCAGGCGCCCCTGCGGTGGGTGGCCTCGCCGTGGTCATAAAGCTGCATCGTGACGCCGACGACGTCATAGCCCTGCTCCTGCAGCAGAGCCGCGACGACGCTCGAGTCGACGCCGCCGGACATCGCGACGACGACGCGCGTCTCGCGCGGCGAGGCAGGCTGCGGCGCATGATCCGATACGCTATTCGTCATTTTCGGAAGCGACGCCTGTCTACTGCGGAAAAGTGGGACGAGATGGGTGAAGGCGCAAAAGCCCCCCGGCCCGCCGCGCATCGGTGAGGCCGCTGGCATCATTTAGAGCATTACCCGTCCAAGAGGCAATCCTGCCGAAATTTTTCGACATCCCGGCGTCATATTGTTCGCAGCCGCCATCGCTGCTATGACGCCGCGGCGTTTAAGGCGCGGGGATGGATTTATATGGCGGCGATGAAACTCCTGGCGGGCAACTCCAACAGGCCGCTGGCGGAGGCGATCGCCGCCCACCTGGGCGTTCAGCTCTGTCGCGCCCAGGTTCGCCGCTTCGCCGACCAGGAAATCTGGGTCGAAATCCTTGAGAATGTGCGCGGCCAGGACACGTTCGTGATCCAGTCCACCTCCGCGCCAGCCAACGACCACCTGATGGAGCTCCTGATCATGATCGACGCGCTGCGCCGCGCCTCAGCGCGTCGCATCACGGCGGTCATTCCCTATTTCGGCTACGCCCGCCAGGACCGCAAACAGGGGCCGCGCACGCCGATCTCGGCCAAGCTCGTCAGCAATCTGATCACGCGGGCGGGCGCGGACCGCGTTCTGACCGTGGATCTACACGCCGGCCAGGTTCAGGGCTTCTTTGACATTCCAACGGACAATCTCTTCGCCGCGCCAGTCATTGTGGCGGACATCAAGTCCCACCTTGAGCTCAAGAATGTCATGGTCGTGTCGCCGGACGTCGGCGGCGTGGTGCGCGCGCGGGCGCTGGCGAAGCGCATCGACGCGCCGCTCGCCATCGTCGACAAGCGCCGCGAGCGCGCCGGCGACTCCGAGGTCATGAACATCATTGGCGACGTCAGCGGCCACAACTGCATCCTGATCGACGATATCGTCGATTCGGGGGGAACGCTGTGCAACGCCGCCGAAGCCCTGCTCGCGGCGGGCGCCGGCTCCGTCTACGCCTTCATTACCCATGGCGTGCTGTCGGGCGCGGCGGCGGAGCGCATCGCCAACTCTAAGCTGAGGCAGCTTGTCGTCACCGACACGATCCGCGCGACGGCTGCGGTCGAAGCCGCTCCCAACATTCGCGTCATTCCGATCGGCCACCTGATCGGCGAGGCGATCGCCCGAACCGCCAGGGAAGAGAGCGTCTCCAGCCTGTTCGATTAGATATTCCGCCGAACTGCGTCGGATCTAATTGGGGTCATGAGGGTTTCGGACGGAAACTTATGCGCAGGACGGTGAGGCAGGCGCCGGCGAAACCGAAACTGGTCGTTACGATGCTCACCATGAGATAGAGCCTGAACAAATCCGGACCCCAGCCTTCGGCCGGCGGACCGTCGAGGATTGGAAAGGCCGCCTGCAAGACGAACAGGCTCGAATTGGTGAATGCGCCCACGACCATCGCCCAGCGCAAGGGCCGGGCGAAAGGAATGCGCGTTCCGTAGAAGCCGAGCAGGAGCGCGCTCATCAGCAGGAAGTCGATATGGGCCTGCAAGACGCGCGAGAATTTCCCAGGAAAGATCGCCGAGATGAACGGCGCCTCCATCTTGAGCGCCACCAGACACCAGGCCAGAACGAGCGCGACGAGCACCCACACGGCGGCGCCCCTTAGCAGAATAATGTTGTTTTCTTGGACCGATCGCGGGTTTTCCGGCATCACGACATCCTCGGTTCTTCTCGGCCGATCGCCGGAAGCTCGATACATGCCCCGTTCTGCAAGAAAGCGCTTGACCGGGACGGCTGATAAACTTGTCTGAAACGGCCGTCCGCTGCGGTTCCAGGGAGTTATCGATGACGAAGGCGCAGATCCTTTCGACCGAGCACGCGCCGCCGAATAGGCGACGGGATTGGCTATGCGAGGTGATCGGACGCGAATACGCCCGCGTCGACGTGCGTCCTCTTCCGGCGCAACGGCTGTTCAACGAAATGACAATCTATGGGGGGAAGGGTGTTCGGCTTTCTTCGATCCGCTCAAACGCCATTTCGATAGAAAAGCCCAAGCGGCCGTCGCTCCCCGACAGCCATGATGTTTATCTCGCCGCCGTACTGCTTTCAGGCGAATATTTTCTGGAGCAGGACGGACGCCAAGTCTCGTTGAAGCCCGGCGAGATGACAGTTTACGATGCGACGCGGCCGCATAAGATTCACTGCCCGGGAAAATTCTCCAAGCTGATTGTCTCGCTGCCGCGCGCGACGACGCGCGCGTTCTCGCCCGAGGTCGACCGCTGCGCGGCGTTGCGCGTCGCTGGCGCCGCGGGAGTCGGCGCGATGGCCGTGTCTTACATTCGGTCCTTCGCCGCCCATGCGGGCGAGTTGACCGGGGAATCCTTCGATGCGATGGCCAGTCACTGCGCCGATCTGATCGCCTTGTCGCTCTTAGAGCCCAGCGAACATCACCGGATAGACCGAGGGCGGCAGGCCACGCTGCGGCGGGTGAAGCGGTTCATCGAGAGCCGCCTCGGCGATCCGCGGCTCGATCCGGCGATGGCGGCGCAGCGGCTGGGCCTCTCGTCGCGCTATCTCAATTCGCTGTTCGAAGTCGAGGGGCTCTCGCTGATGCGCTATGTGTGGGCCAGGCGTCTTGAGAATTGTCGCCGCGACCTCTGCGCCGACCCTTGTGCGCCGATCGGCGAACTCGCCTACCGCTGGGGGTTCAACGATCTCTCCCATTTCAGCCGCGCGTTCCGTCGGCGGTTCGGACAGTCCGCCAGCGAGATGCGTGCAGGCAGCAAATAGTCCCGCCTTGCCTGGGCGTCGGCGCGCATTCTCAAATTTTGCGCGCCATGTCGACGAGTTTTGCGATCGTGCGCATATTTCGCGCCGTGCCATGCATGGCAGCCGGAATTTCGAGTTTCGAGCGCCCCATCCCTGCGCCATAGTGAACGTAAATCTCGCGTGATCCCAAATGCATTTCCTCGTCCGCTTTGCCTTTGGCGCGATCCAATGCGTCGGGCGGCGGCGGGGCGTCGAGGAAAATCGCCACGGTGAAATTGGCCGGCTTTTCCGGGAAGGGATTTTGGTTGAGAACCGCCTGCATTTCATCGGCGGTGCGCACAAAAACCGCGACGGGCTTTCCGGCATAGGCGAGCAGTCTCGCCTCCAGTTCCGACTTTATCCTTTTTGGAGAGGCTTTGCTTTCAAAGACGACGTTTCCGCTCGCGATATAAGTTTGGACATGATCGAAACCAGCGTCGACGCATATCGCCTTGAGTTCGGTCATGGCGAGTTTGCCGGTTCCCCCGACATTCACGGCGCGTAACAGCGCGACATAGCTGGTCATGCCAAAGCCGTGCATCTCGTCCTGGCGCGCGTCAATCTCAAATCGATACGATGTCGCCGCTCCGAATGACGGCGCTCTTGCCCAAGCTGGCGTCGAATGCCAGAACGCGATGTGACTGCGAAGATTTCTCTCATGCTCGACCCCGTTCCGGCCCACTTCAATCTCGCGCGCTATTGCCTCGCCGCCAATGCGCGGCTGCGGCCCGACGCCACGGCGCTCACGGTCGTTGGCGACGCAGGCGCGCAGCGCTGGACCCACGCGGAGCTCGATCTGAAAGTGCGGCGACTGGCCGCAGGTTTGCGGTCGCTCGGCTTTCCGGCCGGCGCGCGAATCATGATCCGTATGGGCAATGAGGCCAATGCCGCGCTCGCCTATTTCGCGGCGATCGCCGCCGGCTATGTGGCGCTGCTCGCGTCGTCTCAGCTCACCTTCGAAGAAGCTGAGTTCATGGCGCGCGATTGCGGCGCGTCCGCGCTGGCGTTGGGCGCATCCTTCGAGAATGAGGCGCATAGCGGTGACATCTGCGTCCTGCGCGGCGCCGATCTGGCGCGGCTCGCCGAGAGCGCGCCCCTTCCGGACTATGTCGACACCGCCGCCGACGATCCCGCTTATCTCGTTTACACCTCCGGCACGACGAGCCGGCCGAAAGGCGTATTGCATGCGCATCGCGCCGCTTGGGGCCGGCGGCCGATGCGGGAGCATTGGACGGGGCTTGGTCCCGGCGACGTGATGTTGCACGCCGGCGCCATTAATTGGACCTATACGCTTGGCGTTGGCGTCGTCGATCCGCTGTCTGCCGGGGCCAGCGCGGTGCTCTACAACGGGCATCCGGATCCTGCCGCCTGGCCGCGTCTCATCGAAACCTATCGCGCGACGATCTTCGCCGCCGTGCCCGGCGTCTTTCGGCAGATCCTCAAATATGGCGCGCTGGAGAGCGCCAATCTATCGAGCCTGCGCCACGCGCTCTCGGCGGGCGCGGCGCTGCCGTCGAGCCTGCTCGCCGATTGGCGCGCCCGTACGGGAAAGGAGATTTTTGAAGCCTTCGGCATGAGCGAGATCTCGACCTTCATCTCCAGCGGGCCGACCGCGCCGGTGCGCTCGGATTCGCCCGGCAGGCCGCAGCCGGGGAGGGTGGTGGCGGCGCTGCCGCAAGAGGGCGGCGAGACTCCGCTTCCACAGGGGGAAACCGGCCTCTTGGCCGTGCGCCGGGACGATCCGGGAATGATGCTCGGCTATTGGAACCGTGAAGACGAGGAGCGCGAGGCGTTTCGCGGCAAGTGGTTCGTCTCCGGCGATCTCGTCGAATTCGACGCCGACGGCTACATGTGGCGCCACGGCCGCGTCGACGAAGTCATGAATGCGGGAGGATACCGGGTCTCGCCGGCGGAAGTCGAGAAAAGGCTGCTTGAGATCAACGGCGTCGTCGACGCGGCGGCGGCGGAACGGGCGGGGCGCGACGCAACCGCGACGATCATCAAGGCCTATGTCGTGACGCGAGACGGCGCGGCGCGGGACGAGACCGCCATCCTAGACTACTGCCGCGCGCATCTCGCCGCCTACAAATGTCCGCGCGCGGTCATGTTTCTTGACGCGCTGCCACGCAACGCCAACGGCAAACTCAATCGCGCGGCCCTGCCTTAAATAGAGAGGGCCCGAAGGTTCGCCGGGGCGTGCGGCGAACGATCGGGCCCCTGATCCGCTCACAGGGAGGAGCGCGGACTACCGAGATTTCATGGGGCGCAGATTCTCACGACTTCGGCCCCGCCGTTCTGCCGCGCGAGGCGGCCACGCGCGCGCTTCTTGACCTTCACCAAAGGAATCTCGCCGTTGATGGCCGCCTTCATATTGGGCGACGCCTTGAACGTGATGACTCGACGCGCTTCGATCGGCACGGGCGCGCCGGTGCGCGGATTGCGGCCCGCGCGCTCGCGTTTCGTGCGCACGATGAATGAGCCGAAGTCGTGCAGCTTGAGCGACTCGCCGGACGCCAGAGTCGCCGCCATTTCCTCGATCACCAGATCGGTCAGGCGCTTGGCTTCGCGGCGGGACATGCCTTCAAGCCGGCGATGGATCGCCAGCGCAATGTCCTCGCGCGTGAGCGTGCCGCGCGCGCCGTCTTCATGCGACGCCAAATCATGTTCGACTTCCTCGCCATTGGCGCGCACGACGAAGGGCTTCAGCATCTCTTTTGGATTCGCGATCGACATCAGCGCTCTAATCCCCAGTTTTGGGCCTGAAGCGGGGGTTGCCTTTCCGCTTGGCCGACCGATTGCGCTCAACTTGCGTCGGAACCTGATTGCTCAGCAGTGCGGCAGGTCACATTGCCGAATGACTGTCTTTTCAATGCCGCATCTAATGGCATCGACAAGTAGCCGCCGCACGTTCCAATTTGACGCAACTTGGCGCAATATCTCGTTATTCTGCAGATTGCGTGCTAACGGGCGGCGCTTGAGCCGTTCCTTCGCTGGACGCTGGACGCACAGCGATTTCATGGACAACTGGATGTGGGCGGCGGGGATGAGACGCCGAAAAGTGTGCCTTTTTGAAACGGCGCAGTCGCGAAAAAGATCAGCCTGGACGAAATTGATACGCTTTGGCGTCGCGCCCCAGACGCCTACAGAGTTTCGGCAGCCCCGCCGCAAAGCTGACTGCCGAATGAACGGCGCGGCCATCTCCGGTTCAGCTGGCGTGCGCCAGAGTGCAGGTATGGGCAGGCGATTTTGACGAAAGTTCTCCCCGCGCCTGCTCTTCTTTGATCGGAGCCAAGATGCCGCGCCAGCCTTTCGTCCTCGCTGTCCTCCTGGCGCTCGCAGCTACCCCGGTCGTCGCGCAAGATCTGGGCGACGACTCCTCTGAACGCCATGCTCCCTATCAAGGCGGAGGCTTTGGTCATGGCCCGGGTCAAAGCGAGAGCTTTGGTGATGGCCGCAACCAAAGCGAGAGCTTTGGTCATGGCTACGATCCCTATGATGACGGGCGAGAAGCGTGGTTTGCGCCGGAGCCCTATCGCGGCTCCTGGGCAGACCACGCCGACGCCTATTACGGCTATGGAGAGTGCCATTTTCTCCGGAAGCCGGTTCTTGGACCGTGGGGCGAGATCGTCGACTATCGCCGGGTACGAGTTTGCGATTAGCCGGCGGCCGCGCCACACGATCCGTCGCCGGCACCCCGCCCCTCTCGCGCGGCGACGGCGGAGAGCCTCCCGGAGAAATCCGGGAGGCTTCTTTCGCAGAAGTCTTTCGCTGACGAAGAGCTAAGGCTCGCTAGAGGGGGCGCAGGCCGAGCGCCTTGCCTTCGCTGGCGTCGCGCCGCCAAACGCCGTCGGCGCCCTTCTCAAAATGCGCCTTGTGGCCCTTGCGGGCGGTGAGCACGAGACGCCCCCGGTCGAGCCCCCAGCCGACCGGATCAAAAATCACAACGCCATTGTCCCGGCAGGCCGGCGCAAGCTGCGCCTTCAGGCCGGCGCGGCCGCGCGTGCGCGCGTCGAGCGTCAGCATGCAGCCCGTGTCCTTGTCTCCCTCGCGGAGGATCGAGTAGCGGCCAGAGGCCTCCGTGGAACCGGCGGAATAGGCGAGCGACGCCGAAACGCTTGCGGCGGCGAAAAAACAGAACCCCAGCCGTTGCGGTCGTCCGAAAAATCTCGCCATTTGCGCCATGCTCCCGCCCCCGTGAAATTGCCTCACTTTGCCTTTTTCCCTGCCCGCATCCAAGCCGATTCGCAAACGCGCCCGCGTCAAAGTGCGGCAGTCATGGCTTTTGCGCGCCAGGCCGAGGCGCGCTATCAATTTGAGCGGCGCCGCGCGGCGGCGAGGGAGTCAGTAGGATGGACCCAGCGTCCCTGGCCTTGGCCGAAAGATCTGCGCCGCGCTACACGAGCTATCCCACGGCGCCTCATTTCTCCGAGTCGATCGGCGACGCCGACGCGCGCGCCTGGCTCGCGAACCTCGATCCTTCCGCGTCGCTCTCGCTCTACTTCCACGTTCCGTTTTGCACCGCCATCTGCGCCTACTGCGGCTGTCACACGAAAGCGGTGCGCCAGGATGCGCCGCTTCAGTCCTATGCGCAGACGCTAAAGACCGAAATCGCGCTCATCTCAGAAGCGACGCCTGCGCGCCGCGTCGCGAGCATCCATTGGGGCGGCGGCACCCCGGGCATTCTAGGCCCTTCGCGGTTCAGTGCGATCATTGCCGTTCTGCGCGATCATTTCGACCTTTCCGCCGAAACTGAACACGCGATCGAACTTGATCCGCGCATTCTCGACGCCGATCTCGTCGAGGCGCTTGCCGCCGCCGGAGTTACGCGGGCGTCGCTCGGCGTGCAGGATTTGAACGCGCATGTGCAGGAGGCGTCCGGCCGCGTGCAGCCCTATGAGACGGTGGCGCAGGCCGTGGAATTGCTGCGCGAGGCTGGGATCACGGCGATCAACATGGATCTGATGTATGGCCTGCCAAAGCAGACCGTCGAAGACGCCGCGCGCACCGCCTCGCTCGCGGCGTCCCTCGCGCCGCAGAGGCTCGCGGTTTTCGGCTATGCGCATGTGCCCTGGTTCAAGTCGCACCAGAAGCTGATCGACTCCGCGGCGCTGCCGGGCGCCGCCGAGCGTCTGGCGCAGGCGGCGGCGGTGCGCGCGACGCTCGAAGACGCTGGATTTGAGGCGATCGGACTCGACCATTTTGCGCGTCCCGAGGACCCGCTGGCGATCGCCGCGCGCGAAAGGCGCATGCGCCGCAATTTCCAAGGCTACACGACCGACGCCGCCGACGCGCTGCTGCCGTTTGGCGTTTCGTCCATCGGGCGTCTTCCGGAGGGCTATGTCGGGAACGCCACCGATCTCGCCGGATGGCGACGCGCGATCGAGTCGGGACGTTTTGCAACCACGCGCGGCGTCGCGTTCACGCGCGAGGATATCGCCCGCGCCGATCTGATCGAACGCCTCATGTGCGATTTCGATGTTGACTACGGCGCGGTGGCTGCGCGCCACGGCTATGCGGAAGACGCCTTCGACGCGGCGCAGGCGTCGCTCGACGCACTCGCGGACGACGGCGTCATCGACCTGCAGGGCAGGCGACTCGCCATGACCGAACGCGGAAAGCCCTTCGTTCGCCTTGTCGCAGCCGCCTTTGACGCCTACCTGCAGTCTGCGCCGGCCCGCCATTCCTCGGCGGTGTGAGCGCGATTCGGCAAGGAGGCGTTCATGACGCCGCTTACTCTTTTTCTCGCAAAGCTGATCGGCGCTTACGCGCTGATCATGTCCGCCTGGATGCTGGTGCGCAGGGACGTGGCGCTCCAGATGATCGAGAGCATTTCGCGCGAGCCCGTCGCCATCGCCTTCGTCGGCATGATACGCCTCGCGATCGGTCTCGCCATTGTGATCGGCCACGACATTTGGAGCGACACGGCCGCGGCGCTCGTCTCGCTTGTCGGCTGGATCACGCTGATCAGCGGTTTCCTGACGCTGTTTCTGCCGCCGCAGACGGTGCGCGACATTTTCGCCCGAATGGCATATGAAAAGCGCTATCCCGTGTTTGCGCTCATCTCCTTCGTGCTCGGCGGCGGGCTGCTGATCGCGGGCTTCAGCGCCTGACAAGATTGATAATGGCGCTTGTTCGCCGGCGTCGGCTCCGCCATCGTGACGCCTGGACTCGACACCCTAGCCATGCCCATCTGGACGCCCGAACAGGATCAAGCGCTGACCGCCGTCGCGCGCTGGCTTGAAACGCCCGGCGCGCGGCAGGTGTTTCGGCTGTTTGGATACGCCGGAACGGGCAAATCGACCCTCGCGCGGCATCTTGCCGAACATGTCGAGGGCGACGTCGCCTTCGCCGCCTTCACCGGCAAGGCGGCGCTCGTCATGCGCTCCAAGGGCTGCAAGGACGCGCGCACAATTCACAGCCTCATCTATCGCGCGACCGACACCGAGACCGAAGAGCCGTCCTTCGTTCTCAACGACGACAGCGCCGCGGCGCGTGCGAAACTCATCGTGGTCGATGAATGCTCGATGGTCGACGAGGAGCTCGGCCGCGATCTTCTCTCCTTCGGCAAGAAGGTGCTGGTGCTCGGCGATCCGGCGCAATTGCCGCCGGTGAAAGGCGGCGGTTTCTTCACCGACGCCGAGCCCGACGTGATGCTGAAAGAGGTGCATCGGCAGGCGGCGGACAATCCGATCATCCGCCTGTCAATGGCGATCCGCGCAGGCGAGAGCGTCGAGCGCGGCGTCTTCGGCGATACGCGCGTCATCAGCCGTGACTCGCTTGATCCGGCGCTCGTGACCGGCGCCGATCAGGTGCTCGTCGGCCTGAACAAGACGCGGCGCGCCTACAATGGGCGCCTTCGCCAGCTGCGCGGATTTACGGGGGACTTGCCGCAATCAGGCGAGAAGCTCGTCTGCTTGCGCAACAATCGCAAGAAGGGACTTCTGAACGGCGCGCTGTTCACGGTAAAGAGCGCCGGAGCCCTGCGCCGCGGCAAGGTGAGAATGCTGGTAATGCCGGAAGATGGCGAAGCCGCTAAATTTCAGCGCGTGGCCGTCGTACCGCAACTGTTCGGCGCGGAAACCGACATTCCTTATGCGCTTCGCAAGGACTCGGACGAGTTCGATTTCGGTTATGCGCTCACCGTCCACAAGGCCCAGGGGTCGCAATGGGACGACGTGACACTTTTCGATGAGTCCTTCGCCTTCCGCGAACATCGGGCGCGATGGCTCTACACCGGCGTGACGCGCGCGGCGAAAAGGCTGACGCTCGTCATGTAACGTTTAGAATGGGCCTGCTGACGTCGGCTGTTGCAGCGAAGTTGGGATTTATTTTCCCCAGGCGTCAATGGCGTCCGCGAAGACGCGCTCGCCAGATGGGCCTTTTTCCATGTTGATCGTCGCCGCGCGGCCGTCGGCGAGCTGCATCGGCAAGTCTAACGCCGCGAGCGACCGCAACAGGAGAATATTGCGCGCCTCATGGTCGCCCCGCATCAGCCCGATGAGGAAATTGTTCTCGGTGATCGGCACGGGAATGCCGGCGACTTTTTCTCCCGACTGTGCATCGGAGCGTCGCATCTGAATGGGGCCGATGGCCTTGACGCCGCCGATGGGACTGCCGGGCGCGACTGTGAACGACACATTGATGGTGTGCGAGGCCGAAAGAGTCGCGTCGGTGTTCTTGCGAAACAGGAGAGTCATTTTCAGCTTCGCGTCGGGGACCTCGATGTCGCCGCGGATGGCCGATCCGACGGGTTCGCCAGGCCCGCCGACGTTCTCAAGACGCCAGACGGCGGAGCCGTTGTAAATCTTGTCGACCTTCGTGGGCTCGGCGAGGGAGCCGACCCACATCTCCGCCTTTTGCGCCACCGGCACTGCGGGGCTGCGCGGCGTCGGCTTTTTGGCCGCTTGCCCGTCGCCCGCGACGCGATCGTTGATCTTGCCGCCTTCGGGCCCATTGGAGGCGGACTGCTCCGGTTTCAGTTTGGCCAGATCCTCCGGCTGCTCGCGAAGCTGCCAGGCGAGGGTTCCGACGACCGCCACGAGCGCGACGACAACGCCGGCGACGGAAAGCATGAGACGCTTCGAGCGCTGCGGCCTCGGCGCGGGCGGCAGCGGCGCTGGCGGCCTCTGTGGTTCGCGCAGCGGGACATCGTCCTCGCCGCCGATGGACGAGTGACGCGCGTCGCCCCAAGACGAATCCGCGTCGTCATTCGGCGCGCGTTCGGCAGATTTGGCCGAGCTGATCGGATGCGGCTTGCGTTGCGGCGCAGACGTCCCATCGCGAGCTTGCGTCGCTTGCGCCTCGTTTGCGGCGCGCTCCGTTTCGACTTGCTGGATCGCGTCTTCGAGCGCGCGGCCTTCGGCGGCAATATCGGCTTCTGCGACCGGCGGCTGGATGCCGCGCAACTGATTGAACAGCGCCTTGCGGGCGCGTTCATAGACCGCTTGGCGCGTGTCCGGCGTGGACTGCGGCAGAGCGGCGACCGCTCTCGCGATCAGAGAATGGTAGTCTGCCATGTTCGGTTAAGAGCACTTCCGGCTTTTGGCGTCAATCCTGACGCCGTCAGAGTCTAAGAAAACCCGGGGATTTCGCGACGTCGGCGCCTCATGATCTCATAGGCGCCTCAGTTCACTCGATGTGTCGCCAAAATGGAGATCAAGCATTCCTGACGTCAATGATCGCTTCAGCGCGCATTCTTGCTTCATTCGCCTGCCTGCGCACGTCTGAGTATGGATAAGACCTCGAGCATGAAGGATTCTTGCGACTCGGCGCTCGTTCAGATGGCCGGCTGTTTTGCCGGATGTCTCGCGCGAAATTCATTGCGACGCGCTTGCGTCTATTGGCGCCGCTTCCCCGTGAAGGCTGCGCGTTAAACTTCGCCAAGCGGCGCTTTGGGGCGCGCCATCTGACGCGCGGGCGGCGGCGCGGCGATCACCCAGTAAATCGCCCCCGCCAGCGCGCCGGTCAGAAAAAACAACAGCGCGATTCGTAATTCGAGGGGGCTGGCTTCGCGGGCGCGATCAAGTCCCATCGCAGCGCGGGCGATCCACGGCGACGCGCCGGCAAGCGTCGCGCTCGCGCCCGAATACCAGAGGAGCGAGCGTGCGCCGGCGATCTCGCCGATCAACGCCGCGACCGCGAGCGGCGCGACGCAGGTGGCGATGACGATCGCCCAGATGAAGAATCCGAATGTCGCCAGAGGTTCGCCCCATCCGCCGGCGCGCGCATCTTCTTCGACGAAGGCGAACAGGCCGGACGTTGCGGCGGCAAATCCAGCCTCCCGCGTCGCCGGATCAAGGAGCGCCGAGACGATAAGAAAAATGGCGGCGACGCCCACAGCGAGGACGAAGCCGAAAGCCATGACCACGACTCGGCGCATCATTGGAGCCTTCTTTCCTGGCGCGCCAAGCTATGGTTCGAGCACCGAATCCCAATAGAGATAGTCCATCCAGCTTTCGTGCAGGTAATTGGGCGGAAACAGCCGGCCGTTGCGATGCAGGTCGGCGACGCTCGGCTGAAAGGGCGCCTGCGCCGGCGACATGTGCGCCTCCTTCGGCAGGCGGTCGCCCTTGCGCAGATTGCACGGCGAACACGCCGCGACGACGTTTTCCCACGTCGTCGCGCCTCCCTTCGATCGAGGAATGACGTGGTCGAACGTCAATTCCTCATGTTCGCCGCAATATTGGCAGGTGAAGCGATCGCGCAGAAAGACGTTGAATCGCGTGAACGCCGGGTGTCGGGTCGGCCGCACATACTCCTTGAGCGACACGACCGAGGGCAGACGCATCTCGAAGCTCGGGCTTTTGACGGTCTTGTCGTATTCCGAGACGATGTTCACGCGGTCAAGAAACACTGCCTTGATGGCGTCCTGCCAACCCCACAGGGAGAGCGGATAGTAGCTCAGCGGCCGGTAGTCGGCGTTGAGCACAAGCGCGGGGCACGCCTGCGGCGACACGGTCTGTTGACGAAAGTGTGCAGTCACCCTGCTTCCTCTCGGATTAGGGGCCTGACGGACCGCGCCAAGGTCCAGCCCTTTGCGATGCCGCATATTTTACAGGCACGACGACAGGCTTGTGAACCCCTGCGACATGACTTCCGACGCTGGGGAGCGCTTCGCCTCTAGAACGGGATAAACGCCGGCCAATACGGCGCGCTGCAAGAAAGAGCCTGTCCCTGGAAGTAATCGTCATGTATGTGTCTCAACACTTCTATGCAGTACTTTTGCCGCTCGCTTATCAGCAGCTCGTCCTTTGCTGTCGGATCGAAAAAAACCGCGAATTATTCGTCCGAAGTCCAGCGCGTCCAAGCGTGGCCCTTGCCCACCGCCGACGGCCTGGCGCCTACTGCTGGAGTGATTCGCCTTCTTCATACGGCCGACTGGCATCTGGGCGCGACGCTGCAAGGCTGGTCGCGCGACGCCGAGCACCGCAACGCGCTGGCGCAGCTTGTCGCCATCGCCAGGGAGCGCGCGGTCGACGCCGTCATCGTTGCGGGCGACGTTTTTGACAGCCTCAATCCGTCCGCCGACGCCCAGCGGCTGCTCTACGACACATTGCGCGATTTGCGCGTCGCCTGTCCGCATGCGCTGATCGCGCTGGTCGCCGGCAATCATGATCCGGCGGCGCGACTCGAAGCGCCGCGCGCATTGTTCGAGATGGCGGACGTCGTTTCGATCGGCGCCTTTGCGCGTCGCGACGGCGCCTTCGACGCGCGCGCGCATCTTTCGCCCATCCGCAACGCGAGCGGCAGAATTGGCGCACATTTGCTCGCGCTGCCTTATCCGCGCGCGGTGGATCTGCCCGCGACGACCGGCGCCAGCGCCGTGCGCGAGGCCTATCGCGAGGCGGTCGAGAGCGCGCGTCGTGAAATCGGCACGGCGCCGCTCATCGTCACCGGCCATCTTCATGTCGCAGGCGCGCTCGAATCCGAAGGGTCCGAACGACGGATTCTCGTCGGCGGCGAACATGCCCTTCCGTCGGATATGTTTTCGCCAGATATCGCTTACGTTGCGCTTGGCCATCTGCATCGCCCGCAATTCATCGACCGCGAGACGATCCGCTACTCCGGTTCGCTCATTCCGATGTCGAAGACCGAGATCGGCTATGCGCATGGCGTCAGTATCATCGATGTCGACGACAGCGGCGCCGTTGTCGTTGAACATGCGCCGATCATCCGCCCCATCCGGCATTTGCGGGCGCCGGCGGCGGGCGCTCTGTACGTGGCCGAACTCGAGTCTGCGCTCAAGGCGCTGGAATTGGACGCTTCGGCGCCGATCGACGCCTGGCCCTTCGCGCATCTTGCGATCAGGGTCGACGGCCCAGCTGTTGGATTGAAGGCCGAGCTCGACGCCATCTGCGAGAAATTTCCGCTGCGCGTCGTTTCGACCAGCGTCGAACGGCCACAAGCGCCTGCGGCGGCGCCGACGCCGCTGCGCCTCGCCGAGCGCAAACCGATGGATTTGTTTCGCGAAGCCTTCGAGCAGGCGCACGGCGTTACCCCCACGGACAATCATTTCGACTGTTTCGAGCGTCTTCTGCAGGAGGCGTGACATTGCGCATTCTGGCGATCAGAGGCGCAAATCTCGCCAGTCTCGCAGAAGGCTTCGCCATCGACTTCGACAGCGAGCCGCTGCGCTCGGCAGGACTCTTCGCCATCACCGGCGAAACCGGGGCGGGCAAGTCGACGATTCTCGATGCGATCTGTCTCGCGCTTTATGATAAATTCCCCCGCGTCGTCGCGGCTGGCGCGAGCGAAGGCGCGCCAGATCCATCCGGAGAGACGCTCGGCGCCGGCGACCCGCGCGCAATTCTTCGCCGCGGCGCCGGACGCGGTTTCGCGGAAGTCGATTTTATCGGCAAGGATGGGCTGCGCTATCGGACGCGCTGCGACCTGCAGCGCGCGCGCGGCAGAGCGTCGGGCGCGTTGCAAAAGCGCGTCAGGTCGCTGTGGCGAATCGACGAGGCCGGGGAAATCGTCGCGGCGGTCGAGAGCGGCATAGAGCCGGTCAACGCCCGCGTCGTCGAATTGACCGATCTCACCTTCGACCAGTTTCGTCGCACGGCGCTTCTGGCGCAGGGCGAATTCGACGCCTTTTTGCGCGCCGACGCAAAGGAGCGCGCCGAACTTCTCGAAAAGATCACCGGCGCCGAAATTTATGGCGTTCTGTCGCAGCGCGCCTTTGAGCGCGCTCGCGAAGCGCACCAGGCGACGACGCTTGTCGAACGCCGTCGCGCCGAGATCGGCGTGATGTCGGAAGATGAGCGCGCCGCAATCGACGCAGTCGTCGCAGCGACCGAAGCCGAACGCGCGCAAGTCGCCGAAAGGCGCAGCGCGATGGCTGATGCGCTGCGCCGATTCGACGCCTTGGCTCAGGCCCAAGCAAAGCTTGCGCAGGCGATGTCGGCGCACGCGGGCGCCTTGCGGGCGTTCGACGAAATGGCGCCGCGGCGCGAAACGCTCTCGGCGCTGGCGCAGGTCGAGCCGTTGCGCGCGCCGCGGGACGACATGCGGCGCGCCGAGGAAATACAAAAGGCGGCGCTCGATGAGGCCGCCGACGCCAAAGTGAAAGCGGGCGCCGCTCAACAAGCTTTCGCCGCGCAGGAGGCGCAAGCGCTCTCGGCTGCAGAGTCGGTCGCCGCCTCGGAAGCGCAGATCGCCCGGTTCGCGCCGATATGGAGCCAAGCCGCGGCGCTCGACGCGCGCATCGCCAATTTGGCTCAGGAGGAAGCAAAAGCGCGAAGCGTCGCTCAGGACGCCGCCTCGCGCGCGCAGGCGAAGCGGGTCGAACGCGCCGAAACAATGGAACGGCGCGCCGATATTGAACGCGAGAAGGAGACGGCGCTCGCCGATCTTGCGCGCCTCGAGCCGGCGCGGGCGCTCAGCGAACGCTGGCGAGACATCGACGATTGGCTGACCAAGCGTGCCGAAATCTCGCAAGCCAAGCGCGCCTGTGATGGCGCGCTCGCAGCGGCCTTCGCCGACATCGATCGCGGCGACGCCACGCTTGCGGACTTTAACGCGCGCGACGCGCAAGACAGAGCGGCCTGTGAAAAGCTAGCCGCGCAAATTGCGGACCGCGACTGCGCGCTCCTCGCCCTCGACGAACCGGCCGCGCTCGCCCGCGCTGACGACCTCGCGCGCGCCGTCGAGCACATCGAAGCGTTGCGCAGATGGGCGCGCGTCTATGACGAGGCGGACGTCGCGGCGGCTTCCGCGCATCGGGACATCGCCCGCTACGCGCAGGACGAAGCGGCGGTTCGGCAGAAGCTTGAGGGAGTACGTTCGGAGCGCACGCGACAGGCGGCGCAAAGCGCCGAGGCCGAACGCTTCGGCGAGTTGGCTGATGCCGCGGCGGATCCCCACGCGCTGCGATTGCGCGCGGCGCTGAACGACGATGCGCCGTGCCCCGTGTGCGGCGCGCGCGAACATCCTTTCGCCGAGACGCATGACGCGGCGAGCGCGTTGATCGACGCGCTGCGCGCGCGGCGCGACGAGTCGCGGCGAACGCTCAGCAGATTGGACCAGGAGACAGTCTCCTTGAGCGCGCGGGCGGCGCAGGCGCAAGCGCTTCACGAAGACGCGTTGCATCGCGCGGCACAAGCGCAAGCGGTTCGCGCGCGCGCCGAGGCCGAATATGCGTTGTTGCTGAGCGCCGATTGCGCGCGAGATATGGCCCCGGAGCTGGCGCCGCCAACGTCAATTCCATCAGCCTCGGCGCGGCTGCAAGTATTGGCGAAGGAGGTTGCGACAGCGCGCGATGGCGTCGCGCAAAAGCTTCGCGCCGCGCGTCGGCTGCGGGACGAGCGGGACCGCCTGGGCGGAGAGCGCGACGCAATTCGTCAGGCGCTCGACGCGCGTCAGGAGGAGCGTGCGGCGCTCGCCGTATCGCTGGACGCTTTACGGGAAGCGCGCGCGCGGTCCATGGCGGAAGGCGCGGGACTGGTTGAGCGCCTCGAGTCGCTCGATCGGTCGCTCGCGCCTCATCTGCAGGCTTGCGACCTCTCGGCCGCTGATCTCGAGCGCGACGCCGCTTCTGCGCGACGCCGGCTCGAGACGGCGGGCGCGCGTTACCGGGAGGCGCTGGCGCGGTTGGATGAACTCGCAGCAAACCTCGCCGCGATCGGACTGAAGGCGGAGCGCGTTGCGGCGGAGACAGACAGCGCATGCGCCCGCGAGGCCGAGGCCAAAGGCGATCATGAGGCGCGCGCGAAGAGCCTTACTGAGGCGCGCGACGCGCGCGCGCTGCTTCTGGAGGGAGAAGCGACGGCCGCGCATCGATCCCGCTTCGAGGCGCGCCACAGGGCGGCGATTGTGGCGCGCGACGAGGCGCGCCAGCGGCTCGCTGAAGCCCAGCAGTCGAAAACCGCCTGCGAGACGCGTCACGCCCATTGTGCAAGCGCCGCGGAAAGCGCGGCGGCGGGCGCCGAACAGACGCGCACGGCCTTTTCTACGGCGCTCGAGACTGCTGGCTTCGACGAGGCGACTGCGACGCCGCTTCTTGCGATGTCGCGCGAGGAGCAGGCGGAGCTGCGTCGCGCCGTTGAAGCGGCGGAAGCCGGGCGCGCCGCCGCCGAGGCCGCCGTCAGGGCGCGGCAGGTTGATTACGATGAAGCCCAGGCCGTCGCCCCGGCGGAAGTTTCGCGTGAGCAGCTTGCCGCGGAGGAGAGCGACATCGCTGGACGCCTCGACGAATTGGCGGCGCGGCTCGGCGCGCTGCGCGAGCGTGGCGCAAAGGACGATGAGGCGCGGGAACGCGCGGCCGCGCTCGGCGAGGAGCTCGAACAGGCGCGCATAAACGCCAAACTCTGGGGCGAGATCAATGAAGCCATCGGCTCGGCGAGCGGCGACAAGTTCCGCCGTTTCGCGCAGGCCGCGACGCTGCAGCATCTCGTGGCGCTCGCCAATCAGCGCCTGGCGCTGCTTGCGCCCCGCTACGCCCTGGAGCGCTCGGGCGAGCCCGGCTCGCTGGGCCTCCAGATCGTCGACCGCGATCTCGGCGACGAGCGCCGTTCGACGCGTTCGCTGTCCGGCGGCGAGCGCTTCCTTGCGTCGCTCGCGCTGGCGTTAGCGCTTGCCGGGCTCGAAGGCCGCAGCTCATTCGTCGATACGCTGTTCATCGACGAAGGATTCGGCGCGCTCGATTCGGCGACGCTCGACGTCGCCATCGATGCGTTGGAGGCGCTGCAGGGACAGGGCAGGCGGGTGGGGGTGATCAGCCATGTCGATTCGCTCCAGCAGCGGATCGCGACGAAGATCTGCGTCGAGCGCCGGGGCGGCGGAATTAGCGTGGTCCGACTGCGTGCGCCTGGCTTCGCGTGACGCGTGATGCCACTGGCCGACCCTGAAAGAAGCCGCCGATCGATTCTGCCGGCAGGATGAGTTGCGTCGAAAAAGCCGCAAATTCGCGGCGACGCTTCCGGAAAAAAACCTGTGATGTGGCGGTAAAGCCACAAAAAACAATGATCAGCGCCAGTGAGTGTGGCGCTGGCGCCACACCTCTTGTGCCTTGCAACGTCACATTACGGCTAGGCCAAAGTTTGTCATGGGCCCGTCATCCAGCGTCGGCTTCACTGTCGCCCGAAAGTTAACCGGGGGATCAGACCAATGAAACTTGGAGTTGGACAACGCGCGCTCGCCATCGCTGCGTTCGGCTTATTTGCAACGGGTTCGGCCACTCCGGCCGCGGCGGACACCGCGTCCGAACTTCGCGAGTTGAAGGCGCGGCTGCAGCAGCTTGAAGCGCAGGTCGCCAAGCAGCGCGCCGAGGTCAAGCGCGCGACCAATGTCGCGAACGCCGCTCACGCGCATGTCAGTAAGGACGGTCATGGCCATCCGCCGCCGCCGCCGGTCTTCGTCAGCTTCAAGAACGGCCTGTTCGTCGAAACCGAAGATAAGGCTTTCTCATTCTATGTCGGCGGCCGCGTTCATGCCGACGGCGGCTGGCAGAGCGACCCCGCCAACGGCGACGCGAGCAATGTGCTGCTGCGCCGCGCCCGTATCGATATCGCCGGCAAGGCGTTCAAACATTGGTATTATCGGACGCAGTTCGAATTCGGCGGAAGCAGCGGCGCCGCGAGCTCGGCCAACGTACGCGACGCCTGGCTGGGCTTCAACTATCCGATCCTGGCCAAGCTCGGCCTCCCCTATGAAAAGAACATCTTCATTCAGCTCGCCAATCAGTTGAGGCCCCTGGGACTCGAGGCGATGAGCACCTCGAACTCAGGCATCACCTTCATCGAGCGTTCGATGATGTCGGACGCGTTCAACACGCCAAGGCGACATCTCGGCGCGTCGATCTCCACGGGCGATCACAATTGGGGCGTCAAGACCGGCATCTACAGCACCAGCCCGCAAGACACGGCCATCCGTCCATTCAACAATCGCCTTGGCCAGTATTGGGAGGTTGACGGCCGCGCGGTCTTCCTGCCGATTCGCACCGAAGAGGATCTGATCCATATCGGCGCCACGGGCCGCTATTACCAAAACAATGGCGCGACCGGCGCTTCGAACGATGAATTGCTCGTCGGACGCGGCGTGCGCAACGAAGCCAACGCGCTCAACACACGTCTGCTCGGCACGCCGGATATGTCGTGCAATCCGGGCGGTCCGTTCAATCTCTTTGGCTCAGTATGGGCGGCTAACCAGGGGTTGGGCGGCTCGCTCGCTCAGAACAACTGTCTGAAAAACTCCACTCAGTTCAACGTCGAATTCGTGGCCGTTCACGGGCCCTTCAGCATTCAGGCCGAATACTCTCAGCAATACTACAACCGCAACTCCTACAACTCGGCTGCTCTGCTGATTACCCCCAGCGCGCTGACGGGCGTGCCCGCGTTTCAGGCGGCGCGGCTCGCTGCGGGTCAGGGTCTCCAAAGCTCCTCGGCATTTGACGGCTTTTATGTGCAGGCGCAGTGGTTCCTGACCGGCGAAACGCGCATCTCGGGCTATACGGACATCGAGCACAACGTCAACACGCCCTACACTTTCTCGACGCAGCCCAAGATCCTCAATCCGATCAGCAAGGGCGGCTACGGAGCTTGGGAAGTCGCGGGGCGCTGGAGCTCGATCGACCTCAACAACGGCGCGCAAGGCTCCTGGAGCTATCTTCCGGCCTATGGCGCGCTCGGCCTCGTTCCCGGCGTCGCCACTCCTGGGGGTCTGGCCTCGGCTGTTCTCGCGGCGAATTCGGTCGGGCTGACCGGCGGTCGCGTCAACAAGATCACGCTGGGCCTGAACTGGTATCCGGAAAAGGGCTACCGCTTCCTGTTCAACTACGGCCGCGTTCTTGCCAATGTCGCGCCATTCAACCAGCCCTGGCTCAATTCGAACGACACCAACTCCTTCCTCACCCGCGCGGAAGTCTGGTGGTGACAGTCTCTTCCGTCTGACTCGCAAGCGCTCCCGCCGGGTTCTCCCGGCGGGATTTTCATTTGTATCCACGACTTGTTTTTAGATATTTCACTCGTGCCACATCCGGATCAGATCGCCGATGACTTTCAGCTGCAGATCGGCGATCGCGTCATGTCCGTTCTTTTCCATATAGGCGCCAAGAACGGCATTGAGGTCGCGTAGAACTTTGCGGCGGCCTTCATCGCGGATGCGGCTCTTGATCCAGCCCACGCAGGCGAGACGGCTGCCGCGCGTCACTTTGGCGACGCGATGCGTCAGGCCGGTCGAATAGACGAAAATGCTGCCGATTTTCGGTTTGACTTTGATGAGCCCGTGCTCCTGCTCGAGCACAAGTTCGCCGCCATCATAGTTACTGTGATCCTCCAGAAACAAAGTGAAGGACAGATCGCAACGGACGCCTTCCATGATCGGGGAGTCGGAATGGTTTCCGTATTCCATTCCCTCGTCGTAGCGATTGATGATTACGCCGACGAGCTTCTCCGGCATTGCGAAAAGATCGACGTCCGGGTGCGCAAAAATCAGTGACTTGATCTCGTCGACGACTTTGCCTGCCTTCCGCTCGTCAAGCTGAAGATTTTTCTTGACGTTCGCCGCCATTCCGCCGGCCGTGGACGCCCCCGAAACAAACGGCGCGTTGATGATGCGCTGACGGAAGCGCGCGCACTGGTCTTCGTCCAGAAAATCGTCGATGAGCAGCACGTTTCTCGCCTTGAATTGTACGCAGACGTCCCCTCGCTACTCTCAACGAGCGGTCTTGGAAACTGGGAGCGGACAGCGTTGTGGTTATCGTCCGAAGCGGCTGATCGTAGCATCGCCGCGCATGTGAGAGTAGGCCAACACGCTGAAGATCAACGGACAAGGTTTTCTGCGCAAAGAGTAAGCCGCAAGTCGCCCGGTCAGGACGGCGGCGCGACCCCGCGCAACGCGCGGGCGTCGCCGCAAACGCCACGTCCCACGCTCAGTTACGCAAATCTCGGCTGAAGGCCGCGCATGCGCGGCATGCCGCTTTCGACCTCCAATCGAAACTGAAGCTCTGTGAAAAATTCGGGCGCGTCTGTTGACGTGGACCTAGTGTGACATAACTGTGACATGCGGACCTTCGCCTTACTCAGGAGCTTTTTGAATGAAACAGCGCGTGCTCTTCGCTGCTGCGGTCACGGGATTTGTTGCATTGAGCCAGTCCGCTCTCGCGGATCATAAGCGTCACGTATCGCCCAACCGGCATCCGAACCATGCCGCTTGTGAGCGCAGTGGTTGGAATCATCCGTCTTGCGCTCATCTTGGCCACTACGGAAACAGCGCTGACTACTACTATCACCATGATCGGCGCCAGCATCACGGAATGGCGCTGGACTGATCCGGTTGGGTGAAGGCCTGCTCAAAAGTCGGAGAAAGGTCATGAAGAAAACATTGACGGTAGCGTTTTTCGCCCTTGCTTGCGCACTCGCAAGCGGCGACGCTCTTGCCCAACGTGGGCGCGCGCCTTGCTGCTATCCGGCTGCGCCGCCGTGGCTGCAGCACCAAGTCTGGGCCAACGCGCATTATCTGGGGTGCGATTATATGCGGCAGCTATACAAATACGGCGATGACGTTGACGCTAGGCGCGCTTGCCATGGGATGATGTTTAATTGATTCCCTTGGAAGTATAGCGCTACGAGGTCCCCGCGGGGTATGGCGTTTGACAGTTGAGATATGCGCCGCCGCGGAATCTATGAACCGGTTTGTTCTCCAAGACCTGCTCAGCGAGCGCATCCGAACTGCTCCAAGTTTACTGAAAAGTGACGCCGCCGAAGCTTTGTTTCCGCCAGCCGAGCCAAAGGCCCGGCCGGCCTTCCTTTGCCCCAGATGTTGGTGGGGAAGCATGTCGCTAACCATTCGTTAAGGTTAACGCCGCACCCTTTCCCCGAACACAAAGGGACGTGCGGGGCTGGGCTTGGCGATTCGGCGGGAGAAGCAAGCACTCGTCCTGGCGACGATGGGGACGTTGCTCTCGACAGGCGCCGGCGCATCCGACAGCGCCGTCGAGGCGCGATTGCGCATGCTTGAAGCGGAGATCGCCAGGCTTCGTCCGCTGGAAGCCGAGGTCGCCAAGCTTCGTCAGGAGGCGCGCCAGTCCAAATCACAGTCGCGCAACGCGTCCTCGAAAGGCCGTTCACAGCAGAACGAAACGAATATTGCCAACGCCGCGGCGTCCAAGGGGTCGTCCGATACGCCCCCACGGCCGCCGGTGTTTGTCAGCTTCAAGAACGGCCTCTTCGTCGAGACCGAAGACAAGGCGTATAGCTTCAAAGTCGGCGGCCGCATTCTCATCGACGGCGGCGGCATTGCTCTGCCGCTCAATGGTTTCGACAACCAGGTTGGCGGCCGACAGCTTCGCCTCGAAGCCGAAGGCAAGGCCGCGCAGATCTACTTCTACAAGCTGCAATACGACTTCGCCGGAACGAGCCAGATAACCGGCGTCAATCACGTCTACGGCGGCATTCGCGACGCCTACTTTGGCATTCAAAGTCCGCTGTTCACGCTGCCGTTCGCCAAGGAGCCGGCCTACGTCATGGTCGGCAGCATGTTCGAGCCCTTCAGCGTCGAGGCGATCAATTCCTCAAAATACCGCGACTTCATCGAACGCTCGCTTGCGGTCGACACCTTCCAGCCGGATCGTCATATCGGCCTTGCAGTGGGCGCCTACGGCGACGACTGGACCTTCAAGGGCGGCATATTCAGCACCAGCTTCGGCGATGCGAGCCTGAACCCCGCGCGTGGTTATCCGGCCACCTGGGGCATTCCGCGACTTTACATACCCAACGCGGGCGGCGGCGCGCCATTCCCGTCCAACACGACCTGGTTCCAAGCCACGGGAGGCGGGCAGTATTTCGATCTGACAGGACGCCTGACCTACGCGCCGATCCACAACGAGCATGATCTTATCCATGTCGGCGTTTCCGGCCGCTATCACCAGCCAAACGATTCCACGGCGGCGAACAACGACCGGGTGCTTGCGCTGGGCAACCGCGTCAGATCGGAAGCCAATATCCTCGGCCAGGGCCTCATTGGAACGCCGGATCTTTCCTGCGGAACGATCGTCGGACCCATACCTCAAAACATCTTCAACAGTTCCGCCTTCGCCGGCAAATGCACCAAGAGCGTCGAATCCTTCGGCGTCGAATTCGCGGCGTCGCATGGGCCGTTCGGCATCCAGGCGGAATATTTCGGCGCCCTTTACAACCGCGATCAAAACGCGATCAACCGTGCGACCTATCTAACGGCGGCTTCGGCGGCGACCGGCGTCATTCCCGTTAACGGCTCTCTGGTTCCCTTCAATCCGGGAGGACGGTCGGCTTATTTTGATGGGTATTACATCCAGGGCACTTATTGGATCACCGGCGAGGAGCGCGCGCAGGCCTATGACATAAAGGACAAAAACGGCGCAACCTTCAATCAGCTCAGGATCAAAAACCCCTTCAGCGCAGGCGGTTATGGCGCCTGGGGCTTGGCTGCGCGCTTCAGCTCCGTTGACCTCAACAACGGGCCCTACAACGGGAACACTCTCTACAACCTGCTCGCTTTGACGACATTGGTCGCTCCGAACCCATTCGCGCGGACATATATCGCGAACGCCGGGATCAACGGCGGCCGTCAGCAGAATCTTACGCTCGGCGTAAACTGGTATCCGGACGTGGGCTTGGCGTTTCAGTTTAATTGGACGCGCGTGATGAACCTCGTCGCGCCATTGAACCTTTACAACGGTGGTCCACTCCCCACCTTGCTCGGCGCCAATTACACCGGCGCGCATCCCAATCTGTTTGAGCTTCGCGCCAAAGTCTATTGGTAAGCGGACGACGCTCCGGCAAACACGGCCCGCTGGCGGGCGTTTCCTTGTATGCCTTCGGATGCTATATCTCGTAGAACTAATCCGCCGATAGGGAGCGTTCGGCTTCGCCGATGAGGTCGCTTGTGACGACGCTCAGGCGCCTCGTGGGGCGTCCATTTCCCCGGCGCTACGGGTTGAGAACGCGCATGAACCGCTATGACCGCCAGCCTCAGCCCGCTGAAGAGGCTGTCGTCGAATATCTCGACGGCGAATATCGCGTGCGCAAGCCCGGCGCCTATGTGCGCTGCGCCGTGACGGGCGAACCAATTCCGCTCGAGGAGCTGCGCTATTGGAACGTCGATCTGCAGGAGCCCTACAGCGGGCCGCACGCCAAGCTGATGCGTCTCCGCGCGCAGAAGCCTGATTAGGGCTCGGAGCGTCGCGCCTTACGCAGCTGGCGAAGCGCCTCGTCCAAAAAAGCCGCGTCGTGGAAGACCAGGGTGACGGGCCAGGCGTCGGCGCCGAGCGCCGCAAGCTGGTCGCCCATCCGCGCCGCATCCTTTTCCGTTGTGACGAGCCGTGCGCCCTGTTCCTGCCGTAACTTCGATAGCGTCGCGTAATCTCTTTGCGTGAATCGGCGGTGATCGCCGAAGGAGACCCGCGCCGCGACTTCGGCGCCGGACGCCTCCAACAAGCTGAAGAATTTCTCCGGCCTTGCGATGCCGGCGAAGGCGACGAGGCGCGCGCCGTTCATTGCCTCCGTGGCTCCGCTGTCGGGCGCCAAATGGGCGGCGATGACGGGTTTATTCGCGCACGCGGCGATGTCGCGCCCGGGCAGGCCGTCGCCGACGACGACGAGCATATCCGCCGCCGCAAGCTGCGCATCGAGCGGCGCGCGCAAAGGACCGGCCGGCAGGCAGCGGCCATTGCCCGCGCCATAGTCCGAGTCGATGACGATGAGCGTCAGGTCGGGCGTCACGCGACGGCTGTGGAATCCGTCGTCGAGAATGACGACGGTGGCGCCTTGGCGCCGCGCCAGGCCTGCGCTCGCAAGTCGGTCAGAGCCGACGATCGTCGGCGCGACGCGCGCGAGGAGCAGCGCTTCGTCACCGACGTCGTCCGCGCCGTGACGCGTCACGTCTACGACGAAGGAGGACGTTTCGCGGCGCCTGCGGCGATAGCCCCGGGTGAGAAGGGCGGGGCGCTCGCCCGCCGCCTTGAGACGCTGCGCGACGGCGATCGCGAGCGGCGTCTTGCCGTCGCCGCCGGCGGTCAGTCCCCCAATGACAATCGTCGGTAAATTGGCGCGCGGCGCCTCGCGCGCGAGCCGCTTGCGCGCGATGTCGCCGTAGAGCGCGCCGAGCGGAGACAGCAGCCGCGCCGTCGCGCCGTCTTCACGCCAGAAGGCGGGCGCGCGCATCTCAAACAGCGGCGCCGCGCGTTACGGTCATTGCTGGGCCACCGCCATCTGCGCGAGATAGGGTTCGACGGCGGTCATGATGCCGCGCGAGGCGCCGCCCAGTCTCTCGACAGTTTCGCCGGCCGCGCGTCCCATCTTGCGCATGCGCGATGGTTCGGAGAGGAGATAATGCGCGGCCCGCGCGAGCGATGCGGCGTCTGTGACGCGCGCGGCCGCCTTTGCGGCTGCGAGCTCGCCGTAGACTTCCGTGAAGTTTTCGACATAGGGCCCGTGGAGAATCGCGCAGCCGAGCTTCGCCGGCTCGATTGGATTTTGTCCCCCGCCGGGCAACAGCGATTTGCCCATCAGGACGACCCCGACGCTTCGGAAAACGAGGCCAAGCTCGCCGACGCTGTCGACGACGTAGACGTCGACGTCGCGCCGCGGCTCTGCTTCTTGCGAACGCAGGGCCGCAGTCAATCCTCTGGCGCGCGCGGCTTCGACGATCTCGGCGCCGCGCTCCCGGCGCCGCGGCGCGATGATCGTCAGCAGCGACGGCGTTTGTGCGGCCATGTCGATATGCGCGTCGAGCACGAGGTCTTCTTCGCCGGGATGGGTGGAGACCGCCGCCCATGCCGGCCGCGCGCCGATCGCGCCATTGAACTCGGCAAGCATTGCAGAGTCGGCCGGCGGCGGCGGCACGTCGAATTTGAGATTGCCGGCGATGCGCACGCAACGCGCGCCGAGCGCCAGAAAGCGGGCCGCATTATCCGAGTCCTGCGCGAGGCAAAGATCGACGGCGCCGAAGACGGATTTCGCCGCGCCGGGAACAGCGCGCCAGCGTTCGGCGGATTTGCGGGAGATGCGCGCGTTGGCGAGAACGAGCGGCGCGCCGCGCGCGCGCACTGCCGCGACGATATTGGGCCAAAGCTCAGACTCGGCGAAGACCGCAATGTCGGGACGCCAATGATCGAGGAAGCGTTCGACGAATTTCGGGGCGTCGATCGGCGCATATTGATGGAAGGCGCCCGCTGGCAAGCGCGCGCTGAGAACGCGCGCCGACGAGACGGTGCCGCTTGTCACGAGCACGTCGAGTCCGCGCTGAATGAAACGCTCGATGAGCGGCAGCAGCGACAGGCTTTCGCCAAGACTCGCGCCGTGCAGCCAGACGAGTCGTCCGCGTGGTCGGGGACGGTTCGACTCGCCCATGCGTTCGGCCAATCGCGCGGGATCTTCCTTGCCGTGATTCGCACGCCAATTGAGCGCGGCGCTGGCGAAGGGCGTCGCCGCGATCGTCGCCAGCCGGTACACTGTCAGGAGCGACATGTTTCCATTCTATTTAGAATCCGGTCCACATGCGCCATCTGACGGCGTCTGGTCCGCGCGCGTCGGGCAAACCGGAATTGCGCCTTTATGCCTGACAAACCCGGCGAATTTAGGAAGGCCGACTATAGCGCCTCCACATCCGGATCGAGCAGCCGATAAAGATGCACCACGAAATAACGCATATGCGCATTGTCCACCGTGGATTGCGCTTTCGCTTTCCATGCGGCGAGCGCGCTATCATTGTCCGGATAGATGCCGACGATGTCGAGCTTGCCCGGATCGCGGAACGCGACGCCGTCGAGCGTTTCCAGCTCACCGCCAAATACAAGATGCAACAGCTGTTTTTCTTTCTTCGCCGAGGGTACTTGCGTCGTCTTGTTCATAATTTCCCTTCCAAGACATCCCGCGCCAGCGCGAGGCTATCGTCGAACAGCGATTTCGGAGCCGCGATGAGCATGTCGCGGGCGAGCGAAACACGATTATAGGTGAGCGCGACGCCATCCGGCTCGCTCAACATCGCGCCCGCTTCTGCGAGGAGAACATCCGCGGCGGCGATGTCCCAGTCGCGCGCATTAGGCCCGGCGACCACGATATCATGCCGGCCGGAGGCGATGTCGGCAAGCCGCAGCGCGAGCGAGGGCGTTCGCGGCGCCATCACGAATCCCCGCGGCGACGCGGCCAGCCGGTCCTGCACCGCACGAGGCGCGACGAGCGCCGCACCGGCGATTTCGGCGCGCTGCGGCGCGACGAGGGGGGAGCCGTTAAGGAAGGCGCCGAGCCCGAGCGCGCCGATATAAGTCTCGCCCAGCGCCGGCGCGTGGATGATTCCGGCAACCGGCCGGCCGTCAATCACCAGAGCGATGGAAACCGACCAGCGCGCGTCGCCCCGCGAAAACGCGTGCGTTCCATCGATCGGATCGACGACCATCACGGCGTTGCGCGCCAGCCGCTCGGTCGTGTCGATGCTCTCTTCAGAAAGCCACGCCGCCTCGGGCGCGATCCGCGCCATTTCCTGAAACAGGAACCGATCGACGGCGAAATCCGCCTCCGTGACCGGCGAGCCGCCGCCCTTATAGGACACTGCGGCGGTCGTAGTTTCGCCCAGGCGGAAATAGGCCATGGCGATGTCGCCGGCCCTGCGCGTGACGCTCTCGAGTTTTGGGAGAAAAGCGGCGAGTTCTGCTTGGCTGGAGCCCATCATGAGGAGGAGTAGGCGAGGCGCCGGCGGGCCGCAAGCGGGCGCGTTGCGCAGAATAGGAGCAATTTGAACGAATTCGTTTTCATGGACTTCACTCTCATCGCCTAAATCATGCGTAGAAGCAATGATTTACGTGCTGTTCACCAGGCTTTTTAGGGCCTTCGAGGGCAGGCTGCGGCAATATAAGCGCCGACAGGAATTCAAGCCGCAAGGAGCGATCGATGGTTGAGGCCAATACTGCGCGCAGGATCGAGGAAAAGGTCTTTGTTCAGCGTGACCGCCGCGCCGACGGCGGGGCGCGGCGCATCCGCGTGACCCGGGACGACGTTTTGATCTCCCGCCGATACAGCGGCGTCTCCATGGTCATCACTGTGCCCGTCGTCGCCTATCGCGGCGTCGCCCTCGAGGTGCAGTCCGCGGACGACGGATCGCCGCGCTACGTTCTGTCGCTGGCGCACCGCGACCCGGACCTCGACATTCTCCTCGGCGACACTCAAGACTGCGGCGCCGCTGCGTCGGACTGGCGTCACTGGGCGGCCTGGCTGGGGCTGCCGCGCGTCACCGAGGAGGATGGCGCATTGCGTTCGCTTGAGGGCGCCGGCGAAGCGATCGCCGCCGCCTCGCCTCGCCGCCGCTGCGAGACCAGTCTGGGCAAGCGTCGTCCGCGATTTCTCATTCGCCGCAAGGCCGGCGACTCCCGCCGCACGAAGGTCGTGCATGGCGAAGAGCGCGAGATCATTTCTTATGAATGAAGCGTCTCCTGCGAGGCCGACGCGCCTAGGACGATCTTCTCGAAGCCTTCGCGGATTTCCTGCTCCTTCAGCTTCCTGCCGATGAAGACGAGGCGCGACTCGCGCTTCTCGCCTTCTTTCCATTCTCGCTGCAAATCGCCGTCCAGGATCTGATGGACGCCTTGGAACACGAACCGCCGCGGCTCGTCCTTGAAGGCGATGATTCCCTTGCTGCGCAGAATGTCCGGTCCTTCGCGCTGGATGAGGTCGTTCAGCCAGGGAACGAAGCGTTCAGGATCGACGGGGCCCTCGTGGCGGATCGAGACGGAATGCATCTCGTCGTCATGGAAATGCTTCAGCCCGGCGTGAGGCGCGTGATGATTTTCATGCTCATGCTCATGCTCATGGCCATGACCGTGCTGATGAGCGTGATCGTGATGATCATGGTCGTGGTGATCATGGCCGCAATCTGGAGCGCATTCGTGATCATGGCCATCGTTATGATCGTGACTCGACTCCTCGGCTTCGAGGAACGCCGGCTCGATCTCCAGAATCCGGTCGAGATCGAAGGCGTTGCGCTCCAAAACCGCCTGCAGGGGAACGTCCGACCGCACCGCGCGATGCAAAGCGGCGTAAGGATTGATCGCGCGGATGCGGCCTTCGACTTCCGCGAGCTCATCGGCTGAAACGAGATCGGTTTTGTTCAGGACGATCACATCAGCGAAGGCGATCTGACTCTTCGCTTCCGGCGCGTCCTTCAGCCGCTCGCCAAGCCATTTGGCGTCGGCGACCGTCACCACCGCATCGAGCCGCGCCGCCTCCTTGACGTCAGCGTCCATGAAGAAGGTCTGCGCAACGGGAGCCGGATTGGCGAGCCCCGTCGTCTCGACGATGATCGCGTCGAACTTGCCGCGTCGGCGCATCAGGCCCTCGATGATGCGAATGAGATCGCCGCGCACGGTGCAGCAGATGCAGCCGTTGTTCATCTCGAAGACTTCTTCGTCGGCGCCGACCACGAGATCGTTGTCGATGCCGATCTCGCCGAACTCATTGACGATGACGGCGTAGCGCCGGCCATGCTGCTCGGTGAGAATGCGATTGAGAAGCGTCGTTTTGCCGGCGCCGAGATAGCCGGTGATGACGGTGACGGGGATTTTCTCGGTCAATGCCGCTTACTCCAGTTTCGTTCGCCCCCACCCTGTCCCTCCCCCGCAAGCGGGAGAGCGGACCCTAATGATCGGCCTTGCGCGAAATCTCTAAGAGGGCCGGGCCAGCTCCCTCTCCCACGACGTGGGGGAGGGGTGGGGAGGGGGTTAGGGCGCCAGGGCTTTCGTCAATTCTCTTACATTGTGGCGCATCATGTCGATATAGGTTGCGCCATCGCCTTTGGCGTCCGACAGCGCGTCGGAATAAAGGACCCCGCCGACCTGGGCGCCGGTCTCGCTGGCGATGCGCTTGGCGAGGCGCGGATCGGCGACGTTCTCGACAAAGACCGCCCGAACCTTATGCGCCCTGACCGCGTCGATGATCTTCGCGACATCGCGCGCGCTGACGTCAGCCTCTGTCGACACGCCCTGCGGGGCGATGAATTCGACGCCGTAGCGCGCAGCGAAATAGCCGAAGGCGTCATGGGTTGAAACGACGCGGCGACGGTCCTGGGGAATGGCGGCGATGGCTTGCTGGATTTCCGAGTCGAGCGCGTCGAGCTTGGCGAGATAGGCGTCGGCGTTGGCCTTATAGGTCTGGGCACCCTCAGGATCGACTGCCGTCAGCGCTTCCCGGATCGCCTCGACATAAATTCTGGCGTTGGCGACGTCCTGCCAAGCGTGAGGATCCTGTCCCTCTTCGTCCTTTCGCGCAGTGACGCCTTTGCCCAAAGTGAACACTTCGCCTTTGCTCTTGGCGGCAGTGACGAGACGGTCGAGCCAGCCTTCAAATCCGAGCCCGTTGACGAAAATCAGCCGGGCTTGCGCAATGTTGCGGCCATCGGCCGGACTGGGCTGGTAGACATGGGCGTCGCCGTCGGGACCGACGATAGTGGTGACAGCGACCCGGTCGCCGCCGACCTGCCGCACAAGATCGCCGATAATCGAAAAGCTGGCGACGACGGGTATTTTCTGCGCCTCCGCCATCGCTGGCGCGACGCATGCGGCGAATGAAAGCGCGAGCGCGCTGCGGCGTGTAAGCATCGTTCTATCCTTCGAGATGCCGGCGCGGCCGTTTTAACCGCAGCACGCCGCCGGCGCGGCCAAAAATCATCGAGAAAAAATAGACGACGCCCGCGGCGAGAATGATGGCGGGTCCCGTCGGCGCGCTGGTCTCGTTGGAGAAGACGAGACCGCCGTAACAGCAGAGGGCGCCGATCGCCGCGGCGAGGGGGAGGGCGATGGCGAGATCGCGCGTCCACAACCGCGCCGCGGCGGCGGGAAGCATCATCACGCCGACGGCCATCAGCGTGCCGAGCGCATGAAAGCCCGCGACAAGATTGAGCACCACCAGGGCGAGGAAGAGGAAGGGCGTGAATTCGCCAAATGCGCTCGTTTGCCGCAAGAACAGAGGATCGAGCGTATCTAGCACCAGCGCCCGGTAGAAAACCGCCAGCAGAACGAGCGTGAGGGTCGAGACGCCGACAAGCAGCAGGAGCGCCGCGTCATCAAGTCCGACGACTGAGCCGAAGAGCACGTGGAGCAGGTCGACGTTTGAGCCGCGCAGGGATACGAGCGTCACGCCCAGCGCCAGCGAGACGAGATAGAAGGCCGCGAGCGACGCGTCCTCACGCAGCGTCGTAAATCGGGAGGCCGCGCCGGCGGCGAGCGCGACGACGAGGCCGGCGAAGAGGCCGCCGAAGGTCATCGCCGGCAAAGACAGGCCGGCGACGAGATAGCCGACGGCGGCTCCAGGCAGGATCGCATGGGACAGCGCGTCGCCGGCAAGCGACATGCGCCGAAGGATCAAAAAGACGCCGAGCGGCGCGCCCGAAAGGGCGAGCGCCAGGGAGCCGACAAGCGCCCGTCGCATGAATTCATAATCGGCGAACGGCGTGACGAAGACGTCAGTGAACATGCAGGCGATCTTCGGCGTCAAACTCATCGCGAAGACATTCGCGTGCGCGCTCGTCGAAGGCTTCCGACATGGCGCGCGCGCGGACGAGATTTTTTTCGCAAAGGGCGTCGCGCGTGTCGCCCCAGAAGATGCACTCGCGGGCAAGCAGCAGAGTGCGCGGGAAGGCGCGGCGGACAATGTCCAATTCGTGGAGAACGGCGACGACGGTGCGCCCTTCGGCGCGCCATCGCGCGATCAAGGCCAAAAGATCGTCGATCGTCGCTGCGTCGATCGCGCCGAAAGGCTCGTCGAGAAGAATGACCGGCTGATCCTGGACGATCAGCCGCGCGAACAGCGCCCGCTGCATCTGTCCGCCGGACAGAGTTTCGAGCGTCCGCGATTCGAAGCCGACGAGTCCGACCGTTTCGATCGCCGCGCCCACCCGAACCTGTTCGGCCGCGTTCAGCGCCCCGAAAAGACCGACGCGCGCCAAAGCGCCCATGGCCACGAAATCACGCACATTGATCGGGAAAGCGCGATCAATGTCGACGACCTGCGGCAGATAGGCGACGGCGCGGGGCGACAGGCCGCCGAAATGGATTTCGCCGCCAAGCGGCGCCAGCAGCCCGGCGAGCGCCTTGAGCAGCGTCGACTTGCCGGCGCCGTTCGGGCCGCAGACGGCCAGTCCTTCTCCGGGCGCGATTTCGCCCTCAAGGTGATGAACCGCGGGGCGCCGATCATAGCCGAGGGTGAGATTGACGAGCCGGATCGCCGGCGCATTGGCCGCCGCGCTCAATGCAGCGCCCAGTAGGCGCCGGCCCACAATGCCGCGAGAAGCAGCGCGGCGACGATGAGACGGGCGCCGGCGGAGGCTCCGAGAGCTGAGAGCCGCGCCTCTCGAGCGCCAGTGGCTGCGCTGGCGGGCAACGGCTGGGCCAGGGCCCGATGTTGGGTCGTCATGTCGAACATAGCCAATGTTATATTATAACGCCGAGATCGAACAAGCAGTCATCCGCCGCGCGGATAGACGCCGTGGAGCGCCGCATTAAGTATAGGTTGAGGCGCGTTCACGCCAATCGGCCGTGGACAGGGGAGGGCGATTCTGTTATCCCGTGCCGCACGGGTCAGGCGCTCCGTCAGCGCCCGGATACCTATTCCCTATTATGGCCGCTCAACGACGGAGCCGTCGCGGCGGGTCCCAAACACAGGATGGATACGTGCAAGTTCTCGTTCGCGACAACAATGTCGATCAGGCGCTCAAGGCTCTGAAAAAGAAGATGCAACGTGAGGGCATCTTCCGCGAAATGAAACTGCGCGGTCACTATGAAAAGCCTTCCGAGAAGCGCGCGCGCGAGAAGGCCGAAGCAGTCCGTCGCGCCCGCAAGCTGGCCCGCAAGAAGCTCCAGCGCGAAGGCCTGCTGCCGGTCAAGGCGAAGCCGGTCGGCGCCCGCTGATCCGGCTCGAGCCGTCGAATTCTCGCCCGATTGCAAGCGCTTTTTAAAAATTGCGCATAGAAGATAGACGGGGAAGACGCATTGCGGCTGGGGAGGATCTGAAGGCATGGGCTTTTGCCGTGCGGCGACGTCGCGTCGCCAAGCTTCGTCCCTATCTCGTCAGGCCCTCACGCGCGGCGCGGCGGCGCTCGCCATCATCGCTCTGGCGGGCTGCGAAACCGCGAGCGGCATCCGTCCGCCGGGACGCGGCATCGCCGAGATCGCCGACACCGACGCCAATTCCGCTTCCGTCAATATTGATTCGCTCAGCGAAGTGATTCGGCGCAATCCGTCGAGCGCTGAGGCTTACAACACCCGGGGCGTCGCTTACGCTCGGGTCGGGCGGTTCCAGGAGGCGGTCGCCGACTTCACGCAGGCCATCAAGCTCGAGCCGAATAATTCGGCGGCCTACACGAATCGCGCGCTCGCGCTCCGCCAGACGGGCCAGAGCGACGCCGCCCGCGCCGACTTCGACAGAGCGATTGAAGTCAATCCCAAACATGCGCCGGCTTATGTCGGTCGCGCCAATCTGCTGCGCGCCCAGGGCAATCTTGATCAGGCGCTTGCCGATCTCGACCAGGCCATCCGCCTCAATCCCGAAAGCGCGCAGGCGTTTCATGCGCGCGGGCTTATCCACCAGAAGCGTGGCGATGATGCGCGCGCCGTGACTGATTTCGACAACGCGATCGATCGCGATCCCTTCGCGGCGGCGCCCTATCTGGCGCGCGGCGAAAGCCTGGTTAAACTCGGCAAATTCGACAAGGCGGTCGAGGATTTCAACGCCGCGCTCAACGTCGACAGCAAGAGCGCTCTCGCGTGGGCCTGGCTCGGCGTCGCTTACGACAAGAGCGGCAACCGCTCCAAGGCGCAGGAATCCTATCAGCGCGCGCTCACGCTTGATCCGCAGCAGCCCCTCGCCAAACAGGGCATGGGACGCGGTTAGAGCAGGTTCCGAAAAAGTTGACAGACTTTTTCGATGAGAAACTGCTCAACCATTTCGATTTTGAGCGATTCCTTATCGATCACATGATTCCATGTGATCGATAAGCGCTCTAGTCTCGCGAGACGCGTTGGTCCTCGCGCCACTGCCGGTAAACGGCGATCGCGAAAGCGACGCCAAGCACCAGGACGCAGCCCCCGATCGAAAGCCCAAGTTCGAGCGCGCCATGATTCGCGACATGAACGAATTTCGGTAGGGCAGGGTCGGCCGCGGCCATGTCGCCCGCGACCCAGCCGAGAAGGGCTGCGCCTGCCCAGACCAGCGCCGGAAATCGCTCCAGCACTTTCAGCAGCGCGCCGGCGCCGAACATCACAATCGGCACCGAGATCAGAAGGCCGAAGACGATGAGATTGGTCGAGCCGCGCGCCGCCGCGGCGATGGCGATCACATTGTCGAGCGACATCACTGCGTCCGCCATGATGATCGCCCCGACCGCGCTCCAGAGATTGGGTTTGGCCGTGACGTCGGAATGCTCAGTTTCGTCGATCAGCAGTTTGACGGCGATAATGAGCAGCAATAGCGAGCCGACGATTTTCAGATAGGGAACCGCCATAAGCTCGACGACGACGAGCGTGAAAGCGATGCGCAGAACGACGCCGCCCAGCGCGCCCAGAAATACGCCCCAGCGACGCTGACGCACCGGCAGTTGCCGACAGGCAAGCGCAATCAAAATTGCATTGTCGCCCGAGAGCAGCAGGTTGATCCAGATGATCTCGAAGACTTCCCAGCCAAGGCTGAATTCGGGAGACATGCGCGCTTCTTACCGGGCGAAGCCCATTGCTGCGGTTGCCGACGAAACGGAGTCGCTAGGACGATTCCGCCTCGCCGCAATCTTCCTGATGCATTGGCGATGGGCGACCGTGCATCTGACCACTGAAGCTTTTCATCTGCAGGCGCCGCGCATCACGCACTTGCATTAGCGGCAATTTACGGAAGAAGGAAGACGGTCGCTAAGCTTATGCAGACGCCGATTTTTCGTTTTCACGAGGAACAAGGGGCTTCACCCTGTGTTCATCTGGGAAAGGCGCGGCAAGTTCGACAATGGCGTCGGTTAAGTGCGCGCGGCAGGAGGTTACTATGGGCATGGCACAGCCAAACGCCAACCTTATCTCGAGCGATAAGGTCGAAGGCACGGATGTGTATGACGCGGCCGGCAACAAGATTGGCGAAATTGATCACCTGATGATCGATCGCGTCTCTGGTTCGGTTCGATACGCGATTATGACCTTCGGCGGCTTTCTCGGCATCGGCGAAGGCGAGCATCCTTTGCCTTGGAAAGCGTTCCGCTACGACACCAATCTCGGCGGATATATCGCGGATGTGACGGAAGAGCAGCTGCAGAACGCTCCTGAATTCGCAGGCGAAGAAAGCTGGAGCGATCGCGATTGGGAAAGCCGGCTGCACAGGAACTACGGGTCCTCCCCCTATTGGGAAGACACCACGACGTCGACGTCGAGAGACCAGTCGACGTTGAGGTGACTTTGACCGAAGTGGGAACCCGCGGTAGGGCGGAACCGTAACTGGCTCCGCCCTTTTTGCCGCCTATATGCGTCGAAAGGATTATCCGAAAGGCCTTTGAAATGCGCGTCGGAGCCGCAGTAATTTTGCTTTTCTGGACTCTGGGCGGCGGCGTCGCCGCGCCTCAGTCGGCTGCTCAAGACCGTCGCGGCGCGGAGATCGAATCCATCCTCAAGCGCATCAAGCTTCCCCCGGGCTTCTCGATTGCGCTCTATGCGATGGTCCCCGAGGCGCGCACGCTCGCCGTCGGGAGAGAAGGACGCGCGATCTTTGTCGGCACGGCGGAGAAGCGCGCCTTTGTGATCACACCCGGCGGGACCAAGGCCGCATCCGTCGAGCCATTCGCGCCATCGATGAAATTCAAGATGCCTCACGGCCTGTGTTTTTCAAAGGACGGCGCGCTCTTTCTCGTCGAGCGCAATCGGGTCACCCGTTTCGACGACGCTGAGAAAACGTGGCGCGACGCGGCGGCGAACGCCAGGGTCGTGGTAAAGGCCGGCGATCTCATTCCGCGCAGCGAGGAGAGTCGCGGCCACTCCTCGCGCGTGTGCCGCGTCGGGCCTGACGACAAGCTCTACATCTCGCTTGGCCAGCCGAACAATGTCGCGCCGCGAGACAAGCTCGCGCTTTACGAGAAGACGGGAATCGGCGGCGTCATTCGGATGAATCTTGATGGATCGCAGCGTGAAGTCTTCGCGACCGGCATTCGCAATTCCGTCGGCATGGCGTTCGACGCGGACGGGTCGCTCTGGTTCACCGACAATCAGGTCGACTCGATGGGCGACGATCGGCCCCCTGGCGAAATCAATCGCGCGGACAGGACAGGACTGAATTTTGGCTTCCCCTGGTATGGCGGCGGCCATGTGCGCACCAACGAATATGCGCGGGCTGAGCCGCCGAAGGGCGTCGTCTTCCCTGTCGTGGAGACCGCGCCGCACGCCGCCGATCTCGGCATAATGTTCTACCGCGGCGTCATGTTTCCGAAGGAATATCGGGGCGCGATATTTTACGCGCAGCACGGATCGTGGGACCGGAGCATTCCAATCGGCGCGCGGGTGATGGTCACTCTCGCTGGAACAACCGCGAGCACGCCATTTGCAGAGGGCTGGAACGACGGTTCCGGTTCTTATCTGGGCCGGCCCGTCGACGTCGCAGAACTTGCCGACGGATCGCTTCTCGTCACCGACGACCAGAACGGCGCGATTTATCGGATCACCTACCAAGCGCCGTAGGCCGCGTCGTGAGCGCGCGCCCGTCGTGGCCCGTGCAGAGCGCCTCGATCATCAGACCCGCTTCGACGCCAGGCGTGTGCGCAAGGGTGAAATCGGCGGCGCGCGCCGTGCCGCCGCGCTCGGTCAGCAGCCGCAAGGTTCGGCCGCTTTGCGCGTCGAAATGTCGGCGTAGCGCGGCGTCGCCCTTTTCCCGCAATCGCGCCGCGCGCTCTTTGGCGATTTGCGGCGCGAGTTGCGGCATGCGCGCCGCCGGCGTTCCCGGACGCGCGGAGAACGGAAAGACATGAAGATGCGTGAGACCGCAGGCGTCGACGATGTCGAGCGTGGCGTCGAACATGTCTTCCGTCTCGGTCGGAAAGCCGACGATGAAGTCAGCGCCAAAGATGATGTCGGGCCGCGCCTCGCGCAGCGTGTGGCAGAGGCTGATCGCGTCCTGGCGCGAATGGCGGCGCTTCATGCGCTTCAAGATCAGATCGTCGCCGGACTGCAGCGACAGATGAAGATGCGGGCAAAGCCGCGGATCTTCCGCAAACGCCTCGACGAGATCTTCGTCGACCTCAATGCAATCGACCGACGAGAGACGCAGCCGTACAAGCTCTGGAAGGCGGCGCAGCAGCAGACGCACGAGGAGCCCGAGCGTCCAACCTTCGCCAAGGTCGACGCCGTAGCTCGTGAGATCGACGCCCGTCAGCACGATCTCCTTTTTGCCGCTCGCGACAAGCGCGCCGGCCTGCGCGACGACCTCGCTCGGCGGCGCCGAGCGCGCCGCGCCGCGGCCAAAAGGAATGATGCAGAAGGTGCAGCGATGATCGCAACCGTTCTGCACGGCAAGCAGCCCGCGCGTGCCCTCATCGCTTGAAAGCGCGCGATTTGGCGCATGTTCGGCGAGGACCCGCGTCACCCCCTCGATCTTGGCGAAACCGGGAGGGTCGAGCCGAGCCGCGCAGCCGGCGATGATGATCTCGGCGTCGGGCCGCTCGCGATGCAAGCGGCGAATCGCCTGACGCGCTTGTCGCGTGGCCTCGCTCGTGACGGCGCAGGTGTTGACGATCACCGTCTCGCGCGGGCTGGCGTGGGCTTTGGCGAGCTCCTGCGACTCGACGGCGTTAAGCCGGCAGCCGAAGGTCACGACCTCGGCGTTGCGTAGCGGCGCGTTCACGCCAAGACGCCCTGAAAAATGCGCGGATCGAGCGTGGTTTCGAATTCGAACTCGACCGGCCCCGTCATCAGCACGTGATCGTCGGCGCGCCATTCGATATGAAGATCGCCGCCCGGCAGGCGCAGACGCGCCGCGCGCTCGCCGAGCCCTGCGCGCGCGGCGGCGACGAGCGTCGCGCAGGCGGCCGAGCCGCAAGCCTTGGTGGCGCCGGTTCCACGCTCCCAGACGCGCAGCAGAATATCGTCGCGCGAAAGCATCTGCGCGAAAGAGACATTGACGCGTTTGGGAAAGAGCGGATGGCGTTCGATGCGCGGGCCGAGCGTCTCGAGATCAATCTGCGTCGCGTCGTCGATAAAGAACACGGCATGAGGATTGCCCATGCTGACCGCGGAGAAGCGCGATGGCGCGCCAGCGACGGGCGGATCGAGCGCGACCTCGCGGGTATCCTCGACGGCGCGGGCGAGCGGAATTTCCTGCCAGTCGAAGCGAGGACGACCCATGTCGACCGTGAAGACCGCATCGGCCTGCCGTCGCGTCTCGATGAGGCCGGCTTCCGTCTCCAGACGCAGCGCGTCCTTGCCTTCGCGCGCCAGCGCATAGGCGACGCAGCGCGTGCCATTGCCGCAGGCGGCGGAGAGAGAACCGTCGACATTGTAAATGCGCATATAGGCGTCGTCGCCGGGCCTACGCGGCCTATGGAGCGCCATCAGCTGATCGAAGCGCAGGCCCGGCGCATTGGCGATGGCGCGCGCTTCCTGCGGCGCAAGCGCGTGGTCGCTCCCGCGCAAATCGAGAACGAGAATCTCATTTCCGGCGCCGTTCATGCGCAGGATCGGAAGATGGTCGAGCGGATGCGCCATGGGGCAGCTTTTCGCCTATTCTCCGGAAGACGCGCTCGTATATAGAGAAGGCTGCGCCGAAGCGCCACTGCGGGCTCCCGCCGGACGCGTGTCGCATGTGCGCGCGAAAAGGCCATGATGGCCGTTTAGGGAAGCTCGACGATGGAAGAAGAACCGGGCTTGCTGGATAGCCTGCGACGCCACTGGCGTGTGCTGGCGATCCTCATCATTCTAGTCGCGGGCGCCGCGATCTATTCCGAACGCGCGCTGGTTCCGGTCGGCGGCGTTGAGGAAGCGGACAGATCCGCCACGCCGCAAAAGCCCGCCCCGCCAAGTGCGGCGCCAGATACGAAACCCAGCGAGACGGGCGAGTCCAAGCCGAGCGAGTCGAAGCCGACCGAGGCCCGTCCGCCGGAGGCTGGTTCGACTGACGTCAAGCCGGGCGACGCCAGCCCGCCTCCGGGCGTGGCAGACGATGCGGCGCAGGCGGTGATGAGCCAGACCGTGACCGTCGACGCGCGGCCCGCCGCTGTGATCAAGGGGCAGGGCAAGTGGGAGGATGCCAGCAAGACCGTCGGCGAGGCTCTCGCCAGGCTCAGTGAGACGGTCGGAAAAGCGGGGCTTGCGGCCAACGGCCGGCCTTTCGCCGTCTTCACCAAAACCGACGACACGGGCTTCGCCTTCGAGGCGATGGTTCCGCTTGCGGCGGCGCCGGAAGGCAAGCCCAAGCTGCCCGAGGGCGTCAGCATCGGCGCGTCGCCGGCCGGAAAGGCGCTCAAATTCCAGCATCGCGGCGCCTATGACGAGATCGAGGCCACTTATGAGGCGATCGCCGCCTATCTTGACGAGAAGGGGCTCGATACGAAGGATCTTATTCTTGAGGAATATCTCACCGACTTTAAGGGCGACGACGCGAGCGTCGACGTCGATATCTATGTGTTTTTGAAGTGAGCGGTTGCGAATCTACTTATCAATGTTATAACTTAGTTATAACATTGATGGATATGCCATGCGTAGCGCGCTCCGAAAAATGGGAAACTCTTCCGGTTTGATCATCCCCAAGCCGTTCCTTGCTGAAATTGGGGCGGATGTCGGAGACGACGTCGAACTGACCGTCGAGAAAGGCCGTCTTGTCGTCACGCCGCTCAAGAAGCGCGTTCGGGAGGGTTGGAGCGATGACGCCCGCCGTATCGCCGAGCATGGCGACGACGCGCTTCTATGGCCGGAGTTTGGCAATGAAGGCGACGAAAAACTGACGTGGTGAAGCGCGGCGAAATCTGGCTCGCTGCGCTCGATTCGACGGTCGGGAGCGAGATACAGAAGACGCGGCCATGCCTGATTGTTTCGCCGCCGGAAATGCATGACCATTTGCGCACCGCGATCGTCGCGCCGCTGACGACGGGAAGCCGCCCCGCCGGCTTTCGCGTCGCGCTGACGTTCAAGGGCAAGCGCGGGCTCATGCTGCTTGATCAAATTCGCACAATCGACAAGCAGCGGCTCGTCAAGCGCTTGGGCAAAGCGTCCGAATCTACGCTCGCGGCGATTCTCGCTGGCCTTCGTGAGGTCTTTGAAGACTAGCCGTCAGCGTCGTTTCGCCGAAACGTCGAAACGAAGCGGAGCCAAAGCTGCGGCGCATTTTCGCCGAAAGCCGACTCGAATGACGGCCCGAAAGGCCTGCCCGCTTCGAGCGCGCGAAGAAGCTGCGTGAACGCGTTCTGATCGCGCATGCGCAGCCAGCCGACGAACATGCCGGCCTGCAGATAGGCGAGCCGCTGGCGCTGGGTGAGCGCGTCCTTCGTTGGATCGCGCGGCGGTTCGCGCTCAAAACCGAGCCCGGCGAAATCGATCCATGGACGCTCGTCGAGCACGACGCGATAGCCGTCGCGGATCGCCTGCGCCGCGTCTTCAATGCTGACGCCCTCGGCGCCGCCGCCGTTTGAGGCCATCACCGCGAGTCCTTCCGTGAACCATTGCGGCGGGCGCGGCGCGCCAAGCGGCCGCCAGCCCGAAAGATGCACATGCGACAATTCATGCGCAAGAACGCCTTCGAGGCGATCGCGCTCTTGGCCGCACAGAGTCGGCGATAATAGCGCCGCGCCGGCGCGCGTCACCGCGGCGATACCGGGATCGCCCATGCCGTTGGCGCTTCCGTAATTCTCATGGGATGCGTAGACCCCGACCGTTGGCGGCTGCGCGAAGGGACGCCCGTGCACGGACTCGATTTGTGCGATGGCGCGGGGAGCCAGATCCGCGACGGCTTGCGCGCAGGCAAGCGCCCGAGGCTCGTAATGCACGTTGGCTGCGCCTGCGAGCGCGGGCAGATTTGTCGGGTCGTTCAACAGGGCGGCGACCGCATGGCGCAGCGGCGGGCGGATCGTGAAGGCGATCGCGACGGCGACAGCGAGCGCCGCGCTCCAAATTCCCGCGAATTTCAACGCGCGTCGCGCGCTCATGTCGCTCCTAACCGTCCCTGCTGGCGCTTGGTCCAACTGAGAAGATCGGCTGGCGCGAGCGACGTGTCCAGTCTCGCGGGAAGCCGCAACCCCGACTACGCCGCCTTCGCCTTCGCCATCATCTCGACGAAGCGGCGGAAAAGATAATGGCTGTCCTGCGGGCCGGGCGACGCCTCGGGGTGATGCTGCACCGAAAAGGCCGGGCGGTCAGTGAGCGCGATGCCGCAGTTCGAGCCGTCAAAGAGCGAGCGATGCGTCTCGACGGCGTTTGCCGGCAGGCTGTCGCGATCGACCGCGAAGCCGTGATTCATCGAGACGATCTCGACCTTGCCGGTGGTGAAATCCTTGACCGGATGATTGGCGCCGTGATGGCCCTGCGGCATTTTCTTCGTTCTCGCGCCGACAGCGAGCGCCATCATCTGGTGCCCAAGGCAAATGCCGAAGGTCGGAATTTTCGCTTCGAGCAGTTCGCGGATCACCGGCGCGGCGTATTTGCCGGTTTCGGCCGGATCGCCGGGGCCGTTCGACAGAAAAACGCCGTCGGGGTTGAGCGCCAAGATCTCCTGGCACGTCGCGCTGGCGGGCGCGACGACAACCTCGCAGTCCTGTTCCGCCAAGAGACGCAGGATGTTCCGCTTCACGCCATAGTCGATCGCGACCACGCGATATTTGGGCGCGCCGCTGCGCGCGCCATAGCCGCCGCCAAGCCGCCAAATCGTCTCGCGCCAGTCGTAGCGCTCCTTTGAGCCGACGCTCGGCACGAGGTCCATGCCGTCGATCCCCGGCCAGGCGGCGGCCTTGGCTTTGAGGGCGGCGATGTCGAAGCGGCCGTCCGGCGCATAGGCGATGACGGCGTTCTGCATGCCGCGCTCGCGGATGAGCGTCGTCAGCGCGCGCGTGTCGATGCCGCACATCCCGACGACGCCGCGCCCGGCGAGCCAGTCGGCGAGCGGCTTCTGGGCGCGGAAATTCGAGGGGTCGGTGCAGGGCGCGCCGAAGATGGCTCCGACCGCGCCGGCGCTTTTGTCGAGATCGACGGTTTCGACGTCTTCTTCGTTCGTCCCGACATTGCCGATGTGCGGGAAGGTGAAGGTGACGATCTGCGCGGCGTAGGATGGGTCCGTGAGGATTTCCTGATAGCCGGTCATGGCGGTGTTGAAGCAGACTTCGCCGACCGCTTCGCCAACGGCGCCGAGGCCGTAGCCCTCGATCACTTCGCCGCCGGCGAGAACCAGCACGCCGGTGTGGAGGGGTTTCTTCCAGCCGTTATCTTGATCGAAGGTCATGTCCGTTCTATGCCCGGTCGGATGCGTCGTGGCGGCGCGCTCACCTCCCCCTTGAGGGGGGAGGTCGATCGCCAAAGGCGATCGGGTGGGGGTGTCATTATCGACTGGGCTCACCCCACCCCGAGCCGCTTGCGCGGCTCGACCCTCCCCCTCAAGGGGAGGGTGGAAGCGAGCTTCGTCGAGTGATGCAGATACTTAGACGATTTCGGCTCGAAATGGGAACCCCAAGGACATAACATGCGCGAGAAGATTGCGGCGGACCTCAAGACGGCGATGAAGGCGGGCGAGCGCGCCAAGGTCGACGCGCTGCGGCTCATCAACGCGGCGCTGAAGGATAAGGACATCGAGGCGCGCGGCGCCGGCAAGACGCTCAGCGGCGACGACGAGCTCGCGCTGCTCCAGAAAATGATCAAGAGCCGGCAGGAGTCGCTGGAAATCTATGAAAAGGCCGGGCGCGAGGATCTTGCGGGCAAGGAGCGCGGCGAGATTGCGGTGATTTCCGCCTATTTGCCGCAGCAGCTCTCCGAGGCGGAAGCAGCCGAGGCCGTGAAGGCGGCGATCGACGAGACCGGCGCGGCCTCGATCAAGGACATGGGCAAGGTCGTCGCCGCGCTCAAGGCGAAATATACGGGCCGCATGGACTTCGGCAAAGCCAGCGCCGCGGTGAAGGCGGCGCTGTCGGGCTAATTGCGGCCCCCTTCCGGCGCTTCGCGCCACCTTCCCCCGCTAAAGCGGGAGAAGGGAGCGGCGCGATTCATGCCTTGCAACAAGAATTCGCGAGGCTGCAAGAATTCTCCAGCGTTAATGACGGCGCAACCTGCGCCCTCTCCCGCGTAGCGGGGGAGGGCTGGGGAGGGGGCGATTCCCTAACCTCTCCCCTCGAGCCAAGCGAGCATTGTCTCGCAGACGCCGTCGAGATTGCGATACACGTCCTCATTCGTCACCCGCAGGACGCGATAGCCGTTGGCGGCGAACCAGGCGTCCCTTTGCTTGTCGTAAGCAACTTCCTCATCGCTTGAATGCGTGGCGCCGTCGACTTCGACGATGAGGCGCGCCTCGGCGCAGAGGAAATCAGCGATGAACGGCCCGCAGGGAGCCTGACGCCGGAACGACAGGCCCGCCAGCCGATGCGCACGCAGCACGTGCCAGAGTTTGCGTTCTGCATTGGTCGGCTCGCGTCGCAAATGGCGGGCGCGTTCCGTCATGATGCGGGATTGCCGCATGTGCCCCCTTCCGGCGCTTCGCGCCACCTTCCCCCGCTAAAGCGGGAGAAGGTGAGCGGCGCCATTTCGCCTATCGCCAACCCTGTCGGATGAACCGAACATATTCACGCGTGTTGGGGACGGCGCAACCTGCTCCCTCTCCCGCGAAGCAGGGGAGGGGAGGGGGCGCTCAGCGCCAGAGCGCATAGAAATGGTGCGGGGGCCCGCGGCCCTCGCTCAACCGCAGCTGGCCCGCTGCCTCCAGCGCGCCTTCGAGCCAGGCTTTGGCGGCGGCGATGGCGTCGATGAGCGGCGCGCCCTTGGCGAATTCGCAGGCGATGGCCGAGGACAGGGCGCAACCGGTCCCATGCGTGTTGCGCGTTGGAATGCGCCGCCCGCGAAAAACCCGTTTCTCTCCAGCCTCGAAAAGAACGTCGACAGGTTCGCCCTTGAGATCGCCGCCCTTGACCAGCACGGCGCGCGCGCCCGCGTCGCAGAGGAGCCGCCCCTGCGCCGCCATCTCCTCGGCGCTGGTGGCGAGGGGCGTTTGCGTGAGCGCGCTCGCCTCATAAAGATTGGGCGTCACGAGACGCGCTAGGGGAAGGAGGGCCGCAACCAGAGCAGCCTCCAAGCCGGCCGAGGCGAGGCTGACGCCTTGCGTCGGAACCAGCACTGGATCGAGCACGACGTTGCGCGCGCCGTGGCGCGCCAGCGTCTCGGCGACCGCCCGGGCGATCTCAGGCGCCGCGAGCATGCCGATCTTGATCGCATCGGGAGAAATGTCGGACAGAACCGCCTCGATCTGCGCGACCACGATGTCCGCAGCGATGGGATAGGAAGCGGTCACGCCCTGCGTGTTCTGCGCGGTTAAGGCCGTGATCGCCGCCATACCGTAGCAGCCAAAGGCCGAGAAGGTTTTCAGATCAGCCTGAACGCCGGCCCCGCCGGAAGGGTCGGAGCCGGCGATCGACAGAAGCTTGGGAACGGGCGCGGTCATGACAGGAATGTCCGCGCTTCCCGCGCCCAACGCAAACGGCGCTGATCAGCTGTGCAATTCGCGTCCGCCGGGCCAAGCCGGCTCCTTCTTTTCTTCGTAGTCGCTGTAGGCCTTCTTCAGTCCTGTCAGAACCTCGGCGGAGGTCTCGAACATGGCCTTGAGCTGCGGCTCCTCGACCTTTTCGATATCCTCGCGCAGGTGGTTGATCGTCTCCTGGAGGCGATTTTGAATTCTCTGAACGTGCTGGTGCGGATTGCTGTCGCTATGCAGGGTCATTGCTGTCTCCTGGCCGTCCCGTTCTAAGAGGGTCAGGTCTTCAACCTCTTATGAGGACTGGAGTTCCGCGGGCATGCGCCTCCAGAGGCTCAGGGTTTCGGCAGGCTCAGCACGCCGGCGTCGCCGTTCTCCGCGCCAAACGCGAGACGCGCCCCCTTCTCGTCCCAGGCGAGCGCGCTGATCCGCGCGCGATCGTCCTCCTGCGCCGGACGGCGCACCAGAATCTCAGATCCATCGGTAAGGCGCGCCAGCATGACAAGGCCGTCGTCATAGCCCATCGCTATGACCAGAGCGGCGGGATGGAAGGCGACGCGCGTCACAATCGCCGAATGCACGCCGCATTCGCGCGGCGCCTGGCCCATGGGACCGTCCTTGCCCGAAAACGGCCAGACGATGCAGGCGTCGGCGCCTGAGGTGGCCAACCATTTCCCGTCATGCGACCAGGAGAAGCTGCGCGTTTTTCCCGGATATCCCGCCATCCGCATGTGCTTGCCGTCGGCGAGGCGCCAGCCGTGCAGCATATTCTCCTGCATCGAGGTGACGAGGAAGCGCCCGTCGGGAGAGATCGTCGCGTCAAGATGCGAGCCCGCCCAGTCGAGCGCTTCCGGCTTGCCGGCGTTCGGGAACCACAACGTCGCGCCGCCGTAATGGGCGATCGCCAGCCGGTAGCCTTTGGGAAAGAAGGCGAGGCCGCGCGAGGTCGACGGCAGATCCAGCGTCTTCGCGTCGCCCTTCGCCGAGCGTGCTCGCGCCACCTTTCCCGCTGTCCACGCCACCGCGCCGCCCCGCGCGGCGACGGCGTCGATCCATTTACCCTTTTCGTCGCCGATGACTTCGACGCCGCCTTTCGCGTCGGTCGCCACGACGCGCCCGTCGTCTCCGCCGGTGACGAGCCGGTCGCCGTCCTGCGCGACGACGAGGATGGCCGCGTCTTGATGGGCCGGAATGCGCCGTCCCTCCGCGCCATCGCCGAAATGCAGCGTCCCGTCGGCGAGCGCGAAGACCGGCGCGCCGCCGAGGAACGCCGCGGCTGCGACAGGCTCACGAAGCCCGAGGGTTTCGACTTTGTCGGCGAGCGTGGAAGACAGCGTCACGGCGATGCATGGTCCTCGGCAGGCGCGCTCCAGCCGATGGGCAGGCGCGGGCGACGTTTCCGGAATTGCCCGCGCATCACGAGCGCAAAGGCGATGGCGTCGAGTCCCGCGAGGGTCAGCCACCACAGCTGCTCGGCCGCGGGACCGAACAGGCAAATGGCGAATCCCGCGCCGAGGCCGCCGAGAAGAAAGGGCGCAAGCGCCGGACGCGACTGGCCGACGAACAGGCTGGTGCGGGCGGCGACGAGCGCCGCCGCGGCCGCGCCGAGCACGCCGAGATCGAACCAGATTTTGAAGATCAGGCTGCGCGGCGTCGCCGGCGTCAGATAGCCGCCGAGCACGCCCCAGGTGGCCGCGCCAAAGCCGTGTCCGATCAATGTGCGCCAGCCGTCCGCGTCGATCATCTGACCCCAAAAGGCGAGATGTCTGAAGAAGCCGGGCGGACGTTCGGGCCAGATCAGATGCGCCGCATAGGCGGTCAGCGGCGCGAGCAGCACGATCGCCGTCATGAGCGCCGCAAGGAAAATGGACATCAGCCGGGCGCGGCCGAAGGCGGCGGCGAACACAGCCGCGCCGACGGCCAGCGCCGGGACGCCGTTCGGGGCGCCGGAAAGATAGCAGGCGATAACCGTTGCGACAGCGAGGGCGGCGGCCGAAAACCACCGGCCGCGGACGGCGAGGGCGCCCATGGCCGGCCAGACAAGCAGGGCCAGTCCGAGTCCGGCGCGGCCGAGCGGTCCGACATCGAGAATGTCATCGAGCGTATATTGCGGTTTCAACAGCAAAGTGACGGCGGCCAGCGCAATCGTCGCCGCGGCGACGCCGATCGGCAACAGGTTGAGATTCGAGGTTTTGGTGCGCAGCGGCAGAAATCCGGTGGCGAGCGCAACCAGGGCGAGCGTCGCCGTAATTTTCGCGAAGCGTTCCGCTGGTCCCTCGAACGGGGTCCAGAGCAGCGAGAGCGCAGTCCAGGCGGCGAGCAACAGAGCGGCGAGAAAGGGCGGCGAGAGTAAGATCGAGCGCATGGAGCGCCCCGACCCTTCCTCCGGCGTCAGCGTCGCGGCGGCGAGCAGCAACGCCGCGCCGATCGGCAGCAGCACATAAACGGTCTGACGCGCCAGAATGGGCGCGATGAGCGAGATCACGAACAGCAAAAACACGCCAATCCGCAGCAGAAGGCGGGAAGCCTCCTCTGCGGGTTCGTCAGCATTGCGGCGCGAAAGGACAGACATGGCGAAGGAGCGTTCGAGGTCGGGATCTGCGATAGAGATTAGAACGAAATCGCCGGCGAGTAGCCTGCCGCAACGCAGTAAAGCTGGGAAAGATCCCAATTTTGGGGCGACTGTGGCGCTTTTGCCTGTTTCAAGCCGTTTGGCGCCACTCCTGGCGGACCGCCGCGTCGGGTTCGGCCGCCAGTCTCTGTGCGCCAAGCTCCGCCGCTCGCGCCGGCGCCAGTCTGCCGAGGGCCCAGACGGCGGCGCCGCGAACAAGGGCGGCGTCATCGATCAACCGCTCGGCCTCTGCGGCAAGCTCGGGTCGGGCCGAATTGCCGATCGCGATCAGAACATTGCGCAAAAAGCGATCGCGTCCGACGCGTTTGATTGGGGAGCCCGCAAAAAGCGCCCGGAACGCCGCATCGTCGAGGCGCGCCAATTCCGCAAGCGGCGGGGAGCCGAATTCGGGCCGCGCGGCGAGCTTCGCCTCGCGTCCGGCGTGCGCATATTTGTTCCAGGGGCAGACCGCGAGACAGTCGTCACAGCCATAGATGCGATTGCCGATCTTGGCGCGCAATTCGAGGGGAATCGGACCCCTGTGCTCGATCGTCAGATACGAAATGCAGCGCCGCGCATCGAGTCGGTAGGGCGCTGGGAAGGCCGCCGTCGGACAGGCGTCGAGACATTTGGAGCACGAGCCGCAATGATCGTGCTCGGGCGGGTCCGGTTCGAGGCGAAGAGTCGTGAAAATCGCGCCCAGAAAGAGCCACGATCCGAATTCGCGTGACACGAGATTCGTGTGTTTGCCTTGCCAGCCGACGCCGGCCGTCTGCGCGAGCGGCTTCTCCATGACGGGCGCGGTGTCGACGAAGACCTTGGCGTCGCCGGCGCCGGCGCGGCTGAGGATGAATCCGGCGAGCTGTTTCAGCCGGCCCTTGATGACGTCGTGATAGTCGCGGTTGCGCGCATAGACGGAGATCGTCGCGCCAGCCGGTTTCGTCAGCGACGCGAGCGGATCTCCGTCCGGTCCGTAGTTCAGGCCGAGCATGACGAGACTTGCCGCCTCGGGCCAGAGCGCGCGCGGCGCGGCCCGTCGCTCCGCCGTCTCGCGCATCCAGTCCATGTCGCCGTGCGCGCCGTCCCGCAGCCATGCGTGCAGCCGCTCGCCCTGCTCCGGCGCAACATCGGCCCGCGCGAAGCGGCAGACGTCGAAGCCAGTCTCGAGCGCACGGGCGCGAATTTCCTCCTCGGGCGTCTCGGCTGTGCGCCGTCGGCCACCTGTCGGCGCCATCATGGATGCGTTCGGGAAAGGCGCCTGCATGTCAGCAGGGCGCTCGTAGAGGGATCGAGACGATGAACTCGGCGCCAGGTTCGTGCTTTTTTATTTCGATCGTCGCGCTGAGTTGACGCGTGAACGACGCAATGATCCGCATGCCGAGCCCTTTGCGATTGCGAGGGTCGAGGTCATCGGGCATTCCAGCGCCTTCGTCGCGCACGGAAACAGTGAAATTCTCAGCGCCCTGGCGCGCGACCTTCACCGAAATAATTCCCGACTGGCTTTCGTAAGCATATTTCGCCGCATTGGCGATGAGTTCGTTGACGATCAGCGCGGTCGAAACGGCCCGGTCGGTTGCGATGACGATCCCTTCTTCGATCTCGGTGCGCACGTCGCATTGCGCGACGCTTTCATCCAAATCGTGACACAGCGCTTCAATGTATTTGCCAACGTCCATGCAATCGACGTCCGAGCCGCGAGACAGCTGGTCATGCGCCTTTGCGATCGCTTCCACGCGGTGAGAGGCTTCGTTGAGAAGTTCGGACACCTGCTCATCGCCTGCGTCGTTGGCTTGCAGGCGGAGCATGCTGCCGACGATGGAAAGGCTGTTCTTCACGCGATGATTCATTTCTTTGAGCAACGCTTCGTTGCGCGCGAGCGCCGCTCTTAGCTTGCGCTCTTCTCGCTCGCGTTCGATCGCCATGCCAAGAAGATTTGCGGCGCCCTGCAGAAAAGCGATGTCCTGCTCCCTGAAATCGGCCGGCGACCGGCTGTCGACTTCAAGGACGCCATAAGGTTTTCCGTCACCCTGCAGGATCACATTCATCGCCCGGCGGACGCCATGTTGACGCAGCAACTCAGGAGTCCTGAACCGCGTTTCCTTTTCGAGGTGATTAGAGATGACCGGTTGGCCGCTGCGCAATGCGTATCCAGCGGGCGAGTCGAGATCCGCGCCGACTTTCGCGACGCCCACCACGCCGCGAGACCAGCCGACGCCGGCGCGCACCAGAAACTGGTTCTCGGACGGAAGCAGCTCCAGCACTTTGCAGAAGTCCGCATCCAGTCCTTGCGCCGTAAGTTGTACTGTATCCGTCAGCAGCTGATCGAGCGAAGCGCCTTGGAGGGCCGAGACGCCGAGCTCCGCCAATATTTCCTGCTGCCGGATCCGACGCTGCAGTGCGGGCGATGGTTCGCCGCCTTCGGCGAGCTTCGGCTCAACCTTTTCGCTCTCGCGCTCGTTGGGTGCGCTCATTCGATGGTCCCGTATTGAGGCTACTTGCCTCACTCCACCCCACGGTTGTCAAGCGCGGCCGCAACCTCGCGACAGTGGCCCTCGAGCCTTCGAATCTGGCGCCGCCGACCACTCCGCGACGCCTAGAAATCCAGTTCCGCATAGTAGCGGCCGGGCGTAAGTCCTGGAGCCCGATAAGAGAGCAGCGGACGAAACGCGGGACGCGACTTGATGCGCTGATACCAGTGTTTCGCAGCCTCGTCCTCGTCCCACGGCGCATCGCCAAGATAATCGGCGCAGGAAATATGCGCGGCCGCTGCAAAGTCGGCATAGGTCAAACGATCGCCCGCGAGCCAGTTGCGCGCATTGGTGAGATAGCCGATGTAGCGCATATGGTGCCGGACGTTAGCCCGCGCCACACGCACCACGTCCATATCGGGCGCGCCGCCCGGAGGCGCAAAGCGCTTGTAAACCTTCTCCGTGATCAGCCAGTTCGTGACCTCGTCGAAAAACTTGACGTTGAACCAATCGACGAGTCGACGCGTTTCGATGCGCGCCGCCATTTCCTGCGGCAGGAGTCGTTGCGCGCCACGTTCGGCGCCATAGGTCTCGTCTATATATTCGGCGATGAGATTGGCGCCGGGCGCGACAAGTCCGTTATCGTCAACGAAAACCGGCGTGCGGCCGGCAGCATCAAGCGCGAGAAATTCTGGGCGGCGGTCGCTCACGCGCTCCTCGATGAGCGTTGCGTCTATTCCATATTCGGACAGGACGAGCCGGACAAATCGCGAATGGGGGCAGAGCGGGTGATGATAAAGCGTGGGCATGAGGCCTTTTCGAGCGGACGCGAAGCTGCGATGGAGCGCCGCTTCTGTATGCTGGTTCGGGTTAGCGACGCTAGCCGGCGGTTTTACGGCTTTGATGAGCTTTTTGATGCGCAGCTTTTGTTAGGATATGCCATGATTCGTTTGCTCTTCGCACTTTCGCTCGGCCTGATGCTGTTCACGGCTGCTGGGAACGCCGACACGCTGAAGGACGGCGTTCCAAATCTCTCAGTCATTGGCGAGGCTTACGAGGACGTCGCGCCTGACTTGGCGATCTTGCGGTTCGGCGTCGTCACCGAACGGCCGCTGGCCGCCGACGCCGCGGCGGACAATGCGCGCGCGGTCGAAGCGGTTCTCGCCGAACTCAAAAAGTTAGGCGTTCCCGACGCTGAAGTGCAGACGCAGGGCGTAACGCTCACGCCCGTCACCGCCGAAGAGCGAGACCCCAAGACAGGCAAACCCAAGCCATCACAAAAGTTTTTCCGCGCACGAAACGATTTGCACGTGCGGGTGACGCGGGTCGAACAGGCCGGCGAGATCGCCGGCGGTCTGATCGACAAGGGCGTTAACAGCTTCGAAGGCATTGATTTCGAAATCGCGCATCCCAAGCAGCGGCTTGACGCACTGCGGCGCGAAGCGGTCAAGGATGCGGAGCGGCAGGCGAAGATTTATGCGGAGGCGGCCGGACTGCGGCTGTCCCGCGTCATCGAAATTCGTCCGCTCGAGGAGATCGACGCGCGTCCGCGCGCCTATGCGGCGCAGGCGGCCGCACCGCCGGGAGGAGCCGAGATTCCTGTGCGTCCGGGCCTGCAGCGTCTCTCGGCGCGCGTGAATATGGTCTGGGGGCTCTCGCGCTAGTTCGCCTTTGCCTGCTGAAGCGGCGAAAGCCCCCGGCGCTGCTCGCAATTTGTTCGCTTGAAGCCGTATCGCGCTGCACCATTTCACGCTAAGCTCTGGTCAGCGACTGGTGGGCCGCAATGTGAGGGGTCGCGGATGGCTCATGTCATCTTTTACGAAAAGCCGGGCTGCGCCGGCAATGCGCGGCAAAAGGCGTTGCTGCGCGCCTCGGGACATGAGGTCGAGGTTCGGGACCTTCTGAGCGAATCCTGGAGCCCGTCGAGCCTGCGTCCCTATTTCGGCTCCAAGCCGTTGCCGGAATGGTTTAACGCCGCCTCGCCGCGCATCAAATCCGGCGAAATCGACCTCGAGAAAGTCACGCCGCAGGAAGCATTGGTGATGATGATGCTCGATCCGGTGCTCATCCGTCGCCCTCTGATGCGCATTGGCGATCATTGCGAGGCCGGTTTCGACTCGGCAGCGGTCGACGCGTGGATCGGATTGAAGCGGACCGATGAAACCGTCAGCGACGTGTGCGTGCGCTCCATCGCAAACGACACTTTCTAGCCTCCTCGGCAGCGCACTCTTCGCCACAAACCTGGCGCTGCCAAACCTCTCCAGATATCCATAAATATGTGATACGGCGCCGGTTCGGCCGTCCGGCCAACAATTCGGCGCGGCCGGCGGTGACCGCGGGGAAGCCGCGGAGGAGGAACACTAAGCATGCAGCCTTCGGTCGAAGGTCAGGAATATTGGGCAATCGGAGCCGATGCGGCGCTTGAGCGCCTGGGCGTGACGCGTTCGGGCTTGAGCAAGGCTGAGGCAGAACGGCGACTCGCCGTCCATGGCCCCAATCGCCTCCCGGCCGGCAGGCGACGCAGCGCGCTCATGCGCTTCGCGCTGCAGTTCCATAATGTGCTCATCTATGTGCTGCTCGCCGCCGGCCTCGTCACGGCGCTCATGCAGCACTGGATCGACACCGCTGTCATCGTCGCGGTCGTCGTCATCAACGCCGTCATCGGGTTCATTCAGGAGGGCAAGGCCGAAGAGGCCATGGAGGCCGTCCGCAACATGCTGTCGCTCCATGCGACGGTCATTCGAGACGGGCAGCGCGTCGTCATCGACGCGACCGACGTCGCGCCTGGCGACATCGTCTATGTCCAATCGGGCGACAAGGTTCCGGCGGACATCCGTCTCATCCGGGTCAAATCTCTGAAAGTGCAGGAATCGGCGCTCACCGGCGAGTCGCTGCCGGTCGACAAGGACCCGGCGCCGGTCATGGCGGATGTGCCGCTCGGAGATCGGGCGCCGATGGCCTATTCGGGGACCGTCGTGACCTACGGTCAGGGGACGGGCGTTGTTGTCGCCACGGGGGCCGCGACCGAGATCGGGCGCATCAACGCCATGCTGTCCGAGGTGGAAACGCTTACCACTCCCTTATTGCAGCGCATGGATGAGTTTGCGCGCTGGCTCACGGTCGTCATTCTGGTCGTGTGCGCCGCCGTTTTCGCTTTTGGCGCGCTGGTCTGGAATTTTGACGCCGGCGAGATGTTCATGGCGGCGGTCGGGCTCGCGGTTTCGGCGATCCCGGAAGGATTGCCGGCGATCATCACCATTACGCTGGCGATCGGCGTGGAGCGTATGGCGCGGCGCAAGGCGATCATCCGCCAACTGCCGGCGGTCGAGACGCTCGGCGCGGTGAGCACGATCTGCTCGGACAAGACCGGCACGCTGACGCTCAATGAATTGATCGTGCGCTCGATCGTCATCTCCGGCGGGACCTACGACACGACCGGATCGGGATATGATCCGCACGGCGGCTTCCTGCGCAATGGCAAGGATGTCGTGGTGCGCGACGACATTCACCTGACCGCGGCTCTGCGGCCGCTTGCGCTCTGCAACGATGCCGTGCTGCGCGAGAAGGACGGCGTCTGGAGCGTCGAGGGCGATCCGACCGAAGGCGCCTTGCTCGCCGCCGCCGTCAAAGGCGGCGTCAATCGGGAAAAGCTGGCGCTGGAGCTACCGCGCACGGACGAGATTCCTTTTGAGTCGCAGCACCGCTTCATGGCGACGCTGCATCACGACCATGACGGCGCTGGCTACATTTTCGTCAAGGGCGCGCCCGAGCGGCTGCTCGAAATGTGCTTCTGGGAGCAGGACGTGCGCGGAGAGCAACGTCCGCTCGACTACGCCTGCTGGCTCGACCGCATCATTGAGATGGCCACGCGCGGGCAGCGGGTTTTGGCGGTCGCCTCCAAGAAAGCCGAAGAGGGTCAGCAGCAACTCGCATTCGGCGACGTTGAAAGCGGACTCGTCTTTGTCGGTCTCATCGGCCTGATTGATCCGCCGCGCCCCGAGGCCGTCGAGGCGATCCGCGCATGCGCGACTGCCGGCATGTCCGTCAAAATGATCACAGGCGACCACGCCGCGACGGCGATCGCCATCGCCCGCGAACTCGGACTCAACCGTCCGGACTCCGTGCTCACCGGACGCGACCTCGACGCGATCGGCGACGAGGCGCTCGGCGAGGCGGCAAGCGCCACGACGGTGTTCGCGCGCACCAGTCCCGAACATAAGCTGCGACTCGTTCAGGCGTTGCAGAAGCGCGGCGAAGTCGTCGCGATGACCGGCGACGGCGTCAACGACGCGCCTGCATTAAAGCGCGCCGACATCGGCATCGCGATGGGCGTCAAAGGCACCGAGGCGGCGAAAGAGGCCGCGGAGATGGTGCTTGCCGACGACAATTTCGCATCGATCGTACATGCGGTGCATGAGGGCCGCGTCGTCTACGAAAATTTGAAAAAGACGATCCTCTACATCTTGCCGACCAATGGCGGCGAGGGCCTCACGGTGATCGCGGCGATCGCCATGGGCGAGACTCTGCCGGTGACGCCGGTACAGATCCTGTGGATCAATCTGATCACCGCCGTCACGCTCGGCCTTGCGCTCGCGTTTGAGCCGCCGACCAAGGGCGTGATGCTGCGCCCGCCACGCCCGTCGGGCGAACCGATCCTCTCCCGCTACTTCATCTGGCGCATCGTCTTCGTCTCTTTCCTGATGCTGCTCGCGACATTCGGCCTCTACGAATTGGAAAAGGCGCGGGGCATGGGACTCGACAGCGCGCGAACGGTCGCGGTCAACACGCTCGTCGCCTGCGAAGTCGCTTATCTCTTCAACGCGCGTTTCCTTTCCGAGTCGTCACTCTCCATGAAGGGCCTGTTCGGCAGCCGCGCGGTGCTGATTTCCGTCGCCATCGTCGTCATGCTGCAGGCGCTGTTCACCTACGCGCCCTTTATGCAGGCGCTGTTCAACAGCACGCCGCTCGACCCGGAGATCTGGTGGCATATTGCGGGCGCGAGCGTCGTGCTGTTCTTGCTCGTCGAGGTGGAGAAGGCCATTTTCCGTTCTCCTGCCAGGGCTCCTGCGCCTCGCGGCGTTCCGGCGGCGACGGCGACCGGCGCAGCCGCTGTCGTGGCGCCCGGCGACTGGTTCCGACCTGTCGTCGCCGGTTTATTGGGGCTCCTCATCATTGTCGTAAGCGGCGCATTCTATCTTCACACGCGTGTCAGTCTCACGCGCGAAGAAGCGTCAGCTGGTCGAACGGTCGTCGTCAGCGGCGTGGTCGCCCCGGTCGCGCAGACGCCGATCAATGCGCCTGCGGCAGGCGTCGTCGCGACGCTCTCTTGCGACGTCGGCGCGCAAGTGGAGAAGGGCGAAACTTGCGCGACGCTCGCGCCGTCTTCCTCCGACGACGCTCTGGCGCGCGAGAAAAGCGCTCTGGCGGCGGCGGAGTCGCAATTGGCGCAGCGCGAGCGCGCGCAGGCGAGAGCGCAGGCGAATCTCGACAGACGAGAGGCGCGTTCAGGGCGTCGCGCCGCCAGCCGCAAGGCGCTGAGCGCGGCGCGTCGCGCTCTGGCGCGCGCGCAAGCGCAAGTCGAACGCGCCGAAGCGGAAGTAGCTCTGCGCCGTGAGGCAGTGACGAAGGCGGAAGCGGGTCGAGCCGGCGCAGAGATTGTCGCGCCGGTCGCAGGCGTCGTCTTAGAGCGGGCGGCGATAGTCGGCGCGCGCGTTGAAGCGGGCGCGCCGCTGTTCATGATCGGCGACGCCAAGACCATTCGCCTTCATGTGAGGGCGGAGGGGGAGGGCGCTCTGACGATCGCGCCGGGCGCAGAGGCGGTCGTGACAAGCGAGTCGGTCCCTGGCCGGACGTTTTCAGGAAAGGTGACCGAGGCGCGCAGAACAGAATCGGGCGCGTCCGTCGACGTCGTCGTCGAGGTCGATAATCGCGAGCTGGCGCTTCGACCGGGAATGGAAGTTTCGGCGCGCATCCTGACCGCGACGATATAGCGTTGGCCGTTGAACGAGTTAACGGTTTGAAATCGCCTCCTCGTCACATAACGCCCGAACAATCTTCTCCATCTCAGTCTTGTGAGCGTCTTCTTGGGGAAATTCCGGTTTTTTCATGGGAGCCGTTGCGGCGCTTCCGTAGTGTTTTAGGAAGTTACGCATGACGTGTTCAACCCCAGCTTCCGTGACCGTCCGGCTGTCATCGGCGAAGTATGCGCCTCTGACGGTTGGAGCAGTGATAATTTCGTACGAGGGGAAATAATCAGCCTGTGGCCAGGTCGAACAGATCTGTTCGGCTGCGACGCGTAGCACTGACTTTGAGTATGTCGTGGATACGACGACATGTCGGGGCAGGGCCGTTGCGTTAAGAGGAACGGGCGAAACCGTGACGATGAATCGCGCGTCTGGATTCCGGGCGCGGATTAGGCCGAATGAGGCGTTCATGTCCTCGACCGTCTCAGCCACGTCCATGTTGTGAAACGTATATTTCCCCTCATCATAAATGCCGCCGGCAATTCCGGGCGCGAGTGGAAACACTGCGCCGTCTCGACGATCCATCCAGCATTCAGTTAAGCCGAGGGTAAACACGAAAACATTCATTTCCTCGATTGCACGGCGCACACAGGCGAAGTGCTGCATTCTGTCAGCGGACAATTCCTCTTCGTGGAGAAAACCTTCCGGTTGAATTTGTGGCCGGAACGGATCGACAACGCCGCCGCCGGTGCGCGTCCACGCCTGCTCGACAGGCGTGAACAACCCATAGGCTCGCTTAAGTAACTGATGCAGTTGCCGCGCTGTGTATATGTTTCCATAACGCGCCGAGAAGACGCCGTAGTTGAAAGCGTCGCGCGCTTCCTTTGAAATGATCGGGTGCCCTGGTTCCGTGACGTGGTGTGTGAATCCAGCCTGAGACAGATGCCTGGCGACATGCTGTGCGAAGCAGGAGCCGGCGGTCACGATCTTCGCGTCGGAATTGATCCGAAACGACGTGCTGACGACTGGGTCAAGCTCCGACGACAATCGGGAGCCAGACGCAGATTTCCAAAATTGATAGTCGGGACGGCCGAAATAAGGATGTGTGCGCGAACTCATGACGATAGCGCCTCCAGAACTTGCCTATGAAGAATTTGACCATAAGAGGGTGCTGCGTGGGTTGAGTCGCCCCAGTGCTTTTCTAGCAACATGCCGGACGCATCGACCGCTTCGTTCGGCGGGTATATGTAAGTGAAGCCAATCTCGCGGCATGCAGAGGAAACCACGTCGGAATGCAAATCGTATAGTTTTTTTCTAAGCGAGATCGGCGCAATTCCATTTGCCAGCTTGTCTCTAAAGTACACAGTAGTTTTTCTTATACAATCTTCTGAGGCAATGAGCGGGGGAGAAGAAAGATGAATGTTTTTTCCTGTGAAGTATTCTTTTAATTGCTTCATTGCATGGAAAGGAAAGACGTCCAAGGTTTTTCTGAAATGCAATTTCATGAGTTGGTAAGGAATGATTGTGCGGCTTACATCAATCGAGTTCACAGTCGAGTTGTCGCAGAAAAAATCAAATTTTATGGGATGCTCGATAAGCCCGAAGATATTGTGCAGCTGGCCGCCAAACATTGAGACAAAGTGAGAATTTCTGTCGAACTTTTCCATAAACTCAGCCGCTACGCCGCCGCCTTTGAAATAATCAGCAAAATCGTATGTGTTGATAAAACTAAACTTGGCAGAGTTTTCTGCAAAAACACCGCTTTTTATATTAGCTTCTATGCCATTTTTCAAAGCGTAAGTATGACTTTGGCCAATGACAACGACGGGGAGATCGATTTTCATCATATCGCTCCGGGTGAGCCTCAATGAGGCCGTCTGCCCTCGCGCGTCTCCGCAACGCGCCGCGGCCAACGCACCGAGCATGTGGCAAATGTCGCGCCTAGTTTGCATGCGATGCGCCAAAAAAGATAGCAGACACCACTACTTACATCGCCAGCCATGGCTATGCAATCGCGTAGAACGTGACGAAATTCCGACCGAAAAACTGCACGGCGCAGCGCTGAACAGCTTCATGAAAAAGTGCGAAAGGGACACCGCCGCTGCTTCCTGCGAAGCCGCCGCCGTCGAGAAAAAGTTGGCGGGCGCCGCCAAGACGAGCTTCGCGAAAAAGTGCGTTAAGGACTCGACCGCGAAGCCGAGAGCTCAATAACGCGCGCGGGCGCGTGGCGCCGTCGCCAACGCGCTCGTCGAAAGGCTCGTGAAACGAATGCCGGGAATAGAGGCCGGCGGGGTCGGGGAGCGGTTGGCAACCTCCGTCGCGCGTCGGGCGTTGTCGCGGTCTATGCCGAGATCGCGAACAGCGGCGCGGACCCCGACTTCGTGGCGAGGGCCACGGCCGCCAGAGCGCTTCGTCTCATTTAGCATAACTTGAGACGATTGAAGATTGGCCAGCCTGGTCCACTCGGCGACATGTTCGTCGTGCTCGACCGCGGTCAGCTCGGCGCGAGCAAGATTTTCGCTAATCTCCCACTGTCGAGGAATAGCTGATCGCTCAACTTCTCCCGAAGAGCCGCGATCCACACCGCATTGGCGCGTGGCGTGAAATGCACCCCATCGTCGCTCATCTCTGCGCGGCGCACGCCATTGAGCGAGACATGCGGATTAAGGTCCAACACCTCAATGCCTCGCTCTCGGCAAAGCTCCGCCATCATTGCGTTCGCTGCATCAATGCGCGGCGCTGTCTCTCTCTGGGCGATGTAAGGCATCAAGGTGAAGATCGCGGAAGCGCCCGGATTGAGGACTTGCAGGACGCCGCGGAAATCGCGTTCGATGTCACGGATCGAGGCGGCGGCGGCGAAAAGATCGTTCAGACCTCCGTCGATGATGAAGCTCTGCGCCTGCTTTCGTTGCGCACGCTCCAACTGCCCGGCGATATCCGCGAGCCGCGCGCCGCCCTTGGCGAAGTTTATCACCTCGAAGGGGCGACACGACAGCGTGTGGAATGGGCAGCCGGACGCGAGACTATCGCCGACGACGGCGATGCTGGCGACGGCGGGTCCTAGAGCGACCGCCGCCAATACTGGCGTGATGGCGCCGAGAAAAAAGCGTCGCGACGGAGCGGCGATATTCGAGCTCATACAAATCCTTGTCGCAAGGATGCATCGCTCGCGACGATAGGCATCGATCTCCTCGCCAGGTATCACCGGTATCCAAGCTGGCAAGATGAGGCCGGAATATGGCGGCTACCGCTTCATCACTCATTTCGCTGCTGCCAAAGTGGCTTGAGCCCCCCATCTTGTTTCCCTGTTTCCAAATATTGGAGTTCGGGAGAGAGAAGTCCGGCGCGAGTAGTTTCTAAACTGTATTCTCAGGCTTGCAGTGCCCGCATCCCGTGACATTCTTGACGCCGGATTCGCGAGCGATTGCAAACGCATTGTTGCTATCTAGATGCGGGCCAAGCCATTCCGTAGCGAGATTTGCTTTTAGTCCCGGCCTTCGCTGGCCCCTGCCTTCATTGCAGTGAGGACAAGATCCTTTGTGAACCGTCGCCGACTGATGGCTTGGGGCCAGGAAAACATAAAAGTTCATGACTGGTTTCTCCGCCGCGATTATCGTCAACGGCTTACGTGCGCTGGCTTTTCAGCTTCACGCTCGCTGCTGCTCGAGCAAATCGAGCATCCCTGTGCGAACGTGCGCTTAACTGACTTTTCGGCTTAGTGTGGCCTTAGGCGCTTTCGTGCTGACTATGGGGGCACGCTGCAGGCAGCATCAGACGCGGGAAGCGCTTCACGCGCTTGCCGGTCTGATAGGTCAGCCGCGTCGGCAATCCTATTGGACAGCGCCTCCCAAAATGCGGCGCGGCCGGCGTCGCCGTTACGCCGAAAGAGCTCGGCTTGGCGCCTGAATGATTCCTGCATAGCAGCGACCTCTCCCCCCGTGGCCGCGCCGGCAAACTTCCGAATTGCTTCGAAAGTCCAGCTTCCACCTAAATCAAGATCCGTCTGCTTTTTCATGGCGAGCGCCTGTCTGCCTAAGTCCGTCAAGCTCCCTTGGAGCGCATGACATCATGGCCGACAGTGGCGCATATCCACTCTGCGGCGGAATGCGCGAGCGCACACTGCCGATAATAGGCGCGCCGGTGCATCCTTGACCGGCAGCGCCGAAGATCAGAAACGAGGCTAGATGGTATGCTCCTGTTCGGGGTTATCAAAGACAGTGATGTCGAACACGACGTCGAGAGGCGTTCCCCATTCAACTTGTGCGAAGAACTCGACGCCGTTCGCTTCAACGTTGCTGCCATGAGGGCGAATATTCTTTACGAAAATCGGTGCAGCGCCGCGGTGTTTGCTTTTGCCGCCGATCGTGGTGCTCGGCTTCCACTCGCAGGCGGAGATGTGAACAACCGACTGCGAGGTGATCGGATCCCAGTTGAAATTCAGCCAGCCGGTGGCGACGGACTTCCACCACACGCGAATGGTTCTAGTAGCCATTGAGGTCACTCCCTTTCGCAAGAATTAACTTGAGTTTGACGTTTCGAACTTCGCACTGGTTAGCAATGCGCCGCTGGCTCGTCGCTCTTGCGAGCGCCGCTGTTCGTCCCGGCCGAAGCTGTTTGAACTGTGAATGGCTATTTCATCTGCTCAGTAGCATGCGAGCCGTTTTGACGCTTGCTCCGTTCGGATGAGGTCCTAGGTAAGCTTGCGTCCTCTGCGTTGGTCCTCGACAGCGGAGGGAGATTCGCGACTGCTCGCGGCTCGGATCAGAGTCTCG
>NZ_JADNRA010000017.1 GCF_015709525.1 Methylocystis sp. L43 | reverse complement strand
CGAGCGCGCACAACGCCGAACCCTTGGTGATCGGAATGTCGTCGCCGGGGAACTCATACTTGCTGAGCAGCTCGCGCACTTCGAGCTCGACGAGCTCCAGAAGCTCCGGATCGTCGACCATGTCGACCTTGTTCAAGAACACGACGAGCGCCGGCACGCCGACCTGACGGGCGAGCAGAATGTGCTCGCGGGTCTGCGGCATCGGGCCGTCGGCGGCCGAGACCACCAGGATCGCGCCGTCCATCTGCGCCGCGCCGGTGATCATGTTCTTCACATAATCGGCGTGGCCGGGGCAATCGACATGCGCGTAATGGCGGTTCTTCGTCTCATATTCGACATGCGCCGTCGAAATCGTGATGCCGCGCGCCTTCTCTTCCGGCGCCTTGTCGATCTGATCATAGGCCGTAAAGGTCGCGCCGCCCGTCTCCGCCAGAACCTTGGTGATCGCCGCCGTCAAAGACGTCTTGCCATGGTCGACGTGCCCAATCGTCCCAATGTTGCAGTGCGGCTTCGTGCGTGAAAACTTTTCCTTGGCCATGATCCTCGTTCCGAGTGGTCACGAGCCCGTCGCTCGCGCGCGGCGAGGCTTTAAGGCTATTGGCGGAATTCTTCAAGGGGCGGAAAGCCTTCGGCGCGCAACAGACGTTTGAGCCAAACGACAGGTCACTTCCGTAATCACAGGCTTCGTTTCGCCCACCGTATTGACGTCGATCACGACGTCCTTGCGCTTCCAGCGAAAAATGCAATTGGCGTTCCCCGTTCCGGCGCAAGAGACTGTCTCGGGGCGGCCTTTGCAGCGAGGATCGCCTTTTTGACAGACGAATCCAGCCTCGGGCGCGTGAACAGGCTTCCAACCTCTTTTGAGAAGAACCTTGCGCGCCTTGGCATAAGGCTCATCCTTGGGAAAGCTCGGGACCTGCGCGAGCGCGCTCGAAGATAAGGACAGCGCGACAAAAACGACGGTTGCGGCGAAAAGCGCTCTCATAAATTCACTCCTAATTCTTTTTCCTCAAGAGTCGCCGAGGCGCCGAACGGCGCGACGCGGCCACGACTAAAGCGCTGCGCGTTGAAATCGCCGCCGCGCGCGCCAACTGGTTGTATGGCGGGGCGTAAATGCGGCTTTAAAAATTGCGCTACGATTTCTTCGACGATCCGGTCGATTGGGCGTTCGCCGCCCTCTTCGCCCTGCTCACCCTCGTCGCTTGGGGTTTGCGACTCTGGGAGCCGTCGATCGGCGGACCGCTCACAAATCTGGCGCTGAACTTCGCTGCGCTCGTCGTCGTTCTGCTCGCCGCTCAATATCTTTGGCGCGCCGGGTTTCCGAATTACCCTTTCGGCGTCGGCCTGGCCTGGAGGCGGTTCGCCGCCTATCCGCTGCGCCAGTTCGTCTATGCGGCCGCGGGCCTGCTTGTCGTCAGCGGCGGATTCGAAGCGATTTTCAGCGGCACTTCGTATGACGTCGTGGGGATCTCGGCCGGATCGCCGGGTCTGACGGATCCGGGCTTCGCCGAGGTCGCGCGCGCATTGAACCGGATCGCCAGCTTCGCGCTGCCGGCCGGATTGATCGCCTATCTCGGCTTCGTCGCGCTGGCCGGACCCGCGCGGCGCGCGACGTCAACGGCGCTTGTCGCCACCGCGCCGTCAAGGAGGGCATTGGCGATTTCGCCGGAATCGGTTCTGATTGGGCAGGATCTTGGCCGTCGCATCCGCCTCATGGGTTGGCTCGGATTTTGGCTGGATTTTATCCTGGCGTTCCTGACCGCCCCGCTCCTCGCCTTCGGCGCGGTCGGCCAATCCATCAGCTCCACCGTCTGGGTCAGCGATCCCATCCATTGGGGCTATTTTGGGCTGGGACTCTTATTCGCCTCACTGTTTCTGGATCTGTTTTCAACGATCGCCTCCGGCAGGCTGATGCGCGATCCCGCCAGCGTGCTCGGCGCCGACCAGTCCGCGGCGCTGTGGTTTTTGGGGGCCGGTTCACTCGTCAACGCGCTCGGCTCGGTGGTCTCGTTCATCGGCTCCGGCTTGAGCATCGCCCTGCTTGTCGCCAAAACCGTTTCCCAGCCGCCGGGAATCGCGATTACCGATCCGGACAGGATCGTGCGCGCGCTCGACGTCTTCATCTTAATGGCGAACTTTAACTTGCTACTTGCTCATTTCGTTGGGGTTGGAGCTGCAGTCTGGCTCAGTATGCAGGCGCTGAAAGCGCGACACAGATTCGCTGCCGCACTGGGATGAGGAGCTCAAGACCGGCAAAAAAAGGGTCTCGACGGAACCTCGGACGGTCGCCGCGGTTGAAGGCGAGCTGGGGATTCGACCGAGGAGAATGTCATGACTGATAGCTATGGCTGGTTCGTTCCCGCCTGGATCCTGGGCGCGCCGTTTCTGCTGATGATCGCGGAAGCCGTCCGGTCGTCGAGCCGACACGGCCGCTGACTCTGGCCGGCGACAAGCGCCAAGCGCTGTCGCGGCCTTTATTCCTCGTAGACGACTGTCCCCGCGACAACGGTCGTCCGAACGACGCCCTGCAATAACGCGCCGTCGAAAGGCGTGTTTTTGGATCGCGAGCGCAGCGTCGCGGGATCGACGACGAAGGGCGCGTCTGGGTCGAAGCGGATGATGTCCGCGGGGGCGCCTTTTTGGAGCCTGCCCTGCCGCAGCCCTAGAATTTCCGCCGGGCGCGTCGTCATCGCCTCGAGCAGGCGCGACAGCGTGACGTCGCCCGAATGCACGAGGCGAAGCCCCGCCGCCAGCATCGTTTCGACGCCGATCGCCCCATATTCGGCTTCGGCGAAAGGCAGCCGTTTGGTTTCGACGTCCTGCGGATCGTGGTCGGACACAATGACGTCGATCAGTCCTTCCCCGAGCGCGCGAACCAGCGCCTTGCGTTCATCCTCATGGCGTAGCGGCGGCCTGAGCTTGAGGAAGGTGCGATAGTCGCCGATGTCGTTCTCATTCAGCGTCAGATGATTGATCGAGGTCCCGCAGGTGACGACCAGGCCCTCGTCCTTGGCTCGGCGCAACGCGTCCAGCGACAGCGTCGTCGTCACGATCGCCGCGTGATAGCGGGCGCCGGTCAGCGCGACCAGCCGCAAGTCGCGGTCCAGCATGATCGCCTCTGCTTCGCGCGGCGCGCCGGCGAGGCCGAGCCGATGCGCAAATTCGCCTTCGTTCATGACGCCGACGGAAAGGTCGGGGTCTTCGGCGAAATGAATGACGAGCGCATCAAAATCGCGCGCATAGGTGAGCGCCCGTCGCATGACGAGCGCGCTTCGGACGGAGCGCGCGCCGTCGCAGAAAGCGACCGCGCCGGCCTGTTGCAGCAGGCCCAGCTCGGCGATTTCCCTGCCCTCGCGGCCGCGGGTCAGCGCCGCCATCGGCGCGACGCGCACGCGCCCGGTGTCGCGCGCGCGGCGCAGAACGAAATCGACGACGGCGGGATCGTCGACGGGCGGCGCCGTCGCCGCGGTTGACACGATTGTCGTCACGCCGCCCGCCGCAGCCGCGAAAGTCGCGCTGGCGATGGTTTCGCGATGCTCCGCCCCCGGCTCGCCGACAAAGGCCTGCATGTCGATGAGGCCCGGCGCGACGACGTCGCCGGCGCAATCGATGACCCGCGCGCCTTCGGGAGCGTCGCCCTGGCGAACGGATTCGCCGACCTCGGCGACGAGTCCGTCGAGCGTCACGAGACCGCCGCGCATGTCGCGACCCGAACCCGGATCGACCAGCCGTGCGTTGAGAAAGAACAGCGGCGCTGGGGCTTGTGTCGGCGACATGGCGTCTGCTTAGGCCATTTCTCGGCGGTTGAAAATGCGCCTGGGACGGGGGTATGGGGTTGAACTCGTCTCACCAGCGCCTAGCTACCGCGAGTTGGGGCTGCGAGCGGCGCGTGCCGGGCGCCCCCGGGGGAAAACGTATGCGTTCCCTCAGCCTTCGAGACTCCCCACTTGCGCCAAACGTAGCGGAAGGCGAAGAACGCCCTGATCTGCCCGCGATCTTGAACGCCGCCTTCGATGGAATCATTGCGCTCGACGAGCACGGCGTGGTGCGCTCGATCAGCGCGGAAGCGGCCTCGCTTTTTGGCTATGCGCCTGGCGACATTGTTGGGCAGGATTTCGGCATGCTGACGCCAGAGGCGACCCAGCGCCACCGCGACTATCTGCGGCGGGGAACGCCAAGCATTCGCCGACAGATCGAAGGCTTGCGCGAAGACGGCTCGGTTTTTCCCGTGGAGCTCGTCGTCAGCGAAGTCGCCTGCGACGGGGAGCGGCTTTTCATCGCTTTGATCCGCGATCTCAGCTCCAGGCGCCGCTTCGAGCAGGGGGGTCAGGAACTTCAGGCGAATCGACTTGAGTTGATTGAGAATATGGCGACCGGATTGGCGCATGAGCTCAAGCAGCCATTGACGGCGATCGGCGCCTATCTCAATTTCGCGCGTCGGCATTTGAACGAAAAAGACCTCTCGATCGAGAAGGTCGAGGAGATGTTGGACAACGCCGATGCGCAAGTCTTCCGCGTCGCTGAAATTATGGACAATCTGCGCCAGTTCATCGCGCGCGGCGAGACCTCAAAAGCTCCCCAAAATCTGAACGCCGTCATCCGAACCGCCTGCGAGTTCACCGATGCGCTCGCCAAAGAACACCATGTCCAAACCGCAATCGACCTCGAAGCGTCGCCGGACACGGTTGTGATTAACAAAGTTCAGATTCAGCAGGTCGTCGTCAATCTTAAGCGTAACGCCGTCGAAGCGATGCAGAACTGCGAGCGACGCGAGATGAGGGTGTCGACTCGCCTGATTGAAGGCAATCTCATTCGCGCCGATGTCACCGACACCGGCCCAGGATTGCCAGAGGAGATCAAAGACAGGCTCTTCGAGCAGTTCACGACGACGAAGCCGCACGGTCTGGGGGTCGGCCTTTCCATTTCGCGCTCGATCATCGAAGCGCATAATGGGAAGATTTGGGCGGAGCCCAACCCCGGGGGCGGAACCATCTTCAGCTTCGTATTGCCTCTGGAAGGTCGCTGACGGGTCAGGCGGGTGATGGCGATCGGCGGCGCAAAGCGCCGTCGCATGCAGAAGTTCCAAGACAAGAGATCGTTGAGAGTGATGATGGCTAAGCAGGGCTGAACTGCTATTGTCGCGACTCGCGCATCCGTCCCGAGCGTCATTCGAACCCCCGCCGTTGGGGCCATCTTTGGGGAGAAGACGGCGTCGTGTTGACCTTTGAGAATGTCGGTTTGCGCTATGGCGTCGGCGCCGAAACGCTCCGAGACGTGAATTTCCAGATCGCACCGCGTTCTTTTCAGTTCCTGACCGGTCCGTCAGGCGCAGGCAAGACCACCTTAATGCGATTGATCATTATGGCGCTGCGGCCGACGCGCGGGTTGATCAATATCTTCGGCAAGGACACGGCGGCGCTCAGCAATGAGGACGTCGCCGAGACGCGCCGCAAAATCGGGGTCGTCTTCCAGGACTTCCGCCTTCTGGATCATCTAACGCTCTACGAAAACGTCGCCCTGCCCTTGCGCGTGCTCGGGCGCGAAGAGTCGACCTATCGCGCCGAGGTGATCGAACTGTTGCGCTGGGTGGGTCTTGGCGAACGCGCGCATGCCTTCCCAACGGTCCTTTCGGGCGGCGAGAAGCAGCGCGCGGCGATCGCCCGCGCGCTGATTTCGCAACCCAAACTGCTACTTGCCGACGAACCGACGGGCAATGTCGACCCGACGCTCGCGCGCCGGATCCTGCGCCTCTTCATCGAACTCCACAGATCCGGAACGGCCGTCATCATCGCCACTCATGACTTAAGCCTCATGGATCAGTATGAAGATGCGCGGCGTCTTGTGCTTGCCGACGGCCGGCTTCACATCTTCGAATGAGCAGACGATGGCCCTGATGCGATTTTGGTCCTCGATTCGCCCGGCCGCGTCTGACGTCGATGAAGACGCCGAAGAGATTCCGGCGCCAAGCGCGCTGGTCCCCGCCGACTCCGTCGTTGGCCGCTCGCTCGTCATTGTCATTGCGATCATGACGTTCCTCGCCGCGCTCGCCGCTAACGTCGCCATTCTGGTCGCCGATGCGAGCGTCGAATGGCGCAGCGACGTCGCGCGCGAAGCGACCGTCCAGGTGCGTCCGGTCCCCGGCCGTAACGTCGAGGCCGACGTTAAGGACGCGGCGGAGGCGATGCGGCGAACGCCCGGCGTGCGGGAGGCCCGAATCTACGCCAAGTCGGAATCTGAGGCGCTGCTGACGCCATGGCTTGGCGAGGGGCTGGATCTCTCTGAACTGCCCACGCCGCGCATGATCGTGCTGAAGCTCGACGCCGAAAATCGGACGGATCTCGACAAGTTGCGCATCGAGCTCGAGCGCGCCGTTCCTAACGCCGTCCTCGACGATCATCATGTCTTTATCGAGCGTCTCGGCGATATGGCGCGCGCAGCCGTGGCCATAGCCGCGCTCATCTTCGTTTTAATCCTCGCGGCGATGGCCGTCGCCGTGGCCTCAGCCACCCGCGCCGCGGTGGCGACAAACCGCGAGATTGTGGAAGTGCTCCATATCGTCGGCGCCGCCGACTCGTTCATCGCGCGAGAATTTCAGCATCGATTCATGGCCCTGGGATTACGCGGCGCGCTGATCGGCGGCGGCGGCGCGATCGCCTTTTTCGCCCTGGCGCAGTTCGTGGCGCAGCGGTGGCGTGCGACCGGCGGCGGCGATCAGATGGAGGCCATGTTCGGCGATTTCACAATCGGCCCGAGCGGCTTCGTCGTCATCTTTCTACTCGCGGGCGGCGTCGCCGCGCTGACCGGCTATCTCTCGCAGTTCATTGTGCTGCGCCACCTGCAGCGGCTCGGTTAAGCGCATTCGCCCAAATCGGCGCCCGATAACATCGGCGCAGAAATACCCCTATAGTCGTGTCAGAATCGCGCCTCGCGCGTTCTGGTCTGGAAGCATGGGCGAAGGACTCCACGATTGACGACCCCCGCACGCCAGGGAGTAAAGAATGGGTAGCGCCGTCCGCAAGGCCGCCTGCGCGATTCTCGCCGGCGGCGCCTTTCTCGCCGCGGCGCTCCTGTTGGGTTTTGTCGGCTTCGCGCTGTCGCTGCCGCGAGAGGAGTTCTCCATTCCGGTGCAGGCGGAAGGCGTGGTCGCGCTGACCGGCGGCTCGGATCGCGTGCTCGACGCGGCGACCCTTCTCGCCAGCGGGCAGGCGCGACGCATGCTGATCACCGGCGTCAATCCCTCTACTCGCAGCTCCTTGCTCGCGAAAATACTGCCTATGTCGCGTGAACTCTTCGATTGCTGCGTCGACCTCGGTTATGAGGCGCTCGACACCGCCGGCAACGCCAAAGAGACGCGCGATTGGGCGCGCGAGCACAACATCACCCGCACGCTCATCGTGGTGACGTCGAACTATCATATGCCGCGTGCGCTGGTCGAGATCTCAGCCGCCCTGCCGAATGTCGAACTCTATCCCTTTCCGGTGGTCAGCGAACATATCGACGTCGCCGACTGGATCAGCGATCTGCGCGTCGCTCGATTTGTCGGCAAGGAATATGTGAAATACGTCGGATCGCTGCTGCGCACCAAGCTTTTCAGGGGATACGAGGAGTCGGAGCCTCCCCCGCAGCTTCGCCACAGCGTCGCATCTGAGTGAGAACTTGTTCCAGCGCCTCTTGGCGCCGTAAAAGCGCGCCACGCTCCTTCGCCCAGATCTCGCCCATGCTCCTCCTGCGCTCCTTCATTTTCCAGATCATGTTCTTCTTGAACATGTTCGCGCTCATGATCGTCTGGCTGCCGGGCCTGATGATGCGGCGCCAGATCAACCAGGAGCTTGGACGCACCTGGGGGCGCACGACGCTCTGGCTGCTCGACAAAATCTGCGACGCGAAGATCGACTGGCGAGGTCTCGAGAATATCCCCAAAGGGGCGGTGATCGTCGCCTGCAAACATCAGTCGATCTGGGAAACCTTCGTTCTGCCGATCAGGTTTCCCGACTTCAGCTATATTTTGAAGCACGAACTGATCTGGCTGCCTTTTTTCGGCTGGTACCTATTGGCGGCCGAGCAGATCGCCATCGATCGCGCCAAGGGCGGCAAGCTGCTTCCGCAGCTGATCGCCAAATCGAAAAAGATTTTCGCGCAGGGACGGCAGCTCTTCATTTTTCCAGAAGGCACGCGTCGCCCGGCCGGCGCGCCGCCGCAATATAAATTCGGCATCGCGCATCTTTACGCGGCGACCGAAACGCCGGTGTTGCCCGTGGCGGTGAATTCCGGGCTGTTTTGGCCGCGCCGCTCGTTCCTTATCCGGCCGGGAACCGTCGTGATCGAGTTCCTGCCCCTGATCGCGCCCGGCATGGAGCCGCGCGCTTTTTTTGAGAAGCTCTCGACGGAGATCGAGGCCGCGTCCGATCGATTGATCGTCGAAGCGCTGGCGAAAGACCCTTCCCTGGTGGAAATCGTCGAGAAGGGCCGTGCAAACGACAAACGTATGGCGCCGGCGCAGGAATGAAGGACGCCGTATCCTCCGGCCGAACTAAAGAGTGTCCTGTTCAAGGTTGAGATGCTGCTCGACCCGCCGAAGACGCGCTTCAAGTTAGCTGATAAGGACGCCGTGGCCGATCACGGACGTATGATATTCGATCACCGCTCGGCGCAATCCGACAATCTGCTCGCTTAAATCCTTGCGGGTTGCGTCGACTTTGGCGTCGAGCGACATCAGATCCGAGGCGACATCGGCGCGCAAGGAGCGCGACTCAGAAGCTATCTCCGCCAAGTCATTCTTGGTGGCCATTTCCGCGCGCATGTCGCGAAGCAGCTGCAGGATCAGACTTTCGGGCGCCTCGGCCAAAATCAGCTACCTTTCGTTAGCGAACATATTAAGCGGTTCTTTTAAGCTCCCGCAATTATTTACCCGTTTCTGCGCGCCCTCAACCTCGCGCCGTGCCTGTCAGCGCTTGCGGCGCCACAAGCAGCGGATATTCCGCCTCGACGATGTAGGGGCCGCCCCCCACGGAATCGCGCGACGAATAGAGCACGAAGCGCTCCGCCGTGAAGCGCAGCGGCGGGAAATAGCCGCGCGCGCCGAGATAGGCGGCGACGGCGCCGGCGCTGGCGCCGCGCAGACGCGCGAGCGTCACATGCGGGATGAATTTGCGCGGCTCGGGCGGCGCGCCGAGCCGGCGCAACAGCCGCTCCTGTTCCGCCTGCATGTCCATGAGGGTCGGCTCTGGCCGCGCGCGCGCCACGATGGCGCGAGGCTTGTCGCCGCCAAAGGACGTCAGCTGGTCGAACGTGACGGTGACTTCCGGACGGCGGATGAAGGAGAGCGCATTCGCGACGTCCCGCGCGAAGGCGTCGTCGACGTCGCCGATGAAGCGCAAGGTGACATGATAATTCTCAACGTCGATCCAGCGGCCGCCGGGGATTCCGCCGCGCAGGCGCGCGAGGCTTTCGGCGATTGATCGGGGAATCTCCAGGGCCGTAAACAGTCTGGGCATGCCATCCTCCCCAAGCGGGATCGCGCAGCCTCATTGCGCGCGCGAGGTCCTACGCGCCCCCATGGAAACGAGCGTTCTTTCAACATAGGGCGCGATTTTTTTGACGATTTTCGCCACGCCGGCGGCGTTGGGATGAATGCCGTCCGAGATGAGGAGCGCGGGCGAGCCCCAGACGCCTTCCAAGATAAAGGGCACAAGCGGCACCTCATGTTTGGCGGCAAGATCCGGATAAACCGAATCGAATTCCTTCTTGTAAGCTTGCCCGTGATTCGCGCTTGAGACCATCGCCGTCAGCACCGGGCGAACGCCTTTCTGCCTTAACGTCGCAAGAATCCGATCGAGATTGGCGCGCGTTATTTTCGGATCATGCCCGTTCAGCATGTCATTCGCGCCGAGTTCCACAACGGCGATGTCGAAAGGCCCGGCGCCAAGGGTATAGTCGAGGCGCGCGAGCCCTGTCGTCGTCGTGTCGCCCGAAACGCCCCCTTGGACGACCTCGACATTATATCCGTCCTCGCTGAGCCGTCTCTTGAGCTGCGCCGGAAGCGAATCTTCTGCGCCGATGCCGGGCCCCGCCGTCAGGCTGTCGCCAAAGGCGAGGATGCGCACGGGTTCGGCGCGCGCGGATGTAAGCGCCATGGTCAACAGGGCCAAGGACGCGAGAGCCGCGGCTTGGAGAGAACGGCGGAAAGCGCAATAAGGCGACTGGACTGCGGGCGTCGAATGCGGCGCATCATTCAAGGTTTTGCTCCGTGCTGCGACAAGTCATCGAAGTTGAAGGCGTCGATCTCACGCTCGGCGAAGGCGCCGCCCGCGTGCATGTGCTCAAGACTGTCAGCCTGAGCGTAGCGCAAGGCGAAACTGTCGCTCTTCTGGGACCGTCCGGCTCGGGCAAATCGACTTTGCTCATGACCCTCGCCGGACTGGAGCGACCCGACGCCGGAAGCGTCAGGATTGACGGGCGCGATCTTGGCGCCCTTTCGGAAGACGCGCTCGCGCGTTTCCGCGGAGAAAACATAGGGATCGTTTTCCAGTCTTTCCAGCTGATCCCCACCATGACGGCGCTGGAGAATGTCGCCATTCCACTGGAACTCGCCGGGAAATCAGACGCTTTCGCGCGCGCCGAGGCCGAGCTTGCGGCGGTCGGGCTCGCTGAGCGCCTGGCCCACTATCCAGCTCAGCTGTCGGGAGGCGAGCAGCAGAGGGTGGCGCTCGCCCGGGCGCTCGCGCCCGACCCGCTGATTCTCGCGGCCGACGAGCCCACCGGCAATCTCGATTCGGAAACCGGGGCCGCGGTGATTGAACTCATGTTCGCGCAACAACGCCGCCGCGGCGCGACGCTCGTGCTCGTCACCCATGATGCGGCGCTCGCCGCACGCTGCAGCCGGCGTGTTCTGCTGCGCTCGGGCCGCATCGAGGCGAGCGAGCGGGCGCCGTCATGAAGCCGATGCGCTTCGTCGCCCTGCCCTTCGCATTGCGCTTCGCCCTGCGCGACCTGCTCGGCGACCCGCGCGGCTTTGGGGTCTTCATCGCCTGCATCGTCATCGGCGTCGCCGCGATCTCCGGCGTCTCCGGCCTTTCCCGCTCGCTGGCGCAGGGGCTCGCACGGGAGGGCCGAACCATATTGGGCGGCGACGCCTCCTTCAGCCTCGTCTCGCGAGAATTTTCGCCCGAGCAACGCGCCTTCTTCGAGGCGCGCGGCCGGCTTTCCGAAATTTCGCTGATGCGGGCGATGGCCCGGCGCGACGACGGCGAGGCCGCGCTGGTGGAGATCAAAGCCGTCGATCCCGCGACCTACCCAACTTTCGGCGCGGTATCGCTCGATCCCGACATGTCTTTGACCGAGGCGCTGGAGGTACGAGAGGGGCTGCCGGGGGTCGCGGTCGATCCGATGCTGCTCGCGCGCCTCGACGCCAAGCTCGGCGACACGGTGATGATCGGCGTTTCGCGCTTTTCGCTGCGCGCGATTCTGCGCAGCGAACCCGACAAGCTCGCGGGCGGAATTGGCTTTGGACCGCGCATCATGATGACGCGCGCCGCGCTCTCAGGCGCGGAACTGGCGACGCCGGGCTCGATCGTCCGGCATGTCATCCGCGTCACGCTTCGCGAGGGCGCCGACGCCGACCTCAAGGCGTTCGCCGCCGCCGCCGCGAACGCCTTTCCGCAAGCCGGATGGGAGTCGCGCACGCGGGACGCCGTCTCGCCGCAGTTCTCACGCAATCTCGACCGGTTCGCCCAGCTGCTCACCCTCGTCGCGCTCACCGCCCTCGTCGCCGGCGGCGCCGGCGTCGCGAACGCCGTGCAGGGCTTTGTCGAGCGCAAGCGCGCGCAATTCGCGATTTTGAAGGCGCTCGGCGCCGAGGGCTCTCGGGTCTTCAGAATCGCCCTCGCCGAGGTTCTGGCGGCGGCGTCTTTGGCCATCCTGCTGGGGCTCGTCGCCGGCGCGGCGATTCCCTGGGGCGCGGCGCAAGCGCTGCGCGATCTCGCCGATCTCCCCGTATCGGCGTCGCTCGACGCGCAAGGCGCGCTCTATGGCGCTCTGTACGGGCTGCTCGTCGTCCTCGTTTTCGCGCTTGTTCCCCTCGGCCGCGCGCATGAAATTCCCGTAGCGGCGCTGCTGCGCGACGACCAGCGGGGCGCGACGCTCGCACGCTACCGCGCAGGCGCATCGGCGGCGGCGATTGCGCTGGCAGCCCTCGTCATGGCGACGTCCTTTGACGTGAAGCTCGGCGCGACCTATGTCGCCGCCGCTGTCGCGGCCTTCGCCCTGCTGCGCGGCGCGGCATGGGTCGCCATGCGGCTGGCCCGCAGCCTTCCGCGTTTGCGTGACGCGCGGCTGCGGTTCGCGCTCGCCAACATCTGGCGGCCGAAAAGCCTGACGCCGGCGCTGATGATCTCGATCGGCCTGACGCAAACCCTGCTCATTTCGCTCGCGCTGGTGGAAGGCGCGATTCACAACGAGTTGGCGCGGGCCGACGCGGGAGAGATTCCCAATTTCTTCTTCATTGACGTGCCGAAGGCGCAAACTGAGGGCTTTGTTGATTTCCTCTCTGCCGAGGCGCCCGGCGCCCGCATCGAACATGTGCCGATGATGCGGGGGCGCATCGTCGCCGTGAAAGACGCGCCGGTCGAGAAGATCGCCGTGGCCGACGACGCCAAATGGGCGCTCGACGGCGACCGCGGCGTAACGTTTTCCGCTGCGCTTCCGGCGAACTCCGCGCTTGCCGAAGGCGAATGGTGGCCGGCGAATTACGTCGGCCCGCCGCTCGTATCGCTGGAGCAGAAGGTCGCCGAAGGATTGGGTCTGAGCGTTGGCGACTCGATTCGGGTCAATGTGCTCGGCAGGGAGATAACAGCGAAGGTCGCCAATCTGCGCCGGGTGGATTGGCGCAGTTACGCCATCAATTTCATCATGGTGTTTTCGCCCAATGTTTTTGCCGGCGCGCCCTATACCGAACTCTTCACCGTGGCCTACGGCGCGCCATCGGTCGCGGCGCGCGACGCGAAGGACGCGCAGCTCGCGCGGGAGGCGGCGAAACGTTTTCCGAGCATCGTGTCAGTTCGCGTCAAGGATGCGCTGGCGGCGATCGACAAGATTGCCGGACAGTTGGCGTTGGCCGCGCGCGCCGCGGCGGGACTCGCCATTGTCACGGCGGTGCTGGCGCTCGCGAGCGCGCTTGCGAGCGCCCAGCGCGCAAGGTTGCACGACTCGGTGGTGTTGAAGACGCTCGGCGCGACCCGGACCTGGCTGGCCACAGCCTACGCGTTGGAATTTGCGCTGGTCGGTCTCGCCGCATCCCTGATTGCGGTCGCAGCCGGATCCGGCGCCGCCTACGCCATGACCACGATCCTGATGAAGATCGATTTCGCCTTCCTGCCCTGGACCGTGACGCTTATCTCGCTCGCGACTCTCGCCGTCACCACCGCCCTCGGCCTCGCCGGCGTCTGGCGGGCGCTCTCCGGACGTCCCGGTCCGGAGTTACGCCAGCCTTAGTCTGTCAACTTTTCCGCGACGCTCAGGCCGAAAGGGACGGCTCGACGATAAAGGGAAAAGCGCCCTCGACGATCGCGCCGTCCGTCGCCAGCACACGGTAGTCGACCTCATAAAGTCCGGGCTGCAGCACCGGCGTGTCGAGGATCAACTCTTTGGAGGCTTGTTTCTGGGTCGCTTTCGCGATCACCAGGCCGTTTCTGCTCTTGAGCGTGATCGTTGAGATGACGGCGTCAGCCTTCCCTTCAAACACCAGTTTAATTTGACGCACGGGCTTAACGACCCGCTGTCTCGATGCAGGGAACGACTCGACGAGGAACTGATGGTGAGCCAGCCCGGCCGTCACGGAGCAAAAGCTCAGCCCCGAGGCGAGGACCGCCGCCCAAGCGTAACTTATTAGCTTCATTGTCGTTCTCCTGGCAGCGCACCGACGCCCGCCTAGATGTCTGGAGAATTAACTTTCCCTCGCGCGATTTGTTCGAGCGCGAGCGCACGCAAAAGGCGCGGCGGGACGACAAGAAATTTGTCCGAAATTCGCCAACGGCTGCGCCGCCTTGCCCTTTGGGCTGCGACCTCCTAAAACGCTGGAGCGTCGACGGCCCGCCGGGCGGCGCCTTTCGCGTCATGCGCCAAATGCGCGACACGCCGTCAGCGGAACCCAATCTTGTCCGACAAGAACGCCCTCTCTTGGCCGAATTTCGCCGTGTCGATTCTCGGCGGCGTCGCGGCGGCCGTGATCTTCGCCGTCGTCGCGCGCGGCGGCTTCGGCGGGCTCCTCTTGGCGCATCTTGCGCCCCTGCCGATCATGATCGTGGCCTTCGCCTTTGGCCTGATCCACGGGGCGACGGCGGCGATACTGGCGTCGATCATCCTGGCCTTCTGGCCGCATCCGGTGATCGGCATGGGATATGCGCTGCTGATCGCGGCGCCCGCGTGGTCCGCTGTCTATGCGGCGCTCGGCGCGCCCCGCGGCGGCCGTAACAGGCTGACTCGCAATCTGCCGGGCTGGGCGGCGCTCGCGCCAGCGATCTTTCTGGCGAGCGCGATCATTCTTTGGCTGATTGTCGCCACTCTCGCCTTCGGATCGCTTGACGAAGCGCTGAATCCGATCCGGGCGCGCGCCTTCATCCTGCTCGACATTATGGTGAAGGAGCGCGACCTTGGCGATAGCATTGACCCGACGACGCTGTCCGGGTCGGTCGCGCGCGCCGTCCCCGCCTTCCTCGCCGGCTACGGCCTGCTGATCCATGTCATCAATTTGTGGCTCGCCGCAAGGATTGCGCAAGCTTCCAAGCTGCTCAGCCGCCCTTGGCCGGACATCGCCAATGAATTCCGCCTGCCCAAGCCGGTGGGCGGCCTCTTTCTGAGCGGAATCGCGCTGATCTTCTTCCACGGCCTCGCCGGCGCGATTGGATTGGTGCTGGCGACGACCATGGGGTTGCTGCTTGCGTTTCAAGGGCTCGCCGTCGCGCATATCTACCTGCGCGGTTCGCGCTCCAGCGCCCTGGTGCTGGCGATCATCTATTTCACCCTCGGATTTTTGGGGTGGCCCCTCCTGTTTTTCGCCGCGCTCGGCGTCGCCGACCTGATCTTCAACTATCGCGTCCGAAAGACGGACGCCGGGCCCACCGCGATGCAAAAACCGGATTGACTTTCGCCCGGTTTTTCTCGACATAGCCCGCAATCTCGGAGAAGTAGCAAAGATGGACGTCATTCTGCTGGAACGCGTGGCCAAGCTCGGCCAGATGGGCGAGACCGTGCGCGTGCGCGACGGCTACGCCCGCAATTTCCTGCTGGCGCGCGGCAAGGCGCTGCGCGCGACGGAAAACAACAAGAAGCATTTCGAGACCCAGCGGGCGCAGATCGAGGCGCGCAATCTCGAGGCTAAGAAAGAAGCCGAAGCCGTCGCCGAAAAGCTCAACGGACAAAGCTTCAACATCATTCGCCAGGCGGGCGAGAGCGGCCAGCTCTATGGCTCGGTTTCGGCGCGAGATATCGCCGAGGCGGCGACCGCGGGGGGCTTCTCGGTCAATCGCGATCAGATCGTCCTGGTGCACCCCATCAAAACGCTCGGCCTTCATCAGACGCCAGTGCATTTGCATCCGGAAGTCGATGTGAAGATCACGATCAACGTGGCCCGTTCGGAAGAAGAGGCCGAGCGGCAGGCGCGCGGCGAAAGCGCTACGATCCGGGAAGAGACGTCGATGGACGATCTCGGCCTCGAGGTCGGCGCGGCTCTGGCGGAAGCCGGCGACGTCGAGATGTAAGCTCCCGTAGGCGCGCATGCATCCATCGCCGGCGGCCTTTCGGCCGCCGGTTTCGTTTTCCCGGGCCCCCGCTCCGATTCTCTGTCAATGCAAGAGGAGTCGGACGCGCGCGGAACGAATCTTTTTCACCATGTGGATAAGACTCGCTTCTCGCCGCGGCGGACAAAAGGCTCTGGCGGCGCCGATCCGTTAATGTATGGTTAACGGCGTCTCAGGCTCGCGCGTCGCGTTCGCAGCCCGGAACAGTCTCAAACAAGTCCGATCACCGATGCCACCAATCGAACAGTTGGCGGGCCGGCGCGCGTTTCAGGTCGCGCAGCCGGACGCGCCTGCCTATCGCGCGCCGCCGCACAATATCGAGGCCGAGCAAGCGCTGCTTGGCGCGATTCTCGTCAACAATGACGCTTTCGACAGGGTCTCGGACTTCCTGAAGCCCGAGCATTTTTCCGAGGACTTGCACCGACGCATCTATGAAATCGCGGCGCAGCTCATTCGCGCCGGCAAGCTCGCGACCGTCGTGACGCTGAAGACGTTTCTCGCCGACATCGAGCTTCCGGCCGGCGTGACGATCCAGGCCTATCTTGCCCGACTCGCCGCCGAGGCGACGACGATCATCAACGCCGAAGACTATGGCCGCACCGTTCATGATCTCGCGGTTCGCCGGGATCTCATCGTCATCGGGCAGGACATCGTCAACACGGCCTATGATTCGCCGATCGATTCGCCGCCGCGCGCGCAGATCGAAGAAGCCGAACGGCAGCTCTATTCGATCGCCGAGACCGGACGCTATGACGGCGGCTTTCAGCGATTTGCCGAAGCGCTCACTACGGCGCTCGACATGGCGAGCAGCGCCTATATGCGCGACGGGCATCTGTCCGGCGTCGCCACGGGCCTCCTCGATCTCGACGAAAAGATGGGCGGTCTGCAAAAATCCGATCTCATCATCGTCGCCGGGCGACCGGGCATGGGCAAGACCGCTCTCGCCACGAACATCGCCTTCAATGTTGCGCGCGCCTATCAATTCGAAGCTGAGCCCGACGGAACGCAGAAGACGATCAACGGCGGCATCGTCGGCTTCTTTTCTTTGGAAATGTCGGCCGAGCAATTGGCGACGCGCGTCATCGCCGAGCAATCCGGCGTGCCAAGTTACAAGATCCGGCGCGGCGACATCAATGAGGATGATTTTCGCCGCATCGCCGACGCCGCACGGGAGATGCAGAGCATTCCCTTCTACATCGATCAGAGCGGCGGCATTTCGATCGCGCAGCTCACCGCACGGGCGCGGCGCCTCAAGCGCCAGAAAGGCCTGGACCTGCTCGTCGTGGACTATCTGCAACTGCTCGCGGGTTCGCGTTCCCGCAATGAAAATCGCGTGCAGGAACTCACCGAAATCACGACCGGCCTCAAGGCGCTTTCCAAAGAACTCAATGTGCCGATCATCGCGCTGTCGCAGCTCTCCCGCCAGGTGGAGAACCGCGACGACAAGCGGCCGCAGCTGTCCGATCTGCGCGAGTCAGGCTCGATCGAGCAGGACGCCGACGTCGTCATCTTCGTCTACCGAGAAGAATATTATCTGCGCAATCGCGAGCCGCGCGAAGGCACCGAAGAACACATTCAATGGATGGCGGAGATGGAGCGCGCACATGGACGCGCCGAAGCAATCATCGGCAAGCAGCGTCATGGTCCGACAGGGACAGTGCAGCTCGCCTTCGAGGCTGAGGTGACGCGCTTCTCCAATCTTGCGGACGAGGACAAGCTGCCGGCGCGTATGTGAGAAAGCCCCGCCGCAGAGCGGCGAGGCTTAGCGTTGGGCGGCGGCGGTTACTTGCTGCCGAGGGTCCAAAGACCCTTGTTCTTATCGAAGCGGAAGCCCGTCGCGTTCTTCAGCTCATCCTTGGTGGCGTTCACCGTCAACCACCATTTGTTGTTGCGCTCAGTAGCCTGGAGATCGCTGAAAGCGACGGCGACGTCCTTCTCGCCCATGCCGAGAAAGCCGCCGACCGAGATGATCGCCGCGCTGACCTTGCCGCCGCGATCCACAACAAGATCCTTGACTTCGCCGAGCTTATTTTCCTGAGGATCGTAGACGTTTTGATTGTGAATGTTCGAAACGAGCAGGGCGTTCTGCGGAAGCGTGGTCAGAAATTGCGGCTGCGCGCCGGTCGTCCCCGTGGTCGAACGGTCCATCGCGCCGGTCGTGGAGCGATCCGTGGCGCCGGCCGGGCGATTCATCTGTTCGGCCAAAGCCGCGCCTGACAGCGTCGCGATAAGCGCGCCCGCGAAGAGGTAGGACTTGAGCATGGCTGTCTCCGTGCATGATTGTTAGCCACAACGAACGGCGTTCGTGTGTGTGCCTAGAACAAGCATCGAAGATCGATGTTCCAAGCTTCGCGGCAGATATCCGAACAGACGAGAGTCCGCCGCGCGCGTTTGGAAACAGTTCAGCCGATCAAATCGGGTCCCACAAACCGGTGGCTTTGTCGAACTTATACGCGAGAGCCTTCTTCAGCAGGTCCTTCGTCGTATTGAGCGTCAGCCAGCTCTTGTTGTTTTTCTGAGTGATGGTGATCGCGGACACGGGAATCGCAATATGCTTGACCCCGAGGCCGAGAAAACCGCCGACGTTCAGCATCACGGCGTTTATGGAGCCGTCAGCGGAAAACAGCATGTCGGCGATCGCGCCGAGCTTCTTTTCATTGGGATCATAGACCGGCTGCTTGTACCACGCGGAGACCACCGAACCGTATACCGGCAGCCTTTCGAGCGGCACGACGACAACGGTTTCGGTTTGGGCATTCTGGGCGCCGGCCGGTAGCGGCGCAAAAGCGGCAAGACCGAGCGAGACGGTGACGAGGACGCGTTTCAGCATAGAAAAAATCCTTCTTGAAAGAGCGGCGGCCGGACTGCGCGCGGCCGCGCGAAACTCTTATGGCGCGCCCTTGCTACTTCACCTTCCAGGCGTGTTCGGCCGCATCATATTTGTAGCCGGTCGCCTTCTTCACGATGTCCTTCGTCGTATTGATGGTCAGCCACGTCTTGTTGTTCTTTTCTGTGACCGTGATGTCGTTGGCCGGAATGGCGACGTGCTTCGCGCCGATGCCGAGAAAGCCGCCGACGTCGAGCATGACGGCGTTGATCTCGCCGCCTGAAAACAGCATGTCGGTGATCACGCCGACCTTCTTATCGTTCAAATCGTAGACTGGCTTTTTGTACCAAGCGGAAACCAGCGAGCCATAACGCGGCAACGCTTCCATAGGCACGACGATCTTGCTGTCCGGCGCGGCGGTTTCCGCGCGGACAGGATGAGCGACCGCGACGGCCATGCAGAATGAGAGCGCAACAAGCAAAGTTCTGTTCATTTGACCAATCCCCCAACATTCCTGACACGACCGCGCATCATAGCTGATTCATCGCGGCAACACGCCCCAATAATCAAGATCAAGCAGCACCGCCGGATCGGGCTTGCCGTCGGCGCCGTAGAGCGGAAAATCGGCGCAAGGCTTGTCCTTGGTTGCGACGAGCCGCAGGCGCAACGCGCCGATATCCTGACGGCCGGGGATCTCCGCCTTCTCCAGAACCTCCGACCAGGCGAAGACCGTGCCCCCAGCGAACAGCGGATTGACGTGACGTCCGCCGTTCACCGCCGAGATATGGAAGACGTTCTCCAGGCCGTTGAAGGACAGCGCCCGGGCGAGGGAAATCACATGGCCGCCGTAGATGATGCGCTTGCCGAAACGGCCCTGCGCCTCATAGTACTGATTAAAATGAACTTTCGAGTTGTTCTGGTAGAGCCGGGTCGCGAGTTGATGCTCCGCCTCCTCGACCGTCATGCCGTCGATATGGTCGATTTTCTCGCCCTGGTCGTAATCCCCCCAAAAATAGCGGGAGCCGGCGAGCGCCTTGTCATAGGCGCCGACATTGATCGCCGGCGCCGCCTTGCCAAGTTCGGAAGGGGCGACGGACTTCGGCAGATCGGGCACGATCTCCGGTCCCACGTGGGCGTCCCTGTCGCGCTTTTTCACCATTACCCAGCGCGCATAGCTCAGCACGGTCTCGCCGCGCTGATTGGCGCCTGTCGTGCGCACATAGACGACGCCGGTTTCCTTGTTGGAATTTTCCTTCAGGCCGATGACTTCCGAGGTCGCCGACAGCGTGTCGCCGGGATAGACGGGGATCAGAAATTTGAAATCGGCGTAGCCGAGATTGGCGATCGCGTTGAGCGAGACGTCGGGCACGGTCTTACCGAGCACGAGATGAAAGACGAGCAGATCGTCGATCGGCGCGCGCTCATAGCCGATCGCCTGCGCAAAGGCGGTCGAGGACTGCACGGCGAAGCGCGGCAAATACAGGGCCGTATACAGCGCGACCTCGCCGACCGTGACCGTCCGCGGCGCCGCGTGGCGAATGACCTGGCCGATTTTAAAGTCTTCAAAAAAATTGCCGACATTGATCTTCGACTTGCTCATGTCCTAACCGCTTGTTGGCGCCAGCTTCGCCAGCGCATCGAGATAGAGCGCGGGCGCGCCCGCAACGAAAACTGTTTTGACGCGGCTGGTCGCGCCGGCGCGGATCGAAACCGCGCTTTTAGGGGTTCTTAGCGTCGAGGCGATCAGCGCGATCAGCGCCGTATTCGCTCGGCCGTTCTCCGGCGCGGCGCGCACCCGCGCCTTCAGGACGCTGCGGCCGTCGGCGAGAGTCTCCACGCCTTCGACGGCGTCGCGTCCGCCTTTCGGCGTCAGCCGCACGTAAACGGCGACGCCTCCCGATTCGATCGCCCAGGCGGAGGATGCTTTCTCCGCGCCTCCTTCACCCAAGCGCGTAGGCGCCGGCGCTGTTGGCGATGAGATCGCGCAGGAACTGCATGAGCAGCAGCAGGATGAGCGGCGAGATGTCTAATCCGCCGACGCTGGGCAGCACTGAGCGGATCGGACCCAGCAGCGGCTCGGTCATGGCGTTCAGCCATTTCCAGATCGAATAGGCGACATTCGAGCGCATATTGATGACGTCGAAGGCCGTGAGCCAGGACACGACCACCGTGGCGAGCAGAATCCACCAGTAAATATCGATGATCGTGAGAAGAAGTTTGACCATAGCGTAGGACATGACCGGCTTCCAGCGGATGAGGTTCCGCCCTGTCTAGCCTCCCTGCCCCGCCGCGGCAATCCTTAGCGGGCCCCTCCCCCGAAGCCTGCCCCGCTACAGTCCCGGCAGGAGCCGGTAGTCGAGCAGCGCCGTCCAGCCGAGACCGCCGACCGGCAACAGCAGCGCGCGAATGGGCGGCTGCGGGGACAGCGGCACGAATGAGCCTTGGCGCAAGCCAAAAATGATGATGAACCAGACGATACAAGAAATCGCGATGGCAAGCGTTTGGCGGCGCGCCGGCGCGCCAAGCCAATTGACAGGATATCGCCCCCCGTGTACCCCACGCGCCGGAACGGGGCTGTAGCTCAGATGGGAGAGCGCTGCAATCGCACTGCAGAGGTCCGGGGTTCGATTCCCCGCAGCTCCACCAGCCGCTCAACGCCCTGCGAAGGGCTCGCTCTTGCCGCACAAGGCCGTCGTAAGCCGCGAGGCGCACGGTGCTCGGCCTCCTCATTGTTTCGAGCAGGTCCCGCGCCATATCCGGTGAGAGAATCTCCCGGAGCGCGCCGATGTATCGCAAAATTCTGCTGCCGATCGATATCACCGAACCGGAGATGACCGACCGGGCGATCTCCGTCGCACAGGAATTGGCGAAGGCCTTTGACAGCGAGATGCGCGTCGTCAACGTGCAATCGCTCCTGCCCATCTCATTTCTCGACTACGTGCCTGAAAATTTCACCGTTCAGGTGCGTCGCGGCTTGGAGAAGGAAATAGCGGCGATCGCCGCCAAGATTGACTGCGCGCCGGAACGCGTGTCCACGACGCTGCTGTTTGGTCCGGTCTATCAGAAAGTCTTGGCCGAGGCCGAGGAATGGGGCGCCGATCTCATCGTGCTGTGCTCGCATCGGCCGGGCATGGACCGTTTTCTCATCGGCTCCAACGCAACGACCATCGTCAATCACGCGCAATGCTCGGTTCTGGTGGTGCGCGGGCTCGTATCCTAAGGCCCTACGACATTGGTTCCGAAACGCCGCAACGCCCGCGCGTGTGAACCTAAAGTGGCGCCCGGGTGACGCGGCCTTCACGAAACTCTCATCACGCTCTCACATGACTTTGCTACCGACGCGTCGATGCGGCGATCAGTGATGTCTCGCGAGGATGCCATGTCGAAAGAGGCGATGCAGAACGCCGGCGATTCGGCGACGGAAAAACCTGAGAGCAACACCGGCAAGATCGTCGGCGGCGCGATCGCCGCGGCGATCGGCGGCGTGATCGGCGCGCTGCTGATGGGCAGTTACGCCATCCTGCCGGCGGCGGTCGTCGTCGGCCTGCTTGGCGTGGCGCTGGGCGCGGTTTTCGACTGAGTAGAGTTTCGCGCCGGGCGTCGCGCACACGCGCGTCCGGCTCGGGAGCGTGCGTTTCGAGTTCGCGCGTGAGAAACTTAGCGGCTGAGTCTTCCTTAACCGGCAGGCGAAGCCGCTTCTTTTTTGCCTCGCCATGATCTTTTGCCCCGCCCCCGAGCGCGATCGATAACTCTAATGGAATTTGGTCGGCGCGCGGCTCGGCCTTTCGCTTTGCTAAAGCCAGGCGTAGGAATATGAATGGTTTTAAGAGGATTGCGGCCTTGAGCGGAACCGTTTCGCTCGGGTTTCGTTAATCCTCCGAACGGGGCCTAGATTAAGGGCCCAGTTTTCATCTGGGAGGATAGAGATGAAGAAAATTATCGGATTCGCTACAGCGGCTGCCGTCCTGTTCGGCGCTTCCGCTTTCGCCAGCCCCCTGACCAGCGCCGTGAACGTCCGATCCGGCCCCAGCCCGAAGTGGCCCGTCGTCGCCCAGCTGCCAGCCGGCGTTGACGTCACGGTGCTCGATTGTGGCGGCGGCTGGAAACGCGACTGGTGCCAGATTCAGGCTGGGAACGTGAAAGGCTTCGTCGCCGCGGGCGTGCTCGGCACGCAGGGAAATAACGTCGACATCGCGCCGGTGACCACCAACAACGACGTCGCCATCTACAAAGGCCCGGGCGTCAACTACAAGATCATCGGCAGCATCCCCGAGAACACGACGGTCAACATCGGCGGCTGCGTTCTTGGCTGGGGCGAGACGACTTGGTGCAAGGTGAATTACGGCGGAAAAAAAGGCTACGCCGTGCAATCCGAGCTGCAGCGCCAGAACTCTCTTTTCCCGATGTAATCTGCGGGCGCGGCGCGGGAGCGTCCCACCGCCGCGCCGCTCTTTCGAGCGCGCCTCCGACGCCTTATGATGCCGTGCGGCCCCTCGGCCGCGATGAGGGCGCCGTCATTCAAGCCGGAACATACACAGCCGTTTCGGCGCGCGTCTCGGCGCTGACGCGACGCGCGCTCGCGCCAAATCCCAGTCCGTTCACCTACACCGGAACATGCAGCTACCTCGTCGGAAACGGCGATGTGGCGATCATCGATCCCGGACCTGACGACCCGCGTCATGTCGGGGCGCTGCTTGCAAGCATCGGCGGCGAAAGACTGCGTTACGTGCTGGTGACCCATACGCATCGCGACCACTCGCCGGCGGCGCGCGCCTTGAAGCAGGCGACGGGCGCAATAATCGCCGGCTGCGCTCCCTACGCGCCCAGCGAGTCACGATCTATCGGCGCCCCCAATCTCGACGCCGCCCACGATCCGACCTACGCGCCGGATATCGTGCTGAGAGACGGCGATACGCTCGAAATCGGCGACGCTTCGCTTGTGGCCCTGGCGACGCCGGGTCACACGGCGAACCATCTCTGCTTCGCGCTCGCCAAGGAGCAGGCGCTCTTCACCGGCGATCATGTGATGGCCTGGGCGACAACCGTGATCGCGCCGCCGGACGGCTCCATGGGCGCCTATATGGCGTCGCTCGAGCGGCTGCGCGGGCGCAGTGACCGCATCTATTGGCCGGGGCACGGCGAACCGGTGCACGATCCCCCGCGTTTTCTGCGCGCCTTGCTTCATCACCGGCGGGCGCGCGAGGCCGCCATTCTTCAGCGTCTCGAATCGGGCGACGAAACGCTCGCCGATATCGTCGCGCACATCTACGAGGGCGTCGACAAACGTCTCCACGTCGCGGCGGCGATGACCGCCCTCGCCCATCTCGAAGATCTGATCTCACGTGGCATTGTCGACTGCGCCGGACAACCCGGCTTGCAGGCGCGTTTCTCGCCGCGCCGAGGTTAGGGCGCGCCCGGCAAAAAGATCACGACGTCATTCTTGTGCACGCGTCCCAGCCGCTTGCGCGCCTCCTCGTCGAGGATGTCGGCGTCAACCGTCTCACCTTTGATAAGAGCCAGGCGGCTTTCCCAGTGCATGCGTTGAAGCTTGAGCAAATTGCGCTCCAGACGCAGCTGATCGAGCTTCTGCTCGTATTCTTCACCGATCTTCAGCCCGCGCTGACCGTTAACGCCGTGCCAGATGAAATAGGCGGCCATCACGCCAGCCACTGTGTAGAGGCTAAGCGGGAGGACGAGCGTATGAATCAGGACTCTGAGCCGATGCATGACCGCAAGGATAGCTTCGACCCGTTTAAAGCGTCGTTAAGGCTGACTCGATTTGCGCGCCGAGGCCGCCAGACGGTTTGCAGGCCGCGCGATCCGTTCAATTTCGGCGCGCACCAGCTGCTCCACGAGCGACGGCAGATTCGCCTCGAGCCATTGCTGCAGTATCGGCTGCAGCATTTCTTTTGCGCATCTGTCGAGAACGTCGCTTTCGCCGAACGCTACGCCAGCGGCGAGCGCTTGAAATTGTGACGCGACCGTCGCAGCGGACTCATCCGAAAGCAACGCCCTCTCAGCGACCGTCGCAACCTCGCTGATCTCCATGCCCGCCTCTTGGCGCTCTGCCACGCGTTCAATCTCCGATAATTCTTCGGTTTCCGTCAGTTCGGGTCCCGTCTCCTGAGGAGCGTCGCCGGCGACATACACCAGCCGAACCTCCCCTTCGTCTTCGATCCCGTCGTGCAGAGCGTCAATGAACGGCGGTTCGTCCTCGCGTCGCTCGAGTACGGGCGCGGGATAGGCGCTGCGCGCCCCCTCGATGTCGCGCGCACGCCGGCGATCATCGCGACGCACGTCCGGCAGGCTGTCGTCGTCGGCGATGATACGACGGATTGAAGCGAGAATTTCCTCCATCGACGGCTCGTTCGCGCGCGCTTCGTCCTGCAACGAATGCGACGGGGCGGATGCGTTCGCTGCGCTCATGGAGTTCTGCCGCTTTGCGCAAAGGCCGCGCATGAGGGTGGACCGGATCTCTGACCGCGCAAGAACCGCGAATCAACTTGGTCCGAGAGAATTCCACACTTTTCGCGCTATGATGTCACCCGCATTCGCGAAAATCTTATCGGCCGTCGGGCGTGTCGATACCGAACCACAGGTCGTGCACCTGATTGAGATGAACGCTCGGGTCATAGAGCGCGACCGCGAGGTCGAGTTCCTGCGCCGACAAGCGTCCGATCGACCCCAGCGCCGCATAAGAGGCCACGACGCGATCGCGCTGCGAGGTGACGAGGTTGACCCTGGCGTTCAGCAGCGACTGCTGCGCATTCAACACATCGAGCGTCGTGCGTTGCCCGACCTTGGCCTCTTCACGCACCCCGGCGAGCGCGGTCTCCGCCGCCTTCACCGCCGCCTGTCCAGAGATAATCGACGCCTTGGCGGTGTCGAGGAGCCCGTAGCTCGAAACGACGCTTGCGCGGACGCTCTCGCGCTGAACGTCGGCATTTAGCCGCGCCTGGCCGAGTTGCTCCTTGGCTTGGCGAATTGAGGCATATTCGACGCCGCCCTGATAGAGCGGGACATTCAACTGCGCTGTCGCTGATGCAGTGAACTGCTTCGATCCCGGCAATCCGAGAAACGAGTCATATTGATTCGACACCTGGCCGTTGACGGAGAGGTTGGGCGCCAGCGCGCCTTCCGCGACCTTGACCGCGAGCGCCGCCGCGTCCACCTGATGAAAGGCCGCGGTCACGCCGGGATGCTCCACCAATGCGATGGCGATCGCCTGCTCCAGCGACTTCGGCAATAACGGCTCGAGGCTGCGCCCCGGCTCAAGGTGTTTTGGCTCAGCGCCGATGATCTGGCGGTAGTTCGCCATGCTGTTCTTGAGCTGCGCCTGCGCGGCATAGAATTCCGAACGCGCCAGCGCGACCGAAGCTTCCGCCTGGGACACGTCGGTTCGAGTCACTTCGCCGACCTGGAACCGATCGCGGCTCTGCTTGAGCTGTTCCTCAAGCACCGAAATGTTGTTTTTGCGCAGCGACACCACCGCCGTGTCGCGCAGCACGTTCATATAGGCGGTTGCGCCGTTCTGAAGGGTCGCCTGCTCGGTCAGGCGCATGGTCGAGCGCGCCGCGAAGACGCCCGATTCCGCCTGGCGCACGGAGTTTTCCGTGCGGAAGCCGTCGAACAGCGTCTGCGACATGTTCAGCGTCGCGCCGCGTGGGTACCCCACGTAGGTGTCCTGAAAATCGCCGCTCGCGCCAGCCGCGGCGCCCGCCTGTTGGCTGCTGCTGCCGCCAAAGGGAATCTTGATCGCGGCGTATTGCGCGCCGTACTGAGCCGTGATGCTGGCTTTCGGTCGAAGGCCCGATTTTGCTTTCGGCGCGTCTTCATCGCGCACCCGCACATTGGCGCGGCTCTGGTTGAGATCCGGGTTGCCGTAATAGGCCCGCGCCAGAGCCGACCTAAGGCTCTCCGCAGAGGCCCGGCCCGGCGAAAGAGCGACGGCTGCAAGCGCAAATGCCGCGGTGCAGGACAGGACGTCGGCCGACCGCCGCCACCCGAGGCCAAACCCGTCGCTTCTCATTTTCTCAACCTATCCTCACGCGTCGACCTGCGCGCCACTCTACGGCGGCGACCCGTCTCAACGATGACACCGAACGCAACGCTAGGAACGCGATTGAGGCGAAATGGCGGCGCTAGAGGTTGAAGGCTGGCGCATGTTCGAAGCCATCGAGCACCGGCGCCGTCGCCGAGAACAACGGCAGTTCGCCCGCCGCACGGCCGTCCTGGCGCTCAAAGCGCACGACCTGCTGGCCGGCGCGCGTCTCGGGCGTGACGATCGCCAGCAGCCGACCATCGGGCGTCAGCTGTTCAAACAGCGCCTCGAGTCCTGCCTGAACGCGGCCTTGAATAATGATGACGTCATATGGGGCGCCGCCGGCGAAGCCTTTTTCAAGAGGCCCCAGCTCAAATTGCACATTGTCGCAGCCCAGGGCAGCGAGTCCCGTCTTGGCGCAGTCGGCCAGATCTGGATCGCATTCCAGCGCGACAACCTTGTCGGCGAGGCCAGAGAGCAGCGCGGACGAGTACCCAACGCCTCCAATATCGAGCACCCTATCGGTCGCTTTGACGTCGGCGCTTTGAAGCATCCGGGCTAATACGAGCGGCGGCAGCAGGTTGCGTTTGCGTCCGCTGGCGCCTTTTACGGAGATCGCCAAATCCGAATAAGCGACCGAGGCGAGCGAGTGCGGCAGGAAAATCTCGCGCGGCGTCTCGAGAAAGCGCTCAAGCAAGGGCACGTCGGTCACATCGAACGGACGAAGCTGGCGTTCGACCATGGTGTGGCGCAAAGTCGCTGTCGCCTCGCCCATCTTCGTCACTTGCGCCACCCTGTCCAACATTCGCATTCCGGCCTTGCGCCGGCCCCTTGGAGGAGATGCTGCGGCGCAAGAATCTGCCGCCGGCGTTTTATAGGCGCCGGCTCACGCCATGTCCATGGCTTCGCGCACAGTTCCCCCGCCGACGAGCAGACGAACGCCGTCGCCGCTCTCGCCCAATCCGCGCATCTGCTCAAGCGACGTCTTGTCGAGCACTTCGGCGATCGCCTCTCGCGCCCGCAGCATGACCAGGCGAACCGCGCATCGCGTCTCGTCCGTGCAGTCGTCGCAACGACGGTAGACGGTCTTACTTGCGCATTGGATAGGCGCCAGCGGTCCGTCGAGCGCGCGCACGATATTGCCAACGCCTATGTCTGAAGGCGGCCGCGCCAACATATAGCCGCCGCCTTTGCCTTTTTTCGAATGGACGAAGCCAGCGTTGCGCAGTTCGCCTAAAATTGCATCGAGAAACTTCTTCGGAATCTGGTTGGAGGCGGCGATCTCCGCGACCAATGCGGTTTCTCCCGGCCGCACCCCCGCCAGGTGAACCATGGCCTTGAGGCCGTATTTGGCTTTTTTTGTCAGCATTCCCGTCATGACCTTTAGGGCCGAGGTCCGAACCGGACGCCCTTTTGCGCCGACATACTACTGCAGTCGACCGGCATGTTCATCTTTTCCCCAAATGCGGCGCGCGCCAGAATTGACAAAGTTGACTATCTTTATAGAGTAGAACTAGCATTGCCGACGAAAGAAAGAAATGCCCGCCTTTTTGGACGCGCTCAACGCGATCAATCTCCTCTACTCCGCTTCTGGCTTCTTCGTCGGCGCGCTTGTCGGATTCACCGGCGTCGGCGGCGGCTCGCTGATGACGCCGATCCTGATGCTGGTTTTCGGCGTGCCGCCGACGACCGCCGTTGGCACCGACCTGCTTTACGCCGCCGTCACCAAGACGAATGGCACGCTCGTTCACGCCCTGCACGGGACGGTCGACTGGCGCATCACCCGCCGGCTGGCCTATGGCAGCGTGCCCGCGAGCGTCGCGAGTCTTCTCGTCCTCTCTTGGCTCGGCAAGTCCGGCGGCCATGCGGCCAATGGGCTCATCACCTCGGCGCTTGGATTCGCGCTGCTGCTGACGGCCTTCTCGATTCTCTTCCGGCGGTGGATCCTCGATCACATCGCGAAACACACGAACGACATGAGCGATCGGCGCTTGTTGTGGCTGACGGCGATTCTCGGCGTTCTTCTCGGCGTGCTGGTCTCGATCTCTTCGGTCGGCGCCGGGGCGATCGGCATGACTGTGCTGCTGGCGCTGTATTCGCACACCCCGACGGCGCGTCTTGTCGGCTCCGATATCGCCCATGCCGTGCCGCTGACGCTGATCGCCGGCTTCGGGCACTGGCTGATGGGCGGCGTCGACTGGTTGCTGCTGCTTTCGCTCCTCATCGGGTCTCTTCCAGGCATCGCCATTGGCGCCCATTTCGCTGCTCGGGTTCCCGACCGCTACCTGCGGCCGGCGCTTGCGAGCGTCATGGCTCTGGTCGGAATCAAACTATCAATCTAGACCTCATTCTTCTTTCTCTGGGGGCGAGACATGTCTCAGGCTGTACCAAGCTTCACGCCGCCGGCCAAACCTGGCCGAGGCCGCATCTATGATTCCATCACGCAGACGATCGGCGATACGCCGCTCGTCCGGCTTGATCGATTCGCGCGCGAGCGCGGCGTGAAGGCCAATCTCCTCGCCAAACTCGAATTCTTCAACCCGATCGCGAGCGTCAAAGACCGCATCGGCGTCAGCATGATCGAATCGCTCGAAAAGAGCGGCAGGATCACGCCGGGGAAAACGGTGCTGATCGAACCGACGTCAGGCAACACCGGCATCGCGCTTGCCTTCGTCGCCGCCGCGCGCGGCTATCGACTCATTCTCATCATGCCGGAATCGATGTCGATCGAGCGGCGCAAGATGCTGGCGCTGCTCGGCGCCGAACTTGTGCTCACCCCCGCCTCGCAGGGGATGAAGGGGGCGCTCGCCAAGGCCAGTGAACTCGCCGACCAAAATCCCGACGCCGTCATTCCCCAGCAGTTCGAAAACCCCGCCAATCCCGAGATTCACCGCGTGACGACGGCGGAGGAAATCTGGAACGACACCAATGGCGAGGTCGACTATTTCGTGTCGGGCGTCGGCACTGGCGGCACGATCACGGGCGTCGGCCAGGCGCTGAAGGCGCGCCGGCCCGGCTTGCGCGTCGTGGCCGTGGAGCCGGAAGATTCGGCCGTGCTTTCCGGGCGCCCGCCCGGCCCCCATAAAATCCAAGGCATCGGCGCGGGCTTCGTGCCGCCCATTCTCGATCGAAGCGTCATCGACGAGATCGTCACGATCGGCAATCAGACAGCATTTGAGACGGCGCGGCTGCTCGCTCGGCTGGAGGGGATTCCCGGCGGCATCTCATCGGGCGCCGCCGTCGCCGCCGCCTTGGAGATCGCCAGCCGCCCCGAGGCCGAGGGCAAGAATATCGTTTTGATCATCCCGTCCTTCGCCGAGCGCTATCTCTCGACGGCGCTGTTCGAAGGGTTGTAAGGGCAACGCGCCGAACGTCGGCGCGCGTTCCTCAGGCTTTGGGCGATTCCCGATCACATGGAAACATGTGATCGATAGGGTACCGCTCAAAGCGAAAATGGTGGAGCAGTTTCTCATCGAAAAAGCTGTCAACTTTTTCGGGGCCTGCTCTATGGCGATCAGCTGCGCTTGCGCCTTTGCGGCTGCTTGGCTGCCGGGTTCGCCGCCTGCGGCTGCTTCGCCACGGGGCTCGGCGTCGCCTGCGCGACCTTGCGGCGATGCATCGCCCCGCGCGCATAAGCGCCTGCGACATAGCCGACCGCGACAATGATAATGTAGACGATCACCAGGAAGCCGCCGCGTTGATTGGCGGACGCCGCCCGTTCGAGAAGGGCGATGACTTCGGTCTGGTCGATAAATTTGTCGGCGACGATTCCGCAGACAATGCCGACGATCGGCACGAGCCAGGACGGCGCCCGGAAATAGCCGAGCGCCGCGGCGAGAAGAAACGCCACGAGCCCGAAGACGTGCAAAAACTCGATCAAGATTGACTGGATGATGAGCCCAACAAAGCGGATGAGCTTGATCATTTCTACTCCCCTACGATCATTGATTTTGGAGAAGCTTACACATTTGGCAGGTGCTGCGCGAGCGCTTCGAGCACCGCCATGCGCACCGCAACGCCCATCTCGACCTGTTCGCGGATAAGCGAGCGCGCGCTGTCGGCGACGGCGGTGTCGATTTCCACGCCGCGATTCATCGGTCCGGGATGCATGACCAGCGCATCGGGCGCCGCATAGGCCAGCTTCTCTTCGTCGAGCCCGAAGAAGTGGAAATATTCGCGGGCGCTCGGCGTCAGCGCGCCGGCCATGCGCTCGCGCTGAAGGCGCAGCATCATAACTATGTCAGCGGCCTCAAGTCCGCGCCGCATGTCGTGAAACACTTCGACGCCCAGCCGCGACAGACTATCCGGCGCAAGCGTCGAAGGCCCGACGACGCGCACGCGGGCGCCAAGCGCGCCAAGCAGCAGGATGTTTGAGCGCGCGACGCGTGAATGGAGAATGTCGCCGCAGATCGCGATCGTCAGCCCCTCGATGCGCCCCTTATTCCGCCTGATCGTCAGCGCGTCGAGCAGCGCCTGCGTCGGATGTTCATGCGCGCCGTCGCCGGCGTTGACGACGGAACAGTCGACCTTTCGCGCCAGAAGATGCGCCGCGCCGGCATGCGCATGGCGAACGACGATGATATCCGGCCGCATTGCGTTGAGCGTCACCGCCGTGTCGATCAGCGTCTCGCCTTTCGACTCGGAGGAGCGCGCGACCGACATGTTCATCACGTCGGCGCCCAGACGCTTGCCGGCGATCTCGAAGGACGCCTGCGTGCGCGTTGACGATTCGTAAAACAGATTGATTTGCGTCCGCCCGCGCAAACTCGAACGCTTCTTGTCGACCCGTCGCGACACTTCGATCGCCTCCTCGGCCATGTCGAGAAGGGTGACGATGTCAGGACGGGTCAATCCTTCAATGCCGAGAAGGTGGCGGTGCGGGAAAGAAGCTTGCGGCGCCCCTGATTGCATGCGCCGTCTATAGCAGCTTTGACCCGCGCCGAAAGCGTCCATCCGCCGCCGTCCCTAGCCGTCTTTCCCTTGACATATACTCGTGCCGAGCACATGTCTTGCGCGACGAAGTTGCGAGATCCTCGTCCGCGGCTTAGTCTCGAAACTTGAGCGCTCCGAGCGGGGATCCGTCTCGGAGATTTATTGGGGGCTACTTATACTCAAGTTGAGTATAAGAATGGGGCGCCAGACGATGACACTCTTGACCAACGACGTTCGAAGCGCGCCGAGCGCAAGGCGAGAGCCTCCGGCGAACGCCCTTGGCGTTGGCCCGCGCGGCCGCTTTCCGGCCCTTCCCCGCCCTGATCTGGAATGGACGCCCGAGGTTCAAGCCGCGACCGCGCATCTCTACGAGCGCGTGGCGCGAGTCATTCCGCCCGTCGAATGGCCGTTCCACGCCCCTTATGTGAAGGCGATCAACGATCTCAAACATGTGCGCAACGCCACCATCCTTGCGCATAACTACATGACGCCGGAGATCTACCACTGCGTCGCCGATCACATCGGCGACAGCCTGCAGCTCGCCAAACTTGCCGCGAAATCCGACGCCGACATCATCGTTCAGGGCGGCGTGCATTTCATGGCCGAAACCTCGAAGCTGCTCAATCCGAACAAGGTCGTGCTCACGCCGGACATGAAGGCGGGCTGCTCGCTTGCGGAGTCGATCACCGGCGCCGACGTGCGCGCCCTGCGCAAACAATATCCCGGCGTTCCCATCGTCGCCTATGTCAACACCTCAGCCGACGTGAAAGCCGAGGTCGACATCTGCTGCACCTCGTCGAACGCGGTAAAAGTCGTCGAGAGCCTCGGCGCCGAGCGCGTGATCATGGTTCCCGACCGCTATCTGGCGCAGAACGTCGCCGCGCAGACGAAAGTGAAGATCATCGCCTGGCGCGGCGCCTGCGAGGTGCATGAGCGCTTCACCGCCGAAGAGATCGAGAATTATCGCGCCGATCATCCCGGCGTGCAGGTGCTTGCCCATCCTGAATGTCCACGAGAGGTTGTGGAAGTCGCCGATTTCGCCGGCTCGACGGCGGCGATGATCGATTTTGTGCGCAGCAGGAAGCCGGCCCGCGTGCTGCTCGTCACCGAATGCTCGATGGCCGACAATGTCGCCGCCGAAACGCCGGACGTCGAATTCGTGCGGCCGTGCAACTTCTGCCCGCATATGAAGCGCATCACGCTGCCGAAAATCCTCGACAGCCTGCTTTACGTCCGCGAAGAAGTGACCGTTGATCCCGCAGTGGCCGAGCGCGCGCGCCGCAGCGTGCAACGGATGATCGATCTAGGCTAGACTGCGGGCCGCTTGGCCTGACTTGAACAGGGCGGACAATGTTGGCGCTCGATGCGACGATTGCGGCCATCGACGCCGCCAATGCCGACGATCCGCGCCGGCTCGAGGGCCGAGCCTTTGAGCAGGTCTACGCCGAGCGCATGAGCGCGCGACTTGCCGCGCTCTACCCTGACGCCTCCGATCTGCTGAAGATTGCGACCCGCGCGCAACATCTGCGGCGCTGGGAGATCGCCCGTGCGGATTATGAGGAAGGCCGTCGCGGCTACAACGAATGGCGGCGCGCCTGCCGCATCCACCATGCCCATCTGGTCGCGGAGATCATGCGCGCGCATGGCTATGACGAAGCGGCCGTCGCGCATGTCGGCGCGCTGATCCGTAAGGAACAGCTCAAGAAAGACCCGGAGTCGCAGGCGCTCGAAAACATCGCCGCGATCGTCTTTCTCGAGCATTACTTCGAGGAATTTCTGGAAAAGCACCGCGAGTATGCCGACGACAAGCTCGTCGACATTCTCGGCAAAACCTTGTGCAAAATGTCGCCCAAGGGCCATGCGGCGGCCCTCGCCCTGCCCTTGCCGCCGCGCGCGCGCAGCCTGGTCGAAGCGGCGATCGCCCGTGAGGCCGCCGCGCTCGCGCGGCTCGCTGCAGTCGCAGTCGACTAAACGGTCGATGCGCGAGAATTTGCCTCCCATCATCATCATCGGCGGCGGGCTCGCGGGCGTGTTCTGCGCGCTCAAAATGGCGCCGACTCCGGTGGCGATCTTCGCGCCGACTCCCGTCGGCTACAGCGGCTCGTCCTTTTGGGCGCAGGGCGGCATCGCCGCGGCCGTCGAAGAAGGCGACACGCCGGAAAGCCACGCCGACGACACGGTGGCGGCGGGCGGCGGCCTCGTGGACCGCGACATCGCGCTCGGCATGGCCCAGGAAGCGCGCGCACGCGTCGAAGACCTCGCGGCGATGGGAACCCCCTTCGATCGGTCGGCCCTCGGCGCCTTTCTCCCCTCGCAGGAGGCAGCGCATTCGCGTCGTCGCATCGTGCGTGTCCAGGGCGATGTCGCCGGGCGGGCGATCATGGACATCCTCGCCAAGGAAGTCGCCAGAACGCCTTCGATCCACATCGTCGAAGGCTATTCGGCGCAGGAGATCATCGTGCGCGGGGGGCGCGCGGTTGGCGTGCGCGCCCGCGACAACGCCGGCATGATCCATGAGACGCCCTGTTCGGCGCTCATTCTCGCGACGGGCGGGATTGGCCATCTGTACCGGGTCACGACCAACCCGTTGGAGGCGCGCGGCATCGGCGTCGCTATGGCGGCGCGGGCGGGCGCGCTGATCGCTGATGCGGAGTTTGTTCAGTTTCACCCGACGGCGATCGACATTGACGCCGATCCGGCGCCGCTCGCGACCGAGGCTCTGCGCGGCGAAGGCGCGACGATCGTGGATCGGGATGGCCGACGCTTCATGCTCGACATCGATCCAAATGGGGAGCTTGCGCCGCGCGACATTGTCGCCCGCGGCGTCTTCGCCAGCGTCAAGGCCGGAAAGGGCGCGTTTCTCGACGCCCGCTCGGCCATCGGCGCCGAATTCCCGACGCGCTTTCCGACAGTTTACGCAAGTTGCATGAGCGCCGGGATCGATCCCTCGCGCGAACTTATTCCGATCGCGCCGGCGGCGCATTACCATATGGGCGGCGTCTGGACCGACGACCGCGGGCGCACGAACCTCGATGGCCTCTGGGCGGTCGGCGAAGTCGCGTCGACCGGCGTTCACGGCGCGAACCGGCTCGCGTCCAATTCTCTTCTCGAGGCGATCGTTTTCGGCGCCCGCGTCGCGGCGGACGTGCGCGCGACGCCGCTCTTGCCGGTCGAATGGCGCCCGAAGGCCGAGCGCATGGAGCCGGCGCCGCGCGATCGTGATTTTGCGGTCATCGAAGAACTGCGCGATCTGATGTCGGCGAATGTGGGCGTCATCCGCAACGGCGCCGGGCTCGCGGTCGCGGTAAGGTCGATCCGGCGCATGATCTCGCGGACGAGCGATATTGAGGCGCGCAATATGTTGACGACGGGTCTGTTCATCGCGGCGGCCGCGTTCCAACGACGCGAGAGCCGTGGCGCGCATTTTCGTTCCGACTTTCCGCAGCCGGTCCCCGCGCTCGCGCGCCGCTCGCTCACGACGCTCGACGCCGCCCTGCGCACCGCCGACAAGGTCGAGTCATGATCGCCGATTTGCCCCCGATGCTGATCGAGGCGGCGGTTCGCGCCGCGCTCGTCGAAGATTTGGGGCGCGCCGGCGACGTCACGACGCAGGCGACCATCCCCGCACGCGCGCAGGCCCGGGCGGGAATTGTCGCGCGCGATTCGGGCGTCGTCGCCGGACTTCAGGCGGCGCGCGCCGCCTTCGCGCTCATGGACCCTCAAATCATCTTCGAAGCGCAGGCGGCCGATGGCGCCCGCGTCGAGCCGGGAGCGCTCGCGGCGATAATTTCGGGCCCGGCCAGGCCCATTCTCTCTGCGGAGCGGGTGGCGCTGAATTTTCTTGGCCGACTGTCCGGCGTCGCCACGCTCACGGCGCGCTACGTCAGCGCCATCGCCGGAACATCCGCGCGAATCTGCGACACGCGCAAAACCACGCCCTTGTTGCGCGCCTTGGAGAAATACGCCGTTCGATGCGGCGGCGGCGTCAATCACCGCTTCGGCCTCGACGACGCCGTGCTCATCAAGGATAACCACGTCGCCGTCGCTGGCGGCGTCGTTCCGGCGCTCAGAGCCGCCAAGCGGAATATTGGCCATCTCGTCAAAATCGAGATCGAAGTCGATAGGCTCGACCAGCTGCGCGAGGTGCTCGACGAGGGGGCGGACGCCGTGCTGCTCGACAATATGACGCTCGACGATCTGCGCAGCGCCGTGGCGCTCGTCGGCGGCCGCATGATCTGTGAAGCCTCGGGCGGCGTGACGCTCGCGAGCGTCGAGGAAATCGCGAAAACCGGCGTCGACTTTATTTCCGTTGGCGCCCTGACGCACTCCGCCCCGGTCTTCGATTTCGGCTTAGACACTGAATTCGTTTGAAAGTATCTGGCGCCGGGACTTCAGCGGCGGGCGGCGGCCTATCGCTTCCTTGGCGAGGCTCGCGCTGCTATAAGCCATAAACCCTTTCGCGGACCCTCGAGAAACATCAAGAGCCATGCCCTCGTCCTTCGCCCGCAAGCTGATCAATCGAGTGCGGCGAAGGCTTTGGAGCTCTCCGCTCTCATCAATCCCGTCGCCTCTGCGGGCGGAGGCGACGCGCGACAAAAGCCTCGCAGCCGAAATCGGGGACTATGAGCGCGCCTTCGGCTACGCCCATAGCGCGGGATCGATGCCCCTACGCACCTTGCTGCGCATCGAGCGCCTGCTGACCGGAACGGAGATCTTCTCAGCCGAAACGGGCTGCGGAAAATCCACCATCTTTTTTTCGCGCATCGCCGAACGGCACAAGGTTTTCTGCTTTGACGATCGCGGACAGCAAGCGTCCAGCGTCGACTATTTCATGAACTGTCCCGCGACGCGTCCGGACCGCCTCGACCTTGTCTTTGGGCCAACTCAGCTCACGCTGCCGCGACACGAAGACCATTTTCGCTACGACCTTGTCCTGATCGACGGTCCGCACGGCTTTCCGTTCCCCGAACTCGAATATTATTACTTCTATCCGCACCTGAAGACGGATGGGCTGCTCGTCGTCGACGACATCCACATTCCAACCATCAGCCGGCTTGCGGACTTCCTGAGCGAAGATCACATGTTCGAAAAGGTGGAGTTTGTCGGCTCGACCGCGATCTTCCGCCGAACCGACGCCCCGGTCTTCGATCCGCTAGGCGACGGATGGTGGCTTCAGGCCTTCAACCGCCGACGCGCGCCGTTCTCAAAGGACATCTATTTGCAGGACGGCAAGAAGCGGGCGCCGATCTCCTTCGAAGGGATCTACTGAGCCGCCGCATGCTGGGCGCTTAGGTTCCGGCTCGCCTGCGACAGACGACCCAAACGCAGACCGCGCTTCTCCAGCATCTCCGGCAGTCGAGTCGACAGCAGGAAAGCAAGCTCCTGCTCGCGGGTGATCGTCACCGGATCGAGCCTTCGCAGCTCTTCGTCGACATGGCCAGGATGGCACATGATGAGATGTCTGCTGCCGGGCGCTCGAAGATAGCTCTGAAAAATCTTGGCGTAATCGAAGCTTGGGTGGAAATTCGAGAATCCGGCGAAGCCGTCGTTGACGCCGAAGCCGCGCTGGCGCACCTCCCGGCGAAAGCCGCTGGCCAGCGAGAGCGTGGAGAGCGCCTTGCGGGCGTTGATGCCGCGCAAGAGAATGCGATGTAAGCCATCCCCGGCGTCGCGAACCCAGGCCCGGCCGCCCAGCTTTCTCGCCTCCATCGCATCGAGCAGCGCCGTCCTGATGCCGGGAAGGACGTGAATGTGCTGGTGCCCGTCGACATGATCCGGGGGGCGGTCCATCACCGCTTCGAACCGGTCGAACTGCCGATTGATCTCGGTGCGGATCTCGTCCATTGGCAAACGCCGGCCGAAAGCCATCTGGACAACTTTGGAGAGCGGCGGAAACTCTCCATTGGGCGCGAACTTCGGCATCGACGAGAGAGGCCGCCCGAGGGTGAGATTGAAATGCAGGCCGACGTCCGCGTTTCCGCCGCGGCGAGACAGCTCCAAGCCCATCGCCGGCCAGCGCGGACCATTCACCAAAGCCGAAACCGCAGTGAGCCTCCCCGCGTCGAGCGCTTCCAAAATGCCGGCGCTGACCCCATAAGACAGGCTGTAATCGTCCGCGCAAACCGCAACAATCTGGTTATCAACCATCGCCCGCTCCTCTGCGCCGCCCAAGCGGCTTCGCCTTTGCTGCGCCCGTTAATCCTATGCTCCGCCTATAAATATTGGTTTAAACGCCGCCATGAACAGGCCCGATCTATCGTTCGTGATTCCCGTCTTCAACGAAGCCCAAAATCTTCGCGCTCTCGCGGCCAGACTCGCCCTGGCCGTTGACGCATGCGACGCCTCCTATGAAGCGATCTTCGTCGACGACGGCTCCAGCGACGAGAGTCTGGAGATATTACGCGAGCTCTGCGCCGAGGAGCCGCGCTTTCGCGCTCTGTCGCTTTCGCGCAACTTCGGCAAGGAGGTGGCGATCGTCGCGGGGCTCGACGCCACGCTCGGACGCGCGGTCGTCATCATGGACGCCGACCTGCAGCACCCGCCGGAAGTCATCCCGCAATTCATCGAGAAGTGGCGGGAAGGCTATAAGAACGTCTACGGCGAGCGCATCGACCGAGCGACCGATCCCAAGCTGCGCGCGGCGTTGACGCATGTTTTTTACCGTTTGCTGGAGAATTTTGGCGACGTGCGCCTGCCGCCGGGCGCCGGCGACTTCCGCCTGCTCGACCGGCAGGCGGTCGACGCGCTGCTGACGATGCGCGAGCGCGCGCGCTTTAATAAGGGCCTCTTCGCCTGGATCGGCTTCAGATCGATCGGCGTGCCTTTCGACGTCGAAGGCCGCGCCGGCGGAACGTCAAAATTTAATTTCCTTCGGCTTGCGCGATTTGCGCTCGACGGGCTGATGTCCTTTTCGTCGATTCCGCTCAAGGTGTGGACCTATGTAGGCTTGGCGATTTCCGCCTTCGCGATCGCGATGGCCGGCTATTATTGGGCCCGCACCATGGTTTTGGGCGTGGATACGCCGGGCTTTCCCACTCTGGTGGTCTCAATCGCCTTCTTCTCCGGCGTTCAGCTGATTTCGCTTGGCGTGCTCGGCGAGTATGTCGCCCGCATCTTCAATGAGGTAAAGGGAAGGCCGCTCTATCTCGTCGCCGAGAGGCTGGGCGAGAACGACGTAACCAACGCCAAAGCGGGCGACTAGGGCGTCGACAAACTGAAAGCGCGCGGGCTTTCGCAGATGCCTCGCGCTGCAACTGCACAAAGGGGACGAGGCGTGCATCTATGAACACCGAGCGCCGTTCGCCATTGCGCGGCAGAAACCTCTTGATCGCCGCGGCCTTGATTGCGCTATTCGCCGCCTTCGGCGTCCGCATGTGGCGCTTCGTGGCGGCCCCCGCCGTGCCGACCCTGCTCGACGGCCTCCCCGAATCGAAGACCGAGGCCGATCAGCGGCTCTTCCAGGCGCGGCTCGCCAAACGCTTTCACGTGGGTTCGACGGAAGTCGACGATCTCATTGATGAGCTGCGCGACGAAGGATTCACGGTGGATGCGGATCAGGATGTCGCCACATACGAACGCCGAGCCGATATTTCCGACAAATGCCGACGCAGCGCCAACATTCGCTGGTCTCGGGGCGAAGGCGACGAGCTCGCCACGATCACTGGCGGATACTCCCTGCACTGTCCGCACTGACGGGAGCGCAGGCTTAACCGAATCCTGCTAGGACGATTGCGATGATTCGCAATCTGCTCTCGGTCGGCGGCTTCACCCTGCTCTCGCGGGTGACGGGCTTTCTGTCGCTCGCCATGCAGTCGGCGATCATGGGCGCGGGCGCCGTTTCGGACGCCTTCTTCATCGCGCAACGCCTGCCCAACAGTTTTCGCGCGATCTTCGGCGAAGGCGCGTTCAATGCGGCTTTCGTTCCATCTTATTCGATGGCGATCGAGCAGAAGGGCGACGCGGCGGCCGAGGAATTCGCCGGCGAAGTCTACACGCTGCTCCTCGCCTCGCAGATCATATTGCTCGCCGTCGTCTGGACGCTGACGCCCCAATTCGTCTCGCTGCTCGCGCCGGGACTCGACGACCGGCCGGAAAAATTCGCGCTCGCCGTCAATCTGACGCGCATCACCTTTCCCTATCTGCTCTTCATCACGCTCTTCGTCTTGCACATGGGCGCCTTGAACGCGCGCGGCCGCTTCGCGCTTCCTGCCTTCGCGCCCAATCTGATGAATTTTTCTGTGATGGCGGCGCTCGCCGTCGCCTTTCTATTCCCAAACGCCGGCTATGCGGCGAGCTGGGGCATCACCATCTCCGGCGTTCTGGAGCTCGGACTGTTGATGTGGCAAGCGCGGCGCATTGGCGTTCTGCAACGCTTGCGCAAGCCGCATTGGGCGCGCGTGCGCGATTTCTTCATTCGCCTGGGGCCTGCGATTATCGGCTCGGCAAGTCCGCAGATCGCCGTGCTCGCCGACACAATTCTCTCGTCGATGCTTCCCGACGGCGGCGTGTCGTCGATTTCTTACGCGGAGCGGCTGTACCAGCTTCCGGTCGGCGTCATCGGCATCGCCGCCGGCACGGTGCTGCTGCCGGAGATGAGCCGCCGGCTCGCGGCGGGCGATGAGGCGGGCGCGCTTCACGCGCAGAGCCGAACCATGGCGCTTACCGTCGCGCTGGCGGCGCCGTTCTTCATCGCCTTCGACACGATCCCCGAGTTGATCGTCGCGGGGCTCTTCCAGCGCGGCAAATTCTCGGCGGCCGACGCCTACGCCGCCGGGGACGTGCTCGCCGCCTATGGCGCCGGTCTCATGGCGCTTGTGCTGATCGCCTCGGCGCGCGCGAGTTTCCAGGCGCGCGGCGACACAAGAACGCCGATGCTCATCGCGCTGGCGGCGCTCGCCGCGAATGTCGCGTTGAAGATCGTGCTGTTTCGACCGCTTGGCGCGGTCGGGCTCGCGACGGCGACGTCGGTCGGATTGTGGATCAACCTCGCCGCGCTCGTCGGACTCGCGCTCGCCCAGGAAGGAATGCGATTCGACGCCATTTTCGTGAAGACGCTCGGCGCGACATTTGTGGCCTGCGCCTGTCTCGCCGCGGTCGCCATTTTCGGCCGTTCATCCGCCTTGGCGCTTGGCGCGCATTTCGGCGCTCTCGCCAATCTCGTCGCGCTCACCGCGCTCGCGCTCGTCGGCGCGCTCGTCTACGCCGGCGTCCTTCTCGGGGCGCTGCGCGCGAGCGGCGTGACGATCGCAAGCCTTAGACGATAGGGATCAAACGAACTGCGCGATGCCTGGGATCGAATCGACGATCTCCCGCAGCTTTTCCGGCCCGACTTGCTCTTCGGCGTAGCCGAAAATCTCATGGCCCAGTTTTGGAATCTGGCTCATATCGACGCCGGCGCCATTCAGCTTGGCGGCAAGGCCCATCAGCCCGCCCATGCCCCCCATCAAACCTCCAAGCCCGCCCCCGCCGCCTACGGATTCAGCGGACTGGATCGCCTCAGGGGCGCCGGGAAGCTTTTCGAGTAACTCCGATACGGCGCCGTCGCGCGACTCCTTTTGAAGGAAGCCCAGAACAAGACCCACCGCCGTCCTGGCGACCTCTGCGTCAACGCCAAGGGCCGCCGAGACGCGCGCCACCAGTTCATCCATTGCAGGCCTCCGCTTCGCAAACCGAAAGACGCCGGACTGTCGCCGCGACAGGAAGGAAAATCAAGCGTTCCGATTGCGTTTATACACGCGACGGATGGCTGACGCGCGAGCGCGCGTCAGCCCGACAGTTACGCCCGTTGGCGCAGATCCGTCGGCGAGTCGGTACGCTCACGCAGCGCCGGCAGAATGTTCCTGATCTTCTCGGCGCCCTCGGGACCAAGAATGTCTTCTGCGCGATTGATCACTTGGCGAACCAACGCGTCGGTTTGCGCTTCACTGATTCCGAGCTTTTCGAGCTGTCCGGCAAGAATGTTCAGATCGGCGCGGCCGTGTCCGATAAAGCTCGTCATGCCTTCGATGACTTGAGTGACGCCGCCGTCGCCGACCGACTGCGCCGCCTCGATGTCTTGCTGCGCGCGTGGCATCTTGGCGATCATTACCTGCATATTGCCGGTCGTGTCCTTGTCGCGAAGAAAACTGAGGACGAGGCCGATCGCCGCTTTAGCGACGGTCGGATCAAGCTTCGTCTCGGAGACGACGTTACTGGTAAGCTTTTCCATGGGACATCCTCCACGAACCATTTGGTTGCGGTAGATGTCGCGGCAACGCTGTCCTTCAAGCGTAGCCATACCGCCCACTAAGCGGCGTCGAGGCCGTAGAGCGAGTGCAACGTGCGAACGGCGAGTTCCGTATAGGCCTCGTCGATCAACACCGAAAACTTGATTTCCGACGTGGTGATGGCGCGAATATTGACGCCCTTCTGTGACAGGGCGCGAAACGCCTCCGCAGCGACGCCGGCGTGGCTGCGCATGCCAATCCCGATTGCGGAAATCTTGGCGACATCCTTCTCACCCGTAATGCTCGCAAATCCGATGGCGTCCTTGACCTTTTCGATAATTGCGAAGGCGCGCTCGTAATCAGCGGTTCCTACGGTGAAGGTCATGTCGGTCATGCCCTCCTCGGAGACGACCTGCACAATCATGTCGACGTTGATTCCGGCCTCGGCCAAGGGCATGAACACCGCAGCCGCGACGCCCGGCTTATCGGCGACGCCGCGAAGCGTGATCTGCGCTTCGTCGCGCGAGAAGGCGATGCCTGTGACGACCTGGGCTTCCACAATGTCCTCCTCGTTGCAGATCAGCGTCCCCTGCCCCGGATTTTCGGGATCATCAAAAGACGAGCGCACATAGGTCTGCACGCCATGCACCATCGCGACCTCGACCGAGCGCACCTGCAGGACCTTCGCGCCGAGCGACGCCATTTCCAGCATCTCTTCGAAGGCGATCTTGTCCATGCGCCGCGCCTTCGGCACGACGCGCGGATCGGTGGTGTAAACGCCGTCGACGTCCGTATAGATGTCGCAGCGGTTGGCCTTGATCGCCGCCGCGATGGCGACGGCGCTTGTGTCCGAGCCGCCACGTCCGAGGGTCGTGATCCGCCCGGTTTCACGGTGCACGCCCTGAAAGCCGGCGATGACGGCGACTTCACCGCGGTTGAGGCCTTCGATGATGCCCGAGCCGTCGATCGATTCGATCCGCGCCGCGCCATGCGTGGAGTTGGTGTAGATCGGCGCCTGCCAGCCGAGCCAGGAGCGCGCGGGCACCCCCGACTTCTGCAACGCCATCGCGAGAAGCCCGGCCGTCACCTGTTCTCCCGAAGCGACGACGGCGTCATATTCTCGCTGGTCACAAAGCGGCGCCGCCTCCCTGCACCAGGCGACAAGCTCATTGGTCTTGCCGGCCATCGCCGAGACCACCACAGCGACCTCACGCCCAGCATCCACCTCGCGCTTCACATGGCGCGCGACATTGTGGATGCGTTCGACAGTGGCGACCGAGGTGCCGCCGAATTTCATAACCAGGCGTGACATGGAGACCGAAAATGGGCGAGACGCTCGCGTCTTGCGGGAAGCGGCGCTATATGTGTCCGCGTCGGCGGACCTGTCAACGGCAGCGCTCCGCCAAGGGAATCATGCGCAAGCTTTCGTCCTTCGAGGCGCGGGCTTCGCGCGCTCCTCAGGCTGAGGAGCTTGCACATATTTCTCCGCATCTTCGCGAGGTTTCTCTTGCCCCAACAGTCCGCTCCCCACTCCGCCAGCGTCGATCCCGAAGACGTCGCGCGTTTCAACCGCCTGGCCGAGCTCTGGTGGGACAAGAATGGCAAGATGGGGATTCTCCACGAGATCAATCCCATTCGAGTCGCCTATATCCGCGATCACGTGCGCCGGCTCATCCGACATGACGCCAGCGCATTGAACGCGCCCGGCGACCGACCGCTGGAGGGCGTGCGCATCGCGGATATCGGCTGCGGCGGCGGCATATTGAGCGAGTCGTTGGCGCAGCTCGGCGCTCATGTGACCGGGGTCGACCCCGCGACCAACAACATCGCCATCGCGAAACGGCACGCCGAAACGTCCGGGCTGGACATCGATTATCGCAATATCACCGCCGAAGACCTCGCCGCGGCCGGCGAACAGTTCGACGCAGTGGCGGCGCTCGAAGTCATCGAGCATGTGGAAGGGCCGCGGGAATTCGTCGCCATGCTGGGGCGGCTGCTGAAGCCCGGCGGGCTCCTCTTTCTGGCGACGATCGACCGGACGACGAAAAGCTATCTGCTGGCCATCGTCGCCGCCGAATATGTGCTCGGCTGGGTGCCGAAAGGCACCCATAACCATGACAAATTCATCCGCCCGGACGAACTCTCATCATGGGTGCGCCAGGGCGGCATGCGGGAGATCGATCGCGTGGGGATGACTTTCCAGCCGCTGACGAGAAGCTGGCGAAAAAGCCACGATACGGACGTCAATTACCTGATGGCGGCTCGAAAAGAAGGCTAGACTCGCGCCAGCAGGGGGAGCGAGAAAGCTGCGGCTCTTGTTTGCGCCCACTCTCGCCGGTAAAATCTGAGCCTATGCTTAGAGATTCTCGCACGCGCTCCCGTCTTCTCGTCGCTGTCGCCGCCATCGGACTGGCGATCGCCTTCGCTTTTAATGCTGCCGAAGCGAAGCCCAAGCCGGGCGCTGAAGACGCCCCAGCCGAGGATGCAAACGCCAAAAAGAAAAAGCCGGCGAAAAACGAGAAAGCCGAGAAACCGGCGGACAAAGGCTCCGACAAGCCTGAGCAACTCGGCAACTATGGGGAATGGGGCGCCTACGCCGCTCAGAGCGGCCGCAACAGGACCTGCTATGCGCTCGGACAGCCCAAGGAACGGACGCCCAAAGCGAAGCTCAAAGACGCCTCCGCCTACATCTTTATCTCGACGCGACCGGCGGAAAATATCCACAATGAGGTCGCGATCAATCTGGGCTATGCGACGAAGGACGGCTCCGCCGCTGTCGCCGATATCGACGGCGACAGCTACGAACTGATCACCAAGGGAACGAACGCCTGGGTGAAGGATCAGTCGCGGGAGAAAGAATTCGTCGGCGCCATGCGCGGCGGCGCCAAGCTCATCGTGAAGGCCGCTTCGTCGAAAGGGACAAGCACCACCGACAGCTATTCGCTCAAGGGATTGTCGGACGCGCTCGCCCGCGCCGTGCAGGAGTGCAAGTAGATCCTACCGCCGGCCCGTCGGTATCGAAACGTTGTTGACCGACGCCGCGATTGAGCGGATTTCGGACGCCACGCCAGGATATTTCGACGCCAGTTGATCGAGATCGCCGATTTCGACGTCCTGCGGCGTGACGCCCGGCCATTCGGTGCTGGCGCCAAAAAACCAGCGTCCGCCGCCCAGAAGCCGCGCGGTGTGAAAAGTGTCGCCGGGAATAAGCAGCTGAACCCTTTGGCCGGCGCGCAGATCCGGTCCGACCACCACGCGCTCGGTTGAACCGTCGCCATGCAGCATGAACAGCTCCAGCGGATCGCCGAGGTAATAATGATAGAGCTGATCGTTGCGAATCCGGTGCAGCCGAACCGGCGCGTGCGGCGTCACCAAAAAGTAGAGCGCTGAACCCACCGGCCCGCTGCGCGCGAAGGGCGGCGGCAAGGCGTCCGCGCCGAAGGACAGCTTGCTCGTATAGGTGATGCGGACGAAGCCGCACGTCGCATTGGGCTCGAGCGCGAGCAGATCGACAATCTCTTCATGGCTCAGAGCTTCGGACATGGCGGCCCCTTCGGCTTGTACGAATGGCGATGTCGGAGAATTCGATAGCATGGAGGCAAACCGAACCGCAGGCCATCCGCCCATCGGGAGACGCTAGGTCCAGCAAGTATAAGTTCCATGATACCAAGTATTTTACCAACGGAAATACTGTCTGTGGTCCTTGTTTCCGTGGACCGTTTCCGCAGACTACGCCCCAGCCATGGCAGTCCCCCTGTAGCTGTCCTGGTGGACGGCGGCGGTTTTCATCGCTGCATCATCCGCCGCCGTCCCTGTCCTTCCGGCGAAAGCCGGACAACATAAAATGGGAGAGGCAAATGGCCGTTAATGTTCACGACGGCGAAGTCGGCAAGATCCTCGTGTATCTGATCGGCTTCACCGCTTTCGTCATCGTCGCTCTTACCTGGGTTCCGCATTGGATCTCGCCGGACAGCGCGAATATCACGGTGGAAACCGGCAACACGGCGCGCATGATCCAGTGACGTCGCGACGCTCCGGAAGCCGTCCCTTCCGGAGCGTCGACGCAGGCGCGTCGCGCCAGTTGCAAAGCAAATTCGTTTCCGGCATAACGACGCCGCGACGGTTCGGCGACTTGCTTTGCCGGCGCGACGGATGCGGGTGTAGCTCAGGGGTAGAGCACAACCTTGCCAAGGTTGGGGTCGAGGGTTCGAATCCCTTCGCCCGCTCCAATTCAACGCTCCGCAAATCCCCCACTTGCGGAGACCGGGGTCAGATGCTGACGACGCGCGCCCCCGCGAAAATCAATCTTACGCTTCACGTGCTCGGCCGTCGGGAAGACGGCTACCATGCGCTCGAAAGCCTCGTGGCCTTTTCCGGCGCGGGGGACACATTGTCCTTCACGCCGGACGACGACGCGCTGTCGCTCGATATTTCGGGACCGACCTCCTCGGCCGCCGGCGCCGGCGCCGACAATCTCGTGCTGCGCGCCGCGCGGCGGCTCGCCGAAGAGATAAAGGGGCTGCGGCTCGGCCGGTTTCGACTCGACAAGCGCCTGCCTGTCGCAGCGGGCATCGGCGGCGGCTCGTCGGACGCCGCCGCGGCGCTGCGCCTTTTAGCCAAGGCGAATCATCTCGCGCCGGACGACCCGCGCCTCATCGAGGTCGCGCGCGCGGTTGGCTCGGACGTGCCGGTCTGCCTCGACCCACGGGCGCGCATGATGCGCGGCGCCGGAGAGACGCTTGGCGAACCGATTCGCCTGCCGCTCCTGCCGGCCGTGCTGCTCAACCCCGGGGCGCCGGTCGCTACGGGACCCGTCTTCGCCGCGCTTGGATTGCAACCGGGCGCGTTGCGGGACGGCGCCGCGCATGGCGACATCGCCGCACGACCAGGCGCGGACGAACTCCTTGCGGCGCTGGCGAGGGGGCGCAACGACCTCGAAGACGCCGCCTGTCTGCAGGCGCCGGTGATCGTCGACGCGCTCGCCATGTTGCGCGGCGCCCGGGGCTGCAGGCTCGCGCGCATGTCCGGCTCGGGCGCGACATGCTTCGCGCTGTTTTCGACGCAGCGCGAGGCTGTGCGCGCCGCCAGCGTCATTCGCGCCCAGCATCCGGGATGGTGGGTCAAGACGGCCGTGCTGAGATGACCCGCCAGCCGCCGCCGAAGGACCGCAGCGGGCATGAGTGGAGCCGCCGCGCGCCGGTTGCACAGGGCGAGACGCGCAGCCCGTTCCGCTCCGCCTCGCCCGACCTCGTCACGCTTTACGGCGCTCATGCCGTGCGCGCCGCGCTGACGGCGCGCAAGCGCAAGCTGCTGACGCTTTATACGACCGACACCGCGCTGCCGCGCATCAACGAGCTTGCGCAGGCGGCGGGACTCGAGCCGCGCCTCGTCGATTCGCGCGATCTCGAACGGCGGCTCGGTCCAGAGGCCGTGCATCAGGGCCTGCTGCTCGAAGCGCGTCCGCTGCCGGAGGCGGATATTTCCGACATCGTCAGCGTCAGCGGCGTGGTGCTCGCGCTCGACCAGATCACCGATCCGCACAACGTCGGCGCGATCCTGCGCACGGCCTGCGCCTTTAACGTTGACGCGGTGATCGTCACGGAGCGGCATAGTCCGGAATTTTCCGGCGTCCTCGCCAAAGCGGCCTCGGGCGCGCTGGAGTTCGTCACGATCGTCTCCGTGGTCAATCTCGCGCGCGCGCTCGACGACCTCGCCGCGCGCGGCTATACGCGCATCGGACTGGACTCGGACGGCGCCGAATCGCTTTCGACCACTCCGCTGTCGAAGCCGCTGGCGCTCACGCTTGGCGCCGAGGGCAAGGGATTGCGCCGCCTCACGCGCGAACGCTGCGACGCCGTGGCGCGGCTCGATCTTCCCGGGCCGATCAAGAGCCTCAATGTGTCGAACGCCTGCGCCGCCGCGTTGAGCGTTGTGACCACCCGGCTTGGATAAAACCCGGGATTGACCTCTCCACCGGCTTGGACGCATAGAGAAGCCGCGCGATGCGCCTCGATGACGCCACGGGCCGGTTTAGCTCAGCTGGTAGAGCAACTGATTTGTAATCAGTAGGTCAGGGGTTCGAATCCTCTAACCGGCACCAACCTAATCCCCCGGAAAACCAGCCGTTTCCACTTATATAAGCTGAACTTACGTCAAGCCGTGTCCCGCCGCAGCTTGCTTTCATCCGTCCGCGATCTTACGTATTAGTTCGCTGAGACACGCCGCCGTCCCCGGTATTTGTGTCTCGCAGCGTGTCGCGGACGAGGACGATGGCGAAGACGATAGAGAAGCTTCCGAAGACCGATCAGGGTCTCCAAGCATGGCTGCAAAACCGGAAGCCGCCGGCAGAGCGCGAATGGTTAGCGCTCGGGCACGGGCTGACGGTGTGCATCGCGCCGAGCGGCGACAAGACCTTTCAGGCTCGACTTCGTCGCATCGGCGACAAGAACGCCCGTCGGATCACGATCGGGCATTTTCCCGAGACCAGCGTAGCCGAGGCGCGCCAGAAGCTTTTGGCCGCCCGCGCCGCCGTGAAGTCGGGCCGTGACCCGGCGCTCGACCGGCGGCGCGCCCGTGAAGGGATCGAGACCGTCGCCACCTTCGGCCGGCTCCTCGATCTCTATCTCATCGAACGCGCCGAGAAAGGCCACCAAAGGGGCAGCCGGAAGGGCAAACCACTCGCCGCGAAAACGATGCTCATGCAGAAGCGCGCCGTCGCCATGTTGCGTAAAGCGCTCGGCGATCGATTGCTCGACGACATCAAACCGCTCGACGTGTCCACCGTTATCGATCGCGAGGAGAAGCGATTGCGCAAGGCGGGCAGGACTGGACGCGCCGCCAATATCGCTCTCGGCGTCGCTCGGCAGGCTTTCAAATTTGCCCGCCAGAAGGGCCACCTGCGACAAAACCCCGCCGCCGATCTCGACCGGCCGGCGAGCGAAATTGCACGCGCCCGCATCCTCTATGACAGCGTCGTATTGAAGCCGTCGCCCGACGAGCACGGAGTCGTGACTGGCGACGAGGGCGAGATTGGACGCCTCGCCGAGGCGCTGGCCGATCTCGACACGCCCGGTCCCGATCGCGGCACAAGGGCGGCGCTCTTGTTGGCCTTGCTGCTCGGCATGCGCGCCAACGAGGTTGCGTCGCTGCAATGGAGCGCCGTCCACCTCGACGACAGCACGCCGGCGTTAACCGTCGTGCGGGCCAAGACCGCAGCGGGCGTTCGCACCCTGCCCTTGCCGCGTCAAGCCGCCGACCTGTTGCGGGCGCTGAAAATGGAGACGCCGAAGAAGACCGGCTTCGTCTTCCCCGCCCGTAACGAAGGCGGCCGGGCCGAGCATTTGCATCCCGAATCCTTGTCGCGCGCCTTCTCGCGCCTGTGTGACCGGCTCGATATCAAGGAAGCCGTCCTTCACGATCTCAGGCGCACGGCTCTAAGCGCCATCGTCGAACTGAAGGGCGATACGGTGCTCGCCGAACGCATCGCCGGGCACAAGGGCACGACGACGTTGTCGAAGCATTATGATCAGTCGACGCGACTGACGCCGATGCTCGACGCGTTGACGCAATGGGCCGATGCGATCGACGCCGCCCGCGCCCGTGCAAAGGAATCGTCGACATGACGACGCGCACGGCGAAAGGGACTCCCACGCTCGTCGAACTCATCGCCAAGCGCCTACCGCCAAGCGACGTCGTCGATCGCTTGCTGAGTGATCCGCGCATGAACGCCGCATGGCGCGAGCTGTTGCGGCAACGCGCCAATGACAAGCTTGTCGACGCGCATCTTATTTGGTTAGAGCGCGATACGCCGCTCGGCCTCACGCGCGACGATCTCTCCAAACATTCGCGGGCGGAATGTGCGGCGGCGGCGTTATTCGTCAATGCCGTCGCTGCGCTCACCAAGTCGCCTTCATTGAAGACGCGCGCCGAGCACGACGCAAAGGCCAGCAAGCTTGCCGAAGCCGCCGCGCTGTGTCGAGAGCAGCGCCAACACGCTGCCGGCGACTTGAAGCAGGCGCTCGCCATCGTCGCCGACCACTTCAACTTTCAGGCCGAGCTGATTGAAGCGAATGGCGACGACCCGCACATTATTGAGCGACGTGTCGGCGACGACGCGACGCGCGTGCAGGCGCGAATGGTCGCGGCTTGGAGTTTTGCGTTTTACGGACGACGTAATCTTGGGACAGTCGCGACAATTTCGTCGGTCGCGACCGCCACCGAAACCAGCAAGCAACAAGTCGTCAAATGGACCGCTAGACCGTCCCATTAAGCCACTCCCTTAAGGGAACCGTCCCATTAAGAAATTTCTTACGGGAACTGTTGCGGCTGCTTCATATGCGCCATCTTCTGGCCAACGCCCACGACGAACCGGGCGCGTCCAGGAGATTACGCGATGGGTAATGACGATCCGATCGCCTATTCGCCGCTCGCAGCGGCGCAGAAGCTCGGCGTTGGAAGAACGCGGCTGTTCGAGGCCATCAAGGCCGGCGAACTGCACGCGAAAAAATTCGGCCGCAAAACGCTTATCCTCGATTCCGATCTTCGCCGCTACGCATCAAACTTGCCGTCCGCCGTAAACGCACTTCGGCGCGGCGCTGAGCGACGCTGACCTAAACGAGCTTTGGTTCATCGCAGAGACGGCAACGGCGGTCACGACGGCCAAGGAAATGAGCCCGAAAGACGCTTTTGAGTCTGCCCTGCGTGCTTGGCGCGGCTCGGCGCACACGGCGTCGCATCTGTAAAAAATAGAGGCCGCCGGCCTTGCGGAGCCGGCGGCCTCAATATGTGCTCACGAGTTGCGTTCATGAAGCGTTCGAAGAATACCACGACTCCCGCGCCCGCGACAACCGCGCCGCCAGTAAAACGGTCGACGCTCGGCAACCTTAAGACCGACGATCCGCACGCGCTGACGCTCGTCGTGGCGACGGACGGAAAGCTCTTGACGAAGGTCGTCTTCGCAGACGGCAGCGAACGCGATTACGACAAGGCGTATGAAATCATCATGACGCCGTGCGACGTCTCGACGACGGCGAAGATCGTCGCGCTGGCGCAAGAGCTGGCGACGCATCCCGACAAATGCATCACCTACGGACAGATCGCGGAGGGCGTCAGGTTAGATTGGAGCGTGCGACGGCTGCAAAAAGCGCGGCCCGGCGACCCGGCGACACTCTTGGAAACGCCGCGCTACGTTTTCCTGCTCGATCTCGACCTGCATGACGTCGCGCTTCCAGATGGATTCGACTTGCACGACCTGCATGCGGCGGCGGCGCTGGCGCGCGCGCAATTGCCGGCCGAGTTTAGCGACGTCGAAATGGTTTTCGTTGCGTCGTCCGGCTATCTGCGCAAACCCGGATTGCGGTTTCGTGCATGGGTGCGCCTGTCGCGAGCGCTGACGCCGAGCCAATTCCGCAGATGGATGCATGCGACAAAACCTGCCGGCCGCAAAAAACCGCACGTCGATACGACGCCATGCTCAGCGAACGGCTGCAATTATACGGCGAGCCCGGTCTTCGAAGAGCTGTCGATGGACCCACTGCCGAACGGCCGCATCGTCGTGTTGCCCGGCAACAAGCCGACCGTCGATGCGCCGGACGACAGTTTCTTCGAGCCTGCCAAAAAGCCGGCGCGTCAAACGAGACTTGCGACGCAACCGAAGGCGCACACGGCCGGGACGAAGAAGGCCGAGAAGGCCCCGCCGGCCAAAAGCGAGAAGGCCCCCAAACAGCAAGCGCCGGCCCCAGCGAAGAAGGAAGAGCCCGCCGCAGCTACGCCCGATCTCGACGAAACGTATAAGCATCTGTGGGATGACGATGCAGCTATCGAAGCGGCGCGCGAATATCTCGCGAGCACGCCGGGCGGCGTGCAGGGCGAGGGACGCCACGACGCGGCGGTCGTCGTGTTCATGAAGCTGCTCGACGTCGGAGTGACGCCGGAGAAGGCCGGCGATCTCATGTTTGAAATCTGGTCGCCGAAATGCAAGCCGCCCTATGTCGACCGCGAGGAGTTGGAGCAAGAGATTGTCGGCCTCGAATTCTCGCGCGAAAGCCCGATCGGCTATGCGCATCCGAATGCGAACGCAGGACAGTCAGTCGGCCCGTCGATCGAACATGCGACTCCCATCGAAGTTGAATTCGTTTCGCTGGAGGAAGGCCAGACGCGGCTGGCCCAAAGCGTGCAATCAACGATCATCGATTTTCTGGACTGGAATCCCGAACGGGACGAACCGCCGCCGGCAGTGGGCGTGCGCGCGACAGTCGCCATCGGCAAGACTGAAATCGGGCTGCGCGCGATTTTCGGTGCGCTGTTTCTTATTCGCAGACGGCGCGGCAAACGCGGCCGTCGTGTCATAACGCTCGGCGTTCCGACGCATCGTCTTGGCGAAGAACTCGTAAGGCGCTTCAACGATATCGTCAGAAAAAAAGTCGAGTCGATTCAACAGCGGGCGCGCGACGCCGGCATGTCGCCGCTCGCGATCGAACGCCTCGTCCGACAGGCGGGGAGTTTGCGGGCGGCGGCATGGCGGGGGCGAGAGGCCGAAGCGCCGGACGGTTCGGGGAAGATGTGCAGGAACCTCGACGTCGTGCGGGAGGCGCAGAAACAGCAACAAGACATCGAAGGAAAGGTTTGCAAGCGCTGCGAATTTCGCGACACATGCGCCTATCGCCAGCAATATCGCAAACGCGCCGACCTTTGGCTCGTTTCGCATCAAGCCTTGTTTGGCAGTCAGCCAAAACCGTTTCCCGCCGCCGGAGTCGAATTTGTCGTTGTCGATGAATCAATCGAAAGAGCCGGCCTGCGCGGACTCGGCGCGAACGAGCAAATCATCGTGCAGCTCGCCGAACTCGCGCCGCACGCGACGCCGCTGCCGTGGAAAATGGGGAGTGCGAACGCCAGACGGCTTGAAACGCTGCGCGCTTCGCTGAGCCGAGCGCTCGACCGCGCGCGCCAGCGGAAGGATTTTGGCCGTCTGCGAGCGGCGGCGCTGACAGGCTACGAGATCACGGCGGATGACGCTCTATGGGCGGCGCGCGCTGAACAGCGACGGATTTATAGGGGCGACGATTCGTTTTTGCTGAAGCAAAACCTGTCCGTTGCGCCAATGACGCGCATGTGGAAAGCCATCGCCGATTTGTTGCGGGAAGACGGACCGAAGATTTCTGGACGTTTGGAATTGCGCATCATGCACGAGGGCGGCAGAAAAGTTTGTGAACTGCGCGTCACCGACTATGACGAAATCCATCCCGACTTTCGCAAACCGACGTTGCTGATCGATGCGAATTTTGATGCGGCGCGTGTCAAACCGCTGTTTCCGAACATCGTCGAACTTGATGCAATCGACGTCGATGCGCCGAACGTTCGGGTTTTGCAATCGTTCGGGAGATCAAGCGCAAAAGCGATGCTATTGCCGCAACCGCCGGCAGACCCGAAAGCCGGCTTTACCGAAGAGGAAATCGCAAAAAATCTGACGCGCGAGAACAATCGAAAGGCGTTGCGAACAAACATCATCAATCTGGCGCGTCGCAGCGGCCGGACGCTGATTATCACCTACAAGGAACTTGTCGAACTGCTCGATCTGCCGTCGCCGATCGAAACGGCGAATTTCAACGCGATCGCCGGCCGCGACAAATGGGGCGACTTCGATCTTCTCGTCATTATCGGACGGCCATTGCCGCCGCCGGAAGCCGTTGAATCGATCGCCGGGGCGATCACGGGCCGAGCGCCGATTGAAGCCGATCGCTGGTATGAGCAGGAACCGGCCGAGCAGCTTGTGCGGCTGCCGAACGGTGAGGGATTCGGCGTCATCAATATCGAGGGGGACCGTCACCCGGACAAAAACGCCGAAGCGCATCGGGCGCGCATCTGCGAAGGGGAGATCGTCCAAGCCGTTGGCAGGCTGCGGCCGATTCTTCGGACGGGCGACCGGGCGGCGACAGTTTTGATCCTGAACGAAACGCCGCTGCCGGAGCTTGCGCTTGACGGTTGGTTTGACGGGAACGCCTTCTATCGGGCCGAACCTCTCGACCGCATGTTCGCGGAAGGCGGAATCGCTTTTGAGAGCGCGGCAGACGCGTTCAGGGCATACCCGAGCTTATGGCGAAGCCAAGGAGCTGCGCTCAAAGCTTTGCAGCGCTCAGGAACAAGTGGACATTTCCGTTATAAGGAGCCCGATACTCAAGCTTCTCTATCTTCTTGTATAGCGGAAATGTCCACTTGTTCTTTCCGCTACCAACTGGCTGCACCTAAGCAACGCATCAAGCGGGGTTCAGCCGATCTCTCCGTCGTTTCCGATCCGAGAGCCAAGCTTGAAAGTCTGCTCGGCCCGTTGTCCTTTTTTCGAAAGAGACACGCCCGAAAAACCGATCGTCCCCTTCGCCGATCTGCCGGCCGTTATCGAGCTGACGCTTGAAAGAGCCCGCATTGCGCGCAGATGGATTGAGCCGCCCGAGGACGATCGATTGGCGGCCTAACGGCCGATGGGGCAGACGAGCGAAGAGGCCGGCTGTTCCGGTAAACAGCAAGGAGATTCATTATGAAACGTACAGCTCTGGCGCTTACGCTATCTGTTGCTTTCCTTAGCGAAGCGTTTGGAGGAGTAGATGCAAGTCAACCTCCTCCTGTTCCCGATGATTATAAAGACGAGTTCCCGGAATTCGAAACGCAGATGCTTTGTCGGGCCGATTTAAATCACACTAATTTCCATACCAGCGTGGCAGCGATGAACTATTGCTTGGATCAAGTTGATAGCCGACGCTCAAGTGCACGATTTCTGTGGAACAGCGTGTCTAGGCAGGCGCGCTATATCGCTTATATGTCTTCCGTGCAGGCTTATAACCACGGCAAGATTTACAAGTATCAGGTTTATGATTGGCTGTATTATCGGTTAGGTGAGGCAGATAGCTTGGTCAAGGCTTGGGAGAGTACGCAAAAAGCGCCCAGGCGTCGACTACGGAAAACCGGGCCAAAAGTAACCGGGAGCAAGGGCGAAACAGGCAGCATCGCCCAGCTTTTTCTCCGCCCAGCGCCGCCACCTCGAAAACCCTTGGGTCGCCTCGAAGCCTCGAAGCCTCAAATGTCCTGGGCTAGAAGCGGACTGGTCGGGATTTTTCTCCGCCCAGACCCTCAAAAGCGCCAACCTCAACGCCACGAAAATCGCTGTGCAACTGCTCCATCAGCATTCCGTCGCCGCCATCGAACGCCAGCAATTCCGGGCTTCCCACAATCTCTAGGCGTTCCGCGCGAGGGATGAGGCACTGTGAGGGACACAAGCCGCGCCGCCGGACGTCTCAAAATCCTGGGTCTGGCGGTCAATGTTAATACCATTCACATCGCGTAACGCCCGCACTACGTATGATAAATGAGCACGAACAGCGCACCGAACGGACTTTTGAAGGCCGCCGCTAGAAGCCGCGTCACGAATGCACGCCTACGAGGCGGGCCTGTGACAGTCGGCTCGCTCTTCATCGCAGCGGACGGTAGGTCGCCTTGGGCTAGACGTTACCGTGACATGGTCGGGATGCTCGCCAATGAGGCCGGCGGCCTCGAAAACCTCACCGAATTGCGCCTGAGCTTAATCAGGCGCTGTGCAGCTCTGATCCTAGAATGCGAGAAGATGGAGGTTCAGCTCGCGAACGGCGAAGAGATCGACGTCGATTTGCTCGCGAGATTGAGTAGCCACGTTCGGAGGATATCCGAGACGATAGGCTTAGACCGAGCCGTGCGCGACGTTACGCCCACACTCGCCGACATCGTCGCCGGCTATGCCGCCAAAGCTGCAGCGAGCGCCGCCACAGCGTCGAAGCCGCCGGAAGGCCCTCCCGTAGCGACAAACGGCGCTTCGCGCGCCCATCCCGCCCCGCAGCCGCGTTCTGACGCCCTTGCCGGCGAGGAGACGCCAGAATGACGGCCGCCCTCCCACATACCGGCGAAGCTCTCGGCGACGCTTTCGTTCAATGGTCGAACGACGACCTCGCCCGCGCGGCCGCCATCTTCGCCAACTCGCGCGATGAGGCCCGCTTGGCCACGGCCCGCTGCGCTGAATGGTTAAGCTGCCCCCGCGGAGTCTGGCGCGAACCCCCCGCCCGTGAGGCCCTGCGCCGGCGCATGACGGCCCGCGTTCGAGCGCGCATCGCCTACCGCTGGCTCACGACGCAAGCGATCGGAGACTGGCGGCCGTCCGACATGCGAGGCCATTGACGATGAAGCCGCTCGTCTCACTTCGCCAAGCCCTCGAAGACCCGAGCCTGCTCGGCGGCGTCATGGGCGGCCCGACTCGTGAGGCGATGCGTGCGCTTCTTCTCGCCAGCCAAGGCGAACCTTTGACGGCCAGCGAAATGACGCATTGGCGCACGCTCACTGGTCGCGAGGTCTCGCCCGGCATACGCTGCGAGGAAGCACACGTCTTCGCCGGCCGCCGCTCCGGCAAGAGTTCCGGCCTCGCCGCGCTGATCACCTATGCGGCCTGCTTGTGCGATTACTCCGACCGCTTGTCTCCCGGCGAGACAGGCGTCGCGTTGCTGATCGCCGAGAATATGAAGCAGGCGAGAATCATGCTGCGCTACATCGAAGGCGCAATCGATCAATCGCCAGCGCTGCGCAAGATGATCGTCGGTCGCACGCAGCTCAGTCTGTCACTATCGAACGCCGTCGAGATCGAAGTGCGTCCTGCCGATTTTAGAGGATTGCGCGGGCCGTCTTACATCATCGTCTGCGCAGACGAGATCAATTTCTGGCGCTCGGAAGATAGCGCCAACCCGGACTTCGAAATCATCGACGCCATTCGTCCCGGCACCGTGACGACACAGGGCCAGCTCTACACGATTGGCTCGCCCTATCGCAAAGCCGGTTTCGGCTATTCAATGTTTGCGAAGCACTACGGCGACAAAGGCGACGCGCAGATCATCGTCGCCAAGGGCGCGACGCGGCAGTTCAACGAGACGGTGCCGCAGAAAACTATCGACCGCGCCGTCGAACGTGATCCCCAATCGGCGCAAGCAGAGTGGTATGGCGATTTCAGAAATGATATCGACGCGTTCCTTCCGCGAGAAGTCGTCGAAGCGTGCGTCATTCCCAACCGCTTCGAAATCCCGCCCATGTCGGGCGTGCGATATTTAGCGTTCGCCGACCCCTCTGGAGGGTCGAGCGACGACATGACGCTCGCGATCTGTCATCGCGAAAACAATATCGTCATCGTCGATTGCATCCGCGCCGCTAAACCGCCGTTCTCACCCGACCAAGTCTGCGCCGACTTCGCGGAGACGTTGAAGTCTTACGGGCTGCATTCCGTGCGCGGCGACAAGTATGCCGGCGAATGGCCGACCGACCGTTTTAAGAGCTACGGCATCAAATACGAGAGCGCCGAGAAGCCGAAGGTCGAAATCTACAAGGACTCAATTCCGCTCTACAACGGCCAGCGTTGCGAATTGCTCGACCATCCGAAACTCGTGAACCAGCTCATTAGTTTGGAACGTCGAACGACGCGCGGCGGTCGTGACTCAATCGATCATCCGCCGGGCGGTCATGATGACGTCGCCAACGCCGTTTGCGGCGCGTTGCTGCTGGCCGCCGCCGGCAAGCGCGCCTTCCGCCCAACGCAACGAATGATCGAACTGGCGGGGCAGCCGTCGCCTTACGTCAGGCAACGGCTCGGCGAGCGACACGACAATCGCCCGAGGCGCAACGGCGTCCCGATCGTCCCGATGTGATGCAACTCAAAACAGAAGGAATAGTCCAATGATCCGCAACACGAAAACCGAAAAGGCCCATCGCGCTTTGCGTCAGTTTCTCACGCCGAAACTGCGACCGGGCTTCGCTCTTGACTGCACGCCGTTTTTCATCGGCTGCGATGACGGAAACATCGCCGACCGTCTCGATGATGTTGTCGGCGCTGTCTGTCGCGCAACATCGGGCGACCTCACTTGTGACGTCGCCGTTCCTGAACTGAAGAGAAAAATGAAGAACGCTGTCGAAGAAGACGGCACGAAAAACGAAACGTCGAACGGCGTCGATCAGAGCGTCGTCGATCGCGTTATGGCGCTTCTCGAAATGAAATTGCTGCCGACCGAATTGGCGGCGGTCAAACAAATTCTGACGCAGCCGTCGAAAAAGCAACGCGCCGCGTCGAACAGCCCCGAAGATATCGGCGAAGACGCGAAGAACGCGAAGATCGCTTATGCCGCGCGTTTCCCGTCCGCTGCGAGAATCAAAATCGAGCCGGTTTGCACGCCGGAGCCGCAGCGCCAAGTAACGCCGGATATTGATGGCTACGCCCGGCGCTTTCCCGGCGCGATGCGCATCCGGCAAGCCTAAAGAGGGCACACAATGTCAGCATCAGTCGAACGCCAATGCCTGCGACAAGAAATTGAGTCGCAGACCTTCGCAGAGCGCGCGCTGGACGAGGCGAAACGTGCCGCGCACCACGCGGAAACAAAATGGTCCGACGCCGCCGGCAAGGTCGGCGCGCTCGAACGCGCGATTGAGGAAGCCGAACAAGATGCGCCGGGTTCGACGGACGCATTCATCGCCAGCCTTGCCGGCGGGCTCGACGTCATCACGGAAAGCCCTGTCGACGAACTGCGCAAGCAGCTCGACGAAGCGGAAGTCGAGATCGCTGTTTGGCGCGCCGCCCGCAAAAGCGCCGAAGAGGCGATCGAAGCGCGTTTGATCGCGCTCGATATGTCAAAGCATCGTGTCGCGGACGCTGCGCGCCGAGTCGCCGCCGCTGAGATTGACGTTACGCCGATGCTCGCGCGCGCCGAAACTGCACGACAAGCCGTGCTTTCCGAGTCGGCGACCTTGATTGCGGTCGCGCACATGTTGCCTCATGCAAGCCTAGGTCGACAGGCGATCGAATCCTTTCTGCAACAGCCGTGGTGCTCGCCAAACTCGATTGAACGTGCGCCCGGCGGCGAGCGTCATCGTGAATGGTTCAGCGCGTTATGCGGCGACGCCGACGCGAAGATGAGTTGATGGTTTCTTTCTCGCGGCTCCTCATCGCGGGAAAGAAAACGTCGCCGCCGCCGCCCCCATGCCCGGCGACGACCAGTCCGCTCCGGGGCGTTCGAGGCGCGGCGTCTCGGGGCGGGCGCAATTCGAAGTTTCCGCGCGCGGTGGGCGTCTCGCCCTGCACGCGGACCGCTCGGCGCTTGTGGAGCAGGCTCGCCGGGCAAAGCCGGGATCGGGGTGTCAGGCTTCCACCCCGATCCCGGCGACATTGAAGGGAGTTTCCGCGCGGTTTGACCTCCGTCTTCCTGCGCGGAACGTCCGGCGGTCGTTCGTCCCTCCGCCGGACGAAAAGGGTCGGGACCGGCAGGCGTGTCATCAACCGCGCCGCTGGTCCCGGTCCGATTTCGTAAGGAGCAGGAGAATGAACGCCGTCGCGATTGAACGTCGCATCATCTTGCGAGAGGCGGAAGATCTGGGCGTCCATCCGCCGCTTTTGTGGGGGCGCTTCGCCGGGCCGGAATTGATATACGCCTTTGGCTTGATGGCCTCCGGCAAGACGCGCTGTTGGTCGCGCGAGCCACGGGAAGACGCCGAAGCGTTCGGATTGGAGGATCGTGCGCGATCTTCAAGAAGCGCATTGCACGGGCGGCGCGAGCTGTGTGGTCCTGAGCGGCTGACCGTGCCGCGAACGATCCTGCGTTGCAGAGGCGGCTAACGAAAGCCCTTCAGGGCTTCAACGGGCTCAGCTTCACGGCTACCGACGACGGTGGCGAGACGTGAAGCCCGACAGCTTACTCAGACCAATCGGCCATTATGAGACAAGGCGGCGATCATGCGCGATGCGCATCGGCAGCGCCGGCAGATGATGCAGCATGGCTGGCGTGGAGCCGCTGCGCAACGTCTGCCCGGAAGAGTCCGCGCGCCTCGCTGATCGATTTGCGATTCTAGAGAACTGAACTACACCTCGGTCAATCTCATGGACGCGCCAATGCCAGAGTCGCGGCGGACCGACCACTAATGTCTCAGTTTGACCCAAAGCGAGCCCTGGAGCGTCCGCTTCCGGATATGTTGATTGCCCCGACCCGAGCGACCGCTGGGTCCATTTCCGGACAGGCCGTTTTAGGAACCAATCGGGAGACAGCTGCCATCCGTCGCGGCAATCAGCAAGATCTCTCCAGCTAAATTGGAGGCTTAAGCCCCATTCCTAAGGGCCCTCGGGCAAGCTTGCGGCGGGCTAGGCCAGGAGTTCTGGCCAGTCTTTCCCCGCTGGCGAGAACTTCAATAGGGAAAGCCATCTCCGGCGGCTCCGTGACCGTTGCCGAACCCGGCATGATCGCCATCATCTCGTCATGAAGCCCTGCCCAATCGGTGACCGACTTTCCGCGCAGTTCCTTGGTCGGCATCTCGCTCGGGTTAGGGTTCCAACTTTCCAGCCAGCAGATAAGCGGGCTGAGCGGTATGTCGAGATAGCGGAACAGGAGATTGTCCTTGTCGACGTCATCGAACCGATTAGCGATGTACTCGCGCAGCTCGTGATAATGGACCGTCTGGTCGACGACCTCTACTGGCTGCTCCTCCGGTGATGAGCGACAGATGTGCGTTAGTTCGTAATAGTCGAGATAGGGATTGAAGCGGATCGCGAGGACATCGGTGAACGGACCGAAATTTGCGCGACCGCCCACTTGTTCGAAGCTCGAATAGACTTCGATTTGCACATGTGGACGCGCCGTAAGGCTGAGAAACTGGTTGTCATGGACATTCTCGCGCCCTGTGGACCGGAGATATTTGACGAACCGTCGTCCGTTTGTGGTGAGGACGGCGATGAAGGCGGGGTATTCGAGCTTGGCGTATAGCGAATTGTTGATGTCGGCACTGTCGATCAGCGCGAGATGATGCCTGGTCAGGAGACTGAAATAGCGAGAAAAGAATGGGTAGAGGACAGCCCGGTCGAAGGTGTACGTGATAGGAACCGCACCCTCTCGGTCCCGAACTGACTTGCGGATGATGTCCGCGAGAAGGCTCGAATGAAACTGCAGCTTGCTGCAAAGACCCCATAGACCCTCGACAAAGAGATCTAGGGCGCTGACGCTCACCGTTCCGCCACCGCTGCCATCTGTGTGCACCAGCGTCTCAAGTTCGTGGCGCAACTGCGCATACTGGTCGTCGCTGTACACGACCAAGTCGAACCGTCCGTGAAGATAGGTTTCGAACGCGGCGTCGACCTGGTTGTTCTTCGAAAATTCTATGTAGCTAGCGCCCAACGGATCGTCGCCGCGGCACTCGACATGGTGGGTGATGTCCACCCAATAAACGCGGTCTTCACCGGGATGGTGTACGAATAGGATGAGCGGGATCGACAGCTCGCGCCAGTAGGCGAGGTCATTACTGTCTGGATAGAATCTGAAGGAGGTCGATGTCTCCGACCGGATGTAACTCATGCCCGACTTGATCTGGGCACCGACGAGCTTTCCCGTCGGGAATTCGCCGAGCGCGATCTCGATCGTCCCGTCAACCCCGACATCCTCCTCCAGCAGATTGCGCCAGATAAGGTCAAGCCGGTTACAAGCCTGTTCGACGGCAATGACGCCGGCTCGACTCTGTCGCGCATTTCTCACTCGCTTCTTCATATCCCCGACGTCAATCGATAACGCAGAAAAAACTCCACAATTGAAAGCTCACCCGGCCGGCGTAACGGGAAGATCAACACCCATTTCGCGCAGGAAACGTGAAGGCTGTTTTCCCCAACCTCGATAACTGTCTGCATAGGACAGGCAAAGCCATTCGCGCGCGCGGGTGATGGCCACGAAGCAGTTTCTCCGCTCCTCCTCCATCTCCGGGCTGTTCTCTCCAGCTTTGAGACTCTGGAAACTCGGAAGAATGTCCTCTGCGAGACCCACCACATAGACGTGATCGAATTCCTTTCCCTTGGCACCATGAATGGTCATAAGCGTAACCGTATTCTTTCCGACAGGAGCTTCTTTAGAACGAATTGCCAGTTCCTGCAGGAACTGCTCGAGCGGTGCATCGCGGCCGAGGGTCTTTCCGATGCTTCTTACCAAATCGGACCAGGCCGCACGATCTTCAGCAATGTCGCTGGATTCGTCATCTTGTGCGGGAATTCTTGTGAGGACCGCTTCAATAAACGACCTAAATCGTGTGGGCTCCTTTGCGAACTTTGCGGCGAGGTCCACCAGGGCAATCGCGCCCGGGTTTTCGCTCAAGGCCGCTTTCACCGCGACGGCCCATTCATCGAGCAAGGATCGTTCGGTGAGTTCAGTAGCGGTGATGATAAGATCAACCCGCGTATCGGTGCCGAACCAGCGATTAAACGCGCCCGTTAGGATTTCGAGCGCGCGGCGATCGAGAGGCCGGAGAGCCTGACGCAAGACGGCGGCAAGCCACAAGAACTGAGGCGACCTGAAATCGTCGCGGCGTTGGGAGATCACCGCGCTGACCTGCTTTCGGGTCAGAGCGGCTTGCAGCTTTTCGAGCAGGTAGCGTGTACGTGCCAGGACAGTTACTTCGCCCCACCGGGCACGATCGATTTTAGAAATGCCCTCCGCGATCGACGCCGCTTCCACCTCATCGGTGGAATAGCGTAGGACACGGATGTGCTGCTCATTAGGATATCGTAGCGAGGTCTTGCCCGCCTCCAGCGGCTGCTTGGCGGTGGTGCGCTGAATGTTATGTACTACAAGGTGGTTAGCCGCCGCGACGATTGCTGGTGGGCAACGATAGTTTGTGGGAAGCTGTAGCTCCTGGGGGCTAAAATCGGCTCGAAACCGCTGGATCTGCTGATAACTTGCGCCGTTCCACTGATAGATGATCTGGTCGTCGTCAGCGACCGCGAAAACATTCTTGAAATCTTCACCCGCCAGCGCGCGGATCAGCTGGTATTGCCCGTCGGTGGTGTCCTGGAATTCGTCGAACATCCAATAAGCGTAGGTCTTGCGATAACGTACGGCGATCCCGTGAAAGCTCGTGACGAGGCGATGGGCCTGGGCAATGAGCGAACCGAAATCCAGGGCATTGGCCCGCGTAAGGGCGTCCTCGTAAGCGGTATAAACCTGCTCGACGCGCTTTCCATCGGACGGGTCACGGAAATATCGCGCCGACCCTGATGGCTGGACGAGTCGGGACTTGAGTTTGTCGATAGTCGAGAGGAGACGAATATCGTCGGCTGCCAAACCCGCCTGTTTGATCGCATCTCGCAGGATTTCCTGACGGTCGACATCGAGGGAATAGATCGCGAAGTCTGGATTGATACCGATGTGCGAGCCGTGTTGTTGCAGCATCTGCATGCAGAAAGAATGAAAGGTTCCGACCAACGCGCGCCGTTCCTGTTCGGGCACGAGTGCGGTGACGCGGCCTGACATCTCGTCGGCGGCCTTGTTGGTGAAGGTCAGGGCGAGAACGCGAAACGAGCGGTCCGGGGTGTCGGCGAGCAGCTTGGCAACCCGAGTGGTCAGCACACGAGTCTTGCCGGAGCCGGGGCCTGCCAACACAAACATCGGTCCGTCGCGCCAAGCGACGGCGACAGCCTGTGCCTCCGTCAATTCGGACATGGCAACGCTGAGGGCGGAATCGGTCATGTTAGGCCTCTCAGAGACAGGATAGCGTTGCGGAAAGGTGCCGACATGCGTTGGGCCAGCACAGGATTCTCTGCGCACTGTTTTGCGAGTACGGCAGCATAGCCAATCTTGTCATTCTCAAGCGTCGCAATCAGCGTTGCGTCATCGAAGCTTGCTGCCGCTGCGTTGCCGAAAGAAATCAGGATCGCTTTAAGTTCAGGCTGCAGCCCATCCGCGACCAGTTGCTGTTCGAGATGGCCTGCTGGCAACGAGTAAGTGCGCCGCGCAATCTCGTCGGCGGAAAAACTTCGTGCCGCAATTCTAGCGATATAGTCGAGCCCAGCGGCATCACCATCAACGACGGCCAGCCATGGATAACCCAGCGCCCTCGCGAGAACAGCGAAGATTTCCGGACTGCCGTTGTTCTGGAAATCAATGACTGAAACACCGTGTTCGTCGAGATCATAACCCAAGCCCTTGGCAATCCCGTGAACCAGATGATAGTCGGAAGGCCCTTCTACCAGCAGCCATCGGCACGCGAAAAAAATTTCGCCGCGGATACGTCGGGCGAATGTCTCCAGTTGCTCTAATTCAGCGTCTGAAATGAATTCCTGCGACGTATCAAAAGCCTTACGGAGAGCAGCATGGATAGCCTGCCTGTCGGGCCGATCCCCATAAGCAACTAGAAGCTGGCGGTATTGCTTTTGCGGCAAGGAACCGGAAAGCACCAGTTCATTGAGGCCTCGGTCATAGGTGATCAGGCCAGCAGAGGCTGCGACGATGGCATCAAGTTGAGGAATATAAGGAACCGGCGCGCGAAACTGGCGCGGCAGCGAGCCGACCGTCGTACCGTCTTTCCCGACCCGCACGACGCGAATATCGCGGAAAGGAACGTGCTGAAGGAAATAAGGCGAATGCGTCGTGACGATCTTTTGGCCTGGAAGCTCACTGATATGACGCCAGAGGCTGCGTGCTGCTTGGGGATGGAGATGCGTCTCAGGCTCTTCCAGAGCGAGAACGGCCGAACTTTCGGGCCGATATAGATCTTTGAGGATCAACTCGACGAAGGCCTTGAACAGGAACATTATCGAGAGGCTCTGGACGCCTTGTCCATGCCGCGCCAGTGGCAACCAGGGCTTGTCACCCTCTGTCTGGTAGATGACCTCGGCTTTCGAGAGGATATCCCAAGTGTTGAGCGGCAACAGACGTAAGTCAGCTTCGCCGGGGACGTCGGCCGCCGCGACACGGCTAATGTGCGATAGGCCGGTCGCAAGATTGGCGAGAAGCGGATCGGCACCGAGAAGGCGGCGGTTCAGCAGATCGAATATGCGCTTTGACTTTTGCTCCAGAGGCTCGGGGATTTGGACCGTCCTGAGCAGTTTGCCCCAAAACTGGCTTCGCGACGAAAACTCATCTGCGACATCACGAAGTGCTTCCAGATAGAAGACGGGGAGGAACTGGAAAAACTCCTGGAGATTCACCGCGCGGGCACCACGACCAGCGAGAGGGTTCCTGTCGACGTTCAGGAACTCCCATCGAGGAACGAAACTCTCCTCAGCTGCGTCCCATGAGCAACTGACGCGCATGATGATGGAGGCTCGGCCGGACATTGGGTCGAGCTGGATGATATCTTCCAACTCTCCATGCAGATCCTCGGGCCACTCGTTGGCGGCTTCTTCCTGAAGCTCGACTTCAATGACTACCGGATCGCCGACTTTGGGATCGGGCCTACCGTCACATAGGTGAACGTCGTATTCTGTAAATCCGGTGCCCCGCTGCCCCCATCTTCGGGTTAGTGCGATACGGATCGCCTCTAGGATCGCCGACTTGCCAGCATTGTTGGTGCCAATCAGAATTGTAACGGGACCGAGATCTATGTCCGCCTGTCGAATGGAACGAAAATTTGCAATCTTTAAACGTTTTAATTGCATCCCGTGCTGCTCCCGTGTGTCGACTGCACGATATCTCCTGTCGCGCAGTTGGGAATAGGATCCTGCCGCGTGCCGCGATTTCGATCTCTGTTCTAAACTGAAAAATGAATGGCAGTTTTTAGGCTGGGATCCAAGGTACCCGGCGACCGAAATGGAGGCGCGAAGCCGAAGGTCTGCTTTCCGGTGAGGAACCAAGGTCCGAAAATGGCGCTAAGCAGACTCCGACGCGCCAAGTCGTTCAGGCTCGATTATTGACGGATCATCATCGCCGACGCCCGAGCGGTTGACGCGCGGCGACACGATCCACTCCTGCAAGGAGTCCTCGGGCGGCGCGCGCAGCAACGAACCGTGGTTGTCGCCGGCTATCCAAGCGTCCGCGTCGCGCCAATCGAGAGAAGACGAATTGGCGGGTAGTTTCTCAGCTTGAATTTGGCGGTCTTGACGCGCGCTTGCGTCTAGCCCAACCTCCTTGCTTCGCTTAGCGAAAGCGCAGAGGATAATGGCGACAGCTGATGAATTCCGATCTGAATTGCATTCACGCTTTCGGACCGCGGAATCGGTTGGACAAAGCGAAATCGATGTCTTGGCGCGTGATCTGCACGACGCCGTTCAGCGAACCAACCCAACGCGGACCCAACGTTATCCCAACTGCTGTAGCGTGATGCGGCAAGAGCAACGAGTTGGGATCGACAATACTATTTCGAAGAAAGCAAGCGACGGCCCAAACTTCGGCATACGCTACCGCTTGCCGAGATAAGGAATCATGCAGATATCGATCCTATCGGAGCACTAATGTCCTTCACAAAAGATAAAATCAAACCGCGAAAACGTGAACGTGTGATCGACTTGGTCAAAGCTGCCGGTGTCGATGTCGCCGACTGGTCAAACTACGATGGTCCTCCAGCCGCAAACCCAAAGTATTGCTATGATTGGTCTTTCGTTCAACCTGGTCATGTCGTTGTTCTTAACCTTTGGTTTGACGATATAACAGAAGACAATGGTGATCTAATCCTAAGACTAAACCTTCGCACACGAGCGGCGTCCTTAAAGGCTGCCGGAGGCAAGGATGTTTGGATCAGGCGAAACCTGAAAATGGATGCCGCAGCTCATCTCGCTTACGCGGAAGAACTTCCGGTTCGCGTGATCGTTCTCGACGGAGAGAGAGGAGCGGAGTCGAACGTGAGCAACCGCTTGCTAGATGAAGTCGGATGGGCGGTAACAGCATATAACAGCAAGACTGGCGATTTTGTTTTGACTCGGGGCGTGTCCCCAGTCCCGATTGAGGGAGGGTTAGAGGACCCCGAACTCGCCGGCTTTGAAGGCGAGTTGCGACGAAAATTCATCCTCCATCGGCATCGAGAAGCCAAGCTAAGAAAGGAGAAAATCGAGGAGGCGCTGAAAGCCAACGGGGGACATTTAATTTGTGAAGTTCCGGGATGCGACTTTGATTTCCTTGAGCGTTACGGCGAACTTGGCCGGGGGTTCGCCCATGTCCACCATCTCTTGGAGCTAAGCCTTTTGGCGAGAACAGGCCAGACAGTGACCCTGAAGGACTTGGCCGTCGTTTGCGCGAACTGCCATGCAATGATTCATGTTGGAGGCGAGTGTCGGGAACTAAGCGACTTAATTCCCCATTCCTCTCCCACTTCAATGAGGAAACCCGGTTGTCACCGCTCGTAACGCTCGCGAGCGGAGATGATCGAAGCTGCCCGCTAGCGAACAGCGCCCTCGACTTCTTCGCTTCAGAACACGGCGCTCTCATCGATGCGTGACTTCGGAAGAGCGAAAAGGCGCGGAAGCCTTTTGCCCTCCGCGCCTTCCTTAAAGTCTCTACGCCGCCAGCTCACGCTTCATGATCCGCGCCGCTGCCGCATAACTGCCGGGGCGCTCATCGAATAAATCGCTGTAGTCGCTCGGCAGCGTGTCGCTGCAATTCCAAACGAGACCAACCATTTCTTTGAGTGTGATCTGGCGTTCTTCGAATTCGACTGTCGGTTCCGGCTCGCCCGGCCGCCAGTGAATGAACGCTTCGATCATCTCTAAGAAAGCGTCGCGAACGTGGCCTTTGGCGTGACCGCCGTTGCGGCCATACGCATACTGTTTCATGACATTACCTTTCGTTTTCGAGTGTGAATACGAAAGGTCGGGCGTCGCCCTGATCTCGCTCGCGTCGCCCCGACCTCATTTAGAGGCCATGCCCTACCTTACCGCGTCCCATCGCTTGGCTGGCGATGCTTCTCGACGCCTGCGATCAGGTCGGCGCGAGAATCCTCTCCCGAAGGTTCACGCTCGCGCGTTGGCGGGAGGACCGCCTAGTTTTCGAGATGGGAGACAGGAAAGCGCCGCGCAATGGAATGTCAAAAATTTTTTGAGGGCGAAACCGCCACTTGCCCCTTAAAAGAGACGAATCGCCTTAAGCGCCCGCGCTGGGCGTCGCTCACCTCGCCCTCGATACGGCTGCCAATCGGGCATTATGCACGGCGCGCGAGCCGCATCGCGAACAAACGAATCGCCGCGATCTCGCCAATGCGATGAACCGCGTCTCCGGCGGCGCGCGCATCGTGTCGAACGCGATTTTGCTGTGATTGACGCAGCCCAGCCCCGTGCACCAGACCCACGCGCCAGCGACGCCTTCCGCGCGAAGATCGGCGATGCTCGGTGGCGCGAGGCGGTGCATGCATCAAGATATCGGCGGGCTCTCGAACTTGCGAGCGCGTTCGATTCTGAAAAGGAGCGCCACGGGCCAAGCGCCCCTGCCCCACTTCAGCATGTGGACGACAGAGGCGTTGTGGCTCCTATAGTGTCTCAAACCCTAAAATCGGCGGCAATAATGATTATAACCATCTGATATTATTGGCAACTATAGCAAACGTATCGATATGCTTTGTAATCAGTAGGTCAGGGGTTCGAATCCTCTAACCGGCACCATAAATCGACATTAATACAGCTATTTATGAAAATGACGGATGCGGCGGATACGAGGCTCTTCTCTTGTGTCCGCACACTGTCCGCAACCACTCCATCCCTCACGAAAAACGCCTCGCCAGTTCATCCGTGCTCGGGGCATTATCGGGCGCCCCCTCCCTCATCAAAAAGCCCGGTCGTCGTCTATGCTCCCCGGATGCAGCGTCCCGCCCCGCGACGATCGCCGACCTTCGCGCCGAGAGCGTCCAAGGCGCGCGGGTATGGTGCTTAATCGCGACTGCCAGCACGATGGTGTCGTGAGCTTCGAGACGATCGGCCCGCCCTCGGGCTTCACCTTCATCGACCTTCCGAAGACGCGACGCTTCGTCGCCGGGAATGCGGCGCCCGTGAGGTGCAGGTCATGCCGGACTGGCCGCCGTCTGGCTTCCAGCTAGATTGCGCCAAGCATGCGGACGATGGACATCAGCGACATTCCCATGCGGCGCGGCTTCGTGTATCTGGCGGCGACAATCGACGTGTCCAGTCGGCGGATGCTGGCGCATCGTGTTTCGAGAGAGGAAAATTAATGTTCAATAGTTGTGCACTGCCTTCCGGCGCTGTCCGCTTCTTTCTAATGTTCGCCTCGGCCTTCGCGCCATTTGGCGCCCCTGCGTCTGCCCAAGATGCTCCCGCTGGAAAGCCGTCCGCCACAGTGACGATCGAGCAAATCCAGGTCGCGTTCATTGGGTCCGGCTCGCTTGGCGGTGGGACACTAGAATACGCTGGAAAATCCTATCCCATCACCGTTGGGGGATTGGGAATTGGCGGTATAGGAGCTTCCAAATTGACGGCCTCTGGCGCCGTTTATGGCCTTACGAGGCTTTCGGATTTCCCTGGGGCTTACGTTCAGGTGCGACGAGGTTGGGCTATTGCTGAGCGCGGGCGAGGGACGATGTGGCTAACGAATGGGAATGGCGTCACCATGAAATTGAGCGCAAGCCGCCAAGGATTACAGACTGCGCTGGGGGCAGACGGCGTGTTGATTGAATTCAAGTAGCCCAAGCAAAACAAGAACGCCCCGCAGTTACATCCACGGTCGGGGCGTTTTCTATGGGCGACGACGATTTGGGGGCGGTCGTCGCTCAGCGAGCCTATGCCGCAATAGTCCGACTTAAGCGCGCATCGCTCGGCGCTTTCGACGATGCGCCGGGACATTTGCATGGCGACGCCGTCGTATCGGTCGGTCACGCGCGCGAGCCAAAGGAAGAACCGTGCGAGTTTCCGATCTGCGCAGGCGCAGCAACTACGCTGCGCCCACCGTCACCAGAGTACGGCGGCTAATCGCGGTCCGGCGCTCCTCCCCCTGCCGCGCCTTCAAGCACTATTCGGCCGGTGGCATCGTGCGGCTCGGCATGAGGCAGCGCATACCCCCAATACGTCATGCCCTCGACGTAGTACGGCGGGGGTGCGCCGCAGGGCGCCCTGACGTAACCTTCAAAACATCTGGGGCTCTTCGCGAGAGCCGAACCTGAACCAAACAGCACAACAAAGAGTGCGGCCTAGATTGCTTCGACATCTTACTCTCCCAGCAGCGCCGCTACGACGTGAGCGCATGCGGGGAGTTAAATTTCTGTCACTGAGTTGTAGTAGTGGCCGCGCCGCAATTTTGATGACGCCCTGAACTCTACAATTCTTCTGAAGCAACGTTGACGCAGCGCGCCCCTAGGACTGACCGTCATCAGCTTCACTCGCGCAGTGTTGAGCGTTGAGCTAGGCGCGCGAGGATTTCTCGGCATGATCGTTGGCAATGTCCAGCGGCGCCGCTTCTTCGCAACTGTCTTCACCCTCGCCGACGATTGGCACGAACCGCGGCTCACAAGCCTCATCTCTGCCGTCCTGCAGAGGCCGCGATCGAGAGAGAAAGTCGAGCAACGTCACATAGGCGAGATCGAGCATGAAATGTCTCCACAGAGACCTAAATGGTCCGCGCGGCGAGAAGGAGAAGCGCCAGAGAGACTACAAAATCGGATTATCGGAATAGCAATTTTACTCGGACTGACTCACTGGCGGCACAGTGATGCGCAGTCGGCAGAACGCTCGTTCGACCTGCAAGCGCGCCGACGTGTCGTCGACTACCGGATCGTTCGGGCAAATTGGCGACGCCGATCACGCGAGGACGATAACGCGCGTCCCGATTGCTGCACGCGTATACAAATGCGCGATATCCTGATTGATGATGCGGACGCATCCGGACGAGCCCCACGCGAGAAGCTGGATCGTCGCCTTATATTTGCGCTCAAAATATTTTTGTCGAGCCGAGGCGATGCGCGCCAGGAATGGATCGCCTCGTCGAGTCAAGATCTGGGACGGGCGACGCCGATCCCACGCTGATCCACTGCATTGGGGGGCGATGGTTAGAAGCGCTGGTCGGCTCGTTCGAGCGACGAAGGCTCCTGTAATGCGCAGCAAAAAAGAAGGGCGAGACGGCCAGCGTCTCGCCCTAGACATACGCCGCGAAATTCGGTCCGATCAATGAGACCAAGCCGCAGCCCACTGCAACTGTTGTCATTGCCGCAATGTCCAGATCAATGGTTCTTCCTAGCCTTCGGCGCAGCAGTGCTCCACCTGTGGAAAATACCTAGTTGATAAAGGGTTAGACGACACGGAGGACGCGCGCCGGGCTTTCCAAGTCCTCAAACCACTCGCGCGCCGCTCCTGAGAAGAACTCAGGCCATGCCGACCGCTCGGCCGTCATCGCCGTACTCGGCCCAGGCGCCCTGCCTTCCGCCTTCGCGGCCAGCAGGCTATCGGCTATAAGACTGGATCGGACCGACACCGAATTTCGAGAGGCACATCGTGAGGATCTCGTTGCAAAGCACTTGTCTCGCGGTCTCGGCTGTACGCCGCCGCCGAAAACAACATCGAAGCGTGTGCGCCAGGTTCGACAGAGGCGCCCTTGCCATTGCTGTTTTGGTCGTTGCGCTCTCGAGCGCTGCCGATGCGAAGCAGAAGCATGCGGCTCCTCCGCCAATTTCAGCGGGCGCAGAGACGACGACGCCCGTGGATCAATGCGGTCATCCGATCGTCACGGACAATGTCGGAAAACCTTACATCGACCCCGTCTGCATCGCCCTCTCCGATCACCTGCAACCCCCGCTCTATATTCCCCGGCCTGAATGCAACAGGGGCGTGGAGCCTTATGATTCGAGTTGCTTCTTTGAGCGACTCTATACGGTGATGACGGCTTCGCCGGGTCCCCGGCCTCTCAATACGCCTCCTGCTCCATATCCCTTCAAGTAACTTGAGCGATTCACGCCGGGCGACGCTCTCATCTGATGCCCGCACTGCCTCTGCGTAAGGCGCAGCGGCGAAAAAGAATCGACGCCATTTCGCCGCGATTCAGGCGCATGTACAAAATCTCCGCCCTATACCGAAGGTGGGTTTCTACACATGCACGACCTCATCATTCCGCCGGAGCCGCCACAGCCGAAAAGACACGGCCCGCCAGCAAAACTGCCGGTGGAGATCGTCATCGACCGCCGCGGCGGTCGGCCGGTCCGCTATGGTCTGATCGCCGCGTTGATCGGTCTTGCCGGACTTGCGGCCACGCATTTTTATGCGCCAGACCGGTCAAAGGACACGGCAGTTCAAAAGGCTGAGGCGCCGGCGCCCCAGCAAGTCGCGATCCCGGTGTTGGACGAAGCGTCGAAGCGTCGGATCGCCGCCCTTCAAGATGAAGTGCAGGAGCTGCGCGCAAGACTCGACGCCGTGGCGAAACAACAACAGGCCGACCGCGATCGCGCGCAGGCCGCCAGCCCCCCTCCGCCCGCTGTCGAAAGCCAGGCTGCCGCCGTCGCGGCGAAAGCAGCGCCCGCGACGCGTGTGCCCGAAAAGGGGCAGGCCAAAGTTGCGCGCGCCGCCGGGAACGAAAACGCCAAAGTCGACATGACGCCCGTTCAGACGATCGCGCCGGCTTCGAAAGTCGTCAGCGGCTACAGGGTGCGCGACGTCTATCACGGCGCCGCCCTTATTGAATCGGACAGGGGCATGATCGGAGTCGAGCCCGGCGAAGTGGTGCCGGGCGTTGGTCGAGTGATGGCCATTCAGGAACGCGGCGGTCGCTGGGTGGTCGTCACGGAGAGCGGAGAGATTCTGGGGAATGCGCGTGGACAGTCGCGCGCTCCGGTTCCGCGTCGGCGCCAATTCGCGCGAGAACTCGACGGCTTTGAGCCCGACCCCTTCGAACCGCCGATGTTCCCTCGCTACTGATCATCGGCGCCCGTGGCGCGCGCCCAGAGAGAGTCGCCGCGCTCGCGCGCCACGATGCTTGATGACCTTCGATGCGCGCGCAATCAGTCTTTGCGACGCGCCGGCAAGAGGCGAAGCGTTTCGAACGGTCCCCAGGCGAATTTGCCATTGTCGACGGCGAAATCACCGTCAATGACATATTCGACGACGAGTTCGGAAATCCTCCGCCACTCTTCTGGCGTTGGCGTTTCCCAAATCGCTTCAGGCGTTCGCTCGTTATTGGAAAGAGCGAAGATCGCTTGAGCGATTGCAGGATGCGTTTGCCGGTTGACGCTCCATCCAACCGGCGGCGGGATGCAAGAGCATATTCGATTGTCCATCGTCGCCTCCTCGGGCTCGTTTCGCCCGGCGCGAGGCGCGCGCCGTATTCGATGTTAGCATAGAACGGGGCAGGCTGGAGCGATCTGTGCCGATAATTTCGCTTGTCGATGTCAGCGGCGCCTTATCTGAATAGGCGCGGGAGCGGGATCCCGTCTCGGGAGCGCCCGCGCGTGGCTACCGTCTTAGGCGCAACTGCTGCGAGGTCTTACATGCAAAATCTATCCGTGATCGCGGCGGCGTGCGCGGCCTTGAGTTTGACCGCTGAGACCGCCGACGCAGGGGCGATGAGCGCCAACAATTTTGGGCTTCCCACGAAAGACGTCGCGCTCAAGTGCGCGCCGCTGAACTATTCCGTACATTGCTCGATCTCTATGAGAGCCAATCCACAATACAGTTCTTGTTGCTTCTATGTCGCGGCGGGCCAATCCTATCCGATGAAGACTGACTACCGCTTTGGATTCTACAACAATGTCATTAGCATCCATCTCAATAACAGCTCCCCGGTAACCGCTCAGCTAAGGGATCTGAGAACGGGCGCCCATGCGCGATGTTTTGAGGCCGGGTGATCGGCGCTATTCCTTCACGCCGGCGCTGCCGTCCCTTCGCTCGCGAGGCGCCATCCAGGGGCCGCGGCGCAGCGCCCTCCCCATCAACTCGGTCTTGCCGACTTCTCTTAACCTGTTGCTCTCCCTCGGGCGCTAAGCTGGCTAAGGCGTCACGTCGCCCTAGCTGAGATTGAGCGGCACGTGTGGGGGTGAGGCATGTCAAAAATTCTGTTCACTTCATTGTCGAAATTCGCCGCGCTCGCGCTCCTTCTCGCCTCCTTCGCTACTCCAGCGTTGGCGCAACCGATGAATGTGTTGGTCTTCGGCGACAGCCTCACATCCGGATTCGACCTTACCGAGGCGCAGGGATTTCCGGCTCAGCTCAAACACCGGCTGCTCGCCGACGGCTATAACGTTGTCGTGTGGAACGGCTCCAACCCCGGCGACACGAGTTCCGACGGCTATGCGCGCATCAACGAGGCGCTGCGATACAATCCAGATCTCGTTCTTGTCGAGTTCGGCGCGAACGACATGCTGGATCGTGTCGACCCGCGCGTCACCTACCGCTATCTCGATGCGATCATCCGCGTCTGCAAGGCGCGCGGCGCGCGCGTGGTGCTGGCCGGCATGCTCTCGCTGCCGAAGAACGGACCAAACTATATTGTTGGGTTCAACAACATCTATCCTACTCTCGCGCATAGTAATCGGGTGCCGCTCTATCCTTTCATGCTGGCCGGAGTCTTCGGCCACCCGGCGCTCATGCAGAGCGACGGCAAGCACCCGAATGCGCTTGGCACCGCGGTCATGGTGGCTGGCATCGCGCCGCTGATCGAGGCGAATCTGCGCGGGATCCGCGTCGCCTCGCCGACGCCCTTTAGTCCCGACGCTCCGCTATTATCGGAGCTATAACCCCGAGAGGGCGCCAGCGATTGCGCGGATGATGGAGGCGACGATGCGGATATTATTTCGGCTGGCGGTTCTTCTGCCCTTTACGTCGGTGTTTGTTTCCCCGGCGTCGGCGCAGGCCACGGCCGCGGACATTGTCGCCGCGCATATTCGAAGCCAGGGATACCCCTGCGACGCGCCGCAAGCCGCCAAGCGCGACCCGCGTGCTTCCAGACCGGACGAGCCGGTCTGGCTGCTGACCTGCTCGAACGCCCGCTATCGCGTGCGATTGATCCCCGATATGGCCGCGGCGGTCGAGCAAATTCATTGAGGCGACGCAGATTGCCCTGTCGACGCCGGCCCGCTTTGGCGAGAACCGCGCTCGGACTTGTGGGCCGGGGAGCGCCTCGCGCGTGATTTGCGCGTCAGGGCGCTCGGCGCGGACGCCGAAACAGGCGTTCTCTTGCCATCGCGCCGGGCCTTTGGCATATGTCTTTCGCGCGCCGCCTTATTATGCGGGCGCATGGAGACGTGGCCGAGAGGCTGAAGGCGACGGTTTGCTAAATCGTTATAGGGGAAACCCTATCGTGGGTTCGAATCCCACCGTCTCCGCCAGTCCAGATATTCTTCTGCCGCCCTGCCCATCGACGGCTCCAGCAGGCAGTCAATCGCGCCCGCGTCGCTCGGCGGACAGACGAGCGCTTGCCCTCCGCCGCAACGTCGAAGTGGCTTCACACGATCGCGAGATAGGCGCTGAACGCGGCGACGGTGAGCAGCAGCACGGCGAGGAAATACAGGCTGGCCCTCGTCGCGCGCGCCGTATACGGCTCGTCGCGCGCGAGCAACCGCGCGGTGTGAATAAAACGGACCGTTGAAATCACGATCAGCATGACGCCTGCGACGATGAGCGCCGCGCCGCCGTAACGGCCGGCCGGATGCTCCAAACGATGGAGGTGCAGTCGCTCGGCGTCGACGGTTAGCGCGCCGGCGATGGTCAACAGGAAGAGATTGAATCGCTCAATGACGAAGCCGAGAGCGATGACCGCAATGCCTGTTCGAACCCAAGCGAGGAAGGTCCGCTCATTGGCCGCGATATTGGTGTAATCGCGAATCATGCGCCTCTCCTCTGCACGAGCGCTAACCGGCGCGTCATTGCCGCAGCGCCCGCGAATGCCTATAACATTGCCAAACGCGGCGCGAGCGCCGCCCATTCCTCTTTATGCGAGACGACATGCCCTGGAGCGATCAAGGCGGGCCGCGCAATCAAAATAACAATCCCTGGGGACAGCCGGGTGGTCCCTGGGGACAGGGCTCCGGCGGGCAGCCGCCGGACCTCGAGGAGATGCTGCGCCGCAGCCAGGAAGGTCTGAAACAGATTCTGCCGAGCGGATTCGGCGGACGCGGGCTCGCGATACTCGTGCTGGTCGCCGTGCTCGCCTGGCTGCTCTCCGGGCTTTACACCGTCGGACCCAATGAGATCGGCCTCAATCTGATCTTCGGCAAATATATGGGCAAGACCCAGGCGGGCCTGAACTATAATCTTCCGGGTCCGATCGGATCGGTTGTGAAGCTTGCGGTTACCGACCGTAACATCACCGACGTCGGTTTCCGCGAAGAGCCGAACGTCGTCTCGGATGGGCGTCGCCGGGGGTCGGTCACCGCGCCTCGAGGGCCGGAAGCGCCTGAAGAAAGCCTGATGCTGACCAGCGATGAGAACATCGCCGACGTCAAGTTTCGCGTCATTTGGCAAATTGATCCGGCGAAGCCGGAAGATTACGCCTTCAACGTCGCCAATCAGGCCGGAACCGTGAAGGCCGTGGCCGAAAGCGCCATGCGCGAGATCGTTGGTCAGACTCGAATTCAAAAGATTCTGACTGCCGACCGCAAGTTGATCGAGCCCGCCAGTCAGGCGTTGATGCAGAAGGTGCTCGACGAATATCACGCCGGCGTGCTGGTGCTGCAGGTGCTCTTGCTGTCGGTCGATCCGCCGCAGCAGGTGATCGCGGCTTTTCGCGACGTGACCGCCGCCCAGCAGGATTTGCAGCGTCTCGGCAATGAGGCCGAAGCTTACGCCAACCGAGTCGTTCCGGAAGCGCGCGGCGGCGCCGCCCGCATTCTGCAGGAGGCCGAGGCCTACCGCGAACAGATCGTCGCGGAGGCGCGCGGCCAGGCGTCGCGTTTCGAGCAGATTTACGCTCAATATAAAAACGCGCCGACGATCACCCGGCAGCGTCTCTATCTCGAAACCATGGAGCGCGTGCTGGGCGGCTCAGAGAAAGTCATTCTCGACGATTCATCGAAAGGCGGCGCCGGCGTGACGCCCTTCGTGCCCCTGCCCGCCTTTACGCCCTTCCAAGGAGGCCGCAAATGAGGTCCGGCCTTCTCTTCGCGCTCGCCGTCGCGCTGCTTATCGGCGTCATCGCCGTCGGCGGCGCCCTCTTCACCGTTTCACAAACCGAACAGGCGGTGGTGCTGCGGTTTGGCGAACCTGTGGCCGGGCGGGGACTGATCACCGAGCCTGGCCTCCACTTCAAGTTTCCGCTTGTCGAGAATGTCGTCACCTTCGACAACCGCATTCTCGACGTTGAAAGCCCGAATCTGGAAGTTCTCGCCGCCGACAATCAGCGACTCGAGGTCGACAGCTTTATCCGCTATCGCATCGTCGACGCGTTGCGGTTCTATCAGACCGTTAACAGCGTCATGGGCGCGAACAATCAGCTGGGTTCGGTGTTGAACTCCGCCGTCCGACGCGTGCTGAGCGAAGCCAACCAGCAGCAGATCGTGCGCGACGAGCGGGCCGGGTTGATGGTGAAGATCAAGGAGCAGGCGGACCGCGAGGCGCGGAAGTTCGGCGTGCAGGTCGTCGACGCGCGCATTCGCCGCGTCGATCTCCCGCAGCAGATCTCTGAAAAGGTTTTCGGGCGCATGCAGACTGAGCGCCAGCGCGAGGCCGCCGAATACCGCGCCCAAGGTTCGGAGCAGGCGCAAAAAATCACCGCCAAGGCCGATCGCGACGTCGTTGTGCTGAAAGCCGAAGCGCAACAGAAGGCCGACCAGATGAAGGGCGAAGGCGACGCCGAGCGCAACCGCATCTTCGCCGAAGCTTTTGGCCGGGATCCCGACTTCTTCGCTTTCTATCGGTCGATGCAAGCCTATGAGAGCGCTTTCAAGCCGGGGGAGACGCGCTTCCTGATCAGTCCGCGTTCGGAATTCTTCCGTTTTTTCTCAGCTCCGGAGGCGAGCGCCGCGCCGAGCGCGGAACAATCGGAACCGGAGCGAAACCTAAAAAAATGACCCGCAAGCGCGAGCGTTGAGCCGCGCCCGGGCATACTTGTCCCTCGACAGGAGACATAACGCATGACGTCCGCACTTCGTCGCGCCGCGAGAACGATCCTCGCGACCGCGCCTGCACTCTACCTCGTCGTCGCTCCCGCACAGGCGAAAGGTCCCGATTCGCTTTCGGAACTCTCCACCCAGGTCTCGGACGCCGTGGTCAATATTTCCGCCACCACGGTGGATGCGAAACGCAGCTCTCGTAACGACGGCCCCGCCCTGCCGCCTGGAGTCGGACCGGGCGCGCCCTTCGACGATCTCTTTGAGGAGTTCTTCCGGCGGCGTGGCCAGGGAATGCCGGAAATGCCGCGGCAGCGCAGGTCGAGTTCGCTCGGCTCCGGTTTCGTGATCGATCCCTCCGGCATCGTGATCACTAACAACCATGTCATCGCCGACGCCAATGAGGTGACGGTGATCCTCAACGACGGCCAGAAACTCAAGGCGGAAGTCCTGGGCAAGGACCAGAAAGTGGACGTCGCGGTTCTGAAGGTGAAGCCGGAAAAGCCGCTGAAAGCGGTCAAATTCGGCGACAGCGACAAGGCGAAAGTGGGCGACTGGGTGCTCGCCGTCGGCAACCCGTTCGGCCTCGGCGGCTCGGTGACGGCCGGCATCGTTTCGGCGCGCAACCGCAACATCGATAGCGGTCCATACGACAACTACATTCAGACCGACGCCTCCATCAACAAGGGGAATTCCGGCGGACCGCTGTTCAACATGGACGGCGAAGTCATCGGCATCAATACAGCGATCCTGTCGCCGTCGGGCGGCTCGGTCGGCATCGGTTTCGCGACGCCGGCGAATACCGTGGAGCCCGTCATCGAGCAGTTGCAGGCATTCGGCGAGACCCGTCGCGGCTGGCTCGGGGTCCGGATTCAAAATATTGACGACGCCATCGCTGAAACGCTCAACCTCGGCGCGACGCGCGGCGCGCTCGTCGCCGGCGTCGACGATAAGGGCCCGTCTAAGCCGGCGGGGCTGAAGGTCGGCGACGTGATCGTCAAATTCGACGGCAAGCCGATCAAGGAGTCGCGCGATTTGCCCAAGCTCGTCGCGGCGACCCCGGTCGGCAAGGATGTCGAACTCGTCGTGGTGCGCAGCGGCAAGGAGCAGACCAAGATCGTCAAGCTCGGCCGTCTTGAGGACGGTGAGAAGGTCGCGTCGAAGGACGGCGGCGACAAGGAGAAGTCCGAAAGCGGCGGCGACGGCTCCTCGCAGAGCGTGCTGGGGCTGGAATTGTCGCGTCTCTCAGATGCGTTGAGGACGCGCTATCAGATCAAGGACACCGTTAAGGGCGGCGTTGTCATCACCGCCGTCGATCCGCGCTCGGAGGCGGCCGAGAAACGCCTGCAGGCGGGCGAGGTGCTGCTTGAGGTCAATCAGGAAGCGGTGAGCGACCCGGCGGATGTGCTCAAGAAAATCAAGAGCCTGAAAGGCGCGGGCAAGAAGACTGCGCTGCTGATCGTCGCGAACGGCCAGGGCGACGCGCATTTCGTCGCGTTGCCGGTGGAGTGACCACAACCCTCTTCCGCCTGCGGCGGGAGAGGGACTTCACCTCGCCGCGCCGATCGTTAGCGCGCCCTCCTGCGAAACGCGAGGATGGCCAAGGAGCGCGCTGTCACTCAACAAACTCCTCGCGCCGATACCCCTGCGCATACAGCAGCGCCGTCAGATCGGCATGGTCGACGCGCGCATCCGCCGCCTGCGCCACTTTCGGCTTGGCGTGAAAGGCGACGCCCAGACCCGCCTCGCGCAGCATCTCGAGATCATTGGCGCCGTCGCCCACCGCCAGCGTCGCGTCTCGCGACAGCCCTCGCGCCTCGCGCAGTTCGACAAGCGCCGCGCGCTTGGCTTCGCTTCCCAGGATCGGCGCAACGATCGCGCCGGTCAGCGCGCCGTCAGCAATTTCAAGATGATTGGCGCGCGTCTCATGAAAGCCGATGCGCTCAGCGACGGGCTCTGTGAATTGCGTGAAGCCGCCAGATACAAGCGCCGTATGGGCGCCATGCGCCCGCATCGCGCCCACAAGCTGTCGCGCGCCGGGCGTCAGCGTGATGCGCGTCAGCAGGGATTCGACCTGCGCCAGAGTCACGCCAGCCAGCAGCGCGACGCGCTCCCGCAAGGCGCCTTCGAACGCAACCTCGCCGCGCATTGCGCGCTCGGTGATCGCCGCGACATGCTCGCGCAAGCCGACGAGGTCAGCAAGCTCGTCGATGCACTCCTGCCCGATCATGGTCGAATCCATGTCGGCGACCAGCAGTTTCTTGCGCCGCCCCGTCGTCGGCTGAACGATGACGTCGATCGGATCGTCCGCGACCGCAACCTGCAGCCGCGCGCGCAAGTCGGCAAGGTCATGCCCCGCCCCCGACAGGAAAACGTCAACGGCATGATCGGGCGCGAGCCAGTCGCGCCCCGCGTCGATCAATCCAGCGTCGTATAGCGCGCCCGACACTGCGCGTTCGTTGAGCGCCGCGCCCCGTCCGGCGACGAAGGTTGCGACGTACTCGATGGGCTTTGACATCTCCACCGTTTCAGCGGCAATAGCGCCATGCGCGCACGCGCCATTCTCATTGCAGGTCCAACCGCTTCGGGCAAGTCCGCGCTCGCGCTCGACCTCGCGCGCCGCCGGCGCGGCGCGGTGGTCAACGCCGATTCGATGCAGGTCTATCGCGACCTGCGGATCGTCACCGCGCGCCCGACGATCGAGGAGGAAGCCGCCGCGCCGCATCTTCTCTTTGGCCACGTCGATGCGGCGACGAACTATTCCGTCGGACGCTGGCTCGAGGATCTCGCACGCGTTCTACACGACCTCGATGCGCGCGAATTGACGCCGATTCTCGTCGGCGGCACGGGAATGTATTTCCGAGCCGCGCTTTACGGGCTTTCAGACATTCCCGCCGTTCCCGGCGACGTGCGGGAAACGATGCGCGCCTGGGCGCAGGACAAGACCGCGCAGCAGCTTCATGCCGAACTTGCCGCGCGCGACCCCGCAACGGCCGCCGTGCTGCGCAAAACCGATCCGCAGCGGCTGTTGCGGGCTTTGGAAGTCCTGGAGGCGACAGGCAAGCCGCTCGTTTCCTTTCAAGGTCCGCGCAGCCCGCCGATTTTGAAGGAGTCAGAATGCGCGGCCTTTTTCCTCGCGCCCGAGCGGGAGACGCTTTACGCGCGCATCGACGCGCGCTTCGAGAGGATGACGCAAACGGGCGCGCTCGACGAGGTCGCGGCGCTTAAGGCGCGGGGACTCGATCCGTCGCTGCCGGCGATGCGTGCGCATGGCGTGCCCCACCTCATCGCGTATCTCGAGGGTCGACTGACGCTTGCGGAAGCGATTTTGCGCAGTCAGCTCGATACGCGCCGTTACGCCAAGCGTCAGTTCACCTTCGCGCGACACCAGCTCCCGAGTTTCGAATGGATCGCTGGCGAAACGCCGCTGCGCGACGTCGAAGACGCGCTCAGCTCATGCGCGCGACCCACATCTGGAACAGGGTGAGGACGATCTCCATCGCGATCAATATGATGATCGTCCACTCCAGCCGAACCGAGCGCGCCGCGTCGATGAGATCGGTCAGCGCGCGGGCGGTCTCGCCAATCACATCGATCTTGGCGTTCAGCGTGCGCGCCCGCGGCGTAAGTTCGTACTCATCCTCGAGACGCGCATAGAGCCTTTCGAGGTCAGGCCGATCCCAAAGCACATCCGGCTTGTCGTCGACGGCGACGCGGCCTGACACGCGGTGCCGCACGAGCAGAGTCTGACCCATGAGCTCCAACATGGATTTGCGCTTCCATGGCGGGCTGCCCCTCGCCGCAAGTTCGGCGGCGAAGGGCTCGATCGTGTCGAAAACGGCGTTGACGCGGCGCTCGTCACGCCCCAGGGCGACGCTTTTCGCCAAGACGTCGGCGATCACCAACAACCGCGCTTCGGAAAGGTCCTTTACCGCGAGGCGTCCGTCCGGCAGCGCCTTCTCCTCGCCGTCGGGAGTCGCTTCGATGATCAACGTCTCGTCATCGCCCCGCGACGCGCCCGCTACGCGAAGGCCGATCTTTTGGACGATCTCATCCTCCTCGAGCGGCGAAAGGCCGAAGAGAACGGCGACCCCGAAGCGGTAGAGCACGGCGAATCCGCTCTGCCCGGCGTGAAACGCGAGAGGCGCCGTAGAAACGAGATCCGCCCGTTCGAGCCCGTCGGTGTCGATCCGCTCGCCAAGCAGCAAGGCGCGGGCCGTCAGCGCCTGCCGGCTGATCGCGGTCGTCGCGGGCGAATTTATTGTTTCGACCATTTGCTGACCTTGTGGGTTGCAAGCGCAATTATATCTCTGACGCGCCCCTCGTTCTGCTCGCCTTGCGTGACGCTGGCAAAAAAGCTAGCAAGCGGCAAGGTCGCGGGAGAGATCACCCTTATGACTTATGTCGTCACGGAAAACTGCATCAAGTGCAAGTATATGGACTGCGTTGAAGTGTGTCCGGTGGACTGTTTCTACGAAGGCGAGAATATGCTGGTGATCCATCCGGACGAGTGCATCGACTGCGGCGTCTGCGAACCCGAATGCCCGGCAAACGCCATCAAGCCCGATACGGAAGAGAATCTCGAACAGTGGCTGCAGCTTAACGCCGAGATGGCGCAGAACTGGCCCAATATCACCATCAAGCGGGAACCGCCTTCGGACGCCAAGGAATGGGACGGCAAGCCGGGCAAATTCGAGCAGTTCTTTTCGCCCGAGGCTGGCGAGGGAGACTGAACGGCGTTCAGCGCCAATCTGGCGCCTAACTTGCGTAGGATGGCTTTCCACATCCTTAATTTATTTAAAAAGTCTGAAGCTATAATATGTTAGCGTAGTTCGCGGCCTCAGCCCGGGCGCCGCTCGCGCGCATATGCCTTTGATTTTCACGCTTCGGCGTGTTATAAATCACACACTAAATGCACGCCTTGTCGAAGGGCGATGCGGCGCCAGTCACCGTCTCGCGACGAATTCGAAGCCTCTCTTTCTCGAGGGCCGGCCGCTTGGCCGTCTGTTGGGTATGCGGCGCTAGCAAGGTTTCCACCAGCCGCCTTCGCGGCGCCGCCGCGGCTTTTTCGCCGACGGCGCGCGCGATTCGTCAGGCAGCGATGGTCCCGTCTCCACAGCGGGACAGCATAGGAGTAGCCCGCGTATGCCCTCCAACAAAACCGAGAAAAAGTCGCCTGCGACTGCCTCCACCGCAGCGCGCGCCAAGGGCTCGGCCGCTCGCTCCAAAACGCTCGCGAAGCGAGCCGCCAAGAGCGGCGCGACGAAAACCGCCGCAGCGAAGAGTTCGACTTCGAAGAAGCCGGCCAGCCGCTCCGCCTCGGCGGGAAAGCCTGCGCGCGCCGCCGCCGCTTCGAGCCGGAAAGCGAGCGCAAAAACCTCCGCAAAAGCCGCGAGAACGATGACAGCCAAAACAACGACGACGAAATCGAAATCGACCGCGAAGGAATCGACTGCGAAGGACAAGACCGCCAAGACCCCGGCGCGCGCTGCGGCGACGCGTCGAACGGCGGCGAGCCCTCGCAGCGTCACCCGCGTCCCCGCCGCTAAGCCGCTGGCCAAGTCGAGCGCCAAGACCGCGGTCGCAGGCAAGACCGTGACGAAGCGCGCCGTGGCCGCGAAGGCTGCCAAAACGGCGGTGGAAAAGGTGAGCGCCAGCGCGAAGACGCCGGCGGCGAACCCCATTGCGGCCAGCAAGACCGCGGCGGCGAAGCCCGCCCAAGCGGCGACAGCGGCCAAGCAGTCGGCGGGCAAGCCCGTCGAGCAGCAGAAGCCGGCGGCGCCAGTCGCGCCTGCGGCGGCAAAGCCGCGTCCCGCGGTGGAAACGGAGTCGAAATTGGTGGAACAAATGGTCGCGGCGCCGCCCGCAGCTCCCTCTCAGGAGACCTCGGCGCCGATTGAACGCGGTATGCCTAGTCGTGCGCCGATGCCCGGCGCGCCGGCCAAGCCGAAGCCCACGACGCCGTCGGCCAAGCCTGGCTTCAAACTCAACGAATACATCGTCTACCCCGCGCATGGCGTCGGGCAGATCGTCGGCGTCGAGACGCAGGAAGTCGCGGGCTTCAGCCTGGAGCTCTTTGTCGTGAGCTTCATCAAGGACAAGATGACCCTCAAAGTGCCTACCAGCAAAGTCGTCAGCGTCGGCATGCGCAAGCTCGCCGAAACGGCCGTCGTTGAGCGGGCGCTGCAGACGCTGAGCGGCCGCGCCCGCGTCAAGCGCACCATGTGGTCGCGCCGCGCTCAAGAATACGAGGCGAAGATCAACTCGGGCGATCTCATCACCATCGCCGAGGTGGTCCGCGACCTGTACCGGTCCGACACTCAGCCCGAGCAGTCATATTCGGAGCGCCAGCTTTACGAAGCCGCCTTGGATCGCATGGCGCGTGAAGTCGCCGCCGTGCGCAAGCTCATCGATTCGGAATCGTTGAAGTTGATCGAGTCCTTTCTGCTGAAGGGCCCCCGCCGCGGGCCGAAGGCGGACGGGGATACGGGCGACGATGGCGGGGATGAGGCTGACGTGGACCGAGCCGCCTAGTTCGCTTCCGATCACATCGAATCATGTGATCGATAGGAATCGCTCAAAACAAGCGGGTTCTTTTCGAAACCTACTCTCATCAGACAACAAAAACCCCGGAAGCGACTTCCGGGGTTTTTCGTTACACTCTTGCGGGCTCGTCGGACGTCGTCGTTTCTTGCATCCGCGACAGCGCGCGCCTCAACTTGATGAGCGCGCGACTTTCGATCTGCCGCACCCGCTCCTTGGAAATACCAAGGCGATCGCCCAGCGTCTCAAGCGTCACCAGATTTTCCGCCAGCCGACGCTCGCGCACGATGCGCAACTCGCGCTCGGAGAGAATGGTCAGGGCATCCTTAAGCCAGCGCGCGCGCCGATCGGAATCCAGAGTCTCCTCGACGACTTCGTCGGGGAGCGGCTTCTCGTCGACGAGAAAATCCATCCTCTGCGCGGAGCCGGACGTATCGTCGTCGACGAGCTGGGCGTTCAGCGACACGTCGGAGCCCGATAGACGCGAATCCATCATCTCCACGTCGGCCCGCGAAACGCCGATCGCATTTGCGATCGTCTGATAGGTGTCGACTGAACTCGCGCCGTGATTTTCGCGCGCCAACCGCGCACGCAGGCGACGCAAATTGAAGAACAGCGCCTTTTGCGACGAACTCGTTCCGCCCCGCACGATCGACCAGTTGCGCAATACGTAATCCTGGATCGACGCTCTGATCCACCATGTCGCATAGGTGGAGAAGCGCACGTCTCGCTCCGGCGCGAACCGCGCCGCGGCCTCCAAGAGTCCGACGTGGCCTTCCTGCACGAGATCCGAGAGCGGCAATCCGTAATGTCTAAACTTCGCCGACAGCGCGATGACGAGGCGCATATGTGCGGCGGCGAGTTTATGAAGCGCTGTGGAGTCGCCCCGCTCACGCCATGCGATGGCGAGCTGCTTTTCTTCCTCGCGTTCTAGAAAGGGCGCCTCGGCCGCAGCCTTAATTAATTCGCGCCCCAGTCCAGGCATATAAGCCATGACGCCCTCCATACGCGGCTATCCGCCACTAATGGTGGGAGTCCGCGCGCCAAGATTTGCCTTGCTGGGATAACCGCCAGACGCGGCAGTTGTTCCCAAAGCGAGCAAATACCGACCGTCACTCGGTTACGATTTTGTAATGTTCGCCGGCGGTAAGGGCGTCGCCGGGGGACAGCCCGTTGAGAAGCATGAAGTGTTCGACGGGCCTGTTAGGCACCACCATCCGTGAGGCCATCGTTTCGATCGTGTCGCCTGGGGCGGCGACGGCGATCGCAATCCTCAAGGGCCGGGCGTCAGTGGTTTCATCGGGGCCGAGCCGGCGGAAGGATCTGATTGACTCCATGAACAGCGCGTCGGCCTCGTCGCTCAGTTTGCGCGCTGCAAAAATCAGGCGGTAGAGAAACTCGCCCGACCGGATCACCGCCAGCCGGAAATTCCATTCCCCCGCCCGAGCGACGGCGATGACGGCGGGGAGCCCGTTGATGTCGATCTTGCGCACGGAGGAAGGAAGCAGGCCGTCGACCCAGCCGGAGCCGACATAGGCTTCAAGATTCTCGTCCGACGGCAGGCGCACGCTGTCGAGCCGCAAGGCTTCATTGTCGGCTTCGCGCACACCGAATACCGCTTCGTTGGAATTTTCCAGAAGAAAGCCCTCAGGCGCGATGAAGGCGAAGCGCAGTCGCGGATGGGTGAATTTGCGGTCGCGAACGTAGCCTTCCATGGGATCGTCGCCGAACGCGACGCCCTTGATGGCCTCGAGATAGCCGCTGCGGTCGGCGACGCCGATCCCTGGCGCTCCAATTTGTCGCGCCGCAGCGACAGCCTTGGAGATGCGGTCGGGGGTGGAGGGATGCGTCGACATAATGTCGAAGTCGAGCGACTTCTTCTTGCCGTAGAGCGCCGCGCGCAAATCCGCGGACCGACCCAGCGCCGTCAGGAAGCGCGAAGCGCCATAAGGGTCGAAGCCGGCTCGGGCGATGACGCGCACGCCGGCGGAATCGGCGTCGAGTTCCTGCTGACGGGAGAAGCTCGCGACGGAGAGCCGCTGACTGGAACGCACCTCGTCGCCTTTCTGACGGTTCTGAATCACCGCCGCGGCTTGCGAGATGATCGCCGCCTCGCGCTCGCGTTCGGCGCGAAGGGCGCTGTGGCGCAAGGAGACATGGGCGATTTCGTGCGCCATGACCGCCGCCGCCTCCGAAGCGTCGCCGGCAAGCGCCAGCAGTCCGCGCGTCACGTAAAGATTGCCGGAGGGCAGCGCAAAGGCGTTGACGACGGGCGTGTTGAGAATCGTCACCTTGTAGGTTGGCTGGCCGGGCGTATCGCTGACGGTCGCCAGCTTGGCGAGAATGCCATCAAGGTAGTGCTCCGCAGCCGGGGCCTCATATTCGCCGCCGAATTGGGCGACGAGCTCCTTATGCTGAACCGTGCTGCGATTATCGGTTCGCGGCCCAGCCGGGCGCGTCGGAGGCAAGGGGGCGGTAAAGATCTGTCCTTGCCGCTCGAGCTCCGCGCAGCCTCCAATCGCCAAGCCGATGACAGCCAGCAGGGAGAGCGCCATCCGCCTAATGAGAGGCGACGCCGTCAAGAAATTCGATCTCGGCTGGCGTAGCGATTTCGATGCGAGCCCCGGTCTCAATAAGCCCTCGTACGCGCGCTCGCCGCCCAACGAGCGAGCGGGGCTCGATTTGCCCGAATATAGCCAAATTGCGCCGCAGAATCACGACGGTAAAGCTATCGCGCCATTTGTCGCCAAAATTAAGGTAGAAAGCGCGCCGCGACTCGCCTACCGAGCGGATCGCGCCGACGACGACAATCATTCCCTTACGCCGCTTCAGATCGTCCACTGCGCCGGGCGCGGACGCGTCGATCGGGCGTAACTCCGGTCGTGACCAAAGTCCGACGCCCGTATCGCGCGCCCGGGCTTCGGCGGCCAAATACGCTTTGGCGCAGGCCGCGGCGGTCGGATCCGGACGAAAGCGCGCCTCGCCAGCCGAGAGCAGCGCGGCCGCCACGGACGCAAGGGGCGCCGCCCCTCCCTCGACCGAGCTTGCGTAAATTCTCGCCGGCGTTCGGCCCCAGCGGTCCCCTGTCGAAGCAAATGCGCCCAGGAATATGTCTCGGCCGGAGAGCCACGACGACAGACGGCTGCGGATGGCGGCGCGCAGCTCCGCCATTTCCGGCGGCGGAAAGTCGAGCCCCGCGAGAGCAGCGCAGCGGCCGTCATCGAGCAGCAGTTCGAAATCCTCATCCACGGCGGCGACGGTCGCCGGAACGGCGCCCTCGAGCGAGCATTCGCCGGTCTCCTCGGCCGGCGGAAGCGACTCGGCGCATGACGGCCACGCCGCCGTCACAAGCGAGGCCATCGCCATTCTTTGGAGCCAAACGAGGCGGAATAATCCCATCGCCTAATTTTAGCCGAAAGGGCGCCTATGGTAAGGCGTTGTCACGCCGCGTCGAAGTGAGCGACGCCTTTAGCGGAAGTCCCGGCCTTCGCGACCATGTCCCCACGCTACGCCCTCCTCTTCACCCTATCCTTGTTCATGGCGGGCGCCGCCCAGGCGTTCGACCTCTATGGGGATCCGCGGCCAGAGGGCGAGATCCGCAAGGCTCAGACCTACAATGTTCCGCCGTCGGATATCTATGAAGGTCCTGAGGCGGGACCGGGGCCGGACGCGGCGGCGGCGATGCGGGTCGATCGGCTGGAGCGCGAGCTACGCCGATTGACCGGACAAAACGAGGAGCTGCAGCACAGGGTGCAGCTTTTGGAAGAGCAGCTGCGCGCCGCAAAGTCCGAGCCACACTCAGAGGCTGCGCCGCGCGGGCCGACGGTTCCATCAACCGCGGCGCAGACGGCGTCTGAGACGGGAGCCAAGGCCGGCAAGCGCGGCGACGCCTTTGATCCGGGGACGCAGCCGACTGCGCCAGGCGCGCCGCGGCCGCTCGGCACGACGACACCGTCAGCGCCGCTCGAAAGCGCCGCGCGACCGTCGGGCTCGGTCACGCTCGCTCCCGTGCGCGAAGCAGGCCAACCGCTGGATATCGCCCACGGCCGCCTTGTCGGCGACCAGAGCGCGCCAGCGGAAATCGCCGCCGCGCCGCCCGTCGCGGGGCCCAAGGAGCAGTATGATGAAGCGGTAGGCGCGTTACGCGCCGGTAAATACGAGGAAGCGGAGAAGTCGCTCTCGACGTTTTTATCGAAGAACGGCAAGAGCAAGCTCGCCGCGGCCGCGACGTTCAACCTGGGCGAGAGCTTCTTTTTGCGCGGACGGCACCGCGAGGCGGCTGAAAGATATTTGGAAATCTCGACGAAATACGGCGATTCGGCGCAGGCGCCAGAGGCGCTGCTGCGACTCGGCCAGTCGCTGAGCGCAATGGGCGCGAAGGAGCAGGCGTGCGCCTCCTATTCCGAGATCAACGTCAAATTTCCGAAGGCGGCGACGCGTGTCCGCGAAGCGGCTCAACGCGAAAGCAAAAAGATTCAATGCTAGCCGCCCGCGCGGCGGTCGGCGCCCCTCCCTAGGCATGCCGCGCAGGGAGCCGGAAGACCGCGCCGCCATCGACGACGACTCGCTCGAGGGAAGTCGTGAAAGCGCGCTCGATCTCATTGCGCCCTACCCTTCCTTGCTGCTCGCGGTTTCGGGAGGGCCTGACTCGGTCGCCTTGATGCTGCTTTGCGCGCAATGGTCCTTACGCGCGTCGCGCCACATCGCCGTGGCCACAGTCGATCATGGCTTGCGCAATGAGGCGCGCGCGGAGGCTGAAGAAGTCGGCCATTGGGCGCGCGCTCTTGGCTACGCGCATCATTTATTGACCTGGGACGACGAGAAGCCTTCGACGCGCGTGCAGGAGCGCGCGCGGCGAGCGCGTTACGCGCTGCTCAGCGCCTGCGCGCGGCGGATCGGCGCATCCGCCATCGTGCTTGCGCATCACTCGGAAGACCAGGCCGAAACAATCCTGTTTCGTCTCACGCGCGGCTCCGGCGTCGCAGGTCTTGCCGGCATGGCGCAAATCGCACGCCACGAAGACATCCCGTTGCTACGGCCGCTGCTCGACTTTCGCAAAGAGGAGTTGGAGGCGGTCTGCGCGCGCGCAGGGCAACCGTTCTTTCGCGACCCGTCCAACGAAGACGACAGCTTCGCGCGCGTGCGGCTGCGCAGGCTGGCGCCCATGCTCGCCGCGCAGGGACTCAGTCGAGACGCGCTCCTGCGGCTTGGATCGCGTGCGGCGCGCGCCGACGCCGCGTTGGCGCATTGCGCCGCCGAAATGCTGGCGCGCGCGCTGCGTCGAGAGGACGCATCATGCGTCGAACTCGACGCCGCGACGCTGTGCGAGGCGCCGCTCGAAATTCTCCTACGCGTGCTCGCGAGTGCGATTCAGCGTCTGGCGCCGGCGGCGGTGCTTCGCCTCGAACGTTTGGAGCGCGCCAGCGCGCGAGTGGCCGCTGCGCTGACCGCGCGTGGATCGGTCCGAATGACGCTTGCCGATGTCTCGATTGAAGCGAATAGCGGACGAATTCGGCTGCGTCCGGCGCCGCCTCGCCGCTCAAGCTCAACTTAGCGAATTCGGCTTTCGCGGGACCAACTTGTCTGAAACGGCCAAGTCGCCACGCAGCGATGCTTGGATTCACGGGCTTTCCGAGACTTGGCAACGCGACCAGGTGCGCCTAAATTAAGCACATGACCGGAGCGCTTCGGGGGATAAGCCCGACCGAGCGGCTCCCGACAGGCTTCCCACATGAACCCACACTTCAGAAACCTCGCGCTCTGGGCAATCATCGGGTTGCTCGTGGTTGCGCTTGTCATGCTATTTCAGCAGCCTGGCCAACGCACGCCGATCCGCGACATTTCATATAGCGAACTGCTGACGCAGATAGACCAGGGCCGCGTCCACGACGTGACGATCGCGGGCAATGAGATCGTCGGCCACTTCAACGACAATCGGCCGTTTACGACCTATGCGCCGGACGACGCCAATCTCGTGCCGCGCCTGCAAGCGAAGAACGTCTCAATCAGCGCCAAGCCAAATGAAGGCGGCAGCTTCTTGATGACGCTCCTTCTCAACGCGCTGCCGCTCGTCGCATTCCTCGCGGTCTGGATTTTCCTTTCGCGGCAGATGCAGGGCGGCGCAGGCCGCGCGATGGGCTTTGGCAAATCGAAAGCGAAGCTGCTGACGGAGACCCAAGGCCGCGTCACCTTCGAGGACGTCGCCGGCGTCGACGAAGCCAAGGAAGATCTGCAGGAGATCGTCGAATTCCTGCGTGATCCGCAGAAGTTCCAGCGGCTCGGCGGGCGCATCCCGCGCGGCGTGCTGCTCGTTGGACCGCCCGGCACCGGCAAGACGCTGCTGGCGCGCGCCATCGCCGGCGAGGCGGGCGTGCCGTTCTTCTCGATCTCGGGCTCTGACTTCGTCGAAATGTTCGTCGGCGTGGGCGCCTCGCGCGTGCGCGACATGTTCGAACAGGCGAAGAAGAACGCGCCCTGCATCATCTTCGTCGACGAGATCGACGCGGTCGGCCGCCATCGCGGCGCCGGCCTTGGCGGCGGCAACGACGAGCGCGAGCAGACGCTGAACCAGCTGCTCGTCGAGATGGACGGCTTCGAGGCGAATGAGGGCATCATCCTGATCGCCGCGACCAACCGTCCGGACGTGCTCGATCCGGCGCTGATGCGTCCGGGCCGTTTCGACCGGCAGATCCAGGTGCCGAACCCGGATTTCATCGGCCGCGAGAAGATCCTCAAGGTTCACGCCCGCAAGGTGCCTTTGGCGCCGGA
>NZ_JADNRA010000016.1 GCF_015709525.1 Methylocystis sp. L43 | reverse complement strand
CGCGTCGCTTGCGCGAAGCGCGCGATGACCGCGGCGTCGATCGGATCGGTCTTGGCGCGCCGACCAAGCGCCTGCGCAAAGTGACGCACCTGCGCCGGATTGACGACGACGATGGGCAGAGAGGCGGCGGCAAGCGCCGCAGCGACCACGGTCTCGAAGCCGCCGGTGGCTTCGAGCGCGATCAGCGCGGGCGACAGCCCTTTTAGCCGTTCGACGAGCTGCGCAACGCCTTCGCCATTACGCGCCACCATAAAGGCCGCGCCTTGCGGAAGCGCATGCACATCAAGCCGGTCTTTGGAAACATCGATCCCGACATACACAGCGTCCATCATGTCCCGTCCTTGCCTAAGCGGGCTTCGCTTCGCGCGGCCCAAGCGACTGTTCGGGTTCGATGGAACGGCAGACGGGCGGCCAAGCTGAGGAACGGGCTCGATCGCCCGAGGATGAGCCGGCGTCCCGTCCGCCACCGCAGCGGCGATGTTAGCCGATCCGCCACGGTTTAAGTTACAAGGATGAGGAAGCCCTTGAACCGATCGCTCTGCGGAGAACCGGCGCCGGCATTGTTGTTGTCATCATATGATGCTATTTTCTGTGCTTTTCTGATAGGAGCACGCATGCGCACGACGATCGCGCTCGACGATGAACTCGTGGCCAAGGCCCAGGATTTCACAGGACTTACGGAAAAGTCCGCGCTGATCCGCGAAGCGCTCAAGGCGCTTATCGAGCGAGAAAGCGCCCGAAGGCTGGCGCGTCTCGGGGGCTCGGAACCACAACTTCAAGACATTCCCCGACGCCGATCGACCCCGAAGTGATTCTCGTCGACACATCGATATGGGTTGACCACTTCCGTCAAACGAATGTTCGGCTCGCCGCTTTGCTGAACAACAGCGAAGCATTGGCGCACAGCTTCGTTATCGGCGAGCTCGCGCTTGGCAATATGGCCAACAGAAACACCCTGCTGTCGCTGTTGCGCAATCTTCCGAGGGCGCCGCTTGCCGGCGATGACGAAGTCCTGGAGCTGATTGACCGGCGCGCGTTGCATGGCGCGGGCATCGGATATGTCGACGCCCATCTGATCGCAGCAACGCTGCTCGCCGCGCCGGCGTCGCTTTGGACGGGAGATAAACGACTGCAATCCGCCGCTGCGCGCATCGGAATCTCGGTTCTATAGGCCCACGCGCCGGCGCACGTCGGCTGGCGTCCAGCCCTCCGCGCGCAGCGCCCGCAGCGCCGTCGAAGCGACGCTTTTCGCGAGCTTCTCGCCCTTCTCGTCCAGAACGAGGCCGTGGTGCCGATAATTCGGCGCCGGAAGGTCGAGCAGACGTTGCAGCAATCGATGCAGGCTCGTCGCCTCAAACAGATCCTTGCCGCGCACCACGTCGGTCACGCCCTGCAGCGCGTCGTCGACGACGACAGCGATATGATAGCTCGCCGGCGTATCCTTGCGCGCGAGGACGACGTCGCCCCACTCCGCCGGATCGGCAGGAACAGGCCTCCCCTCTCCGTCATCGCGAAGCGGCGCAGCCGGATCGCTTCGCTCCGCCCCCGGGAGCGCCCCGACTTCGCGCCACGTCAGCCCCTGCCCTGTGAGCCTCGACGCCCTGCGCATGTCGAGCCGCAGCGCGACGCCGCCTTTTGCGAGAACCTCGCGCGCCGTACGGCGCGGTTTAACGCGACATGTCCCCGGATAGAGCGGCGAGCCGTCCGGGTCGCGCGGCCAGCCCGGCTTGCCAGCCGCAATTCGAGCGATGTCGGAGCGCTTGCAGTCGCAGGCGTAAATGAGCCCCATCGCGTCCAGGCGCTCGAGCGCGCGGGCGTACTCGCCGAATTGCTCCGACTGACGGCGCACGGGCCGCTCCCAATCGAGTCCGAGCCAGGCGAGATCTTCATAGATCGCCGCCTCGAACTCAGGTCGTGCGCGGCGCGTATCGATGTCCTCGATGCGTAACAGCAAGCGCCCGCCGCACTCGCGCGCCAGATCGAAATTCAAAAGCGCCGAATAGGCGTGTCCAAGATGCAAATAGCCGTTCGGCGACGGCGCAAAGCGGAAAACGCGGTGTTCCTTGGACGTCATCAGCCTACTGGGCGGGCGGCGTCTGACTCGCCGGCGGATCGACTGCAGGCTCTCCGGCGCCAGTGGACGAGCGCCGAGGCTTGCTTCAAAATGATTCGATTAAAGTCTTTAAGCCATTGGATTTAGGCATGCCAGATTTCGAATCTCTTGTTGACGACATCTACGAAGCCGCCGCCGATCCTGATTGCTGGCCGCGCATCATGCATGACATCGGCAAGGTTGCGGAAGCCGCCGGCGGCGTCCTCATCGCCCGTCGGGCCGACGCATGGCTCGGCTGGCGCTGCTCAGTCGCGCTCGAAAAAGGAGCCGAAGCATTTTTTAGCAGCGGCGGCCTTCAGCGAAGCCAGGTTCTCGGCCGGCTTCTCGCCTTCAATCGCGCCGGCTTCGTCTCCGATCAGGAAGGCTTTACCGAAGAGGAATATGCGGAGGAGCCGGTCATCAAGGAGTGGTGCGCGCCCAACGGCATTCATCATTGCACGGCGACCGCGGTGCCTATGCTCAATGGCGATCTCGTGATGTTTCAGATCAAGCGGCGAAAGGGAGAAGCGCCTTTCGGCCCCGCGGAACTGGACCGCCTCGACGCCCTGCGCCCGCATCTCGCCCGCGCCGGTCTGCTCGCCGCCCGTTGGCGACTTGAGAGATTACGCTCAGCGACCGAGGCGCTCGCGACCCTCGGCATTCCGGCGGCGATACTGGACGTCGACGGTCGCGTGCTGGCGGCCAATAGGCTGATCGAAGATCTCTCCTCGCATCATGTCTGGATGCCGCGCGACCGGATCGCGCTGATTGAGCCCGCCGCCGACAAATTGTTGCGGGGCGCGATCGCCGATCTCGGCAATCCTGCCGCAACATCTGTGCGGTCCTTCCCCTCAAAAGGGACTGGCGAACGCCGAGTGGTGATGCATCTGATCCCGGTCACCGGCATTGCGCGCGATCTCTTTGGCGGCGGATTGGGCGTGCTGATGATCACCCATCTTACGCGGCCAGCGACGTTGGACGCGGCGCTGGTGCAAAGCCTCTTCGATCTGACGCCGACCGAGGCGCGCGTCGCGGGGAGTCTCGCCGAGGGGCTCACGCTCGATCAGATCGCCAAACGTCACAAGGTGAAGTTGAGCACCGTCCGCAGCCAGGTCAAATCCGTGTTCGCGAAAACCGGCTCGAACAGGCAATCCCAAATTGTCGCGCTGCTGGCGGCGCAGCCAAAAATTTGGCGCCCGCCGCTCGAACTCGAACAGTCCCAGTTGTAAGTACAGTTCAGCGCCGCGCCTCGACGATCGCGAGCGCGGCCGCGAAAGCCTCCTCGATGTCGAGGTCGCTCGTGTCGAGCGTCACCGCGTCAGCGGCCGCCTTTAAGGGCGCGGCGGTGCGCGCGCTGTCGCGGGCGTCGCGCTTCTTCACATCTTCTAGAATGGCGGCGTAGTCGGCGTCTTCGCCGGCGCGCGCAAACTCCAGAGCGCGGCGGGTGGCGCGCGTCTCCGGCGCGGCGGTGACGAAAATCTTCACCTTCGCGTCGGGGCAGATCACCGTGCCGATGTCGCGACCGTCGAGGACGGCGCCTTCCGGCCGCGCTGCGAAACCCCGCTGCATGTCGATGAGCGCCGCGCGCACCGCCGGCATCGCGGCGACGACAGACGCCGCCTCGCCCATGTCGCGGGCGCGCAACCGCTGTTCGTCGAAGTCAGTGAGCGACAGGCTGCGCGCGGCGGCGACCGCAGCTTCGACGTCGTCGAGCGGCAGCCCCTCCTCCAGCAGCGCGCAGGCCGTGGCGCGGTAAAGCAAGCCGGTGTCGAGATGCGGCAGGCCGTAATGCGCCGCAAGACGTCGCGCCAACGTGCCCTTCCCCGACGCCGCGGGGCCGTCGATCCCGATGACGAAGCTCACGAGAAGCGCGCTCCGAGTCGCTCCATGAGCGGTCGAAACGCCGGAAAGCTCGTCGCGATCATCGTCTCGTCGTCGACTGTGACTTTCTTCTCCGCGGCGAGCCCCATGACCAGAAAGCTCATGGCGATGCGATGATCGAGATGCGTCTCGACCATGCCGCCGCCGGCGACCCTGCCGCCGCGCACGATAAGATCGTCGCCGATGATCTCGCAGTCGACGCCATTGGCCTCAAGCCCGGCGGCGACCGCCTCAAGCCGATCCGATTCCTTCACCCGCAATTCGGAGAGCCCGCGCATGCGCGTTTCGCCTTGTGCAAAAGACGCCGCGACGGCGAGGATCGGATATTCGTCGATCATTGAGGGCGCCCGCGCCGCCGGCACGTCGACGCCGGCAAGATGCGAGAAGCGCGCGCGAATGTCGGCGACCTCTTCGCCGCCCTCCTCGCGCCTGTTCTCCAACGCGATATCGGCGCCCATTTCCTGCAGCGTCGTCAGCAGACCGCTGCGCAACGGATTGGTCATGACAGCTTCGATGACAATATCGGAGCCCTCGACGATCAGCGCGGCGACGAGCGGAAAGGCGGCCGATGACGGATCGGCGGGAACCCGCACGTCGCGCGCGATCATTTCCGGGCGCCCTTCGAGCGTAACCTTGCGGCCATGCGGGCCGTGAGGCGCGCTCACGACCTTAGCGCCGAAATGCGCGAGCATTTTCTCGGTGTGATCGCGCGACGCCTCGGCCTCGATCACCGTCGTCTGGCCGGGCGAATTCAGTCCGCAGAGCAGCACCGCGGATTTGATCTGCGCCGAAGCGACGGGCGTCTTATATTCGACCGGCAGCGGCTCGCTCGAACCCTGCAGCACCAGCGGCAGGCGGCCGCCTTCGGCCTGTTCCAGAACCTGGGCGCCCTGCAGCGCCAGGGGATCGAGAATGCGCTTCATCGGGCGTTTACGCAGCGAGGCGTCGCCGTCGAAGCGCGCGAGGATCGGGTGGCCGGCGACGACGCCCATCATCAGCCGCGAGCCAGTGCCGGCGTTGCCGAAATCGAGGGTCTCGGTGGGCTGCAGCAGAGAGCCGAGCCCGGCGCCCCAGACGCTCCAGCGCCCGTCCGCATGGCGCAGGATTTTCGCGCCAAGCTGGCGGCAGGCCTGCGCGGTGCGCAGCACGTCCTCGCCTTCGAGAAGCCCTTCGATCTTCGTCTCGCCGATCGCAAGCAGGCCGAAGATCAGCGCGCGATGCGAGACGGATTTATCGCCCGGCGGGCGCACGCGGCCCGACAGCGGCCCGGATCTATGGGCGCTGAGCGGCGCGGGGGGAGCGTGAGCATGGGCGGCGTGCGGCATAGTCGCTTTCGGTCGAGCGCGATTCAATCGCCATCCGCTTCGCACTTTTGGCGACGATGCTCAACCGCGGCGAACCGCGGAATTTTCTCACAGCGCGGTGGATTGGAGCGGGCGATGGGAATCGAACCCACGACATTCAGCTTGGGAAGCTGACGTTCTACCTCTGAACTACGCCCGCGCGCTCCCTTGTGTAACGCGGCTGGCGGCGCGTTTCAACGGAGCAGCGTGTGAGGCGAGAAGAGGCCTCGCTCATCTTGAGGAGCGCCGAAAGGCGTCTCAAAGGAAGAGAACGCCCTTCCTTGACGGAACAAATTTGTCAGCGCTAGTATGACTAACTAGATAATTGATCATATTAAGCGGAGCCTTGTATTCAAGGAGCCTCGAATGTGGAGCAGAGAGACTTGGCTGTTCGTCATCCTCACTTGGATTGCCCTAATCATTGGTGGAATCATCGTGGCGGTCATCGAAAGTCGGCATCAAAATCGGAAATAGGCTCCGTGATCCGACAGCAGCTTTCAAACCCTGATCGCTGAGAGCAGGCAGTGCGAAGACTCGCTCTATTACCATTGGCGTCAGCCGCTATGGCGGTCGCGGGCGCCACCCTGGCGGCGACCGCTGGAGAGCCTGGAAACTATCTTCAAAAGGATATCTCCACTGCAAAGATCGTTGAGACCAGCCGTGGTTATGTGGTTGATGTGAGCATCCTCGCGTCTGACTTCGAAGAGATGTTTCAAAAGTCGTTCAACGAGCGACGAGGAGTCGACCTTTCCGTCCCCGGCGCTTTGGAGCTGGAGATTGGTAGATTTGTCGCCAATCGCGTCACGATGCGCGGCGCGGATGGAACGCCATGTCCAGGTAAGGTCAAGCGCTCCGGCGAGGATCCCGGCAATGACGAGGGCGTTCTGGTGTCGATGAGTTTTGAGTGCCCCGGTCACGACGCGGTCTACGACGCGAACAAGCTTCTCGCCACCCACAGCTCTCGTGCGTGGCAGGTTGTCACGATAAGCCGCGGCAACGCACATGGCCAAGCCATGATCAATGCTGAAAGCCCGCCGGTGCGCCTTGCCGAATTCCGTTGATGCTGCCTAGGCCACGGCCAACCGCGCACGCTTACTCCCAGAATTTGCAATATTGATGGCTCCGTGAAGTCGGCTCCTTTGCGGAGGGCCCCAATCGGTCCTCCGACGCGTGGTTGCCGCGCGTATCCGATCTCGTCTGTTCGCGGTTACTTCACATTCGGATTCCTCACCTCGCCCTTCTCCTTTTCGATCTCTTTCAACTTCGCGCGGATCGGGCCGTAAGGGCCGTATTTGTGCTGCTCCTCGGAGAAGCCGTCGGCATAGGGGCCGTAAGGCGCGTCGATCGGCTTCTTCAAAAGGTCGGGAAAATCCTTTTCCAGCCCGGCGCGCTGCGGCCTCGGTTTTGAGATCATCAGCGCCGCGACGTCCCAGGCCTCTTCGGGCGAGAGGCGCGGGTGCAGATAATCGACGCCGTCCGGCATATTGGAATGGATGAAAGTCGCCGCCGTGATCAGCCGCGCCATGCCGGCGCCGTCGTTAAAACTGTCCGAGCCCCAGAGCGGCGGAAAGGCGTAGCCCGCGCCATGCCCGGGCAGGCTGTTCTGCACGCCGGCGCCGTCGACGTTGTGGCAGCCGATGCACCGCGCTTGATAGATGTCGCGCCCGCGCGCCGGATCGGCGGCGCGCTCGAGCTCCGGCACGGTCCCCGCGCCGAGCCCGGGAAGTTTCTCCCCCTTGCGCACGCCGGTCGACAGAAACTGAATGTAGGCGACGATGGCGCGCATCGGCGCGGACGAAACCGGCAAAGGGCGGCCGTTCATGCTGCGCGTCATGCAGGAGTTGATGCGGTCTGGAAGCGTGATCTGCGCGCCGATGCGCGCGCTATAGGCGGGGAAATCCTCGGCCAGTCCGAAAATCGGCAGACCGAATTTCTTTACTCCCGCGTCGAGATGGCAGTTGCCGCAAGCGAGATTGTTGCCCGCAAAGCGTTGCGCGCGGTCGGGCATGTCCGGACCGATATGGGAATAGGTCGCGGTGATGAGATCGCGCCCTTTGCGGACCAGCTCGCCATGCGCGTTGTAAGGCAGCGCGTCGACTTGCGGAACCGCCCAGAATTTCGCGCTCGATGCGCCAAGCTCTTCAGCGGCGACGGACGTCGCGAGCAAGAGCGCCGCGAGCACGGCTCCAAGAAATGCCTTACGCATGGGTTCGCTCCGCCTTTTGACGTTCAAGTTCAGACCACCGCTATTTGCTGGGCGTCGCCTCGGGAAACTTCCACTTGCCGTTCAGCGCTTCCGCGCGCGGCCTGTAGAGGCGGACGGTGTAATTCCACCCCGGCATGATGCGCAGATAATTCGGCGCGTTGGGATCGCCGCCGAAATGAATCGTGACTTTCCCATCCTTGTCCTTGTGCGCGGTGACGTTGTTCACCGAGATCGCATTTTCCGGCGCCTCATAAAATCCTTTGGCGTTGTAGACGGTGACCGACCAGAAGCCCTCGACCGGCACGTCTCCGACGGTCAGCGTGTACGGCGTCTTCCCATCGTTCTCTCGTCACCGGCGAGGTCAGGTCGAATACGCCGCTGCTGTAGGGCGTATCGCGATTGAGGCGAATGACGGCTTGCTTGTCGACCGGCATCGGTCCGCGTTCGCCGCAGAGCTTCGCGAAGCAGCCGGCGTCAGCCCTCGACTGCATGTAATAGTCGGTTTCCGCCGGCTTGAAATTATCGACCGTGACTCGCTCCGCGGCGAGCGCGGGCGCGCAGGCCAGAACGATCGCAGCGAACAGCGACGCCATCGAAATCTGCATTCAAGACTCCTGCCTAAATGAAGCGGCCTTGCAGTCAGTCCGCCATGAAATGTTTCGAGAGCTTGAGGCCCTGCCCCTGGTAGTTCGACACACCGCTTTGGCCGTAAAGAGATTCAGGCGTTTCGGCCATGTGTTCATAAACGAGGCGGCCGATGAACTGGCCGTCTTCCAGAATGAAGGGCACTTCGCGCGAGCGCACTTCGAGGACGGCGCGGGCGCCCGGTCGCCCATCCGGGCCAGCGCCGAAGCCGGGATCGAAGAAGCCAGCGTAATGCACCCGGAACTCGCCGATCGCCGCGTCCATCGGCGCCATTTCGGCGGCAAGATCGGGCGGAATGGCGAGGCGCTCTTGCGAGGCGAGGATATAGAAATCGCCAGGATCGAGAATGAGCCGGCCGTCGCGCGCCGGCAGCCGCTCCCAATAATCGTCGATGTGATAGGCGCCGATCCGATCGACGTCGATGACGTCGGTGTGCTTCTGCGCGCGATAGCCGATGATTCCCCCGAACGCGTCGGCGTCGAGCGCCACGCGCAGCACGACGCCATCCCTCAAATTGAGCGGTCCGTCGACGAGCGGCGATGTGCGATGCAGTTCGGCGAGCGCCGCGTCGCCGAGCGTCCCGCTCTGCGCATGCGCGCGAAAACGCAGTTGGTTCAACCGCGTGCCGGTGCGAACCCGCACCGAAAAGCTGCGCGGCGACACTTCGGCGTAGAGCGGACCGTGATATCCGGGGGCGACCTCGTCGAAGCGGTCGCCGCGATCCGTGATCAGCCGCGTGAAAATATCGAGTCGCCCCGTCGAGCTTTTCGGATTGGCGGCGCCGAGGACAGCGTCGCCGAGCGCCAGGCTTTCCAGAAGCGGCACGACATAGAAGCAACCGCGCTCCAGCACGGCGCCGTCGCCTTCAAGCGACATCTCGTCATATTTGAGCGCGGAGAGGAGCTCGTCGACGCCGCGCCGCTTTCCCGGCAGGAAACTGGCGCGCACGCGATAGGCCTTGGAGCCGAGCCGCAGATCGAGACTGGCGGGTTGAATCTGCCCATGCGCCAAAGGCGCGGCGAGGCGGATCTGACCGGCGTCGGCCATCGCCTGAATCTGCCGGCTGGAAAGCACGCCGCCGTACTTCGCCAGGGCGTTCACCGGCTCCATGCCTGCAAGCGCTGCCCGCCCGGCGCAATTATATCCCTCATTCGCATGACGCGGCCGAACTCCTGTTAGCTTAGGCTGCTCTCACTTCTAAAGCAGGGCGAGCAATTTTTGCAGCGCCTATGTGCTTTTGAAAGGAGATTCCCCGCTGCAAGGGATTGAAAGGCGTGCCTCTGGAGCACGCGTGACTGCGACCTCGCGCGTTCCTAACATTTAATGCTGTCTGCATCGGCATCGCGTGAAGCGATTTGAATATTTATTGGAGGTTAATATGCACGATTACGTAATGATGTGGAACTCCATCGCATTGGAGCTCAATCGCCGGGACCACACCGGCAAGATGAACGCCAAAAACAATAAGGGGCCCACGCTGAGTTCGCGGGCCCTCGCGATCTTCCATCTTGCAATGCACGATGCGTTTTTCGGACGACAAAACGTGCAGTCCGTATTCAGCGGGATCGATGGGCTGAAGACGCCGACCATGACCTATCTACCGGCGGCGCTTATTGCATCCCTTAATCCCCCTGCTGGCGGCGTCTCGACGGAGGGAGCGGCCGTCTCGGGCGCCGCGTCAACCGCGCTGTTGGATCTCTATCCGGATTTCAAAAGCATCGTTTATGAGGCGCTGAACGGTTTCGACTTCAATCCGACGATGAGCGGAAATCCGGCTTTCGAATTCGGCGTCAGGGTCGCGAAAGCGATCCTCGCCGACCGCGAGAACGACGGCGCCCGTGACCTCGGCGCCGTTCCAGAGATGGAGCGGTTCTGGCGCCATCGTGAGGATCCCTCTGATCCCGGACAAGGCTTGCTTGGCGCGGTCTACGGAACGACGAAGCTGTTTTCGGCCTCGAACATCCCCACCATCGCCGACCATCCGGTCCCCCGCTCCACAGCCTATGACGCGGCGCATGATCTCGTGCGCGACAAAGGCGTGAAAATCGGCGGCTCGCGCACGCCATACGAAACGCTGCTTGGCTATTATTGGGCCTATGACGGGGCGTCGCAGATCGGGACGCCGCCACGGCAATACAATCAGGTTGTCCGCCAGATCATTGCGCAAAACGTCAATGGTCCCGCGCGGCCAGCCGCCTCCGCGCGCTTGCTGACGCTTGTCAATGTAGCGATGGCGGACGCGGGCATCGCCGCCTGGTATCATAAATATGTCTATCAGCTGTGGCGGCCCATTCTCGGCATTCGCGAATATGACAACAGCTTCTGGCAGGGTAAGGGCTATGAAGCGAATTCGTTCGGGCTGCACAAGAGATGCGACCCCTGGTGGACGCCGCTTGGTTCGCCACGCACAAATGAGCCAGGACGTCGTAGCTTCACGCCCCCCTTCCCGGCTTATCCTTCGGGACATGCGACCTTCGGCGCCGCCGCCTTCGAGATCACGCGGCGCTTCTTTGGCGTCGCGTCCACCGCTCCCGACAATCTCGCCTTCAATCTCGTTTCCGACGAACTCGACGGACGCGCTGTCGCCGAGGACGGCTCCTTCCGCGAGCTACATCGGCGACACTATCCATCGTTGCTGCAGGCGATGTTCGACAATGCCGTCAGCCGTCTATACCTCGGCGTTCATTGGCGCTTCGACGGCCTTGGCGATAATGTCGGAGATGCGGCGGACATCCTGACAGACGCAAGCCATGTCGGCGGGGTGTCTCTCGGACGCAAGCTTGCAAATGACATTTATGATAGTGGCCTGGCAAAGAGCGCCGCGCCGCGTAAGCCGGGAATCACGCCCAAAAAACTGCCTGGCGTGAACCTGCCTCCCGGCACGCCAAACGCCTGAGGCGGAGCCTATATCGAAGGCCTGCTGAGTCAGCCTGCCCAGGGCTGACCGGCGGGCCTTTCCGTGATCGACCTCCGATTGACAGCCACCCCTCTTTCCCGCTTATTCAACGACGTGGTTATTTGAGCCGGCCGGCTTGCCGCCACGAAAAACAACGCGCTAAAAGGCCGGGTCTCCCTAAGGAAGCCCCGCTTTTTTGCGTAGCAGCGCCGTTCGGCGCGCATCAAGCGAATGGCGCGCCTTCGCGCCAAGGGAGAACCAATGTCCGCCGACGCCCCGCCCCGCAGGCCGCTCAAACCCGCGACGCAACTCGTGCACGGCGGGACGCAGCGCTCTTCCTTCGGAGAATTGTCGGAGGCCCTCTACCTCACGCAGAGCTTCGCCTATCCGACGATGGAGGCGGCCGAAGCGCGCTTCAAAGGCGACGAGCCGGGCTTCATCTATTCGCGATTTTCAAACCCCACCGTGGCGATGTTCGAGCAGCGCATGTGCCTTCTGGAGGGCACGGAAGCGGCACGCGCCACGGCGAGCGGCATGGCGGCGGTGACCGCGAGTCTGCTCGCCCAGCTCAAAGCGGGCGACCATGTGGTTTCGGCGCGCGCGCTTTTCGGCTCCTGCCTCTATGTCGTCGAGGACCTGCTGCCGCGACTGGGAATCGCGTCGACGCTCGTCGACGGCGCCGACATCGAACAATGGAAAGCCGCCGTCCGTCCCGAGACGAAGCTCTTCTTCCTGGAAAGCCCGACCAATCCCGGGCTGGAGGTCTATGACCTCAGCGCGATCGCCGATATTGCGCATGAGGCCGGCGCGAAGCTCGTGGTCGACAATGTCTTCGCTACGCCGCTTTTACAGAAGCCCTTCGATTTCGGCGCCGACGTCGTCGTCTATTCCGCGACCAAGCACATCGATGGGCAAGGCCGATGTCTTGGCGGCGTGATTTTGGCCTCGCAGGCGCTGATCGAGGAGAGCGTCCACAATTTCCTGCGCCAGACCGGTCCGGCCATGTCGCCGTTCAACGCCTGGGTGATGCTGAAAGGGTTAGAGACCTTGCCGCTGCGCGTCGCGCAGCAGACCGCGAGCGCGGCCAAAATCGCCGACTTCCTGGCCGAGGAGAAGGCCGTCAGCCGCGTGCTTTATCCGTTCCGCGCCGATCACCCGCAGACCGATCTGGCGCGTCGCCAGATGTCGGGCGGCGGCACGCTGGTGAGCTTCGATATGGCGGGCGGCAAGGCCGCGGCGTTCCGCCTCGCCAATGCGCTGGACGTAATCAAGATTTCCAACAATCTCGGCGACGCCAAGAGCCTCATCACCCATCCGGCGACGACGACCCATCAGCGGCTGACGCCGGAAGCGCGCGCGTCGCTGGGAATCGGCGACGGGCTGCTGCGCCTGTCGGTCGGCCTCGAGGACGCCGACGATCTCGTCGACGATCTCGCGCGCGGGCTGTGGGCCGCCGCGCGCGCCTGAGCTTTACGGCTAGAGCGCTTCCCGATCACATGGAATCATGTGATCGATAAGGAATCGCTCAAAATCAAGACGTTAGAGCAGGTTCTCATCGAAAAAGTCTGTCAACTTTTTCGGAACCTCTCTACGCGCCGGGCCGCCTCTTGCGGCGGGCGGGGGTTTTCGCCTCCTGCATCGCGCATTCGGCGATGAAATAGGACGCGGCGAGTATGGCGCAAAGCGTCTCAAGCACGACGCCCATGATAAGTTCGTTCATCAGCATGCCCTTTGGAAAGCAATCGCGGCGGAATGGTGAAAGTCGAAGCGGCGGCCCGCGGCGGCGGCGGGAGAAGAGAGTGAACGCCGACGCAGGCCTTTTCGCGACGCAGCGTTAGGCCTCCGGCGGGGCGCGCGGGCGGTGAGCTGGGCTGGGACGGGGCGTCGGCGCGACGCAGTCCGCCACCGTCCGCGCGAGCTTGAAGCTCGGGACGGGCGTCGCGCCGATCGGGCCGGGCCGCGCCTGAAGAGGCGCGAGACCGCTGCAAAACGCCTGACAGAGGATACAGGCGGAGCGATCGTTTTTGGGGCCCAGCCGCCCCGCAAGCGCGCCGGGTTGGGAGGCCCCCGGCGCGAAACAGATAAAGAGTTGAGCGAGAAGACGCCCCCCGACGCCCGACTCGGCGACGCCGCGCGCGAGCGGCGCGACAGCCCAGAGCGACGCCGCCGAGAACAGCAGAATCGCGCCAAACCGCGCGTGCGCGCGACGCAGCGATGCGAGCCAGAACGCCGACGGGGACATCGGTTCAGATCGCGTCGGTCAACGGCCGCGAGAATCTTGCGCGTCGTTCGAGGTCGATGAGGCGAATGACGCGCTGGTCATTGCCGCGCCACAGAGGCGTCGCCGGCACGATGGCGGCGAGCGCCGCCATGCCCGGCGCATGACCCGGCTGCGCGCGCTCTCGCTCATTCAAAGATTCGAGCGTCGCGCCGGCGACGAGGCTTTCCCTCGCGCTCGGCTTACGTTTACGAAACATGGGCTTACTCCCGTCCCGCCGCTTGACGCGGCATTGTCCTTAAGCTGCGCCCGATGCTGCGCGCGCCCGGAATCCGGGCGATACGCGCAAAAGGCGCGACAGCGTGCGAAGGATCAGGAGTTGGCGGGAGGCGCTCGCGCCTGTCGGGAAAAATCCTGTAGGCGGGTCGGCAGGGCGCAGTCCGCCACCGTCCAATCAAGCGCTGTCCATTGGACGGGCGCCTTGCCGAGATGAATGACGCGCGCAGCCAGCGGCGCGACGCCATCGCAATGGTTTTGACAAAACAGACAGACGTCCCGGTGGCCCTTTGCGTGGGCCGGGGCCTGTGATTGGTCGCTCGAGGCGACGTCGGTAAAGCAAAATTCGCTGACGGCGTCGCCGGCGCCCAGCCGCGACGCGACCTGCGCCGCCGCAGGCGCAAAGGCCTGAACGGTCAGCGCGAGCGCGAACAGCAGAACTGTCAGCCAGTTACGACGCATAAAGTCTTGAACCCTGGAATCGGCGCGCATGGCGCGCATGCGGAATTCACATGCGCGCGCTGATGTAAGCAAAAAGCGAAGGCCACGACAAGTTAATCTTGGGGCGACCGCCTCGCCGCGGCAAAGCGTCTCAGCACGACGATCGCACTCTTGGAACGCCCTGGCGGCTTACCTGACCGCCGCCGTGCCTCCGGAACCACCCCGGTCGATCGTTACGCCCGATCCGTCCGGGCCGCCGAAGTCATAGTTGAGCGCGATAAAGAAGGTGCGCTGCGGATAGGGATTCGGATTCACATAGGCTTTCCAGCGGCCGATGTTGTTCACGCCGACGGACAGCCACCAATTCGGCTCGAGCCGGTATCTCGCCTTCATATCGAAAACGAGGATTTCACTGTCCACATTGCCGTAATTGTTGTGGTTGAAGTCGGTGTTCGCAAAGGTGACGAACGCCGGGGACGAGTAGCGCGCGCCAAGGGCGAAGGACATGTCGGGATTGGGGCTGTAGCTCGCGACGCCGCGAAAGCGAATTCTGGGGACGCGGGGAAACTGATTGCCCGCAAACAGAATGCTGTCGAGATTGCGGCTCGAGAGATTGCTCTGAATTTTTGCGTCTGTGAAGGTCAGGCCGCCCTCGAAATCCAGTCCCGGAACGAGAATGTCCTTCATATGCGCCGCCGCCTCGATGCCGCGAAACCGCACCTTGTCAAGATTGGCGATTTGCGAGACCTGCGTGCCGAAGATGGAGAGCGCGGTCTGGCTGGCGATGGCGTTCCAGCGATCATCGAGGAACAGGCTGATGCGCGGATTGAAGAGCCCGATCGCGCCGCCGAATGCGTCGATCGTGCGATACTCGCCGGTCAGATCGTAACAGGTGCAGATTTCAGGCTGCAGATTTGGGTTGTTGATGAGCACCGAACTTGGGCTCGACAGAGACTGGAACAATTCTGTGACTGTCGGGAATCGGTAGGCGCGCGCGATCGAGCCGCGCAAGGAGAGTTCCGGCGTGAAAAAATATTCGAGCGCCGCCTTCGGCGAAAAGGCGCCCTTATAGGAATCTGGAAAATAGGTGATGTTCGCGGCTCGACGCGGAATGCCGACGAGCGGCTGGCCGGTAGGGTTCGAGGCGAAACCGAAACCGCCGGTGGCGTTCATGCCGCCAAAGGCGCGCCACCACTCGCCGCGCGCGCCGGCGGTGAATTTCCAGTCCGGCAGAGGCCGCCAGACTTCCTGAACGTAGACGCCTTTCGTTTCGGTCTTGCCGAAGTTCAGCGCCTGGATTCCCAGATAAAAATTGTTGGGCCAGGACACGGTGCTGGTCTGCTTGGTGGCCAGCGAATAAAGATCGCCGTGGGCGCCGAACGACACTTCATGCTTGCCGAGGATGTCGTAAGGCGGGCGCCAAATAAAGCGCGCATCGCCGGTGCGCCAGAAGGTCCCGCCATTATTGGTGTTCAGCCCGCGCGGATCGAAATTATAGGCGGTTCCCGCATTATTGACGCGCGGTCCGTAGGATTGCGCGTTATTGGTGAAATCGCGCAGGAAGTTGAACGACGTCGCCGACAGATCGAAATCGAAGACGCCGCCGGTGTCCTGTCTGAGCTCGAACGCCTGCATCAGGTGATTTGCGGCGCCGTGGCCGGGATTGACGCCGCCCGGCGTGACGGAATAGGGGCCAAGCTGCACCCGCCCGCTCTGGGTGTTGTAGATCGGCACGCCGTTCCTGTCGTTAATGAAGCTTTGGACGCTGGTGGTGTTGTTCAGCGTCCAGAAACCGACCTGATATTTGGCGCGCAGAAGCGGCAAGATGTCATAGGAGACTTTGACCTTCGCCAAATCGGTTTGGACATAATCGGCGCCTGCGGCTGCCGTAATGATGCGCGGACGACCCTGTTGGTCGAAGTCCTGGAAGCCCCCGGAGAACGCCGAACCAGCGCCCGGCGTCAAAAAGTTGCCGGGAAATGTTTGCGCCTGTCCTTGATTGTCCAGGTGTTCATAGCCGACCCAGTAACGGAAGTCGTTGATGCGATCGCCGACCAGGACGTTTGTCACGCCGCCGAGATTGAGTTCTTTCCTGCCATAAAGGCTGAACGGCTGCACCGCCACGGTGCCCATGGCGTGGACCTCGAAATCGTCCGGCATGCGCGTCGTCATCGTCAGCACGGCGCCGATCGAATTGCCCGGATAAAGCGCCGAGAACGGCCCGTACATCACATCGACGCGCGAAATTTCGGCCGGGGAAACCATGCCCCAGCGCGGCGCGAAGTTGAAGCTGTTGCCGAGCAGGTTCGAGAGCAGCACATTGTCGGCGTAAACCAGCGTCAGCGCGCTCTGAATCGTGCCTGTGGTGCGTGTCGAGACGATCGCGTTGCGATCGCCAATATAGCGCTCGCGAATGAGAATTGACGGCATATATCTGAACGCGTCGGAAGAGGTCATGATATTCGTGGTTTTTTGGATCTCTTTGCGCGTCCTGCTCTCGACGACCGCCGGAATGTTCGCCGGCAAGGTGCGGCTGAACGGCGCCGGCGCCGGCTCCGCGTAACGATCCGCCAAAGCGGGCCCCGGCACAGGCGCCGCGGTGGTGACGCGTCCCTGCCCGCCGACGGGTCGTCCGACAGGACCCGGCCGCACAGGGCCGCGGGCCCCGCCGACGCTGATGGTGGGAAGCGCCTGCTGCGCATCGGCGGCGGAAGCGGCGACGAGGCTGATGACGGCGAGAGAGGCTCCTCCAAGGAGGCGAGAGCGACGGATCATGACGGTATTCCTTGGGCGCCGACGACAGTCGGCATAACGCGAGAGCGGCCGCAGCGTTGAACGCAAGCGCATGCGGACCAGTGACGTGGAGGCTGTTTCGAGCAGCGGCGAGAACCCGGACGGCGCGCTCTTGCGCGCGCCAGCGGTCTCAGGCGCGTGAGAAGGGCGGCGCCCGTGCGCTGTGCGCGCGCGACGATCGCTCAAAGAGCGATCGCACCGCGTATGTGGGCGCCTCGATCAGCGCATATTCGCCCAGCGCGACAACATAGTTCGAGGCCAGCGAAACCCAGGCCGGCGGCGGCTCGCCGCATAAGAGACAGGAATGGCAGCTGTGCCGATGGCCAAGCCGATCGTTGGGCGCGGACTGTTCCCCTGCGCGCAACTGATGGCAATGAGCTGCAATGGTCTCTTCGGGAGAGATCGAAGCGGCGCGCGCCAGCCCGGCTCCGCCGGCGACGGTCTGGATGACCATGGCCAGGATAAGGAGTAGCGTGCGAAGCGTCGTGAGCCGCATTTTGATTCCGGTCAAAACTGACAACCCACTATTTACAATTCACTGCATCACGGATAGTCGCGGCGCGACGAAATGAGTCCGAAAAGTAGTTGGTGTGTCCATTGGGCCACAGTCTGTGATCGTTCGCGCGCCGATCATTGCCCAATCAAAAACGTTTCACTTTGCCGGCGCCCGTTCTAATCTTGCCTCCATGTACATCTCCATCACCAGAGACATTCAGGTCACGGCGCTTCCCGACTTCCTGCCGGATCGCTCAGACCCCGACCAGGATCGCTACTTCTGGTCCTATACGATCGAGATCGCCAATCTCGGCCGCGTTCGGGTTCAGCTTTTGTCGCGTCACTGGGTCGTCATCGACGCCAACGGGCGCCGCGAGGAAGTGCGCGGACCGGGCGTCGTCGGCGAACAGCCTGTGCTGGAGCCCGGGGAGACGTTTCGTTACGCCTCAGGCTGTCCGCTTGGCACGCCTTCAGGGATGATGCAGGGCAGCTATCGGATGATCACCGACGCCGGCGAAACCTTCGACGTCGAGGTGCCCGCATTCTCGCTCGACAGTCCGCTGTCGCGTCCGACGCTGAATTAGGCCGGCGCGATGGACCGCCTGGAAGACGCGATCGACATGCTCTCCCGATTGGTCGCTTTCGACACGGTGAGCTCCAAATCCAATCTGCCGCTGATCGATTTCGTCGAAGCTTACCTGCGCGAACAGGACGTGCGCTTCGTGCGCGCGCCGAACGCCTCGGGCGACAAGGCCGCCCTCTTTGTGACGATCGGCCCCGACGCTGACGGCGGCGTTCTCCTGTCCGGCCACACAGACGTCGTGCCGGTCGCCGGGCAAGCGTGGACCGGCGATCCGTTCACGCTGCGGCGCGACGCGACGCGACTCTACGGGCGCGGCGCGGTCGACATGAAGGGGTTCGACGCCGCTTGCCTCGCGATGATCCCGGAATTCAAGGCGGCGCAGCTGTCTCGCCCGATCCACATCCTCTTGAGTTATGACGAGGAGACCACCTGTCTCGGTCCTCTCGACGTCATCGCGCGGTTCGGGGCGGACCTGCCGCTGCCCTCAGCCGTGATTGTCGGCGAACCGACGTCGATGGAGGTCGCCGACGCGCATAAGAGCGTCGCCACCTATGTGACGCGCGTGCGCGGGTTCGAGATCCATTCGGCGAATCTGCATCGCGGCGTCAGCGCCGTGCATGTCGCCTGCAGGCTCGTGTGTGAGCTGGAGCGCCTCGGCGAGGAGTTGCGCGCGGCAGGCGATCCGAGCGGGCGCTTCGATCCGCCCTTCTCGACCATTCACGTCGGCGTGATTCACGGCGGAACGGCGCGCAATATTGTCGCCAAGGACTGTGAATTCCAGTGGGAGTTTCGAGCGCTGCCGGGCGCGCCGCCAAATTTCGCCTACGACCGGCTGGAAGCCTATTGCGATGCGCTGAGACGAACGATTTTCGTCGGCTTTCCAGACGCCGGCGTCGAGACCACGATTGAGAATCAGGTGCCGGGGCTCGCGCCGCAGCCGGGCTCCGAGGCGGAGACCCTGGCGCTGCGGCTCGCCAGGCGCAATGAGACGATCGCCGTCCCCTATGCAACCGAAGCCGGTCAGTTTCAGCGCGCGGGCGTGGCTGCCGTCGTCTGCGGCCCTGGCCGCATCGACCAGGCGCACCAGCCCGACGAATTTATCGACATCGCCGAGCTGGCAGCCTGTCTTGAGTTCCTGCGCGGCCTAGCGCAGCAACTTCGCGCCTAAGTATTTTGGGTTAGCCGCAGACCCACATCCAGGTCTGGCGATAGGGGTGCCAGCGCCAGCAACGGCCCACGCCGTAATCCCACCAGCGACCGCGCCACCAACGCCCGCCGCCATGCCGACCGCCCCAACCGCCGCCGCCGCCCCAGCCGCCGCGGTGGCCGCCGCCGCCCCAGCCGCCATGGGGGCCATGGCCGCCACCCCAGCCGCCGCCGCCGCCCCATTTGCCGCCGCCGCCTTGGCCGCCGCCACCCCATTTGCCGCCGCCACCGCCTTGGCCGCCGCCGCCCCATCCGCCACCGCCCTGGCCGCCACCTTGGCCGCCGCCGCCTTGGCCGCCACCGCCCTGGCCGCCACCGCCCTGGCCGCCACCTTGGCCGCCGCCGCCCCAGCCGCCGCCGCCTTTACCGCCGCCGCCACCCCCGCCTTGGCCGCCGCCTCCGCCTTGGCCGCCGCCCCAACCGCCGCCAGCAGCTCCGGCCGCAACGGGCATCGCCAGCGCGCCGATGAGCGCCGCGACCACAGAAATGTTCTTGAAAGCTGACATGACTCCACCTTCCATCGAATTGCTCAGCGCGATCCGCGTTCCTGCGGAGGCTTGGACTGAGGCATGACCCCACAGTGTCTATGTGGCGTTGTTTCTACAATTTGCGAACGCTCCGAATCCGACGCTGCAAGTGAGCAGCTTCCCGAAAGCGCCTTAGGACGCTTTGAAGTCACTATGCTCTCCTGCGACGAAGGGCGGTGCGTGGCCGCACATCGCGTTGTTCGCGCTTATGCGCGCGCATCGCGCGAAGTCGGCCGCGCGCCATTGCTTTCGTGAAGTGAGCGGCTATAGTCCGCGCCCGTTCGGCGCTTGGAAATACTCCGCGTCGGGCTCCGAGCCCTTTAAAGAGATTTTCGCGATGAAGCTGATCCCGGACGCTTTGGCCCAAGCCCAGACGCCCTCACCGCCTGCCGCCGAGACGCCTGCGAGCCCGCCGGCCCAGCCGACCGCGCCTTCCCCGCCGGCGTCGCCGACCCCGCCACATCCGCCGACCGCCACCCAGACGGGTCAAGCCGTCGAGACGCCGCCCGAGGCGCACCAGCCTCCGACCATGCCGGAGATGCTTGGACAGCTCATTCCCATCTTCGTGGTGATGGGCATCGTCTACATATTGGTGATCCGCCCGCGCTCCCGACGCGAGAAGGAGCAGCTCGCGCAGCTGCGCAACGTCCGACGCGGGGACACGCTTGTCACCACGAGCGGAATCGTCGCCAAGGTGACGAAATCCATCGACGACGCCGAAATCGAGGTCGAGATCGCGCCCAACGTGCGGGTGCGAATGCTGCGCACCGCCGTCGCCGAAGTCCGCGCCAAGGGCGAACCGGTGAGGGAGGAGACGCCGCCAGCGGCCAAGACTGGCGGCGCCAAAAGCGGCGGAAAGTCGGCGAAATCCGGTGAGACCAAGACGAGCGACGTCAAGACCGGCAACGGCAAAGCGGGCGGTAGCAAGCCCGGCGACGCCGAATCCGGCTCACAGAGCTGACGCAGCTCCTTTCGATCACTAGCCGATAGCAGGACAATGCTGCGCTTCTCGACCTGGAAATTTCTCGCCATTGTGGCGATGACTGTCGCTGCGGTGCTTGTCGTCGCGCCGAGCATGTTGTCGCCGTCCCATTATGAAGAGTTGAAGTCGCGCCTGCCCTCCTGGCTTACGCCTCCGACCATCGTGCTCGGCCTCGATCTGCAGGGCGGCTCGCATGTGACGCTGGAAGTGGATCAGGCGGATCTCATCAGCACGCAGGTGAAAAATCTGCGCGATGACGTGCGCCGAATCCTGCGTGAAGAAAAGGTCGCCATCTCCGGCGGCATCGGAACGACCCCGCGCGGCGTACAGGTGCGCGTCGCCGACGCTGCGGATCGTGAGAAAGTCCTTCCGAAATTGCGGCAGCTGCGCAACGGCTTCAGCGGCGCTCTCATGGGCGGGCCTTCGCCGCTTGATGTCGAGGCGTCGCCGGACGGCGTCATCCGCGTGACCGTCACCGACGCGGGCATTACGGACAAGTCGCGCAAGGCCGTCGAGCAATCGATCGAAGTCATTCGGCGGCGCGTCGACGCCCTCGGCACGCGTGAGCCGAGCATTCAGCGTCAGGGCGACGACCGGGTGCTGGTGCAGGTGCCGGGCCTTCAGGATCCCGAAACGCTCAAGGAAATCCTCGGCAAGACCGCCAAGCTCGAATTCCGCCTCGTCGCCGATCCCGGCCAGAATCCGTCGGAAGTCGAGGAACTCGATCAGGTCGAACAGGAAGGCAAGCTCGGCGTCGAAAAGCAGGTGATGGTCAAGGGCGAGGATCTCACGGACGCGCAGCCCGGATTCGACCAGCAAAGAAGCGGCGAGCCTGTCGTCAATTTTCGGTTCAACATCCGCGGCGCCCAGGCCTTCGGCGAAGTGACGTCCAAGAACGTGGGGCGCCTCTTCGCGATCATCCTCGACAACAAGGTCATTTCCGCGCCGCGGATCTTGACGCCGATCACCGGCGGCTCCGGCCAAATTTCGGGACGCTTCACCGTCGAGCAGGCGAACAATCTCGCGATCCTGCTGCGCGCCGGCGCGCTGCCGGCGAAGCTCAACATCGTCGAAGAGCGCACCGTCGGTCCGGGCCTCGGCCAGGACTCAATCGACGCCGGCAAACGCGCCGCCTATGTCGGCGCGGGCCTCGTCGTCGTCTACATGCTCGTCACCTACGGCGTCTTTGGCGTCTTCGCCAATCTCGCGCTGTTTGTGCACATCGCCTTCATTTTCGCCGGACTCGTGTTGCTCGGGTCGACACTGACGCTGCCCGGCATCGCCGGCATCGTGTTGACGATCGGCATGGCGGTCGACTCGAACGTGCTGATTTACGAGCGCATCCGCGAGGAAAATCACGCCGGGCGCTCCATCCTCGCCTCGCTCGACGCGGGCTTCACCCGCGCCTTCGCGACCATCGTTGACTCCAACGTCACCATGTTCGTTGCGGCGGCGATCCTTTATTTTCTCGGCTCGGGACCCGTGCGCGGCTTCGCCGTGTCGCTTGCGCTCGGCATTCTGACGACCATCGTCACCGCGGTGACCATGACGCGCATGATGATCGCCGTCTGGTATCATTACGCGCGACCGACGAAACTGCCGATCTAAAGGGGCGACATTTATGAAACTTCTGCGCCTCGCTCCGGAGAACACCAAGTTCCCGTTCATGCGGTTCCGCCGCGTGAGCTATCCATTCTCGGCTTTGCTGTCGCTGATCGCGGTCGCTCTCTTCGTCTTCAAGGGCATGAATTTCGGCATCGACTTCGCCGGCGGCACGGTGATCGAACTGCGGGCCAAATCCGGCGCCGCGGAAGTCGGCACGCTGCGCACGCTTGGCGAAGGCCTTCAGCTCGGCGACATCGAGGTGCAGGCGTTCGGGAATCCGGCGGACGCCACATTGCGCTTCGGTCTGCAGCCCGGCGGCGACGTCGCCCAGCAGGCGGCGGTGGAGCGCGTGCGTGGCGCGGTCGGCGGATATTATGATTTGCGCCGCGTCGAAGTCGTCGGCCCGCGCGTCTCAAACGAATTGGTGCAGTCCGGCACGCTCGGCGTCGTGCTGTCGATCATCGCGGTGCTGACCTATCTTTGGTTCCGCTTCGAATGGCAATTCGCGATCGGCGCCGTGATCGCGACCATGCACGATCTGCTGCTCACCGTCGGGTTTTTCTCGATCACGCAGCTCGAATTCAACACCACATCGATCGCTGCGATCTTGACCATCGTCGGCTACTCGCTGAACGAAACCGTGGTGGTGCTCGACCGAATTCGCGAGAATATGCGCAAATACAAGAAACTGCCGACAGCGCAGATGGTCGACATGTCGATCAACGCCGTCCTGCCGCGCACGATCATGACCGCAACGACGGTGATGCTCGCCCTGTTCGCGCTGGTCGCCTTCGGCGGCCAGGTGATCCGATCCTTCTCGGTCGCGATGATTTGGGGCATTTTCGTCGCGACCTACTCGTCAATCTTCATCTGCTCGCCGATGCTGATCTATCTCGGGCTGCGCAATGAAGACGCGGACAAGGCGGCGCAGAAGCACGAGACGGAGCGCAAGGCCGAAGCGACAGTTTCCGCGCGCGAGGACGTTGCTGAGCCGCCGGTCTCTACGCCGACGAAGTCGACGCCCGCGCCCGCTCGGAAGACGTCCGGCAAACGCGCCAAGACGAGGCCGGCTTGACGAGCAGCGATGGCGGCTATGTTCCCGGCCGTCACAAAATCGAAGACTATGGCGGCGGGGGATTCCGCTTCGCCGACATGTCCCACCGCGGCTCGATTCTCGCGCTGCCCTCGGGCGTGCGCGCCGTGCCTCTGACCAGCGCTGCGGAGATCGACGATTCGATGATCGATAGCGCGCTTTCCGAAAGCGGCGGGCTCGACGTGTTCGTCGTCGGCACTGGCAAGGATTTGCTGCCGCTTGCCGGCGGCTTGCGCGCGAAGCTGCGCGCGGCGGGCGTTGGTTGCGAAACCATGGCGACGGGAGCCGCCGTGCGGACCTACAATGTGCTGGTCGACGAGAATCGCCGTGTCGGCGCGTTGCTGATCGCCGTGTGACATCATGACCGCCGCCTCGCAGGAGCATTATGTCCAGTGCGAGGAACTTCTGCGCGCGCGTGATCGCGACCTCTGGCTTGCCTGCCTCTTTGCGCCCCAGGACGCGCGCCCGCACATCCATGCGCTCTACGCCTTCGCCCAGGAAACGGCGGACGTCAGCGGCAAGGTCACGCAACCGCTGCTCGGCGAGATGCGGCTGCAGTGGTGGCTCGACGCGCTGGAGGCCGACGCCGCGCAAGGCGAAGGCGTGCGCGCCAATCCCGTGGCCGATGCGCTGATCGACACAATTGAGCGATTCTCCCTGCCCCGCAGCGAATTCGTCGCACTGGCGCAGGCGCATATCCTTGATCTCTACGACGATGCGATGCCGACCTGGACGGCGCTCGAAGACTATTGCCGCGCTACGGCGTCGGCGCCGATTCGCTGGGCGGCGCGCATTCTCGGCGCGGATTTTCAAGCGCCGTCGGCCGGCGCTTTCGATGAAGCCGGCGTCGCGCTCGGCCTCACGCGGATCTTGCGCGCTCTTCCTGAGGGTCCCCACCAGCAGAAATTCCTGCCGGACGAGGCGTTCGCGCGTGACGGCGGGCCGTCAGGTCGGCGCAGCGAGCTTGGTCCGATCGTGAAGAAATTGCACGGACTGGCGCAATCTCACTACGAGCAGGCGCGCCGTCTGGCCGTCGATCTCGGACCCGCCCGCGCCGCGCTGCTCCCGTGCGCCACCGCTCCACTTTATCTGGAGCGGCTGGCGCGAAGCGACTACGATCCATTTCGCCCGCTTGGCGAACCCTCGCCGCTGCGGCGACAGTGGCGCATCTGGCGCGCGTCGCGCGGCGTGGGATTGTGACACGCGCTGGAAGCAGCGCTCCATGGAATTACTGAAATGACATCTGTGGAATATGACTACGACGCCCGGCGCCTGCGCATGGAGACGCTGCTCATGCTCCGCTGGGTGGCCATCACCGGTCAGGCTGCGGCATGTATCGGCGTTTATTTCATTCTCGGATTCGATTTCCCCGTCGGCCTCTGCTTCGTCTTCATCACGGCGTCGGCGACGCTCAACATCGGCATGCGCTTCGGCACGCCGCGCAGTTTCCGCCTCGGCGACGTCGAGGCCGCCGTGCTCCTTGGCTACGACATTATCCAGCTGGGATTTCTGCTCTATCTCACCGGCGGACTGACGAACAGCTTCGCGATGCTGTTTTTGACGCCGGTGATCATCTCGGCGGTGTCGCTGCCGAGCAATCTGACGCTGCTGCTTGGCATCGTTATGATTGCGGTCGCGACGGTGCTCACGGTCGAATATTATCCCTTGCCCTGGTACGCCGACGAAAAGCTGACGTTCCCCCTCCTCTACCGCACCGGCGTTTGGGCGGCGCTCGCGCTCAGCGCGGCGTTCATCGGCATCTATGCCGCGCGAGTGTCGGACGAGGCGCGGCTCCTGGCCGACGCGCTTGCGGCGACGGAATTGGTGCTCGAGCGCGAGCAGCATCTCTCGCAACTTGACGGCCTCGCCGCCGCCGCCGCGCATGAACTTGGCACGCCGCTCGCGACCATCACGCTGATCATCAAAGAATTGCAAAATTCCCTGCCGGAGAATGCGCCGGCGCTGCGCGACGACCTCGCGCTCCTGGCGCAGGAGACGGCGCGCTGTCGGGAGATCCTGGGCAAGCTGGCCTCGCTTGGCGCAACGGACCAGAGCAGCGTGATGAATCTGCTGTCGATCGACACGCTGATCCAGGAAGTGGTTGAGCCGCAGCGTGAGATCGGCGTCGAGGTCGAAATTTCCAAAAATGGACCCTCCGACCCGCCGGTGTTGGCGCGTAATCCAGCGATTCTTTACGGCCTCGGCAACCTTGTCGAAAACGCGATGGACTTCGCCCGTTCACGCGTGAAGATCGACGCTTGGTGGAGTTCAAGCTACGTGACGATCGCCATCCAGGACGACGGGCCTGGCTACTCTCCAGACATTCTTGATCGTCTAGGCGATCCTTATCTGCGGGGTCGGCCGGTCGAAAGGCGCACGAAAAACGATGCCGAGTCAGGGCTTGGTCTCGGCCTCTTCATCGCCAAAACCCTGTTGGAGCGCTCCGGCGCTACAGTCGAAACAATGAATGCCGCTCCGCCGCAGACCGGCGCAATCGCCAAAATCACGTGGCCGCGCGCCGCGCTCGAGCCCGCCGCGGCTAGGCCAAGAATTCCCCAGCAGGACAATTAGAATCGACGCGACGCTGGCGATAAGCTAGATTTGACAAAAATCAGGGTTGGAAACGCGCAATGTCGACCGAAGAATTGAAGGCCGATCGAGAAGGCGTCTCGGAACCTGAGCAAGTTCCAGCGCCGCCACAGGATCGTTCGCTGCTGATCCTGGATGACGATAAGCCGTTTCTTGGCAGATTGACGCGTGCGATGGAGGCGCGGGGCTTCCTGGTGACTCCCTGCGAAACGGTCGCCGAGGGCCTTGCCGCCCTCGAGACGAACCCGCCAGCGTTCGCCATCATCGACATGCGGCTCGATGACGGCAATGGCCTCGACGTCATCTCAAAGCTGAAGACGTCTCGCCCCGACGCGCGCGGGATCATCCTGACCGGCTATGGCAACATCGCGACCGCGGTGACCGCGGTTAAGCTCGGCGCCTTCGACTATCTGGCGAAGCCCGCCGACGCTGACGAAATCTATCACGCGCTGATGGCGACGCAGGTCGACAAACCCGACGCTCAAGAAAATCCCATGTCCGCCGACCGTGTGCGCTGGGAGCATATCCAGAGGGTTTTCGAGTCGTGCGACCGCAATGTCTCGGAGACGGCGCGGCGGCTCAACATGCACCGCCGCACGCTGCAACGCATTCTCGCCAAGCGTGCGCCCCGCTGACGGCTTTAGTTCGCCTGTTCGTCGCCGAAGGCCAGCAGGCAGTAGCGGTCCGCCGCCATCGCCGCGAAACGTAGCAGCATCGAACGTCGACGGGCCGGCGCGAGGGGGAACGCCGGCGCCTCGCGCGTCAGCAGGGCCCCGTGCGCGTCCGCGACAATCAAGCCGGCATCGTCCGGAAATATCGCCGGATCGAGCGATGCGGGAATCGCGAAATAGAACCGATCGCAAAAGCCGCGATACTGCGGCCATTTAAGATCCGTGCGAAAATCGGCGTAGCTCGACTTGACCTCGACGATGCGCAGGACGCCGTCGGAAGCGAGCGCGATGAGATCGGCGCGTCGGCCGTTTGGCAGGGGAGCCTCGCAAACGACCGAAAATCCACAGGCCCTCAGGTAGCGGCGGGCGCCGCGGGCCACGCATTTGGTCACGTCGGCGCGGCTTTCGAACGCCGTCGCGCCTTCTACGAGGATCGCGGTCATAGTGTCTCCGCTGGCGTATCGCCCGCTCTAGCCAGCATGGCGCGTCGCCAAAGCGCGCGCAACCATGATAGGTTCGCCCCATTGATCCGCTACACGGCTTGTCGCATGAAACGGCTTCTTCTCGCATGCCTCCTCACGCTCGTCGCAGCGACATCGCCCGTCCTGGGCGCTGAGCGCGTCGTCAACATTTTCAATTGGAGCGATTACATCGATCCAAGCGTTCTCGAGGACTTCACCCGAGAGACCGGAATCAAAGTCATTTATGACACCTATGACTCGAACGAGATGCTCGAGGCGCGGCTTCTCGCCGGCGACACCGGCTACGACGTCGTCGTGCCGTCGGCGACGTTCCTCCAGCGCCAGATCGCTGCGGGCGTGCTGCAGCCGATCCACAGAAGCAAACTTGTCAACGCGCGCAATGTCTGGCCCGAGATCGATTCTCGACTTTCACGTTTCGATCCGGGCAACCGCTACGCCATCAACTACATGTGGTACACGACGGGCGTCGCTTACGATGTCGCGAAGGTGCAGGAGCGGCTTGGCAAGCCGATCACCAGCTGGGATCAGGTCCTGCGGCCGGAAAATTTAAAGAAGCTCGCCGACTGCGGCGTCTACATGCTCGACAGTCCGGAGGACATGTTCGCGATCGCGCTCAACTACCTGAAGCTCGATCCCAATTCTAAAAATCCGAAGGATCTTTCGCGCGCCGCCAGCCTCTTAGGAAGTCTGCGCCGCTATGTGAAGAAATTTCATTCCTCTGAATATATCAATGCGCTGGCGAACGGCGACATTTGCGTCGCCATCGGTTGGTCGGGCGACAGTCTGCAAGCGCGCAATCGCGCCCGCGAAGCCGGAACCGACGTCGATATCGCTTACGTGATACCGACCGAGGGTTCGCTCCTGTCCCTGGACAATCTCGCGATTCCTAAGGATGCGCGCCATCTCGACGAAGCCTATCTCTTCATCGACTATCTGCTTCGACCGGACATCGCCGCGCGCAATTCGATCGCCACCAATTTCGCCAATGGCGTCGCGCCGTCACGACCGCTGATTGACAAGGCGGTCGCGAATGATCCGTCGGTCTATCCAAACGACCTCACGATGCGACGCCTGTTTACGGTCGCGGCGCCCGATCAGACAGTTCAGAAACTGATCACCAGAATGTGGACGACGGTGAAGACCGGACGATGAGACGGGCTGGCGCGGCGATTGCACGTCCGTCGCCGCATTACGCGTGAACCCAGCAGCCGAGCGCCGCAGTCTACTGCTCGCTCAAGATGCGCTTCAGAAGTTCGATGACTTCGGCGAGCCCTTTGTCCTTGGCGGCGAGCTCCTCGATTTTCCGCACCGCGTGCAGCACGGTGGTGTGATCGCGGCCGCCAAATCTGCGGCCAATCTCCGGCAGCGAGCGCAGCGTCAGCACCTTCGACAGATACATGGCGATCTGTCGAGGCCGCACCACATTGGCGGTGCGCCGGGAGGACAGAATGTCCGAGCGTGAAATATTGTAGTGGCTCGCCACGAGCTTCTGGATGTCGTCGATCTTGACGCGTTTGGGATCCTGTGTGCGCACGAGATCGCGAATGGCCGATTCCGCGGTCTCGACGGTCAGCGGCGCGCCCGTCAGCGTCGCGTGGGCAAGGAGCCGATTGACGGCGCCCTCAAGATCACGGCCGTTGGTCGCGATCGTCCGCGCCACGTAGGAGATGACCTCCGGCGGCACGTGGAAACTGGATTGCGACTCCTTCGCCGATGCAATGCGCGCGGCGAGGATCTTGATGCGCAAGGACTCGTCCAGCGGGCCGATGTCCACGCACAGCCCGCCCTTGAATCGCGACAGCACGCGCTCGTCGAGCGTGTCGAGCTCCGACGGCGGCCGGTCGGCGGCGACGACGACCTGACGGCCGGCGTCAATCAGCGCGTTCAGCGTGTGGCAGAACTCCTGCTGAATTGATTTGCCTTGGAGAAACTGGACATCGTCGATGATCAGCACGTCGATGCCGCGCAGCTTCTCCTTGAACGCCAACGACGTATGCGTGGTCAGCGACGAGACGAAGCCGCTCATAAAGCGTTCCGCCGTCAGATAAATCGTATGGCGGCGGTTGTCATTCGACGCATGCGCGAGCGCCTGCAGGAGATGCGTCTTGCCGAGCCCGACCGCCGCATGGGCATAGAGCGGATTGAACATCGGAAGATCGCCGGCGCGCGCCTCCGCGACGCGGCAGGCGGCCGCATAGGCGAGCTGGTTCGACGGCCCGACGAGAAAGGTCGAGAAGGACAGCCGACGATCGAGCGGCGAGCCGACAAATGCGTCGGCGTCGTGACGCAAGGTCATCGGGCGAGCGGCGCGGCGCGCATTGCCTTCGCTGGCCGCTTCGAGAGCAGGCGCGAATGAGGCGACGGCGCGCGCGACGCAGTGCGGCGCGCTGGACTCGATCTGATCTAAGCCGTCTTCACGCGAGCGCGCTTTGCGCATCGGCGAACGTACGTCGATGACGACTCGCTCTACCTTCGAGAATTCGCTCGCGACGCGCGCCTTGATGCGCGGCGCATAGTGCGACTGCACCCAGCTTTTCAAAAATTTGGTGGGCACCGTCAGATGCACCGCGCCGCCGTCGATGCGCTCGAGCTCCAATCGCGTGAACCAGGAATTGTAAACCGCATCGCCGAGATCGCTCCTCAGTCTGTGTCGGACTCGGTCCCATTTCGAGCGATCTTCAGCGGTTACTCCGTCGTCTGCCAATTGTTCTCTATGATCGGACATATCAGACCTTTTTTCCGAAACGAGCGCCAGAAAGGGAGCCCCCGGCGAAACTCGCCGCTGGCGCTGATCGAAAGGAACCTGGTTGGAGCGAGCAATTGCCGCCGCGAACGGCGCTAAATTACACTCTTGAAGGCGGCCCAATCGCGAGCCGCGCGCATCTGCCGGCGTTGGCCTCCTGCGTGAAACAGACGCCGCACGGCGCCGCGAACGACCGCACACTGATGCGATCGTTGACGCTGCGCGCTCCCTCGACTGTCTCGGCCAACCGCCCCTTCGCCATGGCAAAGCCTCCCCTCGTCCGGGATCAGCGAGAATCCCGGATTGATGCGCGTCGCAGGAAACGGACTTTACTCTACGCCCTTGCGAACTATCACTTGAGTTTTCAAGCCGAACGGCTGGAAGGCGGCAATGCGTCTTGCTCTGTGGGCCCATCCGCGCCAGGGAACGCAGGCCGTTCCCCTCAATATTGCGCGCCCATGAAAAACCGACGCCGACCGACTTTCGTTCGACCCTTCGAAGCTACACGTCAGCGCCATCACGCGCAACGACGCTCGCGATTAAATCTGTCATAATGATTGGGCTTTTGTCGCGTGGCGCCGTGAAGTTTCTTCATCTTCGGCGATAAGCCGATGATTTGCCGCCCTTAAAAAACCATGGGTGACATGCGCGTCGGGGAGACCGCCGCGCGCTGGCGGCGCGCCGGACAAGCGCCGAGAGTAGTGTCAAGTGCCGCAACTTTTTCCCGTTCGTGACAGCTTGATTGCAAGAGATTGAATCGGGAGAATTTTGAATGATCACGAATTATTGCTGCAAAAAAAATTCCTGACCGTGTCATCTCCGTTTCATGCGACGAATTGCCGTCGCCGTCCCGCGCAATAAAAAGCCCGGCTCTCGCCGGGCTCCAGAATGTTGCGTCCACGCTATGCGCAGCGAATTTCTCTATGCCTGTGCGGCAAGCGCCTTCACGCGCGCGGTCAGTCGCGAAACCTTTCGCGAGGCCGTATTCTTATGAATGACGCCGCGCTGCGCGGCGCGCATCACGATCGGCACGGCATTTTGCAGGGCGTCCGCCGCCACCGAGGCGTCGCCCGAGGCGATCGCCTCCTCGACCTTGCGCACAAAAGTGCGCATGCGGCTGCGACGCGCCCGATTGACCGACGTGCGGCGGGCGATCTTGCGAACGGCCTTCTTGGCCGAACTCGTATTGGCCATGCTTTGCGTGTCCTTGAAAGTGACGGCGATGCGCCGCCCAAAAACCAAGCGGCCGCGAAATCGCGGCCAAGTGGCGTGGTTTATAAGCGCGGCGGCCGCCTTTCGTCAATGGCGGCCCTATCGATTGGCGAAGGCCGGCTTCCGCTTTTCCACGAAGGCGTTCATGCCTTCCTTTTGATCGCTCGTGGCGAAAAGCGAATAGAAAAGCCCTCGCTCGTGGCGAATTCCCTCCGCGAGCGTCGATTCAAAAGCGCGATTGACCGCCGCCTTGGCCATGAGCACAGCAGGAAGCGACATCGACGCGATCGTCGCCGCCGTCTTCATCGCCTCAGTTAGAAGATCGGCGGCCGGGATAATCCGCGCGACGAGGCCGGCGCGCTCTGCCTCTTCGGCGCCCATCATCCGACCTGTCAGTATGAGATCCATCGCCTTTGCCTTGCCGACGGCGCGGGTCAGCCGCTGCGTGCCGCCGGCGCCGGGGATCACGCCGAGCTTGATTTCCGGCTGGCCGAATACCGCCGTGTCCGCCGCCAGAATGAAGTCGCACATCATCGCAATTTCGCAGCCGCCGCCCAGCGCGAAGCCGGAGACGGCGGCGATGATGGGCTTGCGGGCCCGCGCCACGACGTCCCACCGGCCGATGAAATCGTCAAGAAAGGCGTCGACGAAGCCCTTGTCGCGCATCTCTTTGATGTCCGCGCCAGCGGCGAAGGCCTTCTCGGAGCCCGTGAGAACGACGCAGCCGACGCCGTCGTTGGATTCAAACGCTGCGAGCGCGTCGTCGAGCTCGGCGATGAGCTGCGCGTTCAGCGCGTTGAGCGCTTCAGGCCGGTTGAGACGGATCAGTCCGACTCGGCCCTGCGTCTCGACTGCGATCGTGTCATAAGTCATGCGCGCCTCCTCCAACAACTTCGCCGGCTCGCGCGCTTCATATCTCAAAATCGCCGCTCGCGTCCGGCCTTTCTCCAAAACCAAGCGTGACGGCGCGGGCGTGCAGATCGTCGAGCGTCACGTCGTCTAATTGGCGGAGCGCGCTCTCTTCCGCTTCAGCGATGATTGGCTCCAGCACCGCCGAGAGCAGCGGCGGCGCTACGTCCGGCGCCTCCTCTTCGGCGCGCAAGGCGACGCGAACGATCTCGCCGACTGAAAGACGACGCCTCTCGCGCGCCAGCGCATAGCCCCCCGCTGGCCCTCTGACGCTTTTGAGAATCCCCGCCCTCACCAAGGCCTGCAGGATCGTCTCCAATCGTCTCGGCGGGAGATCGTGACGCGCGGCGAGCTGCTTGGAGGACACAGGACGTCCCCGCGCATGAAGCGCCACGTCGAGCGTCGCCATGAGCGCGAAGCGAGCGGCGCGCGGCAGAAGCTTCATCACGCGCCTTCTCCGGTGAGACCCGTCGACCCGAAGCCGCCGGCGCCGCGCGTCGTCGCGTCGAGATCATCGACCTCCTCCAGCGTCACATGCGTGACCGGCGCGATCACGAGCTGCGCGATGCGCATGCCGCGGACGATCTCAAAGGGCTGCCCCCCGAGATTGATCAGCAGCGTCTTGATCTCGCCGCGATAGTCGCTGTCGATGGTGCCCGGTGCGTTGAGCACGGTGACTCCGTGCTCCGCGGCAAGGCCCGATCGCGGGCGAACCTGTCCTTCATAGCCTTGAGGCAGCGCGATCGAGAGCCCTGTGGGGATGAGATCGCGGGCGCCGGGCTCCAGCACCAGCTTTTGCCCCGGCGCCAGCGCCGCGTGGAGATCAAGGCCCGCTGCGCCTTCGCTGGCGTAAGCCGGAAATGGCAGACCTTCGGCGTTCGGCAGTCGGCGGATCGCGACTTTCATGACGCTTCGCCGTCGATCATCTGCGCGAGGCGCGCCACGAGCCGCTCGGCGAGCTCTTCCTTGCGAAGACGCGGCCAATCTTCAACGCCCCCGCGCGAGACGAGATGGGCCTGATTCGTGGCCCCGCCAAATACGCCGGTTCCCTCGCTGACGTCGTTGGCGATGATGAGATCACATCCCTTGCGGGCGAGCTTTTCCTGCGCGTGGCGGATAAGGTCGCGCGTTTCCGCCGCAAAGCCGACGACCAAGCGAGGACGGTTCGGTCCGCGTGAGACGCTCGCAAGAATATCGGGATTTTCAACAAGCGAGAGACTCGGCGCTCCCCGATCGCCTTTCTTGATTTTGTCGATCGCCGGCTCCGCGCGCCAATCGGCGACAGCCGCTGCGGCGACGAATATATCCGCCGGAAGCGCGGCGTTCGCGGCCTCCAGCATGTCTCGCGCGCTCTCTATATGTATGGTCTCGCAGCCGGGGGGGTCTGAGAGGGCGACCGGCCCTGTGATCAACGTCACGCGCGCCCCTGCGCGCGCCGCCGCCGCCGCGATGGAGTGCCCCTGCCGTCCTGACGAGCGATTGGCGATGTAGCGGACCGGATCAATCGGCTCATGCGTTGGGCCGGAGGTCACGACGACATGCAGCCCGTCGAGCGCGCCGCCGCGCGACGATAGTCCTTCGGGCGCGGGCAGCCTTGTGTCCTGGTTCAGCGCGGTCTCGATCGCTTGGACGATCTCCAGCGGCTCGCTCATGCGCCCAGGTCCGTATTCCCCGCAAGCCATGTCGCCGACGTTTGGGCCGACGAACCAGGCGCCGTCGCCGTGCAGCGTCGAGACGTTGCGCTGCGTGGCGGGATGAAGCCACATACGCACGTTCATCGCCGGCGCATAAAGCACGCGCTTGTCGGTCGCCAGCAGCAGAGTGGTCGCAAGATCGTCGCAGAGGCCGCGCGCCGCGCGCGCGAGAATATGCGCCGTCGCGGGCGCGACGACAAGAAGGTCGGCGTCCCGCGACAGCTGGATATGTCCCATCTCTTGCTCGTCGGTTGCGGAGAAGAGATCGTCGTAGACTTTTTCGTTCGCCAGGCTGACGAAGGCGAGCGGCGTCACGAACTCCTTGGCCGCCGCCGTCATGACGACGCGCACCAGCGCTCCGCGCGCGCGTAGCCGCCGCACGAGATCAAGCGACTTATAGGCGGCGATCCCCCCGCCGACGATCAGCAAGACGCGCTTAGCCTCCAGGCTCCGCGCACAACCCACGCCCGCCACTGAATAAACTCCGATCGCCGCAGGCGGAGAATACAGATTTTATGCGTAAGGCCAAACGACTTCGCTCATCCGATCGGGAGAGCTTTTCCACTCGCGGAGGATGCTTGTGTGATCAACCGTCGCTCCGCGACAAGGTCGCGAGCGACGCTTTCCGGCAGACCCACGCCGACAAGCACGGTCTCTCCCAGTTGAAGCGCGGCTTCGCGGGCTTCCAGGATAACGGATTTCGCGCCAGCCTTGAGCAGCGCATTCGCATGGGCCTCGTCGCGCACGCGGGCGAAAATCGGCAGATCGGGCCAATCGCGGTGCGCCGCTTTAACCGTCTGGAGCGTTGTCTTCGCGTCGTCCATGGTGACGACGAGGGCGGCCGCCTGCTCCACTCCAAGACGCGATAGAATCTCATATTGCCGCGCGTCGCCGTGATAGATCGAAAAGCCCTGCGCGCGCAAGCCGGCAACGCGGCGGGCGTCAAGGTCGATTGCGACATGGGCGATTTCCTGATTATCGAGCAGTGCGCCAATTTCCCTCCCGACACGACCGTAACCGACCACTATGACATGATCCGAAATCTGATCCGGGAAGAGAGCAAATGTCTCCGGCTCGCCGCGCGCGGCGAAGCGTGACACCAGCCAGCGCGCACTCAACGCCATCAACGGCGCCATCGCCATCGTGAGACTGGCGACGATCAGAGCGAATTGAGCAGTGTCTTCGTAAATGACGCCAAGGGACAGAGACAGTTCGCTCACCACGAAACTGAATTCTCCGATCGGCGCGAGCAGCGCCGCCGTCTCGAACGCTACGCACGGCGCCTGCCCCGCCAGCCGCACCAGCGCGTAGACGCATACGGCTTTCAGCGCCATCACGCCAAAGGCCCATGCCAAAATTTTGTCCCAGTCCGCGATGAGTTCGGCGAATTCTATACTGAGGCCGACAGCGACAAAGAAGACGCCGAGCAGCAGGCCTTTGAAAGGCTCTATGTCAACCGCGATCCTGGGGCGGTACTCCGTATCCGCAAGCAGCAGGCCGGCAAGAAAGGCGCCGAGCGCCGGAGAAAAATCGGCGGCGTCGGCAGACGCCGCCGCGCCGATGATCGTGAGAAGAACTGTGGCGAGGAACAGTTCGCGGCTCCTTGCGCCGGCGACGATCCCGAAGAGCGGCCGCGCGATAAGTCGACCAACGCCCAGTATTACGATGATCACCAGAATTGCTTTGCCTAGCGCGAGAGCGATCGCCGGCCCGACGGCGTTCGCGTCTAGACCGAAAGCGCTCACCATGAACAGGATCGGCACAACAGCGAGATCCTGAAAGAGCAGGACGCCGAAGCTGGTTTGACCGGCCGGAGCGCCCAGTCGCCCCGCCTCGGTAAGGAGATGCATAATGATGGCGGTCGACGACATCGCGAAGGCGCTGCCTAGAACGATCGCAACATCCAGCAAGTAGCCGGAATAGAAAGCTATGGCGGCTATCCCGGCCGCAGAGAGAAGCACCTGCGCGCCGCCGACCAGAAAGGCGATCCGCCACATCGCGCGCAAACGCTCGAGCGACAATTCGAGCCCGATCATAAACAGAAGAAAGATCACCCCAAACTCGGCCGCAAATCTGACCGCGCGCTTGTCTTCGATCACGAACAATTCGACCCAGGGAATCGTCTCGGCAAGTCGACCAAGCCCGAACGGTCCGACAATCAACCCAACAGCGAGAAAGCCAAGCGCTGGACTGACTCTCATCCGATTTATTATTGGAACTATGAGGCCTGCTGCGCCAAGAAAAACTACCGCCTCTCGAATTTCGTGGGTGGCGAACGACATTCGTTTAGACCTTTCGCAGCGCGATGCTAGTGTGCGCTGGCGCCGCATATGTCTAGTCGAAAGGAAAAGGTGTGCGCAATCCGCTTAGTCTTGCCCCGCTTAGTCTTGCCCCGCGTGTTCTTGCCCCGCGTGTTCTTGCCACGCGTGCTCTTGCGCTCGCTCTGGTCGTGAGCGCCTTCGTCACGGAGTGCGCGGCGCGGTCGCCGCTGCCGTCGGCTCAGCCCGTCATCGTCAGCCCCGACGCCACGACATCTGCTCCGGCGGAGAAACTCGCCCTTCGCGGGCGCACGCTGATTCCGCTGCATTCGACGCTCATCGGGCAAGGCGGCGTGACGCGGCTCAACTTCTCCGGCGCACTGTCAATACACAACGCCTCGGCGACGAATGTACTCGCGATCGAAAAGATCGAATACCGCAGCGGCTCGGGTCAGTTGATCGAAAGCTATCTGAATGAGCCCATCTATCTGAAGCCTTACGCCTCATTGCAGGTCATCATCGCGCAAGACGACGTTCGCGGCGGCACCGGCGCCAGTTTCACTGTCGACTGGTCTACATCGGAAGGGTCGGACGAACCCTTGATCGAAGCCGTCATGACCTCCTACACCGGACCCCACAGCTACGCCATCCTCTCGCCGGGACGCCGCGTTTCGCGCGCGCCATGATCGCGCACGCGGAGGCGTCGCATCGCTTTGAGGCGACGGCGTCATAATGACCCTCACGCCGAAGAGCGCGCCGCGCGTGCGACGGCTGACGCTCAGCGACTTTCGTTCCTATGCGGCGCTCGATTGCCGTTTTGAGTCGGCGATCATTGCGCTCTTCGGTGAGAATGGCGCGGGCAAGACCAATCTGCTCGAAGCGCTGTCATTGTTTTCGCCCGGCCGCGGCCTGCGCCGCGCGGAACTCGCCGAATGCGCGAGACGCGGCGGGGCCGGCGGCTTCGCCGTCTCGATCGAAGTTGAGACCGACGGCGTGACGACGCAGCTCGGCCATGGTCTGACGCCGTCGGGCGAGCGGCTTTTTCGCGTTGATCGCATCCCGGCGAGTTCTGCGCGGGCTTTCGCCGATCATGTGCGGGCGCTCTGGCTCACGCCGGCTATGGATGGGCTATTTTCTGGCGCGGCGGGCGAAAGGCGGCGCTTTCTCGATCGGCTGGCGCTCGGCGTCGACGCCGAGCACGGCGCGCGCGCCAATAGGCTGGAGCGGGCGCTGCGCAATCGAAATCGGCTTCTCGAAGAAGGCGTCGCCGACCGGCGCTGGCTCGACGCCGCCGAGCAGGAGATCGCCGCGCTCGGCGTCGCCGTGGCGGCCGCGCGACGCGAGACTGTTTCGCGGCTCGTCGCGCTGATCGCCGCAGGACGCGACGACGCCTCGCCCTTTCCCTGGGCGGACGTGACGATTGAGGGCGAGCTGGAGCGGCGGCTGGCGTCCGCTCCCGCGCTCGCGGTGGAGGAATGGTACCGCGGCGAACTCGCCGCGTCGCGCCGCCGCGACGCCGCCGCTGGACGCACGTTGATTGGTCCGCAGGCGAGCGATCTCGCCGTGCGTCACGGCCCGAAGAACGAGGCCGCGCGGGCCTGTTCGACGGGCGAGCAGAAAGCCCTATTGATGGGGCTGACCCTGGCGCATGCGAAGCTGATCGGCGCTATGACCGGACAGGCGCCGATTCTTCTTCTCGACGAGATCGCCGCGCATTTCGACGTGAAGCGCCGTGAAGCGCTCTATCAGGAACTTCAGGCGCTTGGCGGCCAGGTCTGGATGACCGGCGCCGACCCGGCCTTATTTACGCCCTTGCGCGGCTCTGCCGAGCTTCTCCTTGTCACGCCCGGACACGCCACCCATGTTTGAGGGGCGCGCCTACTCGGGGACGGCAGAATACAACCTCAGGTTTTAATACGTGAGCACGTTTGCTCGTATTACGCGAATATCAACGCATGAAGAGGGGAATTCGCGAGAATTCGCGTCCCAATTGAAAAGAATTGGAGTAAGCCTCATGACGTGTAGAACGTGACGGCGGCGGTCTCCTGTTTCCGCAACGGACAACCACACTCGGGCAGAATGACTACCGTACTGGCGATATTCGGATTGGCCCTCTGTGTGGTCTGGCTGGCTGTCGGCGCTCTTGTCGGATTCACGGCTTGGTTTATAGGCGCCACATTTCTGATCATCGCCCTGCTCTTCGCCTTACGCGTTGACGTGGTGACGCGCGGCATTCTCCGCCGCCGCGCCAAGGTCCGCGACCGCGAACCTCCGAACGCGTGCGGCGACTAGCGCTTGAGCATCAAGGCGTGAGCACGACTTTCACGCAGCCGTCCTTCCGGTCGCGAAAAGTCTTGTAGAGCTCAGGCCCGTCTTCGAGCGATCCGCGGTGCGTGACGACGAAGGATGGATCGATTTCCCCCGACTCGATGCGCTCAAGCAACCGCGGCAGATAGCGCTGCACCGGAGTCTGCGCCATGCGGAAGGTGAGGCCGCGATTCATCGCCGACCCCAGCGGCACTTTGTCGAGAAATCCAGCGTAGACGCCGACGATCGACACCGTTCCAAAATTGCGGCAGCAGTGGATCGCCTGTCGCAGCACATGCGGCTGATCGGTCCCAAGAAATGTCGCGACCTTGGCGCGGTCAATCATCGAGTCGATGCTCGCGGTGGGGTCGGGTTCGGTGCCGACCGCGTCGATGCAGGCGTCGGCGCCTCGGCCCTTCGTCAGGCTTTGGATCGCGTCGTAGACGTCAACCTTTCCATAGTCGAGCGTCTCCGCGCCGGCTGCTTTGGCGAGGCTGAGCCGCTCGGGCACCGAATCGATCGCGATGACGCGCTCAGCGCCGAGCAGGAATGCGCTGCGGATGGCAAATTGCCCGACCGGGCCACATCCCCAGATCGCAATGACGTCGCCTGGTTTGATGTCGCAGAATTCGGCCGCCATATAGCCCGTCGGGAAAATGTCCGACAAAAACAGCACCTGGTCGTCCCGAAGCTGAGAGGGCGCCTTGATTGGCCCGACATCGGCGTGCGGCACGCGCAGATATTCCGCCTGGCCGCCAGCGTAACCTCCCAGCAGATGCGAGTAGCCGAACAGACCGGCTGGAGAGTGCCCCCAGAGCTTTTCGGCTTTGACGCGGTCACGGTTGGTGCGCTCGCAGGCGGAGAAATAGCCGCGCTGACAGAAGAAACACTCACCGCAGGAAATGGTGAAGGGCACCACGACGCGGTCGCCGACTTTCAGTTTTTTCGTTTCCGACCCGACTTCGACGACCTCGCCCATCGTTTCGTGCCCGAGCACGTCTCCAGTATGCATCTCAGGAACGATGCCGTCGAAAATATGCAAATCGGAGCCGCAGATCGCGCAGGCGGTCACCTTGATGATGGCGTCGCGCGGATCTTCGATTTTGGGATCGGGAACGCTCTCGCAGCGAATGTCGCTTTTGCCGTGGAAGGTAAGCGCTTTCATGGAAAGAGACTTTCTCTTGAGCCGCCCGCGAACTCAGCCAGCCCGAAACGCGAGCGCGTCGCCCCGCCTGTGAACTAGCGGCCGAAGTAAATCGTTCCAGCCCGGCCTGAATGATCAGCGGGAGCGCCCGGCACGGTCGCCCGCCCGGCAAAAGCGCCCAATCGTCAACTATTTCCGTGCATTGACGCAGCCATTTGAGGTAAGATCGCCTGTTCGAATCATGAGCCCTCAACAGCACGGAAACTCCCAAAAAATATGAGCGATAGCGACAATCTGAACGGCGACCCGGCGGAATATGGCGCAGGGTCCATCAGGGTGCTGCGTGGCCTCGACGCCGTGCGCAAGCGTCCCGGCATGTATATCGGCGACACGGACGATGGCACCGGCCTCCACCACATGGTCTATGAGGTGGTCGACAACGCTATCGACGAGGCGCTCGCCGGCCATGCCACCCATGTCGACGTAACGCTCAACGCAGATGGCTCCTGTACGGTCTACGATAATGGCCGCGGCATTCCGACCGACATCCATCACGAGGAAGGCGTCTCGGCGGCCGAAGTGATCATGACGCAGCTGCACGCCGGCGGAAAGTTCGACCAGAACTCCTACAAGGTTTCTGGCGGTCTGCACGGCGTCGGCGTCTCGGTGGTCAACGCTCTGTCGGTTTGGCTGAAGCTGCGCGTTTGGCGCGGCGGCAAAGAACACGCAATAGAGTTCGCCAATGGCGACGCGGTCGCGCCGCTCGTGATCGTGGGCGACGCACCGGCCGTCGACGGCGCGCCAAAGCGCGGCACCGAAGTGACATTCCTGCCGTCCCCCGCGACCTTCACGATGACGGAGTTCGACTATGCGACGATCGAGCATCGACTTCGCGAACTCGCCTTCCTGAATTCCGGCGTGCGCATCGTTTTGACCGACGCGCGACACGCCGAGATCAAGCGCGATGAACTTTATTACGAGGGCGGGCTCGAAGCTTTCGTGCGCTATCTCGACCGTGCGAAGACGCCGCTTGTCTCAGCGCCGATCCTCATTCACGGCCAGCGCGACCAAATCAACGTCGAAGTCGCGCTGTGGTGGAACGACAGCTATCACGAAAATGTGCTGGCCTTCACCAACAACATTCCACAGCGTGACGGCGGCGCGCATCTCGCTGGATTTCGCGGCGGGCTGACGCGCCAGATCACCGGCTACGCAGAATCTTCCGGCGTCGCCAAGCGCGAGAAAGTCGATCTCACCGGCGATGACTGCCGCGAGGGACTGACCTGCGTTCTGTCGGTGAAAGTGCCGGACCCGAAATTCTCCTCGCAGACGAAGGACAAGCTCGTCTCGTCGGAAGTGCGACCGGCTGTCGAGAATATCGTCAACGAATTGCTCGGCCAGTGGCTGGAGGAGCATCCGGCCGAAGCCAAGACCATCGTTTCGAAAGTGTGCGAAGCGGCGGCGGCGCGCGAAGCGGCGCGCAAGGCGCGCGAGCTGACGCGCCGCAAAGGCGCGCTCGACGTCGCCAATCTTCCAGGCAAGCTTGCCGATTGCCAGGAGCGCGATCCGTCCAAGGCCGAACTGTTCATCGTCGAGGGCGACTCCGCCGGCGGCACGGCCAAGCAGGGCCGCAATCGCGAATTCCAGGCGGTGCTGCCGCTGCGCGGCAAGATCCTCAATGTCGAGCGCGCGCGTTTCGACAAGATGCTGTCGTCCGAACAGATCGGCACGCTGATCACCGCGCTTGGCACGGGCATCGGCCGCGACGAATTCAACGTCGACAAGCTGCGCTATCACAAGGTCATCATCATGACGGACGCCGACGTCGACGGCGCCCATATCCGCACGCTGATTCTGACCTTCTTCTATCGGCAGATGCCGGAGCTGATCGAGCGCGGGCATATTTTCATCGCCCAGGCGCCGCTCTACAAAGTGATGCGCGGCAAGTCGACGCAATATCTGAAAGATGAACGCGCGCTTGAAGATTATCTGATCGAAAGTCTGCTCGACGGCGCCGTGCTGCGCACCGGCACAGAGGATCGGGCCGGCGCCGACCTGCGTCAAACGCTCGAAGATGCGCGCGCGTTCCGCAATGTGATGCTGAGCCTGCATTCGCGCTATGACCGCGCCGTCATCGAACAGGCGGCGATGGCCGGCGATCTGACGCCGCTGACGGATGCAGCGGAGGCGAAGCGTTACGCCGACGACATCTCGCGGCGACTCGATGCGATATCGGAGGAGACCGAACGCGGCTGGACGGGCGAGGTGCGCGACGGCGGCCAAAGTCTCGAATATGTCTTCAAGCGAACGCTGCGCGGCGTGACGCATGCGGTGACGCTCGACGCGTCGCTCTTGAATTCAAGCGAGGCGCGCAAGCTGCATGAGCGCGCCGAGAGCCTGCGCGAAATCTTCGCCGCGCCGGCGACTCTGATCCGGCGCGGGGACGAGGCTCCGCTCTCCGGTCCGCTCGCCCTTTATGATGCGATGAACTCGATCGGCCGCAAGGGCCTGACGATCCAGCGCTACAAGGGTCTCGGCGAGATGAACGCCGAACAGCTCTGGGAGACGACTCTCGACCGCGACGCGCGTTCGCTCCTGCAGGTGAAGGTGAAGGAAGCCGTGGAGGCGGACGACATTTTCGTCAAGCTGATGGGCGACGTCGTGGAGCCGAGGCGCGAATTCATTCAGGAGAATGCGCTGAACGTCGCCAATTTGGATGTGTGAGCCAAAGGTCCTCATCCTGAGGAGCGCGCAAAGCGCGCGTCTCGAAGGACGAGGGCCGCCTCCAGAAACCAACGAGTGTCAGCGCAGCCCTCGTGCTTCGAGACGGCGCCTTGCAGGCGCCTCCTCAGCATGAGGACTGCTTAGGCAAACGCGTCGCGAGCAAATAATGCGCTCTCTGTCCCAATTCGCCTGCGGCGAATCCATCATTCTACGAAAGCGTTCGCGTTTGAGACTACGCACAACGACGACGACATTCGCGTTTGGATTGATCGAGAGAGGTACCGTCGCCACGGAACTGAGTAATCATGACGGCGCATAGCCCACACTTAGATCTCGCCCTCTCCGCCGATCCCGAACTCGCTGCGGCCATCGCCGGCGAGTTGCGGCGCCAGCAGGACGGCGTCGAACTGATCGCTTCCGAAAACATCGTCTCGCGGCTCGTGCTGGAGGCGCAGGGCTCGATCCTCACCAACAAGACCGTCGAGGGCCTGCCCTTTGCGCGTTACTATGGCGGCGCGCAATTCGCCGACGCGATCGAAGCGCTCGCCATTGAGCGCGCGAAGAAACTCTTCAACTGTCGCTTCGCCAATGTGCAGCCGCATTCCGGCTCCAACGCCAACGCCGGCGTCTTTCTTGGCCTTCTGAAGCTCGGCGACGCGATTCTCTCCATGGATATCGCGGCCGGCGGCCATATCAGCCACGGCCACCCCGCGACGCTGACCGGGCGCGATTATCGAATCGTCTCTTACGGCGTCAGCCGCGAGTCCGAACGCATCGATCTCGACGAGGTGCGCGATCTCGCGCGGCGCGAAAGGCCGCGCATGATCATCGCCGGCGGCTCCGCCTATGCGCGCGCCATCGATTTTGCGTCGATGCGCGCGATCGCCGATGAGGTCGGCGCCTATCTCCTCGTCGACATGGCGCATTTCGCCGGCCTTGTCGCGACCGGCCTCTATCCCGATCCCCTCCCCCATGCGCATGTCGTGACGACGACGACGTACAAATCGCTGCGCGGCGCGCGCGGCGGCATGGCTCTTTGGAACGACGAAGGCCTGAGCAGCCGGATTAACGCCGGCATATTCCCCGGCGTGCAGGGCTCGGTGCTGCTGCATGGCGTCGCCGGCAAGGCGGCATGCCTTGGCGAAGCCTTGCGGCCGGAATTTACAGCCTACAACCGCGCCGTGATCGACAATGCGCGGGCGTTGGCGCACGCTCTCGCAGATGCGGGACTGCGCATCGTCACGGGCGGCACGGATATGGGTTTGATGCTGGTTGATCTTGCTGCGCGCGGTTTGACGGGCGATGTCGCCGCCAAGGCGCTGGAGCGCGCCGGCCTCGCCGTCAACAAGAATATGATCCCCTTCGATCCGCGTCCGCCCGAGGCGCCGTCGGGCCTGCGCCTTTCGAGCAACGCCGGAACGACGCGCGGCTTCGGCGTCGCCGAATTCGAAGCGATCGCGGGATGGATCGACCGGGTGCTGAAAAACCCGGGCGATGACGCGCTGATCGAAACTGTCCGCAAAGACGTCGCCGCGCTTTGCGCGCAACACCCAATCTATTAAGGGCCGTGAACGCTCCCCCCGTTCGTCTCCTCGTCTGCGTGGGCCCGCGCTGCGACGCCGAAGGGAAAGGCCGCAGGCTGCTCGCGTCGGTCGAGACGTCTTTTGCGCAGGCCTTTTCGCAGGAGCTGGCTTCGGGCCGTCTCATCATTACGACGCGCGACTGTCTGCGGCTCTGCACGCGCGATCCGGTCGTGCGCTTCGAACCGTCAGGCGACGCCCTGTCGCGTCCCTCGCTCGGCGACCTCTTGCGTCTCACCCGCGCCGCCCTTGGCGAGCAAATCCCAGCGCCATCGCGAAGTTACGATGAACAAGAAAAGCTTAGTTGACCCGCTTTGCTTTTCTCAAGAACGGTTCTACGCTTAGGTTTGCGCATCACAGACGCTTAGGTGTGAAAGGATCAACATGCGTAAGCTCTTTCCGTTCTCGTTTCTCTTCCCGTTTCTCCTGGCGTTCGCCGCCGCGACCTCTGCCTCCGCTCAGGGCACGTCGCAGGAACGCTCCGACTGCATGGGCGACGCCATGAGATTTTGCAGCTCCGACATTCCCTTCGTCGAAGAGATCGAATCCTGTCTGCAGCAGAACATCGCGCGGTTGAGCCCCGCCTGCCGTCGTGAGTTCGCCCCGACGCAGAGCACGAAGCTGCGCGAAGAACATTTCCAATAAGTCTGCGCCAGGCGCGACTCTGCGCCGCGCTTGGGTCATTGAAGCCTGCGCCGAAGGTCGTCGAGCCACCTCTTGGCTCGGCCCAGATCAATCTTTTTTGCTTCGTGCAAGCCGATCTCTTGCGCGAAACTCCCGCCTGACCTTGCGGCCGCCCGCGTGGACTCGCGGGCGTTCCCCGACTGGAAATATCGCGCGAAGATGCGTACGACCACGTAAAAGGTCGGCGTGAACGCGAGGCCGAACAGCGTCACGCCGAGCATGCCGAAGAACACCGCCGTGCCGATCGACTGACGCATTTCGGCGCCTGCGCCCTGCGCGACCGCGAGCGGCAGCACGCCGAGAATGAAAGCCAGCGACGTCATCAGAATGGGCCGAAGACGCGTGCGGGCGGCGGTGACGGCGGCGTCGAATTTGGATTGGCCGGCGTCTTCCGCCTGCTTGGCGAATTCGACGATGAGGATGGCGTTCTTCGCCGCCAGCCCGATCAGCACGACCAGACCGATCTCGACCAATATGTTGCGATCGAGCCCCCGTGAGACGACCCCGAGCATCGCCGCGAGAATGCACATCGGCACGATGAGGATCACCGAAACCGGCAGCAGCAGGCTCTCATAGAGCGCGGCGAGCAGAAGAAAGACGAAAACCACCGCAAGGCCAAACGCAATGGCGGCGGTATTCCCGGCAAGCTTCTCCTGCAGGGCGATTTCGGTCCATTCGAAGCCGAATCCTTGCGGCAGCTTCTCCGCCGCGAGCTTCTCGACCGCCGCGATGCCCTGGCCGGAGGAGACGCCGCGCGCGAGATTGAGCTGCACCTCGGCGGCCGGATAGAGATTGTAGCGTGGCACGCGGAACGCGCCCGTCGTGTCGCGGAAAGTGGCGACGGCGCCGATCGGCGCCATCGCCCCCGACGCGCTGCGGGTCTTCAGATTGGCGATGTCGCGCAGCGTCAGGCGAAAGGGATCATCCGCCTGCGCCATGACGCGGTAGGTGCGTCCAAGGACATTGAAGTCGTTGACGAAGGTCGAGCCAAGATAGACCGAGAGCGTCTCGAAAACGCGCGAGATCGGCACGCCGATGAGCTCGGCCTTCGTGCGATCGACGTCGGCGAAGATCTGCGGCGTGCGCGTGTTGAACAGCGTGAACGCCTGAGTGAATTCTCCCGACTGCCCCGCCGCGCCGGCGAGCGTCCACGTCGCGTTTTCGAGCGGGGGAAGTCCGCGCCCGGCGCGATCCTGCACATAGCCCTTGAGGCCGCCGCCGGTGCCGATGCCTGGAACCGACGCCGGCGCCAGCACGAAGACGAAGGCGTCGTTCAGCTTGGACAGCTGGCCGTAAAGGTCGGCTTGAATCTGCGCGGAGGACAGCCCCTTCTTTGCACGTTCCTCGAAGGCCTCCAACGTGACGAAGATCACGCCCGTGTTCGGCGCATTGGTGAATGTCGCGCCATCAAAGCCGGTGAAAACGACAGCGTCCTTGACGCCCGCGCGCTTCAAAATAATGTCGGTCGCCGCACGCATGACCTTGTCCGTGCGATCGAGCGTCGCGCCCGGCGGCAATTGGAAAGCGGCGATCACATAGCCGCGATCGAGTTGCGGAATGAGGCCGGTCGGCGTTCGACGCAGCAGATCGAAGGCGAAAAAGATGAGGATCGCATAGACGGCGAGCATGACGACGCCAAGCCGCACGAGACGGCCCGTCGCCGCGCCATATGCCGTCGACACCTTGTCAAACGCCGAATTGAAGGCGTCGAAGAAGCGACGCAGCGGCGCATGCGCCCAGCTCAGCCGATGCGTCTTCTCCTCCTCCACATCATGCGGCTTCAACAACATCGCCGCCAGCGCCGGCGACAGCGTCAGCGAAACAAAGGCTGAGATCAGCGTGGCGCTCGCGATGGTGATGGCGAACTGCTTGTAGAAGGCGCCCTGCAAGCCGCTGATGAAGGCGGTGGGGATGAACACGCCGCAGAGCACGAGCGCAATCGCTATCAGCGCCCCGCCGACTTCATCCATCGTTTTGTGCGCCGCTTCCTTGGGCGAGAGCCCCTGCGCGAGATAGCGCTCGACATTCTCCACGACGACGATCGCGTCGTCGACGACGATGCCGATGGCGAGCACCAGACCAAAGAGCGAGAGCGTGTTGAAGCTGAGGCCGGCGGCCTTCATCACGGCGAAGCTGCCGATCAGCGACACCGGGATCGCCGCCACGGGAATGATCGCCGCCCGCCACGTCTGCAGGAACAGGATGACGACGAGAACGACGAGGACGATCGCCTCGAGCAGCGTATGGACGACCTCGTCCACCGACTGCTGGATGAATTCGGTGGGATTGTAGACGACCGTGTAATCGACGCCGGCGGGGAAATTCTTCTTGAGCCGCTCCATCTCCTGCTTGACGGCTTCGGCGGTCTGCAAGGCGTTCGAGCCGGGACGCTGAAATATGCCGAGCGCCGTCGCTACGTCGTGGTTGAGATAGGCGTTGAGCGTATAGTCCTGAGCGCCGAATTCAATGCGCGCAATGTCGCGCAGATAAATCTGGCCGTCGGCGTCGGCGCGGATGACGATGTCGCCGAATTGCTCCGGCGTGCTGAGCCGTCCCAGAGTCTGCACCGAAAGCTGGAAAGCGCCCGCCGAGGCCGCTGGCGGCTGATTGACCGCGCCCGCGGCGACTTGCAGATTGGCGCTGCGCAAAGCGGCAATGACGTCGCCCGCCGTCAGATCGCGCGCCTCGACTTTCGCCGGATCGAGCCAGACGCGCATCGAATAGTCTCTCGCGCCAAACAGGCGCGCGTCGCCAACGCCGTCAATTCGGGCGATGGCGTCCTTCACGTAAAGCGTCGCGTAGTTCGAAATATATTGCTGGTCGCGCGAGCCGTCGGGCGACAGCAGATGGACGACCATCATCAGATCCGGCGAGGCCTTCTTCACCACGACGCCGAAACGCGTCACCTCCTCCGGCAAGCGCGGGTTGGCGATGGCGACGCGGTTCTGAACGAGCACCTGCGCGAGATCGATGTTGACGCCCGGCTTGAATACGACGTCGATCGACACGCGTCCGTCGCCGGTCGACTGCGACGTGATGTAGAGCATATCGTCGACGCCATTGACCTCCTGCTCGATGGGCGAGGCCACCGTCTCGGCGATCACGTCCGCCGACGCGCCGGGATAGGTCGCGCTGATATTCACCGTCGGCGGCGCGATTTCCGGATATTCGGAGACGGGAAGCGCGCCCTGCGCGATCGCTCCCGCAAGCGTCAGAAGCACGGAAAGCACCGCCGCAAAGATCGGCCGCTCGATGAAGAAGTGCGAAATGCGCATAGCGTTCCTGATCTCGACGTCTATCGGTCGCTGACCGCGACAGGCTCTTCCTTGATCTCGCCTTCCTTGGGCTGAACGGTCGCGCCGGATCGAACCATCGGATTTGCGAGCCCGCCGATCACGATCCGATCCTTCGCGTCAAGGCCGGACTGGATCACGCGCAGGCCATTGTGAATGGGGCCAAGACTCACGGATTTGGCGATGACCTTGTTGTCGTCCGACACGACCAGCACGGTCTTGCTCGTCTGATCGGAAACGACCGCAGCGTCGGGAATGAGCAGCGCCGAGACGTCGCCGCCGAACAGGCGCAGGCGCCCGAACGTGCCGGGCGTCAGAAAATAGTCCTTATTGTCGAAGACGGCCCGGCCGCGGATCGTGCCGGAGCGCCGATTGAGCTGATTGTCCATGAAGTCCATGACGCCGCTGCGGGTCCACTCGGTCTCGTCGGCAAGCCGCACCGAAACGCGGTTTTTGAACTCGCGCGAGGTCTCTTTCGGACGCTCCGCTGAGCGCGCATAGCGAATGTAGTCGGCCTCGGAGGCGTCGAAGATGAAGTGAATGGGATCGAGCGTCACGATCGTCGTGAGCAACGTCGCGTCCGCCTGTCCGCCCTGAACGAGATTGCCAGAATCGACGCGACGGTCCGACACGCGTCCGGAGATCGGCGCGCGGACCTGCGTCCATTCCAGATTGAGCTCTGCGTTGCGAAGCGCGGCTTCGGCGCTCAAGACCTGCGCCTTGGCGATATCGTTGCTCGCTTTCCGCTGATCGACGTCGCGCGCGGTGATGGTGCGGCCCTGCGTCATCTCCTGGGCGCGGGCATAATCGCGGGTCGACGCCACGGCTTGCGCCTGCGCCCGAGTGAGCTCCGCACGCGCGCTGTCGACCGCGATTTGGTATGGCCGCTGATCGATGACGAAGAGGACGTCGCCGGCTTTGACGAACTGCCCATCGGTGAAATTGATCTTCTCCAGAGCGCCGGAGACGCGAGCGCGCACCTCGACCTGCTTCAAGGCCTCGAAACGACCCGTATATTCGTCCCAGCGCGGGATCGTCCTGGCGAGTGGGCGGGAGACCACCACTTCCGGGGCCGGACCCTCCGCGCGCGCGCCCGCTGATTGAGCGAGAAACACCAACGCCGCGAGGGTTTTAAACAATGCGCTTACGACTCTCCCGTGACCATCGCCGCCGCGCGCCGCCACAAAAGTCAACAGCATCTCACCTCCGGTTTTGACGTTCGCATTAATCCGGCCGTTCTTGACCGGCGCATAACGCTGGCACGCAGTAAGGGCGCCGCTAGCGGAAGGCAAATCGCGCTGCGCAGCGTCTCTCCCGCCCCGCATTGCCAAGCCTTGCCGAAACGCGCAAACTGGCGCCTCCGGACGAAGGAGCTAAAAACATGCCCTTGTTCCTGGCGCAGTTTGCCTATTCTCCTGCCGCCTGGGCCACCTTCATCAAGGCGCCCCAGGATCGCGCCGCGGCTTCAGAAGCGCTTCTTGAGCACTTCGGCGGCCGCCTTATCGGTTTATATTACACGCCTGGCGCAGAATATGACGGATTCGCGCTCTTCGAAGCGCCCGATGAAACCACCGCCGCGGCTCTAGAGATCGCGGACGTCGCCGCAGGGCATCTGTGCCGCAATCGCCTCACCAGAGTATTCTCGGCTGACGAGACGAGCGCGATGCTCCTGCAGGCGGCCACGGCCCCAAACATGACGCCTAAGAGCGCGGGGTAGTATTCCGGCGTCAGACGCTTTCCGCACATCAATAGGCGCTGAGCAGATCGACTTTGGCGTTGGCGAGCATCAGACGCCGCGCCAATAGCGCTGCAAGATTTCGCATGATCAGCTCTCCGCTTGCTGGATGGCTCTTGCGAAACGACGCATAGGCGCCGAGCGGCAATTCGAGGCACTGCACCGCCGTGTCGGCCCACACGTCTGCGCTGCGCTCGCGTTCGATGAGCGCCATCTCGCCGAACGCCATGCCCGGCGAAATCGACGCCAATCGCGCGCCGCTGCGCAATTTGACGCTGACCATGCCGCTTTGCAGAAAGAACAGCGAGGCTGCGGGGTCTCCGGCGGCGATGATCCGCTCGCCGGTTTTGAAAGCACGCGCGAGCCCGATCGCGGCGATGTGGTCTATTTCATCCGAACACAGCCCAGCGAGCAGCGCCTGCTCGCTGAGATGGGTCGTCTTGGCCAGGCCTTCAAAGCCGCCATAGCGATAGATCACCTGATCTTCGGCCCATTCGATTGCGTCGTCGAGCAGCGAAAAATGACGCAGCTTTGGCAAAACGTTGCGCTCTGCGTGTATCGCCTGCCAGAGCTGCGACGCCTTTTCAAAGCCGGCGACGATGAGGGTGACGCCGCGGGCGGCGAGGCCAGCGAGCGTCTCCGCCAGGAGTCGCGAAGCGGCGGTCGTCGCGCTCGGAACGCGTCGAAAGTCCAAAATCAGCAGCTCGCCTGGCGGACCTTCGCCGTCCAGCCTGCGCGAGACGTAGTCCATTGCGGCGAATGAGAGCGCGCCGACGAGTTCGATCACCCGAATGTCGCTTGCGCGCTCCTGAAGAATCGCCAGTTCGAAATTCTGCCGGTTGCGACGCGAGGAAACACCGGCTGCGTTGTAATCGCTGATGATACAGGTGCGCACATCATCGCTGCGATTCAGCACATGCAATCCAAAATGCGCCGATAGCGCCTCGCAGACCTTCAGGCCGCGGACGCTGTTGCCATGACTGTCGAGCCGGGGCGAAAAGGTGCCGAGCCCCAGTTGCGCCGGAAGGGCGGCGATGATTCCGCCGCCGACCCCGCTCTTTGCGGGAATTCCCACCCGATAGATCCACTCGCCCGCATAGTCGTACATGCCGGAACTCGTCATCACCGAGAGCGTGCGCGCCACGACGTAAGGGGAAATGATCTGTTCGCCGGTGAGCGGGTTGCGGCCGCTGTTGGCCAGCGTCGCCGCCATGACCGCCAGATCGCGCGCGGTGACGAGCACGGCGCATTGACGAAAATAGACGTCCAGAACGGCGTCGACGTCGTCACCGAGCACCGAATAATTGCGAAGCAGCCAGGCGATAGCGCGGTTCCTGTCGCCGGTCGCGCGTTCCGAGGCGAACACCGCTTCATCGACGTCGAGTTCGCGTCCGGCGAAGCGGCCCAGCGTCCGATGGATGAGGTCAAAAGCGCCGTCGCCTTCTTGCTGTTGGATCAAACCGGAACAGGCGATCGCTCCAGCGTTGACCATGGGATTGAACGGCTTGTTGTCGCCCGTCAGTCGAATCGAATTGAAAGCCTCGCCGCTGGGCTCGACGCCGATCACCGACTCGACGCGCTCGTGGCCAAGCGTTTCAAGGGCGAGCGCGAATACAAAGGCCTTCGATATCGACTGGATCGTAAAAGGCGTGGAACTGTCGCCGACCTCATAAACATGGCCGTCGATCGTTGCGAGGCTGACGCCGAAATGCGCTGGGTTCGCCCTCGTCAATTCCGGAATGTAATTGGCGACCGCGCCGGAATCGTCGACGGCGAACTGTTCATGGCAGCGGTGCAAAAAGCCGCGGAGGGGTGGATACACGGCGTCTCCAAATTTTTCTCGCCTGCGGAACTGATCCCACAGTCTGATTAATCGTCACAGCAAAGTATATGCCTGTCACTAATCTTCTCCGAACTCAGCTGATCACGCGTGATCTCCCATCGATCAACTCCGCGATACTGCAGAAGTTTTTCACAACGCTTTTTAAAGACGACGGGCGGAGCGGGCGCGTCGCGCTTGCCCGCGCGGCCGCAAAAGAGGCCGAAGTCAGGAGCGACTCCCGCTCCTCGAAGGCGCCGAGTTGTAACCTTATTCGTAGCCGCGACGAATAGCGTCCGCAGGTTCCCCGTGAACCTGGAACGCTCGTCTTGCGAGCTGAATTTCAAGGAGATGGAAATGAACGTCAAAACCGTTTCGGGCGCCTCAATGGCCGCCGCGGCGATCGCTCTGGTTCTGAGCGGCGCGGCGCCGGCGCCGGCGCTCGCCAAAAAAATGAGCAAGTCTGTCCATTGCGCCGGCATCAATTCATGCAAGGGAACGAGCGCCTGCAAGACCGCGAACAACGCCTGCAAAGGCATGAACTCGTGCAAAGGTCAGGGGTGGGTGCCCGAAAAATCAGCAGCGGCTTGCGAGGCGAAGGGCGGCAAGATCGCTGAGATGTAAGCCAAGCGGCGCGGACGGATGCGCTTTCTTCGTCCGTTCCGCGCCGGCCGGCGATTTCCTCAGCCGAGAAGAGCCGTCGTCAGCGGCGATGCGCTTGAAAGGAGGCGATCAACTCGTCGCGCATGGTCCAGTGCAGGAGCGCCCGGCCAAACAGCGAGGCGATTCCCGTCAGCAGGACGACGGAACCGAACTGCCAGATGCAGACCGACACTGCCGCGTCCTGTCTGAAAGACAGACGTAGCGCCGCCGCCGCCAGGGCCGTCGATGCGAGCGCGGCAAGTCCAATCGTCACGAATGGCGCAATGGGCGCGCCGCGCTTGACCATCGACAGGATCAATACGGCCGCCGGGATGCTGATGGCGAGAATGGTGGGCAGGCAATAGATGTCCGAATGCGACAGGAGACCGGACACGCCGAAGGCGTCAACGTCCCTCCAGCATCCAACGGCAAGCGCGCCTGCCCAGAGCAAGAAGAACAATCCGGCGACGAACCGCTCCCACATCGGGCGCGCCGGAGAGCCCGCGCTGAAGGCCCCAGCTGCGGCCACGACGCTCGTCAGGAACGCCGCAGCCAATTCCGTCGCAAACTGCGGGTCGGCGATCTTGGCCACAAAGTCGGGCCTCACCCCCATCGCCGCCACCACGATCGCGACATAACAGAGCGAAACCGCGAACCAAACGAGCGCGCGCCACGCAGGATGCGCGAGCGGGCGTATCGGCGCGCAATTGGTGGTAAGAGTTTCGATCAGGTCTCGGTTCAACATTCGCTTAGCCAATCCGCTCCAGGGCCTGCCGCATCGCTTTGATGGCTCTATGAATTCCGACTTTCAGCGAACCGACGCTTTTCCCCGTGACCTGAGACGCTTCGTCCAGCGAAAGACCTTGTATCTTGACCAGTTCAATCGCCTGGCGCTGGCCAGCCGGCAGGATCGCCATGGCTCTGCGAAGCGCCTCGCGATCGTCCGTCGTCTCTTGTTCGGAGTTCGCGCCGTCGCCGTCAAAGGTTTCAGGCAAAATATCGACCGTCGTTTCGTTGGCGCCTCGTGCGTAACGACTTCGCGCGGCGTCGGCGACGCGCCGCGCCGCGATGGTCATCAGCCAGGGCGTAAACGGACGCCGGCGGTCATAGGTCTGGCGCACCGTGTGAATGGACACCAGGATTTCCTGAACCACGTCTTCCGTGTCATGCGCGTTCGGCCATTTCCGCAGGACGAAGCGGCGCAAAACGGGAAAAAGATCTGACAAGAGTTCGCCATACGCGGCATGATCGCCGTCCTGCGCCGATGTCATCAGCGCGCGCCAGCGACTTTCCCGATCGTTCGACGTACCGCTCAATTCGCTCATGTCCGCTGCGAATCTGCCACCTCTAATCGATCAAGCGTCCGCGCGCCATCTCACCCTACTCGACTTTTTCGTAGTTTTCGATGAACGCCTTCGGATGTAACCTTTGACGCCGTCGCGACGAAATTGACCCTTGAGACGCCGAACGGTCGTCTTGAATTGCACGCCGAATACGTCAGGTTCAACCGATCGCCTTTTATGGCTGAATCGGACGCAAGCAGAGGGAGATCAGAATGTCAGACAAGAAGCTTTGCGCCGCCTTTGCGATCGCCGGCGCCTTCGCGACGGCCGTCGCTCTGGCGGAAACGGCTAAGGCCGCGAACGACCAGGAAAAGTGCTTCGGCGTCTCCCTGAAGGGCAAGAATGATTGTGCGGCAGGCCCGGGAACCAGCTGCGCGGGAACGTCAAAGACCAATTATCAGGGCGACGCGTGGAAATATGTTCCCAAGGGCACGTGCACGTCTATCGTGACGCCCAAGGGCAAGGGCAGCCTCGAGCCGATTTCGCACTGAGGCCCCGGCATGGGCGCGCATTCCGCCCCCGAACATAGCCGCGAGCGCGCAGCGTCCTCGCTGCCAGCCCGCGCTGGAGTCGGTTTCAAGAGCGCGCATTTCGCCGACATCGAAGCCTCGGCGCGCGATGTCGGATTTTTCGAAATCCACGCCGAGAATTACATGGGCGCCGGCGGGAATCCGCACGCGCAGCTGATGCGTTTGCGCCGAGACTCGCCCCTGTCGATCCATGGCGTCGGCCTGTCGGTCGGCGGCGCTGAGCCTCTCGACCGCGCGCATCTTCGGCGCGTGAAGAGTCTTGTCGAGCAGTACGACCCCGCCGCGTTCTCCGAACATCTCGCCTGGTCGACGCAGGGCGCGCGATTTCTCAACGACTTGCTGCCCGTGCCCTACAACGCGACGGCATTGGCCCATGTCGTCGCTCATGTGGATGAAATCCAGGAGGCGCTCGGCAGGCCGATCCTCCTCGAAAATCCAGCGGCCTATCTGCGGTTCCGATCCTCGCAGTATTTGGAAATCGATTTCCTGCGCGAGGTCGTGCGCCGCACGGATTGCCGACTGCTGCTCGACGTGACCAACGTCTATGTCAGCGCAACGAACCTCGCCTATTCGGCGGAGGACTATATCGACGCCTTCCCGATGTCCTACGTCGAAGAGATTCATCTTGCCGGATATGCCGAGGATGTTGATGAAGTCGGCGCGCCTCTGCTGATCGACGCGCATTGCGCGCCCGTCCCTGACGCGGTTTGGCGACTCTATGATCGCGCGCTGGCGCGATGCGGACCGGTCGCGACGCTGATTGAGTGGGACAACGACGTTCCGCCCTGGCGGACTCTCTTGACGCAAGCCACGCAAGCGGAGGCGTTCCTTGAAAGGCGGCGCGCTGTTGAAGATGGCTTAAAATCGGAGGCGCTTCATGACGACCTCGGCTGACGTCGATCAGAGCGCATTTGTCCGCGCGCTGCTTGATCCCGAGCTGCCGCCGCCGAACGGGGTTGAAGCAAGCCACGGCTTTGCGCCAGAGCGACGCTTCGCGATCTATCGTAACAATGTGTGCGTCGGGCTGGTCGACGCGCTCGCGGAGCGCTTTCCGATTTGCTTGCAGTTGGTCGGCGATGAATTTTTTCGCGCCATGGCGCAGTGCTACGTGCGCGAACGCCTTCCGCGCACGCCGATGCTTTTCGAATATGGCGACGCGTTTGCGACGTTCGTTTCGGATTTCGAGCCGGCGCGCGCACTTCCTTATCTACCGGACGTCGCGCGGCTCGAATATGCCGTCGGACAAGCCTATCACGCCGCTGACGCCGCGCCGCTACCGTTGGAATTGATCCGCGCCCTGCCGCTCGATCGATTGGAGAGCGCAACGGCTGTTCTGCATCCTTCAACGCACGTCGTGGCGTCCGCCTATCCGATCGTTTCGATCTGGCGGCGGCATATGTCGGACGACGAGATGACGCCAGTGGAGCTGGAACATAGCGAAGAGGCGCTTGTCACCCGTCCCGAGCTGGCGATCAACGTGTCAACGCTTCCTTGCGGCGGATCGGCTTTCGTGGACGTGCTCAGGAACGGAAGAACCTTCGGCGAGGCCATGAACGCGGCGACCGCCGTCGCGGCGGATTTCAAACTGACCGACTGCCTGCGAGAGCTTATCTTGACTGGAGCCTTCGTGGCCCTCAGCGTCGCGCAGTGAACTAAAAATAGGCGTTTTGGCGTGGCCGCGGCGATATTGAGGGAGCTTGAACGCAATGAATTTCATAAGAAAGATCGCGCGCTGGCTGGATGCGATCCCCTACTCTCTGATAGCTCTCTTCCTGCGCATCGTCGCCGCGCATCCGTTCTTCGTCTCCGGTCAGACAAAGATCGAAGGACCAACTCTAGGCCGCGAAGTTTTCGGCCTTGATCTGTCGTTTCAGATCCCGACAGCGGTGCGCAGCGCGACCTTCGCGCTGTTCGCCGACGAATATAAACTGCCGCTCATCTCGCCGACCGCCGCCGCCTATGTGGCGAGCGGCCTCGAATTCGTCCTGCCGCTGCTGCTTGTCCTTGGACTTTTGACGCGCCTGTCGGCGTTCATTCTTCTGGGGATGACAATCGTCATCCAGATCTTCGTCTATCCCGATGCATGGTGGACGGTCCATGCCTATTGGATGGCGATCCTCACCGTGTTGATCGCCCGTGGGCCCGGCGCGATCTCCCTCGACCATCTGCTGTTTCGGCTTCGGAGCTAAGCGAGCGGCCCCCTAGGACGGCGGCGATAAGCGCCGCCGTTGCAGCCACGCAAGCTCCATGCGTTCCTCGCCCAAGCCTGATTCAGCGCTCACGGCGCCTCCACATAAACAACAGATCCAGTCTGCTGAGGCGCGGTGTGGGCGTGAGCCAAGCCAACGCCGACTCCAAAGAAGATGACCGACCCGAGGATGGCTCCGACAATCGCGCTGGTAAAATTCGACATGACGTCCTCCTGTTGTTTTGCTGAGGAGAACGCTACCCGTTACAGAACCGTGCGAATGTGCGCCTTCGCACGCGGCCCTCACAAGGACCGATCGTCGCCTGGCTTTCTGCGCCTTCAGCGGGAATTGCCTCAGCGGCGGTTTACCCACACGCCGAGGATCGCTCCGCCGATCGCCCCGGCGATGGCGCACGTGAATGCAACGGAAAGTCCTGCCGCGGCGACGCCCAAACCTGCGGCCAGTGCGGAGCCGATTCCGGCAAAGGCGAGTGGAGCCGTCGCGCCGCCGATGTCGTCAGAGGTCTTTGCGTCGGTCGTGGCGTATGGCTTGGCGTATGGCTTGGCCATCTTCTGTGTCTTGGCCATTGTTCTGATCCTCGCTTGCGCTCAGGCCTTCCGCCTGATCGCGCTTGCAAGAACAGATAGGGCGCCACGCTTCGAAGGGACGAGGCGTGCGAACGCTGAACGCAGCCTAAAGGAGGGGACCCCACGACCATCGCGCGTGTTTCGACGCCGCGCTCTAGCAAGATTTTCAATCCCACTTCAGGCGCGGCCGTCTCAGGCGCGATACACGGCTTTACATCACCGGCGACGTAACGGGTAATCTTCGCTGTCGTAGAGCGGCCGAATCTCGCGGCCGAAAAAATGCTGTTCATCCACTTCCAGGGAACAGCCGGCGAGCGCTTTTGGCGTAAGCTCCTCTACGGCAAAGCGAATAGCCTCCGAGGCGTGCTCGAAGCGCCGAAAATTGAGGGACTTCGAATGCGAATTGGCCGCCTTGGAAAAATAGAGGGCGGCTTCCGTTGTATATTGCTTCGCGTCCATCGACCACCTCCAGAAGTTATTGCATGAACTCTTCCCGCGCTACGAGTTCGAGAGCGGATTCTACGGCGACCCTTTCCTGCCCATCGCGTTCTCTCTTCATCCGGTATTGCAGGCCTGCGCCGGCGTCTGGCAGATGGCGCGTGACGCTGAACGAATCCGTCCCCGTCGCGGCGCCGAATTTTTGGATCACGCGAACCCCGATCGCGAATTTATGCGATGGGGTGGCGGTAAGCCTTTGCGCCGGACGCCGAAAGCTTCGTATCGTGTCGTTGTCATTGGTCATGTGGAGGCGCTCCTCGAGTGATCGTCATGAGCGCATTCAGGCGATGAGCCCGCCTGCGCTCGACTTACCGCCGTCGCTTCGCGTCGGCTTCGCGCGCCTGAAGCTTTTCAACGGTCAGCCAGGACGAATCCTTAACGACCGCCGCCGCACCCCCGTCGCGGGTTTTGTCTTTCTTGGGCTTTTTCGCTTCGCGATTACTGCGCCGTTGGCCTTTAGCCATGTCCGCCCCTCGTGTGAATGGGCCTCGCGCTCAACGTCCACTGCTGCGCTTTTCTGCGCGGACGCTTAGTAGTCTCGTTCCTCCTGAAAGGAACTCGCCGCCCCCTGGCGACCGGCCGTATTGCGGCCGGACCACCAGGGGCCGGGAAGATGATTAGGCTGCGACCTGCAGCTGATCGGCCGAAGATTTTCCGCTACGACGATCGATGGCGATTTCGTAGTTGAGCTTCTGGCCTTCCGCGAGACCCATAAGCCCCGCGCGCTCAACCGCGCTGATGTGGACGAATACGTCCGGGCCGCCGGACTCCGGCTGGATGAAGCCAAAGCCTTTTTGGGCGTTGAACCATTTTACGATACCGGTCTGCATTGACGTGTCCTTTCGAGAACAGCTGTCTGCGCCATGCAAGATTGCGTGACGCTTGGGGATCGAAGTTCTGGAGAGGAAGTCAGAAGCCGACGCGCCAAGGGAGCGGAAGCAAGATCATTCGGCCGAAACTCGATATCCAATATTTAGCGCATATGGGCCAAAATACAAGCTGTAACGCGGGAACACTGAGCGAATATGACCCCTCGGCCGGCCTTCGAGCGCCCAACATTCCGAACCGTGTCCGGAGTCAAGAATTCGTTGGGCTTCGACTTGCAAACGTCCAAAAAGAATTTGCTTTCGTCGATCGCAACGCCCATTTCGTGGACACCCCCGGCTTCGCGGCAGTGAGCACACGGCGAAGGAGCAAGGGCGATGAGCGAAAAAGCGATTCTCCGATTTGCGTCATCCGCGTGGTGGGCTGAGCATCCCCGGACGCATCTGGTTGTCGTGCATGCGATTCTTTCGCTCTCCACCGATGATCGGACCTCAGAGGAGATCTGGCTCTCGCCCACCACCGACGAGTGGCGGAAAGTTGCTGAACTTGCCGCGGACTGCTGCGAGGATGGCGATTTGGCGATAACCGGCGACAGGATGGCTTGGCGCATCCTGTCGAGAACATTTCGCGCAGACGCGCCGCCCTTCTCGATCTAAAGGCGTAATGTCATTAGCGGAAGCCGCGAAAATTTGGCGCGCCCGAGAGGATTCGAACCTCTGACCTCTGCCTTCGGAGGGCAACGCTCTATCCAGCTGAGCTACGGGCGCAGGCGCGCTGCTTTTCTACAGTAAGCGCGGATGCGCCGCAACGGCGGCGTCTGCCCGAGACGATCTTTCAGCGACATGCTAAGCCGCAGACCTGAATCTTGAGGGTAAACCGCAAATCTTGAGAGACTGTCTTGGCGTTACTCGACCAATGGCTGGAGCGATTGCGCCACGGGCGCGACAGGCTCATCGCCAATCCGCGATTCCAGCGCTGGGCTTTGAAAAATCCCGTCACGCGGCCCTTGGCGCGGCGCGGCGCGCGCGCTGGCCTCGATCTCGCCGCTGGCTTCGTCTACTCCCAGGTTCTCGTCGCCTGCGCCCAACTGAAGCTCTTCGACGTTTTGCGCGACGGTCCGCTCAGCCTCGACGCGCTGGCGACCAAACTCGCGCTGTCCGAGCCCGCGACGCGGCGGCTGCTCGAGGCGGCCGCTTCGCTTAATCTTGCCGAGCGTCGCGGCGGCGCATACGGCCTCGGATTGCTCGGCGCCGCCTTCGCCGGCAATCGCGCGGCGCTCGCCATCGTCGAACACCAGCCGCTGCTTTACGCAGATCTCGCCGATCCCGTGGCGCTGCTGCGCCAGGAAAAGCGTGGGCGGCTCGCCGACTATTGGCCCTATTCGGATGGGGATGCGCCCGAGGCGTTGTCTGCGCAGCAAGTCGGCCCTTACAGCGCGTTCATGGCGTCGACGCAGCCGATGGTCGCGCAGGAAGCGCTCGACGCTTATGATATTTCGCGTCATCGGCGCCTCTTGGACATCGGCGGCGGCGAAGGCGTGTTTCTTGCCGCCGCCGGAGCCCGTGCGCCGCATTTGCAGCTTGCTCTCTTCGACCTTCCCGCCGTGGCGGCGCGCGCCAAAGAGCGGCTCGAAGAGTCCGGCCTGCTCTCGCGCGCCGACATTCATGGCGGCGACTTCCTCAATGACGCTCTTCCCGAGGGCGCCGACGTCGCGACCCTTATTCGCATCGTGCATGACCACGACGACGCTTCGGCGCTGAAGCTCCTGCGCAATGTGCGCAAGGCGCTTGCGCCCGGCGCGACGCTGCTGATCATCGAAGGCATGTCCGGAATCAAAGGCGCCGAGCCGCTCGACGCCTATTACGGCTTCTACACGCTGGCCATGGGCCGCGGCGAGCCGCGCCGCGTCGAAGAGATCGAGGCGCTGCTGCGCGACGCGGGGTTTGGCAAGTTTCGGCTCTTGCGGAATGCATTGCCGGCGCTTGCGAGCATTCTCGTCGCCGAGGCGGTGTGAGCCATTTCAAACAGCACATACCGCGCGTGCGGCGCGCTACTGCCGACGCTCTCCGAACAGCGCGCCGACGACGATGCCATCCCTTGCGAGCCAGTCACCTATCGGCGTTTCGCCGCGCGTTCCGCGCGCCGAACAATTTCTCGTCCAACGACCAGCGGCCCGCTCCCGAAAGCAGCATGAAAAGCGCGCCGAGCAACATCGCATAATCCAGTCGGGCCTCATGCGTCATGCTGAAGAATCCATAGCGCTCCAGCTTGCGCACGCTGAAAATCCACCAATCGCGCCCGAACAAAACGGGGATTTTCGTGCTCACGATCGCGACCGCCATGACAACGATCAGAGGAATCGCCGCGATCCGATTGAACAGGCCGATCGCCATGAGAATGCCGCAGACAACCTCCGTCCAGCCGACAAAGGGACCGGTGACGTCCGGCCAGGGAATCCCGATTTTCGCGAAACGGCCTGCGCCGAGCCAGGCCGGGTCCGAGAGCTTGAGATACCCTTCCGTAACGAACACGCCGGCAAGCATGAGTCGAATGACGATAGCCCAGCGAGAGTCGCCCGGCGACAGGATAAACTCCCGAAAGGTCACTTGCGTCGCTCCATTCACGAGAAGAGGTTCAAAGCGCCGCAACCCAGCGGCCATCAATCCCGGCGCGGCCTTGCAAGGTCGAATATGACCTGATTGTTCATGAACTCTAGTTTTTCCGCTTGGTGACAGGACTGGCAAGCCGTTCGGGCGCTGTCGAATCCATCCCAGGCCTCACGCTTGTCGCCCGAGGCGAAGGCCGCGCGAATTTTCGTCCAGGAATCGCCGAGGAACAGTCTTCGCGCACTTTCGCCTCGCGCAGGCCTTTTGGCGACGCCGTTCTCGATCGTCGTTTTGATCTTGTCCCAATGGTAGACGGCGAGTTCATAGTTTTCACGTTGCAGTGCATCGTGCAGCCGCTCGAAACGCTCGCCAACCTCCCACATGGGCTGATCGAACCCTCGCATTTGCTGCTGAAGCAGTCGGAAACGAGCATTGTCGTTTTCAGCGCGGAGCAGCCAATCGTTTTGCGAAAGCTCCTCGGCTTCCGCCGCAGAGCCGGGAGAGCCGGCGCCCACGAGAAACAATGTTAGCGCGATAATGTTTGCTTTTTTCACTCGCTGACCGTCCCTCGCCGTGTTCAATCGAAGATCGCAGACTGCGGGCGATCTCGAAACAATTGTAGTGGACGACAACCTATTTTTGACAGTCCGCAATACTCGAAAATCAGACGAATGTCTCCGCGAACTCCCACGGCGGAGGCGACGACAGTGCGGAGGCGTTTCTTAGTGCGCCCTTCTCCACGCAATCAGACCCGCCGTCGAGCCGTCCAGACCTTGCGTCGACTCGTTGCTGTTCTCGACGATTGGCGCCAGACGATTGGCGAGCTCCTTGCCGAGTTCGACGCCCCATTGGTCGAAGGGATTGATGTCCCAGATCACCGACTGAACGAAGACCTTGTGTTCGTAAAGCGCAACGAGTCGACCGAGCGTGCGCGGATCAAGATGTCGGAAAAGCAGAACGCTCGACGGGCGATCGCCCGGAAACGTCTTATGCGGCGCGAGGCGTGCGATTTCCTCCTCGCTCAGCCCCTGCCCGCGCAATTGCACTTTCGCGTCCTCAAGCGTTCGACCGCGCATAAACGCTTCGGCTTGCGCCAGGCAGTTGGCGAAAAGCAATTCATGATGATGTTCGTCGGCCGCGGTTGGCTCGGCCGCGACGAGAAAGTCGATCGGGACGACGTCGGTTCCCTGATGCAACAACTGAAAGAAAGCGTGCTGCCCATTCGTGCCGGGCTCGCCGAAAATTACCGGCCCTGTTTTATAATTGACGCGGCCGCCCTCGCGCGTCACCGACTTGCCGTTCGACTCCATGTCGAGCTGTTGCAGATAGGCCGGAAATCGCGCGAGCCGCTGATCATAAGGGATGACCGCATGCGCGCCGCGTCCCATCACGTTTCTGTGCCAAACGCCGAGCAGTCCCATCAGCACGGGAATGTTTTGCTCAAGCGGCGCTTCGAGGAAGTGCGTGTCGACGTCGTGTCCGCCCTGCAAAAACTGCAGGAAATGTTCCGGTCCCACGGCGATGGCGAGCGCAAGGCCGATCGACGACCACAGCGAGTAGCGCCCGCCGACCCAATCCCAGAAGCCGAAGACGCGCGCCGGATCGATCCCGAATTCAGCGACCTTGTCGAGCCGCGTCGAGACGGCGGCGAAATGCGACTTCACCGCAGCTTCGCCGAGCGCAGCGACAACTCGGGCGCGCGCGCTTTTCGCATTCGCCATCGTCTCCTGAGTCGTAAATGTCTTCGACGAGATGATGAACAGCGTTCGCGCCAGATCGAGGTTGTGCAACGTATCGGCGAGGTCGGCGCCGTCGACATTGGCGACGAAATGCATGCGCGGCCCCTCGCCGGCAAAGGGCGAGAGAGCGCGCGACGCCATCGCCGGACCAAGGTCCGAGCCGCCGATGCCGATATTGACCACATCGCTATACGGCGCGCCCGTCGCGCCGCGGATGTCGCCAGAGCGCACCGCGCGCGCGAAGGCGAAAACCTTGTCGCGTTCGGCTTCGATCAGCGGCCGCATGTTTTCGCCGCCGACGAGAAGCGGCCGCGACGAGAGATCGCGTAGCGCCATATGCATGGCGGCGCGCCTTTCGGTGTTGTTGATGACTTCGCCAGAGAACAATGCGTCGCGCCGCGCGTCGAGATCACGCGTCTTCGCCAGCGAGGTCAGCAGCGCGATCGTCTCGCGCGTCACTCTGTGCTTGGAGAAGTCGAAGAGAAAATCGTCGAGCTTGACGCTGAAATTTTTGAAGCGCGCGGGATCCTCGGCAAAGAGATCGAGCGTTCGCGTCAGCTCCAAAGCAGAGGCGTGAAATTTTAACGCGTCAAAAGCGACGGCGACGGCGTCCGACATTCTTTTCTCGAAGAGCAAGCGCGTTTTCCTTAGGGATTTGTACCCGATTCGCAGGCGGCGGGCGCGCAGCGACTTTACCCCGAGAGGCTGGACCCTAAATTTTTACTGTATTGTGACAGAGGGATGTGAAATCCATATCGGCCGGATGACATTTTTCTGACAGCAGGACGGCGATGGATGAGATTCATTTCCTCGACGTGCGCAACGGTGGCCCTGTCGCCCACGCGCAGGCTCGGGTTCAGGCGGCGACCGCGCTCCGCAAGGCGTGTCTAGGCGCGGCGGCGCCGGTCGGCCGCCTGTGCCTGCCGTCGATTGACCGTATAGCCGCGAATTGGCTGAAACGCTCCGCCTCGGCCTACCGGGCGGAACTCGAGCGCATCGTCGCCATTCTCGGCTTTCCCGGCGCGATGACGCTGAACATGTCCTATCTCTTCGCCTGCACCACCCAGGCTTACGAGGACGAGCACGGTCTGCCGCGCCTGCGCCGCACGCTCGACTGGCCATTTCAGGGCCTCGGCAGGGGCGTCGAAATCGCATTGCAGTCCGGTGGGGCGGGCGAATTTTACAACGCCACCTGGCCGGGGGCCGTTGGCGTGCTCAGCGCGATGGCGCCCGGCCGCTTTTGCGCCTCGATCAATCAGGCGCCGATGAAGCGGCGCACCCAGGGCTCCCTCGGCTTCGCCTATGACGCCGTCCTCAATCTGCGCGACGCCTTGGCAAGCGAAGGCGGTTGGCCGCCGGACCATGTGCTGCGCTATGCTTTCGAACATTGCGCAAATTTCGAGGCGGCCGTTGAGTTTATCGCCAGCGCGCCGATCGCGCGTCCAACTCTCTTCACCCTGGCGGGGGTCAGGCGCGGCGAGATGGCCCTGATCGAACGCACCGAACACGAGGCGCGCGTGCTGCGCGGACCGGTCATCGTCGTCAACGATTGGCAGGAGCCGCAGGCCGGCTGGCAGGCGCGCATGAGCTATGAGAACAATGTGAGCCGCAAGGCGGCGATGCGCGACGTCGCGCCCGACGCCCCGCCCTTTTCCTGGGTGCGTGAGCCCGTGCTCAACCGCCTGACGCGCCTCGCGGTGGAAATGTGCGCCGTCGGCGTGGGCGATTTCGCTGCGCGCGGCTACGAGTGCCCCTATCTGAAAGGCCAGCCCGAGCCGGTGACGCAGGACTTCTTTCTGAACGCGGCCACGCCCACGGCGCTGGCCGCCTAGTCCAGTCTCGGCGCACTGGCGCGTCGCAGCCGATCATTGATCGCTTCGCCCACCCCCCGCTCGGGCACATGCGCCACGGCGACATTGGCGATGTGGCGCGCGTCGAACTCCCGCAAATGGGCGAAGAGATTGGCCGCCGCCTCGACGAGATCGCCTGATGGCGAAAGATCGAGCAAAAAGGCGCCGGGTTCGGCGCGCGCGGCGAGCCGGCCGCCAAAATCGAGCGCCGCTTCGCCTTCGTCGAGTTCGTGCGCCTCCAGACGCAGCCGCGCGGCAGGCGCGTAATGGGACGGCGTCATGCCCGGCGCGAGGATCTCGGCGTGCGCCGGCGACGCAAGCCTTGCCCCGAGGATCTTCTCGATCGCCTCTCGCGCGATCGCGCCGGGCCGCAGCAAGACGGGGGAGCCTTCACAGAAGGATACGATCGTCGACTCCAGCCCGGCGGCGGTGCGGCCGCCGTCGAGGATCATGTCGACCTTGCCCGAAAGATCTTCCGCGACATGCGCGGCCGTCACCGGGCTTACATGCCCCGACCGGTTGGCCGAAGGCGCCGCGATCGGCCGTCCGAGCGCCGCGATCAACGCTTGCGCGACGGGATGCGCGGGAACCCGAACCGCAACGCTCGGCAGCCCGGCGCGGGCGAGATCGCAGACGAAGCCACCCGGCGCTATGGGCGCGACGATCGTCAGCGGCCCCGGCCAGAAGGCCGCGGCAAGGCGCAGCGCGGGCTCAGGCAGCGCCGCCTCGCGGCGCGCGGCGTCGAGATCGGCGACATGGGCGATCAGCGGATTGAAGGAGGGGCGGTCTTTGGCGTCGTAGATCCGGGCGACCGCCCAAGCCTGAGTGGCGTCGGCGCCAAGGCCGTAGACGGTTTCGGTCGGGAAGGCGACCAGGCCGCCCTCGCGCAGAATCTCCGCGGCACGGGCGATCGCTGCAGCGTCCGCCGGCGTAACAATCGTCACGCGTCGTGGCCGCTGTAGGGCGGCTTGGGGATCGCCATATGCGCCTCGCGCAGCGCTTTCGACCAGCTCACGCGCAAATCCCGAAAATACGGATCGTTCGCACCGATCCTGGTCGCGACCTCCGTCTGCAGCGCGTCGCGACGCAGCAGCGCGATATCGATTGGCATGCCGACCGAAAGATTCGACCGCATGGTCGAATCCATCGAAATGAGCCCGATCTTCAGCGCATCATAAATGTCGGTGTCATAGGTGACGGCGCGGTCGAGAATGGGCTTTCCATATTTGTGCTCGCCGATCTGCAGATAATTGGTGTCCGGCGTGCATTCGATGCTGTTGCCGGCGGTATAGATCATGAAAAGCCGGAGCGGCCCCCCGGCGATCTGACCGCCGAGCAGCAGGGACACGTCGAAGCTGACGCCTTGCGCCGCAGGCTCCCCCTCGGCGTTGCCCGTCTGGACGCGTGAGAGGCGCACCGCACGCCCGACGAGATGCGCCGCATGCAGCATGTTTGGCGTGTTCATCACATTTTCCACGACGCCGCTTTCGGGATGCTCGATCCCGTCGCCGATCAGGTTCACGACGCCCTGGGTCACCGAGAGATTGCCCGAGGCGGCAAGCATCAGCACGCGCTCGCCAGGCCGCTCGAAAAGATACAGCTTGCGGAACGTCGAAATGTTGTCGAGCCCGGCGTTGGTGCGCGTATCGGCGATCATCACCAGTCCATCGCGCACGAGAATGCCGCAACAATAGGTCATGTGACTCCGCAGCGGTTCGCGCCAAACGCTGCAGGACTTACAAGTTTCGGGCCATGAGGCAAGTGCTGCAGGGACACAGCGAAGGAAATTCAGCCGCCGTTTTCGCTCTTGTAAGGAAGCTCGGCCGCATGCTCGGCGGCCCATTCCGCCACCGCTGCGCGCTCGCGCGCCAGATAGGCCGAAACCGCCTCGGCGAGGCGCGGGTCGGCCAGGTAGTGGGCCGAATGGGTGATCACCGGTCCATAACCGCGGGAGATTTTATGCTCGCCCTGCGCGCCGGCCTCGACGCGCTTATAGCCGCGGCGGATCGCAAATTCGATCGCCTGATAGTAGCAGACCTCGAAGTGGAGAAACGGCAGCGCTTCCAGCGCGCCCCAATTGCGCCCGTAGATAGCGTCGTCGCCCAGAAAATTGATCGCCCCGGCGATATGCCGCGCGCCGCGACGCGCCATCACCAGCAGGATGCGATCCGCCATGCGCGCGCCGATCTCGTCAAAGAACGCGCGAGTCAGATAGGGGCGCCCCCATTTGCGCGCGCCTGTGTCCATGTAGAATTCGAAAAACGAATCCCAGTGCGCCGGACGAATGTCGCTTCCCGTGAGCAGATCGATTGTGACGCCGTCGCCGAGCGCTTCGCGTCGCTCGCGCTTGATCGCCTTGCGCTTGCGCGCCGTGAGCCGCGCCAGAAAATCCTCGAAGTCGGCATAGCCGTCATTGACGAAGTGGAACTGTTCTCCGGAGCGGTAAATGAAGCCGGCGCTGCTCAGCGCAACGCATTCCTGCTCCGTGCAGAACGTGACGTGAATGGAGGACGCGCCGCTCGCCTTTCGCAATCCCTGCAAGGCGGCGATCAGCGCCTCGCGCGCGCCTTTGGGCGCATCACGCGCGATCAGCAGGCGGCGCCCGGTCACAGGCGTGAAAGGGGCCGCCACCTGAATCTTCGGATAATAGCGTCCGCCGGCAAGCTCATAGGCCTGCGCCCAGCTTTGATCGAACACATATTCGCCGAGGCTATGCGTTTTGATATAGGCCGGCGCGCAGGCGACAAGCCGCCCCCGCGAATCCTCGACGAGCGCATGCGCCGGCGCCCAGCCGGCGCGCGCGCCGACCGACTTCGACGATTCCAGCGCGCGCAGGAACGCATGCGAAACAAAAGGATTGTATCGCTCGCCGACGGAGTCCGGAAGACCGGGCGGATTCGCGCAAGCGTCCCAGGCGTCCGCCGCGACGGAGTCGAGCGATTCGGCGTATCGAACCGAAAATTCTTGCGCCGATTCTTGCGCCGAAGATTCTTGCGCCATGTGTCCAGTGGAGCAGCCGCGTTTCAAAGCTTTCTAGCACAGCGCCGCGGCGCGCTCTAACATGGCGCGAATGGCGACATCATCCAAGCGCGACTTTTGAGCAGGCAAGAACGGACACCATGAGAATTAACGGCCGTGACTACAGAACGATCTGGCTCGATTCGGACGGGCGGCGCGTGCATGTCATCGATCAAACTGTGCTCCCGCATCGCTTCGAGACGAAAACGCTCGCGAACTGCGAAGACGCCGCTGCAGCGATCAGCACGATGACGGTGCGCGGCGCGCCGCTGATCGGCGTGACCGGCGCTTACGGCATGGCGCTCGCCGCCTCGCGCGATCCGAGCGATGCCGCCCTGGCCGTCGCCTATGCCGCCCTCCTCGCCACCCGGCCGACAGCCGTCAATCTGCGCTGGGCGCTCGATCGGCTGCGCACTCTGCTCCTCGCGGCGCCGGTCTCGGTCCGCGCCGACCTTGCCTATGCGGAAGCCGCCAAGATCGCGGAGGAAGACGTCGCCGCCTGCCAAGCCATCGGCTGCTTCGGCGCCGAACTCATTCATAAGGCGCGTCGTAACGACGGTCCTATCAACATCCTTACCCATTGCAACGCCGGCTGGCTTGCCACCGTCGATTGGGGCACGGCGCTGGCGCCGATCTACACGGCCGCGCGGCAAGGCGCCCAGATACATGTGTGGGTCGACGAGACGCGTCCGCGCAACCAAGGGGCGAGCCTCACGGCCTTTGAACTGCTGGGCGAAGACGTTCCGCATACGATCATCGCCGACAACGCTGGCGGCCATCTGATGCAGCATGGTCTTGTCGATCTCGTCATCGTCGGCAGCGACCGCACGACGCGCGCCGGCGACGTGTGCAACAAGATCGGCACCTATCTCAAGGCGCTCGCGGCGCATGACAATGGCGTGCCCTTCTATGTCGCCCTGCCGTCTTCGACCGTCGACTGGCGCATCGCCGACGGCGTCCGCGACATTCCGATCGAAGAGCGCGCCGCGCGCGAAGTCACCCATATCAGCGGACGCGGCGCCGACGGCGCGCCGATTGAAATTCAGCTCACGCCCGATGGGTCTCCGGCGCGTAATTTCAGCTTCGACGTGACGCCGTCCCGCTTCGTCACGGGGCTGATCACCGAGCGCGGCGTCTGCGCCGCGACGGAGGAAGGGCTGAGTGGATTGTTCCCGGACGTTGGCGTTTAGCGAACAGTTCGCCGGCGCTGAATATTCCGACTTCGGCGCGCGTTCGCATCCACGAAGCGCTTCTTTCTTTCTATTCAAAGCTCATCTGAAGTACGGTGATTGCGCGGTCAAATGAAGCTGTAGGCGCGTAACAGAAGTGATTTGTGGCGACCGGCGCATCCTTGCAGTGGCGATGGCCTGCATCCCATTCGTAGCCGGCTTCCTTCATGCAGCCGGTGATAGCTTGGTAGAGAACAACCGGGTCAACGCCGAGGCGCGCCTCGGGATGGGCGCTTTCGGCGTCGAGTTCACAGAGAGAAGTTTTGAGCTGCTGCTCTTTGAGAAATCCAACCGAACTGCCGTATAGGACGATCTCAAGGACAGCGAGAACGACGGCCCCCGCCGCGAGCGACGCGACCGCATAGCGGGCATTCTTTAGGTAGCGAATGTCCATGAAGTAAAGGCCGCCGGCGGTTAGTAGACCGCAAGCGAGAATAAGGGCGAAGGGAACAATAAAAACGGCGAGGTCTTGGTTCAAAGCTTACACTCCTCCTTCTTGCACCCGCGATTGGTGAAATCGCGGTTACGATCGAAGCAGGAGTCATCAGCCTTTGCGGCGGTTAAGGGGGGCACTCCATCCCCTCGGCGCGTGGCGAACTTGTCGCTCACGGCTCACCTGACGTCACAACCTATCATTTAGGCGCTAAAAACGTCAATGCGTTGGAGGTTAATTGCGCGAATTATTCTGAGCTCTTACGCGTTCCGTAGTTTTTGAAGCGCTCCACCGTGCGCATGATTTCCTCGTCGGAAAGCACGACGGGTTTGCCGGCGAGCGCGCCGAGGTAGAAGACTTGCGCGAGCGCTTCGAGTTCGACGGCGCGCCACAATGCTCTGCGCATTGTCGCGCCGGTGACGATGGCGCCGTGATTGGCGAGCAGCACGCCATCGCGATCCGCGAGCCCCGCCACGACGAGTCGCGACAGTTCAGCCGTGCCGTAGGGCGCGTAATCGACGCAGCGCACGGTCGGGCCGCCGAAGGCCGCGATCATGTAATGCACGGCCGGAATATCGCGCCGCAAGGTCGCGATCGTCGTCGCATAGGGCGAATGCATATGCGCGATGGCGTTCACGTCCGGTCGGGCGCGATAGATGTCGAGGTGGAAGCGCCACTCGCTCGACGGCGGCAGCGGACCGTCGAAAGCGCCATCGCCCGCGAGCGGCATGCGCGCGATCGCATCGGGCGAGAGTTCGCGGCTGGGAACGCCGCTCGGCGTGACGAGCGCGGCGTCGCAGACGCGCAGGGACAGATTGCCCGCAGAGCCGTGATTGAGACCCAGCCGCTCCATCTCTTGCGCGGCGTCAACGATCGCCGCGCGCGCGTCATGTTCGTCCATACCAAAAGCCTTACAGGCGCGGCGCGGGCCGTGGCAAGACAGGCTGACGCATGTACACAGCGCGCAGGGCGAACGCGAGCACAGGGTCAGAGCGAGTGATGCAAGCCCAATATTGCGTGCGCCCGGCTTGCGGTATAGGAGGGGCCTCCCCGTCTCGGGGCCGGTAGCTCAATGGTTAGAGCCGGCCGCTCATAACGGTCTGGTTGCAGGTTCGAGTCCTGCCCGGCCCACCAAGAAAATCAAGTTAGCAAGGCAAGGTTTTCGAACAAGGTCGCATCACGACCGCGTCACGCGTCTCGGTCACTCGATATTTCCTTACGAAATGCACGCCTCTGGCCCGCTTTTGACCCTCATGTGTTCCAGATCGACGCCAGCGCGCCGCCCTACGCGACCTGATCTACTTCGACCATGCTATAAGTGTTGCAGCCGAACGCTCCAGATCGTCGCTCGATCTTCAGATAGCCCACGGGCTTTCTTCAGATTGGTTCGTTTATTGACTGCATTCCGTATGGCCTACAGCTTCGTATGGCTTATGCTCGCTCACGCTCACGCTCAAGCCGTATGGCTTACCAGCCGGTGTATGGTCTACGGTCTCGTATGGCTTATGGGCGTTCTGGAGACCGCCCCGCGGCGAGCAGTCGACGCCTGAGCGGCCGGCGCCCGGTGAAGATATCCATCTTTGTCGAGGGCATAGCCCTTCGACCGAATCCAATCGAATGCGGTTCGACTTGTCGATGATGTGGCGTTGGCGGGCATGAGACGTCCAATTGGTAAGCGAATGGCGTTTGGCGGGGTGCTCTACCCCCGCCGTCGCTGATAACCGCCGACAGGGTGCTCTAAGCCCTGCCGGCGATCGCTCCATGTGCCTCTGTGCCCGTAAACTATAGCCGAGTTGGCGCTCGGGGCGCAAGCTCAAATGTGCGCTAGCGCACATCGGCGATCTAAGCGGCCAAGCGCCAGCCGCCGTTGACCTCCGCCGTCTTGCTCCCGCCGCCGGTGACGCGCGCCGTCTGATCGAAGCCCCATTGACCGCGCCCGATGGATTTCCCCGAGCGTCGGCGCCGATGCCACGTCGGCGCTTCCGATCTGGACCGGCGAAAGGTCAATGCCGATGACTTCGAAAGAATTAACCGAGTTGCCGGGGCCCCGCTGGAGCATTATCGCAACCTCGACCCGACATGTTGCCGAGCCTGCATCTGGCTCCTGATCTCGTCGGCCACGACCCCGCGCACCGAGACAAGCACTGCCAAAAGTTCGGCCACGACAGGTAACAAAAGCCGGGCCGGTGACTTGAGATATCGCTTTCGAAAGTGAGTTATCGTCGAGGTCCGAGGCAGGATCGGCGGCTCAATCTGTGGCGTGGTTGTGTTCGCTCGGCGCTCTGCCTCACCGACGGGGAGCAAACCCGGGCGGTGAATGGTCCCATGGGTAACCTTTCACCGCTTTCTCGTAAGCAAAGCGATACAGAGCGCGCATGTATCCCTGGTCGAAATCCTCTGGGTGCTTCGCGTTAAAATCATCGCCGATATAGGCGAGGTTGAACGTGGCTCCGGCTCGCTGGGTGACGAGATACATTCGATACAGATCGCCCACGCCATTATAGTTGATCAGGGTCGAGACCGCCTTTTCGGCGATTGGGAGAGTTAACCGGTCCACATCGCTCCATTCCGCTGTCAAGCGACCATTGCGGATGATGTAGGCGACAACAGCCTTCCTTTGAAATCCAGACCGTTGCAGGACGTCACGCGTGTTCAGGCTCGGCGGAACAAGAAAGGCCTGACTGACGGCCCCGCCATCGACATGCATTTCCTGATACGTTTTTCCATTCGCTTCCACGTCGAACAGAACGGGCGGAAAAGCCGCCGGGATCGACGCAGAAGCGAGCAGAACATGACGAATAAGTCCGAGCGATTTGGGGTCGCCGCTGGCGGCGATGGCTCCAATATTCCAAAGCACGGGCCGGCCGGCGTCGAGATCCGTCGTCTGGATCAGCAGCAGACGTCCCTTCTGATACTCGGCTGCGATCGTCGCAAGCATCGTTTCGTCGACATAATGCGAGATCGTCTCATAGAGCGGAGTGGAGTCCGACAGCGCGTCCTCAGTCAGTGCTGCTGTCGCTAAAAATCTCTTCTCATAGACCTTCGACGGGTTGATATTCGTGTAGACGTCCGTCAGCGCACTGTCATAGTTGGGACCGAGGAAGGCGAATGGCGCTATCAACGCGCCGGTGCTTACTCCTGTTACGAGCTTGAATTTCGGTCGGTCGCCATGAGCTGTCCATCCGACCAGCAGCCCCGCGCCAAAGGCGCCATTGTCGCCGCCGCCGGAAAGCGACAGGAGATGCGCGGTGGGCAATATGCCACCTCTGCTGATCCCAAGACTTTTGGCCTCGCGATTGAGCGCGAGCTCCTGCTCTGCCGCCATAGCCGCCGGTTGATCGACGAAGAACCGCGCGTTGGCGATGCGAAGAACCGCCGCGTCACGTCTTTCGGCCGGCGGGACGGCTCCGCGACGATCAAAAGAAGAGCAGGCAGACAGGAGCGAGACGACAATTCCCGCGATGATCAAAAGACGCGCCCATCGCGACGCACTACTCATGCTGCTCATAGACCCTCTCGAACGCCTAACTCATACTTCCGTCAATGCGCATCGGCTTAAGCCGTATACTGCGCCCTCGATAAGTGCATGGATGGACGAGACAGCGATTGCTTGCCCAAATGGGGCTTGTGCTCGCGTTTGATGTCCCAAAATCCTGCTGCCTATAAAGGTCAACGAACTGTCAGGCATCAAGCGCCGCGAAGTCAACGAACTGCATGTAGTTCGCGCGCTAGGATGGGAAAAATTATGGAAGCAGTTGCAATTCGGCAACGGGATGGACAGATCGGCCGCAATGGACGATTCGCCTTATGACGGCGGCATCTCCTCGGCCTAAGATGATGATGTTTCCTTGATCTTAGTTCAGGAGGGGTCGCTCAGAACCGAGGGACAAAAGTGCTCGCCCACCACCGTTTCCATCCCTTCACTTGTCGCGGGAACCAAGCGTTAGATTTTCGATGCGTGTGAGGAGCGCACGACGGCGCTGTGTGTGCTACGCGCCATCGAGATGCTCGACGGCGACCAGGTTGCCAACCCCGGCCAGCAGACGGATCAAAACTGTCCGCAACGCCATACAACCTTGGCGCGTCAGATCGCCGACAACGCCGGCGGCGACGGCACGGTCGTCGTCTGCAAGCTTCTCGAGCCCACGGAACGCAGCTTCGATGGCCGGTCGTCGATCCGACCAAGGTCAAAATCTTTTCTCGCCGCCGGAGAGTGAGCACTTCTATATGAAAACACAAACCCCTTAAAAGCCCCACGTTCACCCTACAAATAAAGCGGACGCTGTTTCGTATGGGGATGCTGCCTGTGCCCGGTGATTTTCCATTCGCAACACCTGCTCCGTAAACCCAGCGTCAGGCCAGCAGACGGTTCTGTTTATTGAATGTTTATAAACACTGCGCGGACAGAGAGCTCAGAGAATTCCATCGTCAGAAACAAGGTAACACCTGCCAATATCGGCGCTGGATCTCGCCCTGGCCTTCACGCGCTCGAGCTAACCGGATGCGACCAACCGATCGAGCTCGGCGAAGCGTTCCGGAGAGAGCAGATCGAGCGACGCCTACGCGGCCGGCGTGTCTGCGCGCTCGGCGAGTTGGCGGCGAAGATCATCGTTCTCGACTACGAGCTCGAGCATGAAATCGTGGGAGTAGCGCGCTCCCCTGAAATCGCAGAGCTACCAATAGAATAGTTGAAGGATCTCACGCGGAGGCTCAGGCAAGCTCGAGATCGCGCAATGGATGTCGCCGCTCGCCAGAAGAGGGAAATGCGGGGCAAAGCGGAGCCTCACGGCGTAAAACCCTCCCATGATAACGCAGGAACGATTGGGAAAGCTGAGGCGCTCGAGGAGCCCTAGATCTCGTTGAGATTGAGCTACGGCGTCGCGAAGTCTCCCGAAGCGATGCAGGCTGAACGCTTGAATTGAAACTGCTCAAAACAACAGATGGGCCGAGTGTCTCAAGCCCAGCTCCGGGCCCCGAAGCGCCGCGGGGGTCATGAACGGCCTGTTACGCGCGACTGCTTCACACGAGCCGACCTTTGACCACGCGATAAGAACACCGGGGCCTCGCCCCATCATAGCTTGATCTTCATTCTGCAGGTCTGACAGCCGGCGGCGCCCAGCGGCCGTCAAGCGCCGGCGGCTTCGGCGCGTAGAGGCGCATCGTGAGATTTTCGCTTCCACTCGCAGGGGAAGGAAGCCAGTTGGACTCCTTTTCGGCTCCCGGACTCGCGTTCTGGATGTAAAGATCAAGCGAGCCGTCGGCGTTGTATTTCAGCGGATCGCGGTCGCCGATCGCAAAGCGGTTCAGCGCATTGCCGACTTGAAAGCCCTGGCCGTCGTAAAGCGTAATCGACCAGAAAGCGTCGACGGGGGGCATCTCGGCTTTCGTGAAATGCAGGACGTATTTCTCCTCGCCCTTGAGCGGCTTGCCGTCGCTGTCGGCGAGATTGAGGGGGTAGATCGCGTCCTCGGGCTGGTTCGCGCCAAGCCCGACCTGCGCGACGATGGCGCGTTTCAAATAGTAGTCTCCATAGACGCCCATCGTATCGGTGTTCATCTGCCACCCGTTCACGACGCGCGCCAGCGTCGGCGTCTTTTCCTTCATCAGCGCAAGCCCATCTGCTCGCGCCTTCTCAAGCGCGCGCTTCACGGCGGGATCGGCCGAGTCGAAATCGAAGCTTTTGCCATGCTCGATGCCGATGCGCTTCAGCCGCGCGAGTTGCGACCAGTCCGTCACATGAGGCGGGTTGGCTGCCATCAGCTCGGCGCCATAGGAGAAGAATTTGCCCGCCGGCATGGCGTCGACCTGCTCGAGCGGCGGCGTTTTCATGTCGACGTTCGGGTCGACCTTCGTCGCCACGGGCTTTGGCGGTTTGCGCCACCGCGAAAGCGGGGTGAGCTTATAGCCGTCCTGAACGGCGTGGACGGCGTTATAATCTTGATGTCCGTTCGTTTGCGTGCGCCCGATGATCCAGACATAGGGCGTCGGCGCATCGATCCGCTCTACGCCGGCGGGGAGTCGCCCTTTCCAGTTCTGCTGGACAATGGCGAAATCGCCGGCGCGCGCGCCGCTGGTGCGCTTGCCAGGCGCCGCGAAGACGTCGGTCCACATGTCGAGCAAGGGCAACAGATAGTAGCGCCCCTTCGTGTCGGGCGTCGAAAGGATGATCGGCTCCTTGGTCAGATCGAGCCAGGCGATGGAGTAGAGCGTATCGAAATTGGGGCGCACGACATCCCGAAACTCCGCCGGCGGATATGTCCGCACATGGTGGAATTCGTTCATCGGCCCTGCGCCCGGCTTCTTCCCCGGCTCAACATTGGTCATGACTCTTCGAGTCACGTCCATGCTGATCATCGGATAAAGATAGAGATAGGCCTCCTTGCCGATCTCATAGGCTTCCTGTTCGGTGACAGGGTCGGCGGCAAGGGCGACTTGCTGGAACGCGACTGATCCGAGCCCCAGAGCCACTATGGCGACAATCTGTTTTCCATAATGCAGATGCAACGGCAGTCTCCATCTTCAATTTGGGGAGAGAGAGCAGACAGACCTCGGTCGCGTCGCAATGTAGCCGACTTCTCGCAGGGACGGAAACAACGGCGGCTTTGCGTCCAAAAGTGTTCGCCCACCACCGTTTCCATCCCCTCTTGTGACCAGCGGCCAGTGACGACGGCGCGCCGTCCGCCGACTCGATACTGACCGGCACAAGATTTGAGGTTATTCGCCTGGAACTCATGAACCGAATTGCCGAGCGGCTCAAAGCCAATTCCACCCCAGCCGAGCATTAGCGCAGCCTCGTTAATTACGCCGCCGGTCCGAAGTTGGAACCTAACTTCGTCGCAGACGACGCCGCGCGCGAGCTGCTCCATCTGGGCGCCGACTTTCCGCGCGAGATCGGTATTTGATCGGACGTGCCGCCGCTGTTGGTGTGGATCGTAACCGGCGTGCTGATCGTGATCGGCCCGCCATGTCCGACTGAGAAGGTCGGTGCCGAGATCGCCGGCGCGCCGACAAGCCGCCGTCGACGGCCTTTGGATCTCGGCCACAATCCATCACGGCCAAATCCCGTTGCTCGAGGCGCGCAGATCAGCATCAAGCACGATTAATGTAACTTATCTCTCCCCGATGTCGCTGTCGTAAGTCCGCTCGCTGCTCCATGCCTGAAAAGGCCCGAGACTCTGATCCGAGCCGCGAGCAGTCGCGAATCTCCCTCCGCTGTCGAGGACCAACGCAGAGGACGCAAGCTTACCTAGGACCTCATCCGAACGGAGCAAGCGTCAAAACGGCTCGCATGCTACTGAGCAGATGAAATAGCCATTCACAGTTCAAACAGCTTCGGCCGGGACGAACAGCGGCGCTCGCAAGAGCGACGAGCCAGCGGCGCATTGCTAACCAGTGCGAAGTTCGAAACGTCAAACTCAAGTTAATTCTTGCGAAAGGGAGTGACCTCAATGGCTACTAGAACCATTCGCGTGTGGTGGAAGTCCGTCGCCACCGGCTGGCTGAATTTCAACTGGGATCCGATCACCTCGCAGTCGGTTGTTCACATCTCCGCCTGCGAGTGGAAGCCGAGCACCACGATCGGCGGCAAAAGCAAACACCGCGGCGCTGCACCGATTTTCGTAAAGAATATTCGCCCTCATGGCAGCAACGTTGAAGCGAACGGCGTCGAGTTCTTCGCACAAGTTGAATGGGGAACGCCTCTCGACGTCGTGTTCGACATCACTGTCTTTGA
>NZ_JADNRA010000015.1 GCF_015709525.1 Methylocystis sp. L43 | reverse complement strand
GCGTCACTTTGCGCAGGCGCTTGGTCGGCGCGCCAAGACCGATCCGATCGACGCCGCGGTCATCGCGCGCTTCGCGCAAGCGACGCGACCCGCCGCGCGTCCGCTGCCCGACGAAATGACGCAGCTTCTCGCCGATCTTGTCGCCAGACGGCGTCAGATCGTCGAGATGATGGCGGCGGAAGGCCAGCGCGAGCGGCGCGCCGACAAACGCCTGAAGAAAAGCATCGCACGCCTGCGCAAGGCGCTCGAAAAGGAACTCGCCGAACTCGACGGCGAGATCGACGATTATATGCGCGGCACGCCCGCCTGGGCCGAAAAGCAAGATCTGCTCGCCTCCGTTCCCGGCGTCGGGCCAGTGATTGCGCGCACGCTGATCGCCGAACTGCCGGAACTTGGCGCGCTCGACCGCAGGCGAATCGCGGCGTTGGCCGGCCTTGCGCCCTACACCCGCCAATCCGGTCAATGGCGCGGCAAGAGCTTCATCGGCGGCGGCCGCAAGACCGTGCGCAGCATGCTCTTTCTCGGCGCCATGGTCGCCGCCCGTCACAACCCCGTCCTCAAGGCCTTCCGCGACAAACTCGTCGACAGCGGAAAGCCGAAGATCGTCGCGCTCATCGCCGTCGCCAGAAAGCTCCTTACGATCCTTAACGCCATCATCAGGGACGCAAAGCCATGGCGCACACAAAACGCTTGATCGCCAAGACAGTCGCTGAGGATTCGCCGAATGGCGGGACGAGGACCGCGACGCGCGTGAAGTAAATTCTTGGAATTTCACGCCAAGATCGTGGCGTTCCCGTCGATGCGCCCCTGCAGGCCGTTGGGCAGGCGCGGATTGGGCAAAATATAGCGCCCGCGCTCGCGCACCATTTTGGTCACCGCCGCGAAATCGAGCTTGCCGGAGCCCAGAAGCGGCACTTGCTCGACGAGCATGATTTCCGCCGGAATCATCAGGTCGGAGGCGCCCTTCGATTTGGCGTAGGCTTGGAAATCGGCGCGCGTCGCATCCTTCCGCTGCGTGATGAGAATGATTCTCTCGCCCTTGCGCGGATCGATCTCGGTCGCCGCCGCCGACAGCGCGTCGGGCCAAAGTTCCGCCGCCAGCTGTTCGATCGCCGCGAGCGACACCATCTCGCCGCCGACCTTGGCGAAGCGCTTGGCGCGCCCCTTGATCGTCACATAGCCCTGCGCGTCGATCGTGACGATATCGCCCGTATCATGCCAGCCGTTCTCCGGCGGCTGCACCACGCCGGGCTTATCGATCTTGAGATAGCCCATCATCACATTGGGACCCCGCACCAGGAGGCGTCCGCCGTCCTCCACGCCCGGCACGGGTTCGAGCCGATGTTCGACGCCTGGCATCAGGCGTCCGACGGCGCCGAATCTGTTGAACATCGGCGTGTTGAGCGCGAGGACCGGCGACGCTTCCGTCACGCCATAGCCTTCAAGGATGCGGACGCCGAACTTCTCCATCCATAGATCGCGCGTCGATTGCTTCACCGGCTCGGCGCCGGCGACGACATAACGGATCGACCGGAAATCATAAGCGTGCGCCGCACGGGCGTAACCGGCGAGGAAAGTGTCCGTCCCGAAAAGAATCGTGGCGTTTGAGCCGTAAACGAGTTCCGGCACGATGCGGTAATGCAAGGGCGAGGGATAGAGATAGATCGGTACGCCGGAGATCAGCGGCAGCGTGAAGCCGATCGTCAGACCGAAGGAATGGAACATCGGCAGCACGTTGAAGACCTTGTCCGTGCGTCCGAAGTCGATGCGCGCCGCCGCTTGGGCCGCATTGGCGAGCATGTTTCGATGTGACAAGGCGACGCCCTTTGGCGCGCCTTCCGAACCCGAAGTGAAAAGGATCGCCGCCATCTCGTCGGCCTTGCGAGGAGCGACGGGCTTACGGAAGCGTCGGAGCGCGTCGAGCCTGTCGGCGAAGGAGATGCGCGCCCGCATATCTTCGAGATAGACGAGCGCAACTTTCTCTTCGAGCGCTGCGACAAGCTTTTCGAGTTTGGCTTTCTCGATGAAACCGCGCGACGTCAATATCGTCCTCGCCTGCGCCGCCTCGCAGCCCGCCAGAATATTGGCGGCGCCAGCGGTGAAATTGATCATCGCCGGCGCCCGGCCGGCCGAAATGACCGCGAGGAACGCTATTCCCGCGCCATTGGCGTTCGGCAGCATCAGTCCGATCGCGTCGCCCGGCCTTCCAATGCGCGCAATCTTGCCGGCGAGCGCGCGCGTCCCGATCAGCAGCCCGCGATAGCTGAGCTTGCCGGCGATCGGATCTTCGAGAGCGACGCGCGAAAACCCGTGCGTGCGCGCGGCTTCAACGACGGCGTCGAAAAGCGTGCGATCGGCGTTGGTCGCGCGGAAGACGAGATCCGACATGATCTGATAGAGCGCCGCGCCGGCCGCCATCCGCCGCGCCTTGCCTTTCAGCGCATCATCGACCGTGAGGCGAATAGGTTCGAGCACGGTGAGCGTGAATTTCGGAAACCAGCGCCGGCGCGCCTGTTCGCGCGTCAGCCGCGAGAACATCGTCGCCTCGGCGCCGTCGATGTGCACCGGGACGACCATCGCGCCGGATTTTTCCGCGATCAGCCCCGCCCCGTCATAGACTTTCATCAGACTGCCGGTGACCGTCAGCCGGCCTTCCGGGAAGATGACGAGCGGGTTTCCATCCTTGACCGCATTGATGAGAGCGCGCGCGCCTAGCGGATTGGCTGGATCGAGCGGGATCACGCGCATGAATTTCAAAAACGGCTTCGCCCACCATGTCTTCGAGATCGTGCGGTCAATGGCGAAGACCGGCGGCTTTGGCATGACGGCGAAAATCGCCGCGGCGTCGAGAAAGCTCACATGGTTGAGCGCGACGATCGGATTGGGTCCCGCCGTCTCGAAATTTTCCAATCCCTTTACCTCGAGACGGTAGAAGGCTCGAAAATAGATCGAGAGCAGATCCTGCAAAGGCGACGCGACGACCGCGTTGACGATCCAGATCGAAGCGACGAATGCGACGACGGCCAGGCCAATCAGCAGCGCCGCGAAAGAGACGCCCAGGCTCTGCAGACCCGCAACCCCGACGCCGCCGAGCGCCATGAAGGCGGCGTTCTGCACATTCACGGCGGCGATGGTGCGGGCGCGCTGCTGAGGCACGCTCTGCGCCTGAATGGCGGCGAAGGACGGAATGATCATCAGTCCGCCCGCGACCGCGAGTAGTGAAAGATCAATCGCGGCGCGCCAGGCGAGCGGTTGAGCGAAATAAGCTTGCGGCGACAGCGCCGTCGCTGCGGCTGGCGGGGTCGAAAGGAGCAGCGCGAGGCCGAGGTCAGCGGACGCAAAAGCGACGAGCGCCGCGCCGACGGCAGAGGGCAGCAGCACGATCTTGCCCTTGAGCAGGAAGGCGGCGAGCCCCGATCCGACGGCGATGCCGACCGCGAACAGCGCCAGATGAATGCTGACGAGGATCTCCGCGCCATGCAGCGTCTGGGTGATGAGCGAGGGAGTGAGCGACATCGCGATGGAGCCGAACAGCCAGAAGAGGCTCGTCACCACGGCCAGCCGCCGCAGTGCTTTTTGACCGTGCAGATGCCGCAGCAATTTGAAGGTTGAGCGGAAGACGTTGGCGTCGATCGCAAGATCGGGATCGGCGCGCCTCGTGGGGGGTATCAGCCATGCCGCGCCAAGCGCCAGCGCCGCGACGCCCATGACTCCCGCCGCGAGGATCACCCCGTCGCCGACATGCAACGCCATGCCGCCGGCGACCGTGCCGCTGAGAATTGCGAAAAAGGTCGCGCTCTCGACGAGCGCATTGCCCGCCGGAAGCTCCTCGCGCGTCAGATGGTCGGGCAAGATGCCATATTTGACGGGGCCGAACAGCGCGCCGGTGACGCCGAAGAGAATGAGCGCGCCAAAGAGCGTGGGGATATTGGCGAACAGAAAGCCGGTCGCGGACAATGCCGCCACGGCGATCTCCGCGACGCTGAGCCAGCGCACAACGCGCGCCTTGTCATATTTGTCGGCGAATTCGCCGCCGATCGCCGACAGAAGAAAGAACGGCGCGATGAAGGCCGCGCCGGCGAGCGTCACAAGCGACGCGCCGCTCTCGGCCGCGCGCGCCAAGATCAGGAGCACCAGAGCGTTCTTCAGGAAATTGTCGTTGAAGGCGGCGAAGAACTGACGCCAGAACAACGGCGCGAAACGCCGAGAAGCGAGAAGCGAATGCGTCATGTCGAAGCTTCCGGGAGGTGCGTCGTGACTTTCGCCGATCACCCTTAAGGATCGGTCAAGTCGGGCGCGTTGCAATGGGCGTTGCGATCGGCGTTGCAATCGGGTCGAACGTCAGCCTTTCGCCATGAACTATGTTCATTATGCAGACTGCAGTGCTTTCGCTCTGCCGTCAATAGAAAAGTGAACAGTGTTCAGGCTGGTTGGGAGAAGCTCCTTGAATGAGAAAAAGTCCGAAGCGGGAGTCGAACGCAGGAGCCAGGCGCGCGAGCGGCTGATCGACGTCGCGCAGGAGATCATCGCGGCGCAGGGCCTCGCCGGCCTCAAGGCGCGCGATCTCGCGGCAGCGGCCGGCTGCGCGCTCGGCGCCATCTATACCGCCTTCGATGATCTCGACGAGCTGATCCTGCGCGTCAACGCGCGCACGCTGGAGCGGCTCGACGCCGAACTCAATTCGGCGTTGGGAGACGCCGAGGCCGAGCAGGCGCTGCAGGCCATGGCGCGGACCTATTTGAACTTCGCGAGAAGGGAGGAGCCGAGCTGGCGGGCCCTCTTCGAACATCGCCTGCCGCCGGGCGTTGCGCCGCCACAATGGTACCTGGACGCCCGCAATCGCCTGTTCAATCGGCTTGACATGCCCCTGTCGCAACTGCTGCCGGGAACGAACCACCTGGCGCGCGCGGCTTTCGCGCGGACGCTGTTTTCGGCTGTGCATGGCGTCGTGGCGCTCGGACTTGACGAGAAGATCGCCGAGACGCCGCCCAAGCTGCTCGATGAGCAGCTCGAAAAGCTCGTGCGCATTCTCGCGGATGGGCTGATGATGGAGTCGGCCCGCTTGCTTTGAGCCGCGCGACCTGACATAGGCGCGCTCATGGCTTTCATTCTGCTGTTTGCGGTAGCGACCTGGGCGGGCGCGCAGAATGCGCTTGCCGGCGGCGGCTCCTTCCTCACGCTTCCCACCCTGATGTTCACGGGCATGGACGCGCTGGCCGCCAATATCACGTCATGCGTGGCGCTGTTTCCGGCGCAGGTCGCGACGGGTTGGACCGGCCGCAAACTGGCGAGGGGCGCCAATGGGCTTTCGCTGCGCACGCTGTTCGTGATCAGCATCGTCGGCGGCGCCGTCGGCGCGGCGGTGTTGCTTGGCACGCCGCGCGGGCTCTTCGCGCGTCTCGTGCCATGGCTCGTGCTCTTTGCGACGGTGGTCTTCGCCTGGGGCAGTTTCTTCCGCAAGCCCGTCGAAACGCATAGCCATCTCGGCCGGCCGCGCGCAGCCCTCGCGCAATTTCTGATTTCGGTTTACGGCGGCTATTTCGGCGGCGGCATCGGCTTCCTCATGGTCGCCGCGCTCACCATGGCCGGACAAGGCGTGCGCGTCGCCAGCGCAACGAAAAATGTTCTGGCCGGCGTCATGAACGCCTCCGCCGTCGCGATCTTTCTGTTCTCGCCGGATCTGCACTGGCCACAGGCGCTGGTGACGAGCGCGGGCGCGACGATCGGCGGGATCATGGGCGCCCGCCTGATCCATCATATCGATGAAAAAATCCTGCGGATCTTCATCATCGTGGTCGGCGCGGCGCTCACAGTGGGGCTCTTCCTCAGAGCGCCCTGATCTCAGCGCCCCCATTCTCAGCGCCTTACGCGTTCAGCGCGTCGTGGCCGCCCTGCCCGCCATCGCCTTTTCGATCTCGGGCATGAGCGTCGTCGCAATCGCCGAAGGCGTCAGCGGTCCGACGAATTTATAAGCGATCGTTCCGTCGCCCTTGATCACGAACGTCTCCGGCACGCCATAAACGCCGAAGTCGATCGCCGTGCGGCCGGCAGGGTCGACGCCGACGCGCGCGAAAGGATTGCCGCCCTCCTCCAGGAAACCTAAGGCCTTGGTCGTTTCATCCTTGTAGGAGAGCCCGTAAAGCTCGACGCCTTTGGCCTTGAGCGCTTCGTCGCCGGCGATCGCGATGAGCGCCGAATGCTCCTGTCGGCAGGGTCCGCACCAACTGGCGAAGACATTGACGAGACTCACGTGACCCTTGCGCAAATCTTCGGTCGAGAGACCGGGAACGCCGGCCAGTCCTTCAAGCGCTGGCAGCTCGAAATCCGGCGCCGGCTTGCCGATCAGCGCTGAGGGGATGCGCGACGCGTCGCCCGAGAAGAGCCGCACCAGGAAGACGAGCGCCAGCAGCGCGAAGAGCGCCAACGGCAGAAAGCGCAGCGCAGAGCGCGGCGCGACGGCGTCGCTCACGCGCCTTCTCCTTCATCGCGCGCGCCAGCCGCGCCAAAGCGCGCCAGCGCCGCGCGCAGGCGACGATAGTCGAGGACGATGCGCAAGGCCACGACGCCGAGCGTCGCGGCCGTCACGCCATAGGCGGCGGCGATATAGAACGAGTGGCCGCTCATTCCGCCGCCTCCATGCTTTCGTCTCCGGCGACTTCGCCGGCGCGGACGGCCTGCATCGACAAGCGCGCGAGGCGCCGGCGCAGGATTTCATTGCGGATCGCCATGATATGCAGCGTCGAGAACAGCAGCGTCGCGGCGAGCGCCATGACGATGAGCGGCCACAGCATCGATCCGGAGATCGCGGGTCCGTCAATGCGAAACACCGAGGCCGGCTGGTGCAACGTATTCCACCAGTCGACCGAATATTTGATGATCGGAATATCGATCGCCCCGACGAGCGTCATGATCGCCGCGATGCGCGCGCCGCGCGGCGTGTCGTCCATCGTCTGCCTGACGGCGATGAGACCGAGATAGAGAAGAAAAAGAACCAGCATCGAGGTGAGGCGCGCGTCCCAGACCCAGAACGTGCCCCACATCGGCTTGCCCCACAGCGAGCCCGTGACGAGGCAGATGAAGGTGAAGGCGGCGCCGAGGCTGGCGGCGGTCTTCTGCGCCGCGTCGGCGAGGGGATGACGCCACACCAGAACGCCCAGCGACGCCGAGGTCATCACGATATAGGCGAAGATGGCGAGCCAGGCGGATGGAACATGGATGTACATGATCCGGACGGTTTCGCCCTGCTGATAATCGGGCGGCGCCGTGAAGGCGCCGTAAAGCCCGATCGCGAGCAGAAGCGCCGTGGCGCTTGAGAGCCACGGCAACGCGCGTTCTGCGAAACGCAGAAAGCGCGTTGGATTAGCGTAAGTGGACAGAAAGCTCATCGACCGCCGGAAACTCCCGCCGACCGTCTAAGCCGCACGGCCATCACCGTCAATTGGCGGCCTTTGACGGCGGCTTGGTCGTGTCCTTGGCGACTTCCTTGGACTGTTCGGCGAGGATCTGCGCCCTCGGCTTGCCGTGCAGAAGCTCGACCGCGGCCGTGAGCTGCTTGTCCTTCGCCTCATCCGGCGGGACATAGGCTTGCGAGCCGGTCTTTTCCTCGTCGCCAGTCTTGAGATGGCCCTTCAGCGACGCTTCGCCCTTGGTGTCGTCTTTGCCCTTAAGCTCGTCCGGCACGTCCTGCAGGATGATCATGTCGGGATCAATGCCCTTGGCCTGGATCGTGCGGCCGGACGGCGTGTAATAGCGCGCCGTCGTCAGGCGCAGCGCGCCGCTCGAACCGCCGAGCGGAATGATCGTCTGCACCGAACCCTTGCCGAAGGACCGCGTCCCGATCAGCGTCGCGCGCTTGTGATCCTGCAAAGCGCCGGCGACGATTTCGGACGCCGAGGCCGAACCGCCGTTGATCAGCACGACGACAGGCTTGCCCTTCGACAGATCGCCGGAGCCGCGGGCGTTGTAGCGCTGGGTTTCGTCGGCGTTGCGGCCGCGCGTCGACACGATCTCGCCCTTGTCGATGAAAGAGTTGACGACCTGGATGGACTGGTCCAGCAAGCCGCCCGGATTGTTGCGCAGATCGAGGATGTAGCCTTTGAACTTGTCGGCGGGAATGTCCTGCTGCGCCTTGGCCATGGCGGTGCGCAGGCCTTCCGCGGTCTCTTCATTGAACTGCGAAATACGGACATAGGCGATGTCGTCGCCCTGTTTACGCGAGCGCACGGATTTGATGTGGATCTCGGCGCGGACGAGCTTGACCTCGACCTTATCCTTGTTCTTGCCGCGGAAGAGCGTCAGCTTGACAGGCGTGTTGATCGCGCCGCGCATTTTGTCGACGGCCTGATTGAGCGTCATGCCCTGCACGGTCTCGTCGTCGATGGCGCCAATGAGATCGCCGGACATGATTCCGGCGCGCGACGCCGGCGTGTCGTCGATCGGCGTGACGACCTTCACGAGCCCGTCTTCCTGGGTGACCTCGATGCCGAGGCCGCCGAACTTGCCCTCGGTCTGCGTCCGCATATCCTTGAAGGCCTTGGCGTCAAGGTAGCTCGAATGCGGATCGAGCGAGGTCAGCATGCCGTTGATGGCGTTTTCGACGAGCTTTTGCTCATCGGGCTTCTCGACATAGTCGGCGCGCACCTTGTCGAACACGTCGCCGAACAGGCTGAGGTTCTTGTAGGTGTCGGCGGAAGCGGCTTGAGCCGGAGCGCCGATGACGGCGCGCGCCTGCTGGCCAAGCGTGGCGCATCCCGCTCCAATTGCGATTCCTGTGGCGATAAGGGCTGTTTTGCGAATCATCCGCCGACCTTCCGACTGTCTGACTTTGCCCACCATGGGCCCGAGTCGATTGACGCTCCGTCCTTGCGGAACTCAACATAAAGAATGGGTTGTTTCGCGCCGATTGCGATGGTCGCCGCGGTTTGCGCGGCTCCGTCTCCCATGCTGGCAACCGGCTCACCTGCGAGAACGAACTGTCCCACGTTCACATTGGTGCGACTCATGCCGGCCAGGACCACATAATAACCGCCGCCGGCGTTAATGATCAAGAGTTGTCCATAACTTCGGTAAGGCCCTGAAAAAGCGATCCATCCGTCGCAAGGGGCGATAACCACCCCATTCTCGCGCGCCGCGATCGACAGGCCCTTCTCCTTGCCGCCAAAACCGTCTGGCGCGCCGAAACGCCGCACGACCGATCCCGCGGCCGGGGCCGGCAGTCGGCCTTTAAGATCCATGAAAGCGACGGCGGGCGCAAGTCGCGCCGGATCCTTGAACGGCGCAGACAACGCTTTGAGCCGCTCTCGCTCCGAAAGCATTGCTTGAGCTTTGGCGCGCTCGTCGTCGGCCTTGCGCGCCGCCTCCGCCGCGCGCCGCGCCGCCGCGCTGTCCGCCTCCATGCGCGAGATCAGGTCCTTGAGGCTGGTGGCGCGCTGCGCCAGCGTGCGCGCGCGCTCCGTCTCCGCCTGCAAGGCGCTTTGCGCGGTGGAAAGCGCCTCCTGACGTTCCCCGATCATCGGGGCGAGCCTTTCGCGCTGAGCGGTGAGACTCGCTTGCTGCTCCGCGAGGCGTTCGCGCTCATGCCGAACGCCATCGCGCACCTGCTCGAGTTCCGAAAGATCGTGCTGCAGCTGGCGCGCTTCGGCGCGCATTTGCGGCAACAGGGCGCCGAGCGCGAGCGACGCCCGGACGGCCTCAAGAATCTCGTTCGGACGCGCGATCAGCGCCGGCGGCGGCTTACGGCCCATCCGTTGCAGGACGGTAAGGATCTCCATGATCAATCCGCGGCGGCTCTCAAGCGAGGAGACGATCTTGCGCTCGTTCTCGGTGAGCGCCGAAAGCCGCTCTTCGATTTCAGCCGCGCGCCCTTCCGTCTCCTGCAGCCGCTGCGTCGCTTCGATGAGCGCGCCATTCAGCCGTTCGCGCGCGGCGGCATGATCGACAAGCTGCTCTTCGAGTCGACGCGCGCGCTCCCGGGCGGCGCCCATCGTGTCTTCGACGCCGCGCAATTCTTGTTGCTTTGACGAGATGTCTTTGGCGTCCGGGCCTTGTTGTTCGGCATGCGCGGAAAATGCGACAGAAATCGCAAGGAGCGCCGCAGAGATGAGCCCGCGCTCCGTGGCTTCGTTACCCGCCATGCTCGAAACGCTCATGTCCGTCCGCGGCATCAATTTCGCCCGGAGGCCGATATGCGCCGGCAATCGCGTCCACATTGCGGCGAAGCCCGGCGAGGATCGCGCGCGCGCGGCGCGAATCAAAGAGCGCGTCGATCGATTCTGGCAGTCTGCGGCGCCAGTTCAAACGTTCGCGATCGGTGCCGGGCAGGTTGATCGCCTGCGTTTCCCCCGCGAGATCGTCGAGTTGCGCCATGGCGAGCAAGGATGGCGTGCGCGCGATGAAAGCATGGAGCGCCTGAGCCAAGAGATCATCGAAGGCGCCCGACGAACGGCGCCCATCATCGATCAGCGACTGCGCGCGAAGCGCTTCGAGGAGCGCGTCTTTTTCCGCGCGGCGCGCGGCGCGGGCGGCTTCGGCCGTGTCGGGCGCGATCAGCCCCAGGGCTTCCTTCTCGGCGATGTCCGCCGCCGCCCACCAGCCTTCGAGCGTCGGCAAGTCATGCGTTGAAACGCAGGCCATGGCTTTCTTCGGATAGTGCGTCGGCGACGCGAAGCCCTCTCCCGAACGTTCGAACCATAGAACCCGGTAGCTCAGCACGTCGGCGTGTTCGATCCGCTCGCGGAAGCCCCATGGCGCCGTGCCGAGATCTTCGCCAACGACGACGCATTGCGCGCGTTGGCTTTCGAGCGCGAGCTGACCCATCAAGGTCTCGAACGGATAGCTGAGATAGGCGCCGGCGGCGGGCTTTTCGCCGTCCGGTATGACGAAAAGCCGCGCGAGGCCCATGACGTGGTCGATGCGCAGCGCGCCCGCATGGCGCATATTGGCGCGCAACAGCTCCGCGAAATCGGCGCCGCCGCTTTTCTCCATCTCGATTGGATTTGGCGGCGGCAATCCCCAGTTCTGGCCTTCGCGACTGAACGCGTCGGGCGGCGCGCCGATCGAAAAACCCTCGACGAAACTGCCCGCGCGGCTCCAGCTCTCGGCGCCGTCGGGCGCCGCGCCGATGGCGAGGTCGCGGCAGAAGCCGCGCGACAGACCGGCGGCGCGCGCATCCTGCGCCGCATGCGCAAATTGCGCATCGGCGAGCCATTGCAGAAATTGGTGAAATTGGACGCACGTTGCATGTTCGCTCGCGAAGGCGGTCAACGCCGCGGCGCGTCCTTCGCGCAGCTCTTGCGGCCACATCCGCCAGCTTTGGCCGTTGCGCGCCTCGCTGATCGCCGCGAACAAGCAGAAGCGGTCAAGCGCCGCCCCGCCTTGTGCAATGAAGCGCTGGAACGATGCGGCGGGCGCGGCGTCAGGCTGGCGGCGCGACAGATCAAGGAAGATGGCGAAGGCGCGTTCGAGCGCCACCATCTTCAGCGCATGAACGCCGGGATAGTCGACATCCGTGGCGCCGCTGAGACCCGCAGCGGTCTTCTCGTCGAAATCAATCGGCGCGCCGAGCATGCGCCCCAATCCGGAGACATCAATATAGAGCGGATCGAGGAACCGCCGGTCGGACGGATAATACGGACTGACGCGCGTGCGATCTTGCGCAAACAAGGCGTGCAGCGGATTGATCGCGATAAGCGCGGCGCCGGCTTTGGCGCCGGCGCGCGTGAGTTCGGTAAGCGTCGAGAAGTCGCCGATTCCCTGATCGCCGTCGCGGCGAACGGAATACAGCTGCGCCGACAGGCCGAATGCGGGGGCCGCGTCGTGAGGCAGATAACAGCCCGGCGGCGCGACGGTGAGCGCACAGTCGACGCTGTCGAGCGACAAATGATGACGACCGGCAGGCATCGGCGGCATTCGCGCTTCGACGCCGTCGCAGCGGCGCCCGTCGAGTCCGCGCCATGTGAGCGGCGTGGCGTTCTCCCCACGAAGGGCGATGCGCGAACAGCTTCCGTCTTCCTGCGTGACGACGATCCAGCTCGGCGTGCGTCCGTTGCGCGCGGCGAGCCGAAGCGTGAAGGACTTGCCCTCCTGCGCCGAAAGGCTCGCCGGCAACGTGCGTCTGTCGCGAAAGTCTGAAAGACGCGCGAGACTCTCGCGGGCCTCATCGAGCGTTCCGGCCGGAAAGCCGAGCTGCGCCAGCAGCGCGCAGACCGTCTCGCGCGGAACGTCGTGCAGCGCGCCTTCCACATCTCGCCATTGTCGTTCAACACCGGTCGCCTCGGCGAGACGCGAGAGGATGTCTTCCGAAGCAGGCGCAATAGACCGGCGCGATGCGCGCCTTTCCTCGACGAGAAGCGCGACGGAGCGCGGCGCGACGGAAATGCTTCCTTCAATGTCTTCGTCCGCGCCGTCCTTCGCCGAATTGAACGCCAATTTCCAGCCGTGATTGTCGCGAGCGGGCAGCGGGCGCACGATAATCTCGCCAGCGCCGCGATGCAGAATGACGATGACGCGATCGTCTTCGGCATAAAACGCGACGACAAGCGTTTGCGCCTCGCCGTCGCGCCAGTCGTCTTCGCGCATCGGCGCGCCGTCGGGACGCAACCATTCGACATCGGGGATAAGCGAAGCGTCACGCGGCGCGCCGTCGAGAAAGCGATCCTCGCGCAAGGCCAAGTGTCGCTTGCGCAGCGCGATGAGCTTCGCCGTCGTCTCGATCAGTCCATCGTCGGCGCGCGCCCAATCAATCCATGAGAGGGCGTTGTCCTGCGCATAGGCGTTGTTGTTGCCGGACTGCGTCTTACCCAACTCCGCGCCCATGGCCAGCATCGGGGTTCCGCGAGAGAAAATGAGCGTGGCGAGCAGATTGCGCGCATCCCGCGCCCGCGCCGCATGGATCGCGGCGTCTTCGCTCTCGCCTTCGGCGCCATTGTTCCAGGAAAGATTGTGGTCGGCGCCGTCGCGGTTCTCTTCGCCATTCGCTTCATTGTGCTTATGCGCGTAGGAGACAAGATCGCGCAAAGTGAAGCCGTCATGCGCCGTAATGAAATTGACGCTGCGTGAGGGGCACCTGCGCGCAAACACGTCCTGCGAGCCGGCGAATCGCGTCGCGAGTTCGGCGACGCCGCAGGAGTCGCCGCGCCAGAAACCGCGCGCGCTGTCGCGATAGCGATCGTTCCATTCGGCGAAAGGCTCGGGAAAGTCGCCGAGCCGATAGCCGCCTGGGCCCATGTCCCAGGGCTCGGCGATGAGCTTTAAATCGCGCAGCATCGGGTCTTGCCGAAGCGCCGAAAGCAATGGCGCGTCGCGATCGAATCCCGAAGGGCGACGCGCGAGCGTCGTCGCGAGATCGAAGCGAAAGCCATCGACGCCGCCATAGACCGCCCAGGCGCGCAGCGCATCCATGATGAGCCGCACGACAGGCGCGCGCCCGCAATCGAGAATATTGCCGCAGGCCGAGTCATTGACGTAACGCGCGCCGTCGTCGGCAAGCCGGTAATAGCTGGCGTTGTCCAATCCTCGGAACGAGACGGTCGGCCCGAATTCGTCGCTTTCGCCGGTATGGTTGAAGACGACGTCGAGAATGACTTCGAGCCCGGCCCCGTGAAGTCTGTCGACGGCTTCGCGAACTTCACGCCAGCCGCCCGGCGCGAGACGCGGGTCGGGCGCCATCATGGCGATCGGATTGTAGCCCCAGTAATTGGAAAGCCCGAGCGGCGGCAGGTGACGCTCGTCGAGCCACGCCGCGCAGGGCAAAAGCTCCAGCGTCGTCACGCCGAGCCGCGTCAGATGCGCGATTCCCGCGTCATGCGCGAGACCGGCGAAGGTCCCGCGCAGATGTTGCGGGATGTCGGGATGGGTCGCGGTGAAACCCTTGACGTGAAGCTCGTAGATGATCGTATCGCGCCAGGGATGCTTTGGCCGCAGCGACTCGGCAGGGACTGGCTTCGTGACGATCGCTTTCGGCAGATGCGCGGCGCTGTCGGCGTTCGCGGCGTCGCCATAAGCGAATAGCGAAGGATGCAGCGTGAAGACGCGATCGAGCGCGAGCGCGTAAGGATCGACGAGCAGCTTCGCCGGATTAAAGCGATGGCCCGCCTCCGGCGCATCGGGTCCATAGGCGCGAAAGCCATAGCGCTGGCCTTCTGTGAGGCCCTCAATATAGCCATGAAAGACGTCGCCGCTGCGCGCCGGCAATTTTATGCGGGCGATCTCTTCGTCGGCGTCATCGAAGAGACAGATCTCGATCGCCTCGGCGTGAGCGGAAAACACCGCGACATTCGCGCCGCTCGCGTCCGGCGTGACGCCAAGCGGTTCTGGAGTTCCGTCGGCGAGGCGGCCGGTCATGCCCCCTCCCCATCCCTCCCCCGCTGCGCTTCGCTTGCGGAAGAGGGGGGCAGACGCGGCGCATGTCGCACATCGCGCGCTATGCCGATCGCTAGGGTTCCCTCTCCCGCGCAAGCGGGGGAGGGACAGGGAGGGGGCTTTATCGCCGAAACAGTCACCCAACCCTCGCGGCGGCCGCGTCCCGAAAGAGCTTCGCGTAGCGGCGCGCCGGATTGCGCCAGGAGACGTCCGTTCTCATGCCGTTGACCTGAATCTTGCGCCACGTCTCGGCGTCCTCGAACAAACGTTCGGCTTCACGCAAGGCGAGGGCGAGCGCCTCGGCGGTCGTTGGCGAAAATTGCAGGCCGGTGGCGACGTCGGCCTGCAGCGCCATTTCATTGGCGTCGACGATCGTATCTTTCAGCCCGCCGACGCGCGAAACGATCGGCACGGCGCCATAACGGAGCGCATAAAGCTGCGTCAGTCCGCATGGCTCGAAGCGCGACGGAACGAGGAACGCGTCGGCGCCCGCCTGGATCATATGCGCAAGCTCTTCGCTATAGCCGATATGAACGCCCACTCGGCCGGGATGCGCGGCTTCTGCAGCGACAAATCCTTCCTCCAGCGCTTTATCTCCAGCGCCGAGCAGCGCGAGTTGCGCGCGTCCGCGCATGAACTGCGGCAAAACGTCGAGCAGCAGGTCGAGCCCCTTCTGCCACGACAGCCGGCTGACGACGCCGAGGAGAAAGGCGTCGGGGTCGACGCGCAGTCGCAGACGTTTCTGCAAAGCCGCCTTGTTCCTGGCGCGCGACGGCAGGCTCCAATGATCATAGCGCGTACCAAGATGCGCGTCGGTCGCGGGATCCCACGTCTCTTCATCGACGCCGTTCAATATGCCGCTCACGCAATCCGCGCGCGCGCGCAACAGGCCCTCGAGGCCCATGCCGAATTCCGGCGTCTCGATCTCGCGCGCATAGCTTGGCGACACCGTGGTGATGCGGTCGGCGAGTTGCAGGCCAGCCTTCAGGAAACCGATCGCGCCGTAATATTCGACGCCATCGATATCGAACGCGCGGGGCGGCAGTCGCAGCGGCTCGAGCAGCTCCTTGGAAAACTGCCCCTGGAACGCGATGTTGTGGATGCTGACGATCGTCGCCGGCCGCGGCCGCTCTGCATAATGCATATAGGCCGGCGCGAGCGCCGCCTGCCAGTCATGCGCATGCACGACATCGGGCGTAAATCCATCGAGCGCGCCGAGCCCGATCTGCGCGCCGGCCCAGGCGAGCGCCGCGAAGCGGAAGGCGTTGTCGGAATAATCGGCGCCGTCCGGTCCCGTGTAGAGCCCGCCTTCGCGCGCATAAAGATGCGGCGCGATGAGCGCATAAATCGCGAGTCCGTTATGGCGCGCCGCGTGGATCCAGGCCGGACCGCCAAAGAGGTCGTCGAACTCAAGAACCGTTTCGCCCGCGCCCAGCGTGGCGATTACGTCGGGATAGCCGGGGATCAGCGTGCGCAGCTCGATGTTTTCAGCGGCGAGCGCATGGGGCAGCGCGCCGACGACATCGGCGAGCCCGCCGGTCTTGACGAAGGGCGCCATCTCCGAAGCGATGGCGAGCGCGCGCAGCGCACTCATGCACAGAGCCTGTCGATCATCGGCTGGGTGATGAGACAGATCCCGCCCTCTGTTCGGCGGAAACGCGCGGCGTCGAACGCCGGGTCCTCCCCGACGACGAGGCCCTGCGGGATCTGCACGCCGCGGTCGACGACGACGTTGGTGAGCCGCGCCGAGCGGCCGACGTCGACATAGGGCAGGACGACGGCGTTCTCGACGGTCGCGTAGGAATTCACGCGCACGCCGGTAAAGAGCAGCGTTCGGCGCAGCGTCGAGCCGGAAACGATACAGCCGCCCGAGACGAGCGAGGACAGCGCCTGTCCGCGCCGTCCGACCTGATCATGCACGAATTTCGCCGGCGGGGTGATTTCGGCATATGTCCAGATCGGCCAGTTGCGATCGTAAAGATCGAGCTGCGGCGTGAAATCGGTGAGATCGATATTGGCCGCCCAATAGGCGTCGACCGTGCCGACGTCACGCCAATAGGCGTTGGGCTCGCTTGCCGCGCGCACGCAGGAGCGCTCGAAATGATGCGCGACGGCTTTGCCATGCGAGACGATGTAGGGGATCAAATCCTTGCCGAAATCATGCGTCGAGAGCGTCTCAGCGGCGTCGCGGCGCAATTGCTCGTAGAGAAACTTCGCCTCGAAAACATAGATGCCCATGCTGACGAGCGCACGGTCCGGATGTCCCGGCATTGCCGGCGGATCGCGCGGCTTTTCGATGAAGGAGATGATGCGGTCGTTTTCGTCGACATGCATGACGCCGAAGCCGGACGCCTCTGCGCGCGGCGCCTCGAAACAGCCAATCGTCACGTCGGCGCCGGAATCCACATGCTGCTGCAGCATGGGCTCGTAATCCATCTTGTAGACGTGATCGCCCGCGAGCAGCACGATATATTTGGGATCATAGCTCTCGACGATGTCGAGGTTCTGATAGACGGCGTCCGCCGTGCCGAGATACCAGTGGTCTTCAGACACGCGCTGGCTCGCCGGCAGAATATCGAAGCTCTCGTTGCGTTCGGTGCGAAAGAAGCTCCAGCCGCGCTGCAAATGGCGGATGAGGCTATGCGCCTTGTACTGCGTCGCAACGCAAATGCGCCTGATGCCGGAGTTGAGCGCATTGGAGAGCGCGAAGTCGATGATGCGCGACTTGCCGCCGAAATAAACTGCGGGCTTGGCGCGCCTGTCGGTCAATTCCATCAGCCGCGCGCCGCGGCCGCCGGCAAGGACATAGGCCATGGCGTGGCGCGCCAGGGGCGGATTTTCAAAGGCGGACATCGCCAGTTCCCATCGACGGCGGCGCGATTCGCCGCTTATTGTAGAGCATCGCTTTCGAATGCGAAGAAGAGAGTCGAAAGCGGCGGCAGAAGAATCTCGGCGCTCGCGGGAAAGTCGCGGAACGCTTCGGCGCGCGCATGAATGGCGCCGAGATTGCCAAGTCCAGAGCCGCCATAAACCGCAGCGTCGGAATTGACGAGTTCACGCCAGCGTCCGGCGCGCGGCAAGCCAAGCCTATAGGCGCTGCGCGTCACCGGCGTGAAATTCGTGACGACGACGATCGCGCGGGAGCGATCCGCGCCAAAACGCGCGAAGGCGAATACCGAACTCTCCGCGTCGTCCGCGACGATCCACTGGAAGCCTTCGGCCTCGCAGTCGCGCGCATAGAGCGCCTCGTGATCGCGATAGACGCGGTTGAGATCGCGGATAAACGCCTGAAGCCCCCGATGCGGGGGAAAATCGAGCAACCACCAGTCGAGGCTGCTCGCGAAATTCCATTCATTCGTCTGGCCGAATTCCTGGCCCATAAACAGAAGCTTCTTGCCGGGGTGGCCCCACATGAATCCGTAATAGGCGCGGGCGGTCGCGAAGCGGCGCCATTCGTCGCCGGGAATCTTGCCGACGACCGCGCCCTTGCCGTGCACGACCTCGTCATGAGAGATCGGCAACACGAAGTTTTCGGTGAAGGCGTAGAGCAGGCCGAAGGTCAGCTCGCTATGGCGCCATTTGCGATGGACGGGTTCGGACGAAAGATAGCGCAGCGTATCGTTCATCCACCCCATGTTCCATTTGAAGCCGAAGCCGAGGCCGCCGGCATATGTCGGCCGCGTCACGCCGCCCCAGGCGGTGGATTCTTCTGCGATCGTCACGACGCCCGGATAAAGCGCGTAGACGCGTTCATTGAACCTTTGAAGAAAGGCGACGGCGTCGCGATTGTCGTTGGAGCCGTCGGGATTGGGCGACCATTCGCCCGGCTTTCGCGAATAGTCGAGATAGAGCATGGAGGCGACGGCGTCGACGCGCAACCCGTCGATGTGGAAGCGATCAAGCCAATAGAGCGCGCTGGCGATGAGAAAATTCGCCACTTCGCGACGCCCATAATCATAGATCGCGGTGTTCCAGTCGGGATGAAAACCGCGCTTGGGATCAGAATGCTCAAAGAGCGGCCCGCCGTCGAATTGCGCGAGGCCATGTTCATCGGTCGGAAAATGCGCCGGAACCCAGTCGAGAATGACGCTGAGGCCCGCCTGATGCGCGCGATCGACGAAGCGGCGAAAGCCATAGGAATCGCCATGCCGCCGCGTCGGCGCAAAGAGCCCGATCGGCTGATAGCCCCAGGAGGCGTCGAGCGGATGCTCGTTGATCGGCATCAGCTCGATATGGGTGAAGCCGAGATCGGCGACATAGGGCACGAGCTGATCGGCAAGCTCATCGTAGGTCAGGAAGCGTCCGTTTTCGCCGCGTCGCCACGACGGCAGATGCACTTCATAGACCGACATGGGCGAACGTCGCGGGTCGACTTCAGCGCGCGCGCGCATGTGACTCTCGTCGCCCCAGTGATAGGGCGCGTTCGAGGCGACGACGGACGCCGTCGAGGGGCGCAGCTCCGCCTCGAAGCCGAGCGGGTCGGCTTTGAGCGGCAAGAGCTCGCCATGCCGCCCGATGATTTCATATTTGTAATTCGCGCCCGCCCCGACGCCGGGAACGAAGATTTCCCAGACGCCGCTGTCGATCCGCTTGCGCATCTGCGCACGGCGGCCGTCCCATTGGTTGAAGTCGCCGACGACGGAGACGCGTCTGGCGTTCGGCGCCCAGACGGCGAAATGCGTTCCTTCGACGCCCTCATGCGTCAGCACATGCGCGCCGAGCTTGTCATAGAGCTTCTGATGCGCGCCTTCGACGAGCAGATGATCGTCTGTGGGACCGAGCACCGGGGAAAAGGCGTAAGGGTCGGCGAATTCCCATCGCGCCGCGTCGTTCGAGGCGACAAGGCGGTAGCGCGCGCGCCCCTTCAACGTCGTCAGCCCTTCGAAGAAGCCGTCGGCGTGAACGCGACCCAGCGGCGCGGTCATGGCGCCGTCGGGCGCAACCGCCTCCACTCGCGTCGCGCCCGGAACGAACGCGCGTATGACATAGCCCGCGGGCGTTTCATGCAGGCCGAGCACGGCGAAGGGATCGCCATGGCGCGCGCCGAGGATGGCGTCGATGTCGTCCGCGGAAGCGCGCCAGTCGGCTTTTGTCACTCTCACGTCCTTGAAGCAGCATCGTCATTGCGAGGAGCGAAGCGACGAAGCAATCCAGATATGATCGAACGACGCTGGATTGCTTCGCTTCGCTCGCAATGACGCAGTCTTACTCACACGGCGACATTCCAGATCTCTTCCGCATATTCGCGGATCGTGCGGTCGGAGGAAAACCATGCAACACGCGCCGTGTTGAGAATGCTCGACCGCCGCCATGCTTTCTGGTCCCGCCAGCGCGCGTCGACGCGGCGCTGCGCCTCCCAATAGGCGTCGAAGTCCTTCGCGACCAGAAAGTGATCGTAATAGGTCAGCGTATCGACAAGCTGCGCATAGCGATGCGGATCGTCGGGCGAAAAGACGCCGGCGGCGATGGCCCGCAGCGCCTCGGCGAGACGGGGACTCGCGGCGATGGTCTCGCGCGCGTCGATGCCCTTCGCACGGCTCTGCTCGACCTCCTGCGCCGTGAGGCCGAAGATGAAGATATTGTCGTCGCCGACGCGCTCCCTGATTTCGACATTGGCGCCGTCAAGCGTGCCGATGGTGAGCGCGCCGTTGAGCGCGAATTTCATATTGCCGGTGCCGGACGCCTCCATGCCGGCGGTCGAAATCTGCTCGGAAAGATCAGCCGCCGGAATGATCGTCTCGGCGAGGCTCACATTGTAATTCGGCAGGAACACGATCTTCAAAAGCTCGCGCGTCGCCGGATCGGCGTTCACGACCTTCGCCACATCGTTCGCGAGCTTGATGATGAGCTTCGCCTGATGATAGCTCGCCGCCGCCTTGCCGGCGAAGATCTTCACCCGCGGCGCAAATTCGCGGGCGGGCTGCGCGACGATGTCCTGATAGAGCGCGACGGCTTCAAGCACGTTCAAAAGCTGGCGCTTATATTCGTGAATGCGCTTGATCTGCGCGTCGAAGAGTGCGGCAGGATCGACTCTGACGCCGACGCGCTCGAAGATCGTCGTCGCAAGGCGCGCCTTGTTTTCGCGCTTGGCCGCCGCAAATCGGTTCTGGAACTCGGCGTCGTCGGCGAATTTCTCAAGCTCGATCAGTCGCTCCGGCTCATCGAAAACGCCAGCGCCAATCGTGTCGGCGAGCAATCGCGACAGCGGCGGATTGGCCTCGAGTAGCCAGCGGCGGAAGGTGACGCCGTTGGTCTTGTTGACGATGCGGTCGGGGTAGAGCCGGTGGAAATCCTTGAACACCGTCTCCTTGACCAGCGCGCTATGCAGCGCCGAGACGCCATTCACCTTGTGCGAACCCAGAAACGCCAGATGGCCCATACGCACATGCCGTCCGTTATGCTCGTCGATGAGCGACACGGAGGAGAGCGTCGCCGCGTCGCTCGCGCCCTTGGCGCGCAGGCAGTCGAGGTGCATGGCGTTGATGAGATAGATGATCTGCATGTGGCGTGGCAGCAGCCGCTCCATCAGCTGCACCGGCCAGGTTTCGAGCGCTTCCGGCAAAAGCGTGTGATTGGTGTAAGAGAAGGTCGCCTGGGTGATGCGCCAGGCCTCCTTCCATTCAACGCCGTGGACGTCGACGAGAAGCCGCATCAGCTCGGCGACGCCGATCGCCGGATGCGTGTCGTTGAGCTGTATCGCCACCTTGTCGGCAAGCCTGTGGATGTCGCCGGTCTGCCTCAGGTGACGGCGGATCAGATCCTGCAGCGAGGCCGAGGCGAAGAAATATTCCTGCCGCAGCCGCAGCTCCTGTCCCGCGGGCGTCGAGTCGCTTGGATAAAGAACTTTGGAGATCGCTTCGGCGCGCGCCTGCTCCGATTGCGCGCCCACATGATCGCCCTGGTTGAAGGCGTCGAGGCGCAGCGCGTCAGGCGCTCTCGCCGACCACAGCCGCAGCGTGTTGACATGTTTGCCGCGCCACCCGACGACAGGCGTGTCATAGGCGACGGCGACGATGGTCTCGCCCGGCCGCCACACATGCGCCAGCATGCCGTCGGCGAGGCGCGAACTTTCAACATGGCCGAAAAAGCCGACGTCATAGGTGATTTCCGGCCGCGGGAACTGCCAGGAATTGCCGAAGGAGAGCCAGTCTTCGGGATATTCGTGCTGCCAGCCGTCCTTGAGCGTCTGGCGAAACAGCCCGTGGTCGTAGCGAATGCCATATCCCATGGCGGCGATTTCGAGAGTCGCCATGCTGTCCATGAAACAGGCGGCGAGGCGCCCGAGCCCGCCATTGCCGAGCGCCGCATCGGGCTCCAGCGCGCGCAGCATATCGAGATCGACGCCAAGTTCGGCGAGCGCGTCGCGCATCGCCTGGGTCAGGCCAAGATTCGTCAGCGTGTCGATGAGCAGACGGCCAATGAGAAATTCGAGAGAGAGATAATAAACGCGCCGCCGGTCTTCCTGATAATTGCGCTTCGTCGAAGCGAGCCAAGAAGGAACGAGCCGATCGCGGGTCGCAAGCGCGGTCGCGACGAACCAGTCGCGCGGACTTGCGTCGGCGTTGTCCTTGCCGACCGTATAAGTGAGACGCCGCTGCACGTCGTCGCGCAGCGCGGCGACGACGGCCTTATGGGCGGCCTTGGGCGGATCAAAAGCGTTCAAGGCGATCCTTTCGCGGCGGACCGGGTTCTCGGCCAGGCGGTCTTAGAGGCCGCTTTTTTACGTAGAATTGGAATTTGGCGCCACCGGGCGCGCCGGCGCCTGAAGTTGCGGCGCCGAGCGCTGCTCATCGAACCTCAAAGGTGAGGGCGCGGTTTTCCGCCTGCTCCGGATCGCCGCGGGATGCGACGAGGCGGCGCCCGCCGACGCCTTGACCCTCGAGATAGCCGGTCGCCGCCTGCGCGCGCCGTTGCGCCAGCGCGTCATTGGGCGCTTTCGCGCCCGAACCGCGAACATGGCCCCTGACCGCGATCGTCGCGTTTTCCGGGCACCGGCGAATGATCGTCGCCGCCTTGTCGAGCGCGCGCGTTGCTGACGGCGTGAGTTGCGCGCTGCCTTTGCGAAAGACCAGCACGCCGGGCGTCGAAGAGGCTTCAAGGGCCGTCTGGCAGTCGACGAGCGTCATGCCACCGGATACGGCCGTGGCCGGCGCGCTTGGCCCTTGTGCGTGGACGGGGGATATGGTCGCGTCGGCGGTCGCCGTATCGTCGGCAGGCTGGGACGGCGCGGTCGGCATGTCGGCGTCCGCGCTTTTTGGCGGCGCGGCGAAGCGGCGACCCTGTTCGCGGTCGGACTGGCCGATCACGACCGCTCCGACCCAGAGGAGCGAGGCGGCGACCAGCCCTACGGCCCAGCCCTCATGCGCCCGGATCGACCGGCGCCGCGCCAAGGCGCCGAGCGCGGCGCCAATAATCAATGCCGCATAGGCCGCGAGCGCGCCCTCGACCAAAGGCGCGGCGGCGTCGAGCGCGCCGAGCCGGACGATGAGCACGCCGACCCCGAAAGCGAGCGCGGTCCACACCAGCCAGCGGGCGACGAGGCCATTTTCAGGCGCGCGCCGAGTCAACGCCCCGGCGGCGGCGCCGATGGCGAAACAGGCGAGAAGCCACGGCCAGAGGCGAGAGAATTCAACAAGCACGCGCCGACCCTAACGGGCCGAACGCGTCTCTCCAAGACTTAAAGGCGTCGTTCCCAGACTTAAACGCGCATCGGCATCAAGACGTAGAGCGCAGTGGCCCCGTCGCGGTCCTGCACCAGCGTCGGCGAGCCGGGGTCGGCGAGCTTGAACAGCGCCGTGTCGCTGTCGAGCTGCTGGGTGATGTCCAGGAGGTAGCGGGCGTTGAAGCCGATATCGAGCGGCGGCCCGTCATAGTCGGCTTCAAGTTCTTCAACCGCCGAGCCCTGGTCTGGATTGGTGACGGACAGCACGAGCTTGCTGTCGGAGAGGGAGAGTTTGACGGCGCGGCCGCGCTCGGAGGAGATCGTCGAAACGCGATCGACCGCCTTGGCGAAGACGTCGCGCTCCACAGTGAGCCGCTTGTCATTGCCGGCGGGAATGACGCGCCCGTAATCTGGAAATGTGCCGTCGATCAGTTTCGTCGTCAGCAGCGCGTCGCCGAAGGTGAACCGCATCTTGTTGATCGAAAGCTCGACTGAAACCTCTCCCTGCGCATCCTCGATGAGACGCTGCACTTCGGTGACGGCCTTGCGCGGCAGGATGATTCCCGGCATGCCCGCGCTGCCTTCGGGCGCGGGAAGCTCCAGCCGCGCCAGACGATGGCCGTCGGTCGCGACGGCCCGGAGCATCGGCCGGCCCTCGACGTCAAGTGTGTGGAGATAGATGCCGTTGAGGTAGTAGCGGGTCTCTTCGGAAGAGATGGCGAACTGCGTCTTTTCGATCAGCCGCTTGAGATCCGCCGGCGCGAGCGCGAACTTGTGGCTGAAGTCGCCGGAGGTGACGTCGGGAAAATCGCTCTCGGGAAGGCTGGAGAGGTTGAACCGCGAACGCCCCGAGCGCAGCGTCAGCTGTCCCGCGTCGCCGGTGGCCTCCAAAGAGACCTGCGCGCCCTCCGGCAGTTTGCGCACGATGTCATAGAGCGTATGCGCCGGCAGCGTCGTCGCGCCGGGTTGGGAGACCTCCGCCGCGGTCTTCTCGGTAATCTCAAGATCGAGGTCGGTGGCCTTGAGGGTCAGCGCCCCGTCCTTGGCGGACAGCAGCACGTTCGCCAGGATCGGAATGGTCGTGCGTCGCTCCACCACGCGGTGAACATGGCCGAGCGCCCGCAACAGCGCCGCTCTCTCGATGGTGACCTTCATCGCCGGAAAATCCGCATATTATTGCGGCGCGGCAGGCCGCCGCGCCGGGGCGAAGACTTTGGCGCGGCAGGACGCGAAGCGCAAGGGCGGGTGACGCGCCGCCGGGGGTTCGTCCACGAATTTCGGCCGGGCGCTGCGCAATGACGTCGTCACAAAGCATTTAGACCCGGCAGGGATTTCATGAAACCGCCTGGAGTCTTTTCGGCGAAGTCGTATCGCAAGCTCAGATAATAGGTGCGTTGCGGATAGGGGTGGAAGGCATAGGCCTTATAGCGGCCGATATTGTCGACGCCCGCCGCGAGCGTCCACTCGGGCGTAAGCCGGTAGCTCGCCTTGGCGTCGAAAAACAGGAACGAACTGGAGCCGCCGGCAAGCACGTCATGGTTGAAGTCAGAATTGTCGAGGTTGTTGAAGGCGGCGGTTTGGTATCGCACGCCCGCCGACAGGATGAGATTGGGCTCCCACGGCGGCGTATAGACGGCAAGACCGCGCAGGCGGATGCGCGGAATGCGCAGGAACTGCATGCCCTGCGTATTGGGCTGGCGCCAATTGGATAGGGTTTTCGCGTCGGTGAAGGTCACGCTGCCATTAATGTCGAGGCGTTCCGTCAAGAAGTCCTTCATGTCGATCGCGCCCTCAACGCCGCGGAAACGCACCTTGTCGACATTGACATTGGCGCTGGTTCGAAGAGCCGGATCGATGAGGTTGGCGATGGAGTTCCAGCGATCGTCCATGAATAGGGTGACGCGCGGCCGCGCCCAGCCGATCGACCCCCACAGGTTCTCAAGCGTATATTCTCCGCTCAGCTCATAGACCGTCGAAATCTCGGGCTGAAGATCGGGATTGGCGATGGTGATGGCGTTCGGGGTCACGAGGTTTTGGAACAATTCATTGACCGTCGGATAGCGGTAGGCTCGTCCGATCGCGCCGCGCATCACAAAATCCCGCGACACATTCCATACGAGTCCGCCGCTCGGCGAGAAGGACTGCTTGTAACGATTGGTGAAGAAAGTCGGCGCCGCTCGAACGCCGAAGGTGTTGAAGCCCGTCAGCGTCTGGTTCATGCCGTTGAAGGCTTCCCAGAAGTCGCCGCGCCCTCCGGCGCTGATCAGCCAGTCGGGATGAAAGCGCCATGCGTCCTGGACATAGACGCCCTTAGTTGACGTCTTGCCGGTGTTAACCGCCTGAATCGAGGTGAAGAACGTGTCAGTGAAGACTGGCGTATTGGTCTGCGTCGAGGCCAGCGAATAAACATCCCAATGGCCGCCCATCGACACTTCGTGCTTGCCGAAAAGATCCCATTCGGGACGCCACGTGCCGCGCGCGTCAAGCGTGCGCCAATATGTGCCGGTTTGCACGACATTCGTGCCGCCCGGCTGCACGCCATAGCGAACGGCGGCGTGGCGATAGTCCCGGAGGAAATTATAGGACGTGCCGGTGATGTCGAAATCGAAAACGCCGCCATCCTTCTTTACCAACGACGCCGCCTGCATCAGATGGCTGGCGTTGGCGTGCGTCGGATTTGTGGCCGGCAGATTGAAACGCCAAGGGCCGAACTGCACGGCGTTACTTGGCGAATTATAGAATTCTGCGCCATTGTCGGCGCGACGCAGGAAGGGAGTCACAACCGCGTCGGAGACGAAAGACCACAAGCCCGTCTGATATTTGGCGTGCACATTGGGTAGGAACTCGTAATCGAGTTTGACCTTGCCAAGATGTTGCTGCGAATGGTCGCGACCGTTCAGCGCGGCAATGAGGCGCGGGCGCCCTTGCGGGTCAACGTCGAACCATCCCTTGGCGATGACGGGCGTTCCGCCGCTCCCTACCGTCGGGTTGGCGACCGTAAAATCAGCGGACTGACCGCGCGCGTCGAGCCAGTCGTAACCGACCCAATATCTCAAATTGTTAATCTTATCGCCAATCAACAAATTCATATGGCCTGAGAGGTTGTTTTCCTTGGCGCCAAAGATGCCGAAGTTCTGAAACGCGCCGTCGCCCTGATAATGGACCTCGAATTTCTCCGGCATCCGCGTCGTGATCGTCATAACGCCGCTGATTGAATTGCCCGGGTAGGCCGCCGAAAACGGCCCGTACATGATGTCCACACGCTCGATTTCGGCAGGCGAAACCATCCCCCAGCGCGGCGGAAAGCTGGGGCTGTTTCCGAGATAATTCGACAGCAGCACGTTGTCGGCGAACACCATGGTCTGCGCGCCAGCGAGCGTGCTGTTCGTGCGCAGGGACAGTATGCCGTTGCGGTCGCCAATAAAGCGCTCGCGCACGGTGACGCTCGGCATATATTTCACCACGCCCATGGTCGTCAGCGAATTGACCGATTTATCGATTTGCGCGCGCGAGAGGGTTGCGATCTCCGCGCCCGGCGCCGGCTGCATGGCGCTCGGAACGCGCGGAGCGTCGCGCAAGGCAAGCAGCGTCGAGGACGGTTGTTGCGCGGGCGCGGGCGCGAGCGCGCGGCCTGGACCGGGTGGGCCGGGCCGCGCAGCGCTTGCCTGCCGCCGAGCGCCGCCGACCTCGATCGTCGGCAGCGCCTGTTGGGCGAGCGCGACAGACGCCCAGACCCCGCCGAGGAAGACGACGCTGAAAATAGCTGGCGTTCGGCGCATGTGGCGCATCGGCGATCCCCCCAGAGCTTAGCTCTGGGCGCGAGCCGCAGAGTATGCACTCTTTAGTAAATTAGCTTAACGTTAGCAGGAGAGGCGCCTGCGTCTAGCGCGGCGTAAGATGATTGCTTCATTTTTCCTTACCTGTGTCGGTTCGGCCACAGCCTAACCGCGCTCAAATGCTGGACGGCATTAGGACGCCGCCCTTAACCGGCCCTTAAACGGCCTTCGTTACGCTTCATCAGGCATTTCGGCCCCTGCGGCGGCGACAGGCGAGCACTCCGATGGCGCGCATCGACAAGCGTCGCGAACCGCGGTTCGACGACGACGAAGACGGCGAATTGCGCGCCGAGCGCCGCCCGCCGCCCCGTGCGCGCGCCCGCAAGAAGCCGCGGCGCCGCTCGCGCTCGCTCTTTGGCGCGCTCATCTATTGGAGCTTCACGCTGGCGCTCTGGGGGGCCATCGCCGGTGGCGGCCTCGCCGTCTATTACGGCGCGCGCCTGCCGCCGATCGACCAGCTCGCGGTGCCCAAGCGCCCGCCCAATATCGCGATCCTCGACGTGAACGGCGAACTCCTCGCCAACCGCGGCGACACCGGCGGCGCGGCGGTCCGGCTCGCGGACCTCCCGCCCTATGTCCCCAAAGCCTTCATCGCCATCGAGGATCGCCGCTTCTATTCGCATTGGGGCGTCGATCCGATCGGCATCGGCCGCGCCATCGTGCGCAACGTCACAGGGCGCGGCGGCATGCAGGGCGGCTCGACCCTGACGCAGCAGCTCGCCAAAAATCTGTTCCTGACTCAGGAGCGAACCATCTCGCGCAAGATCCAGGAGGCGATCCTTGCCCTCTGGCTAGAGCGCAAATATTCCAAGGATCAGATCCTCGAGCTCTATCTCAACCGCGTCTATTTCGGCTCCGGCGCCTATGGCGTCGAAGCCGCCGCCGAGCGCTATTTCGGCCATGGCGCGAAGACCATCACCCTGTCAGAAGCCGCCGTCCTCGCAGGGCTGATGAAGGCGCCGAGCAAGCTCGCCCCAGACCGCAATCCGGATGGGGCGGCCGAACGCGCGGCGCAGGTGATCGCGGCCATGGCGCAGGAGGGCCACATCACCGAAGCGATGGCGAAGGCGGCGCTTTCGCATCCGGCGCGCGCCCGCCAGGACATCGGCGCCGGGTCGATCAATTACGCCGCCGACTATGTCATGGACATGCTCGACGACACCATCGGGGCCATCGACCAAGACATCGTCGTCACGACGACGATCGACGCGCGCTTGGAGATGGCGGCGGAAGGCGCGCTCAAGCAAGAGCTCGACGAGAAAGGCGCGAAATTCGGCGTCGCTCAGGGCGCGATCGTCGCCCTCGATCCCACCGGCGCGATTCGCGCCCTCGTCGGCGGACGCGACTATTCGGCCAGCCAGTTCAATCGCGCGGTCTCGGCGAAACGCCAACCCGGCTCCGCCTTCAAACCCTTTGTCTATCTGACGGGGCTCGAACAGGGACTTACCCCTGAGTCGGTGCGCGAGGATGGTCCGCTCGACGTCAAAGGCTGGCGGCCCGAAAACTACAGCCGCCAGTATCTCGGGCCCGTCACCCTCACCAAGGCGCTGTCGCTGTCGCTCAACACCGTCGCCGTGCGCGTCGGCCTCGAAGTCGGCCCCAAGGCCGTGGCCAAGACCGCGCATCGCCTCGGCGTCCAGTCCGACCTGCAGGCGAACGCCTCGATCGCGCTCGGCACGTCGGAGGTGACGCCGTTGGAGCTCGTCGCCGCCTATACGCCCTTCGCCAATGGCGGGATCGGCGTCCAGCCGCATGTCATTCTCAAGGTGAAGACCGCCGCCGGCAAGACTCTCTATCAGCGCAAGAACGCATCGCTCGGCCGCGTCATCGCGCCGCAATATGTGGCGATGATGAACGACATGATGCGGGAGACGCTGCTCACCGGCACCGCCCGCAAGGCGGAGCTTCCGGGATGGGACGCCGCGGGCAAAACCGGCACGAGCCAGGATTTCCGCGACGCGTGGTTCGTCGGCTACACCGGCCGCCTGGTGGCGGGCGTCTGGCTCGGCAATGACGACAACTCGCCGACCAAAAAAGCCTCAGGGGGCAATCTGCCGGTCGAAATCTGGAGCCGCTTCATGAGCGTCGCCTTGAAGGGCCAGCCCGTCGCCGGGCTGCCCTCAGGCGCATGGCGGTCGGAGAACATTGCGCTCCCCGAGGAGATCGCCAAGCCGATGGATGACCTCATCGGCTTGTTCACCGGGGAGTCGAAGCCCGCGCCCCGGCCGCCATCCGCCAGAATGGCGCCGGCGCCGCGACCGCCTGCGCATATTCCCGGCGACTCGCTCGACCAACCGCCCGTAGCGGAGGCGTCGCCCGCGCCGCGCGATGCTCCGCCCAGGTCGCCGCCGCGCGCGATCGACGATCTTCTGCCGCCGGAAGACATCCCCACGGTCGGCTCGATCGAACGGCCGCGGCAGAGGCGCGGGGCGCCGGAAAGAAGCATTTTTGAGGATCTCTTTGGCGGCGGCTGAGACGGCGATCGCTCGCCGCGCCGGCGACCGGCGCTACTCCGCCGGAGCGCCCACCGAGGCCGAGGGCGGCCGCGCGGCAAAAAATTTCGTGGCGGCGACGATGACGGCGAGCGTCGCGAGATACACCGCGACCTGCATGCCGGAAGGCTGGTCGGCGTAACCGATCAGCGTGTGCAGCACCCGGCCGACGATGCTCTTATCCGACAAAAGCCACGATGAGTCCCAGGCGGTGTCGGAGAGCGCCGTCACAAAGCCCGCCTGCTGCAGAAAAGCGACGCATTGCGCCGCGAGGCCGGCGGCGAGCAGCGTGATAAGCCATGTCGTTACGGCGAACAGGCGGCGCGGCGGGATTGCGAGGAGCCCATAGAATGTCGCGACGCTCGTCACCGCGCCGAGCGCCAGTCCGGCGAGTCCGCCGGCGAAGACGTCCCAGCCGGATTCGCCCGATGCGAGAATGCCGTAGAGAAACAGCGCCACTTCGGCGCCTTCGCGCAGCACGGCGAGTCCCACGACGGCGGTCAGCGCGAAGAGCGTCTGGTCGCCACGCGCGACCGCCCGCCCGACGTCGGAAAGGTTCTGCGCCAGCTCGCGCCCGTGCTGCGCCATCCAGATGTTGTGCCAGACGAGCATGACGACCGCGATCGCAAGGATCGCCGCGTTGAAGAGTTCCTGGCCGCTGCCGGCGAAGGCCTGCGAGAGCCTGTCTGCGAAGGCGGCGACGATAATCGCGCCGAGCGCGCCGATTCCGACGCCGGCCGCGACGAAGCCGCGCGAGCCGGCGACGCCGCGCGTCACGGCCAGAACGATGCCGACGATGAGACCGGCCTCGATGGCCTCGCGAAAGACGATGATGAGCGCGCCGAGCATGCCTATTCCGCGATGACCTCGCCCTTGGCGGCGTCCTCATGGAACTCGCCGACGAATTTGTAGCGGCCGGCCTTCAGCGGCCGAAGCGTGAAGGTCGCTTCGCTATTGCCGGGAATCACCTTCTCGATCCGCAGGCTCTTGCTTTCAAACTCTTCGGGCGTGGCGTCGAGATTCTTCACCGTCAGCGTCGCCGACTGATTGGCTGGAACGCGAAGTTCGGCCGGTTCGAAGCGGTGGTCCTTGATCGTGAGCGTGAAGGCGTTTTCAGCCGCAGCGGCGCTGGAGATGCTCAAAGCCGAGGCCACGAGGACCCCCAGAAAATAATCGCGCTTCAAAAACCGCATCTCCCGAGTTCGCTGAGCGCCGACGGTCCCGCCGCGTCCACATCGAAAGTAAGAAGGCCAAAACATGAGGTCAATCAATCTAGTCTGGAGCGCTTCCAAGCTGATGTCGCAGGGGGCGCGCGGCTCACCCTGGATAGCCGTGACGCGATTTCGACGCGCGCAGGAGCGACATCGCGCGGCCATCCTGACCGTTGGAGCAGGCTGACGCCGCCTCGCCGATCTCATTCGAGATCTGAGCATGGACGCTGTTGTTGACGTGTCCCATCGCGAGATCATTGTCGATGACGGAGCGATAGCGCGCGACCGCGCCGGCGCAGCCCGGGGCGTCCGGCGGAGGCGATTCGCCCATCCGCGGCGGCGGGCCTGCTGGTCCGGGAGGAACGATCTGCGGTTGGCGCGCGGCGTTGCAGCCGGCAAGGCCCGCCGCGGCGCATGCGGCGAAGAAAAGCAAACCTGCGCGCATCCGTTTCTCCAATGCTTGGCTGAGGTTTCGCTTCTCATAGCGGGGAGCGGGCTTGCTGGGCAAATATTTCCTGTTCGCTTGCGAAGGCCGCCAAAGAGCGTCACGATCCAAACGCGCCACGGCGCTTATGTCTTCGCAATTGTTTAGGCTTCGCGTGCGTATTGGAGGAAAAATGATTCGCAACATTGTCTTGCTCGACGGCACATGGAATACGCCGCGCGATTTCACCAACATCTGCAAGAAGTCCTGGGACGAGAAAGTCTCCGAGAAGCTCATCCCGCCGAAGGGCGCGGACGGCGTCGAACAGAACGTCCGCTATTTCTCCGGCGTCGGCGCTGAAGGATTCAAGATCGTCGGCGGCGCCGCCGGCCTCGGCCTGCGGACCATCGTGCAAAACGCCTACAATTGGGTCGTCGACAATTATCGGGACGATCAGGAGCTGTATATCTACGGCTTTTCGCGCGGCGCCTATGCCGCCCGCGCCTTGGCCGGGCTGATTGGCGACTGCGGCATCCGAAAGACGACAGACAAAAGCATTTTCGACATCGTGCAGGCCAACAAGAGCGCGAAAAAGGCGTCGCGGCTCGGCGCGCCGCCGAGCGGTCCCGACGTTCAGGCGAACAATCGCATCAAGCTGCTCGGCGTGTTCGACACCGTCGGCTCATATGGCGTGCCCGCCGGTTTCAGCGGGCTTGCGCCGCTCGGCCGCTACTTCACGCTGGCGGTGTTCGGCGGTTTTGAGGACACGCAGCTCGGTCCGCATGTCGACCACGCGCTGCACGCGATCGGCGTCGACGAGCGCCGCCGTCCCTTTACGCCGACTTTCTGGACGGTGAAGAAGAAAGATCCGCGCCCCTCCAACATCGAGCAGAACTGGTTTCCGGGCGTCCACTGCAACGTCGGCGGCGGCTATCCGGAATCTGGCCTTTCGGACATCGCATTGATCTGGATGATTGCGCGCACGCAGGCGCTCACCGGACTCTCCTTCGACGAAGCGGCGATCAGGCGCACGCTGAAACCGGATATCGACGGGAACATTCCCGACTCGGCCGAGAAATTTCCGATCGACAGGAATTTTCCGCGCAGCCGCGAGATGTTTCCGGCCGGAGCGCCCGCCAACAGTTTTTTCAGCTCCGGCGGCGATCCCGCCGAGGAACAGGTCAATGAGAAGGTCCATTGGAGCGTGCTGGCCAAGCTCGGCCGCAGCTGCAACATCTATGGCGCCAATCGTTCCTACGATCCTCCAAACCTGAAAGAAGCGATGGCGCGCCTCGGCTCGAACCTCGCGGCGAGGGTGGCGTCCATCACCGAAGAGGAGGCGCGATTGCTGCCGCCCGATCTCGTCGAGCTGGCGAAGGCCAGCGCCGCCCGCCAACCTGCCGACGCGACGCCGTGAGCGGCAGGACGACCCGGCGTCGGTGGATCGAGGCTCACGCGTTTTTCGCTTGGCGGCGCGGCGCTAAGGGGCTATAAGCCGCTTGAATTCGTGGCGCGCGGCCGGCAGGTCCCGCGCCGCGATCGTTTTACGGCGCGAGTCATTCGCGACGTGAGTTCCGAGGGGTGGATCGCACGCCCCCGCACAGCCCGGTAGCCGAATGGTCAATCCGTTTCAATTCCTGCAGGAAGTCCGCGCCGAGGCGGGCAAGGTCACCTGGCCTTCGCGGCGTGAGACGCTCATCACGACCGGCCTCGTCATCCTGATGGTGCTATTCGCAAGCCTTTTTTTCGTCGTCGTCGATTCGGCGCTGCGTTTCGGCGTCGGGTTGATGCTGGGCGTCGGTCGATAGACAATTGGAGCTAGTCGCGCCGCTATGAGCATGCGCTGGTACATCGTTCACGCCTATTCGAACTTCGAAAAGAAGGTCGCCGAGGCGATACGCGAGGGCGCGGCGCAGCGCGGACTCGCCGACCAATTCGAAGAGATTCTGGTCCCGACCGAACAGGTCATGGAAGTGCGGCGCGGACGCAAGGTCTCCGCCGAGCGCAAATTCTTCCCCGGCTATGTGCTGGTGAAATGCGAACTCACCGATCAGGTGTTCTCGCTCATCAAGAATACGCCGAAGGTCACGGGCTTTCTCGGCGCCGACAACAAGCCGATGCCGATCAGCGAGGAAGAGGCCCTGCGCATCAAGGGCCAGGTCGCGGATGGCGTCGAGCGGCCAAAGCCGACGATCATGTTCGAGGTGGGCGAGACGGTGCGCGTCGCCGACGGGCCTTTCGCCTCTTTCAACGGCCTCGTCGAGGAAATCGACGAGGCGCGTTCGCGCCTCAAGGTCGCCGTGTCAATCTTCGGCCGGCCGACTCCCGTCGAGCTGGAGTTCGCCCAGGTGGAGAAGGTATAAGGCCTAATGCGCGGCCGCGCTGTCCGGCCCGCTTTCTCCCTTGGCGCCGCCGTCCGCGGGCGCATCTTTCCGCTCAGGGGGCGCCACGGCGCAACGCTGAGCTCGGCACGCCGGGCAAACGCCACGCCATCCATAATAATAGAAGCCGATCCCCGCGAGCAGGCCAGCCCAGCCGAGCAGCGTCTCTTCCATGTATAAATTGGAGAAGATCATCGCCGCGAGTCCGGCGGCCATGAAGGCGAGGCGCTTTGCGTAATCTGACATGCAGGCTTCCTTTCCTCGATGGAGGTGGGTAGCCGAAGACAAAGGCGCAATGCGGCGCTATGTTGGGTCGGCGCATCTCCGCAGTCGATGGAAGCCGCGATGAGCGACGAGCCCGAAAATTTTACGCTGGCGCTGCTGCGCAAGATCGACGGGAAGGTGGACGGCCTTCGCGGCGAAGTTTCCGCCATTCGCGACGTCATGGCGACGCGGAGCGATATTGCTGATGTTCGCTCCGAGATCCATTCGCTGCGCGCGGATGTCGCCTCCGACCTGATGAATCTCGAAGAGCGCATCGATGAGCGCCTTAAGGCGCAGGAGAAGCGCCTGAGCGACCAGATTTCCGGACTGCGCCGCTCGGTGATGGAATATCATTCCTCGCAAATTGGGCACGGCGTTCTGCTGACCGAATTCGAAGAGCGCCTGCGCCGGCTCGAAGAGCATGTAGGCCTCACGCCCGAGGGGCATTGAGGCTCGCGTCAGCAGCAATCAGTTGCTTTTCCCAGTCTCGTCAGTATAAGTCGCTAGCCCTCTCGCCGAGGGCTTTTTTCGTTCCCTCCAATGGAAACGAAAACCAACGTGGCGGGTCTGCCCCGACGCCATCGGGGAGTCCAGGCCGGACCACGAACTGCAACCGGCGCCGACGCGTGAAAAATCGCGGCGGGCGCCAATCGTTGGAGAAAGCAAATGGCGAAGAAAATCGCCGGCTATATCAAACTGCAAGTGCCGGCTGGCGCGGCCAATCCGTCGCCGCCGATCGGTCCCGCGCTCGGCCAGCGCGGCCTCAACATCATGGAGTTCTGCAAGGCGTTCAACGCCAAGACGGGACAGATCGAGAAGGGGACGCCCATCCCCGTCGTCATCACCGCCTATCAGGACCGCTCCTTCACCTTCGAAATGAAGCAGCCGCCGGTCAGCTTCTTCCTGAAGAAGGCGGTGGGCCTCAAGATCGGCAAGAAGCCTGCCTCCGGCTCCAAATTGCCGGGCCGCAACGTCGTCGGAAAGATCACACAGGCGCAGATCCGCGACATCGCGGAAAAGAAGATCGTCGATCTCAACTGCGCTTCGATTGAATCCGCGATGTCGATGATCGCCGGCTCCGCCCGCGCGATGGGCCTTGAGGTGGTGGAGTAAGACCATGGCGCATGTCGGAAAACGTATTGCCAAGTCCCGCGAGGGCATCGAACGCACCAAGCTCTATGCGATTGACGAGGCGGTGAAGCTCGTGCGCGAGCGCGCCAAGGCCAAGTTCGACGAATCTGTCGAAATCGCCATGAATCTCGGCGTCGACCCCAAACACGCCGACCAGATGGTGCGCGGCGTCGTCAATCTGCCGAACGGCACCGGCCGCGTCCTGCGCGTCGCGGTTTTCGCGCGCGGCGCCAAGGCCGATGAAGCGACGGCGGCGGGCGCCGACGTCGTCGGCGCCGAGGATCTCGTCACGACGGTGCAGGGCGGAACGATCGACTTCGACCGCTGCATCGCGACGCCGGACATGATGCCGCTCGTCGGCCGTCTCGGCAAGGTGCTGGGCCCGCGCGGCCTGATGCCGAACCCGAAGGTCGGGACGGTGACGATGGACGTCGCCGGGGCGGTGAAGGCCTCAAAGGGCGGCGCGGTCGAGTTTCGCGTCGAGAAGGCCGGCATCGTGCAGGGCACGGTCGGCAAGGCCTCGTTCGATGACGGCAAGCTCGTCGAGAACATCAAGGCTTTCGTCGACGCCGTGGCCAAGGCGAAGCCGCAGGGCGCCAAAGGCACTTACATTCAGCGCGTCGCGCTCAGCTCCACCCAGGGGCCGGGCGTGAAGGTCGACGTATCCAGCCTGGGCGCCGCCCCGCACTGAGGCGAAGTCCTTTCGACAAAAAAGCCGGCGGGTGACCGCCGGCTTTTTTTTGGTTCATCCAACGTAAAGGCTTGGCGCGCCAAAACAGACGGGTGAGAGCGCGACGCGGCCCCCTGTCGCAGGGGCCTTCGCCGCCTTGTGCGGCTGAGCTTTTGTCAATAGGTTCCGCGCGGGCGACGACGGGCGGCGGCTCCGGTTTTTCGCTTATTCAAAGGCGCGCGCGCCGTTTTCGCTTGCTCTCGGGATTTGCGCTTCATGTCCGTGCTGATCGACAAGAACACCAAAGTCATCACCCAAGGCTTCACCGGCAAGACCGCCACCTTCCATTCCGTCCAGGCGCTCGACTACGGCACCAAAATGGTCGGCGGCGTCTCGCCCGGCAAAGGCGGCTCGATCCATCTCGATCTTCCGGTCTTCGACACGGTCCTTGAGGCGCGCGAAAAGACCGGCGCCGACGCGTCCGTGGTCTATGTGCCCCCGCCGGGCGCGGCCGACGCCATCTGCGAGGCGATCGAGGCGGAGATCCCGCTCATCGTCTGCATCACCGAGGGCGTGCCGGTTCAGGACATGATCCGCGTCAAGCGCGCGCTTTGCGGCTCCAAGTCCCGGCTGATCGGCCCGAACTGCCCGGGCGTCGTCACCGCCGGCGAGAGCAAGATCGGCATCATGCCCGGCAATATTTTCTCGCCCGGCTCGGTCGGCGTCGTGTCGCGCTCCGGCACGCTCACCTATGAGGCGGTGTTCCAGACGACGCGCGAAGGCTTAGGTCAAACGACCGCCGTCGGCATCGGCGGCGATCCCGTCAAAGGCACGGATTTTATCGAAGTGCTGGAGTTGTTTCTCGCAGACGAGGCAACTAAGTCCATCATCATGATCGGCGAGATCGGCGGGGCGGCGGAGGAAGACGCGGCCCAATTCTTGAAAGACGAGGCGAAGCGCGGCCGCAAGAAGCCAATGGTCGGGTTCATCGCGGGCCGTACCGCGCCTCCCGGCCGCCGTATGGGCCATGCGGGCGCGATCGTCTCGGGCGGCAAAGGCGACGCCGAAAGTAAAATCGCAGCCATGGAGTCGGCGGGCATCAAAGTGTCGCCCTCGCCTGCCAGGCTGGGAAAGACTTTGGTCGAAGCGCTGAAGGGCTAGCGGCTCGCCCGCTCATCGCTTCGAAAGTCGTCGGGCTTTGAGCGCCGGCGCTTTTGGGAAAGATTGAGATGGCGCGTTTTGAAACCAATGGCGGCGCCGGACCCGCCGCTCCGGTGGGCGCGCGCTCGCCGCAAAATGATTTTCTTGCTTCGACATCCTTTCTGCAGGGGGCGAACGCGGGCTATCTGGAGAGCCTGCTTGCGTCCTATGAGGCCGATCCCTCCTCGGTCAGCGCCGATTGGCGCAATTTCTTCGCTGAGATGGGCCTGCGACCACAGGAGAAGATCGTCGCCGACGGCCCGAGCTGGGCGCGGCGCGATTGGCCGCAGCCGCAAAACGGCGAGTGGGTGAACGCGATCGTCGGCGAGGCGCCGGCGCCTGCAAAATCGCCAGTCGCTCCTGTCCCCGCGCCGACGCCCGGCGGCGAGGACGTGTTGCGGGCGACGCGCGACTCCGTGCGCGCCCTGATGATGATCCGCGCCTATCGCATGCGCGGCCATCTGCACGCCAATCTCGATCCGCTCGGGCTGGAGCAGCGCTACGACCACGGCGAACTCAATCCGCAGACCTACGGGTTCACCGACGAGGACTACGAGCGCAAAATCTTCCTCGATGGCGTGTTGGGGATGCGATACGCCACGCTGTTTGAAATGGTCACGATCCTGCGCCGCACCTATTGCGGGACGATCGGCTTCGAATTCATGCATATCTCCAATCCGGAGGAGAAGGCCTGGCTGCAGGCGCGCATCGAAGGTCCGAAGAAGGAGATCGTCTTCACGCAGGAAGGCAAACGCGCCATTCTCAACAAGCTCGTCGAGGCGGAAGGTTTCGAGAAGTTCCTCGACGTCAAATACACCGGCACGAAGCGCTTCGGTCTCGACGGCGCTGAATCCATTGTTCCGGCGCTGGAGCAGATCATCAAGCGCGGCGGCGCGCTCGGCGTGCAGGAAATCGTTCTCGGCATGGCCCACCGCGGCCGTCTCAACTTGCTTTCGCAGGTGATGGCGAAGCCGCACCGGGCTCTGTTTCACGAATTTAAAGGTGGCTCCTTCCTGCCCGATGAAGTCGAAGGATCGGGCGACGTCAAATATCACCTCGGCGCGTCGTCGGATCGCGTGTTCGACGACAACAAGGTGCATCTCTCGCTCACGGCCAATCCGTCACATCTCGAAATTGTCGATCCGGTCGTGCTCGGCAAAGTGCGCGCGAAGCAGGATCAGCATCATTGCGCCGACGGCGACCGCCGCTCGGTGATGCCGCTCCTCATCCACGGCGACGCGGCCTTCGCCGGCCAGGGCGTCGTCGCGGAATGTTTCGGGCTTTCCGGATTGAAGGGGCATCGCACCGGCGGCTCGATCCACTTCATCATCAATAATCAGATCGGCTTCACCACCTATCCGCGCTACTCGCGGTCCTCGCCCTATCCGTCCGATGTCGCGAAGATGGTCGAGGCGCCGATTCTTCACGTGAACGGCGATGACCCCGAGGCCGTCGTCTTCGCCGCGCGCGTCGCCGCCGAATTCCGCCAGCAGTTCCAAAAGCCCGTCGTCATCGACATGTGGTGCTATCGCCGCTTCGGCCATAATGAGGGCGACGAGCCGGGATTCACCCAGCCGCTGATGTATAAGAAAATCCGGGCGCACCGCACGGCGCTCGATATCTATGCGGACCGTCTGATCGCGGAAGGCGTGACGACTCGCGAAGACGTCGATCGCATGAAGGAAGACTGGCGCACGCGGCTCAACGAAGAGTTCGAAGCGGGCCAGAGCTACAAGCCCAACAAGGCGGATTGGCTCGACGGCCGCTGGGCGGGAAAGAAATCAGGCTGGCAACTCTCGGAGAACGAGCGGCGCGGACAGACCGGCGTGGCGCTCGAGACGCTGCAGCACATCGGCGCCGAGATCACGTCGACGCCGCCTGATTTTCACGCGCACCGCACGATCCAGCGTTTTCTCGACAATCGGAAGGCGGCCATCGAACATGGCGGGCCGATCGACTGGGCGACGGCCGAAGCGCTGGCGATCAGTTCGCTGCTCTATGAAGGCTACAATGTGCGGCTCTCCGGACAGGACAGCGAGCGCGGCACCTTTTCGCAACGTCACAGCGTGCTCATCGATCAGGAGAATGAAGCGCGCTATCTGCCTTTCAATCACATCGCCGAAGGCCAGGGCCGCTACGAAGTCGTCAATTCGATGCTTTCTGAAGAGGCGGTGCTCGGCTTCGAATATGGCTATTCGCTGGCCGAACCGGACGCGCTGGTGTTGTGGGAGGCGCAATTCGGCGATTTCGCCAATGGCGCGCAGGTCGTCTTCGACCAGTTCATTTCATCGGCCGAGCGCAAGTGGCTGCGCATGTCGGGACTCGTCTGCCTTCTGCCGCATGGCTACGAAGGCCAGGGCCCGGAACATTCCTCCGCGCGGCTCGAGCGCTATCTGCAGCTGTGCGCCGAAGACAATATGCAGGTGGCCAATTGCACGACTCCCGCGAACTACTTCCATATCCTTCGCCGTCAGCTGCACAGAAGCTTCCGCAAGCCGCTGGTGCTGATGACCCCGAAATCGCTTCTGCGCCATAAGCGCGCCGTCTCGCGGCTCGGCGAAATGGGCATGGCCTCGAGCTTCCAGCGGCTGCTCCTCGACGACGCCGAAACGTCGCCGACCGAGACGTTCGTCCTCAAAGCCGACGAAAACATTCGCCGGGTCATTTTGTGTTCGGGCAAGGTCTATTACGATCTCCTGGACGAACGCGAGAAACGCGGCGTCGACGACGTGTATCTGCTGCGGGTCGAGCAGCTCTATCCTTTTCCGCTCAAGGGTCTCGTCGCGGCGCTCGGGCGCTTCAAGGAGGCCGACGTCGTGTGGTGCCAGGAAGAGCCCAAGAACATGGGCGCCTGGTCCTTCGTCGACTCCTATCTCGAATGGGTGCTGACGCAGATCGGCGGCAAGTCGAGGCGCGCCCGCTACGTTGGACGCGCCGCCTCGGCGTCGACGGCCACGGGCACCATGTCCCGGCACCTCGCACAGCTGAGATTGTTCCTGGAGGAAGCGTTCGCGCCTTGAGACGCGACGCGAGCGAAGAGAGAGCCGATGGCTGAAATACGCGTGCCGACCTTGGGCGAATCGGTGACTGAAGCGACGATCGGCCGCTGGTTCAAGAAGGCGGGCGATGCGGTGCGCGCCGACGAGGCGCTCGCCGAACTCGAAACCGACAAAGTGACGCTCGAAGTCAACGCCCCCGCCGCCGGCGTGCTCGCCGAGATCGTCGCCAAGGAGGGCGAAACCGTTGGCCCTGGCGCGCTGCTCGGTCAGATCGCCGAGGGCGCCGCGGCGCCGGCGAAGAGCGGCGAAACCGCCGGCAAAAGCGCGGCGCCCAAACCAGCGCCCGCCCCCGCCGCGCCTGCGCCTAAGTCGGCGTCGACGCCGCTCGCGACGACGATGCCCCCAGCGCCCTCCGCCGCCAAGATCGCCGTTGAACAGGGAATCGACATCGCTCAGGTTCCCGGCAGCGGCAAGCGCGGTCAGGCGCTGAAGTCCGACGTCGTTCAATTCGCCGCACGTCAGGCGGCTGCCCCGCAGCCCGCGCAAGACGCCCGCGCGCAAGAGCATGCTTCCCAGGAAGCGCGAGTCGAGGCGCCGCCGCCTCGCGCTCCCGTTCCGCAGGAAGACGGCCACCGCGAAGAACGGGTGAAAATGTCGCGCTTGCGTCAGACGATCGCGCGTCGTCTGAAAGAAGCGCAAAACACCGCCGCCATTCTGACGACGTTCAATGAAGTCGACATGTCGACGCTCATCGAATTGCGCAAACGCTACAAGGAGGCGTTCGAGAAGCGGCACGGCGTGAAGCTGGGCTTCATGGGCTTCTTCGTGAAGGCCTGCTGCCAGGCTCTGGAAGAAGTGCCGAGCGTCAATGCGGAGATCGACGGATCGGACATCATCTATAAGCGCTTCTGCCACATCGGCGTCGCCGTCGGCACGCAGAAGGGACTCGTCGTCCCGGTGGTGCGCGACGCCGACCGTCTGTCGCTCGCCGAGATCGAACGCGCCATTGCGGAGCTCGGTCGCAGGGCGCGCGAGGGCGCCCTCGACATCGCCGATCTGCAGGGCGGCACCTTCACGATTTCGAATGGCGGCGTCTATGGTTCGCTGATGTCCACGCCGATCCTGAATGCGCCGCAATCGGGCATTCTCGGCATGCACAAGATTCAGGAACGCCCTGTGGTCGTTGACGGCAAGATCGAAGCGCGGCCGATGATGTATCTGGCGCTGTCCTACGATCACCGTGTCGTCGATGGAAAAGAAGCCGTGACGTTCCTGGTGCGAGTCAAGGAATTGCTCGAAGATCCTGCACGGCTGGCGCTCGGCCTGTAGCCGCGACCCCTTCAAAATCTCCAAATCATGCCCCATCTAATTTCGGACGGCGCGCCGCCTAATGGGCGCCGTCGGCGGGGGCGAAAGGACCGCCATTGGAGGTAGAGATGGAAATGAAAACCGCGACCGAAACCAGAGAGTCTCCGCTGACGCCCGAGCAGTTCGCGCATCTTGGCGATGGCCTCATCGCTTATGTGCGATCGATGCGCTCGGAAGACGTCAACCGGCTTTACCCGCAGGCGCCGCAGATCGCGCCGGGGCTGACGATCTTTGCGCTTTTCGGTGCGGATGGCGCGCCGATCGTGCTTGCGGATTCGGAAGAAGGCTGCATCGGCAACGCTCGTGAAAATCATCTGCAGATGGTGAGCCTGCACTAACCTGCCCACGACAGAGGCGCGCCGCCGGCGCGCCTGCCGCCCGGGCGAACGCGACGACCCCTCCCGCAACTCAGCCGTTAGATTCTCTCGTGCGTGCGCCGTTGTGGCCCTCGGTGGGGAGCTTTGACGCCAGCACCTTGTCGAGACGGCGTCCGTCGAGATCGATGACTTCGAAGCGCCATCCGAGCTTCTCCACCGTTTCGCCGAGAGTCGGAAACCGAATGAGCCCATCGAGGACAAGGCCGGCCACCGTTTCAAAGCTCCTGTTCTCGGGCAGCGCAACGTGCAAAAGCTCGGCCATTTCGTCGACCGGCATCCAGCCGGCGAGTAGCCAGCTGCCGTCTTCGCGCTGAAGCGCCTCGGGCTCCTCATGCCCCTCGTCGGACCTGAACGCGCCGGCGATGGCGTCGAGAATATCGGCGGGCGTCACAACGCCTTCGAAATGGCCATATTCGTCGTGCACGAGCGCCATCGGCGTCTCGGCTTCGCGCAGAACATTCAGGGCGTCGAGCGCGTCGATCGAATCGGGCACGACCGGCGCCGACCGGACATGGGATTCGAGGTCGAGCGGCTCGCCGCGCAGCGCGGGTCCCAGCAGGTCTCGGATCAGCAGGACGCCGATCATGTCGTCCATATCGCCCCGACTGACCGGCAGGCGCGCATGGGACGTCTCGATGAGCCTCTCGCGCAGAATGTTCTCCGGCTCGCTGAGATTGAGCCAGTCCACCTCCGTGCGCGGGGTCATCAGCGCCCGCGCGGCGCGGTCGCCCAGCCGCAGCACGCCCGCGATCATCTGCTGTTCGTCGGCCTCGATCGCCCCCGCCGAATGCGCCTCGGCGACGAAGGTCTTGATTTCCTCATCGGTGACCCAGGACTGAAGCTCGTTGGCCTGGCCGACGAACAGCAAGATCAGCTTCGTCGACTCATCGAGCAGCCAGACCACCGGCGTGACCAGAGTGGAAAGCAACGCCATCGGCGCGGCCATGCGGCAGGCGATGGCTTCCGCATGGCGCAGCGCGATGTTCTTGGGCAGCAATTCGCCGATCACGACGGAAAGATAGGTGATGACGCCGATGACGCCGCCATAGCCGATCCAATCCGCCGCACTGTCCGATAGACCCAGCGCGCGCAGCTCTTGCGAAAGCCGCTGACCGAGCGCGGCGCCTGAAAAGGCGCCCGCGAGGATTCCGACGAGCGTGATCCCGATCTGAACGGTGGAGAGGAAGCGTCCCGGATTTTCCGCCAGCGCCAGGGCGGCGGCGGCGCCGCGGCGCCCTTCGGCGGCCAAAGTCTTCAGCCGCACTTTGCGCGACGAAACGATCGCGAGTTCTGACAACGAGAAAATCCCGTTGATGACTATCAACACAAGCGCGACGGCTAGCTCGAACATGACACCTGATAGGGCTTTCTGCGCAGGCTCTCAAGCAAATGGCGTCGGCAAGCGGTGACGGCGACGACATTTGTCGCCTGGGCGTTGATCCTGGGCGTCGATCCTGGCGAGAAGGCGGGCAATGTGATCGGGAAGTCGCTCAGTCGCGAGCCGCGATTTCGATCTTTTTGATGACCCGCGCCGGCTCGGGCCGCGCCAGGTCGATGGAGAGCAGCCCATTGACGAGATCGGCCCCGAGCACCTGCATTCCTTCGGCCAGGAGAAAGGCGCGCTGAAACTGCCGCGCGGCGATGCCGCGATGCAGGAAATGCCGCTCTCGATCCTCGGTTTGCCGCCCGCGGATGACAAGCTGATTCTCTTCGAGCGAGACGTCGAGCTGGTCGCGGGTGAAGCCCGCGACGGCCAGTGTGATCCGAAGCCGCTCCGGCGCGCTCTCGACGCGCGGAATGCGCTCGATATTATAGGGAGGGTAGCCGTCGGAGGCGGTGCGGGCGACGCGGTCGAGCGCCCTTTCGATCTCATCGAAGCCGAGCAGGAACGGCGAATTGAGCGGCGGACGCGACATGTCGTTGAAGCCCTGTTGGCGCCTCTTCGGCCAGAGCCCGTGAAGCGCTCCGGCTTCAGCTATATGGCCGAGCCGGCCGAGCCATTCAAGCGCGGCCGATGCGCGCGCCCGCCATTGACGCGCGAACGACAAACGCCCATGTGCGAGCAAGCTTCCCCTTAAGAGCGGCGACCATGGGCAAAGCACAGCATCTCTTCCTCGCGATTGTCCTCGCCGCGTCCTTCGGAGCGCCGGCGGCCGCCGAAACGCCGCCGCCCATCATCGCGCCGGAAGGCGAGCGCTTCACGCTCACCCCTGCCGAGGGCGGCTATGTCCGGCTGAACAAGGAGACCGGCGCCCTGTCCTATTGTTCGGTCAAGGACGGCGTCACGGCGTGTCGGCTGGGCGCCGAGGAGCGCACCGCGTTTGAGGCGGAGATCGACCGTCTGCGCAAGGAGAACGCCGCGCTCAAAGCGCGCGCCGAGGGTGCGCCCGTTCCCCCGGCGGCCAGGCCGAACATGGCGCCGAGCGAAGAGGAATTCGAGCGCGCGCTCTCCTTTACCGAGCGCTTTCTGCGCCGCATAATGCGCCTGTTCCGCGAAGAGACCTCGCCCGGAGGCGCTCCGTGAGGACCAGAGTGACGACGCGTCCGCAGGAGCGCCCCCGTGGCTGATCAGGGACCCTTCGCCAATTGGCCGCATCTCGACAAGCCGCCCCGGCCTGAGCGGCCAGAGGCCGCGCATGACGTGCTGGTTCTGCCGAACTCCGATAAAATTTCACAGGAAACCAACCAGATGGCGTCGAACAACACGCTTGAAAATTTCCTCGGCGGCTCGCCGCTCAACATTCTCGCGCGGTTGTTCGTCATTTCGCTCGTCGTCGGCGCCCTGCTGATGTGGCTCGAACTGCGGCCGATCGACATTTTTCGCGGCGTGCAGGCGTTCTTCGACCGCATCTATCAGCTGGGCTTCGGCGCGGTGAGGGAGCTTGTCAGCTATGTGCTCGCCGGCGCCATTTTCGTCGTGCCGGCGTGGCTCGTTCTGCGGCTCGTCAATGTGGGCGCGAGCAAGCGCTGAGGAAGGGCGATGAAGCTGACTGTGGAGACCGAGCAGGAGGTGGACGGCCGCTGGATCGCCGAAATCCTGGAAATTCCCGGCGCGTTGAAATACGCCACGACCCGGGAGGAGGCCATCGCTCAGGTGGAGGCGCTGGCCCTGCGCGTCATCGCAGACCGCATTGAACATGGCGAACGCCCGACTGAGCCGATTCATATTACTTTCGCGGCTGCATGACGCCATGGCCGAGCGTAAAGGCGAAGCGTCTTCGTGCAGCGCTAGAAAGAAAAGGTTGGACGGAAAAGCGATCCGCCGGCTCTCACCGGACGTATGCCAAAAGTGGGTTTCCTGATTTCATATTTGCGTTTCACGATGGCGAGGAGATCGGGCCACGAATGTTGGCGAGGATAGCCAAACGAACAGGACTGACGCGGGAAGATTTATAGTCGTCGCCGGCGGCCGATGCTCGACGTCTGATCCGGATCTTCGATGAGCTGGCCGATGCCGCCGCGGCGCGGCGGAAGCGGCGGCGGCGCATAGGCCTCAGGTCCGGCCACAGGGCCGAACCCGTCCCGCGCGCCGACTCCAGGTCCTTCGAACGCGGCGAGCGGCGGCTTGCCCGTCGTGTCATTATCAGTCTCGTCATCCGGCGCAGGCGGCGCGCGCCCCTGGGCGATCAGCGGCGACAGGTCGGGCGGCGGCAACGTCTCTTGCGGCTCGGGCTTGCAGATGCTGCGTCCGGAGCGGCCGTGCATCGCCAGATCGACATGAATATGGTTGTAGTGAAAGGCATTGGAGCCCGGCGACAGCACCGTCGAGAAATGCCCGCATGAGCCGCGATGCACGTCCATCAGGAAGGCCCGCGTCTGTTCGTCGCCGTGGCGCCAGTCGCGCACAAGGGTGATCTCGCGGCCGTCGGCGAGCACGAAGCCGCCGATGTCCAGCGCATTGCCGAAGGAATGCTCAGAAAGCTGCGCGCCCCGCTGATTGTTCATGCCGCGGCAGGCGTAAGAGCCCATTGAATTGATCTGAACCACCTGCTGTCTGAAGCGCGCCTGGGCGGCGGGCTGGACGGCATCCGCGAGCCAGGCGTCGAGTTCGGCGACCATCGAGCAGTCGAGGGTGGCGGTCGCGTTGAACGAAACGGCCCCGCCCTGCAGCGCCGTCACTTTGAACGGCTTGGTGAGGCCGCAAATGCCCGGACCGTCGACTTCGGGCGCGAGCGCGATGAACTCGGAAGGGTTGACGCGTCTTTCCGCGAGACAGGCGTTTTCAGCCTGGGTGCGCCAGGCCGGCCGCTGAGGCTTCTGCCCGATCGAGCAAGCGGAAAGCGTCGCCGCGACGAGCGCCGGCACGAGCAACGATGGATGGGCGCGGCGGACCATGCCGCGAGGATGGGCGCCGGGCCGTTAATTCAGGGTCGAGAAGTGTGGTTAATGCTCAAATATTTGAGGACTGTGGCGGGCGATCCACACGCACGGAAAGCTGGACGGAATGCGCTGCTCATGAGCGCGGCTGCAAAAGGAGCGTGATCAGCGAGCAAATCTGCTCAAGCGCCGCTTCCATGTTTCGCCGGCCTTGAGTTCAGTCTTCAAAACCCATTTCCTGCGAATCTTCCTGATCGGCCGCGACGATGTATTGAGAATGACTTCCGGTTCCGGTTCTTTTGCGCGCGGCGCCGTGAATATCGGGGTCACTGCTGTTAGCGGCGCGGCCTGCGGCTTCGCCTTTTTTGGTTCCGCAGGAACAGCCTCTGCAACTTTGGCCGGCTGGCGCGCACGACGCGTCCGAGTTGACGCGCCTCTCGCCGGAAGATCGTTTACGACCTCGTTTTGCAACAGGTTCGGGAGCACGCGCCCCGGCAGGCCCGTCGATGGCGAGAGAATTTGGGGACGTTCTGGCGCTTTGGCGCCGAAAACCGCGTCCGCCGCGTTTAGCGCCGCCAAATATGAGGCGTCACGTTCGACCTCGGGAGCGGCCGAAGCGCTGGCGGCATTCAGCGTTGGACTCACACTCGCATTTTCAGGCTCGTTGATCTTCCACGGATTCGAAGTGCGAGATTTGGGAGACCGACCTTTATAGGCCGTTATGAACGGACGAGTGGGCTGGCGCATTGAAGCTGAAGGTCTTTCTGTTGACGTATATGGCAAGGAAGGTCGCTCGAAAGACCCGCCTCGGCACAAGCGTCCTTTAGTATTGGCAATACGCCTTGGACATGGCGCTCGGTCCTAGCGTCTTCGACGAAGGACATCTGCTACCTATAACGGATAAGTCGCAATAAGTCATCGTAGTTGCGCGCTTCTGTATAAGCCGCTCTTCGACGCAAATCAGCTGTGCCGATTTGCGCCTCGCGCGTTCGCCACCGCCGTTCTGCAGGAAAGCGGCATCCGTTGAACCAAATACGCGTTCCTCCTTGCTTCCCTCTGCCGGCGGCGACCCTAGCTCGTATGAGTCGGAGGTCTCTCCATGGATAATGTCGAGTCCGAACTTAAATTCGTTTTTCCTCCAGAAGCCTTAGCCGCTGTACAGGCGGCGCTCCGCGAGGACACAAAGGAAGCGACAGCGCGGCGACGCCTCGTCTCGCATTATTTCGATACGGCGGATGATTATCTCTGGCGTCACGCGGTGACGTTGCGTGTGCGCCAAGACGGGCAGGAAAGCATACAGACGGTTAAGCGCGAGAAGCCCTCCACGCTGGATCGGGATGAATTCGAAGCTGCGACCGAAGGGGACGCGCCTGACCTGGCGACCATTCGACGCTCGCCCTTGGCGCGGTTTTTTAGAAAAGCGAAGGTGCGGGACCATCTGCGTCGCAATCTCGACGTTGACGTGGAACGAGAAACTTCAGTGATAACTTTGCATGAAAGCGAGCTGGAAGCCGCGCTCGACATCGGCGAGATCAGAACAGAAAGCCGCACGCAGCGATTTAGCGAATTGGAGCTTGAGCTCAAAAGCGGCGAGCGCAAGACATTGTTCGAATTTGCTGGCGCTCTCTGCGCTGACGCGCCCATCACTCTCTCTTTGATCAGCAAAGCCGAGCGCGGGCATCTTCTGGCCAAGGACGCGTGGGGTCGCGCGTTCAAGGGACGCCAACCCAAAATGACAACGCGCATGAACTGCGCCGAGGCGTTCCAACTCGTCTGCCACGCCTGCCTGCATGACTTCATCCTCAATACCCATGCCCTGAGAGGCGATGATCGAGTCGAAGCCGTTCACCAAGGGCGGATCGCGCTGCGGCGCTTACGGGCTGCTCTCCAGCTCTTCAAGCCGATCGTTAACGATCCTGATTATCAGCGTCTCGATGATGAACTCAAATGGATCGCCCATGTCTTTGGCGAGGCGCGTGATCTGGATGTGTTTCAGCAAGACTTCGAAGCAGCGGATGAGACGGGCGGCTGTCCAGGCGCACGCCAACTCGCCGATCGCACCGACGCCAAGAGAGATGACGCGCATGGCAGGGTGAACGCCGCCGTGGACTCGCCGCGATTGAGGATGCTTCTCATCGATCTGGCGGCCTGGATCGAGGAGGGATCGTGGCGGGCCGACGAAAGCCGTTGGCGTCAGCCGATTGGACGTTTTGCCGGTCGCGCCTTGAAGAAGCGCCTGCGCAAATTTGTAAAATCGGCGCGCAATCTTGGCGATCTCGATCCAGAGGCGCAGCACAAAGTTCGCATTCGGGCGAAGAAGCTTCGTTATATGGCAGGCTTTTTCAAGTCCGCCGCAAAACTTGTAAGCGGGCGGAAGGCGCTTCGAAGCCTCCTGGAACGCTTGGAGCAGATGCAAAATTGCCTTGGCGAAATTCACGATGAGCAGGCGAGAGCTGAGTTCCTGCTTGATGAAGCGCGTCATCTGCCGCCTGGCGCCGATCCCATGATCGCCTTTGCCGCCGGGCGTATCGCGCAGCCTGCAGTTGGTGAGGACAAAAGACTGTCGCTCGCGCTCGAAGCATACCAGGACGTGGCGACGTCAGATCCGTTCTGAGCCAATTCAGTAGAGGCGTGTCTCCGACCGAGGCTGACGCGGTTTGAATCCAAAATCGCGGAGCGGCGCAACGCTCGACCGTGGGCGAGTCGCGCTTCGCCGGCGAAAAGTTTGTGCAATCTCACTAGAAAAGCTTTAGGTTTATCCCAATTGAAAAACGTCAAGGGCTGCACTTGTCTTTTCTCGTCTCCAGAACAACGAAAGAACAAGTTGGAGCATTGCTGAGGGACCGTCAAACGGACCAATCTCCTTCGCTCGCCTGATATGCCGGTGTGGCGTGAGTAGGAAGAAGCTTGTCGTCCGTAAGTGGGAGAGTTCGCTATGAGAAACATGCTCGTTGCAGCGACAGTCGGCCTCGTCGCTTTTCTTGTCCAGGATGTGGCTCAGGCCGCCACCGCCCAAAGTCCGGCCGTCTTACGCTCTGGACCGGGCGTGTCATGGCGTAGAATCGGTCAGATTCCGGCCGGATCTGATGTGCAGGTGTTGAGCTGCGACCCGGGCTGGCGCCACAGCTGGTGCCAAGTCCGCTATGGTTCGAAGACGGGGTGGGTGAACGCGCCTGCGCTCGGGACGTCCGGATCGCAGGTCATCGTTGCGCCAGTTGTGACGACTGACGCAGCCAGCCTAAAACGGCGCGCCAGCATGTTTTCCTCCGTTATCACGGTGATTCCCGGCGGCAAAAAGGTCGATGTCCTTCGCTGCAGAAGTGGACTCGGCAGGGGCTGGTGCCGCGTCTCTTATCAGGGCAAGACCGGATTCGTCAGAGGGGGTCTTCTAGCGCGCCAACGGTCCGTCATTCCCCGTTAAGAACGCGGGCGAGGCGAGAAAAGGCCGGCGCGCGAAGGCGCAAATCGGACAATGCCGATTTGCGCCTCTTCTGTTCAGGTCAGCGCTTGCGCAGCCTTAACCCGCGTTACGCGCCTTTATCCTCGCCTTTGCGGCCGCGCATGAAGGATTCGAACTCCTCGCGATCGCGGGCGCGGCGCAGCTGGTCGATATGTTCAGCGAAGTCGCGCTCCGCTTCGGCGAGTTTGCGGCGCTCTTCCTCAAGCCGCGCGAGTTCGCCTTCGCGCCATTCGTCGAAAGCGATATTGCCGGTCGAGCGCATGAAGGCGGGACCGCCCCAAGCGGCCGAACCCTCCCGGGCGACGCCGCTCACGGCGTCCTTCACCCGCGCGCCCTGCTCCTGGGCGAAGGCGAAGAAATCGCCTTCAAAGCCCTGGCTGCGCTGCCAAAGCTTCCAGACCAATATGGCGAGGCCGAGCGGCCAGAAGATGAAAAAGCCGAGGATCACCGCTGCGATCTCGTAGGGCCTCCAGGACATTCGTCCGTGATGCCCCCAGGGCGCCCCGCCCTCTCCGGATGACGACATGCGAGAATAACGATGGCAGCTCATGATGGGCTCCAGTTGGTCAACGGCCGCCCGCCGCCAAAGCGGGGCCGACACCAATGTAATATGCATTAACATTGGCGCAAGGGAAAGCGCCGCGCCAAGAAATTGGCGCGGCGCCGTCACGCGTTTCGCGTCGGGAAATCAGGCCGCCTTGCCGCTCAGATCATCTTCAAGCACGGCGTCATCCACGAAGGCCACGTCGCTTTCGAGCGTCGCCGCCGGCTCGATCTCGATGTCGATTTCGAGCAGCGACATGTCTTCCTTGCGATGCATCTTCACCATGACCTTTTCGGGGTCGACGTTGATGTGCTTGGAGATCGCGATGAGGACTTCCTTGTGCAGCACGGCGATGAGATCCGAATCGCGCGCGGATTTGCGTTCATGCGCGAGAAGGATCTGCAGGCGCTCGCGCGCAACCGGCGCGGTGGCGCCGCGACGCCCGAACAATCCGAAAATATTCATGCCGCCCTCCGACCAAAGAGCCGAACGAAGAGTCCCCGCTTGTCCGCGGGAATATTCACCGGCAGTTTTTCGCCGCACAGCCTCTTCGCCGCTTCCGAATAGGCGCGCGCCGCGGGGCTCATGGCGTTGTGAAGAATGATCGGCGCGCCGACGTTCGAGGCGCGCAGGACGTCTTCGCTCTCCGGCACGATCCCAAGCAGCGGTATCGAGAGAATTTCGAGCACGTCGTCGACGCTGAGCATCTCGCCGCGGCCGGCGCGCTGCGCGTCATAGCGCGTCAGCAGCAGATGCTTCTCGACGCGTTCGCCCTTTTCGGCGCGTTCGGTCTTGGCGTCGAGCAATCCGATGATGCGATCGGAATCGCGCACCGAGGAGACTTCCGGATTGGCGACGACCACCGCGACGTCGGCGAAGCGCATCGCGAGCGTCGCGCCGCGTTCGATGCCGGCGGGACTGTCGCAGACGATCCAGTCGAACTTCTCGCGCAATTCATTGATGACGCGCTGCACGCCCTCTTCGGTCAAGGCGTCCTTGTCGCGCGTCTGCGACGCGGGCAGCAGATAGAGATTGTTCAAGCGCTTGTCGCGGATGAGCGCCTGATGCAGCTTCGCGTCGCCCTGCGCGACGTTGATGAGATCAAACACCACGCGCCGCTCGGCGCCCATGACGAGATCGAGGTTGCGCAGGCCGACGTCGAAGTCGACGACCGCGACCTTGTGACCCTGTTGGGCCAGCGCGGCCCCGAGAGCCGCGGTCGACGTTGTCTTTCCGACGCCTCCTTTGCCGGAGGTCACCACCAAAGTCTTGGCCATTGTTCGTCCTCTCTTAATCGAGCCGCGCGATCTTGACCGTCTCGTTTTCGAGCCAGGCCTGGATGGATTGGCTCTGAACATTCGCCGAGATCTCGTCGGCGGTCAGATAAACGCCGCAAACCGAGAGCAGCTCGGCTTCGAGCTTGCGGCAGAAAATTCGCGCGCGTTTTTCGCCATAGGCGCCGGCCATCGCGCGGCCGCGCAGCGTCCCGTAGATATGCACGGAGCCGCCCGCCATGATTTCCGCGCCCGACGCGACGGAGCCGATCACGGTCACGTCGCCGTCCGGGTGATAAATCGACTGCCCGGAGCGCACCGGCTCCAGCAGGATCAGCGGCGCAGCCGAGGGGGCCGGCGGCTCGGACGATTTGGAATCGACGGACTGTGCGCCGCCGGCGCCGAGCGCGTTGGCGATATCCTCGAAGGCTGCTTCTTCGCTTGGGGACAGCGTTCCAGGGCTTGCGTCTTTGGCGCGCGTTGCGCTGACGTCCGGCGGCGGTTGCGGGGTAGCGCGACCGCCGGCCAGAATCGGCGGCAGATCGTCGCTGGCCCATGACGGGTCGACCCCCGACAATCCCATGAGGCGTATGCCGCGCCGGGTGAGATTTTCGAGGAGCTCGGTGAGTTGTGGCCGCTCAATCGTCAGCTTGGCGAGGTCGATGACGATCGACTTCCGGCTGAAAAACGCGGGCGACTGCTCAAGCAGCGCGTCGAGCTGCTCGAACCAGCCTTCGATCGGCTGCTCGGGCTCCAGCGTCAGGACGGGAAAGGACCTGCCTCTGAAGCGGATGTGTCGGGATGACGCTTGCGTCACGGGAGCCCTCACGCAATTAGGATTTGCGTCATTTGAGGGCGTTAACGTTAATGAAGGATTAAAGCCGGCGCGTAATTTGGCGCCCGGTCGCGCTTTATTAAGAGATTAAGCTGGCGCGGCTTTCGCGCGCGCAGCGGCGCTCTCCATGACGCCTTGCGCGGCGCTCTCGAGCACCAGCGCCGGATCCGCGCTTTTGACGGGATCGAAATGACCCGAGATGGTCAGCATCGCGACGCCATGGGCGAGCGACCATATTTGCAGCGCCGCGTAGCGCGCGCCCTGCGCCGGCGCGCCCGCCTGCTGCAGCCAGGCCACCACGGCGCGCCAAAGGATCTCCAGCGCATGGTCGGCGGCGCCGCCCGCTCCCGGATCGGCAAGCGTCTTCGCCTGCGCAAACATCGCCGCGTAGAGCCCGGGCTCTTCGCGCGCAAATTTGAGATAGGCGGCGCACATGGCGCGCATCGCGCTTCTGGCGTCGGGCCGGCCTTCGTCCCATGCCGTTTCAATCCGTGCGCCAAAGGTCTCGAAACCGCGGCGCGCCAGTTCGCTCATCAGCGCGTCGCGACCGCTGAAGTGACGGTAAGGGGCGGCGGGCGAAACGCCGGCGCGGCGCGCCGCCTCGGTGAGCGTCAGCGCCGATGTTCCGCCTTCGGCGAGAATGTCCAAAGCGGCGTCGATCAGCGCCTGTTTGAGCGACCCGTGGTGATAGCCTCGCTTATTGTGCATCTCTCACCCCGGCGCGGATCGGCGTCATCGCCCGTCGCCGGATTAGCCCGAGAGCTTGGCGACCAGCGCGTCGGAGACCTCGAAATTGGCGTAGACGTTCTGCACGTCGTCATTGTCCTCGAGCAAGCCGACGAGCTTGAGGACCTTCTCGCCCGAATCATCGTCGACCTTGATCGTGTTCTGCGGTCGCCAGACGAGCGCCGCCTTGCGCGGCTCGCCGAATTTCTCCTCGAGAGCCTTGGCGACGTCGCGCAGCGATTCGACGGACGTGATCACTTCATGCGTCTCGTCGGCCGTCGAGACGTCGTCGGCGCCGGCGTCGATCGCCGCCTCCATCATCGCATCTTCCGTCGCCGCCTTCTTGTCGAACTCGACGAGGCCGACGCGGTCAAACATGAAGGACACGGCGCCGGTCTCGGCCAGCGCGCCGCCAGCCTTGGTGAAATAGGAGCGCACCTCGCCCGCCGTGCGGTTGCGATTGTCGGTCAGCGCCTCGACGATGACGGCGACGCCGCCCGGCGCATAGCCCTCGTAACGCACTTCATCGTAATTTTCGGCGTCGGCGCCGGACGCCTTCTTGATCGCGCGTTCGATATTGTCCTTTGGCATGTTCTCCGCCCGGGCGGCGAGAACGGCGGCGCGCAGCCGCGCGTTCATGTTCGGGTCGGGCAGGCCCATCTTGGCGGCGACGGTGATTTCTCGGGCGAGCTTTGAAAACAGCTTGGAGCGGATCGCGTCCTGCTTGCCCTTCTTGTGCATGATGTTCTTGAATTGACTATGCCCGGCCATGCGCTCCCGCCCTGCTCCTCGATCAATCTTCGCCGTCCGGCGTCCGGCGGGTCATATACGCCGGACCTATCCGGAAATAAAGAAAAGCGCCAAGGAGAGTATGGGCGCCAAAGGAGAGTATGATTGAGCGCAAGCGATGAAGAGCGAAATTCTCGGCCTGAACCCGATGGGCGGGCGCCGTCCGCACTCCCCGCGCCGCACATCCCGGACCTCGCCGCCGCCAAGCGGCTGCAGGCGATCCTCTCCAGTCCGTCCTATCGCAAGGCCGACGAGGACATTCATTTCCTGACGTCGGCCCAAGCGCGCGGTCCGCGCCTCGAGCTCGAATACCTCAAGGCCGAACTGCTGCTGCGACGCCATGGCGTCACCGATACGATCGTGGTTTTCGGCTCGACTCGCATCGTCGAACCCGCCTTAGCGGAAAGCCGCCTCGCCGAAGCGCAGGCGCGCGCGACAGCCAATCCCAATGACGCGGCCGTCGCCAAACAGCTCGCGGTGGCGAAACGCGTGTGCGAAAATTCGCGCTATTATCAAATCGCGCGCGAGTTCGGCGCTCTGGTTGGCGCCGCCCGCGAGAGCGGCGACTGGCCGCGCCTCGCGATCGTCACCGGCGGCGGACCGGGCATTATGGAGGCCGCGAACCGCGGCGCCTTCGACGCCGGGGCCGAGACGGTGGGGCTCAACATCACCCTCCCGCATGAGCAGCTGCCCAACAGCTATGTCACGCCATCGCTTTGCCTGCGCTTCCGCTATTTCGCACTGCGCAAGCTGCATTTTATGCTGCGCGCGCGGGCGTTGGTGGCCTTTCCCGGAGGCTTCGGCACGTTCGACGAATTGTTCGAGACGCTCACGCTGGTGCAGACCGGCAAGGTCAAGCCGATCCCCATCATTCTCGTGGGGGAAAACTATTGGCGACGCGCCTTTAACGTCGATTTCCTGGTCGACGAGGGCGTGATCGACGCGCAAGACCGCCATCTTTTCCGCTACGCCGAAACCGCCCCTGACATTTGGGAAGAAATCCGACGCTGGGGCGAACGCAGGGAGGATCTTCTATTTGAATGAATGGCTTAGGCTGTGTCGCGATCGCCTGCCCGATCTCCTGCCCATCCCCCGCCATTGTAAAGCCTATGCCCCGCCTTATCTCAGCTAGCGCGGCGCAAAGCGCGCGCTTTTTTAAAAAGGGAGAATAGTCATGAGTTGGCTCAAAGCGATCGCTGGCGGCGTGATCGGGGCTGAAGCCCTGAACCTTATTAAGGATTATGTGGAGAAGCAGGGCGGCCTCGACGGCGTCGTCAAGAATTTCGAGAACTCCGGCCTGGGGAAGCAGATCCACTCCTGGGTCGGCCTCGGTCCCAATGAAAAGATCAGCGAGATGGACATCAGCAAGGTGGTCAACGCCGATAAGCTGATGGAAATCGCCAAGAACGCCGGCATCGACGTCGACAAGGCGAAAGCGCTGCTCGCCCAGTATTTGCCGGAAGCGATCGACAAGGCGACGCCGGAAGGCAAGCTGCCGCCGCCCGACAAGCCGGCGTAAGCGGACTAACGCCATTCTCGACACTGCCGACGGCGGCGCCTGCCGCCGTCCGGCCTGTTCCCGCCCACGCTCTTGCTTCAGGCGCCCTGATTCTGTAATTCCGTTACGCGCGCCTTTTGCGCCGCTCGCGGCTGCGCGAGACTGCCCTAAGGCCGCGCCGCCGCGAAGGTTTCGCCTTCGCCACGGAGGCCGGCCCCTTTTGAATAGGACCATTAATGACCAAGCGCGCGCTGGTGACTGGCGTTACAGGACAGGACGGCGCCTATCTGTCGCAATTTCTGCTCGATAAGGGCTATGAAGTGCATGGCGTGGTGCGGCGCTCGTCGCACCGAGGCGTCGAGGACCATCGCCTGCGCTGGCTCGGCATCAGCGGCAAGCTCAATCTGCACGACGCCGATCTCGCCGATCTCTCCAGCCTGCTGCGCACCGTGCAGGACATCCAGCCGGATGAAATCTATAATCTCGCGGCGCAGTCCTATGTCGCGTCTTCCTGGCGCCAGCCCCTCCTCACCGCAAACGTCACCGGCGTCGGCGTGACAAACGTGCTCGAGGCGATGCGGCTCGGCGCGCCCAAAGCGCGCTTCTACCAGGCGTCGTCGTCAGAAATGTACGGGCTCATCCAGGAGCCGATGCAGAGCGAGAAGACGCCCTTCTACCCACGCAGCCCCTATGCGGTGGCGAAGCTCTACGGCCATTGGATCACGGTGAACTATCGCGAGAGCTTCGGCCTTCACGCCTCCTCGGGCATTCTCTTCAATCATGAAAGCCCGCTGCGCGGCGTCGAATTCGTCACCCGCAAGGTCACGACCGGCGTCGCCGCGATCAAACTCGGCCGCGCCACAGAGTTGCGGCTCGGCAATATCGACGCCAAGCGCGACTGGGGCCACGCCAAGGATTACGTGCGCGCCATGTGGTTGATGCTGCAGCAGGAGAAGCCGGACGATTACGTCGTCGCGACCGGCGTCACCACCACGGTGCGCGATATGTGCCACATCGCATTCGAGCACGCTGGCCTCGACATGGAGAAATTCGTCATCATCGACCCGGCGTTCTACCGTCCGGCCGAGGTGGACGTTTTGCTTGGCGACTCCAGCAAGGCGCGGCAGGTTCTCGGCTGGACGCCGGAGATCGATCTTCGCGAAATGATTTGCGAGATGGTCGACGCCGATCTCGAGCGGCTGCGGCGCGAGTCGGCCTAACCCGAAAAAGGGCGCCCGCGATGGCAGCCTTCGAGCGCATCTTGGTGACGGGCGGCGCCGGATTTGTCGGCGGCCACCTCTGCGCCGCCCTGGCCGAGGCCTATCCGCAGGCGACGCGCTCGCTGCTGCTGCGTCCCGGCGAACGCGGCGGCCATGAGGCTTTCGCCGCAGCCATCGCGGATCTCGTCGACGAAGCGGCGATCGATGCGATCATCGCGCGCTTGCGTCCCGATCTCATCGTCCATCTCGCCGGTCAATCGTCGATCGCGCAGGCGCTGCACGCCGCCGAACTGACTTGGCGGGTGAATTTTCATGGCTCTTTCGCACTCGGGGCGGCGGTCGCCCGTCACTGCCCCGAGGCCGTTTTTCTTTTCGCCTCGACGGCGGCGGCCTATGGCGCAAGCTTTCGTGACGGCGTCTTGAGCGAAGACGCTCCATTGCGGCCGGTCGACGTCTACAGCCGCTCGAAAGTCGCCGCCGAGAGCGCGCTCGCGGATCTGCTTGCGCCCCGAGGGCGGCTCATCGTGGCGCGGCCGGTCAACCATTCCGGGCCGGGCCAGCGCAATCGTAACTTCGCGCTCGCCTCCTTCGCCGCGCAGATCGCGGCGATCGAGGCGGGACGCGCCGAGCCCCGCCTCAAGGTCGGCGATCTGTCCAAGGCGCGCGATTTCCTCGATGTGCGCGACGTGATCGACGCCTATATGCGGCTGATCGCAAGTGCGCGGGATCTGCCCGCCTCCGTCTCGATCTTCAACATCGCGTCCGGAAGGGCGCATCGCATGGAAGCGCTGCTCGAGCGGCTGCGCGGACGAGCCAAGGCGCCATTTGAGATCAAGGTCGATTCGGCGCTGCTGCGCCCTGCAAGCGACATCGCCAGCGTCGCCTGCGACGCGACGCGACTGACCGACGCGACCGGCTGGCGTCCGCGCCACGACATCGACGACATGCTGCAGGCGCTGCTCGACGACGCCCGCGCGGCGGAAGCGCAGGCCGCGAAGGCGTCATGATCAAGCGGCCATGAGCGAGCAGGAAAACCAGGAGCGCGAGCAGGAGCGCGAACGCATCCGCCTGCTCGAATTTCAGCTCGATCATTTACGCGCCGAACTCCTGCATCTGACCCATGAGCGCTATCGGCTGATCTACTCGGTCTCCGGCCACATCTATCGCTTTCTCCGACCGATCGAAGCGTTCTTCGCCGACGCCGCGAACGGTCTCGTCGCGCGCTTTCGCCCGACGCCGCCCGACGCGACGACGCCAGTGGCCTCCGACCAGGGCGCTCCGCCCGCTCGAGGCGCGCCGCTGCCGGCGCGGCGGTTGCTGGTCGACGTGACGGGAACGATCAAGCGCGACGCCGGCACCGGCATTCAGCGCGTCGTCAAGGAAGTGACGCGCGGCCTCTACAGCGGCGAAAGCTTCGACCTGCCGGTTCTGGCGGTGCGCTGCGAAGGCGGCCGTCTGCTGACCGCCAATGGCTTCATCGCCGAACTTGTCGGCGCAGACGCTGCGCCCGACTCCGAGATCGCGATCACCGGAGGCGATCGCTTTCTGATGCTTTCCGACAGCTGGAACGCCTTCGACGAACTCGCGCCGGTTTTCGCGCAGATTCGGGACGCGGGCGGCGAGGTCGTCACCTGCATCTTCGATCTCATTCCCGAGCTTTATCCGCACGCCTGCCACGAAGTGACGGTGCCGCGCTATCGCGCCTGGCTGCGCAAGGCGCTCCTCGAAAGCGACAGTTTCCTGGCGATTTCGCGAACCGTCGCCGACGAACTCGCCGACTATGTCGCTGCGCAAGGGCTGCCGCATCGTCCCGGCCTGAAGATCGGCTGGTTTCATTGCGGCTCCGATCTGGCGCTGCGCGCAGACGCCGCGCCGCGCGACAAGGTCAAAGCGGCGGTCGCCGGCGATGCGCCGGTCTTTCTCGCCGTCGGCACGATCGAACCGCGCAAGGGGCAGCGCGTCGCCCTTCGCGCCTGTGAAGACCTCTGGGCGAGAGGCCGCGACGTCCGGATCGTCTTCGTCGGCCGGCGCGGCTGGTTTGAAGAAGCGGTGGCAAGCGAAATTCTCGGACATAAGGAATTCGGCCGTCGGCTGTTCTGGTTCGACGACGCGGACGACGACGAGCTTTCGTTTCTCTACGACCGCGCGGCGGCGCTGATCTTCCCGTCCTATGCCGAAGGGTTCGGCCTGCCGATCGTCGAGGCGGCGCGCCGCGGCCGCCCGGTCATCTGCAGCGACATCCCGGTCTTTCGCGAGGTCGGACGGGCCGGCGCGCTCTATTTTCAGGTCAATAACGCCAAGGCGCTGGCGGAGACGATCGCCGACTTTCTCGACGGCGGCCGCGTCGCCGACCCGGACCAGGTCTTGCGCGTCGCCTGGCGCGACGCCGCTCGACGCATCGTCGAGGTGGTCGCGCGCGAGGACTGGAGCCGGCGCCTGCCCTAGCCTGCCAGTTTGCGTTGCACCATGAGAATCGCCGGATTTCCGCGCTCCGCCAAAGCGTGTTAGAGAGGCGCCAATTGGCCGTGCGGCCCGGCCAGCGCTGTTGTTGCGCGCTGGGCCGCACGGCTTTTCGCTTCCAATGCGGGTAAGGCCTTCGCCTTCTCGCACGCCAAAAACGGAAACGCTCTCCATGCCGATCAATATTCCGCTTCTCAATCAGCAGACGCCGCAGACCGTGCTCAAGATGATCAATCTCGAAGCGTCGCAGCTCTCGCTGCCGGATTCGCGCGAATTGATGTGGGGCGCTTTCGGCGCCTATGGCGTGCTTCAGGCGATCGCGCAATCGTTCAACCACTCGCTGCTCGGGAGCCTGATCTACGGCGTGATGAGCGTGGTCCTTCTCTACGGCGGGACATACGGCCTGCTGCGCGTTCTGAAAGAAGACGCAAAGTTTCAGCGCACCGCCACCGCGCTGGCCATCATGAGCGGGCTTGCGGCGCTCATCTATACTGTCCTGCACCTCCTCTTCGGCATCGCCCTGCCGCCGCCCTTGCCGACCGAAAAGCTGCTGCGCTTTCTGCTCTTTCCGATTCTGATTTGGATGGTGTTCATGTATGCCTTCCTGTTCCGGCACGTGTCGCTGCGCCCGGCGCCGGCTTTCTTCGCGGCGGCGCTGTTCGTCATCATCATCGAAGTGATCCTGTCGCCGATTAGCCGCTAGCCGCAAATCCAAACTCGGAAGGCGCGGCGCTCGGTCGCCTGAGTTCGCGGATTTCGCGAATGCCTCGCATGTGATCGACGGGACCGCGCCGCAATGCTAGACAACGCGCCTGCGGCGCGCCAGACGCCCGATTGCCCATTCACTAAACGGATTAACGACGCTCATGACCTTATCATTTGATGTTCTGGGCATTGGCAACGCCATCGTCGATACGATCGCGCGCGCCGAGGACGACGATTTGCTGCAGGCCGGACTGCGCAAAGGCTCGATGACGCTCGTCGACGAAGCGCGGGCCGCTGAGCTTTATACGGCGATGGGCCCGACGACGGTTATTTCCGGCGGCTCGGCCGCCAACACCATGGCGGGCCTTGCGAGCCTGGGGCGCGCCGCCGGATTCGTCGGCAAGGTCAAGGAAGACGACGCGGGACGCGAATTCGCGCATGACATCCGCAAGGCCGGAGTCGCCTTCGACACGCCGGCGGCCGCCGACGGCGCCGCGACCGCGCGCTGCTTGATTTTCGTGACGCCGGACGGCCAGCGCACGATGAACACGTTTCTGGGCGCCTGTCAGGCGCTCGCCCCCACGGACATCGACGAGGAGACGGTCGCGCGCGCGAAGGTCCTCTACATGGAGGGCTACCTCTGGGACCCGCCCGGCGCCAAGGAAGCCTTCCTGAAGGCGGCGAAGATCTCGCGCGCCAACGGACGCAAGGTGGCGATTACACTTTCCGACAGTTTCTGCGTCGATCGCTATCGCGGCGAATTTCTCTCTCTCATCCGCGACCGCGTCGTCGACATCGTTTTCGCCAATGAAAGCGAATTGCACGCGCTCTATCAGACCGGCGATTTCGAGACCGCCCTCGCGGCGCTGCGCGCCGAAGACGGGCTTCTTGGCGTCGTCACGCGGTCGGAAAAGGGCTGTGTCGTCGCGAATGGCGCGAGCGCCCTCGCCGCGCCGGCCTGTTCTGTCGATGCGGTCGTCGACACGACCGGCGCCGGCGACCTCTTCGCCGCCGGCTTTCTCGCCGGCTATACGCAGGACTTGCCGCATGAACGCAGCGCCATGCTCGGCGCGCTCGCCGCGGCGGAGATCATTTCTCACGTCGGCGCGCGGCCGCAGAAGGATTTGCTGCAACTCGCCCGCGACACTGGCGTGCTGGAATAAGTTCGGGTTTCCTCGACCTGAGGCGCTCGATCGGCGATTCAAACAAGCTGGAGGAACGAAAGATGCGCCTTGTCTCCAAAACGGTTCTGGCCGCATTTGCCGCAGTCGCGAGCCTCGCGCTCACCGTTGAAGCGCGCACGGAAGAGCAGATGACGAAAAGCCTAACCGGCCTTCAGTACAAGGACACGAAGGTCGGGACGGGCGCGACCCCCAAGCTCGGCCAGACCGCGGTCGTGCACTACACCGGCTGGCTCTACAACAATGGCGAGAAGGGCAAGAAATTCGACTCCTCGCGCGATCGGGGTGAGCCGTTCGCATTCCCGCTCGGCCAGGGCCAAGTGATCAAGGGCTGGGACGAGGGCGTCGAAACCATGAAGGTCGGCGGCAAGCGCACGCTGGTCATTCCGCCGGAACTCGGCTACGGGGCGCGCGGCGCCGGCGGCGTCATTCCGCCGAACGCCTGGCTGATCTTCGACGTGGAGCTGGTCGGGGTGAAGTAGCGCCGGGCCGCGTATTCACCAAACAGAGCGCCGCCCCCATATGTAACGCGGGCGGCGCTTCGAAGCCGTAGTGGCGGCACGCGCCCGCGCAGCGGCCGAAAGCTAAGGATTGCCTGCGACGGAATCGACCCCCTACTGAGGGAAGTGTTCGATATGCGTCTCGGCTGTGCGGCCAAAATATACGGCGCGGCGACCGGAGAACGACACAACATATCCTGCGCAACCGCCTGCCATGACCTTCTTACAGAATCCTAAGTATGTGTAGCCGGGCGCAGATTGTTGGGCTTCCCTTATGGCGGTCCGCACAATGTTTGTGTCGAGCGTCGGAGCGATCGGCGCTTCGAGCCGTGGCGTGGAGAAAACCACGCTTTCGCCATCCGTCAGGTAATAAGTCGCCGTTGCGCGGCGGAAATCGATGGCGTAGCTCTCAAACCCTGCCTGCATCAGCTTCCCGACGATTTCAGGAAAGCTCATGCTGTTGCTTTCGGCCCCGCGCAGGCAGCTTTCGGCGATTTCCATCGGTTGAGCGTTCATGGCGTCTCCTCGTTTGAGCTGAGAGTTCTCAGTCGAGCGGCATTCGCGTCAGGCCAAGTCGCGCAACGGTCTCTTTCAGGATGCGTTCGAGCGCGCGTCGATCTTCGATGGCAAGTTGCGCTCTTAGCGACGTTGGCTAAATTCGCCTCTTTAAAATAGCCAGATCGCTAAAAGCGCCACAGCGATCACCGCCAGCACGAACCAGCGGTCCGATCGGCGTCTCATCCCCTCAAGCGCGTTAAGTGAGCGGTCCGACAATTCGACGCCTTCATCCGCCATTTCTGACACGCGGTGGATGGCGAGCTCCGCCTCCGCCAACGTCCGGGGTAGATGGGTCGCGAGCTTCGCCAGCTCCGTGAGACTTCTACTCGCGTCCTCGATCTTCGCCTTGACGCCGAGATTCTCCTCGATCCAGGAGCGCACCACCGGATCGCAGGTCTTCCAGATGTCGAGCTTGGGATCATAGGCGCGGGCGACGCCCTCGGCGACGACCATGGTTTTTTGCAGCAGCACCAGCTCGGTGCGCGTGCGCATGTCAAAGAGCGCCGTCACTTCGAAGAGCAGAGTCAGCAGCCGCGCCATCGAAATATCGGCGGCGTTGATCGTATGCATCGGCTCGCCGATCGCGCGCAGCGCCTGCGAAAATTCTTCGATCGAATGCTTGGCCGGAACATAGCCCGCCTCGAAATGTACCTCGGCGACGCGCTTATAATCGCGAATGATGAAGCCGTAGAGGATTTCGGCCAGGAACCGACGCTCCTTCAGGCCCAGCCGTCCCATGATGCCGAAGTCGATGGCGACGAGCCGTCCCCTCTTGTCGACGAAGAGATTGCCCTGATGCATGTCGGCGTGAAAAAAGCCGTCGCGCATCGCATGGCGCAGGAACGACTGCAGCACGTTGCGGCCGATCGCCTTGAGGTCGTAACCTTCAGCGGCGACCCGCTCGATGTCCGAGAGCGGAACGCCGTCGACCCATTCGAGCGTCAGCACTTCGCGATCGGTGCGGCTCCAATCGACGCTGGGCACGTGAATCTCCGGATCGCCGGCGACATTGTCGGCGAATTCGGACGCCGCCGCCGCCTCGAGACGAAAGTCGGTTTCAAGCCTGACGGTGCGCGCGAGCGTATCGACGACCTCGATCATGCGCAGCCGGCGCGCTTCCGAGGAATAGCGCTCAGCCAGCCGCGCCACGCGATACATGTCGCGCAGATCGAGCGCGAAGCGGCCTTCGATCCCCGGCCGCAGCACTTTCACCGCAACCTTGCGCACGCCCTCCTTGTATTGCGCCTGGGCGACATGCACCTGCGCGACGGAGGCGGCGGCGACAGGCTCGCCAAAAGACACAAACAGCTCGTCGATGCTGCGGCCCAGCGACTTTTCGATGATCGCGACGGCCTTGTCGCGGCCGAACGGCTCCATCCGGTCCTGCAGCGCGGTCAGCGCATCGGCGATCTCACCCCCGACGATGTCGGGGCGCGTCGCCAGAAATTGCCCGAGCTTCACATAGGAGGGACCGATTTGCGCCAGCGCGCGCACCAGCGCTCGCCCGGTCCCGTCGCGCTTGCCGCCCGCGAAGAGATTGGCGAAGCGCACGAGCGGCGCCGCCGCCGGCGGCAGCAGCGCCGGATCGAGGAGCGCAAAGACGCCTTCGCGCGCCATGATGTAGGCGGCGCGCGCCAGACGATAGAAATGACCGACGCCAAGGATCACGAACGCCGCCGCTCTTTAGATCACGCTGCATTTGGGCGGAATCGCCCGAAATAGCGTGATCGAAACTAAAAGATTAGAGCGCGGCGTCACCGGGTCCCGATTTTTCACAGCGCGCTCGTTAGAGATCAGCTCTTCCAGCCCGAATGGATCGCCACCACGCCGCCCGTCAAACGCTCAAAGCCAGTGCGCCGAAAGCCCGCCTTGCGGATCATCCGTTCGAATTCTTCCGCGCTCGGGAATTTGCGGATCGATTCGACGAGATAGCGATAGGGCTCAGAATCTCCCGCGACAAGCTTGCCGATCGCCGGAATGACGTTGAACGAATAGGCTTCGTAGAGCTTGTCGAGGCCCGGAACGGCGACCTGCGAAAACTCAAGGCACAGGAAGCGGCCGCCGGGCTTCAGCACGCGATAGGCTTCGGCGAGGGCGACGTCGATGCGCGGCACGTTGCGAATGCCGAAAGCGACCGTGTAGCTGTCGAAATGCGCATCGGGAAAGGGCAGCGATTCGGCGTTGGCCTGCACGAATTCGACGCCGGAAACGCCGCGCTCGCGCGCGCGATCGCGGCCCACTTCGAGCATGTCGCCATTGATGTCGAGCACGACGATTTCCGCGTCATGCGCCGCGCTCGCGGAGATGCGAAAAGCGACGTCGCCCGTGCCGCCCGCGACGTCGAGATGGCGAAAGTCCTTGCGCCCCCGCGCATTGACCTTGGCGACGAGCGTGTCCTTCCACAGCCGGTGCATGCCGCCCGACATGAGGTCGTTCATAATATCGTAGCGCCGCGCAACCTTGTGGAAGACGTCGTCGACGAGGCCCTGTTTCTCGTTCAAGGGAACCTCGGAATAGCCGAAATGGGTCGAGCCCTCTCGCTCGGAAGTTCGATCAATCATCAGGCGCTCGGGTGACGAGGAAGGAAGGGGAGGGTATAGCCTGTCGCCGAGCCGGTGGCTACGCCCGCGCCGTCCCAGCCCGCCGGCGCTTTGACGGGATCAACCCACTTCATGCCAGAGCTGCCCGAAGTCGAAACCGTGCGACGGGGATTGGCGCCCGCGCTCGTCGGCGCGACGATCGAGCGCGTCGAGCTGAGGCGCCGTGATCTGCGCTTTCCTTTCCCCGAACGCTTTGCCGCGCGTCTTCAGGACCGGCGCGTTCTCGACCTTCGCCGTCGCGCGAAATATCTCCTCGCCGATCTCGATGACGGCCATTCGCTGATCATGCATCTTGGCATGAGCGGCTCGTTTCGGATCGATGAAGAAACGCCCGGCGCGTTTCACCACAAGCGCGACAAAAACGCCGCGCATGACCATGTCGTCTTGCATCTCGATCATGCGCGGCGCGTCGTCTACAACGATCCGCGCCGCTTCGGCTACATGCTGCTCATCGCCACGCATGCGATCGATGAAGACAAGCTCTTTCGCGGCCTCGGCGTCGAACCTTTGAATGGCGCGCTCGACGCCGCGTTCCTTGCCCGGGCCTTTCGCGGACGCGCGGCGCCGACGAAGGCGCTGCTGCTCGATCAGCGCCTGATCGCCGGCCTCGGCAATATCTATGTCTGCGAGGCGCTGCATCGCGCCCATATTTCGCCGCTGCGCGCGGCGGGATCGCTTGTTCTCGCCAGCGGCCGGCCGACGGCGGCGCTGGCGCGGCTGCCGGAGGCGATCAAGGATGTCTTGACCGATGCGCTGAAGGCGGGCGGATCGTCGCTGCGCGATCATCGCCAGATCGACGGCTCGCTCGGCTACTTCCAGCACAGTTTCCGCGTCTACGACCGCGAAGGCGCCGCCTGCCCGACCCCGGGCTGCAAGGGGACGATCACGCGCGTCGTTCAGTCCGGCCGCTCAACGTTTTATTGTCCCTTCTGTCAGAAGTGACGCCCTTGCGAGGCGGCCCGCGGCGAGCTTAATAACCTCCATGTCCCAAAATCCAGTCGCGCCAAGGCCGACGCTCGCCGTCGCCGGCCTTTCGAAGAGTTACGACAAGCGCCGGGTGGTCGGTCCGCTCGACTTCTCGCTGGAGGCCGGCTCCGTCACCGGCCTGCTCGGCGGCAATGGCGCCGGCAAGACCACGACGATCGGCATGGTGATGGGGCTGATCGAGCCGACCCAAGGTTCGGTCCACGCTTTCGGCTGCGACATGTCGCGCGAGCGCTACGGCGCGCTCGGCCGGATGAACTTCGAAAGTCCCTATGTCGACATGCCCCATCGCCTTACCGTGCGACAGAATTTGCGCGTCTTCGGCATGCTCTACGACGTCAAGGATCTCGACGCGAAGATCGATCAGCTTGCAAAGGATCTGGCGCTTGGCGATTTTCTCGACCGCCAGACCGGACGGCTTTCCGCAGGCCAGAAAACGCGCGTCGCCATCGCCAAATCGCTAATCAACGACCCGCAGCTCTTGCTGCTGGACGAACCGACGGCGTCACTCGACCCGGACACGGCGGACTGGGTGCGCGCGCGGTTAGAGGCGCATCGGCGCACGCATAATTGCGCGATCCTCCTCGCGTCCCACAATATGAGCGAGGTCGAACGTCTGTGCGACCGGGTGCTGATGTTGAAGGACGGGACGCTCGTCGACGATGATTCGCCCGCGAACCTCCTGGCGCGCTATGGCCGCGACACGCTCGAAGAAGTGTTTCTCGACGTCGCCCGCGGCCGCGTGGACGGAGCGCCGGCATGAATGTTTCCTTCAAGCGTATCGGCGCGATGGTGCTGCGCTACGCCTATCTCTTACGCGCGTCATACACGCGCGTGCTCGACATCATCTATTGGCCGACCGTCCAGCTCCTCACCTGGGGATTTCTGCAGACCTATCTCGTGCGCGCCGGCGCGCTCGCGGCGCCCGGCGGCGCGGCGCAGGCCGCCGGCACGCTGATCGGCGCCATTCTTCTGTGGGACATTCTGCTGCGCGGACAACAGGGCTTCTGCTTCTCCTTCATCGAGGAATTGTGGTCGCGCAATCTCCCCAACATTCTGATGAGCCCGCTGCGGCCGGCGGAGTTCGTCGGCGCGCTTGTGGCCTTGAGCCTCATTCGACTCGCCGTCGGCGTGCTTCCCGTCACGATTTTTGCGATCCTGTTCTTCGGTTTCAATCTCTGGGCGCTCGGGATCGCTTTCGCCGCCTTCTTCGTCGTGCTGATGTTGTTCGCCTGGAGCATCGGTCTCTTCGTCTCCGGCATTCTGCTGCGTTATGGACTTGGCGCGGAAAACCTCGTCTGGTCGCTGATGTTCTTCGTGCAGCCGCTCGGCGCCGTCTATTATCCTGTGACCACGCTGCCCAACTGGCTGCAGCCGATCTCCTGGATGCTGCCGCCGACCTATGTGTTCGAAGGTCTGCGCGCCGTATTGATCGATCACGTCGTCCGCTGGGATCTGCTGGCGCAGGGCTTCGCGATCGACGTCGTGTTGTTCGCGGCCGCATCGGCGGCGTTCGGCCTGCTGCTGAAAAGCGCGCGGCGGGCCGGCACGCTGCTGCAGACGGGAGAATGACGATGGCCGCGAGCCGCGCCGACACAGCTCTCCACGCGCGAGGGCTTTTCGAGAGTCGCGCCAAGGCGCGCGAGGCGATCGAAGCCGGGCTTGTCACCGTCGACGGACGCATTGTCAAAAAGCCCTCCGAGCCGATCGCCGCCGACGCCCATATTGTCGCGCAAGCGGCCTACCCCTGGGTGTCGCGCGGCGGCGTGAAGCTTGCCCACGCGCTCGATCATTTCGGCGTTGATCCCGAAGGGCGCTTCTGTCTCGACGTCGGCGCCTCGACGGGCGGCTTTACCGACTTACTGCTGAATCGCGGCGCGCGCCATGTCGTCGCGGCCGACGTCGGTCACGGGCAATTGCACGAAAGGCTGCGTGGAGATCCGCGTGTCACGTCGTTTGAAGGGCAGGACGCGCGGGCGCTGACGGCGGCGCATATGACCGAGGCGCCGAGCCTGATCGTGATCGACGCAAGCTTCATTTCGCTTAGCGTCCTGCTGCCGCATGTTCTTTCGCTCGCGGGGCCGCGCGCCGATCTTGTCGCGCTGATCAAGCCGCAGTTCGAAGCCGGGCGCACGGCGGTGAAGAAGGGCGTGGTGCGCGACGAGAAGATTCACGCACAAGTCTGCGCGCGTATCGAAGACGAAATCGAAGCTCTTGGCTGGCGCGTTTCGGGCGTCGTGTCGTCCCCGATCGAGGGCGGCGACGGCAATCGTGAGTTTCTCGTTCACGCCACGTTTGGTTAGGACAAACGGATTGTTTGAAAGTCAGGCCAAACCCTCGGCCCCTCATCTCACTTCTCCCCGCAAGCGGGGAGAAGGGATATCGGCGCCACGCCTTCGGGACAGAGCAAGCGCGCGATTATTTCGCGGAACGCCTGCCGTCCCCTCTCCCCGCTTGCGGGGAGAGGTAAGGTGAGGGGCTTGGTGATTGGCCCGCAGCGACTCGTCATCGAGCGGCTCGGCAATCGCGGCGAGGGCGTGGCGCTGCTTGGCGAGCGGCGCGTCTTCATTCCCTATGCGCTATCCGGCGAGACCGTGACGGCGGAGGTCGACGGCGAGCACGCGCGCCTCGTCGACATCGTCGAAGCGTCGCCGCAGCGCATCGCGCCGATCTGTCCGCACTTTGAGGATTGTGGCGGCTGCGCCGTTCAAACGCTGCGCGCCGACGCCTATGCGGCGTGGAAGCGCAGTCTCGTCGAGACGGCGCTCGCAAATGCGGGGCTGACGCTCGACGTCGCGCCGATCGTCGACGCGCATGGCGCCGGCCGGCGCCGCGTGACCTTCCATGCGCGGTTCGACGCCGGCAAGGCGCGCGTCGGCTATATGGCGGCGCGCTCGCATCGAATCGTCGAGATCGAGACCTGTCCAGTGCTCGCGCCCGAACTTGCCGGAGCGCTGCCCGCCGCCCGCGCGATCGCGGCGATTCTCGCGTCGCGCGGCAAGCCGCTCGACATCGCGGTCACGGCGACCCTCGGCGGTTTGGACGTCGAGCTGCGCGGCGGCGGGCCGCTCTCCGAGACGGAAACCGGCGCGCTGCTCGCCGCGGCTGAGGCGCTTGATCTCGCGCGGCTGACGAATCACGGCAAGCTTGTCGCGCTCCGCCGGGCGCCGCAGATCAAAATCGGCGAAGCGACGCTCACGCTTCCCCCTGGCGCCTTCCTGCAGGCGACGGAGGCCGGCGAACAAACGCTCGCGGCCCGCGTTCTGAGCGCGACGGCGAAAGCGCAAAACGTCGCCGATCTGTTTTGCGGCGTCGGCGCCTTCGCGCTTCGGCTGGCGCGGCGCGCGCAAGTGAAAGCCTATGATACAGACGCCGGCGCACTGGCGGCGATGCGCGGCGCGGCGCATGCGACGCCAGGCCTGCGCACACTCGAAGGCGTCGCCCGCGATCTCTTTACGCGACCGCTCAGCGCCAGCGAACTCAATGGGTTCGACGCCGTCGTGTTCGATCCGCCGCGCGCCGGCGCCGCCGCGCAGGCGGCTGAAATCGCGCGATCGGACGTTCCGATCGTCGTCGCCGTCTCCTGCCATGCACAAAGTTTCGCCCGCGACGCCGCAATTTTGCTCAAGGGCGGGTACGTCATCCGGGAAATCACGCCGCTCGACCAGTTCCGCTATGCGGCGCATGTCGAGATCGTGGCGGTTTTTGAGAAGTCGAGTGGACGCAAATCCGCGAAACGTCGGCTGCTTGGATGAAATTGTCGGCGCCTGCGCCGCTCTTGCGTGCCAAGAATGTCACAGGAGCGTCAAGAAGCGACATTGCGACGCAGCGGCTCCGCCCTGAGCAGTTGCCGGCCGCCCAAATCAGGCATAGGATTTGCGAGTGATCCAGCGTAGCCGGAAATTCAAATGATTTCCGTGATCTGGAAGGAGAACGTCATGATGAATGCGCTTATCGCCGCGACATTATGCAGTATCGTCCTCGCAAGCGCGCCGGTCGCCATGCGCGCTTATGTCTATGCCCGCCGCAAAGATGATCGCCGCCGTCACTATCGCTAAGACAGCGCGACAAAAAGGGCGCATCTTACTGCTGTGACAGCCATTCGGTCTGACGCGCCTCTTTTGCTTTCTCGTCTCGCGGCCATTGTCGGCGAGGCGGCCGTCGTAACGGATGCGACGGCGATGTCCCCCTATCTAGCTGAGCCTCGCGACCTCTATCATGGCCGCGCGCTCTGCGTTCTCAAGCCAAAAAGCCCGCAAGAAGTCGCCGGCGTCCTGGCGCTGTGCAATGAAACGGGCGCGTCCGTAACGCCCCAAGGCGGCAATACCGGACTCGTCGGCGGCCAGACCCCCGACCCAAGCGGCGCATCCGTCGTGCTTTCGCTGGAAAAGCTCAATCAGATTCGCGCCGTCGATGGGACGGCCGACGCGATGACGGTCGAGGCCGGCGTAACGCTGTCGCAGGCGCAAGACGCCGCGCAGGTCGCCGACCGCTACTTCCCGCTTTCGCTCGCGTCCGAAGGTAGCTGCACCATCGGCGGCAATCTCTCGACCAACGCCGGCGGCGTGCATGTCCTCGCCTATGGCTCAATGCGCGACCTTGTGCTGGGCGTCGAAGTCGCGCTTGCCGACGGCCGGCTGCTCTCGACGCTCGGCGCGCTGCGCAAAGACAACACCGGCTATGATCTGACGCGGCTTTTTGTCGGTTCGGAAGGCACGCTCGGCGTCATTACCGCGGCAACGCTAAAGCTTTTCCCCTCACCGCGCTCCCACGCCGTCGCCTTTCTCGGGCTTCGCGATCCCGCTCAGGCGCTGCAACTGCTGAACTTCGTCAAAGGCCGCGCGGGTCCGATGCTCCACGCCTTCGAACTCGTGTCGCGAGTGGGGCTCGAACTCGTCCTGCGTCACATTCCCGGGACGCGCGATCCTCTGGCGCAGCCGCACGATTGGTATGCGCTGATCGAGCTTGCCGCCTTCGCCGATGGCGAAGCGGAGCGCGCCGCCGCCGAGATTCTCACCGCGGCGATCGAGGCGGATTTGGCCCAGGACGCAACCCTCGCGCAATCGCTGGATCAGGCGCGCGCGCTGTGGAAGCTGCGCGAAAGCCTGTCCGAATCGCAAAAGCGCGAAGGCGGCTCGATCAAGCACGACATCGCCGTTCCCGTGAATGTAATTCCCAACTTCATCGAGGAGGCGGGGCAAAGGCTGCGCGCCGCCTTCCCGCAGGCGCGGCCGGTGCCCTTCGGCCATATGGGCGACGGCAACATCCACTATAACGTCTCGCAGCCTATCGGCGCCGACAAGGCGGAATTCATCGCGCGCTGGGCGGAGGTCAACGCCATCGTCCACGGCGTCGTGCATGAGTTCGGCGGCTCGATTTCCGCCGAACATGGAATTGGGCGTCTAAAACGCGATCTTTTACGAGAGACAAAAGATCCGGTCGCGCTCGACGCCATGCGCGCCATCAAGGCGGCGCTCGACCCGAACGGCATCCTCAATCCGGGCGTGTTGCTTTAGCTTCGGCGTTGCGGACAGACGATCTTCACCGTGATCCCGTCCCTGTAGATGAAATATTCGACGCAAGACTGACCATTGACGTCGATCGGCCGCTTGCCCACGTCAGCGGCGCGCAGGAAATCCGTCATCGACGTATGGCCCTTGTCGTCCCAATCCATTTCCGCCCAGTCGTAGCCTTGCCGCCACGCCGTGATGGCGCGCGCGACGAAAAAGAACGCCGGAATCGCGAGGAGCGCGGCGATGGTCGCCACAATAAGTCGTTTGCCAAAGGGCGCCGACATGTCATCCTTTCCTGGAGCGTTTCACCTCGGTGAGCGCCCATTCAGCGGTTTTTTCGCGACAGGCCGCGCCCTGAAAGCTTTCCTCAGTCTCTTTCACGACGACGTCGCCATGAAAGGCGCGGCAGATCCTGCCTTCCAGCGGATAGGGCTGGCCCACCGGGGTGAAGGAGCCCTTGGCGCCGCTCTGCGGATTGTCCCAATTGACGCTCGTCCCGCTTCCTTGCGGGTCGAGCGCGGTGCTTAGCGCGGCGATGGCGCGGCGTTGATCTTCCGAATCGAGCGCGCCGGACAGTTTCGGAGGAGACTTTGGAATCGCGCTTGTGACGTCCGAGGCGACGCGTTCCGAATTCCACATGACGGAAGGGTCCGAGGCCATGGGCACGGCGATCGAGCAGCCGGCGAGGCTGCCGGCCGTCGCCGTCAGGACAATGAGCTTTGCGCCGCGCGACATTTGAGCAATGACGCAAGCGGCGGTATGTCTGACGCACTGAAACTGCAAAGCGCCACCTTTGAAGCGCCGATCTTTGACTCGGCTTGAGAAAGGATTCTCGCTTGAACGCGTTAACGTCGGGTGACTTTGTCGAGGCCGCCGAACCTTTCGCATTGTTTGGTCAATGGTTCCAGGAGGCTCAACTCAAGGAGCCGAACGATCCCGAGGCGATGGTCTTGGCGACGGCCGACGCTCAGGGCCTGCCCGACGCGCGCATGGTGCTTCTGAAGGAATGGACGCCAGAGGGCTTCGTCTTCTACACCAACGCCGAGAGCGCCAAGGGGCGCCAACTTGAGGCCAATATGCAGGCGGCGGGGCTTTTTCACTGGAAGTCGCTTCGCCGGCAGGTGCGGCTGCGCGGACCCGTCAGCCGCGTCAGCGACGCCGAGGCGGACGAATATTTCGCCAGCCGGCCGCGGGATTCTCGCATCGGCGCCTGGGCGAGCCAGCAGTCGCGCCCGCTGGAAAGCCGGTTCGCGCTCGAAAGGTCCGTCGCCGTCTTCGCCGCAAAATATGCGTTGGGCGGCATCCCTCGCCCGCCTTATTGGCGCGGCTTTCGAATTGCGCCGGTCGCGATGGAATTCTGGTCCGATCGGCCGTTCCGGCTCCACGACCGCGTCCGCTTTTTCCGGGCCGAGCCGGGTCAAGATTGGCAAAAGGAGCGGCTCTATCCATGACAGGGCAAGCAAAGCGCGCGACGGCGGCGCTCGTTGTGGCGGCGGCCGCGGCGCTTTTTTCGGCCGAGGCCGCCGCGCAGGATCCTTTCGATTTCCTCTTCGGCGGCGGCTACGACGGCCCCCGCCGCGCCAGGCGCGCGCCCAGCGCGCCGCGGCGGTCCGAGCGTCCGCCGCCGCGCAAGCGGGACGGCGCCGCGCAGACCCAGACGAAGCGCCAAAATCAGCAGGCGCCCGGGGCGCCCGGCGCGCCAGGGACGACCGGAGCGCCGGCGACGCCGAGCGGACCGGAGGGGCCGCCGCCGCCCTATGATCCGCAGATCACGCGGCTCTCGGAAGTCCTCGGCGCGCTGGCCTTCCTGCGCGACCTCTGCGGGTCGGGCGACGGCGAGGAATGGCGGGGGAAGATGTCGGCCCTGCTCGACGCCGACGCCCCCAACGGCGCGCGCCGCCAGAGGCTCATGGCGTCCTTCAACCACGGATTTCGCGGCTATGAGCTGACCTATCGCGCCTGCACGCCCAACGCCAAGACGGTGATCTCCCGCTATCTGGCGGAGGCCTCCCGGCTGACCCGCGACATCACCTATCGCTACGGAAACCCTTAGAGCGCTTCCCGATCGCATGGAATCATGTGATCGATAAGGAATCGCTCAAAGTCAAAATATTGGAGCAGGTTCTCATCGAAAAAGTCTGTCAACTTTTTCGGAACCTGCTCTAAGCGCCGATGTGCGAAATTAACCTTTCGGCGAGCGTCGCCTCGCGCGGCGCGGGCGGCTTCTCTAGAGTGGCGTCATGAACGAATTGAACGTCGCCTCGCTCTACGACTTGGGCGGGGACCAGCACCGAGCCGCCCTCGCCTATGTCACCGAGGCCTTCGCCGAGGCGATTCTCGCGGGGATTGAAAGCGATTCCTTCGCGCATGCCGCCCTCTGCGCGGCGCTGCGCGAACTGGTGGCGACCTATGGAGAGGAATCGGTGGCGGCCTTCGCCGAAACGCTGCCCGCAAGGCTGCGGGCGGGGGAATTCACCACCGGCCTGAGACATTAGATCACGCCGCATCTGGGTAAATGGCCCAATAAGCCATTAATCCCATAAGTTTATGCCGCGCTTTCCCGCCTGGAAAGCCGCCACTTCTGCGCAGCGCGCGCCAACGCGCTTGCGGTTATTCGCCGCGACCCCGCGAATGCGGACTGACTTTTGCACTGCAAGGCCCTAGAACGCCGGACGCCGCGGGCGTAGACGCCCGGCGACTTTGCACAGCGACTCCTGCGCCTTAAATCCGAAACGACATGCCCCGCACGCTTCTGTGTCTCGCACGGCACGGCGAGACCAACTGGAATATCGAAAGGCGCTTTCAGGGCCAGTTCGACATTGCGCTGAACGCCCGCGGACGCGCGCAGGCGGCGGCCCTGGCGAAGGAGCTCGCCGGCGCGCATTTCGACAGAGTCTATTCGAGCGACCTGCGCCGCGCGCTCGCGACAGCGAGGCCGATCGCCGGCGCGCGGGGACTCGACGTCGCCAAGACCCCGGCGCTGCGCGAGAAAGACGACGGCGTTTGGCAGGGCCACACCCATGCGGAAGTGCAGGCGACGCACGCCGACATCTATCCGAACTATCTGACTCGCCGGCCGGATTTCGCCGCGCCGCAAGGCGAAAGCCTGGAACATTTCGCCGAGCGGGTGCGCAAGGCCTTGACCCAGATCGCCAAGGAGAGCGCCGGCGAGACCGTGCTGGTCGTCGCCCATGCCGGCGTGCTCGACATCGCCTGGCGCCTCGCCGCCGGCAAGAAGCTCGACGAAAAGCGCGAGCATCCGGTGCTCAACGCCACGCCGAATTGGATCGCCTATGAGGACGGAAAATGGTCGCTCGTCGACTGGGCGACGCCGGAGGGACGCGCCGAAATCGCCGCGCCATGGGACGGCCGTGAACTGCCGCGTCGCGAAGCCGCGCGCGCCTTGATCGTCGATCAGGATAACGACGTCCTGCTGATGCGCTACGCCGGTGGGCTCACGCCGCATTTTCTGGCGCTCGGACATCATCACTTCTGGGCGACGCCGGGCGGCGCGGTCATGGAGGGCGAGAGCTTCAAGTCGGCGCTGCGTCGGGAGGTCTATGAAGAGACGGGCCTCTCGCTTCTCGATCCCGGTCCGGTCGTCGCGACGCGCGAATTTCCGATGGAGATCGGCGACGACTGGCATCAGGCGGTGGAGCGCTATTATCTCATCCGCACCGAACGCTTCGCGATTGAGCCACGCGACCTGACCGAGGAGGAAAAAATCCATGTGCTCGGCTGGCGCTGGTGGAGCGCGGACGAGATCGCGGTCTCGCACGATCTGATTTTCCCCGAAGGGCTCGAGGCGCTGCTTCGCAAAGTCGGCACGTAGCGAGGTTCGCTGGCGCGAGCGTCTCAGACGCATTCCGCTCGCCTGTCATTCCCGACGCGCGTATGACGCGCGATCGGGCAACTGTGTATTGGTTAGCATGCGAAGGACGCATTTTCGCGGCAGATGGCATTGAGAATAACGAGGATTTTTCGTGCGAGCGCAATGAGAACCAGTTTTGGCGGTTTTCCGGCGGCGCGTAGTTTGCGGGCAAAATCGCCCAAACGCGTCTTCGAATTGGCGGCGGCCAGCGCCGCCATGTAGAGGGCTTTGCGCACACGCGTCCGCCCGCCTTTGATCATGCGCTGACCACGACGCTTTCCACTATCGTTGTTGAAGGGCGCAAGCCCTGCGAGCGCCGCAATGGCTTTTGGCGAGCGGCGCCCAAGTTCTGGCATCAGCGCCAACAAGGTGACGGCGGCGACGGGACCAATGCCGGGCACGCTTCGCAGACGCCGCTCGGCTTTGCGCAAGGACTCGTCGGCGGCAATGGCGGCGCGAATGCCGTCCTCGAGCGCTTCGATCTCCTTGTCGAGCCAGGCGAGATGGCGCGTGAGACTGTCGGCTGTGGCGGCGTCATCGCATTCGTTCCGCC
>NZ_JADNRA010000014.1 GCF_015709525.1 Methylocystis sp. L43 | reverse complement strand
CGGGCAGCGGACGCGCAGCGGGTTGCGTCGCTTGCGCGAAGCGGGCGATGACCGCGGCGTCGATCGGATCGGTCTTGGCGCGCCGACCAAGCGCCTGCGCAAAGTGACGCACCTGCGCCGGATTGACGACGACGATGGGCAGAGAGGCGGCGGCAAGCGCCGCAGCGACCACGGTCTCGAAGCCGCCGGTGGCTTCGAGCGCGATCAACGCGGGCGACAGCCCTTTTAGCCGTTCGACGAGCTGCGCAACGCCTTCGCCATTACGCGCCACCATAAAGGCCGCGCCTTGCGGAAGCGCATGCACATCAAGCCGGTCTTTGGAAACATCGATCCCGACATATACAGCGTCCATCATGTCCCGTCCTTGCCTAAGCGGGCTTCGCTTCGCGCGGCCCAAGCGACTGTTCGGGTTCGATGGAACGGCAGACGGGCGGCCAAGCTGAGGAACGGGCTCGATCGCCCGAGGATGAGCCGGCGTCCCGTCCGCCACCGCAGCGGCAATGTTAGCCGATCCGGCACGGTTTAAGTTACAAGGATGAGGAAGCCCTTCAGGCGCCTTCCCCTTCCCGAAGCCCTCGCCTCCTCAAACATGAAATCGTCATTTCGGCGGCGGCGCTGTTGACCCGCGGCGCGGGCTTTGGAACAAGTTGCGCCTTCGTCACGCTTACGCGAGGCCGCTTGTGTTCTTCGTCGCCCTTTGCCTGGATAAGCCCGATCACGTCGAGCTGCGCATGTCGACCCGCGCCGCGCATCTCGCCTTCCTCGACAAGCACGCCGCGCGCGTGAAGCTCGGCGGCCCCTTTCTCGACGGCGAGACGCCGGTCGGCTCGATGCTGATTCTCGACTGCGAGAATGAGGCGGCGGCGCGCGCGCTGCTCAGCGAAGACCCTTACGCCGCCGCCGGCCTCTTCGCCTCGGTGGAGCTGAAACCCTGGAAACGCGTGGTGGGAGCGCAGCTCTAGTGGCGCATTGGCTGTTAAAAAGCGAGCCGTCGAGCTGGTCCTGGGATCAGCAGGTGAAGGCCGGCGCCAAGGGCACGTTCTGGAACGGCGTGCGCAACCACTCCGCCAAACTCAATCTGATGGCGATGAAGAAGGGCGAAAAAGGCTTCTTCTATCATTCGAACGAGGACAAGGCGGTCGTCGGCGTCGTCGAGATCATCAAGACCTATTATCCCGACCACACCGACGAGAGCGGCAAATTCGGCATGGTCGATGTGAAGGCCGTTAAGGCGTTGAAAAAGCCGGTGACGCTCGCCGAAATCAAAGCCGAGCCGCGCCTCAAGGACATGGTGCTCGTCAATAATTCGCGCCTCTCCGTGCAGCCGGTGACCGACGAAGAGTGGCGCGTCGTGCTGGAGATGGGGGGCGGCGAGAAGGGGTAATCACCCGCCGTTCTGCGCCGCCTTGTCATGGGCGAGCGTCGGATTATCGGCCATGCCGTTGTTGATCTTGTCGAGGATCTTCGGCAGTTCGTCGGGCTCGGGATTGAGGTCGCGCGCATGGTTCCACTGGAACCGCGCTTCGAGCTTGCGGCCGACGCGCCAATAGGCGTCGCCCAGATGATCGTTGATCACCGGGTCTGACGGCTTCAGGTCGATCGCCTTCTCCAATTCGCGCACGGCGTCGTCATAGCGCCCCAGGCGGTAATAGGCCCAGCCGAGACTGTCGACGACATAGCCGTCGCGCTGCCGCAGATCGACGGCGCGGCGCAGCATCTTGAAGGCTTCGTCGAGATTGGAGCCCTTGTCGACCCAGGAATAGCCGAGATAGTTCAACACCAGCGGCTGGTCGGGATTGAGATCCAGCGCCTTTTTGAGATCGGCTTCCGCCGCCGGCCAATCCTTGCGCCGTTCATTGGCGATGCCGCGATAATAGTAGAGCAGCCACAGACTCTTGTCCGCCTTGGACCGCAAATCGAGCACGCGCGTATAGGTCACGGCGGCGTCGGCGAAAGCCTTGCGCGAGCGCTGAAGATTGCCGAGCGCCGTCAACGCCTCCTGATTCTTGGGGTTGGCGGCGACGATCGCGGAGAGATTATCGCTCGCCTCTTTGGTTTTGCCGAGCGTTTCCAGCAGCAGCGCCGCCTGCACGTCGGCGTTGACGCGCAGCGGACTGTCTTTCGGCACGCTTTGATAAAGATCGATGGCGGCCTCTTCCTGCTTCATGCGCTCATAGACGTCGCCGAGCGTGACGATGGCGAGAGCGTTCTCCGGCGCAAGATGCAGCGCGAGGCGTAGATAGATGAGCGAGGCGAGTTCGTCGCCCTGGCGGCCGCCGACGGCGCCCAGCCCGTACAGCACTTCACCCGCGCCTTCGTCGGCGGTGCGCACGAAGGCCGGCAGCGGCTTGCCCTCCTCGAGCGCGGCGAGGCCGGCGACGACGATCGGGTGATTGGGCGCGACCTCGTCGAAGGCGAGGTAGAGTTGCTTCGCCTCGTCGCGCCGTCCGTGCGTCGCGAGAAAGCGCGCATAGGCGTCGACAAGCCGCAGCGTGTTCTTCTCGGCGGCATAGGCGGACTTGAAACGCTTTTCAGCCTCCGCCTTGTCGCCGCCGAGATCGGCGATCAGACCCGCATGATAGTCGCGAAACACCACGAAGGCGTCGTCGGTGAGCGTATCGAGCGTCGAGAGGGCGCGACGCGTGTCCTTGGCGCCGGCGTAACTCCATGCGGAGAGCAGCGTCGAGGTGATGTCGCGGCGACGGTCGCCGCCGCCCTTGGCGAGTTCGGCGCGCGCGGCGGCGTATTTGCGAGTCTTGATCAGATCGACGCCGCGGGCGAGATGCGCGAGCCCGTTCGTGCGGTCATGCGCGATCACGCGGCCGGTCAGCGAGAGGGCCTCCGACATATTGCCGTTGGCGAGCGCCGCGACAAAGGCGCGGTCGGCGAGATCAGAGTTTTTGGGATCGTCGCGCAACGCCTCGCGGAAGAAGGTCGAGGCGGCGAGCGTGTCGCGCTGCGCGCCGGCGACGATCGCGGCGAGATAATTGCCCGACAGGCTGGTGCCGACCTCGAAAGGCCGGGCGACGACGATATTTTCCCGCGCCGCGAGACTGCTGTCGCAGGAGAGCCCGAAGGCGCCGGACCCCGCAAGCAAGATGCACGACAGGCGCGCCAGAGCGCGTCTCGCGCGGCTGGCCGGAGACGCAAACAGAAGAGCTGATTTGGGCACTGGCGCTTCCCTAAAAGGCGACGATCGCGCGCAAAGGCCGCCCCACGGGGAACAGCGGCCTAAAAGTCCAAGGTCGCGCCTAAAGATGGCCCTTTTGGGCCGATGACGCAAGGCGGAAGAAATCCCGGCAGGGCTTCTCCCCTTCGCGGAGAGAAGCCCAAAGGAAAGCTCACGCCTGTCGGATCGCAGCGACGATTTTTTGCGCCGCGTCGTCGAGATCGTCGGCGGGAATGACGTTCAGCCCCGACTCATTGATGATCTTCTTGCCGAGGTCGACATTGGTGCCCTCGAGCCGCACCACCAGCGGCACTTTGAGGCCCACTTCCTTCACCGCCGCGATCACGCCTTCGGCGATGGTGTCGCAGCGCATGATGCCGCCGAAAATATTGACGAGAATGCCCTTCACGTTCGGATCGGCGGTGATGATCTTGAACGCGGCCGTCACCTTCTCGGTCGTGGCGCCGCCGCCGACGTCGAGGAAGTTGGCGGGAAACTCGCCGTAGAGCTTGATGATGTCCATCGTCGCCATGGCGAGGCCGGCGCCATTGACCATGCAGCCGATATTGCCCGGCAGCGAAATATAGGCGAGGTCGTATTTCGACGCCTCGATCTCCTTCTCGTCCTCTTCGCTCTTGTCGCGCAGTTCGACCATGTCGGGGTGGCGATAGAGGGCGTTGTTCTCAAAGCTGACCTTGGCGTCGAGGCAGCGCAGCTTGCCGTCTTTGGTGACGATCAGCGGGTTGATCTCCAAGAGCTCCATGTCCTTGGCCACAAAGGCGGCGTAGAGCTTTTCGGTCAGCGCGCCCGCCTGCTTGGCGAGATCGCCGGTGAGGCCGAGCGCCGCGGCGACCTGGCGGCCGTGATGCGGCATCAGCCCCGTCGCCGGATCGACCGAGAAGGTCACGATCTTCTCGGGCGTGTCATGCGCCACCTTCTCGATGTCCATGCCGCCTTCGGTCGAGACCACATAGGCGATGCGCGAGGTCGCGCGGTCGATCAGCATCGAGAGATAGAATTCCTTGTCGATCGCGGCGCCATCTTCGATGTAGAGGCGATTGACCTGCTTGCCGGCCTCGCCGGTCTGCTGCGTGACGAGCGTCGCGCCAAGCATCTCTTTGGCGAAGGCCTCGGCCTCGTCGATCGATTTGGCGATGCGCACGCCGCCCTTGTCGCCGGCGCTCGCCTCCTTGAACTTCCCCTTGCCGCGCCCGCCGGCGTGGATCTGCGCCTTCACCACATAGACCGGGCCGGGGAGCTTTTCGGCGGCCGCGCGGGCGTCTTCGGCCCGCAGCACGGCGACGCCGTCAGCGACGGGCGCGCCGAAGTCGCGCAGAACGGCCTTGGCCTGATATTCGTGGATGTTCATGGGCTATGTCTCCCTGGCGCAATGGCGCGCCGGCGCGGCGAAAAAATCGCGCTCAATGGGCATAGGCGGAGCCGTTTCGTCAAGGCGGCGGGAGGACGCGGGGAGAGCGCATTCCGACACCGCGCGGTTGGAACAATTCTCAGCCCGCTGGGTTCACTCCGCACGGAGCTCCCCTCTCCCCCCTCGACTTGGCGCTCGGTCAAACTGGCCGGGCGCTTTTTCTTGAGCGAGGCATTTGAGGGTTTGGCTGAGGGCTTTCCTCCCTTGCCTGGGATCGATCCACATGATCGAGTGCGAAAAGCTCAACCCAACGCGCGCGTGATGACCTGCAACGATAATCCCTTCGGCGAACGCGCCCAAAAATACTGGGATCGTCGCTACGATCTGTTTTCGAAATGGGATGAGGGCGTCGAAACCGATGAGGTGGGGCTGTTCTCCGTCAAGCCGGAGCGCTTCGCGCTGGAGATCGGCGCTCTCCTCAGCGGTCACGCCGTATTGGACGCCTTTTGCGGCATCGGCGGCTCGGCGATCGCATTCGCCCGATGCGGCAAGCGCGTCATCGCCGTCGACGTCGATCGCGACAGGCTGTCCATGGCGAAGCGTAACGCTGAGATCTACGGCGTCTCAGAGCGCATCGAATTCCTTCATGACGACGTGATGGAAATCTATCCCAAGCTCTCATTCGATGCGCTGAATATTGACCCGCCCTGGGGCGGACCGGAGTATTTCAAGAAGACGCGCTTCGGCTGGCGAGATTTTTTACCGAATCCGCTGCCGCTTATTCGGAAGGCGATCACTTCCGGGATTGCCGTCGCTGTGGGATTGCCAGCGAATTTTTCAGAAGGCGAACTGCGCGAACTGCCGCCAGAAACCGTCGTACGAGAGTCGAGGGACGCAACGCGCGTTTTGTTCAGAACGGCCTATTATCCGCCGGTGGCGTGAGGTCCATGCTTTCCTCCGCAATGTTTCAAAATGATTCGTATTACAGCCCCGTATCGTGAAATAATTGGACGAGACGCCGCATATCTGCAAATCTGGCGAACGACCGCCCGCTCCGTGGCGCCCCGTCTTGCCAAGACTTAGCCAACGGCACAGATTTGCCTCCGCAAACGATTCCGTTTGGCCATTTGGAATGGACGATTCTCTCTGTGAGCGATGGATTTAAACTGGCCCCGCCTGAACCCGCGCCAGCCGTGCCGCCCGAGAAGGCGATTGGCCTGGTCCCGGTCGACGAAGAGCAAAAGTCGAAACTGAAGGGGCGCGTCGTCGAGTTCGTGGACGATCTCGTCGCGCAGGATTGTCATTCGCCCGAATTCGGCCGGCGCGTCGACCAAGTCACCAATTTGGGCCGTCGCGAAATTGCCGAAGCGGCGAACCACTCAAACCGTTTCCTGAATCGGCCGGTCCGCGCGATGGATGAGACGTCGAGCCTCGGCGCCGACGTTGCCGAGCTGCGCCGCACCGTCGAGGATCTCGATCCGCTCCGACAGGGCGACCTCTTCGCGCCGCGCAGGCTGTTTGGCGTCATCCCGTTCGGCAACCGGCTCCGCGGCTATTTCGACGCTTACAGGAGCGCGCAAAGCCACATCGCGACGATCCTTGCCCGCCTGAAGAGCGGCAAGGACGAATTGCTGAAGGACAACACCGCGATTGATGTGGAGCGGCAGAATTTGTGGGTCGCGCTCGGTCGGCTCGAGCAGATGATCTTTATGTCGAAGGCGCTCGACCTAGAACTCGAGTCCCGTGCGGCGGATCTCGATGCGACTGATCCGGCCAAGGCGAAAGCGTTACGCGAAAGCGCCTTGTTCTATCTGCGTCAGAGGACTCAGGATTTGCTGACTCAAATGGCGGTCAGCGTGCAGGGCTATCTCGCCCTTGATCTCGTGAAGAAAAACAACATCGAGCTCATCAAGGGCGTGGACCGCGCGTCCACCACCACGGTTGGCGCGCTGCGCACCGCCGTAACGGTCGCGCAGGCGCTGACGAACGAGAAGCTGGTGCTCGATCAGATTGGCGCGCTCAACGCCACGACGGCGAATATCATCGACAGCACGGGTCAGATGCTGCGCGATAATACGGCGCGAATCCATGAGCAGGCGTCCAGCGCGACCATCCCCCTCGAAACGCTCCGCCGCGCCTTCCAGAATATCTACGACACGATGGACAGCATCGATTCCTTCAAAGCCCAGGCGCTTGAGAACATGAAGCAGACGGTTGCGGCATTGGAAAACGAGGTCGACAAATCGAAGGCCTGTATTGCTCGCGCTCAAGGCCAGACAGAGACGCAGTCAGCCGGCATGCGCGCTGGCGGATTGCTCGACGCGCTCGAGTGAGGCGCAGCAAGAATGATCGAGTCGTTCCTTCTGCCGGAGAATCTGCCGTTTAGCGTCGCAATCGCGCTGATGATGTTGCTGGCGCTCGTGCAAATTCTCGGTCTCGGCGACGTGATCGACGGCGACGCCGAGATCGACGCGCCGGGGAATCTGGCGATCGATGCGGGGCTTCTTTCCCTGGTGGGGCTACGGCGCTTGCCATTTCTGATGTGGGCGATGCTGCTGCTGACGGCCTTCGGACTGATCGGCCTGGCCGGCCAGCAGGCGCTCGCCGCGTTGACCGGACACACGCTGTCGGCATGGCTTGCCGGCCCCATCGCGGCGCTGGCCGCACTTCCAGTGACGGGAGCGCTCGCACGTCCGCTCGCCGCCATTATGCCGCGCGACGAAACCACCGCGATCGACCTGGTCGCGCTGGTCGGACGAGAAGCGGAGATTGTCATCGGCAGAGCCGCGAAGGGCAATCCAGCGCGCGCGCGCGTCGTCGATCATTTTGGCCAGACGCATCACGTCATGGTCGAGCCGGACAATGACGGGCAGACCTTCGGCGAGGGCGAACGTATCCTTCTTGTCCGACAGGAGGGCGAAAACTTCCGCGCGATCACGCGCGGCGACGCATACTTGCCTCAACTCGACTGAGTTGGGGCAAAACCTGGCGGATCAGCCAACGTCAGGCCGTATCGGATTCCCTGTATTTGGAGCGGCGAACATGATTCCCTTCAACGTCATCAAAACAGCGCAAGAGGCCATCACCCTGGCCGAACTGCCCGCCTTGCAAATTCAAAGTGATAAGATGGATGCTCATCTGATCCAGATCGGCGTTTACGCCGTCGTCCTTCTCTTCCTGCTGCTGACATTCGGCGTGATCATCACCCGCTTGTACAAGCGGGCTTCGAAGCAGATTGGATTTGTCCGGACCGGGTTCGGCGGCGAGAAGGTCGTGATGAATGGCGGCGCGCTGGTTCTGCCTGTGCTGCATGAAACCATGCCGGTGAACATGAACACCGTGCGCCTCGCCGTCGAGCGCAAGAACAGCGACGCGTTGATCACGCTCGACCGCCTTCGCATCGACGTGAAGGCGGAATTCTATGTGCGCGTGCGGCCTGACGCGGCGGCGATCGCGATGGCGGCGCAGACTCTCGGTTCGCGCACCATGCAGCCCGAGGCGCTCAAGGATCTCGTTGAAGGCAAGTTTGTCGACGCGCTGCGCTCCGTGGCCGCCGGCATGACGATGAATCAGTTGCACGAGCAGCGCGCCGACTTCGTGCAGAAGGTGCAGCAAGTCTCGTCGTCAGACCTTGCGATGAACGGTCTCGAACTCGAATCGGTCTCGCTGACGGGCCTAGACCAGACCTCGATCGAACATTTCAACGCCAATAACGCTTTCGACGCGGAGGGCCTCACCAAGCTCACCGAGCAGATCGAACTGCGCAAGAAGGCGCGAAACGATATCGAACAGGACACGCGCGTCCAGATCGAGACGAAGAATCTCGAGGCCGAGCGGCAGTCGCTGCAGATCAAACGCGAAACGGAGTTTGCGTTGCTGGAGCAGACAAGAGAGATCGAAGTTCGCCGCGCCGAGCAGGCGGCCGAGATCGCGCGCGAACAGGCGCAGCGCAACCGCGAGGCGGACGAAGCGCGCATTCTCGCCAAGCAGCAGGTCGACGCCAAGCAGATCGAGGCGGATCGCACAATCCAGGAAGCCAAGATCGCGCAGCAGCAGGCGGTCGAGCTCGCCCGCCAGGAACAGCAGATCGCGGTTCAGAACAAAAGTCGCGAGGAAAGCCAGGCCAAAGCCGAGGCCGACGCCGCGCGCGCCAAGGCGGTGGCGGCGGAGGAGCAGGTCGTCACCAGCCGCCAGACCGAAGTGGCCGAACGCGCCAAGCGAATCGAACTCATCGAAGCCGCGAAGGAAGCCGAACGTTCGGCGATCTCGATCAAGGTCGAGGCGGAGGCGGAGAAGGACGCCGCCGCCAATCGCGCCGCCGCGACGAAGCTCGCGGCGGAAGGCGAGGCGGAGGCCGAGAAGTTGCGGGCGGACGCCGCCCGGGTCCGCTTCGAAGTCGAGGCGGCGGGCCAGCGGGCCGTCAACGAGGCGGCCAACCTGCTCTCGTCCAATCAGGTGTCCCTGCAGATGAAGCTCGCGCTGCTGAAGGTTCTGCCCGAGATCGTGCGCGAGTCCGTCCGGCCTTTGGAAGCGATCGACTCGATCAAGATCGTGCAGGTCGACGGCATCACGCGCGGACCGTCACAGGTCGGCAATGGCGGCGTCAGCAACGGCTCGGGCAATCTCGCCCATGACGCCGTTACTGCAGCGCTGGCCTATCGCGCGCAGGCTCCGGTGATTGACGGCCTGATGAAGGAGTTGGGCCTCTCCGGCGCGTCGCTCGAGTCGTTGATGGAGGGCGCGGCCGCCGCCAAGCTGCAGGCCGATCCCGCGGGGGGAGGCGAAATAAGAGGTTGAGCAAAAAAAATCAGAGGAGGCGCGGCTCATCGCCTCCCAAATTTCTGGCGCGTTTTTCAGTCGGTGGCGGGTGATGGCGCTCCCTAGGGGAATCGAACCCCTGTTTTCGCCGTGAGAGGGCGACGTCCTAGACCGCTAGACGAAGGGAGCGGGAAGGAGCGTTCTATAGACCGCCGCCGCCCGCCGGGCAAGCTGTCGCGCAACGATCAGCCTCACCCGCCCGACGAAGTTTTGCGGCCGAGCAGCGTGCGCGTCGCGACGCGCTTCTCATCGCCGGCGGCGGCGAGATAGAGCGCGCCCTTGGCGCCCTTGGCGCCGCGCACCGCCTCATTGATGCGATCGATCGAAGAGGGTTTCGGCGGCGCGCCGGCGATCTCCACGCGTTCGACGGCGGGCTTGGCCGCCGGCGCGGCCTTCGCGGCGCGATAATCATCGATCGCGGTCAGCTCGCCGGCGATGACGGCGCCCTTCTCCAATTCGATCTCGCCATAGGTGATCTTGCCCTCGACGCGTCCGGTGGCGCGCACGACGAGCAGCTGCTTGATCTCGATATGATCGGAAATCCAGCCGCTAATGTCGGCTTCCGTAGCGCTGACGTGGCCGCGGATGACCCCGCCCTGCCCCACCTGAAGGACGCGCGCCGAGACGTCGCCCTCGATCGCGCCGTCGACGATGATGAGATCCGAGGCCGAGATCTCGCCCTTGAGCGTCACGCCGGCGCCGATATAGGCGACATTCTCTTCCTCGGGCCGAAAGTCCATCGCGTTCTTCGCCATTCCACGCTCCTCGGTCGCGCAACTGCGCGGAAAAGCTTACGTTGAGCGCGTCTCAACATTCAACGGAAAAAGCGCCCAAGGCGGCTCAACCCGGCTCAGCGCGGCTCAACCCGACTTGTCCGTCGTCTCCGACAGCGGATGCAGATCGCGCACCATCGCGCGCATGCGCTCGTCGAGCACATGCGTATAGATCTGCGTCGTCGAGATGTCCGCGTGGCCGAGCAGTTCCTGCACCACCCGCAGATCGGCGCCGTTCTGCAGCAGATGGCTCGCAAAGGCGTGACGCAGCGCATGCGGATGCATCGCGGCGGCCGGCAGGCCGGCGGCGCTCGCCAGCGCCTTGAGATCGCGCGCGAAGGCCTGGCGGGTCAGATGGCCGCTATCGCTGTCGGCGGGGAACAGAAAGCTCGAGCCGGCGCGCTCTAGCGCCATCTCCTCAAGCAGCTTGCGGTAGGAAAGAAGCGCGCGGCGGGCGCGATCGGTCAGCGGCGCCAGGCGCTCGCGTCCGCCTTTGCCGCGGATGGCGATGAAAGGATCGCGCGAGTGCGCCGCGCTTTTTGGCAGCGAGACGAGTTCGGAGACGCGCAGGCCGGTGGCGTAAAGCGTTTCGAGCAGCGCATAGAGCCGCGCCGCCCGCAGCCGCTCGCCAGCAGGCCGAGCGTCGTCATCGAGCCCTTCGCTCGCAACCGTGAGCAGCCGATCGATTTCCGCCGTGGAGAATACGCCGGGCGCGCTGCGCCGCATCCGCGGTCCGTCGAGTCCGGAGGCAGGGTCGTCGCCGCGATGACGGTCGACGTAGAGAAATTTGTGGAACTGGCGAATCGCCGAAAGGCGCCGCGCCACGGTCGCCGCCGACATGCCGCGCGGCTCCAATGAGGCGAGATAGGCGCGAATGTCGTCCGTCGTCGCGGCGCCGGGATCGCGGCCGTTTGCGGAAAGATGCGCGATGTAATCGGAAAGATCGCGCCGATAGGCGTCTTGCGTGTTGCGCGCCGCGCCGCGCTCCGCGGCCAGCATGTCGAGAAAGGCGTCGAGCTGGCGCGCTGCGCCCGCTTTCATGCCCTTAACTCCCCAGCGTCATTCCGCACAGGCGTCACGAATGACAGCCTTCACTTGTTCAACCGCTGCGCCGGGATCGTATAGGTCATCTGGCGCGGTTGCGGCGTCACATAAGCGACGAGCGCGACCATGACGCCGTAGACGATCGCGACGATGGCGCCGACGATGATCAGAAAGCGGATGAGACTCGGCAAGGATTCGACTCAGCCCCCATAAACCTGAAGGACTCTCTTCGCCCGAACGCGCGTCGATTGCAACCCGCGCGCGCTGGTCGGCGCGCATGCGCTTAAAATCATCGGCGCAGAGGCGCGGCCAATCATGAAGAGAAGTTCATGTTGGAGCAAGAACGCGTCCGAGCGATTCGCGCGCAACCGCGCGTGCGGCGACGCCGATCAGGTTCAACGGCGCGCGCGCAAATCAGAAATGCGTTTCGGGGTCTTCGTCCTCGGGGCGAATTTCGTGACGCATGATCAGCGGCGCCTGCGACAGCGCGAAGATGAGCGTCAGCGGCAATATGCCGAAAACCTTGAAGTTCACCCAGTCGTCGGTCGTCAGAATGCGGCGCAGGACTTCATTGAGCCCGGCAAGCGCGAAAAAGAACAGGCCCCAGCGTATGGTGAGCTTGCGCCAGCCGGCGTCGTCAATGTGGATCGCCATGTCGAAGACGATCGGCAGCAGCAATTTGCCGAAATAGAGCGCGCCGATGAGTCCGGCGCCAAACAGCGTGTAAAGGATCGTCACCTTCAGCTTGATGAAGGTTTCGTCATGCAGAAAATAGGTGAGCGAGCCGAAGACCAGCACCAGCACGGCGGTGACGACGGGCATCGCCGGCAGATGACGGGTGATCGCCCATGAGACGGCCAGCGTCAGGACGACGCCGGCCATCAGCACGCCGGTGGCGGCGAAAATGCCGTATTTGGAATTGATGACGAAGAACAGCAGGAGCGGTCCGAGTTCCAGTGCGAGCTTCAGCCAGGGATTGAGCTTTCTTTTTGCCGCGATGGCCGTTTCCTGCGTCATCTCTCTTAGCTTTCCGCCTCTGACGTTTCTTCAAGCCCCGCGATCGCCCGTGCGAAGTCGCGCGCCGCAAACGGCTCCAGATCGTCGGCGCTTTCGCCCACGCCGATAAAGTGGATCGGCAGGCGGTAAGTCTCCGCGATTGCGACCAGAATGCCGCCTCGCGCGGTGCCGTCGAGCTTGGTCATCACGAGCCCGGTGACGCCAGCGATCCGCTCGAAAACATCCACCTGCTGCAGCGCGTTCTGTCCGACGGTGGCGTCGAGCACGAGCAGCACCGCATGCGGCGCCTCGGCTTCCGCCTTTTTCATCACGCGGACGATTTTTTCAAGCTCGGCCATCAACTCGGCGCGATTTTGCAATCGGCCCGCCGTGTCCATGAGCAAAATATCGGCGCCCTGCTCTTTCGCGCGCTTGATCGCGTCAAAGGCGAGCGCCGCCGCATCGGCGCCTTCCGCGCCCGAAACGACTTCGGCGCCGAGCCGCTCGCCCCAAACCTTGAGCTGCTCGACCGCCGCCGCGCGGAAGGTGTCGCCCGCCGCAAGCACCACCGTCCTGCCCTCGCCGGTCCATCTCGAGGCGAGCTTGGCGATGGTCGTCGTCTTGCCCGAGCCGTTAACGCCGACGACGAGGATGATGAAGGGCTTCTTGGTGTCGTCGACGACGAGCTCTTCGGCGACGGGCGCCAGCACGCGCTCGACTTCGCGCGCGAGGATCTCGCGCACTTCTTCGGGCTCGATGTCGCGTTCGTAGCGCGCCTTGCCGACCGCCTCGGTGATGCGCGTCGCGGCGCCGACGCCAAGATCGGCCCGCAGCAGCACGTCTTCGAGCTCCTCGAGCGTCAGCGCGTCGAGCTTGCGCTTGGTGAAAACGTCGGCGACGCCCTGGGTGATCGCTTGCGAGGTGCGCGAGAGGCCGCCGGACAGGCGCGACCACCAGGATCGCTTTTCCTCCTCAGGCTCCGCTTCGGGCGCCTCTTGGGGCGCCGCTTCGGGCGCGGGCGCGCTCTGGCCGCCGCCAAACAGGCGGGAGAACATGCCGCGCTTTTTGCCTTCTGTTTCCTGGCTCATTCACGGGATGGACTACACGAGTTGCGCCGAAAGGGCCAGCGGCCGGAGCCCCCTGCCGCGCGCGTGGCGCCAATGCACGAGACGCCCGCAAAAGTGGCGGCGCTCGCAGCGCCGCCGGAACATCCCGTGGGACGCCCGGTTGTTCTCGCATTCGATGTTTGACGGGAGGCGCGCGATGCAAGCCACGACGCGACAGTTCTTCGCCAGCGCATTGAGCGCGGCGCTGATCGGCGCCGCGGCGGGCGCGGCCTTGGCGCAGTCCCCAGGATACTCTCCAGGCCAGCCCGGCTGGTATGGAAGGGCCCGGCCGCCCGCCTATGCGGGAGATTGTAAATTCCCCTATCCCCCGGGCTACCGTCACGACCTCAAAGACTGGCGCACCGGCCAGACCGATCGCGATTTTTCCTGTTACAGGATCGAGAATGACTAAGCGCCTGGCGTGAACGGGCCGGCGCCCCGGCCCGCTTCCTGCCTCAGGCGGGTGATCGGGTGAAAGGCTTCCTCATCCTAAAGGCGCATGCGCAGCACGCGTCTCGAAGGACGAGGACGCCCGTTTCTCAGGCCGTCGCCTCGGCGCAGCCCTTCGCCATCGCCTCGCGCCCCGCCGCCGCGATCTCGTCGGGAGTCATGTCGCGCACATGCGTCGCGATCGACCACACATGGCCGAAGGGATCGACGACCAGGCCGTAGCGGTCCCCCCAGAACATGTCGGCGACCGGCATTTTGACCGTCGCGCCGGCGTCGACGGCCTGCGCGAAGATGGCGTCGACATCGTCGACCATGAGATGAATGGTCACGGGCGATCCCTTGAGCGACTTCGGTCCCAGCGTGCCCCATTCCGGCACTTCGTCGACGAGCATCACCATCGAATCGCCGATCCGCACGGAGCCATGCATCAGCCTTCCGTCAGGCCCGGGCAAGCGCATCATCTCTTCGGCGCCGAACGCCTTCTTATAAAATTCGATCGCGTCGGCGGCGCCGGCGCAAATGAGATGCGGCGTGATCGATCGCATGCAGGAGGGATTTTTCTCGACATTGGCGTTCATGCTTTAACGTCCTTTCCTTCGGTTTGAGTTTCAGCCCCTAATGTGCGCAACGCTTTGCGCAGCTTTTGTCCTTCGCTGTGCGAAAACCCGGCGTCGAGCGCGGCGTGTTCCTTGCGCCAGATCGGCAGCGCGGCGGCGAGCAGTTCGCCGCCCGCGTTGGTCAAAAACAGCCTGCGCGCGCGGCGGTCCTTCTCATCGAGACGCGTTTCGACGAGGCCGCGCCGCTCCAGGGATTTCAGCGCGGCGGTGAGAGTCGTGCGATCCATGGCGAGCGCCTGCGCGAGTCGCCCCAGGATCGGCGCCTGCGGCGCGTTGAGCGACATCATCAGCGAGAACTGGCCATTGGTGAGTCCAAGCGGCGCGAAGGCGCGATCGAAGCGCCGCGCGAGGGTGCGCGCTGCGCGCTGCGTCGCAAGGCAGAGACAGGCGTCGCGAACCTCATGAACGACCTCGATCGGGAGCTTCTTTGACATGGCGTCATTATGTTGATATCAACGCTTATTGCGTTTGTCGAGTCTTTCGCATCACCGCCCAACTTCGCCCTCATGCTGAGGAGCCGCCGAAGGCGGCGTCTCGAAGCACGAGGGCGAGCCTAAAAGGCGCGCATGAAGGTTCCCTCGTCCTTCGAGACGCGTGCTCCGCACGCTCCTTTAGGATGAGGAAACCTTCACCCGATCGCGCGTTGGAAATGACAGTCACGAAGCAAGGAGCAGCCATGCCGTCGAAAGTCAGAACCTGTATCGCCTTCAAGGATCAGGCGGAGGAAGCGGCCCGCTTCTATGTCTCGATCATTCCCGATTCAGTGTTCGAAGGCGCCTTCCGCCGCGAGCCGGACGGGCCGGCGCTGCTGGTCTCCTTCACCCTCGCCGGCGCGCCCTATCAGGGGCTGAACATGGGCCGCGAGACGATTCACAATGAGAACTTTTCGATCTCGGTGATGACCAAGGACCAGCGCGAGACCGACGAGCTATGGAATAAGCTGCTCGAAGGCGGCGGCGCCGAGATCCAGTGCAGCTGGCTGAGAGATCGCTTTGGCGTGCGCTGGCAGATCGTGCCGGAAGCCTTGCCGCGCATGTTCATGGATGACGATCGCGCCGCCGCCGGCCGCGCCTTTCAGGCGATGCTCGGCATGGTGAAGATCGACATCGCCGCGGTCGAAGCGGCGTTTCGCGGCGACGCCCCTTAAGCCGGCGGCGAATGAAACGCGCCAACGGCGCTTCGTCGCAACCCTGCGAGCCTGCGACTGTCTTAGCGTCGCCTTAAGCCGAGCGCGCGATCGGCGCGGCGTCGCTTTTGGCGGCGACGGCGTTCCATTCCTGCTCCCAGAAATCGGCGACGCCGAAGCGCGCAATGACGGCGCCTTTTTCGTCGAGAACGATCACCTCGTCGAAATCGACGACGTCGAGCGCCTTGGGGCTGGAGAGCTCCATCTCGAAGAAGCGGCTCACCTCGGCGATGACGCTCGCCGGATCGGAGGATTCCCGCTCATATTCACGCAGCGGCTTCAGCTTCACATGGCCGCCTTCGGTCTCAATGAATTTGACTTCGCGTACACGATAAATCGCCATTGTCTTACCCTCGCTTGCGCCGGGCACATGAGGGTGAAATTGGCTGCGCAAGCGGCGCGTCAAGAGGGATAGCGGGACCGTCGCTGTCGTTTGGAAGCGCGGGCCAACCTGTCGTTCCAGCGCGCGCGCTTGTGATAGGCCGTGGTGTCATTCCCGACGCGCGCATCGCGCGCGATCGGGAATCCAGAAAAACCGATCATTCGCGAATTTGCTCTGGATTCCCAATCAGGCCTTCGGCCTGTCGGGAATGACGCTGGAGCGCGCCATCATATTCGCACCCTCATGCTGAGGAGGCGCCGAAGGCGCCGTCTCGAAGCATGCGGCCTGCTCAGCCGCGCAGGACTCGGAACTCGGGTTTATTTAGCTCATTTTCAGTCGTCATGGCCGGGCTTGTCCCGGCCATCCACGCCAGGACATCGCGAAGCGTTTCACGCTGAAAAAGGCGTTCGGCTCATGCTCTCACATTTCAGCACGTCGTCGCGTGGATGGCCGCGACAAGCGCGGCCATGACGCTGTGAGCAGGCTTCCCGCGCGCCTCTTGACATCCATGGAATAAATTCCTATCATCCGCTCGCCTTCGTCAAGCGAGGGCGCGGCTCAGGGTCGAGCGGCGCCGGCGAAGGACGGATCCGGCGGGACGAACGACCCTCGTTCCCTGGTCCGGCGGCGCGTCGCCGGTCTGGGCTTCTCTCCTTTGCGCGGAGACGCATGAGCCCTTCGATAGGCCGCAAGGCTTAGCGAACCTCATGTGCAGGCTTTGAAAGCCCGGACCATAATATCCGAGGATGGCGCAGGCGTCGGTTACCCGAACGATGGGGAGCGGCTCCCTCAGCCCGGAGGCGGCGAGACGACGCGATCCGTGTCCGGGAGAATCCGGCCGTCGAAGACAATTTTTTGCGCTGCGGCCAGCGATGGCCGGGGGCGTCCCGGACCGCTCGCCCCCCGCGCCTTACGGCGGCGGGAAATCTTCGCGCGCCCGCTGCTCGCCCGATTCTTGGCGCGCCTTCTCAGCGCACTTTCAGCGCCGCCATGGCGAGTCGCCATGCGGCGACGATCGGATTCACCTCAGCTTCGCGCCATCGCATCAGTAATACCGCACGCGTGCGACAATGCGTCCTCCAGCGCGTCGTATTGCGTGGCGAGATTTCTGCTTTGCAAAGTCTCTGGCAAGATAACGGGCTGGGCTGCCGCTTAGAATACCTCCGGTGAGCTTACATTTAGACCCGGATTGCCCCTTAAACGCCAAAACATGTCTGAGTTCAGACAAAAGGAGCAAAAACAGTGGCTAATGTGACATTCTCATCCCCCGTCCTTGCGCGCGACATTACTGTCTATGCGATCGCCGGAGACCGGGGCACGATCCTGGCGGTGGCCAAGGCGCATAAAATTCCCATTCCCTTCGACTGTCAGGACGGCGAATGCGGCTCCTGCCTCGTCGAGGTCACGCATCTCAGCCGCAACCAGAAATACGGCATCGCGCTGACCGAGAAGGAAAAGGAGATGCTGCGCCAGCTCGGCAAGATCACCAAAGCCGAGATCGAGGCCGCCGAGGTCAACGACATGCCGCCGCGCTATCGCCTGGCGTGCCAATGTTTCGTCCGTAACGAGGACATCCTCGTCAAATTCGAAGGCGATCAAACGCTGCCGGCGCAGGGCGCCCATATCACCCATGCCGCGAAGCGCTACACGGGCGGCATTGAGATCGCCACGGTGGATGAATTCATCGGCTACGCCGTGAAGGTCGAAGAGGATGCGGCGATTCATTTCGATGAACTCGCCGGCATGATGGAAGGCTGCGGCAATACGGAAGTCGCCAAACTGTTTCGACAGCTCGCCGGCTTTTCACGCCTGCATCTCGCCGAGGCCAAGAAGCGCGCGGGATCGATCGACCTTTCGGCGGTCATTCCGCCCGATTACGTGTGGCCAAATCATGCGACCCCGGAACGCACCGAAATCTGGGCCGCCGATCCGACCCTGTCGCGGCTCGACGGCTTGAAGGCCGCCCTGCAGGGCGAACGCCGAGGCTATGAGTTTTATCGGGCCGTGGCCGCCAAAACCAAGTCGCCGGAGATCGAAGCGATGGCGAAGGAATTCGTCAAGGAAGAGGCCGAGCACGTCAAAATTCTCGAAGCCTGGATCACGCGCGAAGAATGGACCATAAAGAACCCGTCAAGCGCGAACGCTTAAGCGAGGAACCTGATAGCTCAAGGCGGGGGCGGCCTTACGTGGCCGCCGCTCGCTTCTGAGCTCAGCGAGCGAGGGGGAGACATGGAATCGGTCGAGGAATTTCTCGCTTATGCCATCCATCTGGAATTCGAAGCGGCCAACCGCTACGGGCAACTGGCCGACGCCATGGAGTCAGGCGGCAATCGCGAAGTCGGCAAACTGTTTCGTCGATTGGCGGATTATTCCAGACTGCATCTGGCCGAGGCGCAGGCCCGTGGCGGCTTTCGTGAATTGCCCAAGATGAGGCCGGACGAGTTCGTCTGGCCCGGACTGGAGAGCCCCGAGACGGCGGCGATCTGGGCCGCCGATCCGTTCATTGGACGCGAACAGGCTCTTGAGATTGCGCTCGACGCCGAGACCGCGGGCCTCAAATATTACCAGCACGTTCTCGACACGACGTCCGACCCGGAGATCAAGATCCTCGCCAAGGAGTTTGTCGCGGAAGAGCTTAGTCACGTCACTGAACTGAACAAATGGATCGCCGCGAATAAGGCCGGGAAAGTTCTGACCGTCGATCCGTGAGTTCATCGTTCGACGTCAGCACACTTGCGCCACCACCATGGCCACGTCGTCCGACGCCGGCGCCTCGCCGCGGAAGGCGCGCACGTCGGCGAGCACCGCCTTGATGAGGTCGCGCGGCGAGAGGCTGCGATGCTGCATGAACGCGGCGGACAGGCGCTCGAGTCCAAAGAAGTCGCCCTGGCGGTTTTGCGCCTCGGTGATTCCATCGGTGTAGAACAGCAGCTTGTCGCCCGCGGCGAGTTCGATGCTCCCCTCCTTGAATTCGACCGCGCGAATGACGCCGAGCACCAGGCCGTCGCCGTCGAGCTGCACGCACACGGCGCCCTCCGCGCGCAGCAGCAAGGGCGGATTTTGGCCGGCGTTGGCGTATTGCAGCGTGCGCGTGCGCGGCAGGAACCGGCAATAGAACATGGTGATGAAGAGGTCGGCGGCGGTCAGGTCCTCGTGCAGGAGCTCATTGAGGTCGTGCAACAGCTCCGCCGGCCCGCTTAAAGCGTTGGTCGCCTTGCGCGTTTCGGCGCGCAGCGTGCTGCGCACTTCGGTCATGATCAGCGCCGCGCCGACGCTATGGCCGGAAACGTCGGCGATGACGATGTCGATCACGCCGGAATTTTCGAAATAGTCGAAATAATCGCCGCCGACATGGGTCGCCGGCACGCAGATTCCGGCGATCTCCATATGCGGGGTGCGCAGCGGCGCGTTCGGCAGCAGCGACAGCTGGATCTGCTTGGCGATTTCGAGTTCGTGGCGGTTCTCTTCGACCCGCCGCCGATCGGAAATATCGGCGTGAACGCTGACGAAATGGGTGATGCGCCCCGCCTCGTTGGCGACCGGCGAGATCGAGAGTTCGTCCCAGAAGGAGACGCCGTCCTTGCGATAGAATTTCACCACCACCTGGCAGCTCGTGCGATGCACGATCGCGTTGCGGATTTCCTCGAGCGCCGCAGGGTCCGTCTCCGGCCCGCGCAATAGATGCAGGCTGTGCCCGAGCAGCTCTTCGCGGGTGAAGCCGGTGATCCGGCTCAGCGCCGGATTGACGTAGATGTTCGGAACGCGAGGCGCCTGCGCGTCCCAGACCGCAATGCCGATCGGGACGGATTCGATCGCGCGGTTGCGCACGCGCAGCGCGTCTTCGAATTTTTTGCGCGAGGTGATGTCGTGATCGACGCCGCGCCATTTTACCAGTCGGCCGCCTTCGTCGAAGATCGGCGCGCCGGTCGACTCGGTGAAGACGTCGCCGTCGTTCTTGTGCCGGTAGTGGTTGACGACGCGATGGAAGGCGCGGCGCAGCGCGATCGGGCTCGGCGCCGTCTTGAGAGCAGCGTCTTCTGCGCTCTCCTTCGCGAAGAGATCGACATAGGTCTTGCCGAGAACTTCGTCGGGCGTCATGCCGAGCACGTCCTCGACGGCGCTGCTGCTATAAGTGTAGCGGCCGTCCTGATCCTGCTCCCACAGCCAATCGCCGGCCATGTCGGCGATCTGCCGGAAACGCTGTTCGCTCTCGAACAGCGCCTCCTTGTCGCGCTTCTGTTCGGTGATATCCTGCTGCATGGCGAGATAATGGGTGATCTCGCCATTCGCGTCGCGTAGGGGCGTGACGATTTCGGAAGCCCAATAGAGCTCGCCGTCCTTTCTTTTGTCCTGGATCTGTCCGCGCCATTCAACGCCGGCGCGAATGCTCTCCCAAAGCCGCCGATATTGATCGCCCTCGGTCCGCTTCGATTGAAGCATCCTCGGGTTCCGGCCGATGAGCTCATGCGGCGGGTAGCCGGTCAGGCTGGCGAAGCGGCTGTTCACATATTCGATTTCACCGTGCTTATTGGTGATCATCACCGCGATCGGACTTTGCTCGACGGCGGCGGAAAGCGTCAGCAACCTGTCCTCGGCGCGCTTGAGCCGCGTCAGATCATGGGTGACGCCGACGAAGTAGCGCGTTCCTTCGAGCCAGATTTCGCCGATCGACAGATACATCGGGAAGGTGGTGCCGTCCTTGCGACGCCCGACGACCTCCTGGCCCACGCCAATGATCTTCTTGACGCCGGTTCGCCTGTAGGCGGCAAGATAACTGTCATGCGCCTCGCGATAGGGCGAAGGCATCAACAGCTTGACGTTCCTTCCAAGCGCTTCCTCGGCGCGGTAGCCGAACAGCTTCTCCGCGCCTCTGCTGAAGAGCAATATGTCGCCGGCCTCATTGATCACAACCAGACCATCGACCATGCCGCCGAAGATGGTTTCGAGCTTTTTCGTCGTCTCGTCGAGCGCATCGGGCTCATTCGGCCCGTCGAGCGAACGAAGTTTGAGCAGCGATCCGCCATCGCCATTGCCGGAAAGCGAGTCGATCTCGCAGCGAACGTCAAGCGTTGGTCCATCCTTGCGCCGAATGCGCAGAGACAGCCGCTGGCGGCCGCGCAGCGAGGGCGACGAGGGCTCGAAATCATCGGCGTCTGGCGCGAGAACCTGCGGAAAGAAAGGCTGGCCGCGAAGCTCCCCTTCGCGATAGCCCGTGAGACGTTCGGCGGCTCGGTTCATCGATCGCAGGGCGCCCGACGATTCGAGGATGCAAAGAGCTTCATCAAAAGCGTCGAGAATGGCGCGATCGGCCGCGACCGTTTCCATGCGCTACGAAGCTCCTGCTTCCAAGGACGCGCGCCTTGGCTTTCGCGCCCTCTCCACGCCCTCCGCCGAGCGGCTGCGATAAGCGGCGTCGCATGCGTCGACCAGGGCGTTCAGCTCCGCGACGAACGCTGCGAAGGGCGTCAGCGTCGTAAAGAGCGAAGCCTCAAGTTTAAACGCCAGCCGCTCGAGCCCGGCGAGACGAAACTCCAGGCCGACGTTTCGAAACAAAGTCCGCGCGTCGGCGATTCCGCTCAGCAACTGCATGGACGCAATGCGCGCGGACGCATCCCGCATTCGCGCGTCGAGCGCGGCCTGCAACTGCTGCTCCCAGAGGTCTCTTGGCTTCACGTCCGCGAGAAAGGCGGTAAGTTTCTGCAAGCCAAACAGATTGGCGGCCTTATCAAAACACGCCCCGGCGATTCGCATGTCCTCTCCCGATTCGCGGGTGAGCGCGACAAGGAAAGGAAAATTCCGCAGCCGATCGAAATCGGGCGCCGCCACAGACTGATCGCCCTGCGCTTCGCTCACACCCGCGCGTTCACGATAGGCGCGCAGATCGGAACGCCAACGCTCGATGTCTTCGTCGTCGGGACTCAGCCGATGCCCACGTCGCATGGCCCAGTGGCACATATACGCCAAAGCGTCCTCAAGCTGGAGAATCAGCCCATACTGGCGCGCGGCGTCCAATTCGCGGCTGTCGCCAAAACTGGCGCGCCATCGATCTCCCTCGAAGATTCGATCAAAAGAAAGATAGAGCTTGACGGCATAGCTGAGCAGAGTTGGGACTAATCCCTCGCCGAGCAACAGGAAGCAAACTCCCGCTTGATCGACGACTTTGTTGCAGATCATCGTGACGGCGATTTCCCGCGCGAGTGAATGACTCCTGATCCGCTCCGAAAAATGAGAACGCAAATATTCTGGGAAATAGCTCGCGAGAAATTCATATGACCAGGAACCTTGCAGAAAGGTCTCGTCTTCCAGCAGTCTCTGCTTCAGCGCCAGCTTCGAACCGGCCATCAGCAACGCGAGTTCCGGTCGCGTCAGCTCTTTCGTCTCGCGCGCCGAGACATCCTTTCGTGTCGGGAAGGCCTCTGCCGCAGGATTGATATAGCCGGCGTTCTCAAGCTGCTCGGCGAGGTCCATGAATGGATCGAGATTGATGCGGCACCGCGCGCGATCCAGCGACAGGCAAAGACTCTGTCGGTCGTTGTCCTGCAGTACTGACGCGCAAACTTCTTCGGTGAGGGATTGAAGCAAGCGATTGGGATCTTCGACGTCCGGCGCGCGCTCGTCCGGCCGCATATGCAACAGTGTCTTTAAATTAACTTCGTGATCGGAGAGATCAACGCCGGCCGAATTGTCGACCGCATCGGTATTAATCCGGCCGCCTCTCAGGGCGTATTCAATCCGTGCCCGCTGCGTGAAGGCGAGGTTGGCGCCTTCGCCGACGACCTTGGCGCGAAGCTGCAGCGCATCGACGCGCGCGCCGTCATTTACGCGATCGCCGACGCTCTCATTCGTCTCCGAGCTCGCCTTGACATAAGTGCCGACGCCGCCCATCCACAACAGATCGATGGGCGCGATCAAGAGCCAACGGACCAGCGCTTCGCCATCGACCGCGCTATGTCGCACGCCAAGCCATGCGCGCACTTCTGGACTCAGCTGGATATCCTTGGCGTCGCGCCGATAGACGCCTCCGCCTTGTGAGAGCAGCGCCGAGTTATAGTCACGCCACGTCGAGTGTGGCAGTTGGAACAGACGGCGTCGCTCGCCGAAGGAAATGAGCGGATCCGGGTTGGGATCGATGAAGATGTACTGACCGTCAAACGCGCCAAGCAGCCGGATGTTCGGCGTGTGCAGCATGCCGTTGCCGAAGACGTCGCCGTCCATCGAGCCGACTCCGACAACTGTAATCGGCTCCGCATCGACGTTGCGACCGAGTTCATGGAAGTGCCGTCTTACACAGACCCAAGCGCCGCGCGCGGTAATGCCCAAACGCTTGTGATGATAGCCATGCGCGCCGCCGCTCGCGAAAGCGTCGCCGAGCCAGAAGCCATAGAAGTGCGAAATCTCATTGGCGACATCGGCCCAGGAGGCGGTGCCCTTGTCGGCCGCGACGACGAGATAAGGATCGGGGCCGTCATAAGCGACAAGCGCCGGCGGCCGAACGATCTGTGAATCCTTCAGATTGTCCGTGAGATCGAGAAGGCCGCGCAGGAACTGCGAATATGCCTCCCTCCCGAGACGCTGCCGCTGCGATGCGTCGTCGAAGGGAAGCTTCAGAACAAATCCGCCCTTAGCGCCCTGCGGCACGATGAGGGCGTTCTTGATCATCTGAGTCTGCATCAGCGCCAGGACTTCGCCGCGAAAGTCCTCGGGCCGGTCCGACCAGCGGATTCCGCCGCGCGCGACTTTGGCGCCCCGCAGATGCATGCCCTCCATTGAAGGGGAGTGAACGTAGATCTCCGCCATGGGCTTTGGAGCCGGCATGTTGAACACGCCCAGACTGCTGATCTTTAGAGAAATGAACTTTCGCGCCCAATCGCCGCAAAAATAGAAGTTGGTGCGCACCGTCGCGTCGATGAGATTGAAGAGATCGCGAAGAATGCGATCGTCGCCACCGTCCGTAACCTTGTCTAGCACGTCCACGAGCTGCGCCCTGATCGGCGTGAGCAACTCCAACTCGATCTCAAAGGAGTCGCGTCCCCCGTGATCCGGCTCGAACCGCGCTTCGAAGTAACGAAAGAGCAGTTGGGCGACCGCCGGACTGTGCAAAAGCGCGCGATAGATGCGCGTGCGCTCGATCCGCAGACCGAGCTGCTGATAGTAGTTGCTATAGGCGCGAAAAAGATCGATCTGCCGCCAGTCAAGCTCCGTGACCAAGACCAGGCCGTTCAAGGCGTCGCTCTCAACATCGGCTGAAAGCACGGCTTTGAGCGCCGCCAACAATCGACCGTGCGATCGTGCGACGCTCGCGCCGCTGCGCATGGAGGGCTCGACGATGAAACTTCGAATGAAACGCGGCCCGATGCTGAGATTGAGCGCGAACTGAATTTGATCTGCGACGCGCAGTCCGAGGTTCTGCAGCATCGGCAGAAGTTCATCGAGCGCATGGTCTTTGGAGCCGATCAGCCGAACCTCATATCGGGCTACACCGGTTCCGGGGCCGCGCAGCGGGCGCAATTCGACGATCTCGTTCTCGCTTTGGTTTGCTGCAATCAGCGCGAGATCGCGCGCGGCGCGCCGCGCGGGGACGAGATAGCGATAGGCTTTGGGCAGTGCGTCAAGCGCCTCGCCGCAAAGATTCAGCCCAGAACGGCGACTGGCGCGGCGGAGGAAATTCCGCACCGCAGAATCCCAGTCCGCGACGCGGGGCGTCTCAAACGTCAATGTGTCCGGAGAGCGAAGCACGGGCAACCATCAGCTAAGCGAGCTTCTTGCGCATTTCGAGAACATTGCCCGAATCCGTCTTGTGATATTGAACAGAGTCCATCACAGAGCGAATGAAGAATATGCCGCGGCCGCGTTCGCGAAGTTCATCGAAATCGGGCATCGGCAGGGCAGCAAGGTCGAAGCCCCCTCCATGATCGTAAACGCGGACGGAAAGATAGGCGTCCTCTACCGAAAAACAGATCCGGACGGAGTCGGTCGAATTTGCTGCGGAGCTATATTGAATGGCGTTGGCGACGGCCTCGGTCAGCGCAAGATTGAGGTGAAAAGCGAGAGTGTCGCGTGTGTCCTCCTGAACATCCAGCTCCTTCGCAAGCTGCTCGGCGATCGCGCCAACGAGGCGCAGATATCGTGTTTGACTAGGAACGACGATGTCCAGATTGACGAATGTCTCGCACATCTCGATCACCGCCCACCTCATTCGCGGACTCACGCGCTCAGCGCCAACTGCAAGCTTGGATAGATGTCGAAAACGCGGTGCAGTCGCGTCAGTTCGAACATCGACCTGACACGCGGCTGCAGACCCGCCAAAGCGAACCCGCTGGAGCGCAAACTCGCATTCTTGTAGCCGGAAAGCAGCGCCCCGAGCCCTGAGCTGTCGATGAACTGAACTCTCGCCAAGTCGATGACGACGTTTTTAGTGCCGCCTTCCAGCGTCTTGAGCACCAAGTCCTTGAGCTCGCCGGAGTTGTGCGCATCGATGCGATCCTCCTGGATGCTCAGAACGGTTCGGTCGTCTCGCACTTCCTTCGCTACTCTCATTGTCCAGTCTCAGCTCGATATGACTACGAAAGTCTCCTGGAAATAGATATGTCTGCGGCGAGCGATTAACAGGCCCTAGCGCGCAGTCTCCGCTAAGTCGACCGCGACGGTTAACTTCGCGTTAAGCGAAGGCCTGCGCCAGATCGGCGATAAGATCGTCCGGATGTTCGATGCCGATCGAAGCGCGAATGAGCGAAGGCGTAATGCCGATCTCCCGGCGGGCCTCTTCGGTGAGCCCCGAATGCACGGTGGTCGTCGGATGACAAATCAACGATTCGGTGCCGCCGAGGCTGACGGCGAGCTTGAAGATCTGCAGCCGATTGAGGAAGGCGAAGGCTTCGGCTTGTCCGCCCAAGACCTCGAAAGAGAAGGTGGAACCGGCGGAACTCGACTGGCGCGCCATCAGCAAGCGCTCGGGATGATCAGTCGGCAGCAGCGGCGGGTAGTGAACGCGGGTCACCTTGGGATGATTGGCGAGAAACTCCGCGACGATCGCCGCATTCTCCGCCGCCCGGTTCATGCGCAAAGACAATGTCTCAAGCGAGCGGCCAAGCATCCAACAGGAATGCGCATCAAGCTGCGTGCCGATGGCGCTGCGCATCGCGCGAATGGTCTTCAGATGCGCACAAGATCCGACCACCGCGCCGCCGATGAGATCGCTGTGTCCGCCGACATATTTCGTCAGCGAATAGAGCGACAAATCGGCGCCGTGCCGGAGCGGCGATTGGAAAACGGGGCCGAGCAGCGTGTTGTCGCAGCAAATGACCGGCCTCGCGCCCTGTTTTGCCGCGACGTCTTCGGCGATACGTCGCACCAGCGCGATATCAACCAGGCTGTTCATCGGATTGGACGGCGTCTCGATGAAGATCATCGCGATGCGTCCGACGTCCATCGCGCGCGCGGCCGCAGCGCGGATATTGTCTTCATCGAGCCCGTTGGTGAAGCCGACGCCGGTCAATCCGAACGGCGCCAGCGTCTTGTCGATGAGAACTTCCGTGCCGCCATAGAGCGGGCGGCTGCGCAGGATCGTTTCTCCCGGGCGCGCGAAGGCGAGAATCGTGGTGACGATCGCCGACATGCCGGAGGAAAAGACGAGACCGCATTCGGCGTGCTCATAGATCGCCAGGCGGTCCTCGACGATCTCGAGGTTGGGATGGTTGAACCGTGAATAGACCAGTCCGGATTCTTCGCCTTCCGGCGGCGCACGACGGCCGGCCATATAGTCGAAAAAGTCGCGCCCCTCTTCGGCGGTTCGAAATACGAAGGTCGACGTCAGAAATACCGGCGGCTTGACCGCGCCTTCCGACAGCGTCGGATCGTAGCCGTAGCCCAGCATGAGCGTTTCCGGCTGAAGCAAGCGGTTTCCGATGCTCGCCTTGTGGTAACGCGCGCTGTCCATGGATTCTTCCTCGGCTGTCGCCGCGCTCGATTGATCAGCGGCGCCGCCACGGTAGATAGCGCGCTAAAGCTGCTTGGCCCGCGCCAGCGGAACATTCGCCTCCGCCATCTCGGCCAGCGCCGCCAAAGCCGCGTCGATGTCGGCGGTCGTATGATCCGCGCTGATCTGAAAGCGGATCTCCTCGTCGCCCCTCGGCACGACCGGATAGGTCAGCCCAGTAACCAGTATGCCTCGCCGCCGCAGATGCTCAACGAGCGCCACGGTGCGAGCGCTGTCGCGGGTCACAAGCGGCGCGACCGGATGCTCACCGGGCAGCGTCTCGAAACCAAGCCTGACGAGCCCCGCCTTGAAGCGTGCGGTCATGGCGCGCAGATGCTCGAGCAAGGACAGGCCATCCGGACTGTCCAGCAGGTCGATCGCCTTATGCGCGGCGGCGGCTTCCGCCGGCGTGATCGGATTCGAGTAAACGTAGAAGGGCGAGCGCTCGCGCAGGTAGCGGATCAGGATCTCGTCGCCGACGACATAGCCGCCATTGACGCCGAAGGCCTTGCCGAGCGTCGCCACCAGAATGTCGACCGGCGCTGATTGCGTATATTCCTCCGCGCCGCGCCCGGTCGCGCCAAGCGCGCCGACGCCATGTGAATCATCGACGACGACGATCGCGCCCTCGACGAAGGCGTTATCGCGACTGCGCGCCAGCGTCATGATACGGTCGAGCGGCGCGTGATCGCCGCGCATGCTGAACACGCCGTCGGTCACGATGAGGGCGCGGGTGCATGATTTCGCCGTCTCGTCGAGACATCGCTCGAGTTCGCCCATGTTGAGATGTTTGTAGATCCGCTTCTCCGCAGGCGCCGCGAGAGAGATCGCGTTGATGATGCAACTGTGGTTGAGCTCGTCGCTGATGACCGCGGTCTTCTTGCTGACGAGCTGCGGAATGAGTCCCATGATCGCCGCATAGGCGGACGAAAAGATGATCGCCGACGGCCGCGCATGAAAGGCGGCGAGCCGACGCTCCAAGGCGACATGAGGCGACCAGGTGCCGCTGATGAAGCGCACCGCGCCGGGCCCAGCGCCATAGTGCGTCGCCGCCGCGTCTTCGGCGTCAATCACCTCTTCGTGCAGCGACATGCCGAGATAATTGTTGGCGTTCATGCGCAGGAACGGCCTGTCGCCTTCGCCTTCGATGAGAAAGCGCGGACCGTGGCCGTCACGCGGGGCAATGACGCCACAGAGCACGCTTTCCGCGCCCTTGAGCAGCCCGGCCTGCGAGAGTTCGCCGAGCTGCGCGGCGAGCGCCTTAGCCAAACCCTGCATTGGCATTGGGGACCTCGTCAGAATTCGGATCGTCAAATGGATCTGTCGCCGCGCCAAGAAGCGCGAGCATATCCCGCGTCATGGCGGCGAGATCGAAGCGCGGCGCAAACCCCCAATCTTCCCGCGCCGCACTGGCGTCAAGCGACTGCGGCCAGGAGTCGGCGATCGCCTGGCGTAGCGGGTCGATGCGGTAGTCCACCGCGAAGGAGGGCGCATGTTTGCGAATTTCCGCGGCGATTTCGCCCGGCGTGACGCTCATGCCGGTGACGTTATACGCGTTGCGAAACCGCAGGCGCTCGGGATCAGCCTCCATGAGCTCCATGATCGCGCGCGTCGCGTCCGGCATATACATCATGTCGAGACGGGTCTCTGCGGCAAGGAAGCAGGTACAGCGCTTGCGCCGAACAGCCGCACGATACATTTCGACGGCGTAGTCCGTCGTGCCGCCGCCCGGCGGCGCCGCGGAAGAAACGAGACCCGGCAGGCGCAATCCGCGCGCATCGACGCCAAAGCGAGTCGCGTAATAGTCGCAGAGCAATTCGCCGGCGACTTTGGTGACGCCGTAGATGGTCGTTGGCCGCTGAATGGTGATCTGCGGCGTGCCGCGGCGCGGCGTCGACGGGCCGAACGCCGCAATGGAGCTTGGGAAAAACACCTGGCAACCGAAGCGGCGGGCCGCCTCCAGCACATTATAGAGCCCGCTCATATTGACGCTCCAGGCGTCTTGCGGCCTGTCCTCGGCGACAGCCGAGAGCAGCGCTGCGAGGTGGTAGACGACGTCGATGTCGCGCCGGCGCATCAGATCGGCGACCGCTTCCGCCTGCGTGCAGTCGAGGCGTTCATAAGGATCGTCAGATGGCCGCGCCTCTGCGAGGTCTGAAGCGATGACGCGCGCCGCGCCATATCGCTTTCGCAGGGCCGGCGTCAGTTCGGCGCCGATCTGGCCGAGGGCGCCCGTAACGAGGATGCGTCGCATGCGCCTTCCGATACCGCGGCGCCTCCGCCCATGCGTCGGGCACCCTACCCCTCAGTTATGGCTGCTTTCCGCCGCGCCAATATGCGCAGCGCCTGTTTTTGGCGCTTGAACCCAAGCGGCGCGATCGACGCCAAGCGCCTGCAGGCTTGCGCCTAAGGAGCGCGTCTCCGCTTCCTCGTAGAGCGCGAGTTCGTCGAAAACCGGCGCGCCGAGCGCGGCCTCGAAGGCGCGTCGGTCGCCGCGCGCGATCAATTCCTCTTCACCCTGCTCCCCAAGATTCGAGCGAAAGATTCCTGCGGCGCTGACCGGCAGAAAATCCTCGTAAACGATCGGTTCGGCGCGCAGAACTCCCGTCTGCAGAAGGTCATCCAACGAGCCAGCAAAGATCGGCTCTGTCGTTGCCCTCGCGCTTGGATCGGCCGAATAATGGAAGAAGGCGAGCTTTTCGCGTCGCAGCGCCTCATCATCATCGGGAAACGCCGCGAAGCGCCGCGCCAGCTCCTCGTTAAAGGCTAGCGAATTGGGGCCGTCTGTCGCGAGCGGAACCGCGGCCTGGGCTTCGGCGAGAAGCCTGTCGTAAAGCGCGCGGCCCTTCGCGGTCAGCGCCCCGCCTCTCTGCTCGATCTCGCCGAAACGCGCGGCATGGGCGCCTGTCACGCGCCGTCCGTCTTCCTCGATGAATTCGACAGGCTCGGGGCGCGCCTTGAAGCTCGTCTGGCGCAACAGGATCGGGCAGCGGCGACGCGGGGGCCCCTCGACAATCGCTTTCGGAGCCATCCCGCGCGCCGCCATGGCGCTGTGCGCGGCGTCGATATCGAGCGCGTGCAAGGTAAGATGATTGATGTGCGGTCCTTTGAAACAGACGACGTCGGCGAGGAGCGGATGCGTCGCATACAGCGTCCGATAAACCGCCGATGAAACCGTCGCCTGCCCGTTCCAACGAAAAATCTTCGCCGCCTCGAGGACAAAATCGCCCGCCTCTCCGTCGTCGAACCCGCGTCTTTCGAAGAGATCAATCAGCGTTCGGCAGCGCGGCGTAAAAATATCGCGCCGCGCCAGCACCTTGGCGGCGATCTCGCGCGCATTTCGGTCAGGGATGAGATCAAGCCTGAGAAGCGATGTAAAAATTCGAAATGGGCTCGCCCGCAATGCGCTCGCGCCGATCGGACGGAATGCCGTCGAATGCACGGGAATTCCGGCGATCGACAGATCGTAATAGCCGACGGGCGCCATCCCCATGATCGCGAAGAGCCGGCGCAGCATCGACAGTTCCTCGGCGGTTCCGACGCGAATCGCGCCATGGCGCTCAACGTCGAGTCGCTCGAGTTCGTTGTTTTCCGCCAGGCGCCGCTTGAGTTGCGGCGCGTCGACGAGCGTCTGCCGGTTCACCTCGGCGACGAGCGCCTTCATCGCCCGATACTGCGGCGCTTCGGCCTGATACATGTCCGAGATCGCCGAGGCGAATATCGTCCGAATCGCGTCAGCGGAAGCGACATTCATGTTTTGTGACCTTCGCTACCCTCGGGTATTTAATCCATCAGCGGCGGAAATCATGAGCGTAGCGTCATGCGCTAAACACTCAGATCAAATTTGACGCCCTGCGCCAGCGGCAGTTCGCCTGAATAGTTAATCGTGTTGGTGGCGCGGCGCATATAGAACTTCCAGCAGTCCGACCCCGCTTCGCGGCCGCCGCCCGTGTCCTTCTCGCCGCCGAAGGCTCCGCCGATTTCGGCGCCGGAAGGTCCGATGTTCACATTGACGATGCCGCAATCCGATCCGTCGGCGGCCATGAATCGCTCGGCTTCGTCCAGACGCGCGGTAAAGATCGATGACGCAAGGCCATGTGCGACATCGTTATTCAGCGCTATCGCTTCATTGAGGCTGCGGAACTTCATCACATAAAGGATGGGCGCGAATGTCTCCCGCCGCACGACGTCCGTCTGCCCCGGCATTTCGACGAGCGCCGGGCGGACGTAGAACGCGTCCGGGAATGTCTCCGTCAGCACGCGTTCTCCGCCAAAGATGACGCCACCTGCTGCGCGCGCTTCGTCGAGCGCAGCGCGCATCGTGGCAAAGGCGTCCTCATCGATGAGCGGGCCGACAAGCGCGGCGCCGTCTCGGGGATCGCCGACCGAAACTGATGCGTAGGCGCGCCGCAAGCGACCGAGAAGTTCGTCATAGACGTCTTCATGCACGATCAGCCGCCGCAGCGTCGTGCAGCGCTGGCCCGCCGTGCCCATGGCCGCAAAGGCGATCGCTCGCACAGCGAGATCAAGGGGCGCAGAGGCGCAAACGACGGCGGCGTTGTTGCCGCCAAGCTCCAGAATAGACTTCGCGAAACGACCCGCGAGGTGAGGCGCGATGGCGCGCCCCATCGCCGTCGAACCGGTCGCCGAAATAAGTTGAATCCGCGCGTCTTCGACGAGCGTTTCACCGACGTCTCGCCCGCCGACGAGCACGGTTGAAAGCCCGTCCGGCGCCTCGCCGAAACGCGCGGCTGCGCGCTCGAACAGCGCGTGAGTCGCGAGCGCGACAAGCGGCGTCTTTTCCGAAGGCTTCCAAATCAGCGTATTCCCACAGACCAGCGCAAGCGCCGCGTTCCAGGCCCAGACGGCGACGGGAAAGTTGAAGCTGGTGATAATGCCGACAACGCCGAGCGGGCGCCAGGTCTCCATCATCCGATGGCCGCGGCGCTCGGTCGCGATCGTCAACCCGTGGAGTTGACGCGAGAGACCCACGGCGAAGTCGCAGATGTCGATCATCTCCTGGACTTCGCCGAGGCCCTCCGTCGTGATCTTGCCCGCCTCGATCGTGACAAGATGCGCCAACTCGGTCTTGGCCGCCCTCAGCTCCTCGCCCAGCAGGCGCACGAACTCCCCCCGGCGGGGCGCCGGGACGTTGCGCCAGATGCGAAAGGCATGCGCCGCTCTAGCAATGGCGCCATGCACGGCCGCCGAATCCGCGCTCTCGACGCGCGCGATGATCTCGCCGGCAATTGGCGAGCGAGTCGTCAGACTTCCACGCTCGAAGGCTTGAGATTCAACCCCGAGCTTCTTGAGAAGAGCCGCTGTTTCGGCGGCAATATCAGCATGCAGAACGCGCGCCTCCATTTCGACACCCGATTGTTCGCTCGGACTTGCGCGGCTGGCGCCGCCCGTCGCGTCTACTATGTAACAGACACGCACATGCCCGCACGCGTCTATGTAATGTCGGCGGGCGCAAAAAGCTCTCGGATATGGACAACTCGGAGTTCAGAAACCCGCACGTCGCCGGAAACTACGACCCGCTGCCCGTCGTACTCACGCGGGGACAGGGCGCATATCTGTGGGATGTAGAAGGCCGGCGCTACATCGACATGATGAGCGCCTATTCGGCTGTGAGCCTCGGTCACGCGCATCCTCGAATTCTTGCAAAGCTCGCCGAGCAAGCGCAGCAGCTCGCTGTCCCCTCTCGCGCCTTTTACAATGATCGGCTCGCGCCGTTTCTCGAGGAGCTCTGCACTCTGACAGGACTCGATGTCGCGCTGCCGATGAACACCGGCGCGGAGGCGGTTGAGACGGCGATCAAAGCGGCGCGCCGCTGGGCCAATCGCGTAAAGGGCGTCGCCGACCCAGAGATTATCGTCGCCGCAGGCAATTTCCACGGGCGCACCACCACGATCATCAGCTTCTCCTCGGAGCGCGAGTATCGGGACGGGTTTGGTCCGTTCATGCCAGGCTTTCGCGCCGCGCCCTTTGGCGATCTCGCAGCTTTCGAAGCCGCCATCACACCGCAGACCGCCGCCATTCTCGTGGAGCCGATCCAGGGCGAGGCTGGCGTCATTGTGCCGCCGGACGGCTGGCTCGCGGGGCTGCGCCGACTGTGCGACGAACGCGGCGTTTTGTTGCTGCTGGACGAAATCCAATCCGGATTGGGGCGCAGCGGCGCCTGGTTCGCCTTTGAGCATGAGAATGTCCTCCCCGACGGCGTGACGCTGGGAAAGGCGCTCGGCGGCGGCGTTCTGCCCGTCTCCGCCTTCGTGGCGAAACGCGAAGTGATGGATGTCTTCACGCCCGGCTCGCACGGGTCGACCTTCGGCGGCAACGCTCTCGCCGCCGCCGTCGGTTTAGAGGCGCTGCATGTCATTCGTGACGAACGGCTGGTCGAACGCAGCCAAGCGCTTGGCGCGAGAATGCTGCAACGGCTGCACGCGATGCGCGCCCCGGCGATCAGCGAAATTCGCGGGCGCGGCCTCTGGGCAGGCGTCGACATAGACCCGCGTTATGCGAGCGCGCGAGAAATCTGCGAAAGTCTGCTCAAAAAGGGCGTGCTGACGACCGCGACGCATCACACGGTCGTTCGCTTGGCGCCGCCTTTTGTCATTTCTCAAGAGGATCTTGATTTTGCGCTCGACGCCGTCGAGGAAGCGATCTCGAAATTTCACGCGCCGCGCAATCATGGCGCCGCCAATGTCGGCGATTCACTTGAAGCATAGCCGCAGCGGCTATAACCGAATGCGTTCGCCTTTCGGATCGTAGAACGGCGAAAGCGAGACGGTCGCCGGCCGGCGCCCGCCGGCGACTTCGAGCTGATAGTCGCCAGAGAGCACAAAAGTCGGATCGACGCCGTCCGAGTTGCGGACATAGCCATAGCCGATCGCCTTGCCGATCGAATAGCCGTAGCCGCCGCTCGATAGCCATCCAACGCGCAGGCCGTTGCGATAGATCGTCTCGCGCCCGAGCAGCACGATCTCAGGATCGTCAACAACGAAGCCCGCGAGAAGTCGCGGCAAGGGCAAGCCCGCAGCTTGAACGAGCGCGTCTCTCCCTTGAAAAGGCGCGCCCGACTTCATCTTGACGGCCCAGCCGAGTCCCGCCATCGGCGGCGTGTGATCCGGACCGATATCCGAGCCCCACGCGCGGTAGCCCTTCTCCAGTCGCAAAGATTCGATGGCCCGATAGCCGCCGTCGACAAGGCCAAAGGGCGCCCCCGCCTCAATGAGCGCGTCATAGGCCGAGACCGCGAAATCGACAGGGATATGAAGCTCCCAGCCGAGTTCGCCCACATAAGTGACGCGGATCGCCAGCGCCGGCGCGCCGGCCAAGCGAATTTCGCGGGCGCTCAGAAAAGGGAACGCCGCATTCGAAAGATCATCGTCGCAGCACGATTGCAGAATCTCTCGCGCGCGCGGACCCATCAGCGCCAGCACGGCATTCGCCGAGGTGACGTCGATCACTCGCGCGTCCATGCCTTCGGGAATCGATCGCCTGATCCAGTCGAAGTCGTGCGTTCCGAAGGCGGTCCCCGTCACGACATAGAAGCGGTCCTTCGCCAATCGCGTGATCGTCAGATCGCATTCAATCCCGCCCTTGCGGTTCAACAACTGCGTATAGGTGACGGCGCCCGGCGGCTTGGCGACATTGTTGGCGGCGATCCAGGACAGCGCCGCTTCGGCGTCTTTGCCGACAATGAGCGCCTTGGCGAAGCTTGTCTGATCGAAAAGGGCCGCCGCCTCCCGGCAGGCGCGATGCTCTCGTCCGACCGCGTCGAACCAGCCGGGCCTGCCGAAGGAATAGCGATCCCGCGGCGCTTCGCCCACGCTCACATCCGCGAACCAGTTGGGCCGTTCGAAGCCCATCTTTTCGCCGAAGCACGCGCCCTTGGCCTTGAGGCGTTCGTAGAGCGGCGAGCGCCGCAGCGGCCGGCCAGACGTAAATTCTTCGAACGGCCAGGCGATGCTGTAATGGCGCGCATAGGCTTCGAGCGTCCGCACCCGCACCCACGACGGGTCCCTGTGCGGCGCGCCGAAGCGGCGGATGTCGACCGGCCAAAGATCGAACGGCTGTTCGCCGTCCGCCGCCCATTCCGCCAGCGCCATGCCGGCGCCGCCCGCCGACGCGATGCCGAAGGCGTTAAAGCCGGCGCCAACGAAGAAATTGCGCACCTCCGGCGCTTCGCCGATCATCCAATTGCCGTCGGGCGTGAAGCTTTCGAGGCCGTTGATCATCTGCTTGACGCCCGCCTCGGCGAGCGCCGGCACGCGGCCGAGCGCGAGATCCATGATCGGCTCGAAATGATCCCAATCGTCTTCGAGAAGCCGAAAGGCGAAGTCCTCTGGCACGGCGCCGGATGACCAGGGCACGGGGTTGGGCTCATAGCCGCCCATGACGAGGCCGCCGACCTCCTCCTTGTAATAGGTCAGCCGATCCGGATCGCGCAGAGTCGGCAGATCGCTCGTCACGCCGTTGATCTTTTCGGTCACGAGATATTGGTGATGCACCGCCGAGAGCGGAACGGCGACGCCGGCGCGCGCCGCGAGCGGCTGGGTCCAAAGGCCGGCGCAGAGCACGAGCTTCTCGCAGGCGACGGCGCCGCGATTCGTGACGACGCCGCGCACGCGATCGTTCTCGATGATGAAATCCTTGACGGCGACGCCCTCGACAAGCTTTGCGCCCGCAAGCCGCGCGCCTTTCGCAAGCGCTTGGGTGATGTCTGAAGGATTCGCTTGTCCATCGGTCGGCAGGAAAGCCGCGCCGACGACGTCATCGACATTCATCAGCGGCCAGAGCGCCTGCGCCTCCTTGGCGCTCAGGAGCTGCATCTCCAGACCGAAGCTCCGCGCGGACGTCGCCTGCCGCTTCACTTCGATCCATCGGTCGGCGTTGCAGGCGAGACGAAGACCGCCATTGCGCCGCCAGCCGGTCGCATAGCCCGCCTCTTCCTCAAGCCGATCGTAGAGCTCCACCGAATAGCCGAGGAGCTTGGTGATGTTGGCGTTGGTCCGCAACTGACCGATCAGTCCCGCCGCATGCCAGGTCGAACCCGAGGACAGTTGGTGGCGTTCAAGCAGCAGCGTCTCGACGCCGCGCTTGGCGAGGTGGTAAGCGACGGAACAGCCAACGATGCCGCCGCCCACGACGATGATCTGCGCGCTTGCCGGGAGATCCGTCATGCTCTTTCCATCTGCTGAAACGCCGCCCAGGCCTGATCGAAGCGCGTCAGATTTTGTTCTGAGTAAGCGACGTAATCGAAATCAATCGACGACCGACGTTCCGAGACAAGGCTCCACAACGCTTCGCGCAACAGCGACGCGCAAAGCATCGCCTTGAAGCGGCGCCGCAATGCATCGGCCGGCGCCGCTTCGAAATAGTCCTCGAGCATCGCGTCGTCATCCGCGGCGTCAAAGCCATTGTTCGACGAGAGTCCGCCGAGATCGAACAGCGGCGTATTCCATCCCGCATAATCCCAGTCGACGAGCCAAAGCCGACGCCCGTCGTCGATGAAATTGGCGGCAAGGAGATCATTATGGCCGAAGACAAGGTCGATCGCGCCCGTCGCTTTTTCCAAGATTTCGCTCGCCGCGAGCAAGCGCGGCAATTTGGCCGCCAGCCGGTTTTTATCCTCGACAAGCGTATGGGCATAGTCGCGAATGATATGGAAGACGTTGAACGCCAGGGTCGGCCCACGCAAATGCAGCGCAACCTCACGATGTACGCGCTTGATCAGATCGACACAGCGCCTGCGGTTCGCCCGCATGTCTTCCGGCTCATAGGTGCGGCCGGAAATATATTCGAGCGCCATCGCCATCGGCGCGGCATACAGAACTTTCGGCGATATTCCGGCGGCGCCCGCGGCCCTGCTCGCCGCCAATTCGTTAAAGCGCATGACGCCATGAACCGGAATGTCGCCGCCAAGGCGAACGACGACGGATCGATCGCCATCCTTGACGATATAATTTTTGTTGGTGATGCCGCCGAGCAACGGCGCGATCTCGATCGGGCCGCGCCAGAGCGGAAGCGCGCGTATCAGAGTTTCTGGATCTGCGGTATGGGCTGACATCGGCTCCGGCGGGGCAATATAACAAACTCTGACTGAGCTAATATATGCGGCTGGCGCGCAAAGGCCATGGGCTAGGTAGGCCCTTGGGGAAAACCTTACGCGCGGACAGTGACATGTCCGCTGGGGCGCCATAGCCTGTGAGAAGGTCTTTCGAGGTCTGGCCATGTATGCGACGACGATACTTGGAACGAGCTACAGGTTCCCAGACCTTAAAACGCTGATGGCGAAGGCGACCCCATTGCGTTCCGGCGACTGCCTCGCCGGCATTGCGGCGGCGAGCGCCGCGGAGCGCGTCGCTGCGCAGATGGCCCTCGCCGATCTGCCCTTGAGCGTGTTCTTGAACGAAGCGCTTGTCCCCTACGAAGAGGACGAGGTCACGCGATTGATCCTCGACGGCCACGACCGAAACGCCTTTGCGCCGATCGCTTCGCTGACCGTCGGCGAATTTCGCGACTGGCTTCTCTCCGACGCCGTGGATGAGGACGCGCTCGCCGCCTTGACCTTCGGACTGACGCCTGAAATGGCCGCAGCGGTCTCGAAGATCTGCCGCAACCAGGACCTGATCCTGGTCGCCGCAAAGCGGCGCGTCATCACGAAATTTCGCAATACGCTCGGCCTGCGCGGGCGGCTGTCATCGCGCATTCAGCCCAACCATCCGACCGATGATGCGCGCGGCGTCCTCGCAAGCGCCATCGACGGGCTTCTGCTCGGCAATGGCGATGCGGTCATCGGCGTCAATCCAGCGTCCGACAGTCCGGAGCAGTGCTACGAACTCCTGAGCCTTCTCGATGAGCTGCGCGAGACGCTCAGCATTCCGACGCAATCCTGCGTGCTCGCCCATGTCACGACGACGCTGCAGCTGATGGAGCGACATGCGCCAGTCGATCTTGTGTTTCAATCGATCGGCGGCACGCAAGCCGCCAATTCGAGCTTCGCGATCGACCTCGCGTTGTTGCGCGAGTCGCGCGAAGCGGCGCTTGCGCTCAAGCGCGGAACGGTCGGCGACAATGTCATGTATTTTGAGACTGGCCAGGGCAGCGCGCTTTCGGCCAATGCCCACTGGAACTGCGATCAACAGACGCTTGAAGCCCGCGCCTATGGCGTCGCGCGCGCGTTCGATCCTCTGCTGGTCAACACCGTCGTCGGGTTCATCGGCCCCGAATATCTTTTCGACGGCAAGCAGATCACGCGGGCGGCGCTCGAAGACCATTTCTGCGGCAAACTGCTTGGACTGCCGATGGGTTGTGACGTTTGCTACACCAATCACGCCGAAGCCGACCAGAACGATATGGATGATCTGCTGACGCTGCTCGCGGTCGCCGGCGTTAATTACGTCATGGGCGTCCCCGGCGCGGACGACATCATGCTGAATTACCAGAGCACCTCCTATCATGACGTGCTTGCCGTTCGGCGCATGCTGAATCTGGCGCCCGCTCCCGAATTTGCGCAATGGCTTGCTGACGTCGGTTTGACGGACGCGCGTGGCGAATTGCGGCCGCTGGCGCTGCCTGCATCCTTTGCGCCGCTTCTCGAAAGAGCCTGAGGATGGCCGACGATCGCCCGGCGCCTCTCGACAAGATTGCGATCCTCCGTTCGGCGACGCCGGCGAGAATTTTCCTGCCACGCGCCGGAGCGGCGCTGACGACGCGCGCTACGCTCGATTTCCAGCTGGCGCATGCCGAAGCGCGAGATGCGGTTGAAGAGCGACTCGACGCCGACCGGCTCTTCGACGAGTTAACCTTCCGCGGGCTGACGGCCGTCCGCGTGAAGAGCGCCGCCCGCGATCGGCGAAGCTTTCTGCTGCGTCCCGACCTTGGCCGAAAACTCGACGACGATTCCCGCCAGCATCTCAAAGCCCTCGCGGGCGATTACGACCTTGCGTTTGTCATCGCCGAAGGACTTTCCGCCCGCGCGATCGCCCGGCACGCACTTCCGGTGCTCGAAAGAGCGCTGCAATCTCTCGGCCAAACATCGTGGAAAATCGCGCCGATCGTTCTCGCCGAACAGGGGCGCGTGGCGCTCGGCGACGATATCGGCGAGACACTCGGGGCAAGGCTTGTGGCGGTTTTCATCGGCGAACGACCTGGACTCTCCTCGCCCGACAGCATGGGCGTCTATCTCACATTTGCGCCGCGCGTCGGCCGCACCGACGCCGAGCGCAACTGCCTCTCGAATATCCGCCCGCAAGGGCTTTCCTATGCCGACGCCGCGCACAAGCTGATTTATCTTTGCAACGAAGCGCGCCGACGCCAGCTGACCGGCGTTGATCTCAAAGACGAAGCGAACACGCTCCCATCGGGAGAACTGCGCACGATCGACGCCAAGAGTTAGCTACCCGTTCTCGCGCTTGCCGCAGGCTTTACGATCCAACTTTGGCGCAAGCACAAACCTATCGGAACTATCGTCATCGCCGTGAGTTGAGACCTCTCTTGGCGCTTGGGGCGTTGGCGATTGATGCAACTGGATCTCTGCTCTGACGAGACGGCTACCGGGCCGTCGAACGCTTCTCACCAAGATCTGAGCGTGGCGGACGAGGCGTTGCTATGGCTGGGCGCGTTCCTTCGGGACCAGAACTACCGGTTCACCACCACGACGCCGCTAACGCATAGCCGCGTCGTGCAACGTCCGGCAGTGGATGGATCGAATTTGACGCGAGCATTCGGATGGAGTCTGCCTTTTTCTGCGAGCGATCTGCCGGCGCCGGTGTTGCGCACACTTGCTGAGGCGAAGGCGCTAGCGCGTTGCAACGGTCTCTTGCGCAGCAAGGTGCGATTCTCGACTCTCAAGAACCAGCTCTTTGCGCACTCGGCCTTTCCCACGGACGCCGCCGATTCGGTTTTCTTCGGACCTGACACTTACCGTTTCGCGCGCTGCATCGAATCGGTCCTTAATTCACAACCTCTCTCAGCCTCGGCGCCCCGCCGTCTCGTCGACATCGGGTGCGGCAGCGGCGCCGGCGGGATTTTCGCCGCGAGCCTGGTGAGACCCGGCGTCGAGCTGCTGCTCGCCGACATCAATCCCCAAGCGGTGCGATATGCGCGCGTCAACGCTTCGTTGAACGATTTGAAGCGCACACGGGCTATTCACAGCGATCTCTTCCAGAACGCTGGCGGCCCGTTCGACTACATCATCGCCAATCCGCCCTATCTCGTCGATGACTACCAACGTCTTTATCGCCATGGGGGCGGCGAGTTTGGCATCGCCCTTTCCGTCGACATTGTACGGGAGGGCGTCCCGCGTCTGACGGAAAGCGGAAGGCTGCTGCTCTATACCGGCTCGCCGATTGTCGGCGGCGTGGACCAGTTCCTTGCCGCCGTGACGCCAATCCTCGACGCTTCGCCGGTAACTTTCGATTACGAGGAAGTCGATCCCGACGTCTTCGGCGAAGAGCTGGAGCGCCCCGCCTATGACAACGTTGACCGCATCGCCGCAGTCTTCCTCAACATCAAGAAAGACGGCTGACATATGCGTGACCCCGATTGGATCGCCCTGGCCCCAACACTAAACGGCCCAGCTTTTGAGCGCTTCCAGAGAGAGCTTTCCCGACGCAACGGCGCACGGCTCGAGCCTCTCACGCCTTCCGGCGATTGGCGCGCCGATGTGCATGCGCGCGCCGCGCTCGCCGAGGCGGAGATCGCCTATGTGGAGAGCGTTCGCGCGGCGATCGCGCCGTTCGTCGCCGATATTCCGAGCGACGCCAACGCCTTCCTGGACTGGTATGAGCGCCTTGCCGAGAATGGACCAGGTCAGAACGATCCGCTGTTCCCCTGGCTCGAGCGATTCGCGAGCTTCGAGGACATGAAATGGTTTCTTGAGCAGGAAGTGTCCGGCGAGGCAGGGTTCGACGATCTCGTGGCGCTTACCCAGATCAAGATGCCGCAGACCCCCAAGCTCGAAATGGCGCGAAATTACTGGGACGAAATGGGCCGAGGCAATGCGCAGGGCATGCACGGTCCGATGCTGACGCGGCTCGCCGCCTATTTCGGCGTTGACGCGCAGCCCGAGCGCGTCTGCCCCGAGTCGCTCGCGCTCGGCAATATGATGGTGGCGCTCGCCAGCAATCGTCGCTACGCCTTCCATTCGATCGGCGCGCTTGGCGCGATCGAGATGACGGCGCCGGGACGCGCGATTCAAGTCGAGCGTGGATTGCGTCGGCTTAAAGTCCCCGGCAAGCAGCGTCAGTATTTTTCGCTGCATGCGATTCTCGACGTCAAACACTCCGAGGCGTGGAATCGTGAAGTTCTGCGTCCTCTCTTTGAGGAAGACCCGCGCCGCGCGCAAGCGATCGGCGAAGGCGCCGTTCTTCGGCTTTGGCATGGCGCGCGATGTTTCGAACGCTACAGACGTCATTTCCGACTGCAGATGGAGCCCCCGCGAGAAGCGGCGGCCTAGGAGCATCCATGCGGGTTCTGGGGATTGGGAATTACTGCGACCTTGCCGCACTCTACCTTAGACTTTCGGCGGAAGGACATGAGGTCAATGTCTTCATCGACGCGCCGCCTTGTCAGAGCATTCTGAATGGAATGATCGCTAAGACAGACGATTGGCGTTCGGAACTGCAATGGGTGAAGAGCGCCGGGGACGAGGGAATCATTCTATTCGAAAACGTCTCGTTTGGCGGCGTGCAGGACGAGTTGCGCAAAGATGGATTCAATGTCATCGGCGGAAGCGCCTTCGGCGACCGGCTCGAAATCGACCGGGCCTACGCGCAGAGACTTCTTGCTGAGCTTGGCCTCTCAACTGCGGCGACCCACTACTTTCCGAACCGGCAGGACGGCTGGCGTTTTCTTCGCGAGCGCCCCGGACGCTATGTCCTAAAATTCAATTCGCCAGATTTGGCGCATCGCAACTTCGTCGGCGGTCTCGGCGACGGACGCGACATTTCCGCGCTGCTGCAAAATTTGCCCGACACTCCAGCTGACGAAGCCGGCTTCGTCCTGATGGATTTCATAGATGGCGTCGAGATGGGCGTCGGCGCGTATTTCGACGGCGAGAAGTTTTTACGGCCCGCCTGTCTCGACTGGGAGCACAAGCGCTTCTTTCCGGGCGACCTTGGAGAGCTGACGGGAGAGATGGGCACGGTCGCCACATTCGAGCGTTCGACCCTCTTTTTTGAAAACACTCTGGCCAGGATCGCGCCCTTACTCAAACGTCACGGCCATTGCGGCTATGTGAACCTCAACACCATCGTCAATGAGCAAGGTATCTGGCCGCTCGAGTTCACCTGCAGATTCGGCTATCCCGGCTTCGCCATTCTGTCGCCGTTACAGCGAACGTCCTGGGCGGAATTGTTTGAGGCGATGGTCCGGCGCGATCACGATCATCTGGATGTCGATGACGGGTTCTCGGTCGGGGTCGTCCTAACCGTGCCGCCTTTCCCCTATTCGCGACGGCAGGCGCAAGAGCCGATCGGCATGCCGATACTCTTTGACGGCGCATTGTCCCGCAGAGACCAGGAACATCTGCATTATTGCGAAGTGGCTCTCGACAACGGCCAGCTTGTCACCGCCGGCGCCTATGGCTGGACGATGGTGGCGACGGGCTGCGGGCGAACGATCCAGAGCGCGCGTCGCGACGCTTATCGGCTGATTGAGCGCGTGCATATGCCCAACATGCGTTACCGACGCGACATTGGAGAACGGCTGATCGCAGCGGATTACGCCAAAGTCGATGGCCTTGGCCTGCTGGGAGACGAGATCGAATTGCTCGCTCGCCCGCCTTCCCCACCTGTCGCCGCGATTCATGCAACGCGCAGCTAGCCGGCAACGAGCAGTCGTTCGTCGACGATCGCGCAGGTTTTGACACCCCGCCCACGCGCCAGCGCGCCGCCCGTGAAAGCGCCAAAGGCGGGCAGCACGATCTGTCGCGCCTGCAGCACAAAGCAGGGAAGACGAACGCTGTCGCGCGCCGCCCCGCTCAGCCGTACGCAAGGGTGCAAATGCCCCGCAAGAATGGTCGCCCCCTGCCCTTCGCATTCGTCGGACGCAAGCGGGTGATGACGCGCGACGATCCCTTCTGAGTCATAGGGTTCGTCAACAAGCTCGATTCCGAACTGTTCCGACGGATCGCCTGCGCGCCGATCATGATTGCCGCGCACGAGCGTCAGTCGCAACGCAGCGCGGCGCCTGCGCCAATCGAGAAAGGCGGCCGCCACCCCCGGCGCATGCGCCTGCCGCGCGTGAAACAAATCGCCCAAGAAAACGAGTCGGATGGGATTGAATCGGTCGACCAGCGCGTCGAGCCGGGCGAGATTGTCGCGCGTCGTTCCCTTGGGCGCCGGTTGGCCGAGCGCGCGAAATGTCGCCGCCTTGCCAAGATGCGCGTCGGCGATGAACAGCGTGCGCGTCTCAACGCGCCAGACAGCGCGCTGCGGCAGCAAAACGACGCCGCGATGCTCGTGAGAGGAGACGAGGCCGGCGCCTTCGCTCCGCAAAGTCTCGTCAGGCTCTAACATTTGTCCGCGGCCCGCTCCAACTGCGAAATCATGCGCTCGATGCGCGCCGCGAGCGTTTCATTGCTGAGGCGCTCGCGCATTCTCTCCACCATCAGCGGAAAAGCGAGCGGCGAACAGCGCTGTAGCGCGACATGGACGATCTCTCTATTTTGCAGCCGCTCGAAGCTTTCGGCAAGACGCGCGATGTCGAGCGCGTCTTCCAGGACCTCGCGCTCAGCCTGGCGCAACAACCCGTTTTCCGGATCGAATTTGCGAAAGACGTCGTAGAACAGGCTCGAAGAGGCCTGCAACTGGCGCACGCTCTTATGTTGTCCGGGATAGGTCGTCACGACGAGACCGGCGATCTGCGCAATGTCACGAAAACGTCGGCGCGCCAGCTCCGCAGCGTTCAGGCTCGCGAGCGTTTCATGCGTCAGATCATCAATGGCGCGCGGCGCAATCAGTTCCGGCAGCGTGGCGGCCCAGTCGCGCGGGTCGGCGCTCAAAAGCTCGAAGCCGTAATCGTTCACGGCGATCGAGAACGTGCTCGCGGTCTTCTGCGCCGCCCGCCAGGCGATCAGGCTCGCCATGCCGATATGCGCGTTGCGGCCCGCGAAAGGATACACAAACAAATGCCAGCCGTCGCGGCTTTTCAATGTTTCGGCAAGCAACGTCGTCGGCGTCGGCAGATGCGACCAGCGCGCTTGCAATCTCAGCATTTTCTCAGCCGCCCGCAGCTCCGGCGTGTCATAACGCCCCTCGGCCGCGCGCTGCAATTGCTCCACCATGGCGTCCGCCAAAGTCGTCGAAAGCGGCATTCGCCCGCCGTCCCAGCGCGGAACCGCGCCGCTGCGCGTTTTCGCCGGACGCACATAGGCGACAAGGTCGCGCAAGCGCACGAACTCCAACAGCCGTCCTGAAAACCAGAAGCTGTCGCCTGGCTTGAGCCGCGCGATAAAGCTTTCCTCCACGACGCCGAGCTTTTGACCCGGCGGCGCGGGTCCGTATTGAACGAGAACGCTGGCGTCCGCCGTGATCGTCCCGATGTTGAGCCGATGGCGCAAAGCGATCTGCTTGCTGGCGACCCGCCACACGCCGTCAGCGTCAGGACCGCAGCGGCGATATTCGGGATAGGCCGAAAGGCTCGGCCCGCCGCCGCTCACGAAGTCGAGACACCAGCGCCAATTCTCGTCACAGAGATGTTCATAGGCGGCCGTCGAACGAATTTCCGCGAGCAATTCGTCAGGCCTGAAGCCGCCGCCCAGTCCGATCGTGACGAGATGCTGCACCAGCACGTCGAGCGGCGCATTCGGCGTGCGGCGGCTTTCGATGCGGCCCTCCCGCACCGCCTGCTGCACCGCCGATGATTCGACAAGCTCGAGCGCATGGCTCGGCACGAGCGTGATGCGCGACGTGCGCCCCGGAGCATGGCCGCTGCGGCCGGCGCGCTGCAGAAGGCGCGCGACGCCCTTGGGCGAGCCGACCTGCAGGATGCGTTCGACGGGAAGAAAATCGACGCCAAGATCTAGACTGGACGTGCAGACGACCGCCTTGAGCTTGCCGAACTTAAGTCCATGCTCAACCCAATCGCGCGATTCCCGCGCCAGCGATCCGTGATGAACCGCGATGAGCCCTGCCCAGTCCGGCCGTGCGCGCAGGAGATTGTGATACCAGATTTCAGCCTGCGAACGCGTGTTGGTGAAAATGAGCGACGTCGGAGATTGATCAATCTCCGCGACCACCTGCGGCGCCATTTTGATCCCAAGATGCCCGGCCCAGGGAAAGCGCGCGAAATCTTCCGGTAACAGCGTGTCGATGACGATTTCCTTGCGCACGCCGCCCGCCACAACCGCGCCATGCGGCGCATCGGTTGGACCGAGCAGGACGCGCTTTGCTTCTTCAAGATTGCCAAGCGTCGCCGACATGCCCCAAATCAGCAGATCGGGACGCCGGCGCTTCAACCGCGCCAGCGCGAGCTGCGTCTGCACGCCGCGCTTATTGCCGATGAGTTCGTGCCACTCGTCGACGACAACGCATCTGATCGCGCCGAGATATTCGCGAGCGTCGGCTCGCGAGAGCATGAGCGACAGGCTCTCCGGCGTCGTGATCAACACGCTGGGCGGACGACGCGCCTGCCGGGCGCGCTCGGCTGAGGACGTATCGCCGCTGCGAACGCCAACCGTCCAGTGCTGGCCATGCGCGGAGAGACCGCCGAACGCCTCGTTGAGCGCCTTGGAGGTGTCCGCGGCCAGCGCCCGCATCGGCGTGATCCAGAGAACACAGAGTCGTGGCGGCGCTTCCGCATCGTCGGCGAGCGCCTGCCAGGCGCCGAGGGCAACGGCCAGAGTTTTGCCGGCGCCGGTCGTCGCGTGCAGCAGGCCGCTGCGTCCCTTCGCCATTTCGCGCCACACTTCTTGCTGGAAGCGAAACGGCTTCCAGCCCCGCGCCGCCAACAGTGTTTTCACGGCGGACTGTTTGGCGCGTCGTCCGCTCATGCGCCGCCGCCAGGCAGTAGCGCGCGTAGGGCCTCGATCGTATCGGCGTCCTCCACGGGCTTGTCCTGTCGCCAGCGCAACATCCTTGGAAAGCGAACCGCGATGCCGCTTTTGTGGCGGTTGCTGGCGCCAATTCCCTCGAAGCCGAGCTCGAAAACCATCGTCGGGCGCACGCTACGCACCGGCCCGAAATTCTCAATCGTCGTCCTTCTGATCGTCGCGTCGACCTTGCGCATCTCCTCGTCCGAAAGCCCGGAATAGGCCTTGGCGAAGGTCAGCAGCGTGCGGTCCGTCTGCTCCGGCGGGCCGCTCCACACCCCGAATGTGTAGTCGCTGTAAACGCCCGAACGGCGCCCATGACCCCGCGCGGCGTAGATCAGCACCGCGTCGACGCTCATTGGATCGAGCTTCCATTTCCACCACAGATTGGCGCCGCTCTTCTGGCGTCCGACGCCATAAGGCGCGCCCATCGCCTTCAGCATCATGCCTTCGGCGCCGCGCGCCCGCGCCTCTTCACGCTGTCTTGCAAAGGACTCCCAATCGGGTTGCGTCAGTGCTGGGCTCAGTCGCAGCGGCAAATCGGCGCCGACCTGCATCGCGGTAGAATGCGCGCGCGACACGACCTCCTCGAGGAGCGCGCGTCGCTCCCGCTGCGGCCTTTCACGCAGATCGCGGCCATCTTTCTCGAGCAGGTCATAAGCGATCAGCGCCACTGGCCTGTCGCGCAGCATTTTTGGCGTGAGAACCTTGCGTCCGAGACGCTGCTGCAATTCAGAAAAGGGGCGCAGATCGCTAAGATCGTCCACCGCGGAACGCGCGTCCGAACGGGGCGCGACGACGATGAGCTCGCCATCGAGGACAATATCGTCAGGCAGAAACTCGACGAGCGCGGCGAGCTCCGGAAAGCTGTCGCTCACCAGCTCTTCGCCGCGCGACCATAGCCACCACTCTCCGGCGCGATGAATGAACTGCGCGCGTATGCCGTCGAATTTCCATTCAACAAGCCAGTCGTCGACGGGGCCGAGCAGTTCTGGAAACGCCGAAAGCGGCGCCTGAAGCGGATGCGCGAGAAAGAACGGATAAGGCTGGCCGCGCAGAGGCCGCCCGTCTTCGCCCGCTTCGGCTGGCGCGACGAGCGCGACGAAATCCTGCGCCTGAGGCGCCCGGTTCGCCTGCGTGTAGCCCATCATCCGCTGCGCGACGAGCTTGGCGTCAAGCTCCGTCGCCTGGGCGATCGCGTGAGTCATTTGCAGCTTCGAGACGCCGATGCGCAATTCGCCGGTGACGAGCTTAAAGAACGGCAAGCGGTCGTCGGAGGGCATGGCGTCGAGCCAATCGCGCAGCGCCGCGAGCCGCTCAGCGTCATCGCGCTCGCGCAAGGGCAATAGCCGTTCATTCATCCAAAGATCGAGCGGCGCGTCTTCCACGCGCGTCGCCGGCGGCAGCAAGAGCGCCAGAGTCTCGGCGAGATCACCGACGCTGTGATAGCACTCGTCAATGAGCCACTCGGGCAGGTCCGTCGCCTCCAAGGCGAGCTGGCGTAGGAGCTTGGTCGAGATCATCTGGCGGGGCTTGCCGCCGGCGAGGAAATAAACCGTCCAGGCGGCGCTGGCGTATTGCTCCGGATCGCCGACCGCAAGGCGCAGATAGTCGATCAGCGCCTGTCTCTTATGCTGCGTCGACGTCGCGGCGTCGATGCGCCGGTAGAGCGTGGCGAAGGTTTTCATGCGCCGTCTGTGTCGGCCTCGACGTTCGGCTCCGCCTCGCCCTCCTCGTCGCCATATTCAGTCGCCATCGGCCACGCGTCGTATCCTTTTTCGCGCAGATAGCGCGACAGCGCCTCCCCGCTTCCATGCGTGACAAGGATACGCTCTGCGCCGGTTGCGGCGATCGCCTGCAACAGCCCCGGCCAGTCAGCATGATCCGAAAGCGCGAAGCCTTGATCGAGGCCGCGGCGTCGCCGATTGCCGCGCAGCCGCATCCATCCGCTGGCGAAAGCGTCTGAATGATCGCCAAAGCGTCGAATCCACCCGCTTTGCACGGCGTGGGGCGGCGCGAGCGCAAGGCAGCGCGAAAGCCCCGCCTTGTCGAGCGCGCCAACGTTGAGCGTCGGCGGCAGCGCGATGCCGAGATCGCGATGAATCTGATTGAGCGGTTCGATCGCGCCGTGGCAGACAATCGGTCCAATATTGGCGTCGAGATGTTTGAGCAGGCGCTGCGCTTTGCCAAGCCCATAGGCCTGCATGACGCTGGCGCGTCCCGCACGCGCATTTTCCGCCCACCATGAATTGATGTCGGCCATCACTTCGGCTTGCGGGCGCCAGCGATAGATCGGCAGACCGAAGGTCGATTCGGTAATGAAGACATCGCAGGGGACAGGCTCAAAAGGCGCACTGACGCCATCCGCTTCCAGCTTGTAGTCGCCGGACGCGACCCAGACTTCGCCGCGGTGCTCGATGCGCACCTGCGCCGAGCCGAGGACGTGGCCGGCGGGATGCAGCGAGAGCCGCACCTCGCCGATGTCTCGGCGCTCGCCATAACGCAGCGTCTCGATGCGAACATCGCCGAGTCGTCTGCGCAGGATCGGCGCGCAATCCTCGTGACAGAGATAGGCCCCGCTGCCCCATCGCGCGTGATCGGAATGGCCGTGCGTAATCACCGCCAGAGCCGCCGGGCGCCAGGGATCGATGTGGAATTTTCCAGGAGGGCAATAGAGGCCCTCCGCGGCGGGAACGATCAGATCCTTGGTCATCTAGCCGAAGATGTGAAAAGCGCGACTGCGCCACTCTTGAAGCAGCGCCGCCAGCATAAATAGGAACTCGGTCGCTCGGATTCACTTCAGGCGGCGAGGGCCAAGTTCGCGATGCGCCACGAGGCCTCGCTTGCTGTCGCTTAGCTGTTCGTGGCCAAATCGTCCATTGATCCACAAGCTTGCGCTCGACTATATGAAGCGCTGGCGAATGCGCTTTTTTCATGCGCGCCTGACGCGTCAATGGAGCTGGGAATGCACCTAGGGGTCGATTTCATCCTCGAAGCGCTGACGCGCGAAGGACTCGACCATGTGTTCATGGTGCCCGGCGGCCTCGTTGATCCCTTTCTGCCCGCTTTCGGACGACAGGAGGCGCTGACGCCGATCGTCGCCGCGCAAGAGGGCGGCGCCGCCTATATGGCGGACGGCTACGCGCGGGCGAGCGGAAACTTCGGCGCTGCGATCTGCATCGGCGGACCCGGCCTCACCAATACGGTCACCGCCGTGGCGACGGCGCAGTCCGACGGCTCGCCGCTTCTTCTGATGAGCGGCGAAGTGGCGACTGTCCTCGAGGGCTTGGGCGTATTTCAGGACGCAAGCCCCCAGACGCTGGATGACGTCGCGATCATGAAGCCGCTGACGCGCTATTCCTCGTCGATCGACAATCCGAAGAATATGCCGCATCTGTTTGAGCACGCCCTGCTGCAGCTTCGTACCCGTCCCGCCGCGCCCGTGCATCTCTCATTGCCCGGCGACTGCCTGGCCGCAGAGATCTCCGTCACCCATACGCCGATTGACCGGGCGCTGATCGACTACAACGCGCTGTCGATGACGGCCGCCGAGTCGTCGCTGCAACATTTTTATGGCGGGTCTGGCGGCGAGCCGCCCGTCAAGATCGCCATATTGGCCGGCGCGGGCGTCGAGCACTCGAAAGCCGCCAATGCGCTGAAGGAATTCGCCGAGACTTGGCGCGTTCCCGTCGCGACGACGCTGCGCGGGAAGGGCGTCTTCCCGGAGGACCATCCGCTTTCGCTCGGCGTCTTCGGCTATGCGGGGACGCACCACTCCCGCGCTGCGCTGATGGACCCCTCGCTCGATCTGCTGATCATTCTGGGGTCGGGACTGAACGAGCGCGACACCATGCATTGGGCGCTGCAAGTCAAACCCAATAAAACGATCTGCGTGAATTTGCTGCCCTCCGCCATCGGGACGCATGTCCAGGACGGCGGGATCGTGGGCAGCTGCGGCGCCTATCTTCGCTATCTGCTCGATCAAAGCGACACGTTGCGCGCGGCTCTCGAACCGACGCTCTCCGCACGCGCGGCTTGGATGTCCGAGATCCGCTCCCAACCCCGTCTGCAGGACCCGGAAAACTGCGAGAGCGACGCGGCTCCGATTCATCCGGCGCGCGTCATCAGCGAGCTGAGAAAGGCCTTACCGCGCGACGGCATCCTGGTCGTGGATTCCGGCGCGCATCGCGCGTTCGCGGGCCATTACTGGGAAGCTTACGAACCCAAAACCTACGTATCCGCCACCAATCTGGGCCCGATGGGCTGGGCGATCGGCGCTGCGATCGGCGTCCAATGCGCGCGACCGGACCGCCGCGTGGCGGTCGTCACGGGCGATGGATGCATGCGCATGGGCGGCATGGAAATCGCCACCGCGGCGCGCTACCAGCTGCCGGTGATCTATGTCGTCATCAACAATGCCGCGCTCGGCAATGTCTGGTTGCGCGCGCATGGACTGGGTCCAACGCCCGACGAACTGACGCGATTGCCGGACCACGACTGGGCGGGCTTTGCGCAGGCCTTGGGCTCTCGCGCCGAAACCGTGCGCTCTCCCGGCGATCTTGCCGCCGCATTCGAGAGAGCGTTGCAGGGCGAAGGCCCCTGCCTTATCGACGTCAAAGCCGACAAGACCTTCACGACGCCCGTCAAGGACTGGGCCGAGGCGATTGCGGCCTATTCCTACCACGAGTGACAAGGGACGGCCGATGGCTCAGTTGCCTTTTGATCCTTCAACGCTGTCGCCGGCCGATCGTGCGCGCTACGACCGCATGGTCGAACGGCGGAAGGCGCAAGGCGCGGGCTTCGGCGGCCCCTACGCCGCCCTGATGAACCATCCGCAGCTTTGCGAAAAAATCGAGGACCTCGGCTATTATTTGAAGTTCCAGGGCCATCTGCCCCGCGAGGTCTATCAGTTTATCGTGCTGTTCGTCGCGCGTCGGACCGGCGCCGCCTTCGAATGGGCTGATCATGTTCAGCACGCCGAAGCGGCTGGCGTTCCATCCTCGCTGATCAGCGCTCTGGAAAGAGGCGAAGATTTAGGCGCCATCGCGTCGTCGCCCTATGATCTTGTCACTGCGGTGCTGGCGTCGACATTGTCCTGGCGAAATATTCCGCAGAACGTTCAGGACAGAGCCATTCAGACCTTCGGCGTCGAAGGGTTTATCGAACTCGTCGTCCTGTCCGGTTTTTATCAGATGTTTTCGGCGATCAACCAGGGTTTCCACGTCGCATTGCCGCCAGGCGTCGAGAACCCGTTCAAGTAAATTGCGCATCGCCATTTTCGTTGCGTTTTTTTATTTAGCAGCTGTTCCGAGCCTCGAGCTGCGCAATACACGACTGCGCGAAGCCTCGGAACATAGAACCCTTCAAATCAGTTTTCATACTGGCGGGCGGCATTGGCCGAACCCAGGAATTGAGATTTAGGAGTATGGAATCGATGGATGCGTTAACTGAAAATGGCGGGGACCCCATTATCTGCGCCGATGAAGAATGCCGTTCTGGCGATGCATCGAATCCACCGGCGAGCGCAGAGGGAAATTCTGTTGATCTGGAGCCGTCAACTCGGGCTCGCTACTCGGTCGCCCAAGTGAAGGATTCGATGCGGGAGGCACTCGACAACATCGTACAGTCGGGCGCAACTGATCAGATGCGCGGCTATGCCAACGAGGCCATGGGCAAGACCAAGTTGACCCTTGGACTCGCGACGCAGTCGACCCATCTCACGCTCACCGGACTAGCGCAGATCGTCGTCGGTGAATTTCAAAAATCCATAGGCGAAGCGAAGCTTGCCGAAGACGGCAAGGACATCTTTCCGGGACTGTAAAAAGCGATTGCCCGCAGCAAACTGGCGCGTGGGCGCGGTGCAGTGGAACATTGGCGAGCGCCGTTGAGTTACGTCTCCGCCGAATTGTCGCGCATTCCCGGGGCTCACTTTGCCGACGCAGACGGTCCAAGACCAGCCGCTGGAACCCTCGCTCAATCTCCAGAAAATCTCATCCTGGGCGCTCATTGGCATGTTCGTGCTGATGCTCGCCGTCGCGATGAGTCTGGCGCAAACCCTGTTGGTGCCGCTCGTTTCGGCAGGCGTGCTCGCTTTCATGCTCGGGCCTTGGGTGACCACCCTGCGAAAGTGGGGCGTGCCGCCGAGCATCTTTGCAGCTGCGGTCGTCTTTGGCGCTTTGTTCATTATTCACACAGCGATTGCTCAGGGGTCGACGATCGCCGTCGACTGGGTCGGCCGCGCGCCCGAACTATTGGCCTCATTCAGCGATAAGCTGCGATCGGCGTTCGGCCCGGCGTTTTCGCTGGAGCGGCTACAAAGCACATTCGCACGAACCGGGGGCGGCTCCTTTGACGCAGCGGCAGTCCTGCAATCGACGATGAATTTTCTTACCCCGACCATTGGCGAGTTGATTGTATTTCTCGCGGCCTTGTTCTTCTCCTTGTCCGGACGAGAGGAGCTGCGCCGCTACCTTGTATTCGTCTTCGATGACAAGGAAACGCGGTTGCGCACGCTGCGGCTTCTGAACAACATCGAACGAGATTTCAAGAGCTATATGGCGGTGGTCGCCGCCATCAACCTCGTTCTGGCGTTGATCGTCGCCGTGACCGCTTTTGCTGTCGGCCTTCCAAATCCACTGCTTTGGGGCATCGTCGCCTTCGCTCTCGAATTTATCCCTTATGTGGGCCCGATCGCGATCTACGTCGCATTGTTTCTGGTCGGCTTCGCTACGTTCGGATCACTTTCGCAGGCGCTCGTCGCCCCGCTCATTCTTCTCGTCGCAGATACGTTAGAGGCCAATGTCGTATCGCCGAGCGTCATCGGCAGGCGACTGACTCTGAACCCCGGACTGGTCTTCCTGGGACTCGTGTTCTGGACATGGCTCTGGGGCCCGGTCGGCGCAATTCTCGCGACGCCTCTGCTCATCGCCGGAACAGTGACCTTCAGCCACGTGTTCCCTCAGCACGAGATCAATCTTCCAGAGTAGCGTGCGCCAGTTGGGACGCGGCGAGGAACAATCAACCGATCTGGAAGTTCAGTATTCGCCCAGCGGGGCAATACCAGCGGAGAAGAGGGCATGAGCATAACATCGCAAGTCACGAACAAGGTCCAGGAGGCGCAAGACGCCATGACCAAGGCGTCGGCGAACGCCGCCGCGAAGGCCGGCTCCATAGCTGACGACGTCAGCGCTAAGTACGACGATACCATGGAGAGGGCTGAAGCCGCATTGACGACAGTCGGCGAGCAGTCCCGGGAAATCGCGGAGAAGGCCAGGTCGGCTGGCGAAGGGCTCAAGACAACCGTCGAAGGCGCGGTGCGTGAACAGCCGGTGACGGCGCTGTTGCTTGCCATCGCGGGAGGATTCCTCGTCGGGGCCATGTGGAAGGGCCGCAGCTAATCTGGAGCGGGCAAGATCATGATGCTGGATCCGCTATTCCATCGGGTTGACGAGAGTATCGCGAACGCGACGCGAGGCGCGTCGCGACTCGCCATCGTCGCGATCCTCGCGCTGCTCGCGCTCGGCTTCGCAACGGCCGCCGCCCACGCCTACGCCATGAGAACGTGGGGAGAGATCGCCGGCAACCTTATCCTCGCCGGAGCTTTTCTTTTCGCGGCTCTCATCGTCTATCTCGCGACAAAGGACTCAGCCTCGCTGGAGACTCAAGCTCCAGCAGCCGAACTCGAACAGAGCAGCTTTGCGCAACTCCCCTTCATTGATCAGCTGTTCAAGCCGGATGGAAATCTCGTGCGCTCGATCGGCTCCTCCATCGGTTCGATGGCGCCCGTGGCGGCGAAAGCAGTGGCGGAACGCGTAGCGCCAAACCTTCATCTGATCATCGGCGCCGCCGTCGGATTGATGCTTGCCTCAAAAATCTCGGCAAAGCTTGACAGTACGAAGTCTCCAGAGGCGTAATCAGCGGGCGAGCGTTCAGCCGCCCGCGAGCGTACGAGGTTTGCGTTGTCGCCGAGAGCGAACTGGAAGGGCTCTCTGAAGATTGCGGAGCTCACCTGTCCGGTGGCGCTCTACTCCGCGACGTCGACGTCTGACAGGATCGCGTTCCACACGATCAACCGATCCACCGGCCACCGTGTGCGGCGGACCTTTGTCGATAGCGACACCGGCGAACCTGTGGAATCCGGCGATCAAGTCAAAGGCTATAAAGTCGGCAAGAACGAATATGTTATTCTCGAACCGGAGGAAGTCGCTCAGGCAACGCCAAAGAGCGACAAAACTCTGGCCATCGAGACATTCTTGGATTGCGGCGAAATCGACGCCGTCTATTTCGACAAGCCCTATTATCTGTCCCCCTCGCAAAGCGACGCGAACGAGCTTTTCGTTCTGATCCGCGAAGGCATGCGCAAGAACAAAGTCGCAGCCCTCGCGAAGACAGTGCTGTTCAGACGCGCGCGCACCGTTCTGATCAGCGCTTATGGCGACGGGCTGCTCGCGACCACGCTGAACTTCGATTATGAGGTGCGCTCGGCGCAACAGGCGTTCGACGAAGTGCCCGAGGTTAAAGTTCAAGGCGAAATGCTTCAGCTCGCCAAGCACATTATCGACACCAAGAGGGGCGTCTTCGACCCGTCGACGTTCGATGACCGCTATGAGGCCGTCCTTGCCGAGTTTGTAAAAGCGAAGCTGGAAGGCACGCCAGTCGCGCCGCCGCGTAAGGCTCGCGAAGCCAAGGTCGTCAATCTGCTCGAGGCGTTGCGCGAGAGCGCGGCTCTTTCCGAGCAGAGTGACAAAGCTGCAGCAAAGAAGCGAGCCGCCCAGCCTCGCAAGACCCGAACAGCCGCGACACGCCGGAAAGCGAGCTGACCTCTCATGTCGCTTGCCGACTACCGTAAGAAGCGCGACTTTGGGGCGACGCGCGAGCCGAAGGGGCGAGGCGCTCGAAAGACCGGCAGCATCTTCGTCATACAGAAACATGCCGCGAGGCGACTGCACTATGATCTTCGCCTGGAGATGGACGGGGTTCTGAAAAGCTGGGCTGTGACCAGAGGCCCAAGTCTCGTGCCGGGCGAAAAGCGGCTTGCCGTTCACGTCGAGGACCACCCTCTCGACTATCGCAATTTCGAAGGCGTCATTCCGGAAGGCCAATATGGCGCCGGCGAAGTGATCGTGTGGGACAAGGGCGTGTGGATTCCCGAAGGCGATCCGCACAAGGGCTATGCCAAAGGCCACCTCGATTTCGAGCTGCGCGGCGAGAAGCTCGGCGGCCGTTGGCATCTCGTACGCATGGCGCGAAAACCGCGCGAGAAGCACGACAATTGGCTGCTCATCAAAAGCGAAGACGAATTTGCGCGTGCGCCTGAAGACGAGGACATACTTGAGGAGATGCCGCGTTCGGTAGACACCGGGCGCACGATCGGCGATGTCGCAGAGGGCAAGCCGGCGCGGCGCTCGAAAAAAGCCGCCGCGCCAAAGCAGGCCGCGGCGCCCCGGTCAATCAAGACAAGCGCCGTCGCGCCAACGCAAGCGCCTGCGGTCGACATCGACCCGTCGCGTCTCAAGGGCGCAAAGAAAGCGCCGCTGCCGAATTTTATTGCGCCGATGCAGGCCAGTTCCGGCGCCGCGCCGGCGAGCAAGGAATGGATTCACGAAATCAAATTCGACGGCTATCGCGTGCAGGCGAGCATCGAGGCGGGACGCGTACGGCTGCTCTCACGCAGCGGTCTCGATTGGACGAAGAAATTCGGCGATGAGGTCGCGTCGGCGCTGCGCGCCCTGCCGCTCGGCACCGCGCTCATCGACGGCGAAATCGTCGTCGAGACGAGTTCAGGCGCGTCGGATTTCTCCGGGCTGCAGGCCGATCTGAGCGCAGGGCGGACCGATCGCTTCGTCTATTGGGCCTTCGATCTTCTGCACCTCGAGGGCTACGATCTGCGCGGCGCGACCTTGCTGGAACGCAAACGTTTGCTGGAAGCGCTCCTGGGCGCTGAGAACGGCGACACGGTTCGTCTGAGCCTTCACTTTGAGGACAGCGGCGCGGTCGTGCTGTCGCACGCGTGTCGACTCGGTCTCGAAGGCGTAGTGTCGAAGCGGCGGGATTCGCCCTATCGCTCCGGCCGCGTGAAGAGCTGGATAAAGGCCAAATGCTTCGCGCGGCAGGAATTCGTCGTCGCCGGCTATACGCCGTCGACGGTGTCGCGCCGGGCGATCGGCGCCCTCGTGCTTGGCGTCTACCAGAATGGCGTGCTTTGCCATGTTGGCCGCGTCGGGACGGGATTTACGGCGGATATGGCGCAAGAGCTTTTCACGAAACTCGATCCCATGCGCACCCCCTCGAGCCCGTTCGGCGCGCGCCTCACGACGGAGGCCGCGCGCAATGTACGCTACGTGCGGCCTGAACTGGTCGCTGAGGTGGAATTTCGCGGCTGGACAGCCGATCAAGTTCTTCGGCACGCCTCCTTTCGCGGTCTGCGCGAAGATAAGGACGCGCGCGACGTCGTTCGCGAAAAGGCGCCGCCCCTTGAGCGGGCGACAGCGGCGAGAGCGGAGCAAAGCGCCGTGAGGCTCACCCATCCCGATCGGCTCTATTGGCCGGATCAAGGCGTAACCAAACAGGGCCTCGCCGATTACTACGCCGAAATCTGGCGCTATATCGCGCCCTTCATCGTCAATCGCCCGCTGGCGCTGCTGCGCTGCCCCAACGGCGTCGAGGGAGAGAAATTCTTCCAGAAGCATGCCTGGAAGGGCATCGATCCGAACATCGTGCTCATCGACGACCCGAAAGGCGAAGAAGAGCCCTTGCTCAGCATCAAGGACCTCAACGGCCTGATCGCGCTCGTTCAATCCGGGGCCCTGGAAATTCATCCCTGGGGCTCGACGGCGTCGGACTGGGAACGTCCTGACGTCATCACCATGGATCTCGATCCCGGCGAACAGGTCGCGTGGGAGGCCGTCATTGCGGCCGCGGAAGAAACGCGGGATCGACTCCAAGACCTTGGGCTCGCCGCCTTCGTGAAAACATCGGGCGGAAAGGGCCTTCATGTGGTGGCGCCCGTGAAGCCCAAAGCGGAATGGCCAGAGGTGAAAGCTTTCACCAAAAGCATCGCCGATGCCATGACACAGGACAGCCCGGGCAAATATGTCGCAACGATCACGAAATCGAAGCGCCGCGGAAAGATACTCATCGACTATCTGCGCAATCAGCGCGGCGCGACGGCTGTCGCGCCCTACTCCACGCGCGCCCGTCCGGGAGCCGCCGTATCGGTTCCGCTCGCCTGGGACGAACTTAGTCCGGCGATCGGACCCGACTATTTCACGATCGTGAAAACCCTTGCGCGCCTCGACTCGCTGAAAAGCGATCCCTGGGCGGATTTTCGTGAAGCGGCGACGCCCATCGAAAGGCCGAACCCGCGCAGCAAGAAAAAACCTTAGCGACCTTTGGCGCCGCGCTTTTCCGCATCGATGCTCTTGCGGAGCGCGTCCATAATATTGACGACGTTGCCCGGCGCCGCCGGCGCCTGCTTTTTGCCGTGAGCGGGTTTGTGCGCCTTCTTCTTTCCTGAAATGATGTCCAGCAACTGCGCTTGCACGGGATCATGAATCTTCGCCGGGTCCCAGTGACTCTTGCGCTCCTCAATTAATTTGGAAATCAGGTTGAGAGCTTTCGCGTTCGGCGGTTCGGCGCCGATCTTGTCGAGGTAGTCCTTCGGATCACGCACCTCGTCGGCGAAGCGCAATGTCCAGAGCACAAGCCCCTTGTCGCGCGGCTCGACCATCACGGCGCGCTCGCGACGATACATCACCAGCCGCGATAGGCCGACTGTGCCCGTCGCCTTCATCGCGTCACGAATCACGGAGAAGGCCTCGACGCCGATCGGATCGTCGGGCGCAAGATAGTGGGGCTTATCGAACCAGATCCAGTCGACGCTCGCGGCCGGAGCAAAAGTCTCGATATCGATCGTTCGCGTGCTTTCGAGGCTCAAGGCGTCGAGCTCTTCATCTTCAAGCAGCACGTAATCGTCTTCGCTGCGCGGATAACCTTTCGCCGCATCGTCTTCGCCAATCGGCGCGCCAGAGACCGCGTCGACATATTGGCTGACGACCCGATTGCCGGTGTTTCGATTCAGAATATGGAAGCGAACTTTTTCGCCTTCGGTCGTGGCCGGCGTCATCGCGACCGGACACGTCACAAGCGAAAGCTTCAAATAGCCTTTCCAGAATGACCGCGGCGCCATTCTAAACCTCTCCGAGGTCCGGGAACTCTCCAATAACGCGCCGTCGAATGCATCGTTCCGCTTGCGCCCTCATCGCCGCGACAAAAAGACGGTTAGCGCGCCTCCGGGAACTTTGACCCTTGAATATCGTTGAATTCAATCATGACCCTTCACCTGCCCGTATTCATTGGAGTCGACGGCTCCGATATCCAGAGCGCCGCCCAAGGGCTCTTCGACATGAATAAGAAGGCTGAAAAGCAAACCAGGCGGGGGGCGCTCAGAGAACAGCGACATAACGCGAGCCTTCAGCTATCATTCCTGGGAATCGATGGGCAACTGACGTCCGAACTGCGCCATATGTACGAGACGAGCATCTCGGACCCTATGCCGGATAAGGTTCTCGACTTACTCGCGCGGCTTTCCAGTCATGTCGCCAAATAGGCTGCTGCAGGGGATGTTTCACTCCGCGGAAGCCAGTTGAAGAGGTCGGCGAGGGCCACCGAGCCGCGCTGAAATGGTCAGAAACACATAGACAAAAAAATGATTGCCTGTCGTTCAACAGGCAATCATCAAGGTTCTGTTGTCAAGGGAATCATTTTCGGTTGCGCAGCCACTGCTCGATCTCCGCTTGTCGCGGTTCGCGAACATAAATGCGACGACGGCGCGGCGCTTCGTCTTGCTTCAGAAAGAGCATTCTGGCGACGACGCCGGATGCTTCGAGAATAAACTGTCTCCAGTCCACTCCAAGTTTCGGCTTCGAACTCATTTCGGCTCTCCTTTCAACGGAGACGGGTATGAAAACAACTCTCCCTTTTTAAGAATGTTCCAAGATGTCGGCAAAGCTCGGTTCTCACCTCTCTTCGCCAGCGAAGTGGGCGCCCGATAAAAAAAGCCCGAACCTGAGGTTCGGGCCGATCGAGAAGCGCCAGGAACGGGAGTCATGCTAAGCCCGCGATGCGCAAAAATTCACGAGTTTAGAGTCTTCAGCCAAGTGTCAACTTCTTCGCGAATGCGGTCCCGCCCTTCCCCGTAGCGTTCTTGGAGAACGCCCTCAAACTGTTCGCGCTTGCCGTCCATGCGCGCGAGATCGTCGTCGGTGAGCTCCGCCCACTTCTCTCTTACCTTGCCCTTGAACTGCTTCCAGTTGCCTTCGACACGATTCCAGTCCATCGCCGTTTCCCCAAGGTTAAGGAGTTCCACGCCGAGGCAACGCGGGCGGAACCGCTTTGTTCCGGGATTCTGGCGGAAGGGAATCGCAATCGTAGGGCGAAATTGCCGCTCAGGCGGCGACGCCGCAGCACTTCTTGAATTTCTTGCCGGAGCCGCAGGGACATGGATCGTTACGGCCCGCCTGCTTGCCCTTCACGACGGGCGCGCTCTTGCGATTGGCCTCTTCGAGGAAATACCAGCGGCCATCCTGCGCGTCATGTCGAAACAGCGATCGCTCCCGATGCGCATAGCGTTCGCCTTCGCTGGAGAAATGCGCGACGAATTCGACGAAGCCGGTTTCATCGCCCTGCAGCCCCTGTTCCGTCGACAGGATCTCAAGCCCAAGCCATTGCGAGCTGCGCGACCAATGCGTGATGGCCTTGCGATCGAAATCGTAACGCGACTCTGGCGCCAGGGAGTCGACAAGGTAGTCGATGTCACCCAATGCAAAGGCGGTGTAACGCGAGCGCATGAGCGCTTCAGCGCTTGGCGCCGGCTGTTTCTCTTCGATGTAACGGGCGCAGCAGGCCGCATAGGAAAGCTGTTGCGCGTCCATCGCGCGGCAGGGACATGTCTGGTCGTTCATCGCTCAGTCGGAGTAAGAATGATGGCGCGGCTGCGCCAAGGTCTCAGACCTAGGCGACGAACGCGCCGACGTCCAATGTTTTGCGACATGGAGAGTGCGAACAATCGAGCGTTCGTCAGCCGTCGGAACCGCCTTCGCCGGGACGCAATTCCGAAGCAGCGGCGCCCGCTGCATTTTTGAGGCGCTTCACCGCCTCCATCGCGATCGGATCGAGGCCGGCGCCGCCGTGATCGACATGCGTGAGGATGGCGTTCCGCATCCGCGGGTCCCAGAACTTCCTCAAGTGATCCGTCATGCTCGCGACGCCTTCGGGATGCTTCTGAGCCACGAAGAACGTGCCGATCTGGTTAGCCATTCTGACGAGCTTATCGACCGAATCATGCGACATGTGCGGAAACCTGTTCGAGGATGCGTCCTGGATGGGTGAAGACTTCGAAGTCCCGGCCGCGCATGACGGCGACGAGAGTCATGCCGCAGTGTTGCGCGTTGCGCACCGCGAGCGCGGTTGGCGCCGAGACAGCGGCGATGATCGGCGCGCCCATGCGCGCGGCCTTCTGCACGAGTTCGACGGAAACGCGGCTCGTCATCAGCACCACGCCTTGCCCCGCGGCGATGGCTTGCCGCGTCAGCGCGCCGGCGAGCTTGTCGAGAGCGTTATGGCGGCCGACGTCCTCACGCGCGATCAGCGCGCCTGAGACGGGATTCCAGAAGGCCGCGGCGTGGATGGCGCGTGTCTCCTGATTATATTTCTGAGCGGCGGGCAGACGCTCCATCGCCTCGATCAAGGCGTCGGCGCGCACCGACAGCGCATTGTCGAGCGTCGGCGGAATGCGCGTCGCCGCCTCGAGACTCTCAATGCCGCAAAGACCGCAGCCCGTCGGCCCCGCCATCGACCGGCGCCGCTCGACATAGGCTTCCTGCCGACCGCCCTTGAGCCAGGCGCGCAGTTCAATGCCCGCGTCGGAGACGACGATCTCGACGTCCCCCGCCTGCTCCGGCGAATCGATCAGCCCCTCTGTCAGCGCGAAGCCGATCGCGAAATCTTCGAGATCCGCCGGCGTCGCCATCATCACCGCATGCGTGGAGCCGCCATAGGTGAAGGCGACCGGCGTCTCTTCGGGGATCACGCGAGAAGAACGCGCCGTCACATCGTGACGGCGCGCCAGGCATTCCACCCGTAATGTCGGCGGCGGCCTCTCCGTCATTCCGCCGCGTCGATCGTGCTCGCGATGCGACGGCTCTGCTCCGTCAGCTCGCGATATTGATGCTGCCACTCGGTCGGTCCATTGGTGGTCGAGACCTGAACCGCCGTGACCTTGTATTCGGGACAATTGGTGGCCCAGTCGGAATTGTCGGTCGTGACCACATTGGCCTGGGTGTTCGGATGATGGAACGTCGTATAGACGACGCCCGGCGCCACGCGATCCGTGATCTTGGCGCGCAGCGTCGTCTCGCCGGCGCGGCTCGCCACCTTCACCCAGTCGCCCTCGCGCACGCCGCGATCTTCTGCGTCATGCGGGTGGATCTCGAGGACGTCCTCAGGATGCCACTGGCTGTTCTCGGTGCGTCGCGTCTGCGCGCCGACATTATACTGCGACAGGATGCGGCCGGTGGTGAGCAGCAACGGGAACCGCGGCCCCACCTTCTCCTCGGTCGGCACGTATTCGGTGATGACGAATTTGCCTTTGCCGCGCGCGAAGCTTTCGGTGTGCATGATCGGCATGCCTTCCGGCGACTGATCGTTGCACGGCCACTGCACGGAGCCGACCTCCGCGAGACGCTCGAACGAAACACCGGCAAAGGACGGCGTCAGCCGCGCAATCTCGTCCATGATCTCGCTGGCGTCGGCGTAGTTCCAATTCAGTCCCAGCTTGTTGGCGAGCAGCTGGGTGACTTCCCAGTCGGCATAGCCATTCTTCGGCGACATCACCTTGGTAACGCGCTGGATGCGGCGCTCGGCGTTGGTGAAGGTGCCGTCCTTCTCGAGGAAGGTCGCGCCCGGCAGGAAGACATGCGCGTAGTTCGCCGTCTCGACCAGGAAGAGATCCTGCACGATGACGATGTCCATATTCGCCAGCGCGCGCGACACATGGCGCGTGTCGGGGTCGGACTGCAGAATGTCCTCGCCCTGAACATAAAGGCCCTTGAACGTGCCTTCGATCGCCGCGTCAAACATGTTGGGGATGCGCAGACCCGGCTCCGGGTCGAGCGAAACGCCCCAATCCTTCTCGAACGCCTGGCGCGCCGCATCGTTGGAGATGTGGCGATAGCCCGGCAGCTCGTGCGGGAACGAGCCCATGTCGCAGGAGCCCTGCACATTGTTCTGACCGCGCAGCGGATTCACGCCGACGCCGCGACGGCCGAGATTGCCGGTCGCCATGGCGAGATTGGCGATGCCCATGACGGTGGTGGAGCCTTGGCTATGCTCCGTCACGCCGAGGCCGTAGTAGATCGCCCCATTGCCGCCGGTGGCGTAGAGACGCGCAGCGCCGCGAATGTCGGCGGCCGGCACGCCCAGCACGCTTTCAAGCGCCTCGGGGCTGTAGCGGTCGTCGGCGACGAAGGCGGCCCAGTCCTGATATTCGTCCCAGTCGCAGCGCGCTTTGACGAAGTCGAGATTGACGAGGTTTTCCTTCACGATCACATGCGCCAGCGCCGTGACCATCGCGACATTCGTGCCCGGCTTCAGCGGCAGGTGATAGTCGGCCTCGACATGAGGCGAGCGCACGAGGTCGATGCGGCGCGGATCGATGACGATCAGCTTGGCGCCCTCGCGCAGGCGCTTCTTCATGCGCGAACCGAACACCGGATGCGCGTCGGTCGGATTGGCGCCGATGACCAGAATGACGTCGGCGTCGTCGACCGAATCGAAATCCTGCGTGCCGGCGGAGGTGCCGAAGGCCTGCGCCAGGCCGTAGCCTGTCGGCGAATGGCAGACGCGCGCGCAGGTGTCGGTGTTGTTGTTGAGGAAGCCTTGACGCGCGAGCTTCTGAACGAGGTAGCTCTCCTCATTCGTGCAGCGCGACGAGGTGATCACGCCGACGGCGTTCTTGCCGTATTTCTCCTGCGCCTCTTTCAGCCGGTCGGCGGCGAAGCCGACCGCTTCGTCCCACGAGACGACGCGCCAGGGCTGGTCGATCGACTCGCGGATCATCGGATCAAGAACTCGGTCGCCGTGATGGGCGTAGCCGTAGGCGAAGCGGCCCTTGACGCAGCTATGGCCATGGTTGGCCTTGCCGTCCTTCCAGGGAACCATGCGGACGACTTCCTCGCCGCGCATCTCAGCCTTGAAGGTGCAGCCGACGCCGCAATAGGCGCAGGTGGTGACCTCGGAATGCTCGGGCTGGCCGACGGCCACGACCGACTTCTCGATCAGAGTCGCGGTCGGACAGGCCTGAACGCAGGCGCCGCAGGACACGCATTCCGACTCCATGAAGGCTTCGTCCATGCCGGCGGAAACGCGCGATTCGAAACCGCGGCCCGATATCGTCAGCGCGAAGGTGCCCTGCACTTCCTCGCAGGCGCGCACGCAACGGTTACAGACGATGCACTTGGACGGATCATAGCTGAAATAGGGATTCGACTCGTCCTTCGGCTTCCAGTCGAAATTCACTTCGCCACTGTTGCGGGCGAAGACGTGATTGGCGCCGTCATAGCCGTAGCGGACGTCGCGCAGGCCCACCGCGCCCGCCATGTCCTGAAGTTCGCAGTCGCCATTGGCCGCGCAGGTCAGACAATCGAGCGGGTGGTCGGAAATATAAAGCTCCATCACGCCGCGGCGGATCGCGGCGAGGCGCGGGGTCTGCGTCTTGACGGAAATGCCGGGCGCAACCGGCGTCGTGCAGGAGGCCGGCGTGCCGTTGCGGCCCTCGACCTCGATGACGCAGAGCCGGCAGGAGCCGAACGCCTTGATGCTGTCGGTGGCGCAGAGCTTCGGGATCTCCGTGCCGACCTCCATCGCCGCGCGCATGATCGACGTGCCCTCGGGCACGGTGACGCTCTTCCCGTCAATGGTCAGCGTGACCGATTTTACGGACGGCGATTCGGGCGTGCCGTAATCGATTTCTTTGATAAGCGTCATGGCGGCTACCTCACTCGGCGGCTTCAAGGGCCGGCTTGCGGAAGTCCTCGGGAAAATGTCGAAGCGCGCTCTCGACCGGATACGGCGCAAAGCCGCCCAATGCACAGAGCGAGCCAAACTTCATCGTGTGGCAGAGATCCTTGAGGAGCTCGATATTCGCATCGACGTCCATGCCGTTGCGAATCTTGTCGATCGTCTCGACGCCGCGCGTCGATCCGAGTCGGCACGGCGTGCATTTGCCGCAGCTTTCGATGGCGCAGAACTCCATGCCAAAGCGCGCCATCCAGGCCATGTCGACGGTGTCGTCGAAAACGACGAGGCCGCCATGGCCGATGAGACTGTCCTTGGCCGCGAAGGCTTCATAGTCGATCGGAAGGTCGAAAAGCGACACGGGCACATAGGCGCCGAGCGGACCGCCGACCTGAACCGCCCGGACGGGACGACCCGAGCGGGTGCCGCCGCCGATCTCGTTGACGACCACGCCCAGCGGAATTCCGAAGTCCGTCTCGAAAAGGCCGCCATATTTGACGTTGCCGGCGATCTGCAGCGGCATAGTGCCGCGCGAGCGGCCGACGCCGAGATCGGCGTAATGCTTCGCGCCCTTCTCCATGATCATCGGGATGGTGGCCATGGACAGCACATTGTTGATGACCGTCGGCTTGCCGAAGAGCCCGACATGGGCCGGCAGCGGCGGCTTGGCGCGCACGATGCCGCGCTTGCCCTCGAGAGATTCGAGCAGCGAGGTCTCCTCGCCGCAAACATAAGCGCCGGCGCCGATGCGCAGTTCGACGTCGAAGTCGAAACCCGAGCCCTTGATGTTCTTGCCGAGCCAGCCTGCCTCAAGCGCCTTCTCGATCGCCGCCTGAAAGACCTTGGCGACGATCGGGTATTCGGAACGCAGATAGACATAGCCCTTGGAGGCGCCGACGGCGTATCCGCAAATGAGCATGCCTTCGATCAGCGAGAGCGGATCGCCCTCCATGATCATGCGGTCGGCGAAAGTGCCGGAATCGCCCTCGTCGGCGTTGACGACCACATATTTCTGGCCCGGCGGACAGTCCGCCACCGTCTTCCATTTGATGCCTGTCGGAAAGCCCGCGCCGCCGCGGCCGCGCAGGCCGGACTTCGTGACTTCTTCGACGACGGCCACGGGCCCGATCTCGAAGGCGCGCTTGAGGCCCTTGAATCCCTCATGCGCCTCATATTCGGCGACCGACAGCGGATCGATGACGCCGCAACGGACGAAGGTGACGCGGTTCTGCTTCTTCATCCAGGGATGTTCGTCGACGATCCCGATGTTCAGCAGATGCGCGCCGCCGCGCAGGAACCCGGCGTCGAACAGCGACGCGACGTCCTTGACCTTGGCCGGCCCATAACCGACACGGCCCGCGGGAGTCTCCACCTCAATCAGGGGCTCGAGCCAGAGCATTCCACGCGAGCCGTTTCTGACGATCTCGACTGTTTCGCCGCGGGCTGCGGCCTCTTGCGCGACGGCGGCGGCGAGTTTGTCGGCGCCCATCGCGACGGCGGCCATGTCCAGCGGGATGTAAAGCTTCACCATCAGTCGCGCGCCTCCGCGGCGATTTCATCAAGTATTTCAGCGTCGACGCGGCCGATCGGCTCGCCGTCATAAAGCGCTGAAGGGCTATGGGCGCACAGTCCCAAACAATACACCGCCTCGACCGAGAGGGCGCCATCCGGCGTCGTTCCGCCCCAGTCGAGCTTCAACTTGTCGAGAAACGCCCGCGCCTGTCGCTCCGCCCCCATCGATTGACAGGATTCGGCCCGGCAGATCTTCAGCGTATGGCGTCCGTGCGGGGCGCGATGGAAGTCGTGATAAAAGGTGACGACGCCATGCATTTCGGCGCGCGAAATATTGAGCGCCTCAGCCATTTCCTTGACGGCGGCGTCGGGCACATAGCCGAATTCTTTTTGAAGCGCGTGCAGAATGGGCATCGCGGGTCCCTCGAGACCCATATGGGCGGCGATGATCTCCCGCGCGCGCTCGTCGCTATACTGAGCAGCGCCAGACATTTCTTCCCTTTCAGCCTGGACGTTGCGCATATGCGGTCGTCCTATTTAGACTAATTCCGAGAACAGTGCCGGAAATCCAAGGCCCGATCAATAGCGACCATCCGTTGTGCGATAGGGCGATCCTATCAACCATCCAGCGTGTGGCTTTCGGCAAGCTTTTTGGCCTCCGAGACCAAGGCGGCGACCAGCGGGATCACCGGTTCGCGCTGCGGCGCCACAAGGCCGATTTCATGCACAGCCTCCGGTTCAACGATGGGAATCGAACGTAACGGCGCCGCCACGTTTAGGGTCTTCGCGAGCTTCTCCGGCAGCACCGTCGCCCAGCGGCCGGATCTCACATGGTCGAACAGCAAGATGACATCGTTCGACTCGAGAATCGGCACCGGCTCCGACCCACCCTTGCGAATGAGCTGCTCGACGATGCGACGGTTCTGCATGTCCGGCGTGAGCAGACAGAGATCGATGCGTCCGACCTCGGCCCATGTCACCCGGTCGCGGTTCCCGAGCGGATTGTCGGCGAAGGTCAGCAGCCGGTAGCGTTCGGAGCAGAGCGGCACCGTGCGCACGCGGCCAAGCGGCTCATTGTCAAGATAAGTGATGCCGGCGTCGATCTCAAGATTGTCGAGCATGGTCAGCACCTCGCTCGACGACGCGGAGATCACGGAAAAGCGCACCGCCGGATGCTTCTCGCGATAGGGCGTCGTCAGCGCCGAGACGATGCCAAGCGCAGTCGGGATGACGGCGATCTTCAGCTGGCCGGTAAGGCCTTCCTTGAGCGTGCGAACTTCCTGGCGCATCGCGCGCGCATCGCCGACGATGCGCTTCGCCCATTCGAGCACCCGCTCGCCCTCGGCGGTCAGCCCGTGGAAGCGCGAGGAACGATTGACGAGCAACACGCCGAGCGAATCTTCGAGCTGCTTGACGCCGGCCGAGAGCGTGGGCTGGGTGACGCCGCAAATCTCCGCCGCGCGCGAAAAACTCTTCTCTTTTGCGACGGCGATGAGGAATTCAAGCTTGTCGATCACGACCGAGTCCACAAACGGGTCGCCCGGACGCAGCGTCCAGAGCGTCACTGGCGTCAACCCGCATGGGCGTCACATTAGCATATCCGCCCCGGCCGCGCCGAAATTTTGAAACGAATCCAAATCCCTCGCGCCAAGGCAATTTGCCCGATCAGAGCCTAAGCGCATGAAGCGCGCTGGACCTCGTTTCGATTCCTGCTCTACTGAGCGACGGGTTTTCGTCGAGGAATGCGCCAATGCGGTTGATCGTTCGGCTCGTCTTGCAGCTTGTCGGCATCACGCTCATCTGCCTTACGCTGACCGCGGGGTGGGTGATGGTCGACGCGCACCGCGCAATCGAAACGGAAGCGGCGACGTCCGCCGAGCGCGTCGCACATCACCTCGAAAATCTCTACTGGCAGGCCATCCTCTGGCGGGGCAGCATGCGGCGCGACAAGATTCTGCCCGTTCCCGACTGGGAGTCGCTTTCGACCTTGAAGCTCGTTTCGCCGGGCGTCTGCATCAGCTATGCGCCGGGGGAGGAAGAGCCGCGGACCCTTTGCAGTCAGCTCGAGGGCGTCGGCTCCGCCGCGCCGGCATGGTTTGCGGCGGCCTATGAGCGCATATTCGGCGCACATCCGCCGATCGTTCGGCACTTGACCGTACGGCAACCGGAAACCGGCGCCATCCTCGTCAGGGCGGACGCCGACGCGGCCATCCGACAGGCCTGGCGGCAGATCTCGATCATCGTCGGCGTTGCGGCCTCGATGGCGATCTGCATGTGCCTCTTGGCGGCCGTCGCCATCGTCCATGCGCTGGCGCCGACCCGGGCCATCGTCCGCGGGCTGCGCCAGCTGGAGCAAGGGAATTACGCCACCCGGCTAAACTCCATCACGAAAGGGGAGTTCGGCCTGATCGCGCGCGCGGTCAACGACCTTGCCGAGCGGCTGGCGCGGACGACGGCGGAACGCGCCGCGCTCACGAAGCGGCTGTTCGAAGTTCAGGAAGAGGAGCGCCGCGCGCTCGCCCGCGACCTTCACGATGAATTCGGCCAGTGCCTGACGGCGACGCTCGCCTTCGCCGGCTCGATCGAGACGGCGGCGGCTAAGATTGATCGGGGCGTCGCCGAGGACGCGCGGTCGATCGCGCGCGTCGCCAAGCGCATGATGACCACCCTGCGCGACGCGCTTGCCCGGCTGCGCTCGCAAGACCTCGATGAACTTGGGCTCGAAGCCTGTCTCGTTCAGCTCGCGGCGAGCTGGAACGCCAAAGTGGGACGAAAGGCGGTCATCCACCTGCGGCTCACGGGCGACCTCGCCGACCTTCCCCAGACGATTTCGACGAGCCTCTATCGCATCGCGCAAGAGTGCCTGACCAACGCCATGCGGCACGGCGACTCGAAAAACGTCTATCTGCGCGTCGAGCGCGCGGCGTCGGACGACCGGATCGTCGCGCTGACCGTCGAGGATGACGGCGGCGGCGACGCCTCCCGCCTCGCGGCGGCCTCTGGCCACGGCATTCTCGGAATTCGCGAGCGCATCGCGGCTTTTGGCGGAAGTCTGTCGATCAGCGACGCCACCAAAGGCGTGCGCATCGTCGCGCGCATTCCGCTCATCGCCGTCGCGCCCGCGCCGATGAAAACTCTGGCGCCCGCATGACCGCAATTCTTCTCGTTGACGACCACCCGATCGTTCGGGAGGGATATCGGCGGCTCCTGGAGCGCCAGCCGGATTACAGAATCGTCGCCGAAGCCGTCAACGCCGCGGAGGCCTATCAGGCCTATCGGAAGGTTTCGCCCGACATCGTCATCATGGACCTTTCTCTCCCCGGCGCGAGCGGCGTCGAAGCGGTCCGCCACATCAGGCAGTGGGACAAGGGCGCGCGCATTCTGATCTTCACCATGCACAGCGGCGCGGCCTTTGCGCTGAAAGCCTTCGAGGCCGGCGCGTCCGGCTATGTCACCAAAAGCAGCGACGCCGCGGAGCTGCTCCGCGCCGTGGCGATCGTCTCCAAGGGCGGCCGGGCGCTCAGCGACGATGTCGCGCGCGAAATCGCCGCGGAGCGATTGGGCGAGAGCCGCGCGCTCGTCGATGAGCTTGGCCCCAGAGAGACGGAGATCTTGCGGCTCGTCGCGTCGGGCCGAACGACCGAGGACATCGCCGGCATCTTAAATCTCAGTCCGAAAACCGTTCAGAACTACCACTATCAGATCAAATCCAAGATCGGCGCGCGCACCGACGCCCATCTCGTCTGGCTCGCCATCGGCGCAGGACTTGTCGGCGACGCGTCGGCGACCTCATCGGCTCCGTAGAGCCGGTTCCAAATCGATCACATGATTCCTTGTGATCGGGAAGCGCTCCAAAGGCAATTTGCCCAGACCGCCGCAGGCGAAAGGCCGAAGCTTTCAACGTTTCGCGCAGCTACGCCTTGAACTGCAAAAGCGGAGCCTGGCGATGGTCAAGAAGACGCTCACACACATCTTGTTATCGGCGCTCATCACAGTCGCGACCGGAGCCGCGGCGCGTGCGCAATCATCTCCGCCGTTCAAACTCGCGGTCTTCGACATCGAGCTCGACGACTTCACCGCCGGGGGTCCGATCGCCGGGGAAAGCCCCGAAGAAACCGCGCGCCTCCAGCGGATGACCGCGCTGGCGCGGGAACTCTTAGCCCAATCGGGCCTGTTCGAGATCATCGACGGAAGCGCGGCGACGGATCAGAGGGTCAAGGACCATTGGCTGCGCAAGTGCAACGGCTGCGACGCCGACATTGCGCGCAGGCTCGGCGCAGACCTGTCCTTCGTCTGCTTCTTTCGAAAAGTCAGCGTGATGGAGCAATATCTCGAACTGCGCATTCGCGACGCGCGCACGGGAGAACTGGCGCATATCTCGCAGACGGATCTGCGCGGGGAAACCGACCAGTCGTGGACCCGTGCGCTGAAGTTCCTGATGAGATATCATCTTGTCGGGCCAGAACTCGCGCGTCGAAACCACCCGCTTCAGCCGTGACGGCGGCGCGCGCTTTCCCTGAGGTCATGGTTAACAGCTTATAACCAACCGCCCCCGAATCGCCCGATTCCACGCCTATTCCGGCTAAGCGCCTCAGGCGCTATTATATAAGTGGCGTTTTCAAGCGATCCCGCGCGTTCAGCGCCGGGTAATGGGGCTAGGCGGATGATCTTCTCGAAGTCCACTTTGGTTGCGGCGGCCAGCGTATTGTTGATGGTGTTTGGCGCCGCCGCGCCCAGCCGCGCGACTCCGTCAATCGTCGTCGATGTCGCGTCGGGCGCCGTGCTCTCGCATGAGCAGGCGACCACCTCCTGGTATCCCGCCTCAGTGACGAAGCTGATGACGGCCTATGTCGCGCTCGACGCGGTGCGCCAGGGGCGCATCTCGCTCGAAACGCCGGTGATGATGTCGCCGCGCGCATGCAGCATGGCGCCTTCCAAGATGGGCTTCAGACCCGGCTCGGAAGTCACCCTGCAAAATGCGCTCATCATGCTGATGGTGAAATCCGCCAATGACATCGCCGTCGCCATCGCCGAAGGCGTGTCCGGCTCGGTCGAGGCCTTCGCCGACGAGATGAACCGCCACTCCGCCGCCCTCGGCATGACGCAGTCGATATGGGTCAATCCCAACGGCTTGCCCGATACGCGGCAGGTCACGTCGGCCCGCGACCTCGCCATTCTCGGCCGCGCGCTCTACCTGCAGTTTCCCGAGCACGCCAATCTGTTCAACATCGGCGCGATGCAGCTCGGCAAGCAGATCATCCCCACGCACAACCATCTTCTCGGCCGTTATGCCGGCGCCGACGGCATGAAGACGGGTTTCACGTGTTCGGCCGGATTTAACCTTGTCGCCTCCGCCACACGCGGCGGCCGGCGTTTGATCGCCGTCGTCCTCGGCGCGCCCAATCCGATTCTGCGCACGGCGAAGACGGCGGCCCTGCTCGATCGCGGCTTCCAGAGCGGCGCGGCCGTCGCCTCTTTGGCGTCCCTGCCCAGCTCCGGCCCAACTGCGGCGCCCGACTTGCGCGAGTCCGTGTGCCACCACCGCGGCCCGGCGGCGGCTGAATTCATGGCGGAGATCGAGGACGCCTCGGTCCCCGTCGGCTCAGGCGTGCCGCTACTCGACACGCTCGGCGGCGCTCCGCAGCAGCAGATGAACGCCAAGGAGATCGCGCACCTGCCGCGCCCGCGTTTTGAGCCCGTGTCGGTCTATGTGGGACGCGCGCCGGGATACGCCGGGCCGGTGGCGCGGGCCCGCGCGCCGGGAGCGCCTGTCGGCGAGCAGCCTGATCTTGCCGCCTATGCGTCGCAGCCTGAGCCCGGCGACGCCAGCGCCTCGCCGATCAGCAAGCCCGCGCCCGACGCGGTATCGCTGCGACGCGCCAAACACGCCAAGGCCGTGAAAGCGGCGCGCGCCGCCAAGGCGGCAAAGGCGGACGCGGTAAAGGTCGAAGCCGTCATCGCCGACGAGCCAGCCCCCAAGCCCAAGGCGGCGAGAAGCGCGACGAAGCCGAAAGCGGCCGCAGCGCAAAAGCCGGCGGCCTCGAAGGCGCACTCCGGCGCCGAACCGGGCAAGAGCTGAGAATCTCAAAGGATCAGGGGAATCGGGTGAAGGATTTTTTCCTCATCCTCATCCTGAGGAGCCGCCGCAGGCGGCGTCTCGAAGGACGAGGGTGAAGAAAAATACGCGAAAACGGGTTTCCTCGTCCTTCGAGACTCGTGCTGCGCACGCTCCTCAGCGACTGTCTTGGCGATCAAGCGTTTTGTGTGCGCCATGGCTTTGCGTCCCTGATGATGGCGTTAAGGATCGTAAGGAGCTTTCTCGCGACGGCGATGAGCGCGACGATCTTCGGCTTTCCGCTGTCGACGAGTTTGTCGCGGAAGGCCTTGAGGACGGGGTTGTGACGGGCGGCAACCATGGCGCCGAGAAAGAGCATGCTGCGCACGGTCTTGCGGCCGCCGCCGATGAAGCTCTTGCCGCGCCATTGACCGGATTGGCGGGTGTAGGGCGCAAGGCCGGCCAACGCCGCGATTCGCCTGCGGTCGAGCGCGCCAAGTTCCGGCAGTTCGGCGATCAGCGTGCGCGCAATCACTGGCCCAACGCCTGGAACGGAGGCGAGCAGATCTTGCTTTTCGGCCCAGGCGGGCGTGCCGCGCATATAATCGTCGATCTCGCCGTCGAGTTCGGCGAGTTCCTTTTCGAGCGCCTTGCGCAGGCGCGCGATGCTTTTCTTCAAGCGTTTGTCGGC
>NZ_JADNRA010000013.1 GCF_015709525.1 Methylocystis sp. L43 | reverse complement strand
GGCGCGCCGACAAACGCTTGAAGAAAAGCATCGCGCGCCTGCGCAAGGCGCTCGAAAAGGAACTCGCCGAACTCGACGGCGAGATCGACGATTATATGCGCGGCACGCCCGCCTGGGCCGAAAAGCAAGATCTGCTCGCCTCCGTTCCAGGCGTTGGGCCAGTGATTGCGCGCACGCTGATCGCCGAACTGCCGGAACTTGGCGCGCTCGACCGCAGGCGAATCGCGGCGTTGGCCGGCCTTGCGCCCTACACCCGCCAATCCGGTCAATGGCGCGGCAAGAGCTTCATCGGCGGCGGCCGCAAGACCGTGCGCAGCATGCTCTTTCTCGGCGCCATGGTTGCCGCCCGTCACAACCCCGTCCTCAAGGCCTTCCGCGACAAACTCGTCGACAGCGGAAAGCCGAAGATCGTCGCGCTCATCGCCGTCGCGAGAAAGCTCCTTACGATCCTTAACGCCATCATCAGGGACGCAAAGCCATGGCGCACACAAAACGCTTGATCGCCAAGACAGTCGCTGAGGAGCCGCCGTAGGCGGCGTCTCGAAGGACGAGGGCGAGGAAACATACGCGAAAACGGGTTTCCTCGTCCTTCGAGACGGCCTCTATGAGGCCTCCTCAGGATGAGGAACCCTTTGCCAAGCCCCTCGCGCCCGGACGCATCTGGGAGTATGCTGCCGTCCTCCCAACAGACAGGCGCCGCGTGACCGACACGGAAATTCGCCCAACGACGACCGAGGATGCGCGCGCCCCGCGGTCGTTCTGCGACGAGCAGGCCTTCGCCCTGGAGCGGATGCAGCTCGCGCTCGACGCCGGGCGCACCGGCATCTGGGACTGGAATCTCCTGACCGGCGAAGTCCATATCGACGAGCGCGTGCGCCGCCTGTGGGGCCTTCCCGAGGGCGTTCCGGCAAGTTTCGAAATTTTTCGTAGCGCGCTGCATCCGCAGGACAAGAAGCGTACGAAAGAGGCGGTCGGCGTCGCGCTCGATCCCACGCACGAAGGCGATTACGAGATCGAATATCGCGTCATCGGTCAGACCGACCGCGTCGAGCGCTGGGTCTCGGTGCGCGGCCGCACTTTTTTCGACGAAGGCCGCGCGGTTCGCATTCTCGGCACCGCGCGCGACATCACGCCGCGCAAACAGCGCGAGCAGCATGTGCGCGTGCTCCTGCGCGAACTCGTGCATCGCTCGAAGAACCTGCTCGCCGTGGTGCAGGCGATGTCAAGGCAGACGGCCGCCGGTTCGCCCTCGGTCGAAGATTTCCAGCGCAAATTCGGCGCCCGCCTGCAGGCCCTGTCGATGGCGCATGATCTGCTCGTGTCGCAGGATTGGCGCGGCGCCTCGATGCGCGAATTGGTGCGCGCTCAGCTCGCCTATTGCATGGACGTGCCGCAGGGCGACGTGTCGTCGCGCGCGACGATCGACGGCCCGAAAATCATGCTGAAGCCGGAGGCGGCGCAGAATATCGGCCTCGCTTTGCATGAACTCGCCACGAACGCGCTGAGCTTTGGCGGGCTGTCACGGCCGGACGGCGCCGTCTCGCTGACATGGCGCTTCGAGGACGGCCGGCTCAATATCGAGTGGCGCGAGAGCGGCGGCCCGGCGGTGGCGATGCCGCCGCGCGAAGGCTTCGGCCATAAGGTCATCAAGCGACTTGTCGCACAGGCGCTCGATGGAACCGCGACGCTGAACTTCCCGCCCGACGGATTGATCTGGACTTTGTCGATCCCGGCGAGCTACGCGACGGTCAGGGACGAGCAGGCCTGATCGGCTGCGGGTCTACCAGCTCATCCCAGCAGATCAATCAGCGGACCGATCAGCGGCGCGTCGGCGGGCGGCATCGGATAGTTGCGCAGATCGCGGGCGCGCGCCCATTTCACCGCCTGTCCCTCCATCGGCGAAATAAAGCCCTCCCACTTGCGGCAGACGTAAAGCGGCATCAGAAGATGAAAGTCGTCGTAGGCGTGGCTCGCGAAGGTCAAAGGCGCGAGGCAGGGCGCGCAGATCCGCACGCCAAGTTCCTCTTCGAGTTCGCGCGCGAGAGCGTCTTCCGGCCGCTCGCCGGAATGCAGCTTGCCGCCCGGAAACTCCCACAGACCGGCGAGCTGTTTGCCTTCGGGACGTTGCGCGATCAGCACGCGGTTGTCGGCGTCGACAAGCGCCGCCGCCACGACGAGCAATAGAGTCACAGGCGCGCTCAATTGCCGGAGAGAACGACTTTCACCGGGCCGTTTTCCTTGCCGGTGAGCGTCACTTCTTCATACATCGCGCCGCCTTCAGGCGTGGGCGCATCCTTCGGCTTCCAGATGAGCTGGGTGGTGAGGTAATAGCGTCCGGGGGCGACATTCTCGAAGGTGAATCGTCCGTTCGACTCCGTCGTCGTCGTGCGGGTCAAAGAGGCGTATTGCGTGTCCGGCTCGACTTTCGGGATTGACGCGGCCGGCAGGAATTTCACCGACCCGTAAAAATTCTTGATGCGGGTCTGCGCATAGGTCGTGGCCGGTATCAGCCTCACGGTTTCGCCGGCGGCGTAGCGCACATTCGATTGCCCCGAGCCATCGCGCAGAAAGGCCTGTCCGGCGATGACGCCCCTGCCGGGCGCTCTGATGTAATTGGCCTGCGACGGATCGAAGCCGACGCCTGGCGAGGGGCCGCGCGCGGCGTTGCAGGCTGAAAGCAGGGCGAGCGGCGCCACGAAGAGAAGCTTGACGCAACGCATGACAATAACGCTCCACGAGAACGCAGATCACACACTTTGACGGCGCCGACGCCGCACGCCTCCGGATCAGACCGGCGAGGCGGCTTCGGCGGCGATGAGGCAATCTAGCACGTCATGCGTCGTTCTGACGACTGCGACGCACAGCGAGCGCTCAGCCGCCGTCGCTGGCGCGAGGTTGGGATCACGATGGTCATCGCGCCCGATCCGGCGGATCAGCTCCTGTAATCGCCGTTGATCGCGACATAGTCCTTGGTGAGATCGCAGGTCCACACGGTCGCAGCGCCTTTGCCGAGTCCAAGATCGACGTTGATGACGATGTCGTCGCGCTTCATGATCTGCGACACTTCGGCTTCGTCATAGTCGGGGTCGCGCAGTCCTTTGTGGGCGACGCGCACGCCGCCGAACCAGATCGCGAGCCTGTCGCGATCGGCCTTCTCGCCGGCCTTGCCGACCGCCATGACGATGCGGCCCCAATTGGCGTCCTCGCCGGCGATCGCCGTCTTCACAAGCGGCGAATTGGCGATGGAGAAGGCGACGCGCTTCGCCGCCTTGGCGCTGTCGGCGCCCGTCACCGTCACTTCAACGAATTTGCGCGCGCCTTCGCCGTCCCTCACCACTTGATGGGCGAGATCGAGCAGCACGGCGTCGAGCGCACGCTTGAACTCAACGAGCCGCTTGTCGCTCGCCTTTTCGATCTTCGGCGCGCCGCGTTTCTTCGCCGCGCCGGTGGCGAAGAGCAGCAGCGTGTCGGAGGTCGACGTGTCGCCGTCGACGGTGATGGCGTTGAAGCTGCCCTTAACGCCGCTCTCGAGCAGCGCCTGCAGCGCCTCGGCGCCGATGGCGGCGTCGGTGAAGACGAAGGCGAGCATCGTCGCCATATCCGGCGCGATCATGCCCGCGCCCTTGGCGAAGCCGCTGATCGTCACGTCGACGCCGGCGATCGTCGTCGTCCGGGTGGAGAGTTTCGGATAGGTGTCGGTGGTCATGATGGCGCGCGCGGCGTCCAGCCAGCCGTCGGGCCGCGCCTCTTGCGCGAGCTTCTCCAGCACGCCGTCGAATTTATGCGCGTCGAGCGGTTCGCCGATGACCCCCGTAGACGCCAGAAAAATCTGCCGTTCGGGCGCGCCGGTCGCCGCGGCGGCGAGCTTCGCCGAGAACTTGACCGCCTGGGCGCCGGTCTTGCCGGTGAAGGCGTTGGCGTTTCCGGAGTTGACGAGCAGCGCCCGCGCCTTGCCGCCCTTCAGCTTGTCGCGGCACCAATCCACCGGCGCCGAGGGACATTTGGATTTGGTGAAGACGCCCGCGACCGTCGTTCTCGCGTCGAGCAGCGCCAGCATCACATCGGTGCGTCCGGCGTAGCGCACGCCCGCGGCGCCGACGCCGAAGCGCACGCCCTCGAGCGGCGGGATTTCGGGCGCAGATTTCGGCGCGAGCGGGGAAAGGGGGGCGTCGTGAGACATCGCGGAGCCTTGTCAATCGGAGTGGACCTGCGCGGATGTGCCCGGCGCTACAGGTCGGCGTCAAGGCTGATGTCGGGCCCGCTTCGCTTATCCGACTTTTATCCGCCGGGCCGATCCCCGCTCGAAAGCGCTTGCCTTTCGACCCTCCCCTTTGAGGGGAGGGCAAGTAGGCTCGGCGCTTACTTTTTCTTGGCGTCAGCCGGCTTTTGTGTCGGGGCCGGCTTGGCGCCGGGCGCGCCCTCGGCCGGCGCGTCGGAACGTTCGATCTTGGCGCCCTCGCGCAATTTCATGACGAGTTCGCTCTGCGCCTTCTGCACGACGTAGCGGGCGACCTGATCCTTCACCTCATCGAGCGGCGGGAAGACTTTCGGGCGCTTCTCGTCGAGCTTGATGATGTGCCAGCCGAATTGCGTCTTGATCGGATCGGAGACCTGACCCGGCTCCATCTTCGCCGCGGCGTCGCCGAACTCCGGCACCATGCGGTCTTTCGTGAACCAGCCGAGGTCGCCGCCCTTGGCGCCGGGGTCCTTGGAAAGTTCGGTCGCGACTTTGCCGAAATCCTCGCCCGCCTTGATGCGCTTCAGCGCGGCTTTCGCCTCTTCTTCGGTCGGCACCAGAATGTGGTGCGCGTGATATTCCGTCTCCGGCTTCTGGTTCTTCGCCGCCTCGTCATAGGTCTGCTTGACCGCCGCTTCAGTCGCCGCATTTTTGGCGACGTCGCCGAGCAGCGTCTCCATCAGCGCCTTGTCGCGCAAATAGGCGAGCTTTTTGGCGAATTCCGGCGTTTCGGCGAGCTTGTCGGCCTGCGCCTTCTGCACGACGAGCTGCTCGTCGATCAGGAAGTCGAGCACATAGGTTTCACGCGCCTTTCCTTCGAGCTGACGCGGAATGGCGGCGCCAAGATCCTCCATGGCGAGCTTCAAATCCTCGTCGGTGATCTCGACGCCATTGACCTTGGCGAGGGTTTTCGCGGCCGCAGATGTCGCGCCGACGGCGCTCATCGCCAGCAGGGCGGCGAGCGCGGTCGCTCCGAGCGCGGCGCGGGCGAGAGAACGCGCATTCTTGCGGGCGTGAGACATGATGTGCTCCAAAAAGAGGCCAGGGCGGCCCTGAACAAAAGCGGCCGTCGCCGCCGGCGGGAAATGCTCCTGCGCGAGGAATCCGGCGTATCTATGCCCGAGGAGGCGGTTCTGACAACTCCCGATCACGCCGAAACCGGGCGCTCGGCGACCTCTCCGACGACGCTCGTGAAAATTTCCCGGGTTCGCTTCTGCGTATCGGCGAGCAGCGCTTCCAGATTGGAAAGATCTGGCGCGTCGCCGACGCGCAGCAACAGCTCCGCCAGTCCGCGCGGCGACTCGGCGGGACGGAAAGCGTCGTCAATGGCAAGCCGCAGCAATTGCGTCAGCCCTTGGTAGAGCTTTGAGGCCTCCGCCAGCGCGTCCGCCGCGCCTGCGTCGAGAAACCCGGCGTCTTTTACACGCTGCAGGGCGACCGTCGTGTTCGTTGAAAAAAGCTCAGGATGCTGCGGGCCATGCAGCAGCATCAAATATTGCGCGACAAACTCGACGTCGATCAATCCGCCGGGGACCTGCTTGACCTCCCAGGGGCTCGTCGCGCCCTTTTCCTTTTCGATCCGACGGCGCATGGACAACACGTCGTCCTTGAGTTTTTGCGCGTCGCGAGGACGCGTCAGCGCCACTTGGATCGCCGCTTCGACCCTTTGTGTGAACGCCTCGGGACCCGCGACGACGCGGGCGCGCGTCAAGGCCATGTGCTCCCATGTCCACGCTTCATGGGCCTGATAATCCGAAAAGGCGGCGAGACTTACGGCGAGCGGTCCGCTGTTGCCGGACGGGCGCAAACGAAAATCCGCCTCATAGAGCAGGCCTTCGGCCGTGGGCGCGGAAAGGGCGCTGATCAGCCTCTGCGTGAGACGGCCGTAATATTGCTGCGTTGAAATCGGCCGTCCGCCGCCCTGTGATTCCGCCAGTGGGTCGGCGTCGTAGAGCAGCATCAGGTCGAGGTCGGACGCGGCCGTCATCTCGCATCCGCCAAGCTTGCCCATGGCGACGACCGCACACGCGCCGCCATCGATCGTTCCGTGCGTCCTGGCGAACTCCTCGCAAACGCGCGCGAAGAGCCGGGCGATCAGCGTTTCGGCGAGCCGGGTATAGGCGAAGCCGGCCTCAGTGACCGACACGGATCCGGTCAGAATGCGCACGCCGATGAGGAATTTCTGCTCCTGTCCGAAGATGCGAGCGCGGTCGAGCGCGTCTTCATAGGAGCGCGCCTCAGCGAATTGCGAGGCGAGGCGCTCCTCCAGTTCGCTTTGCGTCGGCACTGTCTCGAAAAAAGCCGGCTCCATGAGCGCGTCGAGCACGCGCGGGCGCCGGGAGATCGTTTCGGCGAGCTTGGGCGCCGCGCCCGTAATCGCAGCAAGCAGTTTGAGAAGCCGCGGCTGCGAGACGAGGAGGGAAAAGAGCTGCACGCCCGCCGGCAGTTTCGCGATGAGCCTGTCGAAGGCGAGAAAGGCGGCGTCGGCGTTCTCCGTCGCGGCGATGGCTTCGAGCAGGATGGGCGTAAGCTCCGTCAGCCGTTCGCGCGCGATGGTCGAGCGGGTCGCGGCGTAGCGGCCGAAATGCCAGCCCCGAATGGTCGCGGTCACCGTCTTGGGATTGGCGAAACCCATATTCGCGAGCGTCTCGATCGTTCCCGGATCGTCGTCATCGCCGGTGAAGACGAGATTTCCGGCCGACGAGGTGAGTTGCGGCGCGCTTTCGAAAAGCTTCGCATAATGGCTCTGCACCACGTCGAGCCGCTTCAGCAGCGCTTCGGCGAAATCGGCGTAGCCGGAAAACCCCATCATGGCGCCGATGACGGCGACCCCGTCTTCAGTTTCTGGCAGCGTGTGCTTCTGCTCGTCGGCGACCATCTGTATGCGATGCTCGACGTCGCGCAGAAAGAGATAGGCTTCGCGCAGATCGTCGCGCGCCTCGCGCGCCACCCAGCCGCTCTCGACGAGCTGGTCGAGCATCGCCAGAGTCGAGCGCCCGCGCAGGCGCCGATCGCGACCGCCGGTGATGAGCTGCTGCGTCTGCACGAAGAATTCGATCTCGCGAATGCCGCCGCGTCCGAGCTTGATGTTGTGACCGGCGACGGCGATCTTGCCATGTCCCTTATGCGCGTGAATTTGCCGCTTGATCGAATGCACGTCGGCGATGGCGGCGAAGTCGAAATATTTGCGCCAGACGAAGGGCGCGAGCTCCTGCAGGAATTGTTCGCCCGCGAAAATGTCGCCCGCCACGGGCCGCGCCTTGATATAGGCGGCGCGCTCCCAGTTCTGGCCCATGCTTTCGTAATAGCTGAGCGCCGCTTCGAGCGGGATGGCGATCGGCGTCGCGCCCGGATCGGGACGCAGCCGCAAATCGGCGCGAAACACATAGCCGTCGACGGTGCGCTCGCTCATGATCCGCACGATCCGCTTCGTCAGTTTGACGAAGAAATCGACGTCCGCCGACGGGTCGGCGAGGCGCGCGCGCGACCGGTCGAAGAACACGATGAGATCAATGTCGGAGGAGTAGTTCAGCTCAAAGGCGCCGCCCTTGCCCATGCCGAGAAAAATCCATCCGGATCCGCGTTCCGGATCGCGCTGATCGGCGAGTTCGATTTTTCCCGCGAGCGCAGCGGCGCGCAGGGTGAAGCCAATGGCGGCGGAAAGGGTTGCGTCGGCGATTCGTGTCAGCGCCCGCGTCGCCTCCGGCATGTCCCAGACTTTGGCAAGATCGGCGAGGGCGATGACGAGCGCGGCGTCCTGCTTCGTGAGCCGCAGCAGGCGCATCAGCTCGGCTTCGTCTTGGGTTTCGATGTTTCGCGTTTCTTCGATGAGCGCTTCAATGCGCTGCGCGGGATCGCAGATGAGGATGCGGGCGAGCCGCGCCGGATCGCGGGCGGAAAGGTCGGTCAGATAGGGCGAGGCGCCCAATACGCCGAGCAGGAGATCGCGCGCGTTCGGCCGCTCTCGCAACAGCGCCGCGAGCGCCCCATCGGCGGCTGCATCCTTCTCCAACACGCGGGCGAGCGCCTCTTCGGCCCTCTTCGCGTCGAGAGGCTGAATGACGACCTTGGCGCGGTCGAGAAGGGCGTTGGCGTCCGACGTCAAATTGATTTGCCTTTCAGGGCGTCGAGAGCGGTTTTGCGCCGGAATTTAAATCCGGCTATGCGGTAAATCAGCTTTGAGAGTCGACAGGCGATCGTCAACGGAAAAAGGAGCCGGACCCTCGTCCTTCGAGACGGCTCCTGCGGAGCCCCCTCAGGATGAGGGTCCTTGGTTCCGCAGAAGGAACAGGCTTCACGGCGTCATTGTGGTCTTGATGCGGAGTGAAGCAGCGCACAACAAGCTCCCTTATCCTGAGGAGCGTGCGGAGCACGCGTCTCGAAGGACGAGGGAGCTTGGCGCCAATGATGAGAAGGAATTCATGTCGCAAGAGGATGTCGCGCAGCTGCTGGCCCGCATCGCCGGGGCGCTGGAGCGTCTGGCGCCGCCGCCGCCGTCGGCGCCGGATTTCTCCGTCGCCGAGGCGTTTGTCTGGCGCGCCGCCGGCGAGGCGTTCCACCCCGTCAGCCGGGTCAATCGGGTCGATCTGGCGCTGCTCAAGGGCGTCGACCGTCAGCGCGACATGCTTCTCGCCAACACCAGCCGCTTCGCGCAGGGCCTGCCCGCCAACAACGCGCTGATGTGGGGCGCACGCGGCATGGGCAAATCCTCGCTGGTGAAGTCGGTTCACGGCGCGCTGGCCGAGAAGGGGCTGAAACTCATCGAAATCCATCGCGAGGACATTGAAGCGCTGCCCGCGCTGCTCGGCGCGCTGGCGCAGGCGCCCTTCCGCTTCATCGTCTTTTGCGACGACCTGTCGTTTGACGGCGCGGAGACGAGCTACAAGGCGCTCAAGACCGCTCTCGAAGGCGGCGTCGAAGGGCGGCCGGACAATGTGCTGTTTTACGCAACGTCGAATCGCCGCCATCTGTTGCCGCGCGACATGATGGAGAACGAAAGCGCCACAGCGATCCATCCCGGCGAGGTCATCGAGGAGAAAATTTCGCTCTCCGATCGCTTTGGACTTTGGATCGGCTTTCACAATTGCAGCCAGGACGACTATCTGGCGATGGTCTTCGGCTACGCCGATCATTTCGGCCTTGGCGCGCCCGAGGCGACGATCCGCGCCGAGGCGCTGGAATGGTCGATCACGCGCGGCGCGCGCTCGGGCCGTGTCGCTTGGCAGTTCGTGCAGGATCTCGCGGGGCGACTGGGGAAGGATTTATCATAGCATCGTCAGGCGTTTACGCGTCCGCTCCCGCTTTCGCGCTGGTTTAATTTCTCGCGCGCGCTTTCTTTCGTCCCGCATCAGGCTTAGCCTGAACTGGGGCGAAAAAGGGGGGCAGAATGAACTTTAGACGTATTGCGCTTATCTCGACCACAATGTTTCTCTCACTGGTTTCTCTTTCGGGAAGCGCCTTGGCTTTCTGCGGCGTGTTGCAGGCTTCGGCCAGCGGCTATTCCAGAGACGAAGCGCTTTCAAAGGCCAACAACAAGGGGCTGGTCGAGGTTCGCAGGCTCGAAGCGAACTATGGGAGCGGCGCTGTTCATTATCAGCCCGCCAGGTCTTCCTGCCAGGAAGGCGGCAGGGTGAGCTGCTTCATCTCCCAGAAGTTCTGCGTCGACAGCGGCCAGCGACAGCGGCCGGGTCGCGGCGAGGAAGGCAATTCGATGCATGGCTGCCCGCCCGGAACGCGGCCCGTTCCGGAAACGGATAATTGTGTGCCTGTACGTAAACGAACGAGCGAATTCGAAAGCCAGCCGTGGAAAAAGCCGGGTTGCCGGACCTGGAAACAGAGCTGCGACAGGGGCGACGCCCGGGCCTGCGGAAGATATGAGTCGACCTGCCAGGTCAATTGACGCGAGAACATTGCGAGACGCCTGCACGGCAGGCGTCTCGCATCGCCGTCTGGCGGATCAATAGGGACGCTCCGGCGTGCATTCCGCCGTCGTGCATCGCGGTTTGTAGGCATAGGGGATCATGGCGCCGACAAGCAGCAGTCCGCCCATAATGATGATCGCCATTTTGTAATTCATCGCGGCTCGCTCCGACAGCCTTCGACCTTCAGCTTGATTTAAAAAGAATCCCACGTCGCCCGATGCGCGTCTGTGACTTTGTCCTCATCGCCGCGTGGGCTGCAAGGATCGGAAGATCAGAGCGTCTTGGCTTTGAACCGGCAGAGATCGGCGATCGGGCAGCGCGGGCATTCTGGCCTGCGCGCCTTGCACACATAGCGACCGTGCAGAATGAGCCAGTGATGCGCGTGCAGGAGATATTTCTCTGGCACGATGCGTTCCAGTCCCGCTTCGACCTCTTCGGGCGTCTTGCCGCTTGCGAGCGGCAGCCGGTTGGAGACCCGGAAGATATGGGTGTCGACCGCGATCACCGGCTCGCCGAAGGCGACATTGAGCACGACATTCGCGGTCTTGCCGCCGACGCCTGGGAGCGCGGTCAATTCCTCGCGCGTGCGCGGCACGTCTCCGCCATGCCGTTCGACCAGCAATCGCGACAAGGCGACGATATTTTTCGCCTTGGCGCGGTAGAGGCCGATCGTTTTGATCAGGTCGCGCACGCGCTCTTCGCCGAGCGCCGCCATCTTGGCGGGCGTGTCGGCGAGCGCGAAGAGCGCCGGAGTCGCCTTGTTGACTCCGGCATCGGTCGCTTGCGCGGACAGCACGACGGCGACGAGCAGCGTGAAGGGGTTTTTGTAACCGAGTTCGGTCTTGGGTTCAGGATTTGCGGCTGCGAGACGCGCGAATATTTCCTCGATGCGCGCGGCTTCAGCGGCCGCCGGCCGCCGACCGGCGCGCGGTTTTTTAACGACGCGCGCGCGCTGACTGATTGTTTCCGCCATCGGCGCGTTATAACTTTTAGAATCTGAAGGACAAAGCCGGCAGGAGAAATGTCCGACCCCTTCGAGCGGAAAATTTACGAAGCGCGGCTGACGCCGCATCGGTCGATGACGCCGCACGCCTTCTACCTTTTCATTATGATTTTCTGTTTCGGACAGCTCCTGTTCGCGCTGCCGTTCTTCTTCATGGGCGCCTGGCCCGTCGCCGGCTTCATGGGCCTCGACGCGGTCGGTCTCTATCTCGCCTTCCGCGTCAGCTTCCGCGCCGCCCGCAGTCATGAGACGCTCGACCTCACGCCGCTGGAGCTCGTTTTCGCGCAAATCGGCGCGCGCGGACAACGAAAGGAATGGCGCTTCAACCCTTCCTGGGTGCGGCTTGAACAAACGATCCACGAAGAATTCGGGACAGAGAGGGTGGCCCTGATCTCGCGAGGCGAATGCATCGAGATCGGCGCCTTCTTGGGGCCGGATCAGAAAGCGGAGCTGGCGCGCGAACTGAACCGCGCGCTCATCGACGCGCGCATGGGCGCCCGTTTCGGCTGAACGCACATGCAGCGGATTTAGCGTCGCTGGCTCAGCATGGCGTCGGCTTCCCGCATCAGCCGCGCCTCGTGCCGCTTATAGTAGCGCCAAAGCACAAACAGCCCGATGACGAGCCCGCCGATGAGGGCCATTGCGATGGGACCTTCGATTTTTTCGAAGCCAGCGGTGAGGTAATAAGCGCCAAAGCCGAATACGCAGGCCCAAACGACGCCGCCCGTCGCGTTATAGATGAAGAAGCGGCCAGGCGGCAGATGGTTTGCGCCAGCGAGCGAGGCCGCGAGAATGCGCAGCAGCGCGACGAAGCGGCCGAAAAAGACGATCGCGCCGCCCCACCGATAGAAGAGATATTGGCCAAGGCGCAGCTTCTCCGGCCCGAGCCCGACATGATGGCCGTAGCGTTCGAGAAGCTTCGTTCCATACTCGCGCCCCAGCCAATAGCCGACATTATCGCCGACGATCGCGCCTGCGGCGGCCGCCACGACGATATTCTCAATGGCGATCGCTCCGGAGAGCCGCGCGTAAATTGCCGCGCCGACGAGCATGGTTTCGCCGGGCAGCGGAATGCCGGCGCTTTCCAGAGCCACGACGATAAAGATCGCCCAATAGCCGTAGGTCGAAAGGATGGCGGCGATCTGCGACTGATCGAGAAAATGCGTCATCCCTAGCCCGGAAAGTGTCCTACGCTACTCTCATGTAGGCCTGAACGCGCAAATGGCGACGTCGCCGAAGCGAGGCCGCCATTCCATGAACGTCCATCAGACAGGGTCAGTGATACTGCAGCGCATTCTCGCGCGCGGCGCTGAAGGCGTAGGGCGGCGTCACCGCCATGGCCTCGCTGTCGACGAAGAAGGGGTGGCGCTCCAGCGCCACTTGCAGGACCTCACGCAATCCTCTGAGCAGAGGCTGGTCGTCGCGGACAACCTTGGCCCGAAGCGCCTCTTGCGCGGCTTCATCCGAGCGGCTCGCGAAATCGCGCACCGCCATCGCGACGAATCTGCCAACGCTGACGCCTTTCTCCTCAGCCGCGGCGCGCACGCGCTCGGCGAAGCCGCCGCCAATGCATGTCAAGGCGGCATGCGCCACCTTGTCGTTCGAGCAGGAATTGATCAGATCCACGATGACCATGACGACCTCCGCCCTTGAACGTTCCATGTTTGGAACCCTTTGTTGGCCGCGGGTTGCTTTGTCTCCGCGACGTCAGTTTCCCTCGCCCGTTGGGGGCGTTCGTTCCCGCCAAGCTATCCGGTCAAGCTGAACGTTATCTGTATGACTGCTGAAAAACTTGCGCGTCCGACGAACGGACGGGATCTCTCAAGCCCGGCGAACAAGGCTGTCGGCGCAAGAGCCGAGAGACTTTGCTCCCCATGCCGCGCCTGCCGCCTTCTAACCGAAGGCCGTGACAGCTTCACGACGAAGTTCGCCGGTAAATCAACAACATAGTGATCAGCCGAGCTGAGGCCGCAGCACGACTCGGGACTCAACTCGTGGCCGGGGCAATAGTTCCGAGCAGCCGAAAAATTCGTAGCTGCGACGCAAAAGATCATGCGGCGCCGCAGTGGGCTTGCCTCTACCAAGCGCCGATGTTGGGCGCCGACACCCAGGGTTCCTTTGGCGGCAGCGGCGCGCCCTTCTGCAACAGCTCGATGGAGATCAAATCCGGCGATTGCACGAAGGCCATATGGCCGTCGCGCGGCGGCCGATTGATCGTCACGCCCGCCGCCTGAAGTCGCGCGCAAACGTCGTAAATATTCTCAACGGCAAAGGCGAGGTGGCCGAAATTCCGCCCGCCGGAATATTCGTGTTCGTCCCAGTTATGGGTAAGTTCGATCGTCGGCGCTCCGTGTTCCTTGGCTTGCGCGGCATCCTCGGGCGCGGCGAGATAGACGAGCGTATAGCGCGCTTTTTCGTTCTGGGTGCGGCGCACTTCCTGAAGTCCAAGCACGCCGCAAAAAAACGCCAGAGAGCGGTCGAGGTCGCCAACTCGGATCATGGTGTGCAGAAATCTCATGTGCGGCTCCTATCTGGTGCATCCGCCATAATAATAGCGTGCCACGGCGCGGATTTGCGCCCACGCCGGGCGCCTGCTAGAGCGCTGGCGCTCCCAAACACAGGTTCCTATTGACGTGACCGAGACGAAGTCTCTTCCTCGCGCCGCGCCGAGCGTCAAGCTGGCGGCGGCCAAGGCGTCGATCGCCGCCAGCGCTTTGCTCGCGGCGGCGAAACTCGCGGCAGGTCTGTGGTCTGGCTCGCTCGCGCTGCTGTCGGAGTCGGGGCACGCCTTCGTGGACACCGGCGCGACAGTGCTGACCTTTTTTGCGGTGCGCGAAGCAGAGAAGCCGGCGGACGAGGAACATCACTATGGCCATGGCAAATATGAGGCGCTGGCCGCGCTGATCCAAACGGGCTTCCTCTTCGGCCTCGCCTTGTTCATCGTCGGCGAAGCCTGGCGGCGGCTGCAGGAGACGGATGTCGTGATCGACGCCGGCTGGCCGATCTATGGCATTCTGGTCGTTTCGATCATCGTCGATTTCGTGCGCTCGCGGCAGTTGCGGCGGATCGCAAAGGAAGAGGGCAGCGACGCTCTGGCCGCTGACGCCCTACATTTTTCGAGCGATCTGGTGTCATCGGCGCTGGTGCTGCTCGGTCTGGTTGCGGCGCATTATGGGTTTGAGCGCGGCGACGCGCTCGCCGCCTTGGGCGTCGCCGCCTTCATCGCCGTCGCGGGTTTTCGACTGGGCCGTCGCACGATCGACACCTTGCTCGACGCCGCCCCACGTGAAATGGCGCCGCATCTCGAGAGGGCGATCGTCGACGTGCCGGGCGTCATCGCGATCGATTCGCTGCGACTGCGCACGATTGGGCCTGACATCGTCGGCGAAGCGACGATTGGCGTTTCGCGCGGCTTGCGCGTTGAGCAGGCGGCGCGCATCAAATCGGCCGTCGCCGAAGCGATCGCCGGCGTTACGCCGCGCGCCCGGATCACGCTGTCGATCGAGCCAAGGGCGCTTGACGACGAAACGATCGCTGAACGCATCCTGCTTGTTGGGGCGCGTCGCCACATCCACGCCCATCATGTCATCGCCCAGCAGATCGAGGGCCGGCTATCGATCGGCGTCGACGTCGAACTCGATGGCGCCATGCCGCTTGGCCGCGCGCACGCGATCGCCGCCGATTTCGAGAGCGCGCTGCGCGACGAATTCGGCGCCGACGCTGAAGTCGACACGCATATCGAGCCGCTCGAACTGCAATTGCTCGCGGCGCACGTCGCCGACCCCGCCATCGCTGGGGCCATCGCGGCGGCGCTTGCGCGCGTCGCCGCTCAGACCCGACCGCCGGCGCACGTGCGGGACGTTCGAGTCCGCGAAACGGCGGGAGGCATCGTCGTCAACTTCCGTTGCCGGCTGGACGCGGCCGTGTCCGTGCAAAGCGCCCATGACGCGCTCGACGAGATCGAGCGCCGCACGCGCGAGGAATTTCCCGTGATTCTACGCATCGTCGGCCGCGCCGAGCCCGGCGATCGCTCAGCCGCCGCATAGCCAAGGATGCGCGCTTCGTCTATGAGAGACGCCATGACACAGCAGCCCGCCGCCGCCGCCGCTGACATCGCCTCGTTGCCTTTCGAACAGGCGATGCAGGAGCTCGAGCGCATCGTCGCCGATCTGGAGAAGGGAGCCGTCTCGCTCGACGAGTCGGTGAAGCTCTATGCGCGCGGCAAGGCGCTGCAGGCGCGCTGCGAGGCGCTTCTCGCCGAGGCCGAAGCCCGCATCGAGAAAATCACGCTTGGCGAGAACGGCCAGCCGACAGGCGTCGCGCCCTTCGACGTCGAATAGAGTTTAGTCCAACCGTTCCTCCTCCGCCGCTTCTCGCGACAATCTGTGAACGCGGGTCATGAACGCCATGGCGATGAGCACGGCGATCGGCATCGCGAGGGCGGCGACGAGATCGGCGGAAACCTGCGGCGGAAGGGCGCCGGCGGCCTTGAGGCCCTTAGCGATAAAGCTGAAGAGTCCGGTAAGAAAATAGGCGAGCCCGGCGATCGTGATTCCCTGCACGATGCGGTTGAGCCGCATCTGCAACCGCGTGCGGCGGTTCATCTCTTCAAGCAGCGCGCCGTTCTGCCGCTCCATCTCCAGCGTGATGCCGGTGCGCATCAGATCGGTCGCGCGCTCGACCTGCGCCGAAAAGCGCGTTTGGCGCGCCTCGACGGCGATGCAGGTTTCGATCGCTGGATCAAGGCGCGCATTGAGGAAATCTGATATTGTCACATATTGTCCTTCGCGCCGCTCCTGCAGCTGAGAGAGCCGATTCTTCACCAGCGCGCGATAGGCGCGGCTCGCGTCGAAACGGAAGGCCGTGCGCGTCGACAGCGCCTGACTGCTCGCGAGCAGGTCCGAGAGCCGCTTCAGCAAAAGGTGATTGACGCGCATGTCATGCGCTTCGTTCAGCGCTTCGGTGATGCCCGAAAGCTCTCGCTCCATGTTGGCGAGTTGCGGCGACACCTGCCGCGCGAGCGGCAGGCCGAGCAGCGCCATCGTACGATAAGTTTCGATCTCGAGGACGCGTTGCGCGAGACGGCCGGCTTCGAACCGCGGCAGCGCCTTTCCGCGGATCAGCATGCGCGTAAAGCCATAGGCGTCGACGGCGAAGTCGGTCAGAACCTGCGCGTCGCGATCTTCGACGCTGACGACGCACAGACTCTGCGAATTGAAATAGGATGCAAGCTCTTCGACCGATCGCGCGCCGTCGACGACGCAGAGCTGCGTCGCGACGATGAGAACGCCCGGCGGCATAAAGGAGATTTCGCCCGCTTTGAACGGGTCGGCATGCGCGAAGGGGATTTCGGCGCCGACGCCGGTCGACCAGCTGTAGGTGGTGAATTCACTATGCTGTTCCCAGCGAAGCCGCCAGTCGCCAAAGATAAAGTAGTGGAATCGCGCGCCCGGATCGGGCGCCAGCACGCCATGCGCGAGCGCGAGCGCGCCGATCGCTTCACGATCGGCGGCCGCCGCTTCGTGGTCCGTGGCGAAGGCGTAGTGATAGATGCGCCGCGGCGCGTCGAGCGGCAGGAACGGCCGCGCGTGCAGCTCCGCGAGAACAGCCTCGCGGAAGGGATGCTCGCTGAGAGTCTTGGGTTCGTCTTCGCTGATTTCCATTGCGTCTCTCTTGAATCGCGTTCACGCGAATCACCGGCGTCACGCGCCAGTCTGTCATGATCGGCGCAATGACGGCGGGGCGGGTCCGTTTTTGGTTGCCATGAATTCTATTCCAGATAATTCTTTGCGGGACAGCCGACGGGGCAAGCCGAATGGAGGGCCGCATGTTGGACGCGCGACGCGCACCATTCTCGTCGATCCTGAGCGCGCTCCTCACAATCGCCGCCACCCTCGCTTACGCGCAAACGGCGCCCAAGCCTGCGACGGAAGCCACGAAGTCCGCCAATCAGGCCGTACTGCAGAGTCTGAATTTCGACGACCGTGAAGATTTTGACAACGCCGCGCGCGGTCTCATCGCCAAGCCCGACTCGCTGACGATCAAGGACGCTTCGGGCAGGGTCGTCTGGGACATGGAAAGCTTCAAGTCCTTCATCGTCGACAAGCCAGCGCCCGATTCGGTCAATCCGAGTCTTTGGCGCAATGCGCAACTCAACATGCATTACGGCCTATACAAGGTTCACGACCGCATTTTTCAGGTCCGCGGCTATGATTTATCGAACATAACTTTCATCAGAGGCGACAAAGGCTGGATTGTCTTCGATCCGCTGATCTCGACCGAAACCGCCAAGGCCGCCTTCGAACTCGTCGCGCAGAACCTCGGCGAGCGTCCGATCGTCGCCGTCGTCTACAGCCACTCGCATGTCGATCATTATGGCGGCGCGCGCGGAATCATTGATGCGGCCGATGTGAAGGCGGGCAAGATCCAGGTTCTCGCGCCGGAACATTTCGCTGAACATGCGGTGAGCGAAAACGTCATCGCCGGCAACGCCATGAGCCGCCGCGCGATCTTCATGTATGGCGCGATGCTGCCACGCGGCGAACGCGGCAGCGTGGGCGCAGGACTGGGCCAGACCACGTCGACCGGCGTCATATCGCTCATTTTGCCGACGCGCGAGATCAAGAAAACCGGCGAGACCGTCATGATCGACGGCGTGCGCATGGTCTTCCAAATGACGCCGGGCACCGAGGCGCCGGCCGAGATGAACACCTATTTCCCGCAGTTCCGCGCGATGTGGATGGCCGAAAATGCGACCAACACGATGCACAACATTCTCACCTTGCGCGGCGCTCAGGTGCGGGACGCGCTGAAATGGGCGCGTTACCTCGATGAGACGATCGATCTTTTCGCGGACAAGACCGACGTCAAGTTCCAGAGCCATCACTGGCCGCTCTGGGGGCGAGAAAAGATCGTCGACTACCTCAAGAAGCAACGCGATCTTTACAAATATATTCACGACCAGTCCGTGAACCTGTTGAACAAGGGCTACACGGGCGTTGAACTCTCCAACATAATTCAGCTTCCGCCGGAGCTCGACAAGACATGGGCCGACCGCGGATATTATGGCTCGCTCAAACACAATTCGCGCGCGGTCTATCAGCGCTATATGGGCTTCTACGACGGCAACCCGACGACGCTGGACCAGCTACCGCGCGCCGAGGCGGCGAAGAAATACGTCGAATACATGGGCGGCGCGCCGGCGATCTTAAAACGCGCCAGAGCGGATTTTGATAAGGGCGAGTATCGCTGGGTAGCCGAGGCGCTCACCCATGCGGTTTTCGCCGATCCCGACAATAAGGAAGCCAAGGATCTGCTCGCCGACGCCTATGAACAGATGGGCTACCAGGCCGAGTCCGGGCCGTGGCGCGCCATCTATCTGCAAGGCGCGTTCGAATTGCGCAATGGCGTTCCAGAGTCGGGCGGCCTGAACACGGCGAGCCCCGACACGATCGAAGCAATGCCTCCGGAAATGACGTGGGATTATCTCGCCGTGCGCTTGAACGGGCCGAAGGCGGTTGGGAAAAAGCTGATCCTGAATGTTGAGTTCACCGATCTCAAAAAGCTGTATCGGTTGGCGGTCGAAAATGGCGTGCTGAACTATTCGGACAAGCCCGCGCCCAATCCGGACGCGAAGGCCACGCTCAAAAAATCGACGCTCGATCGGATCGAGCTTGGCCTCCTCACGCCCGAACAGGCGATCGCCTCGGGAGAGCTGAAAGTCGAAGGCAAGCGCGAGACGTTTGTGGAGTTCGTCGGATTGCTCGACAAATTCCCGTTCTGGTTCCACATCGTGACGCCTTGAGCGGCGGGAGCGGTCTCGATATGCGGCCGCAGCTCAGCGTCGTCGCCGGCTTGTCGCTTTTTTTTGTCGTTTTCGTCAGCCCTCAGACGGGCATGGCCTGCGGCTTCGATGGGCGGCTCGGCGACGGATTCAGCGCAATGCATCCAAAGTCGCTTGCGGTCGCTTTCGCAGTCAGCGACGCGGTCGCAAGCGGCGTCGTCAGTCGCGCTGCGATTGCGCCGATCGAGCCTGGCCCGAAAGGCTATTGGCGCGCCGCAGGCCGCATCCAAAGCCTCGAGCGTCGGCTTGCGGCGACTCCCGAGACGCTGATCCTGGCGCCGAAAATCTCCGTTCTCTTCATCGACTCTCAGCTGTGGTCGCGATTGGCCGCAAGCGCGGGGGGCTACGACATCGAAATGCATGTCGCAGGACCGGCGCCCGGCGATGTCGTGGTCGTGACCAATGAAACAGTCCTCGCCTCCGTGCTCGACGGCGCGCTTGCGCCGCAAGCCGCGCTCGATCTCGGCGTGATCGCAATCGACGCCGAGCAATCCGTGGCGAAGGCGGTGCGCAAGGCTCTGTTCAGCGCGACTGCGTCGACGACCGAGAAGACCGCTGCCGCAAAGCCAATTCCCTTCGTCAGACGCAAACGGTAGCTGCGGATTCGTGCGGAAGCGCGCGCACGCTCAGGTGATCACGCTTGGAGCAGCGCGCTGCGTATAGCGTTCGATGTCGGCGAGTTCGCGCGACAGGCCTACGAGATCGGCGAGCGCCGCCTCCGTCTCCATATGCTGCCGCGCGGGATCGGGTTCGTAGCGCTCGATATAAACCCGCAGCGTCGCGCCGGCCGTGCCGGTGCCCGATAGCCGGTAAACGATCCGCGAGCCATCAGTGAAGATCACCCGCAGGCCCTGATGCTGCGAGTCCGAGCCGTCGACCGGATCGTGATAGGCGAAGTCGTCGGCCGTCGCGACTTCAAGGCCGCCGAAATATTGGCCCTTGAGAGTCGGCAGACGTTGGCGCAACGCGTCGATCAGCGCATGGGCGCCGTCGCTCGCGACTTCCTCATAATCGTGACGCGAATAAAAATTGCGCCCATAGGTCGTCCAATGTTGTCGAACGATGGCGTCGACGCTCTCTTTGCGCGCCGCGAGAATGTCGAGCCAGAACAGCACCGCCCATAGCCCGTCTTTCTCGCGCACATGGTCGGAGCCGGCGCCGGCGCTTTCCTCGCCGCAGATCGTCACGAGACCCGCGTCGAGCAGATTGCCGAAATATTTCCACCCCGTCGGCGTCTCGTAGAGCGGGACGCCGAGCCTTTCCGCGACGCGGTCGGCGGCGGCGCTTGTCGGCATCGATCGCGCAATTCCTGTGACGCCTTTGCGATAGCCAGGCGCAATCGTGGCGTTGGCGGCGAGGATCGCGAGACTGTCCGAGGGCGTGACGAAACGACCGCGGCCGATGATGAGATTGCGGTCGCCGTCGCCATCCGACGCGGCGCAAAGATCGGGTGCGGCGTCCGACATGGCGAGATCATAAAGATGCCTGGCGTGGACGAGATTGGGGTCGGGATGATGACCGCCGAAATCGGGCAGGGGCGTCGCGTTGATGACGCTACCCGGCCGCGCCCCGAGTTCCTCTTCGAACAGCACGCGCGCATAGGGGCCGGTGACGGCCGACATGGCGTCGAATGTGAAGGTGAAGCCCGACCGAAAAGCGTCGCGGATGCGATCGAAATCGAAGAGCGTCTGCATCAGCGCTTTGTAATTCGCGACGCTGTCGACGACGTCGACGCGCATGTCGCCGACGCGCGTTTCGCCGAGCCTGTCGATATCGACGTCTTGGGCTTCGACGATCCTGAACGACGTAATCTCGCGCGTGCGCGCGTAGATCGCGTCCGTCACCTTCTCGGGCGCCGGACCGCCATTCGCGACATTATATTTGACGCCGAAGTCGCCGTGCGGGCCGCCGGGATTGTGGCTGGCGGACAGCACGATGCCGCCGAAGGCCACAAGCGCGCGAATGAGCGCCGAGGCCGCGGGCGTGGACAATATGCCGCCCTGTCCGATCACGACGCGGCCGACGCCGTTGGCGGCGGCGATCTTCAAGATCTTTTGAATCGCCTCGCGGTTGTAATAGCGGCCGTCGCCGCCGACGACGAACGTTGCGCCCTGATAGCCCTCCAGACTGTCGAAAATCGATTGAATGAAGTTTTCAAGATAATGGCGCTGCTTGAAGACCTCGACTTTCTTGCGCAGGCCGGATGTGCCCGGGCGTTGATCGGCGAAGGGCGTCGTTGCGATGGTGGTCGCCTGAGAATTCCCCATTTTGGAGCGGAGGCCTCGCGTGTTTGTCGGCGCCGCGGGGACGCGGCGTCCGCTTCTACAACTCGTCTCCGGCAACGGCAAAACGGCGGCGCGAGTCCCGCGCCGCCGTTCAGACTGCCTGGAAAATGTTGAGCTTACCAGCCCCAGCCGCCGCCCCAGCCGCCGCCGCCCCAACCTCCACCCCAGCCGCCGCCCCAACCGCCGCCGCCCCAGCCGCCGCCCCAGCCGCCGCCGCCCCAGCCGCCGCCCCAGCCGCCCCAGGGATCTCCCCATCCGCTGTAGGCGGCCGGGTAGTAGCCATAGGGGTAGCCATAGCCGCCATAACCGCTCGAAGCCGCGGCGAGGCCGGCGCCCAGAAGTCCGAGGCCCACGCCCGCGGCGATGGCGCCGCCGGGGTTGTAATAGCCGCGCCGGTAGCCGTAGCGCCGACCCCAGCCGCCGCGATAGCCCCAGCCGCCGCGATTGCCCCAGCCGCGACGATACCAAACATTTTCGACCGGGCTCGATGGTGCGACAATTGACCGATCGGGCGCGCTCATCGGCCCGGCGAGCGCTTCGGTGGGAACGGCGGTCGCCAATGTCGCGCTGCAGAGCGCGCCGGAGAGCGCCAATTTTAGGGCTTTTCGCATCGTTCATCCTCCTCCTGGCGCGGCGTCTCGCCGCGTGCGTCGCAAACTCCCCTGGAGCTCACGCCGCACTAACAACTTACTTAGGCTGAACATGATCCGCTGCGAGAGGCTGAAACGGGACTTTTTTTGGCGTTTACGTTAAGCGCCCAACATCGCTGTCAGACGCCGACGCCTCGGCGCCGATATCGTGGATGAAATCCAAAAGCCTGCAACGAAAGAAATCGCGCACGCGAGCGGCGGTCGCCGGATGCTGCTCCAAAATCAAATGAAACAACGGCCGCAAGATCTTAAGCACCGTGGCCGGCTCCTGGGCGATCGCGCCGGCGGGGCGCGTCGACGGCGCGAGGAGGGCGGTTTCGCCGATCAGCGTCCAGGGCCGGACGATCTTCGACCGAGGACGTCCGTCGTTTGCGGCGGTCAGCGCGATCGACCCCAAGGTGAGCACATAGCCGCCGTCCGACATTTCGCCGCGTCGAAACAGGACGTCGCCGGCGCGCAGCAGGCGCGTTTCTGCGGAAAGCGCGAGCATACGCAGGGCGTTCGGCTCGAAGATCGAAAAGAGAGGGATGCGCGCGAGATTGTCGATATCGTCGTCCAGCGTCATGTCATTTTGTTCGGCGTCCCCCACGCTATCTCTATATGCGCCGGCAGCGCGGCGTAAGCGTGGCGTAAGCGTTAAGACGCGGGGTCTTCTTCGCTGGCGGCAAGCCGGTATCCGTCGCGTTCCGTTTTGAGCCAGCGCGGCTGTTCGGGCGATGGCTCGAGCTTGCGTCTTAGACGGTGAATGTGCGTTTCGAGCGTACGGGTCGACATATTCGGACTGTAGCCCCACACGTCGCGAAGCAGCGCCTCGCGCGAGACCGCCGCGCCCTGGGCGCGCGCCAGCCTCGCGAGAATCGCCGTCTCTTTTTCGGTCAGCTTCAAGCGCGCGCCAGAAGGGGCCCGGAGTTCGCCGGCCTCGAAATGAAAGGGGCCGACAGCAGCCCGCGCCGGCGTGGAATCGACGAGCGCGACCAATTCCGCAAAGCGGATGGGACGCGTAACGACGGCGTCGACCCCCCGCGGCGGCGATTTCGGCTCATCGGCGATAAGGACGACACGGGTCCTGCAGCCCCGCGCGCGCGCATCAGCAAGCGCTTTGAGATCGCAATGGGCGTCGTCCACGATCGCCGCATCCGGCCAATCTTCTCCCGGCGCGCCGAGCTGGCCTTTGCGCAGCGCATAGCGGCCGAGCGCGGCGAATTGCTCGACGAGCGTCGCCCGCAACGGGGCGTTGGCGGCGATGCATAAAGTGCGCGAAAGGGACATCAGCTGGGGGCGCTCCTCGCGGGTATTCCTGCTATAGGCGGTCAGACGCCGACGATCGGCGCTTATGAACGCATCATGCACCGCCGAACGACCCGGACGAAACCTGCCGGACTGGCCTTGCTGCGCGTCGCGCGGCGCATTGGCGGCCGCCCGCACGAGGGAAGGCTGATCGCCGGGACGCTCATTCTTCCTTGCGCGCTCGGCCGCAGCGGAATCTCGCGCCGCAAACGGGAAGGCGATGGCGCGAGTCCGGCCGGCCGTTGGCCGCTCCTCTATTTTTACCTGCGCGCGCCAAATCCCCTGCGCCTGCGGTGGCGGCGCACGCGGCCGCACGATCTCTGGTGCGACGATCCGCGCTCCTTTCTTTACAACAAACCGCTGCAGGCGCCGTCGCGCCTCGGCCATGAGGAAATGTGGCGCAAGGACGCGCTCTACGACACCGTCGGCGTCATGGGCTACAATCTTCGTCCTCGGGTGCGCGGTCGCGGCAGCGCAATTTTCTTTCACATCGCCACGGATGATCTTTCGCCCACAGCCGGCTGCGTGGCGCTGCGCGCCCGCGACATGGCGCGGCTTCTGCCGCGGTTGCGGCGCAAGGTCGCGCTGTTGATCGAATAGCGCCGAGCCCCCTCCCTGTCCCTCCCCCGCTTCGCAAACCGGGTGCTCCCGGTTTGCGCATCGACCCCGAAGTCGGCAACAGCCGACTTCGGATGGGAGAGGGGACGCTAACGAGCGGCATTCGCGGGCATGAATGGCGCGACCGCAGCGTTGAAGCGTGACGCCAGTGCTGATGAAACGCCGAACCTAACTCCCTCTCCCGCGAAGCGGGGGATGGCTGGGGTGGGGGTCCGGGCCATCATCCGCGCGAGTCTGGTAGGAGCCGCCGTCTCACGCGGGATAGTCGCGCTCGCCCATGATCGCCGACCCGACCCGGACATAGGTCGCCCCTAACTGGATCGCGAGTTCGAAATCCGAACTCATGCCCATGGACAGTTCTTTGATCCCATTGCGCGCGGCGATGTCGGCGAGCAGCGCGAAATGCGGAGACGCCTGTTCGCCCACGGGCGGCACGCACATCAGCCCTTCGATGTTCAATCCATAAGCGTCGCGACAGGCGGCCAGAAAGCTGTCGGCGTTTTCGGGAAGGACGCCGGCCTTTTGCGGCTCGGCGCCGGTGTTGACCTGCACGAACAGCCGCGGGCGCTTGCCGGTCCTGGCGATTTCCTCGGACAGCGCCCTGGCGATCTTTTCGCGGTCGACGCTCTCTATGACGTCGAAGAGCTCGATCGCCTCGCGCGTCTTATTCGACTGCAGCGGGCCGATGAGATGCAATTCGATGTCCGGATAGTTTTCGCGCAGCGCCGGCCACTTCGACATAGCCTCCTGCACGCGGTTTTCACCGAAACTGCGATGGCCCGCTTCCAGCAGCGGCGCCACGTCCTCGGCCGGAAAGGTCTTGGTGACGCAGACGAGGCGAACGGCGCCGGGATCGCGGCCACAGTCCGCTGCAGCGCGGCGAATCGCTTCGCGTGTCGTTTCGAGGCGATCGGCGGCTCCCATGGCGCGAAAAATCGCGATTTCGGCGGCCGGGTCAAGCGCCGAATTTTTTACGCCTTCGCAGCGCGGAACTTCGCGCAGTCCGGCGCGTTAAGCTTCCGGCGGGAAGGTGCGCGGGGAAGGCCGAGGGATTGTCGCGACGTTCATGATTGAGAAACGCGTCCCGCCTACGAAGATTGCTCCCACAAAATTGGAGGCCGATAATGGTCAATGACAGCCTGACTTACGACGGGCGCACGATGCATTTGCATCATCTGCGCCGCAAATGGGGATGGATCGTCGCGCTCGGCGCGCTCATGCTCGCCGGCGGACTGTTTGCGCTCTACGACGTCACGACCGCCACGCTGGTGACCGTGTTTTATGTCGGCGCGGCGATGCTTGTCGCCGGCGCGATGGAGATCGTCACCGCCATTCAGATCAGGCCCTGGACCAGGGCGCTGCTCTGGGGCGCGATCGGGCTTATCACGATCGTTGCGGGCTTTCTGGTCTTCCGCGATCCTTTGCTCGCGGCGGTGTCGTTGACGGCGATCATTGGCGTCGCGCTGATCGCCGCCGGCTTGTTCAAGCTGATCCTCGCCTGGCACATCCGCGACGTCGGCCCCTGGGGTCTCGTGGCGTTCTCGGGACTGATCAGCGTCGTGCTCGGCGGAATGATCCTGGCGCAGTGGCCGATGTCGGGCCTCTACATCCTCGGCCTCTTCCTCGCGATCAATCTGATCTTCGAGGGCGTCAGCTGGATCACCGTCGGGCTTTCGGCGAAGGCGTGAGCGTTTGACAAAAGGCAGGGGCCGCCAAGCGGCCCCTTTTGTTTTCGCGACTGGATTGATGAATTCCGCCCTTTGACATCCCCCCGACCGCCCGGCATTAGAGGCGCAATCCCGCAAGCCTTTGACCGGACTCGCCAGCAAAATGAGACCCGAACGCTATAATTTCGCCGAGGCGGAGTCGCGCTGGCAAAAGATTTGGGAAGAAAAACAGTCTTTTAAGGCGGGTAGCAGCCCAGCCGCGGCCAAATATTACGTGCTCGAGATGTTTCCCTATCCCTCGGGTCGGCTGCACATGGGCCATGTGCGCAATTACTCGATGGGGGACGTCATCGCGCGCTTCATGCGCGCCAGGGGTTTCGACGTCCTGCATCCGATGGGGTGGGACGCCTTCGGCCTTCCCGCCGAAAACGCCGCGGCGCAGACCGGCGCGCATCCCGCGCAATGGACCTACGCCAATATCGCGGCGATGCGGGCGCAGCTCAAAACGCTGGGGCTGTCGCTCGACTGGTCGCGCGAGATCGCGACCTGCGATCCCGAATATTACGGGCGCCAGCAGAAGCTTTTCCTCGATTTCCTGAAAGCCGGCATCGTCGACCGCAAGAAGTCGAAAGTGAATTGGGACCCCGTCGACATGACGGTGCTCGCCAATGAGCAGGTCATCGACGGCCGCGGCTGGCGATCGGGCGCGCTCGTCGAGCAGCGCGAGCTGACGCAGTGGTTCTTCAAGATCACCGACTATTCCGAAGAGCTGCTCGCCGCGCTCGACGATCTCGAGCGCTGGCCCGACAAGGTGCGGCTCATGCAGCGCAACTGGATCGGGCGTTCGGAAGGCATGCTCGTGCGCTTCGCGCTCGCCCAGCCGATTGGCGAAGCGCGCGAGATCGAGGTGTTCACCACCCGCGCCGACACGCTGTTTGGCGCGAAATTCGTCGCGCTCGCCGCCGATCATCCGCTGGCGAAAGCCGCCGCGCAGAAGGACCCGGCGCTCGCCGCCTTCGCCGAGGAGTGTCGGCGCGGCGCGACGTCCGCGGAAGCGATCGAGACCGCGGAAAAGATGGGCTACGACACGGGGCTGCGCGTCGTTCATCCCTTCGATCCGAACTGGACGCTGCCGGTCTATGTCGCGAATTTCATCCTGATGGACTATGGGACGGGCGCGATCTTCGGCTGCCCGGCGCATGACCAGCGCGACCTCGATTTCGCGACGAAATATGAACTCGGCTTCAAGGTCGTCGTCTGCCCGGAAGACCTCGTTCCTCAAGAGCTCGAAAAGCAGATCGCGACAAGCGGCGAAGCCTTCGAGGCTGAGGGCAGGCTGGTCAATTCCGGCTTTCTCGACGGGCTTACTGTGTCGGAGGCGAAGGACGATGTCGCCAACCGTCTGACGACGACGGCGCTGTTCGGCCATCCCCAGGGCGAGCGGAAGGTGAATTACAAGCTGCGCGACTGGGGGATTTCGCGCCAGCGCTATTGGGGCTGCCCGATCCCCATCATCCATTGCGAGACTTGCGGCCCGGTCCCGGTTCCCGAGGCCGATCTGCCGGTGCGGCTGCCCGAAGACGTCTCCTTCGATCAGCCCGGCAATCCGCTCGATCGCCACGCGAACTGGAAGAATGTCCCCTGTCCTTCCTGCGGCGCGCCGGCGCGGCGCGAGACCGACACGATGGACACGTTCGTCGACTCGTCCTGGTATTACGCGCGCTTTGCCGACCCGCATAATGAGACGGCGCCGGCAAGCGCCGAGGCGCTCGCGCGCTGGCTGCCGGTCGATCAATATATCGGCGGCATCGAGCATGCGATTTTGCATCTGCTCTATTCGCGGTTCTTCGCCCGCGCCATGCGCGACAGCGGCCATGCCGCGGTGGCCGAGCCCTTCGCCGGACTCTTCACCCAGGGCATGGTCGTGCATGAGACCTATCGCGCGCCGGACGGCCAGTGGGTCGCGCCGTATGATGTCCGGATCGAAGCCAAGGACGGCGGTCGCCGCGCCTTTCTCGTCGACGGCGATGTGGAGATCGGCATCGGCCCAATCGAAAAAATGTCGAAGTCGAAAAAGAACACGGTCGACCCTGACGATATCGTCGCAAGCTATGGCGCCGATACGGCGCGCCTCTTCGTCCTGTCCGACAGCCCGCCCGATCGCGACGTCATCTGGTCGGACGAGGGCGCGCAGGGCGCATGGCGCTTCGTTCAGCGCCTGTGGAGGCTAACCGGAGAATTGGGACGGGTGGCTGCGCCCGTCGGGGCTGAGCCGCCGGCGGCGTTTCACGATCTCGCGCTCGCCGTGCGCAAGGCGACGCATCGTTCGATCGCCCAGGCGAGCGAAAATATCGAGCGGCTGCGCTTCAACAGCGCCATCGCCCGCATCCGCGAATTCGCCAATGAGCTGACGAGCGCGCTCGACGCCGTGACCGAAACGCCCGTTCCGGACGATCTCGCCTTCGCCTTCCGCGAGGCGGCGGACGCGCTCGTTCGGCTTGTCGCGCCGATGACGCCGCATGTCGCCGAGGAGTGCTGGGCCGATTTGGGCCACAAAGGTCTGGTTGCTGAAGCGCCTTGGCCGGCGGCCGATCCTACCCTGTTGGCCCAGGAGATGATAAGCCTGCCGGTGCAGGTCAACGGCAAAAAGCGCGCCGAAATTCTTGTCGCCCATGACGCGGACGAAGAAACGATTCGCAAAGAGGCTTTGGCGCAAGATGGCGTTCAGCGCGCCATGGAAGGCAAGCCGCTGAGGAAGTTCATTCTCGTTCCGAAAAGGATCGTCAATGTGGTCGTCTAGCAAATCGCCAGTCGGCAAGTCGGCAGTTGGCGCGCGTCCTACTGCCGAAGGCCGACTGCCGACTGCCCTGTTCCGGCAAGCGATGGTCGTTTTGGCGGCGCTGCTTGTCCTGCCGCTCGCCGGCTGCATCCAGCCGCTTTATGCGCCGGCAGGATTTGGGCTCGACTCCGCGCCGCTCGCGGCCGAACTGCAGTCGATCGCGGTTGATGAAATTCCGCAGCGGCTCGGCCACTATGTCCGAAATGAGTTGATCTTCGGCCTGAACGGCACCGGTTCGCAGCCGCCGCCGCGCTACCGTCTGATGGTCGTGCTCCGCGAGCGCGTGCAAACGCCGATTCTCGACACCGTGACCGGCCGCGCCACATCGGCGACGGTGATCGTCGACGCCGAATATCGGCTCGTCACCATCCCTGATGAGGTGGAGGTCACGAAAGGCATCGCTTTCAACATCGCGAGCTACGATCGTTTCTCGAACCGTTTCTCCAATGTGCGCGCCGCACGCGACGCAGAGATCCGCAACGCGCGGGTGATCGCGGATTCGATCCGCACCCGAATCGCCACCGTGCTCGCCACGCGCCTGTCTTCTGTCCCGGCTCCCGCCGTCGTTCGCTATTGACGGCGGAGGCGGACGATAGCGCCTCATGACGGCGGTCAAGAGTCGCGACGCCGAACGCTTCATCGCCGCGCCGCCCGAGGGCGTTTTTCTTTTCCTGGTCTTCGGCTCCGACGCGGGCATGGTGCGCGAGCGCGCGCTCGCGCTCGTCGAAAAGCGCGTCGACGAACGCCGCGATCCTTTCCAATTCGTCGAGATGAGCGGCGATGGCGTGGCCTCCGACCCGCTTGCGCTGCTCGACGAGGCCAACACCACGCCGCTCTTTGGCGGACGGCGCGCCATCCTCGTTGAGACCGGCGCCAAATCCGTCATTCCGGCGCTGACGTCGCTTATCGGCGCGCCGCCGGCGCATTGCACGGTCGTGCTGACCGCTGGCGCGCTGAGGCGCGACTCGCCGCTGCGCAAGCTGGTCGAGGGCGCCAAGCAGGGCGCGGCGATCGAGTGCCAGCCCGACGCGGAAGCGGATTTGCAGGCGCTGATCGATCGTAGCCTGCGCGACGCCGGCCTTGTCGCGAGTCCGGAAGCCCGCGGCCTACTGCTCGGCGCGCTTGGGGAAGACCGGCTGATGAGTCGCGCCGAGCTTGAAAAGCTCGCGCTCTATATGCATGGCCGCGAGCATGTCGAAGCCAAGGACGTCGAAGCGATTGTCGCGCATGCCTCGAACATCGCGTCGGATCGCATGGTGACGGCGGCTTTCGCGGGCGCCGCCGATATCGGCGCGGCGCTCGACGCTTATTTCGCGCAGGACGGGGATGCGCAGCAGCTCGTCATCGGGGCGCTGCGCTACGCCGTGGCGCTGCACCGCGCCCGTCTCGCCATGGAGCGCGAGGGCGGGCGACCCGATGTCGGCGTTTCGGCGCTGATGCGCGCCGGATTCGGCTTCATGCACCGCGCGCTGATGGAGGAGCAGCTCAAGAGCTGGTCATCCGCGCGTCTTGGCGCGCTGATCGAGCCGCTGCGCGCCGCGCAGATGCGGGCGCGCGCCAACGCCGGCGTGGCGCAGATGGAGGCCGAACGCGCGCTGTGGAACGTCGCGCGCGCGGCGCGGCGGTAAGGGCGCGGCGTCAGTCCCGATCCGGCGCGCCGAGTGGAAAATAAGCGCGATAAGGTCTTGCTTCGTCCACGGCTCTCGCGAAGGAGGGACGCGCGAGCAGCCGCTGCCGATAGGCCTTTACATTGACCAGCGCGTTGTCGATGGGGTGCGTCCAGTCGGCGTAGAAAAGCGCTGGCGCCGCCGCGCAATCCGCGAGCGAGAAATCCTCTCCCGCCGCCCATTCCCGACCTTCCATCTTTTCGTTGAGCCAGCCATATGCCGTCTCCAGCGCCCGACGCGCTTCAGCGACGCCAAATGAATCGCGATTCTCTTCTGAGCGCAGATGGTCGAATACGATTCTTTGCATCGGCGTCATGACGTAATTGTCGAAGAACCGATCCATGAAGCGGACCTCGATCGCCGCATGCCGGTCCGTCGGCAGGAGAGGGCTTCGGCCAGGGTGACGTAGGTCCAGATATTCGACGATGACGCTGGCCTCCATGATCCTGCGATCATCGTCGAGCAGAAGCGGAAAGCGTCTCATCGGCCAAAGCGCGGCCCACTCCGCTTCCGCCTGCTTGTCCTCGAGCGAGCGAAACTGGAAAGCCGTGTCGTTCTCGTAAAGCGCAATGAGCGCCTTTTGCGTGTAGGACGAAAACGGATGGCCATAGAGCGCGAGCGTCATGATGCGCTTTCGTCGAGCATGACGCTGAATCCGCCGAAGATCATGCGTTTGCCGTCGAATGGCATCGGCATGTCCTTCATGCGCGGGTCTTCATGCATTTTCTTGTGAGCGGCGTCGCGCACCTCTTTCGACGGCCACAGAACCCATGAGAAGACGACGTTTTCGCCGCTCTCGGCGGCGACGGCGCGTTTGAAGTCGGTGACTTTGCCGTCGGGCACGTCGTCGCCCCAACATTCGACGACGTGTAGCGCGCCCCACTCCTTCATGATGGGCCACATTTGCGCGGCGGCCTTATGGTAATCTTCCTTCTTGCCCATGGGCACGGGAATCACGAAACCGTCGACATAGCTCATTGCGCCGCTCCTTCTTTCTGGCACGCCTTTGACGCCGCCTCGGCGTCCATCCACATAATCTCCCAGATATGACCGTCGGGATCTTCGAAGCTGCGGCCATACATGAAGCCGAAATCCTGCGTCGGGGTCGGATCCGGGGCGCCGCCGGCGCGCGTCGCCTTCTCAATCATGGCGTCGACGTCGGCGCGGCTGTCGGCCGAAATGCAGATCAGAACTTCGGCGCTCATATGCGCATCGGCGATCTGCTTCGTCGTGAACTGCCTAAATTTTTCATGCGTCAGAAGCATCGCGTGAATCGTGTCGGAGAAAACCAGGCAGGACCCGGTATGGTCGGAGAACTGCGGGTTCTTCCTGGCTCCGATCGACTCATAAAAAGCGGTCGCTCTGGGCAGATCGGCGACCGGAAGATTGACGAAAATAAGCTTCGACATGGACGCTCCTCTCAAACCGAACGTTGCCGAACCTACCGCACAAGTTATAAAATACAACAATGAAGTTAGAAAAAATAACTAAAAGGCCGCGTGGGGCGTGCAAAGACTCATCCGCGCGCCGTTACGACGACGCCTGCGGCGCCGCCCATGCGCTTGATCTGATTGGCGAGCGCTGGGCGCTGCTGGTGATGCGCGAACTGATGTTCGGCCCGAAAAGATTCAGCGACCTGCGCGCCGATCTTCCCGGAATCAGCGCCAATGTGCTGACGCAGCGGCTGGAGCGGCTGGAGGAAATCGGCGCATTGACCCGGCGCAAGCTGCCACCGCCGGCGGCGAGCCATGTCTATGAATTGACGCCCTGGGGCTATGAGATCGAGCCCGTCTTAAGCGTCCTCGGCCGCTGGGCGGCGCGCTCGCCGCTGCATGACCCGACGCTGCCGCTCAGCGCCGCCTCGCTGATGCTGTCGTTCAAGACGATGTTCGACGCGAGCAGGGCGAAGGGACTGAACGCGCGTATCGGGTTTCGCATCGGCGACGAGACGTTCCTCGTGCGAATCCATGGCGGCAAATGCGACGCCGCCCGGCAAGCGTTGGAGGGCGCCGAGGTCGTCTTCGCCGGGACGGCGAGGGCGATCGCCGCGGCGGTCTATGGCGGCGCGCCGCTTGCGGCGCTTGAAGCTGAGAAGGCGCTCGCGATCAAGGGCGATCGCGCCCTGGCCGAACGCTTCACCAGGCTCTTTCCGCTGCCGCAAAAAGCGTGAGGGTCACGCCGCGCTGGCGAGGCTTTCGAAAAGCCTGCGGCCGTCGGTTCCGCCGACGAGCGGGTCGATGAGATTTTCGGGATGCGGCATCAGGCCGAGGACATTACGCTTGTCTGAATAGATCCCGGCGATGTCGTTGCGCGAGCCGTTGGGATTGGACTCGCCGCCGACAGCGCCGGCGGAGTCGCAATAGCGGAAGGCGACGAGGCCTTCGCCCTCGAGCCGCTCGATCGTGGCGTCGTCGGCTTCGTAATTGCCCTCGCCATGCGCGATGCAGACTTCGATCGTCTGACCTTTTGTGTATTGCCGCGTGAAGGCGGTGTCGTTGCGCTCGACTTTGAGATGCTGCATCCGACAGACGAAGCGCAGATTGGCGTTGCGCATCAGCACGCCCGGCAGCAGGCCGCTTTCGCAAAGAATCTGGAAGCCGTTGCAGACGCCCAGCACCAGTCCGCCGCGCGCGGCGTGCGCGCGCACCGCGTCCATGATGGCGGCGCGGCCGGCGATGGCGCCGCAGCGCAGATAATCGCCGTAGGAAAAACCGCCGGGCAATACGACAAGGTCCGTCCCGGCGGGCAGCTCGTGGTCGGCGTGCCAGAGCATCGCCGGCGGTCGCCCGGTCGCCTGTGTCAGCGCGCGGGCCATGTCGCTTTCGCGATTGGAGCCGGGAAAAACGACGACGGCGGCTTTCATCACAGATCGATCTGATAGTTTTCGATCACGGTGTTGGCGAGCAGCTTTTCGCACGCCGCCTGCAACTGCGCCTTGGCGGCATTGGCGTCGGCGCCGGCGAGCTCCACGTCGAACACCTTGCCTTGCCGCACGCTCGCGACGCCTTCGACGCCAAGCGATTTCAGCGCTCCTTCGATCGCCTTGCCTTGCGGATCGAGGACGCCGGATTTGAGGGTGACGACGACGCGGGCTTTCATGCGCTGTTCCAAATTCAGAAGATGGCGGAACGGTTACTGGCTCGACGCGCGAAGCGCAAGCCGGCGCGTTAGAGCAGACCTGTATCGCGGTAGATGTCGCGCAAGGTCATTCGAGCGCCGATGACGGGCAGGTCGAGCACGCTCACCGGGCTTTCGAAACGGCGCTCGGCGAAATCAGTGGCGCGATCGAAGGAGACGACTTCAAGCGCATCCTGCGCGACGACCACATACTGCCGGAGCGACGGCAGCGTCGCATAGGCCTTCCGTTTCCAGCGCAGATCCTTGTTCGCTGTGGATGGCGAAAGAACCTCAAACGCGATGATCATGTCATTGCATTCGACGCCAGTGAACGTCGCGGGTCGAATCAGAACGTCAGGAACTGGCACGCTGATGTCGGAAATGCGGACGCCCAGCCCCGGCAGCACCTCCCAAGGAGCGCTGGTCTCGCGCGCCAGCGCATCGAGCAGTACGGTGAGATTGCGAATGATCGTCTGATGCAGACGGCTGGCGGAAGCGTTCAAGACCGGCTCCCCTTCGATCAGCTCCCATTTTTCGTCGTCGGGACGCGTCGCGGTGAACGCGAAGAATTCCTCCGCGCGCATCGGACCTGAATCGAGATGAGGAACGCCCATGGCGGCCCTTTGGGATTTCCTACTGAACGAGCTTCGGCGCGCCGGTGCGGATCGTCTCGTTTTCCTGCATGATGCCGAGACGGCGCGCGACTTCGGTATAAGCCTCGACCAGCCCGCCCAAGTCGCGGCGGAAGCGATCCTTGTCGAGCTTGTCGTTCGACTTGATATCCCACAGCCGGCAGCTGTCGGGCGAAATCTCGTCGGCGACGACGATTCGCATCATGTCGCCTTCCCAGAGCCGACCGCATTCCATCTTGAAGTCGACGAGGCGGATGCCGACGCCGAGAAAGAGCCCGGAGAGGAAATCATTGACGCGGATGGCGAGCGCCATGACGTCGTCGATCTCCTGGGGAGTCGCCCAGCCGAAGGCGGTGATATGCTCCTCGGACACCATCGGGTCGTCGAGCGCGTCGTTCTTATAGTAGAATTCGATGATCGAGCGGGGCAGCTGCGTGCCCTCTTCCATCCCGAGGCGCTTGGCGAGCGAACCGGCCGCGACATTGCGCACGACGACTTCGAGCGGGATGATTTCCACCTCGCGGATGAGCTGCTCGCGCATGTTCAGCCGGCGGATGAAGTGGGTCGGCACGCCGATGCTGTTCAAATGCTGGAAGATATACTCGGAGATCCGGTTGTTGAGCACGCCCTTCCCGTCGATCACCTCGTGTTTCTTCGCGTTGAAGGCCGTGGCGTCGTCCTTGAAGTGCTGAATCAAAGTGCCGGGCTCAGGGCCCTCATAGAGGACCTTGGCCTTGCCCTCGTAGATGCGGCGTCGGCGGTTCATTGGGATCAACCGGGGCTTGAGGAAGTCCATCTGGCGGGTCGTCGCTCCTCCGAAGTGTGAACGCATGCCGGCTTGTGGGCGGCTCTCAGGGAGCGGCGGCGGGCGTGCGCCCAGCCGCGAGCACCGGCGGTCCTAGCGTCTTTGGCGGCCAGTGACAAGCCGACGGGTCACTCTATCGCAAAGGGGAAGACGATACAATGAAACTGAGAGAGCGGCGGCCCAGCGGCGCCGTCGCCGTGGGGATTCCTCTCGGATGCGCGGGCGCCCCTAATTTGAGCATCTGGTGGACGAGTTCACCGACATGGCGGTTCGCTGCTGCGACGCTCAGGGCGCAAACGGAAGCGGCCTTGGCTACTTCCAGCCGGCCTGTTTCTCGCAGTCCTGCCGGGCTTCAGGATTGGCCTTTTCCCACTGGGTGACGGACCGGGTTTCGTTGTCGTCCATCTTCTCGTTCATGCATATGCAATAGGCGCGGATAATGGCGGGCGTCCCGCCTTCCTCGCCCTTGTTATCGCTGATGCATTGATTGATCCATTTGAGGTCGTCGCTCGTCATTTTCTGGGCGAAGGCTGGGCTCGTAAGCGCCAAGGCGGACAAAATAACGCATGCAAATTTCTTCATGAAACGCCCCTACTGTGTCTGATGGCCGGACGGAAAACATTAGCCTCGACAAATAGCCGCACCGGCGCGCTTATTGCAATTTGGCGCGGCGCGAGGCTCTGTCCGCGCTCGCACCTTGGCGGGCAGGGCAGGGGGCGGTTTCGTCGCGGCCAGGACCACGCTTTCCGGCATTGGCTTTGCGCGCGAATACGCATATATCGAGCCCACGCCGATGCGGCGCATGATCGCCGAGTCCTGATTATAAGAACAACCCGGCCGAGGATGGACATGAGCACTTTCGACCAGCGCGAAGATTCCTTCGAAAAACGCTTTGTCCACGAAGAGGAGCTGCAGTTTCGCGCCGAAGCGCGCCGCAACAAGCTGCTTGGCCTCTGGGCGGCCGAAAAGCTCGGGAAGACGGGCGCCGAGGCGCAGGCCTACGCGGACGCCTTGGTCGCGGCGGAAGTCGCCGCCGACGCCGATGAGCGGGTCGTGGCCTTGGTCAAGAAGGATTTTGAAGCGGCGGGCGTGGAACAGTCCGAGCATCAGATCCGCCGCACCATGGACGAGATGCTGACCAAGGCGAAAGCCGAGATCAAGTCGGGCCAGTAACGGGCGACTCTATTCATCTTTTTTGGCGATAGTCGCGCCATGCGCGATTCGCCCCTGAGAGCGCCCCGACAGAAACCGCCTCCCGACGCCTCCTATTTTCAGGCGGCGCCGGCGATCGCCGAGCAAGCGGCGCTATGGCTGCGCTATCTTGCCGGCGAGCGGCGCGCCTCCCGGCATACGGTCGAGGCCTATGGCCGGGACCTCGCCAGCTTTTTGGGGTTTCTCGCGCAGCATACGGGTGAGCGGCCCGATGCGGCCGCGCTTAAGTCGCTTCAACCCGCCGACCTGCGCGCCTTCATGGCCAAGCGTCGCCGCGACGGGCTCGAAAGCCGTTCTCTTTTGCGGGCGCTCGCCGCCGTTCGCAATTTTCTGCGCTTCATTGAGAAGAAGGGCCTCGCCCGCACCGACGTCTTTGGCGCCGTGCGTCCGCCCAAGCGTCCGCACAGCCTCCCCAAGGCGCTCACCGTGCCCGACGCCCGCGATATCGTGGACCCCGAACAGAGAGCGGGCGAGGCGCGAGAGCCCTGGGTGATCGCGCGCGACGCCGCCGTGCTGGCGCTGCTCTACGGCGCCGGACTGCGAATTTCCGAGGCGCTGTCGATCGGGAGCGCCGCGGCGCCGGTCGGCGCCGCCGATCGGGTCACGATCCTGGGGAAGGGCGGCAAGAGCCGGACCGTGCCGGTCATCGCGCCGGTGCGCTCGACGATCGAAGCCTATCTCGCGCTCTGTCCCTATGATCTTGCCGGCGGGCCGCTGTTTGTGGGCGCGCGCGGCGGGCCGCTCTCGCCGCGCATCATCCAGCTCGCCGTCCAGCGCCTGCGCGGGGCGCTCGGCCTGCCCGAGAGCGCGACGCCGCATGCGCTGCGTCATTCGTTCGCCACGCATCTTCTGGGTCGCGGCGGCGATCTGCGCACGATCCAGGAATTGCTCGGCCACGCCTCGCTCTCGACGACGCAGATCTATACCGCCGTCGACAAGACGCGGCTCCTCGACGCTTATCGCTCGGCGCATCCGCGCGCGAAGTGAGGCTGAAGGCCGCGTGAAAGCCCTGAGGAGCCGCGAACTCTACCCTCCCCTTGAGGGGGAGGGTCGCATTGCGAAGCAATGCGGGGTGGGGTGACAGCTCGGATGAATGTAAGGGATGACGCAGCGACCGCTCGTATAGCGACAATATTTTGAGATCTGGCTCCACCCCACCCCGGCGCTTCGCGCCTATTGGGCGAGAAATGACCTCAAGACGCCCGAACTTTTAAAAACCTATCGGGCGCATGGCGTCGCGTCGCTCTCCCTCGATTATGATTTTTCCGAGGACGGCAAATATGTCGTCGCCGTGAGCATTCGGAAGCCGGACGGCGTGGCGCATGAAGGCGAACATATTTTCTTCGTCATCGCCGCCGCCGAGTCGGGCCTTCTCCTCACCGTCGTCGCCTCGCTTTTCCTTGCCGGTTTCGCCGTCCTTGTCTGGCGGCTGAGAAAGCCGCTCACTCCACCGGCTCCACCGCGCTGATCTCGATTCCAAAGCCCGAGAGCCCGACGAAAGCGCGGGGCTTTGACGACGAGGAGCGCAGGCGGATCGACGAAACGCCGAGGTCCTTCAAAATCTGCGCGCCGAGGCCGACGTCAAGCCACTGCCGCTTGCGCGTTTCTTCGGCGTTTTCCTCCTCGCCCCGCCCGACAATATTCGCCGGGACGCCGGCCGCGCCGTCGCGCAGATAGACGAGCACGCCGCGCCCTTCACGCGCAAAGCGATGCAGCGTCTTCTTGATCGTGTCGGCGCCCCCGAACACATCCGCGAGAATATCGGCGCGATGCAGTCGCGTCGGCACGTCGCGCCCGTCGCCGATCGCGCCCAACACGAAGGCGAAGTGCTGCACGCTGTCGAACGGCGTCACATAGGCGTGGCCGATCATTTCCCCGGCCTCTGTCTGGACGGGGAACGTCGCGACGCGTTCGACGAGCTTTTCGCGCGCCTGGCGGAACGCGATGAGGTCCGAAACCGACACGAGTTTGAGACTATGCGCGCGCGCGAATTCTTCGATCTGGCGTCCGGTCATCACCGTGCCGTCGTCATTGGCGAGTTCGCAGATGACGCCGACCGGCGGCAGGCCGGCGAGCTTGCACAGATCGACGGCGGCTTCCGTATGTCCGGAGCGCATCAGCACCCCGCCGTCCTTGGCGATCAGCGGGAAGACATGGCCGGGCCGCACGAAATCGCTCGCGCCCATATTGCCATTGGCGAGCGCGCGCACCGTATTGCAGCGCTGTTCGGCGGAAATGCCGGTGGTGAGCCCGTGGCGCGCGTCGACGGTGACGGTGAAAGCCGTCGCGAGCGGCGCGTCGTTTTCCGCGACCATGGGCGCAAGATGCAGACGGCGCGCCTCCTCGAGCGTGAGCGGCGCGCAGACGATGCCGCTCGTATGGCGGATGATGAAGGCCATTTTCTCGGGCGTGCAGAGCGACGCGGCGACGACGAGGTCGCCTTCGTTTTCGCGATCGTCGTCATCGGTGACGACGACGATCTCGCCTCTCGCCACGGCCTCGACGGCTTCAGTGATGGAATGGGACAATGAGATCTCCGGAACCCGCCGCTTGCGGCGCCTGCGTCGCATATCTAGCCTTGCCGTGGCCACGTTTCAAACCGGCGGCCGCGCAGCTTTCGCAATTGTCATTCCCGACGCGCGGCGTGCGATCGGAATAAAGACCAGCATTCCTGACGGCGCACTGGAGTGCCGGTTAGGCCGCCGTCTGCGGGAATGACATGGCCCAAGGCCAGGAAGAAAGGAGAGTGGGTTGCTCGACGCGGAATTGAAAAGGCAAGCGATCTGGAGCGTCTCGAGCTGGATAGCGGCGGCCGCACTGGCGTTCTTATCATTGCCTGCGCGCGCGGGCGCAAGCCCCTGCGCCGATATTGAGGGGGCCGCCTACACAGTATGCGACTTCGATGCGCGTAAGCGCGACGTTCGGCTCTTTCTGCGCGACGAGAAAGGCGAAATCTATGGCTCTTTCACGCGGCTCGCGGACGGACTGGCGAATAAGGGCGAAACGCTTGTTTTCGCCATGAACGCCGGCATGTATGCGGAAGACCGCACGCCAGTCGGCCTCTATGTCGAAAACGGCCGCACGCTGAGCGGCGCGAATACGCGCTCCGGCGCCGGCAATTTCCACCTGAAGCCCAATGGCGTGTTCTGGATCGACGGCGCGCGCGCCGGCGTCGCCGAGACGGCGCGCTTCTTAAAGAGCCGTCAGGGGGCGCAATTCGCCACCCAATCAGGACCGATGCTCGTCATCGGCGGGCGCATTCATCCCCGCATTCATGGGGACGGCATGTCGCAGAAATTTCGCAACGGCGTCTGTGTTCAAGACGGTCATGTCGTGCGCTTCGCGATCTCCAACCGGCCGGTGACGTTTCATGAATTTGCGCTGCTTTTTCGCGATCGCCTGCATTGCCCCGACGCGCTGTTTCTCGATGGCGGCTCGGCGTCGGCGCTCTATGCGCCGTCGCTCTCGCGTCACGACCGTTTCGCGCCGACGATGGGGCCGATCCTCGGCGTCGTCGAGAAGGCGAGTCGCTAGCTTAGTCGCGTAAGCGCCGCATTGAGCTTTTCGACGCGCGCCGCCGTCTCTTCGCGCCGTTCGCGGTGCTCGTCGATCACCTCTTCCTCGGCCTTGGCGAGGAAGCCCTCATTGGCGAGTTTGGCGTCGAGCTTCTTCAACTCGCCGTCGAGCTTGCCGATCTCTTTCGCCAGTCGCGCCCTCTCGGCGGCAAGGTCGATCACGCCTTCGAGCGGCATGGCGGCGCCGCCGCCGCGGACGATGAGTTGCGCGCTGCTCTTTGGCGCCGCCTCGGCGAAGCCGATGTGCGAGAGGCGCGCGAGCTTGCGGATCGTCTCGTCCCAGCGCGTCGCGCGCGCTTTCAGCCCGTCGTCGGCGCCGATCAGCAGCAGCTCCGTCTCGCTCGTCAAATTCATTTCCGCACGCAGCGAGCGCACTTCGGAAATAAGGTCGACGACCCAGCCGATTTCGCTTTCGGCCTCCGCATCTTCGAGTCCCGTGAGCGACGGCCAACTGGCGAGCGCCAGCATCGTCTCGCGCTTGGGACCGTCCGCGCCCTTGATCGCCCAGAGCTCCTCGGTGAGGAAGGGCATGAAAGGATGCAGCAGCGCATAGATCTGGTCGAGAACGAAGGCTGTCGTCGCGCGCGTCTCGTCCTTTTCCGCGCCATCGGCGCCTTGCAGCAGCGGTTTCGCCAGCTCGACATACCAATCGCAGAAGACGCTCCAGATGAAGCGATAGACGGCGTTCGCCGCGTCGTTGAAGCGGTAAGCCTCGATCGCCGCGCTCACGTCCGCCGTTGTGCGCGCCGCTTCGCCGATAATCCAGCGGTTCAGCGTGATCTGATTGGCGCGCGGATCGTAGCCCGGAACGCGCGCGCAGCCGTTGATCTCGGCGAAGCGCGAGGCGTTCCACAGCTTCGTCGCGAAATTGCGATAGCCTTCGACGCGCTGCGTCGAGAGCTTGATGTCGCGTCCCTGCGCCGCCATCGCCGCGAGCGTGAAGCGTAGCGCGTCGGCGCCATATTCGTCGATGAGGCGCAGCGGGTCGATGACATTGCCCTTCGACTTACTCATCTTCGCGCCCTTCTCGTCGCGAACGAGCGCGTGGATATAGACGTCGCGGAAGGGAACCTCGTCCATGAAATAGAGGCCCATCATCATCATGCGGGCGACCCAGAAGAAGATGATGTCGAAGCCGGTGACGAGGGCGCTCGTCGGATAATAGCGCGCGAGCTCCGGCGTCTTCTCCGGCCAGCCGAGCGTCGAGAAGGGCCAAAGCGCCGATGAAAACCAGGTGTCGAGCACGTCTTCGTCGCGCGTCAGCGTCACGCCATCGCCGAGTTTGGCGCGCGCCGCGGCAAGCGCCGCCTCTTCCGTCTCTTCGACATAGGCGTTGCCGTCCTCGTCATACCAGGCGGGGATGCGATGGCCCCACCAGAGCTGGCGCGACACGCACCAGGGCTGGATATTCTCCAGCCACTCGAAATAGGTCTTCTCCCAATTCTTCGGCACGAAAGCCGTGCGGCCCTCGCGCACGGCTTTGAGCGCCGGCTGCGCCAGGGTCTTGGCGTCGACATACCACTGGTCGGTGAGGCGCGGCTCGAGCACCGCGCCCGAGCGGTCGCCATGCGGGACCATATGCTTATGATCGTCGACGCCGTCGAGCAGCTCGCGCGCCTCCATCATTTCGACGACGCGCTTGCGCGCCGCGAAACGGTCGAGCCCGTCGAGCGCGGAGACTGTCGCCGCGAGTTCGGGGGAGGGGTCGACGCCTTCGTGAAACTCGGCGCTGGCGGCAAGCGTCATCTGCGCCTGCGGGTCGAGCACGTTGACGAGCCGCAGGCCATGCCGCTTGCCGACCTCGAAATCGTTGAAGTCATGCGCCGGGGTGATTTTCACCGCGCCGGTGCCCTTCTCGGGATCGGAATATTCGTCGGCGACGATCGGGATCAGCCGGCCGACCAATGGCAGACGAACGCGCTTGCCAACCAGCGCCGTGTAGCGCTCGTCCTCCGGATGCACGGCGACGGCGGTATCGCCGAGCATCGTCTCGGGGCGGGTCGTCGCGACCACGATGAACTCGCCGGTCTCTTTCCCGGTATCGTCGACGATCGGATATTTGAAGCGCCACAAATGGCCCTTCACTTCCACCTGCTGCACTTCGAGATCGGAGATCGCCGTGTGCAGCGCCGGGTCCCAATTGACGAGACGCTTGTCCTTGTAGAGCAGGCCGTCGCGATAGAGCTGAACGAAAACCTTCACCACCGCGCGCGACAGGCCTTCATCGAGCGTGAAGCGTTCGCGCGACCAGTCGCAAGAGGCGCCGAGCCGCTTCAGCTGCTCGACGATCTTGCCGCCGGACTCCGCCTTCCATTCCCACACGCGCTCGACGAATTTCTCGCGTCCGAGTTCGCGGCGATGTTCCTGGCGCTCCATCAGCTGGCGTTCGACGACCATCTGGGTCGCGATGCCGGCGTGGTCGGTGCCGGGCTGCCACAACACGTCGTCGCCCTTCATGCGGCGATAGCGCACGAGAATATCCTGCAGCGTGTTGTTGAGCGCATGGCCCATATGCAGGCTGCCGGTGACGTTCGGCGGCGGAATGACGATGGAATAGGGCTTCGCCTGCGCGCGTTCGGGCCGTCCGGCGCGAAAGGCTTGCGCCTCTTCCCACGCGTCGCGGATGCGCGATTCAATCGAGGCGGGAGCGAAGGTTTTTTCCATGGTCATGGGGCGAGCGGAGCCAGAAAGGGCGCTGATCCCTCCCCTTTTACGGGGAGGGTGGACCGGCGAAGCCGGGCCGGGTGGGGTTCTATACGCAAAGAAAGCGTGTTCGTCGAAGTCGCGAGCCGGCTTACGGATTCCCCCACCCGGCGAGCTACGCTCGCCACCCTCCCCGCAAGGGGGAGGGATTCGAACGTCCTGATCCGAAATAAGTATGCCGAAGCGGCTGAACTCACTCGGCGCTACGCCAGCGCCTTGAGCGCGCCTTTGCCGGCGTAGATCGCCGCGTCGCCCAGCTCCTCCTCGATGCGGATGAGCTGGTTGTATTTGGCGGTGCGGTCGGAGCGGGCGAGCGAGCCGGTCTTGATCTGGCCGCTGTTCGTCGCGACGACGAGATCGGCGATGGTCGAATCCTCGGTCTCGCCGGAGCGATGCGAGAAGACGGTGGTGTATCCGGCGCGATGCGCGGTCTCGACCGAAGCGAGCGTCTCGGTCAGCGTGCCGATCTGATTGACTTTGACGAGCAGCGAATTGGCGATCCCGCCCTCAATGCCGCGCGTCAAGCGCGTGACATTGGTGACGAAAAGATCGTCGCCGACGAGCTGAACTTTCTTGCCTAGAACGTCGGTGAGCTTCTTCCAGCCCTCCCAATCGTCCTCGGCCATGCCGTCCTCGATCGACACGATCGGATAGGCGCTGGCGAGCTTGGCGAGATAGGCGACCTGCTCGTCGATCGAGCGAGTCACGCCTTCGCCTTCGTAGACATATTTGCCGTCCTTGAAGAATTCCGTCGCGGCGCAGTCGGAGCAAAGATGCACGTCGACGCCGGGCTTGAAGCCCGCCGTTTCGATCGCCTTCATGATGAAGTCGAGCGCCGCTTCGGCGGAGGGAAGATTGGGCGCGAAGCCGCCTTCATCGCCGACCGAGGTGCTGAGCCCGGCTTTCTTGAGCGCCGCCTTGAGCGTGTGGAAAATCTCCGCGCCCCAACGGATGGCGTCGCGCACATTCGGCGCGCCGGTGGGCATGATCATGAATTCCTGGAAGTCGATCGGATTGTCGGCATGCACGCCGCCATTGACGATATTCATCATCGGCGTCGGCAGCACCCGCGCCTGCACGCCGCCCACATAGCGATAGAGCGGCAGCGCCGACGCCTCGGCGGCCGCCTTGGCGACCGCGAGCGACACGCCGAGAATGGCGTTGGCGCCGAGCCGCGACTTGTTCGGCGTCCCATCGAGCTTGATCATCGCCTCGTCCAGGGCAACCTGATCCTCAGCTTCAAAGCCGAGCAGCGTTCCAGCGATTTCGTCATTGACGTTGTCGACCGCCGTGAGCACGCCCTTGCCGAGATAGCGCGACTTGTCGTCATCGCGCTTTTCCGCCGCTTCATGCGCGCCGGTCGAGGCGCCGGACGGCACCGCCGCCCGTCCAGACGATCCATCCTCCAGGGTGACGTCGACCTCGACGGTCGGGTTCCCGCGAGAATCCAGAATTTCGCGGGCGTGGATGTCGACGATCTCGGTCATGGGTGCCTCTTCATGATGCGGCGCGGAGCGGCGCGACTTCTTAGACCTATTGCGCCGTCCGGAAAAGCCTCAGCCGTAAAAAGGTTCTGCGTCCGCTTCGGGCTTTTGTGGGATCTGTGCTGCGCCGCGGCGACGGCGCGCCGGCGAAATCCGTTGACTGGGGAGGGGCCCTCCCTATCCTTGAGCTTGATCAATGAGCGGGCGTTCGCCGCCAAGAGCGACGGTCGGCGGGAGGTTCGGATGGCCCTAAGCACAATGCGACTGGCGCGCGGCGTCGTTTTCAGCCTTTGTTTGGGGCTTTGGAGTCCCGCCAGCGCCTGGGCTCAGTCGCCGGAGCATGTCGCCGCCGCGAAAGCGACTTTGGAGAAATCTCCCGTTCGAGGCAATTGCGCGCCGGCGCAGGAAGACTTTCTGGGCTGGCCGGCGAATCTCGTGCAGCGCTGCGAATATCAGCACGAGGACATGCCTGGCCTCGCCTATGTGCTCGACGTAAAGCCGGAAACTCTGGCGCGCTGGGTCGAAACTGGATGCAGCGCGCTGTTGGTCGGCGCCGGCCATTGTTTCGACCGGACGCTGAAATGCGCGCTCGACAGCACAGGCGCCAGCTTTGTGATCGGCGGCAATCTGATCGCGGCGCGCGGCGGCGTGAAGCAGAATCGCTTTTACCGCAACGGCGTCGCAATCGTTGCGCCCAAAAGCGGGATGCCGGGCGCCGTGCCGATCCCAGAACAGGAGCAGATCGCGCATATGCCGGAAAAGGACGTCTCGGCGATGCTCGATCGCGGCGGCGTCGCCCTTTGGAACACCATGCCCTATCAATTCGCTGTGAAGGCCCTCGAAATCGCCGTGCCGGCGGAGATGAACACGCCGGACCGGCGCGAGAAATGGCTCGAAGTCACGCGCGTCGAAATGCTGAAGGCGCTGGAGAGCCCGGAAAATCGCTTTCTCTTGGGCTGGATGTCGGCGCATCCGATCACATTGCGTGCGGGCGAATGCCCGGACTCCCGCGACCCCTGAGCGGGTTAACGCTTGACGCGGCGGCGATTGCGCCATTGTTACGCGCATGACCAAGACGCATCAGGGCGCCGCGCTGCTCGGCCGCATGGCCGCGCTGCCGGCTTCGCCGGACGAGGCCGAACTCGATCTCGTGCCCAATCCTCACAAGGACGCGACCTATCTCGTGCGCTTCACGGCACCGGAGTTCACCTCGCTCTGCCCGGTGACCGGGCAGCCCGACTTCGCACATATCGTCATCGACTATGCCCCGGCCGAATGGCTGGTCGAGTCGAAGGCCTTGAAGCTTTACCTTGGAAGTTTCCGCAACCACGGCGCTTTTCACGAAGACTGCACGCTGCGGATTGCGCGCGATCTCGTTGCGGCGATGACGCCGAAATGGCTGCGCATCGGCGGCTATTGGTATCCGCGCGGCGGCATGCCGATCGACGTTTTCTGGCAGACCGGGGCGCCGCCCGAAGGGCTGTGGCTTCCTGATCAGGGCGTGCCGCCCTACCGGGGGCGGGGCTAGGCGTATAGGCGCTCCAAAGTCGAGCCTTGTGCGTGCGCCAGTAAATCACCTATGGGTCGCTGTGGTCTCCTGACGAGAGGCCGTCCGATCGCGGGGCCCAGAGAAGATGAAGCTTCGAACGTTTTTCTCGATCTTCTTCCTGTTGCTCGTCGCGCTCGCCGGCGGCAATTTGGCGCTGGGCGTTTTTCTGGAAAACGCTCAGAAGGATCTGGAGACATCGCATCGCGAATTGCAATCCCTGACCACGCTCGCTGAGGATTTGGTTTTTTCCTCGCAGTGGCAGACTCGCTTTGCGAGAGGTTACATCTCCAACAACGATCCGAGACGCGTTGAGTGGTACAACGTCATCGGCGCCATTCTCAACGGCGAAACCGCTCGGCCGAAGGATTATAACTTCGGTTATTGGGATCTCGTGAATGGCGGAATTATTCCGCCGCCCGAAAAGAAAAGCGAGGGCGCAGTTTCCATCGAAGAGCGTTTCCTAAGCCAAAATGTCACCGCGCATGAATTGAACAAGCTTAAGGAAGCGCGAAGCTTTCTGGAAAGAGTGGTCGCGATCGAACGCGCCGCAATGCATGCGGTGGATGGCGAATTCGATGACGGCGCTGGAACCTTTGCCCGCAAGGGCAAGCCCGATCGCGCGCTAGCGACAAAGCTGTTGTTCAGCGATGAATATCGCAAGCTCAACGGAGATCTGACGCTGCGAATTGCGCAGATGCAGAACTTGATTCGGCAGAGATACGCGGGACGAATTTCGCAAGAACAGGCGTTCGCCAACCAATTGTTTGAAGCCAACTCTTACCTGAACATCGGATTGTTTGGGGTGGTTGTTCTGTCCCTGATCTTTTTGCGCAACCGCTTCGCGGTTCGAGCGTCGCATCTCATGTCGGTCGTTCGCGAGATTGGCTCGGGAAATCTGGCGGCTCAAGCATCGGTCTTCGGAAGCGACGAGATCAGCGAACTCGCCACCACCGTCAACACGATGGCTGCAAATCTGAACGTCGCTTTCGACAAGCTCGAAGACAAGATCAAGCTTTCAGGCAAAGCCCTGTCGGACCTCGAGATCGAACGCTCGCGTTCGGAAAAGCTGCTTCACAACATTCTTCCGGCCGCGATCGCCGAAAGACTACGCGGCGGAGAAGAGACGATCGCGGAAGTTTTTCCTGAGGTCACGGTGTTTTTCTCCGACATCGTCGGTTTCACCGGACTCTCGGCAAAACTTGGTCCGCACGCCACCGTCAATATGCTCAACGTCCTATTCGAGAAATTCGACGAGCTTGTCGAAAAGCACGGCGTCGAAAAAATCAAGACGATTGGCGACAGCTACATGGTCGTCGGCGGAGTTCCGAACCGAGATCCCTTGCACTGTCAACATATCGCGGAATTCGCTTTAGACGCGCAAAGTTTCATCATGAGTTTCGCGGAAGGGCTCTCTTACCCGCTCCAGATGCGCATGGGCGTGCACACCGGCACGGTGGCGGCCGGCGTCGTGGGAAAGAAACGATTTTCCTATGATCTGTGGGGCGATGTCGTGAATGTCGCCAGTCGTTTTGAATCCACTTCCAAGCCCGACAAGATTCACGTGTCCGAAGCCGTGAAGGTGCGTCTCAGCGACGATTACGTATTGGTCGACGGCGGGACCGTCGAATTAAAGGGCAAAGAGGCGACGCGCTCGTTCTTCCTGATCGGCAAAAAGACGCAGATGCCGGGAATTTTGGAGTTTACGACTCCTGGCGGCGCGCCGGATAGTCCATCCCGACTGCGCCGCGATACGCCTTCATTTGCCTCATTTGCCCCTGGCTTCGATAGAAGAGCATAGAGATGATCCAGCTCGCGATCAGGATCGCGGCGATCGCGAAGCCGAAATTGGCGAGATTGTCGTTAAGCCCTTGAACGAGGCGCCAAAGGCCGCCGTCGAAGCCAAGCTTATCGCCGATCAAGCCGAGCGCTTCGATGCCGCCGATGAAAATGGCGACGATCACCGACATCGCTGTCATCACCAGATTGTACCAAAGTTTCCTCAGCGGATCGTCGAACGCCCAGCCGTAGGCTCCAGTCATCACGAGGCTATCCGTGGTGTCCATCAAGGTCATGCCGGCGGTGAACAGGGCTGGAAACACCAGAATCGTCGAAAATGACATGCCTTGCGCGGCCTGCGCCGCCGAAATTCCGAGCAGGCCGATCTCCGTCGCCGTGTCGAAGCCCAATCCGAATATAAATCCAACGACATACATGTGCCACGACCGCGAAACGAAGCGGAACAGCGGGCGGAAAACCCGGGTGAACAAGCCGCGTCCGTTGAGCAGACGGTCGAGGTCCTCTTCGAGCACCGGCTCGCCAAGTCTGGCCCGGTTGTACGCCGACCAGATCCCTCTGAGCAGGAGCAGGTTTGCAAGGCCGATGACAATGAGGAACGAAGCAGACGCGATCGTGCCGATGGCGCCGCCGAGGGCCTGAAAGTCATGCGCCTGGCCCTGCATGGCCACGGCCGCCGCCGCCATCATGACCGAAGCGAGGGTGACGAAGGTGGAGTGGCCGAGCGAGAAGAAAAATCCGACGGAATAGGGCGTCTTGCCGTCCTGCATCAATTTGCGGACGACATTGTCGATGGCGGCGATGTGATCGGCGTCGAACGCATGGCGAAGTCCAAACATGAACGCCAGAACGGCCGCTCCCATCAGGCCCGGCCGATCGGAGAAGGCCGTCCACGCCCAAGTCCAGGCGAAGACATTCGCCGCGATAATCACGCCATAGGTCGCCGTTGCCTTGGCTTTGAAATTTTCGCCTTGGTCATCGAAAGGATTGAGCGCCATGACCCCCGCCCGCCTCAGCAATAAAGATCTTTAACCGTAATCGCTTAATTAGGAAAGTTCATACGGGCGAAGAGCGGGCGGGGACGAACGCTTGACTGAGTGGCTACGAGTAGCCACTATCCGCCCCATGACGACTGTTTCGATCAAAGACGCGAAAAATCGCCTGACCGAACTTGCTCGACAGGTCGAGAAGGGCGAAACGATCGTCGTGACGCGGAATGGGAAACCGGTGTTCGATCTGGTTCCTCATCAACCAAAACGCGGATTGCGGCTCGACGCCGTCGACGAATTCAAGAAGCGACACGGCCTCCAGTCCATCGTCACTTTCATCGCTGAGGATTTCGACGCGCCCTTGCCGGAAGACTTCCTGCTGCGCCCGCTGCCGGATGATGCATGAGGCTGCTGCTCGACACGCATATTCTGCTGGCGTTGATTGAAAACCGTGTCGCCGAGTTCGGATCGCATGTGCAGTCTTTGCTGAAGAATGAAGATGCGGAATTTCTGGTCAGCGTCGCGAGTCTTTGGGAGATCGCCATCAAGTGGCGACTGGGCAAACTCGAACTCGCGATAAATCTTGAGATGCTTCCCGAACTGCTGGAAGCGATGGGGATCGAGGTCATCTCAATCAACGCGCGGCATGCGCTCGTCGCGGTCGAACCTGAGCCGCACACGCGCGACCCGTTCGATCGCCTGTTGCTGGCGCAATGCAAAATCGAGGCGTTGCGCCTCCTGACCGTTGATCGCGCGCTTCTCGACCATCCGTTGGCTGCGCGCAAGGCTTAGCGGATCGCCTTCGCCAGACGGTCTCTTGAGCAGGATGGCTTGCGCAGCTTCGATTTTGATAGGATGCGTCAGGCGGAAGCGCCGGGGAACGACATGCTGTCGGAAGAGAATATCGCCGAGTGGCGGCTCTGCGCGCCTTCGCTGCGGGATGCGGAGTTCTCCAACGGCCAAACACTGTATCGGCAAGGCGAGGAGCCGGGCTTTCTCTATTGTTTGATGCGGGGCGTCGTCAGGCTTTCGCATGTCGCGGAAAGCGGCGCGCAGATCACGCTCGCCATCGCGGGCGCCGGCGAACTCTTCGGGCGCGTTTCGCCAGGGCGAGCCTCGGCGCATGCCGCAAGCGCCATCGGCGACGCGTGCGTCCTGATGTTCGACCCTTCGGACGTGGCCCGTCTCCTCGCGAAAAGCCCATCGTTCTCGAGCTTCCTCAGCGCCGGACTGGAGGCGTCGCGGGAACGCGCCGAGCGCAGGCTGATCGACCGCCAGACCAAGTCAGTCGCCGCGCGGCTGATCGAGACGCTGGGAGAGCTTGCGCTCGCTTTCGGCGCGCCCTGTCCGCACGGCTATTCGCTCGAGATCCGGCTCACCCAGCAGGACATCGCCGATCTCGTCCATGCGAGCCGCCCAGTCGTGACGCGGACCATGAACGATTTGCGGCGCCGAGGGGCGCTCGACTATCGGCGCGACCTCATCTGCGTCAATCACGTCGCGCTGCAATCCCTCGCGAAGGAAAAACGCGGCGATCTGTGATCAAGATGACAGACCGCCTCCGCGCCGCGCCCTAACGAGAGGAGAAGGCGGCCGAGCCGCGCCGCCAACGCGGAGAAACCATAATGAAACCACTCACGGCGCGCCTGCATGGCTATCTGGACTATCTGACGGTGTTGATTTTCCTCGCCGCGCCGGCGGTGCTTGGTTTCGGCGGCCTGCCGGCGAAGCTCGCCTGGCTGCTCGCGGGCGTGCATTTGGCGATGACGCTCGTGACGAAATTTCCGCTCGGCGTCTTTCGGCGATTGGCATTCGCGCTTCATGGCTGGGTCGAAAGGATCGTGGGCCCGGCGCTCATCGCCATCGCTTTTCTTCCCGATATTTTCAGCGTCAAGCCGGCCTTCGCTTTTTTCGCCGGCATGGGCCTTATCATCATCGCGGTCGGCTGGCTGACGGATTACGCGGAGGCGGGTTAACGCCGACGCCCCTCCCGATCTGGCCTCGGCCTGTCGGGATTACAGGCGCATAGGAAAATTGCTGCGCCTCGTTTCAGACGGGCGTTTTCGCCAGACGGTCGAACGCCATCAATTCCTCGACCATTGCCTCCAGCGCCCCAAGCGGGACTTGCGTCGCGCCGTCCGAGATCGCCGCGCCCGGATCGGGATGCGTCTCGATGTAAAGCGCCGCGACCCCGACCGCCACGGCGGCGCGGGCGAGCGTTGCAACGAAACGCCGCTCGCCGCCCGATGACGATCCTTGTCCGCCCGGCTGCTGCACGGCATGCGTCGCGTCAAAAACGACGGGCGCCCCGGTCTCCCTCAACATCGGCAGCGCGCGCATGTCGGCGACAAGCGCATTATAGCCGAAGGTCGTTCCCCTCTCGGTGACGAGGACGCCGCCGGCGCCGGCCTCACGCGCCTTCTCGATGGCGTGGATCATGTCCCACGGCGCGAGAAACTGCCCCTTCTTGATATTGACGGAACGTCCGGTTTTCGCCGCCGCGACGATGAGATCGGTCTGCCGGCAGAGGAAGGCGGGAATCTGCAGCAGGTCGATGACCTCGGCGACGCGCGCGCATTGCCATGCTTCATGCACGTCGGTCGTCGCCGGCAAGCCGGTCTTCTCTCTGATTTCAGCAAAGATCGGCAGCGCGGCGTCGAGACCGACGCCGCGCGCCGCACCGCCGCTGGTGCGGTTCGCCTTGTCGAAGGACGCCTTGAAGACGACGCCGATCTTCAGTCGCTCGCCGATCGCGGCGAGTTCGCCGGCGACCTTGAGCGCCAGATCGCGGCTCTCCAGCGCGCAGGGGCCGGCGATGAGCGTCAAGGGCAGGTCGCCGCCGATGGCAACGCGCCGCGCGCCGTCTCCAATGAGAACTCTCGTCACGGCGCCTTGTCTCACGTTTTGATCAGCCGCGCGACCTCGGCGCGTAGCGCCGGCAAGACCTCGGCTTCGAACCAGGGATTGCGCTTCAGCCAGCCAATGTTGCGCCAGGATGGATGGGGGAGGGGGAAGATCAGCGGCTTAGCGTTCGCAAATTCACGCCAGCGCGCGACGATCTCGGAAACTCTCGCGCCTTTCGGCAGCGCATGGCCGAGCCGAGCGAAATGATAGTCCTGCGCATATCGGCCGATCGCGACGACCGTCTCGATCTGCGGCAGCGTTGCGAACAGCGAGTCGTGCCAGCGCGGGCGACATTCGGGACGCGGCGGCAGGTCGCCGCCGGCGGCGTCGTAACCCGGAAAGCAGAAGCCCATCGGGACGATGGCGATGCGCGAGACGTCATAGAAGGTCTCGCGATCCACGCCCATCCAGTCGCGCAGCCGATCGCCGGAAGGATCGTTGAAAGGAACGCCGGTCAGATTGACGAGATTGCCGGGCGCCTGGCTCGCGAGCAGCAGCCGCGCGGTGGGCGAAACGCGCAGCACGGGACGCGGCTCATGCGGCAGCTTTACGCCCTCGGGCGTTTCGGCGCAGACGCGGCAGGCGCGGATGCGCCCGGTTATCTCCTCAAGCTTCCTGTTCGGCGAGCGCCGCGTCATTACGGCACGACGCTCGGACGCGCCGAGACGTCCGTGCGCCAGCGCGAAAGATGCGGCAGATCTTGAGGAATATCGACCCGCGCGAGTTTTGTGAGATCCATGGCCACAATCGCGGTAATATCGGCGATCGTGAAGTCATCGGAGGCGATGAAGCGCCGCGCGGCGAGTTCGCCATCGAGAAAGCGCATCATCTGTTGCGCGCGCGGCCGCTGATGCTCGGCCAATTGCGGGAGCTGGGGGGACTCGAGCTTCGCGAGCGCCGGATGGCTATGACGAAAAGCCAGCCCGACTGGCGTGAACAGGCGGAATTCAATCCGGCGCTGCCACATCTCGACAAAGGCCTGTTCGCGCGCGTTCCGGCCAAAGAGCGGCGGGCTAGGGTAGAGCGACTCGATGTAGCGGCAGATGGCGACGGATTCGGTGAGAGTCGCGCCGTCGTCGAGAACGAGCGCCGGAACTTCCTCCAGCGCATTGACCGCCGCATAGGACTCCTGCTTGTGCTCATGGGACATGAGGTTGACGTCGCGAATGGGAATCGTGACGTTTTTCTCAGCCAGAAAAATGCGGACGCGTCTGGGATTGGGCGCCAGCGGCGTATTATAGAGCAGCATCTCCGCCTCGGTTTCGGCTCGAATATGGGTGGACCGGACGCGATTGGTGAGGGCGCCGTCAAACTTTCAAGAGGCGCGCCCGCTGGGCGGCTCGCAGTTTCGCAGCCGTAACGTAAGTTAGGCGCGATGACGAACGATCTCCCGACTCACTCTTCCGCCGCGCTCGTGCTGTTTTCAGGCGGGCAGGACTCGACGACCTGCCTCGCCTGGGCGCTGTCGCGCTTCGAGCGCGTCGAGACGGTCGGATTCGATTACGGCCAGCGCCACCGCGTCGAACTCTCGCGCCGGGCGGGGCTGCGCGACGGCCTTATTCGCCTCTCGCCGCTTTGGGCCGAGCGGCTCGGCGAAGATCGAACGATTTCGATCGAGGCGCTCGGGGCCATCTCCGAGACGGCGCTGACGCGGAACGCCGAGATCGCCTTCGCCGCCGACGGGCTTCCCAACACATTCGTTCCGGGGCGCAATCTGCTGTTTCTGACCTTCGCCGCGGCGCTCGCCTATCGCCGCGGCGTCGCCGATCTCGTCGGCGGCATGTGCGAGACCGACTATTCGGGCTATCCGGACTGCCGCGACCAGACGATCCGCGCCATGGCGCAGGCGCTCAGTCTCGGCATGGATCGCAGCATGAATATTCATACGCCGCTGATGTGGATCGACAAGGCGGCGACCTGGCGATTGGCGGAATCGCTCGGCGGCGAAGCGCTGGTGCGGCTCATCGTCGAAGAGACCCACACCTGCTATCTCGGCGAGAGGGGCCGCCGCTTCGACTGGGGCTACGGCTGCGGCGAGTGCCCCGCCTGCAAGCTGCGCGCGCATGGCTGGGAGAACTTTCGCGCCGGACAGACGAGCGCGCCGGCCGAGACCTTTTGATCTTCGAGTGTGGCGTAACGGCCACACAGGACGCTGACCTGCGCCGGCGAAGCGCAGGCGCATTGACATGCCTCCGCTCGGTCTGGATATGTTATGTTATAACATAATCAGCGAGAGCGGGCGTCCATGAGGAAGAGCGTTTTGGTCGGCGCAGCGGCCGGCGGCGCGGTAGTCGGGATTTTCACCAGCGTCGCGAGCGCCTTGGCTCAGCAGGCGTTGCCCCCGATTGAAGTCGGCTCCGTGAGTCCAATCAAGCGCGCCAAGATCGTCTCCCCGCCACAGACTCCCCCAGCGCCCGGCGGGCGCAACCGCAGCGTCGCCGGCCCGAGCGGACCCGAGCCGCGCGAACCGGCCGTGGCGCCGCTAGGTGTCCTTCCCATCGTCGCCGATCAATTCGCGACGGTCACGGTCGTCACCAATGAGGAGCTGCGGCGCTCGCCGGGCGCGACGCTTGGCGATGTGCTCTTCGCCAAGCCGGGCGTCACCGGATCGACCTTCGCGCCCGGCGCGGCGAGCCGTCCTATCGTGCGCGGTCTCGACAATTACCGCGTGCGAATCCAGGAAAACGGCGTCAGCAACAGCGGCGTCTCGGAACTTGGCGAGGACCACGCCGTTCCGCTCGATCCCGTCGCCGCGAGCCAGGTCGAGGTGGTGCGCGGCCCGGCGACGCTTCGCTGGGGGTCGCAAGCGATCGGCGGCGTCGTCAACGTCGAGAACAACCGCATTCCCACGGCCTTGCCCTGCCGTCTCGCGCTCATCCCGATGGCCGAGACGGAGGGTTGTTCGGTCGTCGAGACTCGCGGCGCGGTGATGACCGTCGACAACTCGCTCGAGAACGCGACGCTGCTCGACGTCGGCCGCGGCAACGTCGCCTTCCACATGGATGTCCACGGCCGTCGCAGCAGCGACTACCTTATTCCCGGCTATCCTTATCTTTTTCCGCCGGATCCGCCGCCGCCAGTCTTCGGACGCCAGCCCAATTCGTCAATGCGCTCGGCCGGCGGTTCGGTCGGCGGCTCCTATTTTTTCGACGGCGGCTTTGTCGGCGTCGCGGTGACGCAGTTCAACTCGCGCTATCGCATCCCCGGCATTGAGCCGACGGAGACCAATACGCGAATCGAACTTCGCCAGACGCGCGTGACGACCAAGGGCGAGTTCCGTCCGCAGTCGGCCTATATCGAAGCGGTCCGCTTCTGGGCGGGTCTGACCGACTACAAGCACCACGAACTCGCCAATGAGGGGGGCTTCGACGGCGTTCAGCAGACCTTCACCAACAAGGATCTCGAGGCGCGGGTCGAAACGCAGCTTCGCCCCGTCGATCTGTCCTTCGCGACTCTGACCAGCGCCTTCGGCGTGCAGGGCATGCATCAGATCCTGACCTCGCCCGGCCGCGAGGGCGGACTCTTCGATCCCAATCGGACGCGAAGCGTCGCCGGCTATTGGTTTAATGAATTCAGACTGACCGACACATCAAGAATGCAGCTGGCCGGACGCATCGAACATGCGACCGTCTCCGGCGCATTTCCCGAACTCCTCCTCTCCAGCGCAATTCCCCAGCCCCTCGCTGATCCGGCGCTGCAAGTCGCCCGCGTGCGCAATTTCACGCCAAAGAGCGGCGCCTTTGGGTTCCTCCAGGATCTGCCGCAAGGCGTCGTCGCCAGCCTGACCGCGCAATATGTCGAACGCGCGCCGCGCGCGCCCGAGCTCTTTTCGCGCGGGATCCACGAGGCGACGGGAACCTTCGATATCGGCAATCCGAATCTTCGAATTGAAGGCGCGAAGACCATCGAAATCGGCTTGCGCCGCCCGGTGGGCCCATTCCGTTTCGAGGCGACGGCCTACCTCACGCGCTTCGACGGCTTTATCTTCCGAAATCTCACCGGCGCGGTCTGCGAGGAAGATATTGCGAGCTGCGCCTTGGAAGGCGAGGGCGATTTGCGCGAGGCGATCTATTCGCAGCGCAATGCGCTCTTCCGGGGCGGCGAGTTACAAAGCCAACTCGACGTCGCGACGCTGGCAGGCGGCGTTTTTGGGGCGGAGCACCAGTTCGATGTCGTGCGCGCGACATTCGTGGGCGGCGGCAACGTCCCCCGCATCCCGCCCGTGCGGCTCGGCGGCGGATTGTTCTGGCGAGATACGAACTGGCTGCTGCGGGTCAACTTCCTGCACGCCTTCGCCCAGCGCAACATCGACCCAACGAATGAAACCCCAACGAAGGGCTATAATCTGCTGAAGGCCGAAATCAGCTACCGCATGCTATTCGATCCGGGCGATCCGCTGAGCCGCGAATTGAGGCTGGGACTCGTCGGCGACAATCTCCTCAACGAGGACATCCGCAACAGCGTCTCCTTCCGCAAGGACGAGGTGCTGCTCCCGGGCGCGAATCTGCGGTTTTTCGCGAATGCGCGCTTTTGAGCGCCTAAGGCAGAGCGATCGGGTGGAGGGCTTCCTCATCCTGAGGTGCGTGCGCAGCACGCGTCTCGAAGGACGCGGAAGCCCGTTTTCGCGTATTTTCCTCACCCTCGTCCTTCGAGACGCCGCCTTCGATCTCGGGCCTGCCCGAGATCGCCGTTAAATTCGCAAGTCGGGTAGACCCGACTTGCGGGCGGCTCCTTAGGATGAGGGTGAGGTAAACAATCCTTCACCCTACTGCCTTGGCGCCTGAGGCGTTTCGGCTTGATCGCCGGGGCGAAATAGGGCATAGGCGGGGCCAACGAAGCGCTGGGCGTCATCCCGGCCAATTCACCATTGCCGGGGATAGACCGATGAAAGTCCGCAACTCTTTGAAATCTCTGCGTTCGCGCCATCGCGCCAACCAGATTGTGCGCCGCAAAGGCCGTGTCTACATCATCAACAAGGTGCAGAAGCGCTATAAGGCCCGCCAGGGCTGAGTTCCGCCACGCCTGTTGATCCAGACGCATGAAGAAAGGGCCGGAGCGTCAGCTTGCGGCCCTTTTGCGCGTCTAAATGGCGTACGCCGCGTTAGACGCCGCCGTCATCCGCAACGCCCATGAGCGCCAGCACATGCGCGTTGACGCTGCCGCTGAGAGCGTCGACGTCATAGCCGCCTTCGAGCATTGAGACGACGCGGCCGCCGCAACGCCGGTCGGCGATATCCATCAGCCGTTTGGTCGCGTCGCCGAAATCCGTCTCGCGGAGCCGCAGCCCGCCGAGCGGATCCCGCTCATGAGCGTCGAAACCCGCCGATATGAGGATCAGATCGGGCGCGAAATCACGCACCCGCGGCAGGATTCGATCGGCGAGCGCTTCGCCAAAGGCGTGCCCCGTCGAGCCGGCGAGCAGCGGCGCATTGACGATGTTGTCATGGTCGCCCGTCTCATTGCGTCCGCCCGTGCCGGGATAAAAGGGCGCCTGATGCGTCGAGCAGAACAGCACTTTGTCGTCGGCCCAGAAGATCTCTTGCGTGCCATTGCCGTGATGGACGTCGAAGTCGACGATCGCCACCCGTTCCGCCCCATGCGCCGCCAGCGCGTGGCGCGCGGCTACGGCGATATTGTTGACGAAGCAAAAACCCATGGGATTGTGCGCGCCCGCATGATGTCCCGGCGGCCGGACGGCGACGAAGGCGTTGTCAGCCCGTCCCGACATCACCTCATCCACCGCGGCGACGGCGCCTCCCGCCGCGCGCCAAACCGCTTCGATCGTCTGCGGACACATCAGCGTGTCGCTGTCGAGCGCCGAATAGCCTTCGCGCGGCGCGGCGCGCTCAAGGGCCGCAAGATAGGCGTGCGGATGGACGCGCTGCAGGGATTCGGCTTGCGCTTGGGGCGCATTCATCCGCCTCAGCGACGCGAATCGCGCTTGCTCCAAGCCGCGCTGGATCGCCCGCAACCGTTCGGGGGCTTCAGGATGGCCGGGACCCATCTCGTGAAGGAGCCCGCTTTCATGTGTGACGAGGAGGGTTTTCAATGCTGCGACGCAATCCGGGCGGGCGACGCTACGCCAGTCAACGCCATGATTTTCCGCCTTCCTCGGCTTCCTGTCCATGAAAAAGAAATAGTAAAGGTCAAGCGCGAGGCCGCGCCGGTTGGCGTGGCGCCGGCGCAACAGTAAGGGAATAATTCTGAAGACGTGATCACAGCGCCAAAGTTCATGATAAGAAAATCGTAACAACTGTTTTGCGGCGGGAAGGAGTGCCTGAAATGAGTTTCAGATATGTGACAGCGGCGTCCGCGCTTCTCGCTGTCTTTTTGGCTGGCTGCAACGGGGGGACGCCTCTTCCCGATCCGAGGCTTAACGGCCGCGACGCCGAATTCATGGCGCTCGCTCCGAAGGCTGGGGTAAGTTCGCAATACGAACGCTACCTCGTCGATTACAAAACCAACGAGCCGGTCGGTTCGATCATCGTCGATAACCGCTCGAAATTCCTCTATTATACGATGCCGGGCGGCAAGGCCGTGCGCTACGGCGTCGCCACCGGTCAGGACGCGATGGCCTTCACCGGCCGCGCCTATGTGGGCGGCATGCAGGAATGGCCGCGGTGGATCCCGCCAAAGGACATGCTCGAGCGCTGGCCGCATCTCCAGCCGACGGCGGACGCCGGCGGTCTGCCGGGCGGTCCCGACAATCCGCTCGGCTCGCGCGCGCTCTACCTCTATCAGAACGGCAAGGATACGCTCTATCGTATCCATGGCACCAATGAGCCGGACAAGATCGGACAGGCCGTATCCTCGGGCTGCATCCGCATGCGCGACATCGATGCGATCGATCTTTACAACCGCGTAAAGGTCGGCACCAAGGTCGTCGTGCTCTAAGCTTTACGCCACAGTTCAAAATCTTCCTGCGACGCCCTCCGCTCAGCGCGCGAGGGCGTCGTCTTTTTGCGATCCGGCTCCCGGCGCAGTCGTTCAGCGGGCTGCCCGAGTAGAACCAAGGCTTCCCGCCTTCCCCCGCCTCGCCATGCGCCAATGTGCGTCGTCGCACAGCGCCTTGGTAAAGCGGACCTTAATGTCGCGAATGTTCGCAGGGTGCGGGCGATCGAAGAGGGGGATTGGTTATGCGTCCGACGACAAGCATGGGCTGCTTAGTTCTGGTGGTCAGCATTCTCTTGCTGGAATTCGCTGGCGCGGGCGCTTACCTCGCGTCGTCCGCGCAGGCGAAACCCTCGGACCCCTGCTACGGCTATGCGATTTGCCAGTAAAAATTTTCATTCGGTCGCGCAAATTGTGGAACGGGCGTGCGACATTTGCGTTTCTGTTCTGAAAGGCCGGTGCGCCCAAAATCAATGCTCGAAAGAGCGGAGACTCGGAGCGCCGCGCCTTTCAAGTTTTTATAACTGTTGCAGCGAGAGGCGGAAGGCTGGGCCTGTCATGCGCAATTTGGTTTTGTACGTTTTGATGCTGTTCCTGTTCGCGGCAAGCGTCGCAAGCGCGACGACAATTCTTTCCCGACCGTCGCCCAGCGGCGACGATTTCTGCTTTGGATATGCAATCTGCGAATAATCAGGCGGACCGTTTCTGACGCGCCAGTTCGCGCATGCGCGCGAGGCGGCGCGTCAGCGAGCCTGCTTCAACGCCGATCAACGCTTCTATACGCCCGCAGATGGCGTCGGCGGTTTGGCGGAGGCGCTGTTTGAACGGCGCGACCAGTCTGGCCGCCCAGGCGCGAATCGCGAGGACAAGCGAATAGATCTGACGGAATCGGTCGATCTGCATCAGCTTGTCCCGGCAGATGTCGAAAAGAAACGACATGACGCCGAGCGCCAGCGTTTTGGCGAGAAGAATCGCGAATAGCCCGGTGAATACATGGCCATGCGCGATCAATTCAAAACCGACCAGCTTGGCCGGGACGATCGCGAACGCCGGCGTGATAAATATCGCCAATGTTTTTAGGGGCGTAAGCGTCGCAACGAAGTCCTTGAACTGCTGTTCGTAACCTTCAAGCCCGAGCGCGCGTCCAAGATCGTGCAGCCAATCTCGGAAATGATCCCACAGCCAGGTTTCAATCAGAAAGAGGACGGCGAGCGCAAACCAGAACGCGTCCGTCACGCGCTGCTTCCAATTTTCCATACGTCTTCCTCTCATATGCGGCGGGGTGCGTCGCGCCAGCGCTCGGCGGGAATCACGACGCCGACAGAGACGAGCTCAAATGTGGATGGCGCGTTTGGCGACGGCGAAGGCCGCCTCGCGCATCGCCTCCGAGAGCGTCGGATGGGCGTGGCAGGTGCGTGCGAGATCTTCCGCCGAGCCGAAAAATTCCATCAACACGGCAGCTTCAGCGATCAATTCGCCGGCCGCCGCGCCAATAATATGGACGCCGAGCACCCGGTCGGTTGCCGCGTCGGCGATGATCTTCACGAAACCGTCGGTCGCGCGCATCGCGCGCGCGCGGCCATTGGCGGTAAAGGGGAATTTGCCGATCGCGACCTCGATCCCTCCGGATTTGGCCTCTTCCTCGGATATGCCGACTGCCGCGACTTCCGGCATCGTGTAGACGACGCTGGGTATGACGCCGTAATTCACATGCCCGGCCTGTCCCGCAAGGATTTCGGCGACGGCGATCCCTTCGTCCTCAGCCTTATGGGCGAGCATCGGCCCACGCACGACGTCGCCGATGGCGTAGACTCCCGGAACATTAGTCGCGAAGCCTTCGTCGATGACGATGCGCCCGCGCTCCAGGGCGACGCCGGCGTCCTCGAGTCCGAGGCCTTGCGTGAACGGGATGCGGCCCGTCGCAATGAGCACCGCGTCCGCCTCGACCGTGTCGGACGTCGCGCCATCCACGGAAGAATAGGAGACGACAGCGCGCTCGGCCTTGCCGGTTCCCTCGCGCCGCACGCCAGTCACCTTGGAGGCGAGCCGGAAAACAAAGCCCTGCTTTTCGAGGATCTTCTGGAAGCGCGCGGCGATCTCGAGATCGAAGCCCGGCAGAATGCGATCAAGATATTCGATCGCAATCACTTCCGTCCCGAGCCGCCGCCAGACCGATCCAAGCTCGAGTCCGATGACGCCCGCGCCGACGACGACCAGCCGCTTCGGCGTCTTCGCCAGGGACAAAGCGCCGGTCGACGAAAGGATCAGCTTCTCGTCGATCGCGATCTCCGCGCCGGAGGCGTCGCGCAGCGGCGCGACAGCCGAACCGGTGGCGAGAACAATGTTCTTCGCTTCGAGCGTTTGAACCGCGCCGTCCGCGCTCGCGACCTCGACTTGGCCGGCGCCTTTCAGCCGGCCGACGCCGCGAAACGAATCGATCTTGTGTTTTCTGAACAGGAAGGCGACGCCATTGACGTTCGCGCCAACGGTGTCGTCCTTGTGCTTCATCATCGCCGAAAGATCGAGGCGCGGCGGATCGACCATGACGCCGAGCGGCGCCAATCCATGCGCGGCTTCTTCAAACATATGCGAAGCGTGGAGCAGCGCCTTCGACGGAATGCAGCCGACATTGAGGCATGTGCCGCCGAACGTTGAATCCTTCTCGACGACGGCCGTCTTCAATCCAAGTTGCGCCGCGCGGATCGCGCATACGTAACCGCCTGGACCGGATCCGATCACGATAAGATCGTAGGTCATGTCATCCGCACTTCAAAAATGGCGCCGCTTCCAAGATCCGTTCTTAGATGAACGCATCCGAGATGAACTTTGGCTAAACGCCGCCCTCGGAAATCAGCCGGCGGCCCAGACGTAGATGAGCGTTGCGACGAGGCCGAGCGCGGTTTGACCCAGCTCCAGGCGGCCCCAAAGATTGATCACCTTGCGCGCTTCATGCGCCGCGTCGGCCTGGATCAGCGCCAGGATGCGATTGTTGAGCGGAACGATGGCAAGATAGGTGTAGGGCCAGCTTGCAATCGCGATGAGCGCGCCGAACAGCCATCTGACGTCATCGAGCTCGCGATAGGCGATGAAGCCGAAGAGCGCGGCAAGCGCGGCAAAACTTGCGAGCACAATGAAGCCGCGATGATCGGAGGGCTCCCACTCCTTGATCAGCGCGTCGTCAGTGAGCGCAAGCCGCGCCGGCTGTTCGACGTAATTGACATAAAGCGAGGCGCCGGTGAAAGCGCCGGCCGTCGCGAGCGCAAGCGAACCAATAATCATTCAAGTGTCCTTTGGCGGTCGGCATGACTCGGCGTTCCTGGCGAATCGACCCCGACCGCCGACCCGCCGCCGTTGTTCTTAAGCTGACTCGATCGCTTCCTCGTCGCAGACGACGCGGGAGTTGCTCTCGGCTTCAGCGGCGACGTCGATTTTCACCGCCTTCACCGCATCCTGCTCTTTTCGGCGATCGGTGAAATGGTCGAAGAACACCCTCATGGCGCGATCGACGCCATAGGGATTGATGCGTCTCGTATCCTCCCGATAGAACATCGGCACGTTCGGGGAAACCGTGGCGAGATCATAGGACGGGAGATAGGCGATGTTCGGCCTTGCCCGGACGACTTCGTCGGCGGCGGCGCGCAGAATCGCCTTGACGGCGCAGTTCGATTCAATGACGTGCCGGTCTTCATAGGTGGCGATAATGCCGACCGGCGACACGCTCAGCACGATGCGAACCTTGGGATTGACCTCGCGAATGCGGTCGACGGCGGCCATGAAGTCGCGCACGACGTCGCTGACGGTCATATTGTAGAACTCGTAGACGCTCGGATCCCAGGAGCCGCCGGCGACGCCCGGCGCAAGCTGCAGGATCGCGCCATCGGGCTTGTGGCGCCAGGTCTCGGTGTGGCCGAATGTGAAAACGAAGACGTCCATCGTCTCGAGCATGTGGCGGACCGCGGCGAGATGCCGCTCGCGATCGGCGCGCATCTCGTCGACAGTGGCGTATCCGTCCGGTTCGATGCGCGGCCGGAACGGATCGACGACGCGGCCGTCCTCCGGCCGGTTCCAGTGATCGAGCTGCGGCGTGAAGCGTCCATAGGCGCGTTCGATCAACTGCAGCAGCTGCACGGTCGTGTAGAGATTGCCGTAGCGGCAGGAATACATTGAGTAGTTGCGGCGCAGCGCCTCATCCGCGGACATGCCGGCCGGCGGCTGCTCGGCGAGATAGTAATGGAATCCGCTCGCCTGCAGGCCCATGGCGATCTCCTGCGCGAAGCAGCTGCCGCCCGTCGCGACTTTGTCCTGCGGCGAAATCTTGAAAGGCGTGCGAATGATTGGATCGAGCGCGAAGGGCGGCAGCGAGGTCACCGCCTTGCGCCAAAAGCGATGGTCGGGTAGGGAGCTATAGGGGTTCTCCGCCATGGTCGCACTCCTTTCTGATCCGGCCGATGGTCGCGGATCGAGCTTTTCCCGCGTCGTTCGCGAGCCGCCTTCTGGCGTCGCAACATAGACGGCGCCCGTCCGCTTGTCACCCGGCGGCGCCGCTGAGAACGCCCGCGCCGTCGCCAGTCCATGAAAGACCGCATGTTAACGCAGGTTGACACACAGATTCTAAAATCCTGGCGGCAATACGCCATCGAGCCGAGGATCGCGAGATTCACCGGCCGCGTCATGCGCAACACCGGGCCGCGGATCGCCATCATCGGCAATTGCCAGAGTTTCGGCGTCGCCTATGCGATGAAAGTGCTCGATCCGAGCGCGACCGTCGACCATTTTTCGATGATCGCCCGCGCCCGTTCGACGATGGGCCTCTTCGCCAAGACGCTGGAGACCTACGACTACGTCTTCTCGCATGACTTTCTCGACGGCCATGTGCGCGGCGGCGGATCGGAGGAATTGTGCAAGCGCCTGCCGAAGACGATGATCTTTCCTGCGATCACCTTCGCGGCCTTTCATCCCGATCTCGTCTATATTCACGATCTGTCGCGCATGCACGGTTTCGTTTGCGGGCCGATCGGTCCCTACCATTCGGCGATCGCACTTTTCGCCTATCGCAAGGGCTTGTCGGTCGAGATGGCGAACGCGCTCTTCAACGAGAACGTCTTTGACGCGCTCGGCTATTTCGACATGTGGAACGACGCGTCGCGCGAACTGGTCGATGGTACGCGCGACAGATATGGCCTCGATCTTTCGGCCGAGCTGATGAACTGGTCGCGCCGCGGCGTCTTCATGTACAGCACCGTGCATCCGATGAGCTTTGTGCTGTTCGATCTCTCCAAGAAGCTGTTCGAGACGGTCGGACTGAAGCCGCGGACGGTGAATTTCAACTATTACGCCATTCATGATCTCGCGCGCAGCGAGATCTTCCCGATCTATCCGTCGATCGCCAAACGATATGGCGCGCAGGGCGGCTATATGTTCAAGCTGCAAAACCACCATATATCGACGACTGTGGGCGACTTCCTGACGCTGCCGCAGTACATCGCGTCCTGCTACAAGATCTACAGCGGCCACGATCCCTCGCAGCTCAGCAATCCGCGCGTCGACGCCTGGCTCGCCGACGAGGCGACGAGCGGATTGCTGATGAGATTGGCGCGCGAGAATTTCGTCGCGGGCCTCACGCCGACCTTGTGAGCGCCTACTTCCAGCGCGTGTCGAATTTCGCGAGATTGAACGGCGGCTTATAGGGATGCAGCGGATTTTCGCCGCTGAAGGGCTTCACCACGGTGAGAATGCGCTCGCGATGTTTCAGGGGCGGGAAGCCTGAAGGATCCAGCGCCCCGGTGAAACCGAAAAGATGCGCCGGATCGACATTGACCTTGAATGCCGGCGGCGGGCGCATCCAGCTCTGCGCGGCCACATCCATATAGGCCGTCTTCAACATATGGTTGAGGCCCCACTGCGTCGGCACGAAGCAGGACTTCGCCGAGTCCGACATGTCCCAATAAAAAGTGTCGGGCCGCAATTCGAGCGTCGCGTCGCCTTCGAAAATCGCGATCGACCCTTCGTGCATGAGATGCCGTACTTCGGCGAATCCCGCGAAGGGGTCGACAAGGTGGTAGTAGACGCCGAGACAGATGATGATGTCGAAGGTCTCATTGAGCTTCGAGGCTTCGTAGATCGAAACGTTCTGATTGATCTCGACGTTGGAGTTTAGAAGCTTCTTGGCGAGGCGCAGCCCGGCGCCGCTCGCCCAGTTCTGGCTCACGTCGTCGGTGGCGACAACGCGCTTGGCGCCCCGCCGCTCGGCGTAAAAGCTCCAGAATCCGTCCCAGCAGCCGATTTCGAGCACGCTCTTGCCGGCGAAATCGATCTTGTCGAGCTCGCTCTCGATGAAGCGCCAGATGCGGCGGTGATCGTCGGCCTGCGACACGCTGAGGGCGCGCAGCCCGTTTCCGAAATCGAACTCATGATACCAATGAATGGCGTCAATTTCTTTTTGCAGCGCTTCGCGCGAGGCTGCGTCCTGCACGTCCATCGAATGTTCCTTGGATGATTGGGTCGGGCGCGCGAAAGCGCCCAGTCTAATCGCGGCGAGGGCGCGGAGTTTGCCTTTATTCCGCGCTCCATGCAAGGCGAGGACGCGTCGTCCCTAAGCCCTCGAGACTTTCCATGTCGGCCGCGAATGCGCGGATGCGCGGCGCAATCTCGTCGCGAAAGCGCGAGCCGTTGAAGACGCCGTAATGGCCGACGCCTTTCTGGACATAATGGCGTTTCCGGGCGGCAGGAATATTGGCGCAGAGATCCAGCGCGGCTTCGGTCTGGCCGACGCCGGAAATGTCGTCTTTTTCACCCTCGACCGCGAACAGCGCGGTGCGGCTGATCGCTTTGAGGTCGATGAGATTGTCCCGGTGGCGCAACAGGCCGAGCGGCACCTCGTGGCGGACGAAGATGCGATCCACGGTTTGCAGATAGAATTCTGCGGTCAGATCCATCACCGCGAGATATTCGTCGTAAAAATCGCGGTGTCTTTCGGCGGAGTCGCCGTCCCCCTCGACGAGATGGTTGAACATTTCGAGATGGGCCGAGATATGGCGCTCAAAATTCATCGACATGAAGCCGGAGAGCTGCAGAAAGCCCGGATAGACTTGGCGTCCCATGCCGGCGTGCGGAAACGGCACGCTGTGGATGCAATGGCTGCGGAACCAATCCATCCCGCGCTGCTGCGCCAGCTTGTTGACGGCCGTCGGATTCACCCTTGTGTCGATGGGACCGCCGACCAGCACCATGGATTCGGGGACGTCAGGATCATTGTCCGCCTCCATTGCGGCGATCGCGCAGATGAGCGGCACTGAGGCCTGACAGACGCCAAGCGTATGCAAGGGCGTTTCAGTCCCGTTCAGGGCAAGGAAGCGCATGATTTCGATGAGATAATCGATGTAATCGTCGAGATCGAAGGAGCCGTCGACGAGCGGCACCGTCCGCGCGTCGCTCCAATCCGTGATGTAGACGTCGTAGGTCGGCAGGAACGCCTCGACCGTGCCGCGCAGCAGCGTGGCGTAGTGGCCGGACATCGGCGCCACAATCAGCAATTTCGACTGTCGGGGCGCAGGACCAGTAAACAGCCGCTTGAAATGCAGCAGGCCGCAAAACGGACGGCTCCAGACAACCTCCTCGAGGATTTCGACCTCGGCGCCGTCGACGATCGTCGTGTCCAGGCCGAACAGGGGTTTCCCGTAGCGGCGAGTCATGCGCTCGAACAGTTCCGCGGAGGCGGCGACGTTGCGGCCGAACGACGTGTGATGCAGCGGATTGAGCGGATTCTTCATCGCGTGCAACATCGCGTCCGTCGCCGCCCGCGCCGGCGCGAAAGCCAAGTGCAACATTTCGTATAGCTGGTACGACATACGGTCCATCTTTACGCTTCTCCCCGCCACCCCCGTCGCAGCCGCCGCGCTGCGTTTCATGCTGCACTGCACAATCTAACTAATAACACATTCAAGATGGGCAAGGTTAGAAATCTGGCGAGCAGAGCTGTGGCGCCACAGACCTGAAAATTTGCAGTTCTGTCATACTCTCGCAGTCCAGGCCCCGACTGCAAGCGAAAACCAGAGCGTGGCGGTTGAAATCCGGTAGAGCGCCAAAGCGCGGCGAATATCGGCGGTATTGGCCTCGCGCCTGCCGTCGCCCAGACTTGCGCCGTCCACCGCCTCTGCGCCGTAGGAGCGTGGACCGCCGAGCTTGAGGCCCAAAGCGCCCGCAGCCGCGGCTTCGGGCCAGCCGGCGTTGGGAGAGGCGTGGTTCGGGGCGTCGCGCCAGGCCGCCGCCAGCGCCCTGGCCGGAGAGGCGCCGCTCACCGCCAAGGCGCCGATCGCCAGCAGGCCCGCAGTCGCGCGCGCGGGGAGAACATTCATCAGATCGTCGCAGCGGGCCGCGGCCCAGCCGAAGGCGAGATAACGCGCCGACTTATGGCCGATCATGCTGTCGGCGGTGTTGACCATCTTATAGGCCAGCGCGCCTGGCAGGCCGAAGACCGCGAGCCAGAGCGCCGGCGCGACGACGCCGTCGGAGAAATTCTCGGCGAGGCTCTCGATGGCGGCGCGCGCGACGCCGGACTCGTCCAGCGCTGAAACGTCGCGTCCGACGATTTTCGCCACCGCCGTCCGGCCGTCCTCCACCGAGATCGTCAGAGCCTCCGCGACCGCGGCGACATGCGCATGAAGGCTGCGCTGCGCCAGAAGGCTGGACCCAACCACAGCGAGCGCAATCCAGCCGAGCGGAAGCGCGAGCGCCGCGCGTTCGATCAGCGCGCCGCTCCCAACAGCGATGACAAGAAGCGCGGCGAGAGCGAGGGCGCCTTTCGATCGGCGAAGCGTGAAGGAGTCGCCCTCACGGTTCAGCCCTCGGTCGAGCGCGGCGATCACCGCCCCCATCCATGTCACCGGATGGCCGATCCTGCGAAAAAGCGCATCCGGATAGCCGGCGCCCGCCTCGATGGCGAGCGCCAGAAGCGCAACGCCGAAATTCACCGTCCAAAAAGCGCGGTGATCGAGGCCTTGGCCAGCGCATTCTGATTGATGGTGAAGCCGGCGATGGCGGTGCGGCCATGAGCGGCGTCGCCGAGCTTTTCTATCTTGAGCGCGTAAACGGTGAAAACGTAACGGTGCGGCTTGCCGGGCGGCGGGCAGGGGCCGCCATAGGCCTTGTCGCCAAAGTCCGTCTCCAAATGATGCGCGCCGGGCGGCAGATTTTTCCCCGAAGCATCGCCCGCGCCGCGCTTCAAGCCGCGAACGTCGGCGGGGATATCGACGATGAGCCAGTGCCAGAAGCCGGCGCCGCCCGTCGGCGCATCGGGATCGTGCACGGCCACAGCGAAACTCTTGGTGCCAGGAGGCGGATCGCTCCAATTGAGCTCCGGCGAGACGTTCTCACCGGTGCAGCTCATGGAATCATAGACATGCTTCGTATCGATCGTCTTGCCTTCGGCGACGTCGGGGCTTGTGAGCTCGAACGCCTGGGCGCCGCTCGAATCGGCGGCGGCCAGCGCGATAAGACCGAGAAAGGATGAAACGCTGCGCAACATGTAAGCGTGCTCCTCAAATCTGGAAAATCATCGCATCTTTAGCGGATCGGCGCGCCGGTGTCGCGCGCTCGCGCTTCGCGGTAAAGAGGGCGCATGAGCGATGCGGGAAGTGGGCGTCCTTTGCGCCGCGGCTGGACGACGGGCGCCTGCGCGACCGCGGCGACGCGCGCCGCCTTCGAGGCGCTGATGACGAACGCGCCGCCTCCCGATCCGGTCGAGATCGCGTTGCCGTCGGGAAAGCGCGTCGCCTTCGCGCTGGCGACCTTTGAACGCGGCGAGGATTTCGCCCGCGCCGGCGTGGTCAAGGACGCCGGCGACGACCCGGACGTCACTCACGGCGCTCTGATATGCGCGCAAGTGCGCCGCGGCGCTCCGGGCGCGGGCGTGCGGTTTTTCGCGGGAGAAGGCGTCGGCGTGGTGACGCGTCCGGGGCTTCCGCTGCCGCCCGGCGAGCCGGCGATCAATCCCACGCCGCGTAAGATGATGGTTGAGACGATCATCGAGGCGAGCGCGAGGATCGGCGTTGGCGCGGACGCCGACATCGAAATTTCGGTCCCTGGCGGGGAGGAATTAGCCAAGCATACGCTGAATGGACGGCTCGGCATCGTTGGCGGCCTATCCATTCTCGGCACGACCGGCATCGTCACGCCTTTTTCCTGCGCCGCCTGGATCGACAGCATCCATCGCGGCGTCGATGTGGCGCGCGCGAGCGGTCTGGCGCATGTCGCCGGCACGACCGGCTCGACCTCCGAGGCGGCGGTGAAGCGGCTTTATGATCTGCCGGAGACCTCCCTCATTGAAATGGGCGATTTTGTCGGCGGGCTTTTGAAATATCTTCGCACGCATCCTGTCGCGCGCGTCACGATCGGCGGCGGCTTCGCCAAAATGACCAAGCTCGCGCAAGGGCGACTCGATCTTCATTCGGGGCGCTCGAGCGTGGATTTCGGGCGGCTCGCCAACACCGCGCGCGAGGTCGGCGCGGGCGAAGAGATTGCGGCGCTGATCGAGAGCGCCAATAGCGCGCTCGAAGCGTTGCAGATCGGGCAAAGCGCGGGAATCGATCTTTCGGCGGCGATCGCACGCGATGCATGGAAAACCGCTGCGCGGGCGCTCGATGCGGCGGACAGCGAATTGGAGATCATCATATTCGACCGCGAGGGGGGTCTGCTCGCCCGCACGCCGTTCCAAAGAGCCCAGACATGAGCGAAAATCCGCATCTTACCCTTGTGCTCGGCGGCGCGCGTTCAGGCAAAAGCGCATATGCGGAGAGTCTCATCGTCACGCATCCGTCGCCCTGGACCTATATTGCGACGGCGGACATTCTGGATGAGGAAATGCGCGCGCGCGTCGACGCGCATCGCGCAAGACGCGGCGAGGAATGGCGCACGGTCGAAGCGGCGCAGGCGCTCGTCGAGGCGATTCGCGAGGCGCCAGTCGATGGACCGCTGCTGATCGACTGTCTCACGCTCTGGCTGAGCAATCGGCTGCTCGGCGGCGCCGATCTTTCACGTGATCGCGCTGCGCTTGTTCATGCGTTGTCGTCACGCTCGGCGCCGACGATCGCCGTCTCGTCCGAGGTTGGATTGTCGATCGTGCCGGACAATGCGCTGGCGCGTTCTTTCCGTGATGCGGCAGGCGAATTGCATCAGGCTGTCTCACGGATTGCGGGAAGGGTGGCGCTTGTCGTCGCGGGCAATCCGCTGATCGTGAAGGGGCCGCCGATCACGTGATCATTTCTGCCTGGCGCTAAAGCTTCGCCACACGATTTTAGAGGAGAAGTTCATGTTTATTCCTTTGCGCAGATTACACATCGCCGTCGCCGTGACGTGCTGTCTTGCAGCCGACGCCGCGTCGGGCGCCGAGCGCCTGCCGGCTTACGGCGCAAATCTGTCCGAGACCTCCGTGTCGGGGCTTTCATCGGGCGCGGCGATGGCTTTGCAATTCCATGTGGCGCATTCCGGCGTTGTCAAAGGCGCGGGGATCGTCGCCGGCGTGCCTTATGACTGCGCGGAGCAGAGTTCGAACCAAGCGACCAGCAATTGCATGAAGCCGGACGCCTCCCATCCCGTCCCGGATCCGGCGCATCTGAAGGACATCACCGACTCGCTCGCGCGCTCCGGGGCCATAGACGACGTCGCCAATTTGAACGATGCGCGCGTCTGGTTGTTTTCCGGCCGCAAGGATGAGGTGGTGCATCCCGTCGTGATGGATGCGGCGCACGACTATTATTCGTTTTATGTGCCGCCGGATCGCATCGTCTATCGAAACGATATCGGCGCGGGTCACGCCATGGTGACCGAGGACTACGGCGACAAGGAATGCAGCGCGAACAAGGCTCCGTTCATCGTCGACTGCGACTTCGACGCCGCGAAAGCCTTGCTCGAGCAGATTTACGGGCCGCTCAACCCGCCGAGCGCGCAGCCTGCCGGAAAATATGTCGAGTTCGATCAGAAGGAATTTTTGCCCGACGGCAATCCCTACAATCACAGTTTAAGCGATGTCGGCTACGCCTATGTGCCGCATGTCTGCGCTCTGGAGACGTGCCGCGTGCATGTTGCCCTGCATGGCTGCAAACAGCAGGCGGCCGAAGTTGGCGACGCATTCTACAAACACGTCGGCTACAACCGCTGGGCCGATACGAACCACATTATCGTCGTGTATCCGCAAACCATCAGCCGCTGGGGCTGGGGCTGGCCGTTCTATACGTTGAACTTCGTTTTGAATCCCAACGCCTGCTGGGACTGGTGGGGCTATGACAACGCCGAACACCACACCAAGAAAGGTCCGCAGATCGCCGCCATTCGCGCGATCGTGGACCGGCTCGCGACGAAGCCCTGAGTCAGGCGCTAGTCAGTCCCTCGTCCTTCGAGACGCGGCCTTCGATCTCGGGCTTGCCCGAGATCGACATTAAATCCGCAAGTCGGGTAGACCACGACTTGCGGGCCGCTCCTCAGCGACTGTCTTGGCGATCAAGCGTTTTGTGTGCGCCATGGCTTTGCGTCCCTGATGATGGCGTTAAGGATCGTAAGGAGCTTTCTGGCGACGGCGATGAGCGCGACGATCTTCGGCTTTCCGCTGTCGACGAGTTTGTCGCGGAAGGCCTTGAGGACGGGGTTGTGACGGGCGGCAACCATGGCGCCGAGAAAGAGCATGCTGCGCACGGTCTTGCGGCCGCCGCCGATGAAGCTCTTGCCGCGCCATTGACCGGATTGGCGGGTGTAGGGCGCAAGGCCGGCCAACGCCGCGATTCGCCTGCGGTCGAGCGCGCCAAGTTCCGGCAGTTCGGCGATCAGCGTGCGCGCAATCACTGGCCCAACGCCTGGAACGGAGGCGAGCAGATCTTGCTTTTCGGCCCAGGCGGGCGTGCCGCGCATATAATCGTCGATCTCGCCGTCGAGTTCGGCGAGTTCCTTTTCGAGCGCCTTGCGCAGGCGCGCGATGCTTTTCTTCAAGCGTTTGTCGGCGCGCCGCTCGCGCTGG
>NZ_JADNRA010000012.1 GCF_015709525.1 Methylocystis sp. L43 | reverse complement strand
CTCGCGCCGCCACTTCTCGATTGCCTCGGGATCGCGTTGATACGCGCGTTGCAGTGGCTTTTGCGGCGTCAGATTGAGTTTGGCGAGCAACTCCCCAACCGCTGTCAAACCAAGCCGAATGCCGAATTTGCGCTCGATCAGGTCAACCACCACCCTTCGGGTCCATAGCCCGAAATCCAGACCATATTGACGGGGATCATTGCCGTTGATCCAGCGAAATACCTGCTGTTCCTGACGCGCAGTGAGACTACGCGGCCGTCCGGGCGCCGGCCGCGACGCAAGCGCACGGACCCCAACCCCTGGTTTCGAGATCGCCGCCAGCCATTTGTAGATCGTCGTGCGGCTGAACCCGTAAGATGCGATGACCGCAGATGGCGCCTCGCCTTCGCGCACGCGCTCGACCGCCATCAACCGGATGGTTTCCAACGTTTGGTGATCGATGGTACGTCCGTCTCGCTTCATGACTCATTGAATCATCGTGCGAGATGATACTCAACGAAAATGTCGCCTTAATTAACGACTGATGAGTAATGCGACGTTCGGGCACGCCGGAATGGATGCGAAAGGATCACTTTGCGGAAATTCTTCAGCAAAGATTCTGAATTATATGTCAGCGGGGTGGGATATTCGGGCGGGATGGGTCCCGCTACAGGTGCACTTCGTCGCCCCGCCCAACCGTCAAATTGAAACGGCAAATTCCTTCAAGGCGGTCGCATGCAATCCATTAGAAGATCATTGTTTAATGTTCTCGCCTGTCTGCAGCTCACCAATTTCTCAGCAGGTCCCGCGGTAGCGCAGCAGCCGGAAATCTCAAAATATGGCGCTTGGGAAATCCAGTGCGCGGCGTCGACATCGAATGTCAAGGCATGCGCTTTGGTCCAAAAGGCGGCCTCGGAGGAACAGCAGAACGTCGGCATAATGGCGGCTGTCAGAAAAGCGCCAGGCATTGCCAACGGAGTGATCCAATTTTTCGCGCCGCCGAAAACTTTCTTGCTGGAGGGCGTGGGAATCAAAGTCGATGAGCATGAATTCGGAAGGCTGCCATTCTTCAGATGCACCGAAATCACCTGTGCGGCCGAAGGCCCAATAACCAATGATCTCATAAACAAGCTGCTCAACGGCAAAACTATGCTGATAACGATCTATGCTAATCCCGGCGAGGGACTTCGCCACATATTCACTCTTGATGGCTTCAAAGACGGCTACAATGCGCTGCGAGAGTGAAAGTCGAAGGCATGTGCGGCCGCTTCACACAGCATCTCTCCTGGGAAGAGCTCCAGCGCATCGCCGACCTAATCGGCCAGCCGCGCTACAACATCGCCCTACGACGCAGATTGAAGTCATCCGGCCAGCGGCTGGCGGCAATGAGCTTGTCCCGATGCGCTGGGGCCTTGTTGCCTCTTTAAGTGGAAGAGTCCGCTCAACGAGCTGCCGGCGACATTAAAACGCCCGCGCCAAGACGGTTGGGGCGAAGACGCTACTGCCGCACGACGAGCACTGAGCACTTTGCGTGGTGTACGATGGCGCCGGCGTTGGAGCCAATGAGAAACCGATCCATTCCTGGCCGGTGGGAGCCTACGACGATGACTTCGGCGCCCCACTCCTCGGCCTCCGCCAGAACCTTTTGATAGACGGGACCGAACAGCACAACGGTCGAGATTCGGCCGGTCGGATGATCGATGCTAGCCGCTAGGGCCGCGATCTCCTTCTCAAGGCCTTGCCGAATATCCTTGTCGAAATTTCCCTTGACGTAGTCGAGGAAGGCGATGGGAATAAGCGTCTGCACATTGACCAGCCTGAGTTCGCTATTGAAAGCCCTGGCGAGCGCCGCTGCTTTATCGATCGCCTGCTTGGTCATCTCCGATTCGGTGAGATCGATCGCGACAAGAATCTTTTTGAACATCATCGCCTCCCTGGCTGACCCTTTAAGGCAGCTAGATGCCGAGTTCTAATACTCCTTCGCGTATCTTGCCGCCGCGTCCATCGCCAGAATAGACTCCCGCAAATTGGGGATTATGATCCTGCTGACATTCCCTTCCGAGGAATGGCTAGTGGGAGGATATTTCAATGAACCGTAGAATTTTCGCACTCGCGCTGGGTCTTGGCGTCGCGGCCTTCGTAGCGCCCCGCGTCGCGCTTGCCGAGGATCATTTGGCCGAGGCGATCAGCCACACCAAGGAAGCGATCGACCACGGCAAACAAGGTCATGCGGATGTGTTGGTGACGCACGCCGAAGCCGCGCTCAAACACGCTGAAGCGGCGGAAAAAGCAAAGAAGAATGAGCACACCAAGGAAGGAATTACGCATCTGAAGGCGTCAATTGCGGAAGGCAAGAAAAAGGACGCCAAGGCCGCGACCGGACACGCCGAAGAGGCGTTGACACATTTGGAAGCGGCGCAGAAGTAGCCAAGCACGCAGAAAACGCCCCGCCGTTACATCCACGGCGGGGCGGCTTTCTTTAGGGCATTTCCTTCGCCCCCTTTGCGTAAACTACGGCGAAGACAGCGGCCGCCGCATCATTTGCTCAGTGTGTCAGCGACAAACCCACTCCCATCCCTCCGCAGGATTCCACTCCCAACAGACGTTATGCACGTGGCCACGTCCCTGAGTATCGCTCCAATCGCGATGCCCGTGTCGCGCGTGGCCGCCAATATGCTGCATTGCGCTATGTCTCTGGTGCTCTTCGCTTTGCGCGGCTGCAGGCAGTGTTGTGGCAACCAGCGTCGCGGCGATTACGAACAAGATTTTGCTCATTCGATTCTCCCTTAAGGCTTCCAAGCCCCCTTAGATTATCTCGATTGGGACTTTGAAGTGTCGTGAATTAAATTAGCGCCTCACGGAAAGTCGACAATTATCAAAACTAACGCGGGCTAACCCCAACAAAAACACCCCGCCGCCACATATGCGGCCGGGGCGTCTGTGTGCGCCCGGCGTCACGGTGCGCCGCGCTCGGCGGTGCGTCTCGCCGGCGCTTGTGCGGATTCTATCACATGCCGCTCCGCACATCTTCCGGCATTAGCCATTCGGCGATCCTTCGCCGCCGCCACGCCGTCGAGAGGCATTGCCCGAACGTCCAGCCGAGTCCGAGCCGCCGGCCGTCTCGGAATCGCTTATGAGCGTCGCGCATGATCGCGGCGCGGTCGTAAGTCACGGCCTCAGCCTTCTCCACAAATCGTCCGACTTGACGGCGCAGCGCTCGGCGCTCTCGACGATGCGCCGAGACATTCGCATGGCCGCGCCTTGACGTTGCTCAGGTCAGTCATCGGCCTGGTCTCCGCACCGTGCCATTGCCGCCTGGCAGGTGCGGCGAATTGAACCAAGAGTCCATATAGTCGCCGTCCAGCTCTCCTTTGTCGCTGTCGTCCTCTTCTTCGTCGCGCGGCCCTGTAGTCCTCTCCCGATCGTCGTCGTAGCCGCGCAACGCCATCTCGGGATGGCCGCTCCCATGACCCGTCCAGCCGAGCGAAGGCTCCGCCTCGTCGCTGCTATCCCAAAGCGACGCCCGCCAGCCATGAGCCTGGTTCATCGCCGTCGTGGCGCCGAGCGTCGGCTCTTCGTCGCCACCCGGCTCGCACCCGTCGTGCTCGTCTTCGCGATCGTCGCTCGCACCCTGAGCCCAGCCCGCTTGATTGAAATAGCCGCCCAGCGCAGTGCCGCCGAGGCCTCCCAGGCTTGGCTCATCGTCGCCCACGTCCTCGCATGGCGCGTCGTCTTCCGGCGGGTTGTCTTCCTCAAGATCGGCGTCGGCGTCGATCTGGTCCAACAGGTTCAAGAACGCCTCCACGGCGTCGGCGAGCGCCTTGCGCATGCCGGGGCGCAATTCGATAAAGAGCGGCGCCGCGGAGGCGTTGTCATTGGCTATGCTCATGACTGCGCTTCCCGCTCTAACACCGCGACGGCGTTGCGGACGGAGTCGCCGATCATGTCGCCGACAAGCATGTCATTGACCACGTCGTCTTCGTCGAGAAAGTCAGCGAGGTGACGGAGCAGCCGTAAGGCGCCCGCGAGCGTCGTCGGTGTGGATTCGAAGACCACCCGCTGCGCTTCGTTCGCATTATCTTGCGCCTTCTGTGCGGCCAACTCCGCATCTAATACCTCGCTCGTCTCGGTATTCTGCGCATATGCCCCGTGGGCTTCTAAAACGGCGCGCGCGTTCCGGTATTCTGGCTCAAGGCCAGCGGCTTCAGCGCGCATTGTGGCGTTGCCTTTGCGGAGGCGCGCAATCGTGTCGCCTATCTCTTCGTCTGTCATTCCCATGCTGCGTTCGCGCATGGTTTCGAGTTGGAGAATGCTGAAGACGCGATTGCCATTAGAGACAACTTCCGGGAGCCTATTGCTCGTGGGCGCGGCGTCCGCGACGGCTTCCCACGCGGCCCGTTCGATGGCGTGCAGGCGGTCGTATTCTGCGAAGGCCGCGAAGATCGGGTCGGCTTCCGCGACGACACCAGCGACAACGGGAAGCCCGGCGACGGGCGCAGCGGCAAGGCCGGCGAGCATGGCCCGCCGCGATGGTGTATGTGCATTCTCAGCCATGATGCGAACTCCTGTTTCGCGTTGTGGTTAGGCCGGGAGGGGGCGAGATCAACACCTCGCCCGGCCGCTTTTTCGGACGGACTGATCAGGCCGCGAATGATCCGGCGAGTCGGCCGGAATGCGTGGTGTAGAGGCGGCATAAAGGCATGCGAGGCGCGGGACGGTCCGCGAAGCAGGAGCGAACGGGAAGTCCGACGTTGCTTTCCTCGCGCAGACGAGACGCCTTGGCCTTCTTCCATTCCGACGCAAGCGCCTTGGCGAACCATTCCCGATAGGAGCCGCCAACGCTCTGAACCCGCCAGCGGGCCATGAAATGCGCGGCTTTCATGATGGCGGAGCGATCATAAGCAGCGGACATCGGCGCTTCTCCTTTGGACAAGCCGAGGTCGTTCGCCGAAACGGTGGTTTCGGCGTTGAATTCCCAACGGATTAGGTATAGGAACCGTTATGTTGGTTATGAACGCTAACCGCACATTTCTAGCTCTGCCAACCAGAAAAATGGGTATGAGAACCAATGTCGCTGATTACAGGCAATCAACTAAGGGCGGCGCGCGCGCTGGCGGAGGTCGACCAAAAATGGCTGGCGGAACAATCCAGTGTTAGCGTCAACACCATCCGCAATATGGAGGCGCGGGGTAGAGAGGCTATTACAAGCGGGGCAGTGACGGTTAGGAAAGTTCAAGCCGCGCTCGAAAAGGCCGGCGTCGAGTTCACGAATGGCGATGAGCCGGGCGTGAAGCTGAAAAAAGGCCCGCGGCTGTGAACCGCGGGCGAGGTCGCTAACACGTGCCGCTCTATCCCACACAGAGCGACAACGGCCAATTAGCTCTCAAGCCCGCCGCGGCAAGCGTGGCAGTCGGCCGATCGAAAAGGCGCGCGGACGGACTTGCAGCCTTCGGCAAATTTGCCGACCCCACAAATTTCGCAAACCCAAGCCGCTGAGATGACGAATGCGAGGCGCTGCACCCGGAGACGAAGAACGGAGAAAATCAGCACACGAGGGTTCGCCAAGTTGGCGAAGGCTCGCCTGCCGACCGCTTCACTTCCGACACTGCCGCGAAGACAGGACAGTCTGAGCGCGCCATACAACGCGACGCCGAGCGTTGTCGTAGAGCCGCCTTGTGCTCCTCATGAATGAACGCCCGAGAAGGCCAACGAGATAGCCACCGATCGTGATCGCGAAATAGACGACGATCACGAAGGCCCAGCGGTCGCTCGCAGAGGCCACCCTGCGGAATATCTCGGTCAGATAAGTGAGATCAATGAAACTGTTCGCGAAGAATCCGCTAGCGATGGCGAGCGCCGGGACTATCCACCAGGGAGCCCTGAAATAGCCGAGGAGCGCCGCGAGCAGAAAGACGATTAAACCGAAAATGTGCGAGAATTCTAGGAAAATCGCTTGGGAAAGCAAGCCGATGAATCGGATCAGCCAAAGCATCTGACGCCTCTCTGCGCAAGCTCAGACCATTGTCTTATCTGAGTTCGACCGCACCAGCCATATCAGTCTACCGGTTCCAAATCTGAACCGGTAGCTCCCACTCTCGCCGACGCGCTCTGGACTGAGGTGACGAAGCGGAAGCCTGGGAATCCTACGGGCGCAAATCAGCACACTAAGAAGGATGACGCGGCAGGAACCGTGGATAATATACACGATTGCTTACAAGAGCGCCCAACGGGCACATCAGTCGCCCGTGTCGTGCCGAGAGAAGGACGTTGATCGCTACGGCCGGATCGTCGCTACCTGCCAGGTCCGCGGCGAGGACATCGAGCTTTGGTTGGTCAGAAGCGGCAACGCCTTCGCGAACCGCCGCTATTCGTCGGACTACATCGGCGCCGAGCAGGAGGCCAAGAACAATCGTCGCGGCATGTGGGCAGGACATACTCAAGCACCTTGGGAATGGCGCAAAGAGCAACGCCATTTGGCTCGATAGCCTGTGCGAAATGCGCAGTAGCCGTCCGGTCAGTGCCCAAGCAACAGCATCATGCCGCCCAATATCTCGGCGACGACAATGGATGCGATCACGGCGTTCGCAATCGGGGCGCGGATCATGCGCGCAATTGTGGGCCGCAGGGATAGAATTTCAATTAGGCGCGTCGTCGCAGACCGACACTCGACGCTTAGTTAAGGCTTACCTTGTCGGGAAAGCTCTTGTGCGAGAGCCGCAGGAAGTAAGCCCAGGCCGCTTCAGCATCGCGCTGCCGCAGCGGCCCTCTGGATCGCGTCCAGGGGCTCCACAATGGGGTTATCGTGTAGGACGCTTTCGGTAAAGTCGAGCGCCAAACCACGCGATATTGCGCAGAACCCGTTGATACTAGTTACATAAAGATATCGTTATGCGTTGATGCGTGCCTGTCTTGTGGTGGCGCTTGGCCTTGTCGAAAGCTTCAAGCGGGGGCATGCTGATATTTGATACAACGGCCACACGGCGAATGCCCGCTTAGCTGGGGCAAGGGCGCACACAGAGGCCGGCTTCGATTCAAGAGTACTGAGCTTCGGGAGGAACTCCATGGAATCGAATGAAACGGCTGCGCTCGAACAGCACCGCGAATTTACCGAAGTCGTAGGCCTGTTCGACTCGCTTGATAAGCTGCAGTCCGCCATTGACTATTTGATGACTCACGGATTCGACAGATCCGAAATCAGCCTGCTCACCGAAGACGCGAAGACGCGCGAAAAGATTGGATCGAAACGCTCGGTCGAAATCGAGGACAGCGATGAAGCTCCTCGCATTTCCTACATCGAAGCCGAGTCGCTTAATGAAGGCAAAGCTGCGCTAATCGGCCTGCTCTTCTATGTTGGCGCCATTGCTGGCGCGATCGCCGTTTGGACCATCTACGGCAGTTTCGCAGAGGCGATCGTTGCGGGCATTGGCGCTGGTATGGCCGCCAGCCTGGTTGGCGTGGGCGTCGGCGCATTCATTCGACGTCGTCAACGCAATTGGGTGCAGGCGCAATTAGCGCGCGGCGGGCTGTTGCTGTGGGCGCGAACCCGGACCGAAGAACATGAACGCGCCGCCATGTCTGCCATGCAGAACAATGGAGGCCACGACGTGCATGTTCATAGGCTGGCGGCATAGGCCTGACGATCCAGACTGATCGCTGCTGACCCTGTTACACCTATGAAACTCAAATTCTCCGGCGGGTGAGGGGTATTTCTATCGACGCTCATGAACACATTAACGCCGACAAAGCTCGTCGAATGCCCTTTTGAAGTCCGCGTCGACGACGTCTTGCACGACCGGTTCTATGATGTCCGCGACGCTGTTGCGGTCGCCAAGCAGGTCAAAGCGACGAAACGAGCGGCAGACGTCGTGGTGATAGACACACGGACCAAGAAATTGGTGATCAAGGTTGATGGCTGAGCGAATTTTCCCGTTGTGCGGCTGCGATGCGTGAAAAAGCCCGGTCGTCGCCGGCCGGGCTATGAGGAACAAAGGATTTGCCGGCCCATGTGGCGCCAGCGCATGGGCCTCAGATAGGCGCCGATGCCGGGGATGCAAGCTGACCGTCCATGAAATTCGCAGTCAGGATTCGCGCTTAAGCCTCGCCTTGCTCACCTCCTAACGCGCGCTATCATCGCGTCGAAATCTGCGCCGGGCCCGCACCCTGGCGCGGCTAGGGCGGCGAGACTGAACTCAGCCGGTCTCGTCGCCCGACCGATTTGCTATTCTTTTTCATCGGCGTTTTTTGCTTCGCCTATAAACTTCTGCAAATCGCCTATGGCTTGCTGCACGATTCCGGCCACAGCAAGCTCCGGAGAGCGCGTAGAGAGAGCTATGGCCAGCTTCGTCTTGCCCATTGCCTCATTTGCGTAGCCTCGCAGTTGGTCCACTGAGCTGCACTGAGTAAGACAATCGAGGGCAACCGACACAGCGTCCTTCACTTGGTCAATTGCGTGCTGGATATTCTGCTGAACTTCAAGGCTTTCGGCCTCAAGCGGCGCTTTCGTCGAATCGGCCAGCGTGTCGATTCCCCGCTTGATCTCTCCGATCGATTGGCCAACGAGATCTTTCGTTGTCTCTGCATTTGACATCAGACTTATCCTCGTAGGGATGCTACAAGTTTTTTGGGGACGACGACCGCTCATCGCAAGCGGCTCGGCGTTGTGACATACACGTCAATTTACGCCTATCTCAGTGAGATGAAGCGCGAGCGCGAACGCAAAAACGCCCCGCCGTTACATCCACGGTCGGGGCGTCTCGGTGGCATAAGTTGCGAACCAGCCTAAAGGCTGGCTGGCCCAACATCACGCGGGCGGTCAGAGCCCATCCCGCCCGGCCGCGCCAGCCGGATTAATCCATCGTAGAGCTTCCCAGCACCGTGAATCGATCGTCTGCCTCCACTCGTCCCACCTCAATCTGCCCTCGAATGAAGTTGTCCTTGTCTTTGAAGGTGATTTTGCAGGCATAAGGATTATCGCCCCGGATGCCCGTCGCCTGATAGATACACATGCTCTTGGCATGTGACGCTCTCAGACTTTGAAGCGGGAAAAAGATCACCGCACCCGCTTTTTTCAAAATTGTCTTACGCGACGCCGGTGAGTCAATTGCCGGTAAACGATTTGTCGTAAGCGTTGCCATTTTGCAACAGAGGGTTAAGCGGCGGTTAATTCGAGCGATGCGCGTGGCCGCTCTCGTGATGATGGCCGTGCGGGAGCAGCTTTTCGCCTTGCGCGGCGTCGGCCGGAACGAAGACGAGCTGCCCATAGCGCACGCCGCGCTCGCCAATGACATGGCTGGCGAAATGCTCGACTTCCGACTTCAGGCCGCGCAGCAATGACACTTCGAGACAGGTCGCCTCGTCCATATGAATATGCAGCGTCGCGATCGACATGTCGGCATGGCTGTGATGATCGGTCATCAGCCGTTTCGACAATTGCCGCGTCTCGTGGTCATAGACATAGACCAGCGCAGCGACGCAGGAACGCGCGCTGTCGTCGACCTCCAGCTTTTTCATGAGGCCCGCGCGCACGAGATCGCGCACGGCTTCCGAACGGTTCTGATGCCCGCCCGCCTCCATATATTGGTCGAGCGCGCTCATCAGTTCGTCGTCGATCGTCACGGTTACGCGCTGCAATTCAATGCTCCGGCTGGCCGCGCTTCAGTCGGAGCGACTAACAGCGCAGAGCGTTACTTAATAACGCTGATGCGCACAAGTAACCAGTAGGCGCCTAAACCGGCGATCATCGCCGAACACGCATTGACAAGACGCGGACTACGTCTCCCTTGGTGAAGGTCTTGTCGACGACTATGAGCAAGGGCAGCACAACAAGCACGATGCCGATCTGTCCAACTTCGACGCCGATATCGAAGCTTGCCTACGCGGGAACGATCGCGCGCCGTGGCGCTCGAAGTTCAATAAGGCCACGCGCGAAGCCAAACCGCGGATGAAGCGTAAGCGTGGTCAGAAGCGGCGGGATCCGTTGGAGAGATTTGGTTATGGCGTCGCGGTCCCGCCCCAGAGGTCCTTGACCTGTTCAAAGTGTACGGCGGGATCATATCCAAAACCGTCGAGATCAAGCGACGCCGTGGACAGACGTCCGATCGCCGCGAGCACCGCGTATGAGGCGACGACGCGGTCGCGCTGAGCGAAGACGAGCGCGATGCGGGCGTAGAGCAGCTCTTGCTGCGCGATAAGAATTTCGAGCGTCGTCCGCTGACCGGCCTTGGCTTCTTCTCTTATGCCGTAAAGCGCGCGCTCGGCTGCGGCGATTTGCGTTTGCGCGGCTGAAATCTGAGTTTTCGCCGCTTGCAGCGCGCCCCAATAGGCGCGCACCAGCGAGAGAATTTCGGCGCGCGCGACGTCGGCGTCGAACCGTCGCTGCCCGGCGGTCTCCTTCGCCTGCCGCACCCGGGAGGACGTCAGCCCGCCCTCGTAGATCGGCACGTTGAGATGTCCGAGGACTTTTGCGCCGACGTTGCGGTTGCCGATGCCGGAAATATCAGTTTGCGTAAAAATGTCGCCGACGATCGACAGTTTGGGCATGAAGTCGGCTTCGAGCGCCTTGATGTCGAGATCGGCGACGTCGGCGTCGTGAAGGGCGGCGAGGATGAACGGATGTTCGTTTTGCGCGATGCGTTCCGCTTCTTCGCGCGACTTCGGCAGCAATCGGTCGATCGGCGCGCCCGGCGCGAGCTTCGTCGGCTCGACGCCGACCGTCTTGCGATAGACGCCGATGCTGGCGTCGAGCGTGGCGCGCGCGGCGCCGGCGAGAGACTTGCCGCCCGCGAGCCGCGCCTCGACCTGCGCGACATCCGTCAAGGTGATCTGTCCGTACTGATAGCGCTCCCGCGTCTGGCGCAATTGCTCCTTCAGGACCGCGACATTGCTTTCCTGAAGTTTGAGCGCCGCCGTGTCGCGCAAGACATTCATATAGGCGGTGACGGCGTCGAATAATATGCGCTGCTCGGTCAGGCGCAGCCGCTCGCGTCCGGCGAAGACCCCGGATTCCGCCGCGCGCGTTTCGTTCTGCGCTTTGAACCCGTCGAATATCGGCTGCTCGAACGTTAGATGGGCGGAGCGGGGAACGCTGCCGCCGTTCTGGATGTTTTTCGTGATGGCGGTATCGGTCGGGTCATTGATATTGACGTCGCGCTGCTTTGTGACGAGGCGATTGCGCTGCACGCCGAGATAGCCGTCGCCCGTCACGCGCGGCCTCATGCCGGCCTGCGCTTGCGGCACTCCTTCGTCGATCGCGCGAAGCTCGGCTCTGCTGGCGTTGAGCTGCGGATTGGCGTCATAGGCCCGCCGCATTGCGCCCATCAGCGTTTCAGCGCGCGCCGTCTGCGCGGCGACGGCGCCCACCGCGCATGCCGCGATGGCGAGCGCGCGCGCGCGATTCACGCGCCGACATCCTGCTTCGGCGCGCCCGAAACGGAACGCGCGCGATTTCCGTTTTCGCCGAAGTAGGAATAGAGCGCCGGCAGCACGATGAGCGTCAGCAGCGTGGCGCTGATGAGGCCGCCGATGACCACTGTCGCGATCGGCCGTTGCACTTCCGCGCCGGTACTGGTCGCGAGCGCCATGGGCAGGAAGCCGAGCGACGCGACGAGCGCCGTCATGATGACGGGACGCAGACGCGTCACCGCGCCTTCGAAGATCGCTTGACGCTCGGGCACGCCGCTCATGATGAGCTGATGTATATAGGTGCGCATGACGAGGCCGTTGAGCACGGCGACGCCCGACAAGGCGATGAAGCCGACCGCTGCGGAAATAGACATCGGCATGCCGCGCAACCACAGCGCGGCTACGCCACCGGAAAGCGCAAGAGGGACGGCGGTGGAAACGAGCAGCGCATCGCGCGCGGCGCCGAGGGCGGAATAGAGCAGCAGGAAAATCAGGAAGAAACAAACAGGCACGACGATCATCAGGCGTGCCCGCGCGGCTACAAGATTTTCGAACTGGCCGCCCCAGACGATCCAATAGCCCGGCGGAAGCGCGACCTTGGCGTCGATCTTCGCTCGGGCGTCCACGACTACGGAGGCGATGTCGCGGCCGCGCACATTGGCGCTAACCACGACACGACGTTTGCCATTTTCTCGTGAAACTTGGTTCTGCCCATCGACGATCGAGAAACTCGCAACCTGCTTCAACTGGACGGTCGCGACATTGCCGTTGCCGTCCGGCGGCAACGATACCGGAATGGTCTCCAGCGCCTGTTCATCCTCGCGCACGTTGTCACGCAACCGTACGATGATCGGAAAGCGCCGGTCACCCTCGAAAATGACGCCCGCCTGTTGGCCGCCGATCGCCGCCCCTATAACATCCTGAACCGAGACAAGGTTGAGGCCGTAACGGGCGATCGCCGCCTTGTCGACCTTTATGTCGAGGAGCGGCAGGCCAACGACTTGCTCGACCTTCACGTCCTCCGCGCCTGGCGTCGCGCGCAATATCGCGGCGATGTGATTGGCGGCCTTCAGCATGGCGTCGAAATCTTCGCCGAAGACCTTCACGGCGATGTCGCCGCGCACGCCCGCCAGCAATTCGTTAAAGCGCAGCTGGATGGGCTGCGAAAATTCGTAGAGGTTGCCCGGCAGCTGATCGACCAGTTGCTGAATCCGATTGACGAGCTCATCCTTCGGCAAGCTCGAATCAGGCCATTCCTCGTGCGGTTTGAGCATAATGAAGGTGTCGGTGGAATTGGGCGGCATCGGATCGGTCGCCACCTCCGCCGTGCCGGTTTTGGAAAACACATAGGCCACTTCCGGTAACGCGCGAAGGGCGTTTTCGATCTGCAGCTGCATCGCCTGCGACTGCGTGAGAGAAGTGCTTGGAATGCGGTTCGCCTGCATGGCGATGTTCTTCTCGTCGAGAGTCGGGATGAACTCCTGTCCGAGATTCATGTAAAGAACGATCGCGAAGCCCAAGGCGCCGAGCCCGATCGCCATCACTTTCAAGGGCGCCGCCATCGCCCAGGTCAGCAGCGGCCGGTAGACGCGCTTCAGCGCCAGAATGATGGCGTTCTCCGATTCCTCCACATGGCCGGAGACGAAGAGCGCGATCATCGCCGGAAAAAAGGTGAGGGAGAGCAGAAATTCCGAGACGAGCGCGATGATAACGGTCATCGCCATCGGATGAAACATCTTGCCCTCGACACCGGAGAAACTGAGAATCGGTAAATAGACGAGGATGATGATCGCTTGGCCGTAGACTGTCGGCCGCCGCATCTCGACGGCGGAATCGATCACCGTATCAAGCCTTTCGTCGACCATCAGTTGCCGCCCTAGCGAATGTTGGCGCTCTGCAAGGCGGCGCAAGCTGTTTTCCGCCACAATGATCGCGCCGTCGGCGATGAGGCCGAAGTCGAGCGCGCCAAGGCTCATTAGATTGGCGCTGATTTTTCCGACATACATGCCGATCGCCAGACAGAGCATTGTCAACGGGATGACCGTCGCGGTGACCAGCGCCGCGCGGAAGTTACTCAACATCACGAAGAGCACGAGGATAACAAGCGCTGCGCCTTCCGCGAGGTTTTTGGCGACGGTCTTGATCGTGGCGTCGACGAGCAGCGTGCGGTTGAGCACCGTGCGCGCTTCGATCCCCGGCGGCAGCGATTTGGCGATTTCCTTCATCTTATTGTCGACCGCGATCGACACGCTGCGACTGTTGCCGCCGATAAGCATCAGCGCTGTGCCGATGACGACCTCATTGCCGTTCATGCTGGCGCTGCCCATGCGCAATTCGCGCCCCACGGCGACGTTGGCGAGTTCGCCCACACGTACCGGCACGGCGTTTCGTGTCGTCGCGATGACATTTTGGATGTCATCGATCGTCGTGAGACGCCCGCCGCTCCTGACGACAATTCCGTCGCCGTTGCGCTCTACATAGCCGGCGCCGCGGCTCACATTATTGCGCTCGATGACGGTGGCGAGATCGCCGAAGGAAAGGCCCAGCGCCATGAGCTTCGCGGGATCGGGCTGCACATGGTACTGCTTCACATAGCCGCCAAGCGAATCGATGCCCGCGACACCCGGCACTGTGCGCAATTGCGGCCTGATGATCCAATCCTGGACCGTGCGCAGATAGGACGTCTTCTCCAAGTCCGTTTTGAGCAGCGCGCCCTCTGGCGTGAGGTACGAGCCGTCGCGCTGCCAGCCCGGCTTGCCGTCCTGCGGCGCGCCAGGATTCTCCTTGTAGCGCACCGTCCACATGTAGATTTCGGAAAGGCCGGTTGAGATCGGCCCCATCCGCGCCTCAACGTGCGGCGGAAAATCTTCGCGCGCCTGCGTCAGCCGCTCATTGACCTGCTGGCGCGCGAAATAGATGTCGACATGATCGGCAAAAACCGCCGTCACTTGCGCGAAGCCGTTGCGCGACAGCGAGCGGGTGTAATCAAGGCCAGGAATGCCCGCAAGCGCGTTCTCGATCGGATAGGTGACTTGCTTCTCCATCTCGAGAGGGGAGAGCGCCGGCGCGCGGGCGTTGATCTGCACCTGGACGTTGGTGATGTCGGGTACGGCGTCGATCGGCAGAAGCGTCAGCGACCATGCGCCAAACGCTCCCACGAGCGCAACCAGCAGAACGACCAGCCAGCGCTGATGGACGGAAAAGGCGATGATCCGCTTCATCATGGGATGGCGCCCTTATTCCTCTTCAATTCCGCTCTTGCCCGACTCGGCTTTCAGAACGAAAGTATTGGAGACGGCGATCGTCTCGCCCGGCGTTAAACCTGTCGTGACCTCCATCGACTCATCGTCGGACGCGCCGATCTTGATCTGGCGTTTGACGAATCCCTCCGCCGTGCGCACGAAGACAGTTGGCTCGTTGTCGATCATCTGCATCGCCACACGCGGAATCATCGCTTTTACCCGCGTCTGCTCCAATGCTATTTCGGCGTTGAGCAGCACGCCCGGCCGCAACGCGAAATCCGGATTGTCGAATCGGGCGATCACAAGGCCCGAGCGTGTTTCCGGGGTGATAGTGGCGCTGACGACAGCCACCTTCCCCGCGAAGGCACGCCCATCCGGTGTCGTTATCTGAACAGCTTGTCCCTCGCGCACATTGGCGAGATCGGCGATTGGCGCGGAAAGATCCGCCTGTACGACCGATAGATCGGCGAGGACATAAAGCTCCTTGGCCTGTCCCTCGCCGCCCACTGGCTGGCCGAGGCTGACCATGCGCTCGATAACTCGGCCGGCGAGCGGCGCTCTGATCTCCTTGCGGCGCAGGCTGGAGATCGGCTGACTCGACAGTGCGGCGATCTCCTGTTCGGAGAGATCGAGGGCGGCGAGCTTCTGGCGTGCGAGATCGAGGCGCAGCTTGGCTTCGGCGAATGCCGTCTTGGCCTTGAGGAACAGTTGTTCGGCAGTGATCTTCTTTTCGAACAGACCCTTCTCGCGCAGGAAAAGCTGGTTCTGTAAATCATACTGGACGGAGGCGGCGAGATAGTCGCTCTTGGCCTCGGCGACCTCTCGACTGTCGATGATGGCGATCACCTCGTTCAGAGCGACTTGGCCGCCCAGCTTTTTGCGCAACTCGGCGATTGTCCCGGCGACTTTGGCGGCGACCCGCCCGACGCGGTCAGGATCGGGTGTGACGGCGGCGGGAACGACGATGCGTTTCCTGAGCGTTCCGGGACCCACCGCGGCCATCTCGATCTTGGCCGCTTCGATCTGCCCGGGGGTCAGTTTGACGAGACCCTCGGCGGTCTTTTGCTCAACCTGCTCCTCAGCCGCTTGCCGCTCGCTTGTGAAGCGCGAGAACAGGGATCGCAGAGGCGCTGAAATCTGCGGGAACCGCCACGCCGCCAAGGCGCTCGCGGCGATCACGACAATGACGACAGGGAGAAGCCTACGGGAGAGGCGCGACGCTTCGTTTCCGGCCGCCCTGTCGGCTCGCGGTTCGGGCTGTGGCGTAGCGCGATCGCCGTTGTTTTCGTTTCTCATGCGCTGGCCTGAACCTGGTCCACGCCGGAAAGGTGATAAAATGGCTTTGCAGTGGTTGGACTTCTCATCGGAAGGTGCGCGCCTGATGACATCGAAGCTCGATCGAGATGACCGATCCTAACGGCCGGCGGCTGTCAATTTCCTAGCGGAGTTTGTTAGCGATTTGACAGCATTGCTCACGGATATTGCGCTTATGCGGAAACTGCTCTTACAACCCTGTGTCGGCGTCACGCTCGCGCTTTGGCTGGGCCTGAACGCCAGCGCGGCGTTCGGGGACAACGTCGGGAAGAGCCGCAATGACCACGACACCGCGCTCAGGGCGTTCGAGCACGGGGAGGTCCTCCCGCTCGAATCTGTGCTCTCCGAGGTCCGTAAGGCGGTTCGCGGCGAAGTGGTCGGCATTGCGCTGGAGCAAGAGCGCGGGAACTGGGTTTATCAAATCAAGGTCATCGCGCCAGGTAGCTCGATGGTCGAAATGCATGTCGACGCACGAACGGCCAGGATTTTCGAGATCAAAGGCAAATAATGCGCGTTCTGCTTGTCGAAGACGATGATCGGATCGCCCGCAATGTAAAGGCTGCGCTCACCGACGCAGGCTACATCGTCGACCACGAGTGTGACGGCGAGGAAGCTTGGTTCAAGGGCGACACCGAGGATTACGCGGCTGTCATTCTCGATCTCGGCTTACCCCGTATGGACGGGCTCTCGATCTTGAAGAAATGGCGAGCCAACGGTCGCGCGATGCCCATCCTCATCCTCACCTCGCGAGACACCTGGCTCGAGCGGGTCGAAGGCATCAACTCCGGCGCCGATGACTATTTGCCGAAGCCTTTCAAAATGGAGGAACTGCTGGCGCGTCTTCGAGCGATTGTGCGCCGATCGACAGGCCTGTCCACGCCGATTATCACCATCGGACCCTTGAGCCTCGATACTCGCCAAATGAGGGTGACGCGGGACGGCGTCGCCATTAATTTGACGCCGCAGGAATATCGGCTGCTCGGTTACCTGATGCACCACGCGGGCCGCGTGGTGCCCCATTCTGAATTGCTCGACCAGCTCTTTTCCCACGATTACGAAAAGGACAGCAACGCGGTCGAAGTGCTGATTGGGCGCGTGCGCAAGAAAATCGGCCTCGACTGTATCGAAACGCGCCGCGGTTTCGGTTACGTCATCGGCAGAGACGGATGAACGCCAAATCCCTTCGTTTGCGGCTCTCTATCGCAGCGGCCATATCTTTGACCATCGCCCTCGTGGTTGCGGGAGCAGCGCTCGTCCTGCTCTTCGAGCGCCAGGTTGTCCGCCGGATCGGGATCGAACTCGACACCTACATCCGACAGCTTGCCGCGAACGTCTCCGTCAATCCCGACGGATCGCTTCAACTCAATCGACCGCTGGCGGATCCACGCTTCGATCAACCCTTGAGCGGCCTTTATTGGCAGATCGTCGATGACACTACCCGCGTGAAGCTGCGGTCGCGATCGTTGTGGGACCATGTCATCGATCTCGCCGATCATCCCTTGGAGCCCGGCGTCGTGCACCATCACGACGTGACCGGACCGAGCGGCGAGACTCTATTCACGAGCGAGCGTCGGATAATCTACACCGTCGGCGATGGAACGCGGCGGTTGCGGATCACGGCAGGGCTCGATCGCAAGGAGATCGTCGAAGCTCGAAGCGAGTTCGCCGGCGACGTCGCTCTGTCCCTTGCAATACTGGCTGTGGCTCTACTGTTTGCGTCCTGGGGGCAGATTGCGATCGGGCTCAGGCCACTCGAAGGCCTCCGTCGGAGCGTCAACGCCGTGCGCGCCGGCGAACAAAAGACCGTCGCGGTCGACGAACCGGAAGAGATCATGCCGCTCGTCGCCGAGGTCAACTCGCTGCTCGACGCAAAAGCAAAGGCCATCGAAAGCGCAAAGGCGCGCGCCGCCAATCTGGCGCATGGTCTCAAGACGCCGCTCACAGTTTTAGCGACAGACGCAGAACGGTTGCGGCAAAAAGGCGAGACAGAGATCGCCGACGAACTGCAAGACTTGGCGTTCGGGATGCGTCGCCTCATCAACCATGAGCTTTCCAAGGCCCGCCTGCAATCTGCCCCACGCATAACCACGGAAGGAATTGTAATCCGGGATGTCATCGAGGGTTTGATCAGGACGCTCTCGCGCAGCCCCAAGGGATCGAGAGTCTCTTGGCGCAACGAGGTCTCAACTGAGACAATCGCTAACATTTCCTCAGAGGATGCGACCGAGCTGTTTGGCGTTCTCCTGGAGAACGCCATCAAATGGGCGGAAACAGAAGTGCGCATCGCTGCACAAGGCGAAACGGGCTTGCGTATTGTCATCGAAGACGATGGTCCCGGAGTTTCGGCGGACAAGATCGCCAAACTCGGCCAGCGCGGGGTCAGGCTCGATGAGACAACCGAAGGTTCGGGGCTCGGTCTCTCGATCGCCGCTGATATCGTCGAAGCCTATGGAGGCCGCATGAGTTTTGGAACTCGCGCTCCGCATGGCTTTCAAGTGACGGTCACTCTATCCGGAAACACAGGAGAATCCCGGAACGCCCCGAAGCATTGAGGCGACAGTCAGCGCCACCGTCGCGATTTTCTCGCGAGCAGTCCTTTCCTGAGCCGTCATTTTCGGACAACGCCCAAAGAAATGCGGTTGTTTTTCGCCCGCCCTTCTTCGGTAGCGTTGGTTGCGACAGGCTGGCTTCCGCCATAGCCCTTCGCCTGAAGTCGCGAAGCGCCGACGCCCACTTGGCTCAGTTCGCGCCGGACGAACATGGCGCGCGCATGTGACAGTCTGCGTTTCACGCCCACATTGCCGAGATTATCGGTGTGGCCGCCGATGATCGCTTTTACCTTCGGATAGGCGACGAGTATTTTGGCGACGTTCCGCAGCTGCTCTTTCGAAGAGGGCAGCGGTTTTGTCTTGCCCTTCTCGAACTTCAGGCGATCGAGATCGAACCAGACGATCTTTGTGGGCTTCGCTTTATGCTCGATGAATTCAAGCAGTCTGGCTTCGACGCCGGACTTCGGAATCTTCAGCTCCAGACCATTCGGTAGATTTTTTATGACGTAGTCGTCAAGAGTCGCCGCCCGACGTTCCGTCGTCTCCTTCTGTGGGGCGGGAACGACAGACGGCGCCGGCGCAACTTGTTGCGGCGGCGCTGGTTCGATTTTAGCTGATGGCCTTGGCTCCGGTGTAAGGAAATCCGGCGCGTAACTGACGAGGATCGCGCCGATCGAGATCGCCGCCAAAGCCACTGACACGGTCCAGGCAGCGCTTTTTCGACTTTGAACGATCGGATAGGGCCGCTCGGCGACCGTTTTTGCTTTTGTCTTCACATCGCGCGGCCGCAGGAGGCGCAGCGCGTTTGTGACCACCACGAGTGAGGCACCGGCGTCGGCGGCGATCGCGCCCCATAAGGTGGCGAAGCCGGCAAAGGTGAGCGCCATGAAGATCGCCTTGACCCCGAGCGCGAACACGATGTTCTGCCGGATGATCGCGAGCGTTCGTTTGGAGTGGCGCACCAGCCAAGGCAATTTCGAAATGTCGTCGGTCATCAGCGCGACATCGGCCGTTTCGATCGCGGCGTCAGAGCCGATTGCGCCCATGGCGATTCCCAGGTTTGCGCGAGCCAAGGCCGGCGCGTCGTTCACGCCATCGCCCACCATGGCGACCGCGCCGTAACGAGCGACGAGCTCTTCGACTTTCGCGACCTTGTCCTCGGGCGACAGTTCGGCGTACACCTCGTCCATGCCAACCGCGCGCGCGATAGCTTCGGCGGTGATCCGATTGTCGCCCGTCAGCATGACCATGTGCGCAATCCCGACGGCGCGCAGCTGTTGCACAATATCGCGCGCTTCGGGCCGTATCGTGTCGGCGACGGCGATGAGGCCGCAGACATGCCGAGGGTTGCCGACGACGATGACCGTCTTGCCATCCGCCTCCAATGCTTGTGCCTGTTCCGCGGACTGAGCGGTGTTCTGGCCGCGCTCGACGACGTAGCGATGAGAGCCGAGCCAGAATTGTTCGCCGTTGAAGGTTCCGGTAAGCCCCTTTCCTTTGAGAACTTGCACATCCGTAGCTGGCGCCGGGGCGATTCCCTGCGCTTCGGCATGGCGCAGAATGGCGCGCGCGAGGGGGTGTGTGGACCTCGCTTCGAGCGCCGCGGCGCGCGCCAGGAGTTCGGCCTCCGTGTGAGCGCCGAATGGCAGGACGCGCACAACCTCTGGTTCGCCGCGCGTGACGGTGCCCGTCTTGTCCATGGCGATTGCTTTGAGACGGCCCGGAAGTTCGATATAAGCGCCGCCCTTGACCAGCACGCCTTCACGGGCGGCGGACGCCAGCGCCGCGACGATCGAGACAGGTGTCGAAATGACCAGCGCGCAGGGACAGGCGATCACCAGGAGCACGAGCGCGCGATAGAACCAGTCATGCCATGCTCCGCCGAGCGCCAGCGGCGGTCCCAGGAAAACGAGGATGGCGAGACCCATTACGGCAGGCGTATAGACGCGCGCGAAACGCTCCACCCATTGCTCCGAAGGTGCGCGCCCCGCATGCGCTTCTTCCACGAGGCGAATGATGCGGGCGAGCATCGTGTTCTCGGCCGTCTTGACGGCCTCCACAGTCAGCGCGCCATCGCCGTTGACTGTGCCCGCGAAGACCTCGGCGCCGGGCGCCTTTTCGACCGGGACGCTCTCGCCGGTGATCGGCGCCTGGTTGACGGAGCTGCTGCCTGCCATAACGACTCCGTCCAGCGCGATGCGCTCGCCGGCGCGAACGATGTAGCGCTCGCCGGGTTTGACTTCCGCCGCCGCAACGTCCGCCTCCGATCCGTCTGCGCGGATAAGCCTGACGGTCGGCGGCGCGAGATCGAGAAGGGCGGCGATTGCGCGGCGCGCTCGCGCCACGCTCCAACTTTCCAGCGTCAGCGAGAGTGCGAAGAGGAAAGTTACGGTTGCGGCCTCGAACCACTGGCCGATCGCGATGGCGCCAGCGACGGCGACCACCATCAGGAGGTTCATGTCGGCCCGCAGCCCGCGCACCGCGGACCAAGCCTTGACGATGACGAAGCGGATGCCGAAGGCGACCGCGAGAGCGTAGGCGACCGCCTCTGGCGGCGGAGTCGCCTCTCCTTCGTGACCTGCGAGAAGCCGCAGGCCTTCGCCGAGACCGCCGGCGAGCCAGACATGAATGGCGAATCCCGCTGCCACTGACAGACCACTGAGGCTCGTGAACAAAACTTGCTGTCGACGCCGCCGATCGCTGGCTTCGGACGACTCCTTCTCCTCGCGACGCCACTCGACGGCAGTCATGCCGGTACGGCGGACGGCGTCGATAATTTCGTCTGCCGAGACGGACGGGGCGCTGTCGAGCACCGTCATGCGGCCGCTCAAGACGTCGAAGGCGAGATTGTCCTCGCCGCCGACGAGCGGGCCGACCTCGCCGCGCAAGACCGCCACTTCCTCGGCGCAATCCAGGCCTTGGACTTCGAAGCTGTAGCGCCCGCCGCCTCTAGCGGACGGCCGCTTGCCTGTCAGCGCCGTCAGCGTCGCTCGGTGGTTAGAGGCATTCTCTTGATTCATAATCCTCCCCCGCGAAACTGTTCTTGGATCGGCGCTTCTTGCCGAATGGCTACAACTACTGTCGCAGTTTTCCTGGTCAATTTTCTTGCAAAGATTCGCTTTCCGACGTGAAAAGTCGGTGCCCCTGCGGTCAGCCAGGCGCCGCCACGATCCGTTCCCGGCTGGCTGTTTCTGAGGTTCTTCGCCCAAGGCGGAACGAAAAACCGTGAAATGCGTTGTCTTGACTGCGATGCGGCGAAGGCTTGGGTTCGATGTGAAAGCCCTGTGGGCGGGCCGCCCAGTTTAGTCCCGAAGCCTAGTGGGTCGCTTCAGCGAATTTGAATAGGACGCTTCCCCCGGCTGAAGATTCCTGATTCGCTCCGCCATTGATTCGACCTCGGGAGGCGAAGATGGCGCGGGAAGCGATCGGCGTGAAGCGGTATGCGGTGCGCTTGAGCGGCGAGGAGCGGGCGCATCTGGAAGCCATGCTGCGCAAGGGCAAGCATGGGGCGAAGACGCTGGTAAAGGCTCATATTTTGCTGAAGGCGGACGTTTCCGAGGCGGGCGAAGGCTTGAGCGACGGCGAGATCATCGAACAATTGGAGACGAGCGCGTCGATGGTCTATCGGGTGCGCAAGCAGCTCGTAGAGGAAGGCTTCGCCGCGGTCTTGACGCGCAAGCCGCACACGCGTCCCTCCGTGCCGCGGATTTTTGACGCGAGAAGGAAGCCAGGCTGATAGCCTTGTCCTGCTCGACGCCGCCGAAAGGCTATGCGCGCTGGACGTTGCGGCTGCTGGAAAAGAAAGTCGTCGAGCTCGAAATCGTCGAGACGGCGAGCGACAGCACGATCGGTCGTGTCTTAAAAAAACATTCTCAAACCCCATCGCAAGCAGCAGTGGGTGATTCCCCCGCAGGCCGACGCCAGCTTCGTCGCGGCGATGGAGGACGTGCTCGACGTTTATCAGCGTCCGCATGATCCCGCGCGGCCGGTGGTCTGTCTCGACGAAACCTCGAAGCAGCTGTTGAAGGAGACACGCGCGCCCATTGCAATGCGGAAAGGCCAGCCGCGGCGTGTCGATTATGAATATGAGCGCAACGGAACCGCCAGCATCTTCATGATCTTCGCGCCGCTCGAGGGACGGCGGGATGCCATCGTAACCGAGCGTCACACGGCGATTGATTACGCCCATGCGCTCAAGCATGTGGCGGACGAGATGTTTCCACGCGCCGAAAAGATCGTACTCGTCCAGGACAATCTGAACACGCACAAGCCTGCGTCGCTTTACCAGGCATTTGCGCCGCAGGAAGCGCGCCGCCTGACCGAGCGCTTCGAATGGCATTACACGCCGAAGCACGGAAGCTGGCTCGACATGGCAGAGAGCGAGCTCAGCGTTCTCTCCTCGCAATGTCTCGACCGGCGTATCGGCGATTTGGCCACCCTGCGCGACGAGGTCGCGGCCTGGGTCGCCGCCCGCAACAAGCATCAAGCCAAGGCCGACTGGCAGTTCACAGCCGACGACGCCCGCGTCAAACTCAAATCCCTCTACCCAATCTTCCCGTTCAAAATCGTTGAATCGGCCCACTAGCCCGCCCGGCGGCCATCTTGCCGGCGATCATGGCCCGCGCCGACGAGAAACGGCTGGCAGAATACGGGAAGGAGCAGATTTATGTTTCGGAAACTTTCAATGGTTGCCGCCTTTGCGGCAACTTTGGCCTTTCCGACGGTCGCGCTCGCCCAGCATCATGACGATCACTGGGATGAGCATGATTTTGTGTCCTGCCGACAGATCTTGAGGCCTGCTCGTATGACCATGACGACCACCACACGGGAGTATTTTGCTGATATTGCTTTAAAGCATACTGATCGAAGTGCCCCCCGAACGAGATTTCATCAGCATCGCAAGAGTCCGTGTGAGCGCGAACCACCGAGGCATTGGACGAGACTGCCAGAACGAGGCTGAGATGACAAGATAGGGCGGACGCGGAAAGCTGCCACCTCGCCGTTTTCCCGAGCGGGTCGCCCCTATTTCGAAGACAATCTGAATTTGCGGGACCCTGCACTTGAACATTGGGCCACGCGCAACATTCTTCCCTGACGCGAGCGTACTTTTTGACCGGAGCGCCGGATGACGACTCTCGATTTAGCCGACCCTCTCCGCCGGGACGTTCTTTACGTCGCGACCGGCGCATGCGCCGTCGTGGCGACGGCGGCCGCGATCTGGCCTTTGATCGATGCGTTGAACCCTGACGCCTCCAGCGTTGCCGCGGGCGCGCCGATCGACGTCGATCTTGGCGGGCTCGAGCCGGGCGGGAAAGTGGTCGTGCGCTGGCGCGGGCTGCCGGTGGTGATCTTCAGCAGGCCAGATGCGGCGCTGGAGAAATTGAAGGACCCCGCGTTGCTCTCCGAGCTTGCCGATCCCGACTCGGAAGTCTTGCAACAGCCGCGCTACGCTCGGAACTGGCATCGCTCGATCGACCCCGCCTACGCCGTTCTCGTCGGCGTCTGCACGCATCTCGGCGGCATTCCGCTCTATTATCCGACCCCGAGCGATGCCGAGCCGACCGCGGACTGGCCCGGAGGGTTTTTCTGCCCTTGCCACGGCTCGAAATTCGATTTGGCCGGCCGCGTCTACAAGGGCGTGCCGGCGCCATATAATCTCCCCACGCCACCGTATCGGATGATCAGCGACAGAATCCTGAGGATTGGTGAGAATCCTTCAGGCGAGAAATTCGAGATCACGTCCGTCGTCCAAATATGAGCCGATGCTCCAGCGCAGGTGAAAAGAGGCCTCGATCTTTTGCAGAGCGCAAGGCGATCGCGGCGAAGCGCGAAATTCCGCATTATTTCCTTACCGAAACAGCTGATCTCCACGATTCGTTATTGCGGCGCCGCGTGAAAGCCCGCGCTAAAGGCCATGCCTCCGATAAACCTCAACTACTCTAGTGGTGAAAAAACCCGCGGCCGTGAGGCTGCGGGCAAGGACAGAGTGTGCCTGTCGCTAGAGGTTAAGCGCCGACGACAAGCCCGGACAAGAATATGGATGGCGCCCTAAAGAGCAAGCGTGGCAGGCTCGTGAAGCGAAGCTTGGCCGATGCTTCCCGCCGCCTCCTTCAGGGGTCACTGCTTGCGCCGCAAATCCTCGGCAGGACTCCATTCGGCGAGATCGTCGAACACGCGCCCCGCATCCCCAGCGCGCTAGTCGGATCCGCTGGATGCGGACGAAGAGCGCGGATGGTGGAGTCGGTGGGAGCGATCATTCGGCCTATTGCACGCCGAAGCCATACTGCTCCGTCGCTCCATAAAGCCGCGCTGCTCGCAGCCTTCTCAATTGGCCGCACGTCAAGCTTGCCAAGCTCTCAGACCGTGGCGAAAGCACGATAAAGAACTTCGAGCCAGGTCGATCTGTCCCAACGATAAACGCATCATGATCGACTCGACGCATCTGAAGCGCGTCGCACGGCGGTAAGCCTTCTAAAAAAGGGGTTCTTTCCCGCTGTATTGGGCGCGCGATAGGCGGGCTGAACCGAAGGCCAGATGAGCGACCACAAGGGCGCCGGCCTTATGTTCCGCGCCCTGCCCAAGGCCAAAACGCTGATCGCCGACAAGGGCTATGACAGCGACGCCTTCCGCGCCGCGCTTAAAGCGCGCGAAACAGCGGCGTCCCGTCGCGCACAGTATCCGCCATGAAAATAGGGCGCGTCAGAATAGGTCAAAAAGCTCGTCGCTGCTTTATGCTTATTGGCGCACGTTCTTGCCAATCAAATTGAAGTCGCGATAATCTATTTTCCATACGGCGGGGCGCGCCAGCGGCATTTTCAACGGATCAACTCTCCGAAAAAACGCCACGCTATATTCATCCGCCGTGGGCGCTGCAACGCCTTACGCGACCTCGAAGGCCTGCGTGGAGGTTAGGCGGTAGCGGTTCTGGACTTGGACGGTGACATGTTCATCGTGGTGGATATTGGCGGCACCAAGACGCGGGTTGCGCGATCCCGCGACCTTGAAACCTTGGACCAAACCGTCATCGTCGCTACGCCCAACGATTATCGATCCGGACGCGACCGACTCATCGCCCTTGCACAGGAACTCAGCGGCGGCGAGCGCGTGGAAGCGCTCGCGGTCGGGGCGCCGGGGGTCATTTCACGCGACAGACGCACGCTCATGCATGCGCCGAATCTTGCCGGCTGGGACGGCGCGTCGCTGGTAGACGATCTGCAACACGTCCTTGGCGCGCCCGTAATACTCGAAAACGACACCGCCATGGTTGGGCTCGGTGAGGCGACATTCGGCGCCGGCAGAGGCGCTACGATCCTCGCTTATGTGACGGTGTCGACCGGAGTCAATGGCGCGCGCATCGTCGATGGCGTCATTGACCGCGCAATATTCAATTTCGTGATCGGCGAGCAGATTCTCGGAACCGTTCTCGATGCGCCTACTCTCGAAGACCTCGTGTCCGGACATGCGATCGGCGAGCGCTTCGGCGCGCCGCCGGAGAGTTTGGCGAAGGATCATCCCGTTTGGGACGAGCTCGCGCGGATCGTCGCCATCGGACTGCACAATACGGTGGCCTATTGGTCGCCTGACCGCTTCGTTATCGGCGGCTCAATGATGAAGGAGGTTGGCGTTTCGATTGACCGAACTCGAAGCGCGCTGCTTCTATTGCGGCGGAAAAATCCAACGAGTCCCGATATTGTTCACGCGTCGCTCGGCGATCTCGGGGGCCTGTGGGGCGGCCTCGCGCGGCTACGAAACAAGAGATGAAGAGCGTCATTACGCTAACAGCAATTGCCGATGGCGCGCGACGCGGCATTTCGACCGGCATGAGCCGTGATGAATGCCGCGTAGCTCCAGGCGAGGTTTTTCGCTGATGTCTGCACGCCGTCGTCGCGACTAAATTGTTCCGCCAACTCGCCGGTCGGCGGCGTATATATTCTGACGGTGGCCATAAACATGTCGCCGCGCTTCAACGCCGCTTCCGCGAGTTTTCGCCGACCTCCCGGCGTGTTGAACGCTTGCCCCGGCATCGCGTCAAACATGCCGGTGAACATCTCGCGCTGCTCCAGAGAAATCTCGATCGCCGCGAGCCGCACCAGGCTTTCGGCGAGCAGGTAGTAGAACTGCGCGACGCCGAGCGTCGAAAAGTAATAGGCGCCGCCACTGAAATAGACGTCGCCGCAATAGCGGCCCATTGCCGGCCCCCAATCGGCGGCGCGATCCTGATTGATCTTGTATTCCGACGTGAAGAGGCTCTCGAGTCGAAGAAGCGTCGAGAGCACCTTGGGGTCGAGCACGCCATGCCGGTCGCCGGAACGCGCGGCATGAATCACGCCGAGTACGACGGCGATGTCGAGACGGCGCGCGTCAGGAATTGTCGAGGGCTGGACGAAATCGGGAAGAAAAGCGCGATAATAGCTCGCATCCTTATCCAAATGCGCGTCAAGGCATCGCGAAATGTCATCTGCGGCGGCTCTGAAGGCGCGCGACCTAGCGGCGTCTCCCTTCTGTTCAAGCCATTCCGCGCCCTCAACGAGCGCCGCAAGCTGAAGCAGACGCGTATAATAATGATGGCCGCGAATTTCCTCCCAGAGATCGAAACAGGCGTCGCGCCAATGATTGAAGGTATAGTCGAGGTCCGCTTCGAGAAGTTGTTCGGCGATGCCTAAATCCGCTCGTTGACGAAACGCTTCCAGACGCCACACCCGCAGCGCCGTCAACGCGCGCAGCGCCGGGCCGTCATTCTGGGGACGCGCCCACCCTAATATGTCGAGCGTTCCGTCAGGATTGTAACGTGCTTCGCCAAGCACGCGGTCGCCGGTCACCTGACGAAGTTCCTTTTCGGAACGAACATGACGCAGGAAATCGGCGCTCACATTTCGGCGAAAATCGCCTCTCTCCGCTACGACGCGGCCATCCAGCCGACAAAGGTCGAGGCTGAATTGCATGAAGTCGGAAATATGATCGAGTGCGTCCGGGCCGAGCGTTCTGTCCTCATAGAGAACGCGTAACGCGTCGATGACGATCGCCGAATCTCGCAGCCAGTGAAAAAAATAATCTGGATCGGGATCGTAGGCCGCGATTTGGGGAGACGCGAGGACCGAGCCGTGCGCAGGACGGATTTGTTGGCCAAGATGCGCGCGAATCTTGACGAGTTGCGTTGCGGAAATCGCGCGAAGCATCGCCTTCGCTGAGAAGGCGCATTGATGCGTCATCCAGTCAAGGAGACTATCGGCGCTCGAACTCATGCCACGCCACTCCGAGAAGAGATCGCTCTACTGCGACCCTTGATTGGTTTACCGCGTCGCCGCTAGCAGATAGGCCGGGCAAGCCGCTGACCAGACACATCCAGCTTGAGGTTCACGACACGCCGGAAAAAGTCGCCCAGCGCAGAAACGCCACTGATCGAGATCAATGCCGAATCCGGCAGTTCCTGTTGGAAATTGGAGATAAATGTTCGCCTCGCTTCGGGCGCGAGCGTTTCGAGAGCGGCGTCGATGATCACCCCCGCGGCTTGTGAAGAAAGAGCCTTGCGAAGGCGAGCGCCTGTTGCTCGGGCGCCGTCAACTCATGATCCCAGCGCGCCACCACGTCGAGAGAGGGAACGAGCCGCGTCAAACCAAGCTGCTCTAGCGCCGAAATGAACTCCTGATTCGAATATTTCGACCATGGATCGGGGTAGCCGAGCGCCAGAGCGCCAGCGATGATGCCGTAGACGCCCAGCTGCCGCCCGACCCCGGAAAGGTCCTTGCGGTTGATCGCGTCGTAAAATGGCTGGCTCCAGGCGTTTAGTTCGATCTGCGCATAGGCTGTTGCGCCGACGATGACCACCAATCCGAGAGCCAGCCAGACAATTGGGTTTCGCTGAGGCGAGACAAGCAGCACATGCGCCATCGCACGGAATTGTGAAAAGAGTCCTGGCTCCAAGATCGTCGCGTCGTCGACTTTCTGTTTCTCTCGTTCTTTTGGTTCATTCATTGGCAGCGTCCTCGTGGAAATCAATAAATCGCCGAGTCATGAAGTGTGTTTGACCAAACATGCGCGGCGACGGCGCTGGCGACAACAATAAACTCGACTGTACCACCGGAAAGTACGGCCGGTTGCCGCTGGAATGCGACGCTTGGCAGCGTTTGGTTCGCAGCGCCAAAAATCGGGTATGCTTTTGATGTTGAGCCATTAGGTCCGAATGGGAGAGTGCTGCGATTGGGTCGCGATGGATAGAATCGAAGCGCTTCTTGCGCGAATGACCCTTGATGAAAAGGTCGGCCAGATCAATCTGGTGACGGCGGGGCAGACCGTGACCGGAGCTCAAGGCTCCGGTGACGTGACGGCGAGCATCCGCGCGGGAAACGTCGGCGGAGTGTTCAATGTCTGGGGTCGCGCGGCGATCGCCGAAATGCAGAAATGCGCGGTCGAGGAAACGCGACTTGGCGTTCCGCTTTTTTTCGCCCTCGACGTGCTTCATGGGCACAAGACGATTTTTCCCATTCCGCTCGCCGAGGCCTGCGCGTTCGACCCGTCTCTGTGGGAGAGAACGGCGCGCGCGGCGGCGCGGGAGGCCTCGGGCGACGGGATTGATCTTACCTTCGCGCCCATGCTCGACGTGACGCGAGATCCCCGTTGGGGACGGATTGCCGAAGGTCCTGGCGAAGACCCCTTCGTCGCAACGAAATTCGCGGAAGCGAAAGTCCGGGGCTTTCAGGGCGCCGATCTCGGGAACGCCATGGCGATAGCCGCCACTGCCAAACACTTCTGCGGCGGTGGGGCGGCCACGGCCGGCCGCGACTATGCGCCAGTCGATATTTCCGAACGGACTTTGCGTGAAGTTTATCTGCCGCCTTTTAAGGCGGCCGTGGCCGCAGGATGCGCCGCGATCATGCCGGCGTTCAACAGCGTCGCCGGAATTCCGATGACGGCCGCGACAAAGCTGCTGCGCGACTATGTCAGGGGTGAACTCGGTTTCGAAGGAGTGGTTGTCAGCGACTACACCGCCATCCCGGAGTTGATCGAACATGGCGTCGCGGCCGATGTCGTCGAGGCGGCGGCGCTCGCTCTTAGAGCCGGCGTCGACATGGATATGGTGAGCGGCGCCTTTCTTCGTCTGCCGGAGGCGCTGGCGCGCGGACTGGTGTCGATTGCCGATATCGACGCCTCTGCGCGTCGCGTTCTCGCACTCAAACAGAAGCTTGGCCTATTGGACGATCCCTATCGACGTGTGTCTATATCAGCTGTCCCACAATTCGATACAAAGAATTTGGCGCTGGAAGCGGCGCGGCGCGCAATCGTGCTTCTTACCAATGACGGGACTTTACCTCTTTCGCCAAAAGCGAAGCGGATCGCAGTCATCGGGCCACTCGCAGAGACGCGCTCTGAAATGCTGGGGCCATGGGCGGCGACAGGCGACCCTGACAAGGGCATTACAATTCTTGACGGCCTTCGCGCATTGCTTCGCGATTGCGACATCATGCATGAATCGGGGGGCGGAATTGACCGTGCCGATTCTGGCGCAATCCACGCGGCTTGCGCGTTATGCGAACAGGCGGAGTTGATCGTCCTTTGTGTTGGAGAAGCGTCCTGGATGAGCGGCGAGGCTGCGAGTCGCGCGTCACTCGATCTACCGGGTCGACAGCGAGAGCTCGCGGAACGCGTTCTCTCGATTGGGAAGCCCGTCGTCGTCATTCTTTGTTCTGGACGTCCATTGACCGCGCCATGGCTGGTTGAGCGTGCGCAAGCCGTGTTGGCGACATGGTTTCTCGGTCACATGGCGGGCGCCGCCATCGCAGACGTTCTGACCGGGCGGTTCAATCCCACCGGGCGTCTCGCCGTGACGTGGCCTCGGGACGTTGGCCAAATCCCGATATCATACAGTGAACGCTCGTCGGGCCGGCCTTTCGATTCTTCCAATCCCTTCACGTGCAGATATCTCGATCTTTCAAGCGAACCACTCTTTCCTTTTGGTCACGGCCTTTCTTATGCGCATGTCGTTTTGAGCAATCTGCGCGTGGAGCCCAGAACCTTCAGGCTGGAAGATGCAGTTCGGATTTGCGTGGACGCGCGCAACGAGGGCGACGTCGCCGCTGAAAGCACGATTTTTCTCTTCGTGCGCGACCGGGTCGCCACAGTCGCGCGGCCTGCGCTCGAACTGAAGAACTGGAGCAAAGTTTTGCTCGACGCAAAAGAGACCAAGACGGTCGCGCTTACCCTGTCGACGAGCGAACTCCGCTACCTTTCCGAGAACTTCACTTGGGTGGCTGAAGCAGGTGAATTCGAGATCTGCGTTGGCCTTGATGCACAACGAAGCTCAATCTTGACCCAGAGAGTGGTTCTTTTGTGAACCTTGCGCCGCCTATAGCACGATCGAAGGTCATACACGCAGTGTCGCGGGATTTATCGCCGGTAAACTGCGACGCTTAGGCAAAAGCGTGGATGTCGTCGATTGGATCGGGTCGCTTGCGCCCGAGGCGCGCAAAAAAACTTTTTCACATCCTCGAAAAAGAATTGGCGACGACGACCCTCGTTTGTATCTGCGTACCGCAGGCGCAGGACAAGTTCTACGCGCGTGTTCTGCACTCAGCGTCTCACGGTCCCTTGCCCGCCTCGTGCTTCGACCCCGAAAAAGGAGGAAGTCGTTTCTGCGAGCCCACGCTAAAACATATCCTGGCGAAGCAAGCAGCTTCGCCGTCTGAAAATGTTACAGAATGAGAATTTCGCATCCGTTCGCGCGCCACGGCTGATTCCAGTTTGGCATGACGAGCACCCAAGACCTGCAGGATCCGTCGACGATGACAGCCAATCAGATACGCCGCGTCATCCCCAGCCAAAAACGGGCGCTGTCGGACGCGGAGCTGATCGATCTCGTGCAGCGGCAGACAGTCCTTTATTTTTTGGGACGGGTGCATCCATCGAGCGGCCTTGCGCGCGATAGCAGAGGGCTCCATTCGGATCCAAAGGATGATGCAGTCGCGGTCGGCGGTTCAGGCTTTGGCGTCATGGCCATCATCGTCGCAAGGAAAGAGGATGGATTACGCGGGAGGACGCCGTAGCGCGTCTTGCGCTCATGCTCGATCTCCTCGAGCGCGCGACTTGCCACCAAGGACATTTTCCGCACTTTATGAATGGTCGCAATGGCGCCACTGTGTCGTTCAGCCGAAAGGACGATGACGGGCTGATATCGTCGAGACCTCGTTTCTTTTTCAGGGACTGCTGCGAGGCCGCGGCGGCTTCTTCGATCACATCGGATCTATCGAATCCCCGCGAAGCGATCTACTCCGTCACGACAACTTGCTTTTATGTCGGCTACGCGCGCGCAACCATTGATCCTCCGTCTCCCTGAGCCAAGTAACGCCTGTGCCAGAACAGCCATGCAGCCGGATAAGACAACAATCGAAAGAGCGTTTGACCTTGCTCGCTCCGGAGCGAGTCGCACGATCACTGAGCTCATCGCGCGCCTTGATCGCGAAGGCTGTGACGGGCATCAGATCCAAGGGCGCTTTCTCCGAAAGCAATTCACGGCTTTGATGGAGGCGGAAGCTAATGCGCCTGATGGGAATTGCTCATATGAGACGCGAGCCATGGCTGTGAAAACTGACCAGAATTCCGCATTACCGCAAGCGGCGGGAGCGCCGGGCGAACCTCAGCGCTGGTGTTCGTGCCACCACTTCAGAGCAATGCTAGCGTTGCTTGTTACGCTTGTGCCATGGCAGCTAGCTGCAACGACCTGGCATTATATCGATCCTCTCCTCACATTTATTTCAGCGAGGGTGAATGCAGTTCGTTTCGACCATCATCTGTCCGTTGCGGCCTTCGATCGGCTGAGGCGATGCCGCCTGACGCCTGCCAAATCATTGGTGAATGCAAAGGATGTGGCGCGCTGCTGAGGCCGAAGGCGGGAGATTGCTGTGTCTTCTGCTCATATGGCAACGTGCCATGCCCGCCGATTCAGGAAGCAAAGGAGCGCGGGCGCGCCGGCGGATGCTGTTCTCAGGCTTAGAGGCCTGCCGATTGCCATCACAGTCTGGTAAGCGCCAACGACGCGATGGTGGCGCCGACTTCGGCTCCGGCGGAGGGATTGTACTGCGATTTGGACAATCGCGCTTGGTGGAGATCAGCGCTTTCGCGCGTATCAACCGCTTGCCCAGCTCGGCATCTTGCCCGCATTGAAGACTGGCGCTTGGATTTGCTGAGTCTCCTCAGAACGACTTGAGTGAAAAAGGCTGGAGAAATGAGCTCCGAAAGATCCGGTCACTTGAATCATCGCCTGACAATTTCGGTCGACGACCAATTCATCCGAGCTCTGAAAGCTTACATGAAAGCGAGACGATACGCAGGCGTTTCTGAGGCAATTAGAGATCTCGCTTGGGGCGCCTTTATGGAGGTCGAGATTGCGGTCTCAGAAGATGAAAAGTGCATGGCTGCTCTGGCGTATGCCTATGATTTCAAAACACGAAACCTAGCCAGCAGACTTGGCGGCCTTTATGCCGAATCTGAACTTGTCGTTTCCGTTTCAAAAAGCCAATCCTCGGCCAGAAAATTTGTGGAAGTGGCCATCTTAAAGGGCCAAAGAAAAGATGTAGAGCAATTCGCAAAAAAAATACTCGCAGAGCGAGGCGTTACCGACGGTCAATTGAGTCTTTTTCGTATTTGAACCGCTACTACTGCGGAAAAGTCATGTGTGACCCATTTGCCACAGATGGCGCACAATCGCGATGCCGTCGAAAAATCACCCTTCAACTTTGGCGGTTAACGTCTGAGAATAAGCTGAATTACATAATTCCTCATACGTGAGCCGCCCCGTGAACCGCCGTCTTCTGACCTCTACCTCTCGTTTCGTCCTTATAGTCAGTTTGGCGTCGTTCGCGGGCGATGCCCTTGCTCAGACGGCATTGCCGACAATCAATGTTGGCGGACACGCGGCGAAGCGGACGACGCATAGGCAGGCGGCGCGTCCGCAAGGCCCTGCGCGGCCAACCACGCTTGTCGAAGTCGCGCCGGGGCCTTCGTCAGAGCAGGATACCGCGCTCGGGCCGAAGATCGATTATCCGACGGGTCCGAAGGAAATGAATTCGTCGAGCGAAAGGTTTTTTACTGGCGGACAGGTCAACGCCATCCCCTTCTATCGTCCTGGAGAGGCGCTCGAAGTCGTGCCGGGTCTGGCCGTGACCCAGCACAGCGGCGAGGGCAAGGCCAACCAATATTTTCTACGCGGCTTTGATCTCGATCACGGTACCGATCTCGCGCTTTATCTCGACGGCATGCCCATCAACATGCGCACCCATGGCCATGGCCAAGGCTGGGCCGATGCGAATTTCATTATGCCCGAATTGCTCGCGTCGGTGGATGCCCGGAAGGGTCCCTATAACGTCGAGGATGGCGACTTTTCGAACGCCGGCACAATCCGCATGCAGTATTTGAATAGGGCGCCTCAAGGCGTTTTCACGACGAGCGCCGGCGAATTCGGTTTCGCGCGCCAGTTCGGCATGAAGTCATGGGCTTTCATGGGCGGCGACATTCTCGGAGCCGCAGAGGCGTCCGTTTATGATGGCCCCTGGGTCGTTCCAAACAGAGCGCGCAAGGTCAACGCGGTGTTGCGCTGGATTCGCGGCGCCGAGGCCGACGGCGTCGGCATTACCGGCATGGCCTATGCCAATCGGTGGAACTCGACCGACCAGATTCCCTTGCGCGCCGTTGAGCAAGGACTGATGTCTCGTTGGGGGACGATGAACCCGACGGATGGCGGCGACGCGACGCGGTTCAGCATATCCGGCCACTGGAGCCAGCTCAGCGAAACGAACTATTCTCGAATCGAGGGTTACGCTGTTCATTCGACGTTGGATTTGTTCAGCGACTTCTCCTATTTTCTGAGTCATCCCGTTCTTGGCGACCAATTCCGTCAGTTCGATCGAAGAACGATCCTGGGTTCGAACGGCATTCACGGCATTAAGTTCAACGTGGCGGAAACGCCCTTCGAATTGCGCTTCGGCTACCAGACGCGCTGGGACGACATCCGGGTAGGATTACAGGACACTTACATCCGTAGGCCTTACGATACCGTGCGCAACGATCGCGTGGGCGAGGCGAATTTTAGCTTATTCAGCGACATAAAAACCAAATGGACTCCCTGGCTGACGACCGTCGTCGGCACGCGCTGGGATTATTATTGGGCGAGCGTCGGCGGCATTCAGACCTACTTAGCGTCACCCATCGTTGGTTTCGTCGGTGACAATCCGGCTCAACCGGTCCGCCTATGGACCGCCCCGTTTAACAACGGGGCGAGCACTGGACAACTGCTCAGCCCCAAGGCGTCGGTGATCATCAATCCGTTCGACGACAAGACTGATTTCTATCTCAACTTTGGGCGCGGCTTCCATTCGACGGACGCGCGCGGCACGACGCAGACGTTTTCAACAACCGAAGCGTCGGACGATCTCGGCTATGTGTTCGCGCAACGTCGACCCCTGCTTTCGCCGTCAACGGGCGCTGAAGTCGGCATGAAGACCAGAGCGATCGATAATCTGGAGTCAGCGCTGACGCTCTTCTGGATCCAGCTTCAGTCGGAAAACGTCTTTGCTGGCGACGAAGGCAATACAGTATTTGGCCCTCCGAGTCGCCGCATCGGGTTTGAATTCACGAACCATTATCGGCCGGTTTCTTGGTTGAGTTTCGAAGGCGACCTGACCATGACAGATGCGCGTTTCCTTGGTTTCGATAAGGATCAGGCAGACCTCTACCTTCAGCTGCTACAGCCTGACGCGCTGCCCTGGGGAACGTTTCTTGGAAACAAGCCCGGGAATTTTCTGATCAACGCCGCGCCTATTATTGCGACCGCGGTTCTGGAACTGGGCGAACCGACAGGCTGGTTTGGCGCGCTGAAATATCGGTATATCGGCCCGCGGGCTTTGACCCAGGACGGCTTCTTCAAAAGCCCCGCGATCGGCACGGTGAATGCGCGCATAGGTTATCGCTGGAAGGAGGGTTGGAAATTCCAGCTCGACGTCTTCAACATGCTCAACTCGCGTTCGATGTCGATCGCTTATGGATATGGCTCATTGATTGGAACGGACCTGCTCTACCAAGCCTGCAACGGCCTCATAGCCGTGCCGGTGACGGGCGCCAACTGCGGCGTTGGCCGGATGGATATTCACGCGCATCCGATTGAGCCGCCGGCCTGGCGCCTCACTTTCGGCGGACCGATTGAATTTGATCCGTCCGTCAAGGGCCCCGACCTGATGGAGCCTTTCAATCTCGTAAAATTCTGGGAATGAGTGTCGTTGCCTCATCGCGCGCTATCGGAGCCTGCGCGTGCCGATCGCGCGGACCTTTGAAGGGCGTTCCGAGGCGACGCGCTGACTGGGAACAGGTTGATTTGATAACTCCAGCGCTTATTGTGTTGTCTCCGCAGGACCTGCAGCCATCTCCCAGGACCGAATGTTTGATGCTCAGCAAACGACCGCGCGACCTCATCCTGAGGGCATGCTTGAGCATGGCGACAGCCTTGGGGCTTAGCGGCTGTGCTCTCACGCCCCCTGGCACGACGGACGAGCAAGCCAAGCTGAGCGAAGTTTCCGAGCACTTCGAGCCGCCGATTGAGGCTCGGGAGTTGCCGGCTTTGCCTGCGGTTGCCAACTGGCGCGACGTCCTGCACAGGGCGTTCCTGGCCAACGGCGAATTGGAATCGGCCTATTTCGAGTGGAAGGCGGCTTTGGCCCGGGTCGACCGGGACGCGACCTGGCCCAACACCAATTTGATGTTCGGCTACCGCTATCTGTTTTCGCGTGACCAGATGAAGACATGGGACCGCATGACGCTCAGCGGCTCCTTCATGCCGTCCACGACCCTGCAGTTGCCGATCAAAACGTGGACCGCTGGAAAAGTAGCGCTGGAGGCGGCCAGAGCGGCCAGCGAGAGATTTCGAACCGTCAAGTTCGAGCTTCAGCGGAAGGTTCTCACCGCTTATTTGGATTTGGCGCTGGCCAGGGAAAAAGTCCGCATCGAGCGCGACAACGTAAATCTTCTCAAGCTCTTGACGAGCTCGGCCGCCGCTCGGAGCCAAGCTGGCGCTCCCCTGCAAGACATGCTGAAGGCCCAGACCAACTGGGAGCTGGCGAAGAACAACCTGCTGAACCTGGAAGCCGAGGTCCGCTCGGCGCGCAGCAAGCTCAACGGTCTTCTTGCTCGCGACGCCGAGGAGCCGCTGAACCTTCCGCCGACTTTGCCCGCCGCGCGTCCCGTGATCGGTAATGATGCTCGCCTCATAGAGGTCGCCGTCGACCAAAACCCGGAATTGGCCGCTCTCGCCCGCCAAGTGGCCGGACGCAAGGACGCCATAGATCTCGCCAGGCTGGAATTTCTGCCGGATTTCGTGCCATCCGGGAGCATCACCGGCAACATTGAAAGAACTGCCGAAATGTTTGTGATGGTGCCGACGAGGATCCCGGCGATTCTCGCGATGATCCGGGACACGGAGGCGATGGCGCGGTCATCGGAAGCAGTCCTGCGGCAAACTGAGAGGGACCGCGCTGCGACCTTCGTCGCCAACCTTTACTTCATGCGCAACGCAGAGCGACAAACGAGTTTTTACCGGCGGCGGCTGGTCCCTGTCGTCGAGCAACTGATCAACAGTTCGCGCGAAGCTTACGCAGCGGGAAGCGTGCAGTTCGCGGATCTCATCGACAGCCAGCGGACTTATATTTCAGTGCGAGTCTTGGTCGCCGAAGCCAGGATCGAGCGAGAAAAGCGGCTGGCGGAACTCGAAGCTCTTGCGGGCGTGGACATAGAAACGCTCGGTCGGCCAGAGATGGCGCCGCCGGAGCCGCCAGAATAAGCCTCTCGGCAATAACCTGGACTGCAATAGGCCGGAGCGGCGACACATGACCACAATGGGGATACGCATGCCGGCAAAGCGACGCGGAAGTTTGAGCGGGCTGGCGCTCGCGACGCTGTTGGCTTCCAGCGTCGCTTACAGAGTTAGCGGGCAAGAAACTGGGGCGCCGGACAACACCATGTCCCAGATGAAAATGCCGACATCGAAGGATGCGTCCAAGGTTGGCGCGCTGCCGCCGGGCTATGCGGAAGTCAGCATTGCTGCAGATGTTCAGCAGCGCATCGGGGTCACGCTGGGAACCGTGCGCCGGACGCCGTTGACAATGACGATACGCACTGTCGGGATCGTGCGCCCGGATGAAACCAAACTCGCGCACATTCACCTGAAAACGGAAGGATGGGTCGAGAAGTTGTTTATTACCTTCACCGGACAGAAAGTGAAAGCTGGCGAACCGATGCTCTCGATTTACAGCCCCGCCTTCTACGCGGCGCAACGGGAGTTCTTGGTGGCGCTGCAGTATAGCAGGTCCGCGCCCTCGTCGGGTCAGCAAAACGTGGTCGACACTGCCCGCCAACGGTTGGCGCTATGGGACGTTCCAAAGAATACGATCCAGGCGCTGGAGAAGACCGGGAAGCCGAGCAAATCACTTATCATGCGCAGCCCGATTTCGGGGACGATTTTGGAAAAGAAGACGTTCGAAGGCCAATACGTCGCACCCCAAGGCGAATTATATGTGGTCGGCGACCTTTCGACAGTGTGGGTGCAGGGCAAGGTCTTCGCGTATGAATTGCCGCATATTGCGCTCGGAATGCCGGCGACGGTCACATTTCCGTCGTTGGCGACGCGAAATTTCATCGGCAAAATTGTGTTTATCGATCCGGTCGTCGACGAGATGACCCGATCGGTGCAAGTTCGCGTGGAAGTGCCCAATCCCAATGGACTGATCAAGCCCGGCATGTTTGCTCATGTCTTGATCAGCCACGTCATGGGTAGTGGTTTGACCGTTCCAACATCCGCCGTCATCCGCACCGGCGAGCGCAACATAGCCTTTCGCGCCGTCTCCGCCGATCGCTTCGTGCCGGTGCAGGTCGAGATCAGCCCCTTGCGGTTCGACGATCGATTTCAGATTCTCGGGGGGCTCAAAGCCGGGGACGAAGTGGTCACTTCCGCCAACTTCCTCATCGACTCGGAAAGCCGATTGCGCGCCGGCGGCGGCGGCATGGTCGGTATGCCCGGGATGGGTGTTGACGAAAAAGGCGCCGGCGAAAAGCCCCCGAAGCAAAAGGACACGAAGGGCGCGCCGGAAGAGGACGCCGATCACTCCAAGATGCGGCACTGACGTGGCCTCCCGATTCCACCGACGCGCCTCAAAGGCTAGGCCATGATCGCCCGCATCATCGAATTCAGCGCTCGCAACGCTTTCCTTGTCCTCTTGCTGGTCGTCGCCATCCTTGGGGGCGGGTTATGGGCTGTCCTCAAAACGCCCCTTGATGCGCTTCCGGATCTGTCGGACGTGCAGGTGATCGTTTCCACCCAATGGGAAGACCGCAGCCCCAATATCATTGAAGACCAAATCACCTATCCGATCGTCACGCAGCTTCTCTCCACTTCCCATGTCAAAGCGGTTCGGGCCAGCAGCTTCTATGGCGAGTCCCTGGTTTATGTGATCTTCGAAGATGGTACGGATCTCTATTGGGCGCGCACCAGGGTTTTGGAATATCTCAGCGGCATGGCCGGCAAGCTGCCGCCGGGCGTTTCACCCAAGCTCGGACCGGACGCGACCGGCGTTGGATGGGCGTTTGAATACGCCCTGATCGATAAGACAGGCAAACACTCGTTGGCCGATCTTCGGACGTTGCAGGATTGGCAGGTCCAATACCAAATTCGAGCCGTTCCGGGTGTAGCGGAAGTGGCCGCCGTCGGCGGCCTCGTGAAGCAATATCAGGTCACGATCGATCCGGACAAGCTGCTGGCGTACAGGATACCGATCAATAAGGTGGTCGAACAAGTTCGCCGAAGCAATCAAGAGGTCGGCGGGCGGGTATTGGAGTTCACGGGCAAAGAATACATGGTGCGCGGCAGAGGCTATATTCAGAAGCCCGCCGACATTGAGAACGTGGCGGTGGGGGCGCAGTCTGACGGGACGCCCATTCTCGTGCGGGACGTAGGGTTCGTCCAGATCGGCCCGGACATCCGCCGGGGAGTGGCGGACCTCAATGGCATGGGCGATGTCGCTGGCGGCATTGTCGTGGTCCGCTATGGCGTTAGCGTCTATGACGTGTTGAACCGCGTCAAAGAAGTGATCAAGGACACGGTCCAACCATCCTTGCCTGAAGGCGTGGAGCTGGTCGTCACCTATGACCGCTCCGAGCTTATCAAGCACTCGGTGGAGACGCTGCGCGAGAAGCTCATCGAGGAGGGCATCATCGTCAGCCTGGTCTGCCTGGTGTTCTTGTTCCACCTCCGCAGCGCCCTTGTCGCGATCATTACGCTCCCCCTGGCGGTCCTGATGGCGTTGGTGGCGATGCAATGGATCGGGCTCACGAGCAACATCATGAGCTTGGGCGGCATCGCCATCGCCATCGGGGCGATGGTGGATGCTGCCATCGTAATGATCGAGAACGCCCACAAACACATCGAGCGTGAGCAGGCAAAGCCTCCCGAAGAGCGTCGCCCGCGGCTCGAAGTCGTGATCGAAGCCGGCAGGGAGGTGGGGCCGTCGCTATTCTTCTCGCTTTTGATTATCACCGTAAGTTTCCTGCCGGTTTTTGCCCTTCAGGACCAGGAGGGGCGGTTATTCAAGCCGCTCGCCTACACCAAGTCGTTCAGCATGTTCTTTGCGGCGATCCTGTCGATCACCGTCACGCCGTTCCTTATGGTGCTGCTGATCCGCGGCAAGCTTCCACCTGAAGAAGCAAATCCGATCAACCGCTTCTTGATTTGGATCTATCAGCCGGTCGCCAAGCTAGCGTTGAAATTCCGTTACGCGATGGTCATCGTGGCGCTACTCGCTATTGCCGCGATCGTGCCGATCTACGCCAGTCTGGGCAGCGAATTCATGCCGCCGCTGTGGGAGGAATCGATCCTTTTCATGCCTGCGACGCTGCCGGGGTCGTCGATCCAGACGATGAAGCAGACCATCCAGGAGCAGGATAAGATTTTGATGGACTTCCCAGAAGTCGCCACCGTCTTCGCCAAGGCCGGGCGGGCCAATAGCGCCACCGACCCCGCGCCGCTCGAAATGGTCGAGACAGTTATCTCCCTCAAGCCCGAGGACCAGTGGCGCAAGGGCATGACCTCCGAGAAGCTCATCGGCGAAATGAACCAGGCGCTGAAAACGAATATCCCGGGCTTCTCCAACAGTTGGACCATGCCGATCAAAGCGCGCATCGACATGCTCTCCACCGGCATTCGGACTCCCATCGGGGTGAAAGTGTTTGGGCCGGACCTTGCGGAAATAGGGCGGATACTCACGCAAGTTGAAGCCGCCGTGAGCTCGGTCCCGGGCACGCGAAGCGCCTTCGCCGAACGCGTGAGCCAAGGCTATTACCTGGACTTCGACATCGATCGTGCGGCCATCGCCCGCTATGGGCTATCGGTGATGGACGTGCAGGACGTCATCGTGGCGGCGGTGGGCGGCGCCAATCTCACGCAAACGATCGAGGGCCGCCAGCGCTTCCCAGTGAACGTCCGCTATGGGCGCGAATTACGCGACGATCTTGGCAAGTTGCGACGGGTGCTGGTCGCCACGCCGACGGGGACTCAAGTGCCCTTAGAAGAATTGGCTGAACTGCGTTTCGTGGATGGCCCGACCTTGATTAAGAGCGAAGCGGCGCAGCTTGTCGGCTACGTCTATGTGGATGTGGCGGGTCGGGACACCGGCGGCTACATGGATGACGCCCGAAAGGCGGTCGCCGAGATGGTTAAGCTGCCTCCGGGCTACAGGCTGGAATGGAGCGGCTCGTTCGAAGGAATGCAGCGGGCGGGGCGGATGCTGAAATATGTCATCCCGATTACGCTGGCCCTCATCGCCGTGCTGCTCTACCTGAACGCTCGGTCGCTGCCTAAAGTGCTCATCGTGCTGACTGCTGTCCCTTTTTCCTTAGTCGGCGCGTTTCTGCTGTTGTGGCTGTTGGGCTATCATCTCAGCGTGGCGGTTTGGGTGGGGATCATCGCCCTGGCCGGTGTGGACGCCGAAACCGGCATGGTGATGCTTCTGTATTTGGATGTGGCCTTTGAACGCTGGAAGCGGGAGGGCCGAATGAACAGCATCGGCGAACTGGAAGGCGCTGTGATGGAAGGCGCCGTTCAGCGCGTTCGGCCGAAAATGATGACGGTTCTCGCGATCCTGATGGGGCTCCTGCCCATCATGTGGGGCAGCGGGACGGGGTCTGACGTGATGAAGCGGATCGCCGCCCCGATGGTGGGCGGGGTCGTCACGAGTTTTATCCTAGAGCTGTTGATCTATCCGGCCATCTATGTCCTTTGGAAATGGTGGAGCGACGTGCGGCACGCGCATGCAGCCGTTAAGTGAAAAATGAACTCGGCTCTGGTTCACATTCAGTCGTAATACTCGTGATAAATGTTCATTTCGGCCTGACTTCAGCAGCGGCGACTGATAGCTAAGCAATGCGCCTACCAAACAGGCTTGTTCGCTAGCTTCGCTGTATTAGGCTCAAGCAAGCATAACGACTAAAATTCGCCCTAGGCGCAGTAGGCGAGGAGTATGGGATGAAGGCTTTTATTCTAGCTGCCGGTATTCTTGCGGCGGGTGTAGGGACCGCTTATGCCGACTGTCGTTCGGAAATCGAGAAAACGAAGAGCGATTGGGCAGCTCTACGACTTGAGCCTGGAAGCAAGCCAAGCTCGCTCTCCAAGGGCGTCGGCCGCCATGAGCACATTCAGGCGGCTGTCACATCTATGCGCGTCCACCTGCACGAGGCCGACCGTCTCTGCGCAGAGGGCGAGGAGCACAAGGCTCTTCTCCACTTGAACGTAATTCGCGCCTTCCTCGAGTTGCCAGAGATTCAGCATCCCACGAGCCATCGTTATCTATATAGAGGGCGGAGGTAACCGAAGGTAACATATTTGAGACACGACGAGCGGGGTCCCATCGAAATTACGCGCTTCCGTCGCAGGCAGAGGGTTTCGTTGGGAAAGGCTCACCGTCAATCGCGCAAGGTCGTGAGACCGTCTGGAGAGACGACGCGATGGCGCGCGAACTCATCCGTTGTTCAGCGCTTCGGCGCCGGTAATGAGGTCGATGAGCTCGGTAGTGATCTCCGATTGGCGGGCCTGATTAGCCTCTTGGCGCAACTCCTCGAGCTTCTTCGACACATTGTCATAGGCGGATTCCATGGCGGCGAAGCGCGCGGCGTTCTCGCTTGCGATCGATTCAACCGCCGCCTCGGTCAGGAGCGCGAAGACATATTCCGCCATCAACTTTTCATGAAGGGGTATCGGCTGCAGGTTATGAAGTGGCGGCTGGCGTGGTTGTTTGGCCGAAAGCATGGCGAGATCGAGCGGCAGCAGCAAGCGCCGCTCGATCGTGGGCGAGCCGCCCTGACGGTAACGGTAGAACATCACCTCGACGCGGCCGACGCCGCCATGGGCAATCCCGTGATAGAGCGCGTCCATGAGCCGACGGATCGTTTCCGGCGCCCCGGCGCCTCGGCTCGCCATTGGATGCGTCCAGACAGGCGGCTGCAAGCGTTCGAGCGCCAGCGCCGCGCCCCGGCTGCCGATTACGAACAAGGCGTCACCCGGATCGAGATTTGCCTTGGCGTCCCCGATCAGACGTTCATTGAAGCCGCCAACGAAGCCATGTTCGGCAGTGCAAAGTACGAGCGCGCGCCTGCCCTCCGCAGCCTTCGCCGGCTCCGGCTCGGCCATGAGGAGCAGCGTGCTGGCGAGCCCAGCCGCGACCGCCTCCGTATAGCGACGAACCCCGGGGAGCGCGCGCTGCGCCTCCTGCAGGCGCAAGCCAGCAAGTGAGCGCATGGCGCCGACGATGTCGCGAAGCTCGCCCATGCCGCCGATATGCGACTGGATCTCGACAAGCCGCGTCATAGCGGATCGCCTGTTGCTCCGAGCGAACCGGCCAGCGCTTCAAGCGACGCTTTGAGGCGTGTGCGGAGTTCGTCCCGCAGCGCCTCTGTTCGATCGTCAAGCGCGGCGATCTCGGGGCAACGTTCCATCAACCAACGTCCAAGCTTCGCTCGGAACACTGCCACTCGATCGAGCGACACGCCATCGAGCACGCCTTCGCTCAGCGCCAACAGTAACGCCACCTGCTCGCCGAGCGGCAGCGGCGCAAATTGTTGTTGGCTGAGTACGGCGCGGATGCGCCTGCCGTGCTCGATTACTTTGCGCGTGCGTTCATCGAGCATGCCGCCGAAACGGGTGAACATTTCGAGTTCGAGAAATTGGGCGTATTCCAGCCGCAAACTCTCGGAAAGCGTTTTGAGTGTCGCGGCCTGCGTTTTGCCGCCAACGCGCGATACGCTCTTGCCGACGTCGACCGCTGGCTTTTGATCTTCGTGAAAGAGGCGCGGGTCGAGATAGATTTGGCCGTCGGTTATCGAAATCAGATTGGTCGGAATATAGGCGCTTATGTTGCCGGCCTGAGTCTCGGCTATCGGCAGCGCCGTCAGCGATCCGCCGCCGAGCTCGGGCGCAAGTTTCGCGGCTCGCTCGAGCAAGCGCGAATGGATGTAGAAAATGTCTCCCGGATAGGCCTCGCGTCCTGGCGGCCGGCGCAGCAGCAGAGAGACCTGACGATAGACCGCCGCATGTTTGGTGAGATCGTCGATCACCAACAGCACGTCGCGGCCGCGCGACATGAAATATTCGGCCATGGCGCAGGCCGCATAGGGGGTCAACCATTGCAGGCCCGGCGCCGCGTCGGCTGCTCCGATAACGAAAAGACAATGTTCCGGCGCGCCGTACCGGCGCACCGATTCGATCACCTGCGCGACCGACGAGGCCTTTTGGCCGACCGCGGCGTAAACGCATATCACGTCGCTGGAACGCTGATTGATGATCGTGTCGACGGCGATGGCGGTCTTCCCCGTCGCTCGGTCGCCGATAATCAGTTCGCGCTGCCCGCGACCGAGCGGGATCATCGCGTCCACCCCCAGAAGCCCCGTCGCCAGCGGTCGCGTGACGAGCGCGCGATCGACGATCGCAGGCGCGGGCTGGTCCATCGGCGCGAAGGCATCGGCTGCGACCGGACCGCCGCCGTCCAGTGGCGCGCCGAGCGCGTCGACGACGCGGCCGAGCAGCGCTTCGCCGACGGGGACGCGCGCCACCTCGCCCGTCCCGCGCACGACGCTTCCAGCGGAAATTCCGCTGGCGTCGCCCAGCAGCATGCATCCGATCATGTGCTCGCCGAGATCGACCGCTAGGCCGCGAACGCCGCCTTCGAACACGAGCAGCTCGTCGAGCCTCGCTTCGGGTAGTCCAGAGACCATCGCCACACCATCGCCGACTTGCGCGACCCGACCAATCCATTCGATTTGCGGTTCGAGCGCTAATTCGCCGATGGAGCCACGGGCTCGATCAATCGAATTGCGCAGATCTTCAGCAAGCGTCGCCATTAAGCCCTGATCTCCGACCGCGCGGTCGCGAGCGCGCTCCGCCACGAAAAGCTCAAATTGGCGTTCGGCAAGCGCAGCTCCGCCCCAGCAACGAGGTTGGGGTCGACGATGAAGGTGATATCCACCGCATCGCCGAACCGTCGACGGAGACGGGCGCGCCACGTTTCGGCCGTTTCCGACTCGAGCGCCGAAGCCGTGGCCACGGTGAGGCCCGCGCTATCCCCGAACTGACGAACGAGGCCTTCCATCTCGGCTTTCGAAAGCCCTTCGAGATATTCGTCGATCTGTTCGAGCCATGCCTCCGACTGCAACTTCGTCGGCGCATCGGCGAGGAGCCGAAGCGCGATATCGGCGCCGAGATCGAGCGCCAAGTTTCGCGCCTCGGCGAGGGCCGTGGCTCGCTCCGTGGCGAGCGTCTTGCGCGCCGCATCTAGGAGCGTGGCGACTTCGACTTCGGCCTGAGCGCGCCGCGCTTGCGCCTCCTCCTCCGCTTGCGCCGCGGCAGTCCGGAGCGTGGCCTCGCGCTCTTTGGCGATGTCCTTGAATTCGGCCTCGATGGAGGCGAGTTGGTCTTTCGCCTTGTCTTCGGCCGCGCGGGCCTCGGCGTATTGCTTTTCGATCTCTGCGTGGCGCGCATCAAGCATGCGTAGCACCGGTTCGTATAGGAAACGGCGCATGAGCCAGACGAGGATGCCGAAATTGACCGTCTGGAGCCCGAGCGTCCACCAATCGAATTGCATTGTCAGCCCGTATATGGGTTGGCGAATAGCAACAGAAGCGCCACCACCAAGCAATAGATCGCCATGGTTTCGATCATGGCGAGCCCAACAAAAAGCGTGCGCGAAATGGCGCCGGCCGCCTCTGGCTGACGGGCGATCGCGTCCATGGCGGCGGCTACCGAGCGTCCTTCTGCAATCGCCGGCCCGATGGAGCCAAAGGAGACGGCGATGACTGCGCCGATGATGCTGATCAGCTTCAAGTCCATGGAACCCCCTTAGCCCGCTTCGACAGTGCCGATGGCGGCGCCTATGAAAACGGTTGCAAGCACGGTGAAGATGTAAGCCTGGACGATACCGACTAGAATCTCAAGGGCCATGAGCGGAATCGGGACGAAGAGCCCGGAGAGCGCCACAACGAGAGCGATGACGAACTCGCCGCTCATGACATTGCCGAAGAGGCGGATCATGAGCGAAAAGGTCCGTGTCAGTTGCGACACGATGTTGAGCGGCAGCATGATCAGCCGCGGCTTGGCGAAACTGGCGAGGTAGCCGAGAAGACCCTGCGCGCGCACGCCGAAATAATGCACCGATGCGAACACAACGAGTGCCAGCGCCGCGGGAGTCTCGAGCTTACTGGTCGGCGCTTCGGTGCCCGGCAGCACGCCGGAGAGATTGGCCGCGACGAGAAAGGTGAAAAGCGTGCCGAGCAATGGCAGATAAGGCCGCGGGTCGGTACGGATGACTTCCTCGATCTGCTCCATGACGCCGGTCACGAGAACCTCGACAATTGTTCCCGATCGATCCCTCCGCTGTCGCAGTCGGCGCGTCATCAGCCAGGCGCAGATCGTCAAGGCGAGCATGATCGCCCAGGTGGTCACGACGGCCCGCGTGATAGTGGCGGGACCGATCCGGAACAACACGGCGCTCGCCAGGGGCGAAGGCCGCTCCAAGCGGTCCGGGGGCGCTTTCGCTGCAGGCGCAGCCGGGGCCGCCGGAGCCGCAGGGGGCGGAGCAGGGGCGTTCTCCGCGATGGCCCTGTTCACTTCATCGAGCGCTTCTCGCGCCGAGGCGAGCTGGGGGTCGAGTTTCAACGCCGCTTCGAGATCTTGTCTCGCGCGATCGAGATCCTGTTTACTTTGAAAAACCTTGGCCCGATCAAGGAAAGCGACGGCGAACTTGGGATCAAGGGTTATGGCCTCGCTGAAATCGGCAAGCGCCTTGTCGAGATCGCCCTTGGCGGAAAAGGTCAGGCCGCGACCGTCGTAGGCGCTCGCTAGCCCGGGATCGCGTTTGATCGCCTGGTCGTAATCCGCGATCGCGTGATCGAGATCGCCCTTGGCGAGATACGCTCTGGCGCGGCCGCTGTATGCCGTCGTCAAATTCTTGTCGAGCTGCAGCGCTCTGGCGTAATCTGCAATGGCAGGGTCGAGATCGCCTTTCGCGAGATGGATCGACGCGCGCTCCGCAAAGATGAAAGCCGACTTCGGGTCGAGTTGCGCCGCCTTGTCGAGATCGGCGATGGCGCGCGCGAAGTCGCCTTTCGCTCGATAAGCGCCGCTCCGATTGACATAGGCGATGATCTGATTGCGCTTCGCTTCTCGATTCCCGCGAGCGATGATTTCGGCGCAGCCGGCGATCCGCGCATCGGTGTCGGCGCCGCGACATCTGGTCCAAGGGCCGCTCGCGGCCAACGTTGTCGCGCCCGTCGCGACGCACAGGGACGCCGCGAGCGCCAGGCGAACGAAAGGCGATTTCACGGATTTGACGAGAGAGGAAATGATCGAACGGCGCGCCATGCGTATGACCCAGCTCCTAACGGCGTCGTATATTGGCGTGTCGCGCCGCTCGCCGACTCGACCGCGTAACCCGCTTTCACCCTCAACGCTTGGCGGTTCATCACTTCCTCCATGGTCGGCGCACACAAGGCCGATGCGCTGGCGTCACTCGTCCTACTTCGCCGAATGCAGGGCGACCCCACGCGCCGCGAGGAAACCAAGAAACATGCTCAACAGTGGAATCGCGCCGAGCTGCGCGGAAAGCCCCAAGAGGATTATCGCCGCCCCGTAGCGACCTAATGTGAAGGCCAAGAGAAACATCCAACGGTTCCCCGCGGCTATCCCCACTGCGGTTCGACGCAAGGCGGCAAAATAGACGCGCCCAAAGACGAATCCGGCGCACGCCATCGCCAAAGCGAGCCCGGCGATCGAAGGGAAGGCGTCATGAGTCATTCGCGGTAAATTCTCTTCCAGGCAAGGGTGCAGCCGAGCGCCAGGCCGGCCACGAGCAGTCCCAAGGTCCAGAATATTCCCGAGGCGAACCGGTGGTCGAGCCAGCGCCCGGCGAAAACGCCGAGCAGAGTCGGCGCAACGATCGTCCAACCGAGCACGCCGATCATCGCCAAGTTCAGGCCAAGCGGCCGTTCACCCTCCTGCCGCCAGCGCGCGCGCCGTTCGCGCCGCCTCTTGACGGCTTCATGGAGGCGCTCGTGGTTTTCTGGCTGCTGGATCATTGGCCGAGACCATCGAACCGCGGAGCGCTTGTCCCGCCGGGAGAGCCCGGAACACGTTCGGATTTGAGAAAGTGGCAAATCTGCCGTATCGCCGCAAGATGGAGCCGCTCGCTGTCCGTCCGTGCAGCCCGCTCTTCCTCGATTCCCCGGCGGAAAGCAACGAGCACCTCGGTTTCGAGGCGGTGCAGGTCGTCTCCAAAAACCGCCTCCCGCGTTGCGAGGACGACGGCGTCGCCGCCACGCGCTTCAAGCATTCCGCCATATACGGCGACGTGATGCTCGGCTCCGTGCTGATCACGCCATGTCACCACGGAGACCGCGAGCGCAGTCAGAAAGTCAGCATGCCCGGGCAGGAGCCCGAATGCTCCCGTTTCATCTTCGGCTCGCAGATGCAAAACGTTGTCGGCTTCCAAGACGATCGCGAGCGGCGTGGCGACGGTGAGCTTCATGAAGCCGCTCCCGTTGTCTGGGCTTCTTTGCGCCGGGCCTCATCCAAGTCGCCTACCATATAGAGAGAGCTCTCGGCCCAATCATCGGTCTCGCCGTTCAGAATGGCGCGGCAACCGGCAAGCGTCGCCTCGAGTTCCACCGAGCGGCCGGACTTACCGGTGAAGGCGACAGTCACCATGAAGGGTTGGGTCAAAAATCGCATCAGGCGACGCGCGCGCTTGACCGTATCCCGGTCTGCGGCGCTCAACTCCTCGATGCCGAGCAGTGCGATAATCTCCCGGAGCTCACGGTAATGGGCGATCGCTTTGCGAACGTCCTGGGCAATCCGGTAATGAGTTTCTCCGACGAGGCGAGGATCGAGAAGGCTCGATGTCGAGGCGAGCGGGTCGACTGCCGGATACATGCCTTCGCTCGCCATGTCGCGCGACAGCACGATCGATGAGTCAAGGTGACTGAAAATCTCCGCCACCGCCGGATCCGTGAAGTCGTCCGCTGGCACATAGACCGCTTGAATCGATGTTATGGCCGCGCCCGCGACGGAAGCGATGCGTTCCTCGAGTTCGGCGATCTCGCTGGCGAGCGTCGGTTGGTAGCCGACGCGCGAAGGCAATCGGCCGAGTAGACCCGATACCTCGCTGCCGGCCTGAACCAGGCGGTAGACGTTATCAATGAGCAACAGCACATTCTCGCGAGCCGTGTCTCGAAAATATTCGGCCATGGTGAGCGCCGTCAGCCCCGCCCGCCAGCGGGCGCCGGGCGGCTCATTCATCTGTCCGAATACGAGCGCGGTGCGCTCGAGCACGCCGGACTGCCGGAGTTCGAGCAAAAGCTCATGTCCCTCGCGGGAGCGTTCGCCGATCCCGGCGAAGACCGAAATTCCAGCGTGTCGCTCAACGGTCGTGCGGATCAATTCCATGATGAGCACGGTCTTGCCAACGCCGGCGCCGCCGAACATGGCCGCCTTGCCGCCCTTCACGAGCGGCGCGAGGAGGTCGATGACCTTAATGCCGGTTGCGAACGACTCGAGAGTTCCCACAAGCTTGTGGATTTCAGGCGCCGCCGCGTGAATCGGACGGCGCTCTATGTCGGCAGGAAGCGCCGGCCCTCGGTCTGCGGGGTCGCCGATCGAATTGAGCAGCCGCCCCAATACGGCTTCTCCCACGGGCACGCTGATCGCGACCCCCATGGCGCGCGCGGGGACGCCGCGGTTCAGGCCGGCCGTGTTCGAGAGCGCAACGGCGCGCACTGTATGGGCGTCGAGATGTTTCTGCACCTCGGCGATAATTGGGTCTCCACGATCCCATTCGATCGCCACGGCTTCGTTGATCGCCGGCAAGGCGCCGGACGCGAACCGCACGTCGATCACCGAGCCGTGAACAGCTGTGACCCGTCCGAGAAGAGCTCCGCGCCTGTCCTCTTGTTCCACGATCATCACCGCCGCCGAAGCGCTCGATTGGCCGATCGCCTGAGCTGGTACAGAATGCTTTTATAAATGATTCGGTTCAAGCGATTGACTGAGACAATCGAAGGAAGCAGTTCTTGACAAGGGGTCAAGCAGGGCTTTGGCGAGCAAATTGCAACCTCGAGCGAGGGGGTCCTCAGTTGATTGTCGAAATCGTAACGCAAGCGGACAGCCGGTTGTGGCCGCAGCGATCAGTTTGATGAATTGTATTTGCGGCCGACTGCGCCGTCGTGACGCTGCGATCGGCGCCGGGCAAGCGTCAGAGGAGTGCGTGGCTTCGGGATCCTGTGGATGAAATTGTATCGCGCGACCTGATAGCTTGGATCGAAGCCGTAGAAGTTGAGCCGCATGCGAGCAAGCTCTTCAGCGCGATAGGCCGCGAGCGGCTTTCCGCTTCTTCGGCTTCGCACCGCCGGCGCTTGTCGGCAAACCGCGCGTCGAATCCCTTATCCCTCGAGAGCGCGTGGGCGAGCGACGCGATCGCGGCCGGATCCGCGCGCGCCGAAGACAGCAGGATGCGAGCGATCAGCAATGCGAGCGATCAGCCGAGTCGGCGGGCGTCCACGACGCGCAGCGGCAGTCGCGCCTGCGTGATCCGGCGCGCGTCCCTCTCCACTCTCGAATGAACTCAAATAAGTTGCGTGAATCTTGCGCTCTAGCCGTTCAGGAAATTCAGGCCCGCAGCTTCGCCGAGCGCGAAGCCATCGCAGGGTAGCGCGCCTACACTGAGACCATGCGCTCGCCGAACGATGCCGTGAAGGCGAATATCGCCGCCGAAAACGAGCGCGAGAGAGACCGCGGCCGAAGGATAACGGCCAATGACGTCGCGCGCGCGAGGGCGGGCCGGTGCCTATGACCGGGCGGCGATCATGCGCGATGCGCACAGACAACGCTAAAAGGTCGGGGCCCCCAGCCCCACACCGCCCTCGCCCTGTTCGCCAACATAGCCATAATAGGCTGGCGGGCGGCCATAGGCTGCGGCGCCCATGGTCCCGCCATAACCGCCATAGGCGTACGTCGCCGGCCGCGCGCAACCGTATCGCGCCCATCCGCGATGCCTATGCCAGTCCTTGGGCCAGCCGGAATGCCAGCCGTAGTTCCGGGCGCCCCGGTAATGTGCGTCCGCCATGCTAGGGAGACCGACCCCCGCGCAAGTCGCGATCGCGGTCGCCAGGGCCAGACTTTTGATGCGGTTCGAGGACATATGCTCTTCCTGCCAAACGAAATCCCGTCGCTCCGGGATCACCACCGCGGCGTTGAGATCGCACCGAGATTGCGGGGTAAATTGGATTGAACGGCGCTTTGTCAAGCGCGGCAGCAGGAGGTCTTGAGCCCCGCGTGCGCCTGCGGCGGGCGGACTAGCTTCTAGGTGCGCAGAAGAGACCGTCGGGCTCAACACCGGGGCCATGGGCACTAAACTTGTGGCGCAAGATTGCGGCTGGTCGATCAGGTCGGTAAGGCGGATGTAGCTCAGCCCATGAGAGTTGTTGTTTAAAGCGTCTGCGTCCACGAGACCGCGAGGAGGTCTGTGGCATCCTCGTCGCCGACCGAGAGGGCGACCGCACACACACCGAGGTCCAGGCTTGGCTCAAGGATCTCGGGCGGGAGCTTGATCACGAGGTTTGGGTAGCCGCCAACGATCGCGGCCCACAACGGAGGACAGCTGGGCGCGGAATGCTTGGACTCGCTTCCTGTTTCAATAGAAAACGCCCCGAGCGTGGACTCGATCCGTCTCATTGACATCCAGTGGATCGATAGGGACCGCACTCGCGTGATGGCGGCGTTCGAAGTAGGGCATATAACGTCAATCTACTCCGGCATCGTCTGCATGCTCGATCTTGCTTTGAGCAGCGATCTGCATGCGGCAGACGGGCTCTTTCTCGTTGCGCCCGATGCGCGTGAAGGAGAGGTTCGTGCGCAGCTCCGGCGGCCTGCGTCAGTCGCGTCGCCGATTTGCAGGTGCGCTACTTACCATATGACGATCTGGAAAAGCACCGCGACGCTATCGCTTGCTTCGGAACGGGAATTAAGGGCATCCAGGCCATTTCACGAGCACTGTCACACTAAAGGTTAAGGGTTCGGTTACGCTCGCGTCTCGACCGTGGGGCAGACCCTCGAAGGGTAGCTCGAACAGCTGAGGACCGCCGGCTTCGCGATAATCCATCGGGAAGGTTCGGGCGCGAAGGCGGACTGCAAGGATTTGGGGAGGCTTCTCAAGTTCCGTGCTTCCGGCGACGCTATGCGATAACCAGGATCGAGTGCCTCGCCGGCCGACTTTCGAGTCGTTCGCGATCGTCAAACGCATCGTGGGCGTGGGCGGACAGTTCCGGGAGCTTTGCCGAACCATGGCCGGACACCTCCATAAGCACGGACGGCTGATGGTCGGCGTGATAGACGGCCTGGCCGATGTGGGCGCCTGACTTGATCCGCACATGTACCAGCGAAGGGCGGGCTGGGCAAGGGAGCGCGGCCAGCACGTGGGCGAGACCGGCGAAGATGACCCTCGCGCAGAAACAGGAGGCCGGCCGACGGCGAGCAGACGGGGAATCCGTGGCCGATCTTGCCCGCTTCTGGCGGTAGTAGCGCCGACGCCATCTACAAGGCCGCCGCGAATGGCTGAGGCCATGCGGTGGCGAACAAGCGCAACACCGGCCTGACCGAGTTCGTGCGCCGCGAGGCCTTCGAGTCGACCGAAGCCGAAGTGCTCAGCCGGCCCGACCCCGCAGCAGTCAGGCTTCTCGGCCGGCTCGCTTTCGAGAAGGATTATCTGGGAAAGGGGACGCCGCATCCCAGCGCACCCGATGAAACGCGAGAACAGAGAACAATTTGTCCGATTCTGGGCTCTCTCACGAACTCACGCACCTTATTCGCCAGAGGGCAAGGTCGCGTCGGAGACGAAGGTCATTGGGTGCACTGATGATCGCCACGTATTCGGAAGCTCATCGACGACTGAATCACCTTCTTGGATTCTTCTTCGTTAGCTGCGCGGTAGAGATTCTCCTTGGCGTCATCCATCGCAATTGGTGGCTTGCAGCTGTTTGGTTGGTGGCGGGATCCATAGGCGGTGTAATTAGAGTCGCGGTGAGCCAGTGCGCCGTCACTCCCAGCACCCCCGAAAACAATGAATTTGCCAATGAGCTTGCCGACCAGCGTGCGTTCACCGGCAAATTTCTGAAGTTCACCAGTCTACTCGCGGCGACTGTGCTGGCAGCTGGGTTCGCACTTGGGAATCCGTGGTGGGGCAACCTGCTCGCCGCCGTTATTACATGGTTCGCAAGCATGTTCGGTATAGCGCTCCTATGCGCCCCTCGAAAAAATGGAGAGAGGGACGTAGTCGAATAGCAATCTTTGCAGCTGACCGAAAATATTGATTGATTTCAGTCAGTTGTTATTCCTTTGCATTTACGAGATTTGAGGGGATCACGATGGCCTGGACAAAAATCACCGGCGGAAAGATCAGCGTGACGGACTGCGTTACACAAGTCCCCAGTGAGTCAGGAATCATAGTCTTTGATGTAAGAGTCTTCTCTGATTGGGGTCGTCAGAGTCAAGCTGCTCCTGTTCTTACATCCGCGATCGGTGGCTTTTCGTTCCCGTAGGTTACTCGCTTCTCTTCGCGGTCGGCGCGAAGGCCGCCGCATGATGGGGTCAGAAGAGCAAAACGTCTCAATCTGTTTTACGACCTTGCCGGCTTACGCCGGCAGGCTCAGGACTCTAAACGAGATCGCTTTGCCCATCGTCCCCACGGGAACGACGCCTTCCGCTCGCGCGGATTCGAATTCCAGCTGGTTCACTCTCTTTTATGCGGTTGCGGCGATCATCCTTGAGGCGCCAGCGGCAGAGGCCTTTTCACACCCGAACCGGAACTCAGCGCCGTCGATCCACATCCGATGGAGGATGGTCGCAAGCTTGCGGGCGACCGCGACCCGGGCTCTCGCCATGCCGCGACGCTTGGCGACCGCCATGCCCCAGGCGCGCAAGCTCGACCATTTCTTGCTGCTTACCAGAAGCGAATGCGCCGCCTCATAAAGAGCCGTGCGCGCCAGTTCGTCGCCGCATCGGCTGACACGCCCTTGGACGTCAGTTTCGCCAGATTGATAGCGTCGCGGAGTTAGCCCTAGGTGAGCGCCGACATCCCGGGATTTTCCGAACCGTTCCGGCTGATCGATCGTCGCTCGGAAAGCCAGAGCCGTCAGGGGACCAACGCCCGGAGCGCTCATCAAGCGCCGGCAGATGGGCTCATCCCGCACGACGTCGAGAATCAGTTTGGTCAGTCTCGCGAACTCGCGCAGCATCACGCCGAGAATTTCGAGCAGAGGGTCGATCATGCGCGCCAGAGCATCATCGCCCCCGATCAGCTCTCGGGCGCGGACGATAAAGTCCTTACGCGCCGGCGTTCCAAGTTTGAGGCCGGTTTCGCGCAAGATCGCCCGAACCACGTTCTCAATCGACCGCATCTCGTTGAGAACAGTTCGGCGCGCGATCAGCGGCGAACACCAGGAACGACATGTCGATGTCTTTACGTGTACCGCACGGAACCATCCGGTCCGCATGATTTGCGCGATAGCGCGCGCATCGTTGCGGTCGGTCTTGTTCGGCATGGCGCCCATGGCCGCCTTAGCTCGTCGCGACTCGATGCAGATCGCTGGCCACCCGGCGGCTTTCAACTCGCCATGCAGCCACGCCGTCAATGAACAAGCCTCCAACCTAAACGCTCAAGCGGCAGGCCGAGGGTCGAGAAAAGAGCGTCGAGCGCTTCCGGTTCGCTGGCGGCGCGCGCCTCCTTGAGGATTTGTCCAGTCTCTTCGACCACGCAAATCGCCGTCTCTTCCAATGACACGTCCAGTCCGGCAAAATACTTCATGGCTGCCCCTTCCTGATGCTCGTGGCGATTCGACACCGACCACGTTCTCACATCTCGATAGGAGCAGCCGCCTTCAACATCCCTCGGCCGAGACCCCAATCACCCCATCTGACTGACTCGAAATGATCCTGTTTGCTGTCAAGTCCTTGCGATGCGCCGCGTGAGCGTGCGGATGTTGGCGACGAACACCCAAGCGACGGCGCTGGCGATTGTGGCTTCGAAGTCCTTGGCGAGGCGGCGGCAGCGTCCAAGCCAAGCGAAGGTCCTCTCGACGAACCGCTGTACATTGTTGCCAAGCGGGTCGGGTTTTGGCGGGTGCGGTTGGCCTGACCGGCGCATTTGGCGGTGGTACTCGGAATATGATCTCGATTCCATCGTTGCCCACTTCAATGCGCTTGACGAGGGCGCGGATAATGTCGCGCTGCCCGGCACGGTCGAGCTTGTCGAGCCCGTCAGACACCTTCGCGGCAAAGTCCTCCAAGCGACTGATGACGAGGCAGAGATCTCGCTCACTCTCCGCGGCTCGGAAAGCCGCTTCATGGCGCTCCTCGAGCTGCGACAAGCGCTGCTTCATACCCGTAATCCTTGGCTCAAATTCGCATTTGTCGACAAACCCCTCGGCGTAGCTGTCGATCAGGCGGTTTATGCCGCGCCGCAAGGCAGTCATCTGCTTATCCAAGCGGGCGACCTGTTCTTGCTCGGCGGCGCCGTCAGCAGCTTGGGCGAGTCGGCGTCGATATTCATCGGCGACGCGCTCCGGTTCCTGCAAGACAGTTTTGACTCGATCCCAAACGACTTGCTCCAGTTGATCGGCGCGCACGGGCAGATTGCAGCATAAGGCGTTGCCTTCAAACCTATAGCCGTCGGCTCCAGTGCAACGGTAATAGCGCAAGACGTTCGTCCTGTCGTAGCCGCGCGTGCGCGGAGCGATTTTTCCGTAATAGGCGTAACCGCAATGTCGACAAACCGTCAGACCTTGCAGCAGCCAGACGTAGCCGCTTTCGCGATCGCGCTTACGCTTCTTGTTTTCGCAAAGCTGGGCGTGAGCCGCCTCAAAAGTTGCCTTGTCGACGATTGGCGCGACAGGGATATCAATCCACTCTTCAGTAGGCGCGGCAACGCGAGAGACCGGGTGGGGCGAGGGCTTTGTGCGGCCTCGCAGAGGTCGCAGCTGAGGCCGCGGCGGCAAATAGTGGAAACGCCCGAAGGCCGCGCGCCCAATGTAGGCAGGATTGTCCAGCATGCCGCGAATGGTCGATGCGTACCAATGCGTTGATCCCCGTCGGGTCTGACAACCCATTTTCTGCAAGCGCCGACAAACTTCGCGCAGGCTCAGGCGATCGAGGCCGATCCACGCGAAAATGAACCGAACGATACGCGCTTCTTCCTCGACCACTTCGAAGCGTGCTACGCCGCCGCCGTCGCTGCGGTTGACGTAGCGATATCCAAAAGGCGCCCCAGTAAGTGCGCTGACAGAACCGGAGCGCGCAGCGTGGCGACGACCGCGACGACCGCGCTCCAAAATCTTGGCGCGTTCATATTCGGCAATCACGCCCTGAACCTGGAGCAAGAGATCATCCTCCGGCGTATCCCCGATCGGCCGGTTCAAAAACACGATGTCCACGCCGGCGCGCCGAAGCTCGTCGATGAGCAGCGCTTGATGGGCGTAGCGCCGAGCCAGGCGATCAGGGGCATGGACATACAAGCGCTCGACCTGGCCGCCAGCGGCCGCATCACGAAGTCGCTCGAGCGCCGGGCGTATAAGGATAGAGCCGCTGAAGCCTTCGTCGACATAACAATCATCTGGTTCGAGCATAACGCTATCGGCTGCGACACGCTCGCGCAATGAGGCCAATTGACTGGCGATGGTGTTCTCACGCGCCTGAGCTTCGCTGGAAACACGCGCGTAAATTGCGGTCCGTCCTGCGATCATGGCCTACCCCCGGACCCCATCGCCGTCTTCAGAGTCTTCGATGGTGGCGCGTCCTCCCGCGTCAAACGCAAGCTGCGGCGCGAGGTCGGCGCGAGACGAGCGTAAACCTCGATCAGATGTTGTTGGCTGAACCTCGTCGTCTCGAACGATACGCGCACTTTTAACCGAGGACGATCCGTGCGCCGGACCATGCGCGCCTCCATCGGCTTCCGGCGTGGCGACACGCCGCCGAACGCGCATCAAACTCCCGTTTGGCTCGGATTCGTCTGCGACAAATCGACTCGCTCTGGCTGACTCCTCTGGCGCTAACCGACAGGGACGCGCACGCCCAAATGCCCGCGCGATGGATGACGACCACTCGAAGGCGTAAATGTTGGCAATATTGTACGGCGGTTCACGACCCATCGGCGCGGTAGAACCTCAAAGCCTTTGGTGGCGTCCGAACGCTTGATGATTTCCAGCATCCACGATCCTTTGCCCTTGAGCGCGGCGCGTAGCTTGTCGCCGGCATAGCCGCCGTCGGCGAAGACATGACGCAACCAAGGATAAAGCGCGCGGATCGAAGAGAGAACGCGCGGCGCGCCGTCGCGGTCCTGGATGTCGGCTTCATGCACCACGAGACCAACGAGGTTTCCTTGCGTGTCGGTGACGATATGGCGCTTGCGTCCCTTGATCTTTTTGCCCGCGTCGAACCCGTGAGGCCCGCCGCTTTCCGTGGTCTTTGCCGACTGGCTGTCGATGACGCCGGCGGTCGGGCTCGCCTCGCGTCCCTCTTTCTCGCGCGCCGCCATGACCAAGGCGTGATTGATGCTCGCAAACACGCCCGCGCGCGACCACGCGTAGAAATAGCCCTGCACGGTCGAGTAAGGCGGAAACTCTTTCGGCAATTGCCGCCACTGGCAGCCCGTAGAGGCCATATAGAGGATCGCGTTCACGACGGATCGCAAGTTGGTGTCGCGCGGACGGCCGAGCGGCGACGCCGGCGGCAAAAGCGGCTCGATCAGCGCCCATTCAGCGTCCATCAAATGACTTGCGTAACGCAGTCCGTCACGCCGATACTTGCGCCGGGTGATTTCAGTCCAGGCCATCGTGCTTCCCTCGAATCTCGCAAATCCGAAGGAATCACAACCTGCTGAAATCACTCAATAACATTTTCGGTCAGCCTCTGAGCAGGCGCAGAATACCTTTACAAATTACTCATCAGTCGTTAATTAAGGCGACATTTTCGTTGAGTATCATCTCGCACGATGATTCAATGAGTCATGAAGCGAGACGGACGTACCATCGATCACCAAACGTTGGAAACCATCCGGTTGATGGCGGTCGAGCGCGTGCGCGAAGGCGAGGCGCCATCTGCGGTCATCGCATCTTACGGGTTCAGCCGCACGACGATCTACAAATGGCTGGCGGCGATCTCGAAACCAGGGGTTGGGGTCCGTGCGCTTGCGTCGCGGCCGGCGCCCGGACGGCCGCGTAGTCTCACTGCGCGTCAGGAACAGCAGGTATTTCGCTGGATCAACGGCAATGATCCCCGTCAATATGGTCTGGATTTCGGGCTATGGACCCGAAGGGTGGTGGTTGACCTGATCGAGCGCAAATTCGGCATTCGGCTTGGTTTGACAGCGGTTGGGGAGTTGCTCGCCAAACTCAATCTGACGCCGCAAAAGCCACTGCAACGCGCGTATCAACGCGATCCCGAGGCAATCGAGAAGTGGCG
>NZ_JADNRA010000011.1 GCF_015709525.1 Methylocystis sp. L43 | reverse complement strand
CGAAGGCTACAATAAGAGCTGGTTGCTCAACGAGATCGTTCCAGGATTTGACGCCGAAGCATTACGCATAGCGCCGTCCATCAGCAAAGGCGCAAACGCTATGGTGCCGCTCTATTTACGCATCGCGCTACTCGCCGGTCTCGCAGTCGCCGCGAAAAACGCGGCGGATACGATTCAGCGCCTGCGCCCCTTCTGTCGCCCCGTCTATCGAAAGCGATTCGACGAGCTCGCCTACGCCGCGCTCGGGATGCCGCTGGAGTTCTCAATTTAAGCGTCAAAGCTCGAAAATGCGCGCCGAAATTCTCAAATATGATGTCAACGCGCCGCGCGAACAGGGATTTTCTAATCAAAGGATGTATCCTGACAACGTCCTCCATCGCCGCGACGAAGCTGGCGTCGGCCTGCGGGGGAATCACCCACTGCTGCTTGCGATGGGGTTTGAGAATGTTTTTTTAAGACACGACCGATCGTGCTGTCGCTCGCCGTCTCGACGATTTCGAGCTCGACGACTTTCTTTTCCAGCAGCCGCAACGTCCAGCGCGCATAGCCTTTCGGCGGCGTCGAGCAGGACAGGGCGATCAGCCTGGCTTCCTTCTCGCCGTCAAAAATCCGCGGCACGGAGGGACGCGTGTGCGGCTTGCGCGTCAAGACCGCGGCGAAGCCCTCCTCTATGAGCTGCTTGCGCACCCGATAGACCATCGACGCGCTCGTCTCCAATTGTTCGATGATCTCGCCGTCGCTCAAGCCTTCGCCCGCCTCGGAAACGTCCGCCTTCAGCAAAATTTGAGCCTTTATCAGCGTCTTCGCCCCATACTTGCCCTTGCGCAGCATGGCTTCCAGATGCGCCCGCTCCTCGCCGCTCAAGCGCACCACATACCGCTTCACGCCGACTGCTTCCCGCGCCATCTTCGCCTCCTGAAGGTCGAATCAATGGCAGTAGCGAATCAGGGATAGCCAGCCGGGGGAAGCGCCCTATTCAAATTCGCTGAAGCGACCCACTAGCAGGACCGGTACACTTTTGCGCCGCCGTAAAAATAACAGAGCAAAGCCGGTTTAGTGGTACACTTTGCGTCCGCCATTTAGAGCTGTAGGACCTTGCCACGCGACGATTATTTGCTCGTTCGCCGTCAGCACAAGTCGATAAAGGTCTGCATCGGCATCTTTCGTGAAACATCAGCGGCCTTGATGCGTAAACCACTGATTATAGGTACAAAACTCTATGGAGCGTAACCGAACGCTTGGTTGAGCCGCGAGATTGCGACGCCAACGTTGATCGCGGCGTTCGCCTGCATACGCTGGGCCTCGAGTTGGATCTGCCGCACGCGATAGAGGTCGAACGCGCTTACCTCGCCAATTCGATATGATTTGCGCGACAGTTCGAATTGTTCATCGGCGACTGAGAGTCGGTTGTTGGCGATTTCAGCGGCGCGCCGCGTAGCAGCGAGCATCACGCGCGCCGCCTTTATCTCCGCCGTTACGACGCGCTTGGCGCGATCATATTCGGCCCGGGCGCGATCCATTTCGGCTCGCGCTTCTGCGCGTCTCGGCGCATTGCGACCAGGTGTTGGCAATGGAATGCGAATGCGAACGCCAATAGTGGTCGAATCCGTGCGTTGGTTCGAGACGATTTGCGAAGGGTCGGTCGAATACTGATTGTTGTATTCGCGCCGTCCGAACACGCCGATATCGGGACTGGCGATGGGTGTCGCGTCGACGAGCCGCAGCTGGGCTTCAGCTCGTACGAGCGCTGCCCGCGGCGTTCGCAAAGCTGGATGATCTTCTATATCAGTTGCGGGACGCACCGATTCGAGCGTGCCCTCCGGGGGCGCGCCGCCAGTCAGCGCCATGTAGTTCACCCGAGCAACCTTCATGGCGCCTTCCGCCTGGGCGAGCTCCGTTTCGGCGGCGAGTGTCTCGTTCGTCGCGAGCAGCGCGTCGCTCTGGGCGGCGTCGCCGAGTTCGACGCGGCGGGTCATATCCCGGCCGATATCATGGGCTGTCATCACGCGCGTCCGGGCAACGGCGACATTTCGCGCCGCGCGACTCGCATTCCACCAGGCGTCACGCAATAGGCCCGCGACATCCAGCCGACGTAACGCGAAGCGTTGCTCAACTTCGCGAATCCCGGTCGTCACCGTCGCCTCAAAGGCGTCGCGCTGCCCCGGCAGCCATAGGGGCATGCCGGCTTCCATTTCCAGTTCATTGTAGTTGCGTAAGTTTCCGGATAGCGCACTACGCTGCGAGCCGCCGACATATGGCGATCCTGGCGTGATCGAATTCGCGGTGGCGTAGCGCGCGGAGATCGCGCGATATTGCGCTTCAAGCGACTTGCTTTGCGCATCGATAGCGACGGCCATGTCGAGATGTTGGGCTAGCACTTGATTGGATGCAGGCTTGCGGACGCGCGGCCTCTTGTCGACACGTAACGACTTGGCGCGTTTGACCCGGACCTTCTTCTTGCCCTCGAAAAGGACTTCAACGCGCAGCATTTCTTGTGCTGGCATTAATGGGGGTGTCGCCTTAGTTTCGGCGCGTAACGCGGAAGACGTATAGGCGAGAAATATTGCCGCGACAAGGATCAACCAAGAGCTCATAAACGCGCGTCCTCGCGCCAGCGAGCCGTTGGCGATCGAGTTCCACGGGCGCTCAGCTTCTGGCGTAGAAAAAGACTAAGATTAGCGGAGCGATCGTAAAGAATCGGCAGCAGCACGAGCGTCAGCACGGTCGCTGAAATCAGTCCGCCGATGACCACGACCGCGAGGGGCCGCTGGATCTCGGCGCCCGGCCCATGTGCAAACAAAAAGGGTATTAGACCGAAGGCTGCAATGGCCGCGGTGAGCATCACCGGCCGCATGCGCCGGCGCGCGCCCTCGACGACAGCTTCGCGCGTCGTGCGCGTGCCTTCCGCGACTAGCTTGTTAATGTACGAGATCAGCACAACGCCGTTGAGCACGGCGATGCCGATAAGGGCAATGAAACCGACAGACGACGGCACAGACATGAATTCTCCCGAAAGCCACAGGGCCAGAATGCCTCCAATCGCCGCAAAGGGCACATTGCAAAATACCAGCGTCGCCTGCAGCATCGAACTGAAGGTCAGATAGAGCAGGAGAAAGATCAACGCCAGCGCGATGGGCACGACGATGGCAAGACGCGCTGAGGCGCGCTGTTGGTTCTCAAACTGCCCGCCCCATTGGTAACGATAGCCCGGCGGCGTCTTCACATTTTGCCCGACCGCCTTTTTCGCCTCGTCAACGAAGCCGACGAGATCACGTTCCGACACGTTGGCGAGCACAGTCGCGAATCGGCGACCTTGTTCACGAATCACTTGGATGGGGCCGTCCTCCGCCTGCACCTGGGCAATTTGCGACAGTTCGACAACTTTTCCTTCCGAAGACACCACCGGCAGCCGCGCGAAGTCCACCGAAGAGCGGCGCGAAGTTTCGGATCCACGAATGACAAGCGGCGTGCGTATCGGTCCTTCGAGAACAATGCCAACTTGTTGTCCGTCGACCCAGACGCGCAGCGCATCCTGGATCTCCTCAGCATTGAGACCGAAGCGTCCGGCGGCAAGCCGGTCGACGCGCGCGGTGAGATAACGCATGCCATCGTTCTGCAGGCCGAAGACGTCGCGCGCGCCTTTGATCTTACGCAGAATCTCCTCCACGTCGCGTGTGAGGCGATTGAGCTCGTTGATGTCGTCACCAAAGATTTTGACAACGACATCGCCGCGCGCGCCGATGATCATCTCCTGCACGCGCATGTCGATCGGCTGCGAAAAGGCGTAAGAAATGCCTGGCGTGGAGTCGAGCACCGCGCGGATTTCGCCCATCAACCAGGCCATGCCCTTGCCGCGCCATTCGTTTGGCGGCGCGAGTGAGAGGAAGTTGTCGGTATCGTTGAGTCCGACAGGGTCGATGCCGAGTTCGTCAGCGCCGGCGCGCGCCATCATGCCCTTGACTTCGGGCACCCGACTCATGATTTCGCGTTGAATGCGCATGTCGGTCTCGGCGGTTTCTTTGACACTAACCGTTGGATGTTTGCGCACAGTGATGACTGGCGTTCCCTCGTCCATCACCGGCATGAATGTCTGGCCGATGCGGGAATAGGCGACGCCGGCGACAATAAGGCCGAAGAAGGCGATGGCGGCGACCCACGACGGCTTCGAGAGCGCGCGCAGGAGCAAGGGCTCGTAGATCGCGGCGATCTTGCGCACGAGCCAGGGCTCGTCGGAATGACCGGGCCTGAGCAGCGTGGCGCTCAGCGCTGGCACCACGGTTAGCGACAGGACGAGCGCAGAGCCGAGGGCGAATGCGATGGTGAGCGCGACGGGCGAAAACAAACGACCTTCCAACCCTTCGAGCGAGAGCAACGGAAGGAAGACGGTGACGATGATGATAACGCCAGAGACAAGCGGCGTTGCGACCTCTTTCGTCGCCTCCAGAGTCATGAAAATGCGGTCAGAGAGAGTCGCGTCATGCGCATTCGCCATGCGATGCTCGACATTCTCGACGACGACAACGGCGCAGTCGACGAGCAGGCCGATGGCGATAGCGAGGCCGCCGAGAGACATGATATTGGCGGAGAGGCCCGACAGCCGCATGATGCCGAAGGTCGCGAGCGCGGCGAGCGGCAGGATGACCGAGACGACGATCGCCGCGCGCAGATTGCCCAAGAATAGTGCAAGCAGAACCACGACGAGGACGATCGCTTCGAGTAGAACCTTTTGCACCGTCCACACCGCCTTGCCGATCAGTTCGCTGCGGTCGTAGAAGATTTCGAATCTGGCGCCCTTTGGTAGGGTCGGCTCGAGTTCGGCGAGTTTCGCCTTGACGCCACTTACGACGGTGCGCGCATCGGCGCCGCGCAGGCCAAGCACGAGGCCCCATACCGCCTCGTCCTCGCCATTGCGGACGACGACGCCGTTGCGCGCCAATGAGCCATAGCGCACTTCTGCCACGTCGCCGACACGCACGATGCCGGAGTCGTGCGCCGCGATGACGACCGAGCGAATATCGTCGAGAGAACGTAACCTCCCTTCGGCGCGCACCAGCAGCGCCTCCTCGCCGTCCCGTACGCGGCCGGCGCCGTCATTTCTGTTATTGTTTCGAAGGCTCGAATCGAGCATCTTTACTGTAACGCCGCGCGCCGCCATGGCGGAAGGCGATGGCGCGACTTCGAATGTGCGCACGAAACCGCCAAGTCTATTGAGATCAGCGACGCCAGGCAGGCCGCGGAGGGCGGGACGAATCGTCCAGTCGAAAAGCGTGCGCTGTTCCGACGGGGATAAATCACCGCCCACGATTGTGAACATCAGCATCTCGCCGAGCGGCGTCACGATCGGCGCAAGCCCGCCACTGACGCCATCGGGTAACTGATCCTGGGCTAAGGCAAGCCGCTCATTGACTTGTACGCGCGCCCAATAAATGTCGGTTCCCTCCTCGAATTCGAAAGTCAGCAACGCCACCGAATAGCGCGTGATGGAGCGCATCCGGACAAGATGAGGAATACCTTTAGCGGCGAGTTCGATCGGCGCTGTGACGCGAGCTTCCAGCTCCTCAGGCGTGAGGCCCGGCGCACGCATGGCGACCAGCACCTGTGCTGGAGCGACGTCAGGGAAAGCGTCGATTGGGAGTTTGAAATAGCTGACGGCGCCCCAGACCGCGAGTCCGAGCGCGGCGATGAGAACCAGGAGCCGTTGTCCAAGCGCAAGGCGGATCAGTTTTTCGAGCATTGTTTCCTGATTACTTCGCGGCCGCGGCGAGTTCCGCCAGCAGGGTCAATAGACCGCCTGTCGCGACGCGTTCTTCAGCTTTCAAAGACCCCTGCACGGAGGCGAATTGCGGCGTTTCGGAAACAAGGGTCACGGGTCGTGCGACGAAACCGTCCGCTGTACGCACGAACACCCAATTGTGATTCTGGTGGCTGACGACCGCATCCGCTGGAACACGCCATTGAGTGCGTGAATTGCCATTGATGTGTAGGATTGCTTGCACAGCCTGGCCAGGGCGCAGCGGGCGGCGACCAGGACGAAATTCGGCTACGGCATTTACCGATTGCGTGGGAGTATCGACTGAGCGGCCAATTCGAATGAGTTTGCCGTCGAGGCCGGCGATCGGCAGGTGCACACGGTCGACACTTTCAAGTGCTGCAGCGCGAATAATCGGTATTTGCAAATTAACCCAAATCGGATCAAGGCACGCGATCGTAACAAGGGGCGTCGAGGCTTGAACGCGCTCGCCCGTTTTGCCATGGCGCTGCAGAATGGTGCCGGCAATCGGCGCGCGCACTTGGAGGGAACTCGCGAGTGTTCGTTCGCGCTGCAATGAGGCGACGTCCTCGTCTGACATTCCGACGAGCGACAATATTTGCTTACGTTCCTCTAGCGCTGAGCGCGCCTGGATAGCTTCGGCTCGTGTGACGATTAGACGTCGCTCCGCAATGATATGTTCTTTGAACAGTTGTTCGTCGCGCCGCAGTTTCTCGGCTGCTAGATTCGCAGCTGAAAGCGCATGGAGAAAGCTTCTCTGCGCTTCGATCAGGTCCCAAGATTTCAGCGTGGCGATAGGCGCGCCCTGCTTCACATCTTCGTCAGGTACGACAAGCAATGTTTCGACGAGGCCTGCAGCCGGCGCAGCGACAACACGCATTTGCTGCGGGGGGACGGTGACGACCCCCGGCACGACTAGTTCGCCCAAACTCGACTCATGCACTACTAGCTGAGTCTCGATCCCACCCGCACGGATCTGCGCTTCGTTGAACTGAAGAACGACTTCGTGACCTGCGCCAGCGTTCGTTTCCGAACTCGCCCGGACGGGAATGGCCATTGTAAGGGCCAGGAGCAAGCGCTGAGCGCCAAGGTATCGGGCGTGATGCATTAGACCTTCTGGGGAATTAACGGATTCTGGCCATTAGGGGCAGCGAGCTGCGGCGTGTTCCGAGGGAGGTTGATTGCTGCTTACTGCATCATTCTCGATGCCAGCATGTCGGCTCGGGAGTTGCGTTATTGTCCGTTCCAGGAACGTCGGCGGATAGCGTGCGCATGCGCCATGATGACGCGTCCAACTAAGCGATTCGCTTAATTACGTCGATCAACCGTGGCGTCGAAGCTGCTGTGCGCATAGGGCTTTCACCTTATTGGGTCTGCTGTCCACATGTTCAACTCAATTGCGTCGTGCTTGGGCTCCACCGTCTGGATTGAGCCCCAAGAGTGACCGTTGCATTCATTTTTCGCAAACGCAAAATTGTTGAAAATAGAACAAAAGAAATTTATATGTAAAATATGGACGTCAATCTAGCGAAGACCTTCTTGGAAGTGGTTGCGAGTGGAAGCTTCATTGCTGCTGCGGATCGTCTACACCTGACGCAAGCAGCGGTGAGCGCCAGAATTCGAACTCTAGAAAGTCAGCTCAAGCGACCACTCTTCGTTCGCAATAAAGCGGGCGCGCGTCTGACGTCGGCGGGCGAACGCTTCGCGCGCTACGCGACGACGATGGTTCAGTTATGGGAGGGCGCTTGTCGACAAGTGGCTCTGCCCGTGGGGCGAGCGAGTGGTTTCAGCATAGGTGGAGAATTCAGTCTCTGGTATCCGCTCCTAGCAGATTGGCTCATATGGATGCATGCGGAATCGTATGAAACAGCGATAACAGCGGACGTTGACACCCCTGCGCGACTTCTCGAGCGCGTGCAGGAGGGCTCGCTTGACCTCGCCGTTCTCCATAATCCGCCGCAACGGTCTGATCTTGTCTGCGAACTGCTCATTGAAGAGAAATTGATTCAGGTAACAACCGACCCAAAGGGTAGAATCGATCCAAATGAGTATGTTTTCGTCGATTGGGGGCCAGAATTCGCTGTCAATCACCAGGCCGCTTTTCCCAAGCTGAGCATTGCGCCCTTGTCAATATCGCTGGGTCCGCTCGCGTTGACCTTTATACTGAGCGTCGGCGGAGCGGGGTATTTTCGTATTGGCGGTGCGCAGCCATTTTTGGCCGACGGACGGTTGCATCGTGTAAGTCGAGCTCCTGAGTTCTCATATTCCACGTACGCCATCTACGCCACGGGGCGCGAGGATGATGTCATGCAACGCGTCCTTAAGGGATTACGGTTGGTGGCGTCAGGTCACGAGAGGGCGGGAATACCGCCGGCGATCGGTGCGAGAGCGTTGTCGCGAAATTTATCGCAACGATCTCCGTCGAAGAAACGGAGAAAGTCAGCAAGAGGTACTGGTAGCGCAATCGTCGCTCAGAACGACTAGCACGCTGTTGAAACGGCTCTGATGGGGTGGACGCCCCCCGACGGCCTCGATGTGCCAGAGTGGAGGTGTTGAATCTCACTCGAGGGAGGCGTCCATGAAAAAAGTTAGCACTATCGGATTGGATTTGGGGAAGCCAGCCGCGCGCTAATTGCGCCTGCACCCAATTGCGCTGACGACGTCGAATGAATGCGCCGACGCCCACGCCAACCAGGCTGGCGGCCATACCAGCGCCAATGCCCGCAACGATCGCCTCGGCGAAACTGCCGTAGATGGTCCAAACGGCGATCGCGCCAGCAATGGCGCCAACATAGAAGAGCAGGCCGATGAGCGCAGCTTTGCCTTCATTAAGCGACTCGGCTTCGATGTAGGAAATGCGAGGAGCTTCATCGCTGTCCTCGATCTCGACCGAGCGTTTCGATCCAATCTTTTCGCGCGTCTTCGCGTCTTCGGTGAGCAGGCTGATTTCGGATCGATCGAATCCATGAGTCATCAAATAGTCAATGGCGGACTGCAGCTTATCAAGCGAGTCGAACAGGCCTACGGCTTCGGAAAATTCGCGAGACTGTTCGAGCGCAGTCGTTTCATTCGATTCCATGGAGTTCCTCCCGAAGCTCATTACTCTTGAATCGAAGCCGGCCTCTGTGTGCGCCCTTGCCCATCTGAGCGGTCATTTGCCCTGTGATCGGCGTATCAAATATCAGCATGCCCCCGCTTGAAGCCTTCGACAAGGCCAAGCGCTAACGGAGCCCCGGAGAAAAGCTCTTCCCAGGACAGATGCTGCATGAAGCGTCCGCACATAGGCGGGACGATAGCGCCAAGGCCACGCAAAACCAAAAAAGCCTCGCGAGCGCACGTCCGCACGGCGGCTGAGCAGCTGGATCCCGGCTGAAGTTGAAAAAAGGCCCGCGGCCGTGAACCGCGGGCAAAGGAGATTGGAGCGTCGCGATGAAGGCGACGCCGGCCAAATTGCGCCGAGGCGCGCTGAGGCAAGCGTGGCAGTCAGATCATAAGGGTCACGCTTGGCCATTGATGGCGCGACCCCACGCAATGCGCGCATAGGAGCGCATATGCTGAACCAGTCCGATTTTCGCCAACCCTTCAGGAAGCGCGGTTTGACGCCGACGCTGCAGATCGAGCGTGGCGCGTTATGCCGACTATCCGCGGGCCAAACAGGCCCTCGACCGTTTGGGGCTCCTGCTCGACCATCCTCGGGGAAGGAGGAGGCCTTCCGTTGCGATTTATGGCGACAGCGGCATGGGCAAAACCATGATCATGAAGCGATTCCGTGATGAACACCCGCCGGGCTTCAATGCGGTCACGGGAGCGCTCCGAACGCCTGCGCTCGCGATGGAGATGACCAGTCGACCTGGAGAACGCCGCTTCTATGCTGAACTGCTCACGCTTCTTGGCGGGCCGCAGCGTCCGCGCGCAGACATTGCGCAGATGGTGCAGTCCGCATTGCGGATCTCGGTGTTCAAGTTCTTGTTATCGACGAAGTCCACAATATTCTCGCCGGTTCCTATCGCGAACAGAGAGTCGTGCTGAACACCCTTCGATTCTTGAGCAATCGCCTTCAAATCTCGCTTGTTTGCTTTGGCGTCAACGAAGCGCGCGAAGCCATCAGCGGTGACGTTCAACTTGCCCGCCGGTTTGAACAGTTCACGCTGAACCGTTGGGCGGCGGATGAAATTTGAATCGCTCGTCGCGTCCACTCTGCGTAACACGCCGCTACGTAATCCTTCCGTGCTCAGCACGAAATCATTGCGTTGGATGCTGCAGCAACGGGCGCGAACTGGCGCATTCTTACAATTAAGCGCAGCGTGACAGACGGGCTCGCATCGCGGTCAGCGCGTTCCCGGTCGATCATCAGCGCCACGTCGTGGATGGTCTCGAACAGAAAACGGCGCATGAAGCGGCGAAACCACCAGTAGATGGTTTGCCAGGGCGGAAAATCCTTGGGCAGCATGCGCCAGCCGCAGCCGGCGCGGGCGAAGCGGATGGCGTTCAAAACCTCGCGTGGGTCGACCGAAGGCTTGCGCCCTCTGCGCGCAGGTGAGGGAAGGAACGGCTCAACGCGCTCCCACTCCTCATCGGTCTAATCCGTCGGGTAACGTTTGGTTTTCTTCTCAATGGCGGCCATCTTGGCGCGATTCGCTCGGGTCCACATCCCTAGCTTGAATCACGCCCCTATCTCCGTCGCAACCATTCTCAAACGGTCTCTCAGGGCTGCTCCATCAGTTCCTCGGCGGAAAGCCGTGCGAGCGATTGTTTGCGCTTCTTGGACGCGTAGCTTGGATAGGCGAGCCAGACGACTCCCGAGAGCAGGATGAACGCCATTGCGCCGAACAGAAAGACGTCGTTGAGCGCGAGGATCGACGCCTGCTGTCGAATGAGCTGCGCCGCGCGGCTCTGCGCGGCGGTGGGCGACATGCCCATCGCCTGCATGCGATCCAGGAAAGTGGCGAGCAGGTCGAGCGAGGCGAAGCGCCGTCCGCCGAAATGATCGGCGAGATCGAGCTGATGGAACGGCGTTCGGCGGAAGAAGAGAACGCCGAGCAGCGAGATGCCCAGGGCGCCGGCCACGGTGCGCAGCATCGCGAGCTCTTCCGCCGCGCGGATCAGTCGTTCGCCGACGAGCCCGGTCATGGCGAGGGTCGCGAGCGGCGCAAAGAACATCGCGAGCGAGAAGCCGAAAAAGAACATCGGCGTCTTGACGTCATCGAAATAGGCGTTCTTGTCGTATTGTCCGAGCCAGACAAAGGTCACTGCGAGACCGATGAAGTTGAGGAACACGATCAGTCGCGCGTCGACGTTCCTCGTGATTTCATGCACGACGGCCGCGGCCGCCATCGCCAGAAAAATCATGATCAGATAGACCATGCCGGCGAGCGAGGACGTGTAGCCGAGCAGCACCTGCAATTGCACGATGAACACCGAGAGCAGGCCCTGAATCACCAGGAAGCCGACGATCGAGCAGAAAGTCGCGATGGCGAAGTTGCGATGCAGAAACAGACGCAGGTCTAGCGCGGGCCGTCGTTCGCCGAACTCCCAAAAGATGAACATCGGCAGCGCCAGCAGCACGACGAGCAGCAGCCATCCGAGGAGAGGCTCCGCGAACCAGTCGAAATCATTGCCCATGTTGAGAATCGTCTGCACGCCGAGCAGCACCGCGGCGAGCAGAATGAAGCCGATCGTATCGAAGCGCGTCATGCGGCGCTGAAAGCCGCGCCGGTAGAACAGCGCGGCAATGATCGCCGCGACGGGCATCACGACCAAGACGTTGGAATAAAATAGCCAGCGCCAGTCGAAATATTCGGCCCAGAAGCCGCCCATGAATACGCCGATGGTGAAGGGCGCCATGCTCATGACGCCCCAGAAGCCGACGCCGAGCGTGCGCTGGTGATCCGGATATTGCGCAAGCGTCACGGATTGGGCGAGCGGAAGGGCGACGCCGCCGGCAAGGCCGAGGAGAAATCGCATCGGCGCGAAAAACCAGATGGTTTCGCTCGCCGCGCACATCAGCGAGAAGATGGCGTAGAACATGAGCGCGCCGATCAGCACGCGATAGTCGCCGAAGCGCCCGGAGAACCACCGCGACAGTGGCAGGCCGAGCGCGATTCCCACCATGTGGTCGGTGGTCGCCCAGGTGCCGAAGCTCGGCGTCACGCCCTGCAGACTGCCGGCGGCATAGGGCGCGAGCACCGTGTAGCCCGGAACGTTCGAGAGCATGACGACATTCGCCGCCCCCGCCGCGCCATTCAGCAGCAGGAATCGCCAGCCTATCATTCGGGCCGGCCTATCCATGATCGCCACCCTCGCTCCGTTCTATAATCGCTACTGGGCGGTATTACGCGACATCATCCGCGGTTGTCGACTAGAGCAACGACGGACTCCGACACAATGTAGAGCAGGGGTCATCAGCCGCAGGCGGTTGAGCGCGAACTCGATCGCCGGGACAAGGATAACTGAATCGGACCTAAGCCTGTCAATGGTGAAAGTAGCAGGAAGAACATCAGACAGGACGCCATCCTTGGGTGAAAGACAGAAAATTGCTCACCGATCACGCAAGCTGCATCTTTGCCGTCTTCATCGGCTAATTGCGTGCCCGTTGTTGGATTCAAAATTGGCGGGTTGATACAAAGGCTTGGCAAAATGGTAACGTGGCTGTTTGCTATCAGTATCAGCCTCAGCATGGCAATTTCCGTAGCGTGAACCTGTCCCATTCAGCAGTCATCTTCGTCCCCGCCGTCGTCATCTGCTGTTTCTTGGTCGGCAAGTCGTTCTGGATCGTATTCCAGACGGTCTGACGCGGCAATCGATCGACGACGTGGAGCGCGGCGCAATGGATTCAGATTGGGTGCCCGGGAAATCCCCTTTGCAAAGGATCGCGCTGTGTCCGATGGGTGCGCTGCGGCAGGCATTCACCATTCGCGAGGCCAGCAGCAATCAGGGCGTTGTGCTGCCTTCCAACGTCCGGGTTACCCAAGCGCCTCGCTCAGCCAGTTGTGCGACATGGTCCGTACGCGCTCATGCTCGGGCTAGACACCTACACCGCCGCGAGTGGTGGAAGCGTCCAGGGCTATCCGGTTTTTCACCATCTTGAGCGTGTGGTGGACGGAGGGATCATCTGGGCGCCCGCCATTGAAGGCGGCGTCGTGCGCACGACCTGCAGCGGTGACTTCGAGTTAGATATCGGTCGGGACATATCCGTTGGTTACACGAGCTATTCCAGCACGGCCGTCGAACTGAATTTTCTGGAGACCTTCACCTTCCGGCTGCCGACGACCTAGGCTTCCGTGGTGCTGGCGCCGGGCATAGACTTCGGATCCATCTGTTTGGGAGAAGCGCTTCTTGGAACCGGGAGGACGCGGCGATGGCAAGGAAGTTTAAGATCGGCGATCATGTGAGCTGGAACTCCGAGGCCGGACGCGTGTCGGGGACTATCATCGCCATTCACATTAGAGATTTCGATTATAAAGGCCACACGCATCACGCGTCGAAAGACGATCCCCAGTACGAAATCAAAAGCGACAAGACAGATCACATCGCAGCGCATAAGGGCGGCGCGCTCGACTATGCATAACGAAGGCCGCGCGTGAAGCTTCCGTTTTTCACCATCGGCCATTCCAACCGAACCCTCGAGGCTTTCATCGGTCTACTGCGCGAAGCCGATATCGCTCTTGTCGCGGACATCAGAACGATTCCGAAGTCACGAACCAATCCACAGTTCGACAAGAACACGCTTCCCGGCGCCTTGGCGGCCGTCGCCATCTCTTATGAACATATGGCTGCCCTCGGTGGCCTTCGTGGAAGGTCACGCGGCATATCTCCGACTGTCAACGCCTTCTGGACGAACGAGAGTTTCCACAACTACGCCGATTATGCGCTTACTGCACAGTTTCAGGCAGGCCTCCAACACCTCTTGGACAGAGGACGCAAGCGGCGCTGTACCATCATGTGTTCGGAAGCCGTATGGTGGCGATGCCACCGCCGCATCGTCGCCGATTATCTTATCGCCAGCGGGGAGACCGTTTTCCACATTATGGGGGAAGGTCGTCTGGAGCCGGCCCATCTCACTCCAGGCGCGGTCATTCAACCTGACGGCGCCGTGATCTATCCGTAGTCCGCCGCTCGCAGCATTGGCAGCGCTTCGACGCCAGAGCTTCGAGCAACGCCTCGATGCTCGCGCCCAAGCGAACAAACCCGGCCACACGCCTAAAGCTAAAAATATTTCTGCATCGGGAACGCAGCACGGAATGGTCGCATCTAATATACAGGGCGCAAGTGCGGAGAAAAACTGAGCGGCAGCTACCGCTCTGCACAGAAATATCGTACCGTCGGGAACCCCCGTAAAATCACGCTGGTGCGATAGCGGAGGCGCTATGAGTTTTAGCGCCTCCGCAGCCCGTTTACGAAGTAATGAGAGCCTATCCAGCGCTTGTGTTGTCGCAGGATGTTTTAGAGCTGACCGTACTCTGCCGCTCGACGTGCTCGGAAGCTTTCTCTTTTCCCCCAAAAAAATCTCGTGCAACGGGAACGCAGCGCGAAAGGGTCGCATCGAATATACGGGGCCGCATCGAGTCGATCACACCGGCCGCTACGCAAACTGATCGACCAAGGAGAACCGTCATGACACGCGTGCAGATGTTCCACCGGGCCGTTAATCGCCGCCTCGCCCTTGCGGGCTTCGCCGCCGCACTTATGGCTACTCCCGTTTTCCGCCCGACCGCCGCCTATTCCGTTAACACCTCGCACACCGAAGCCGCGCAGATCATTCGCAGCCCGAGCGGACTCGCGCTCAATAATGCGATGCGTGAATTGTGGGCTCAGCATATGGAATGGACCTATGCGGCAGTCACGGCCTTGGCCAACGGCTCGCCATCTTTCGACGCCACCGCAGCGCGGCTGATGCAGAACCAGGCCGATATCGGCGACGCTATCAAGCCCTTCTATGGCGATGCAGCTGGTAACGCGCTCACCAAGCTGCTTCAGGAGCATATCGGCGCAGCCGTCGAGGTCGTGAAAGCCGCCAAGGCCGGCGACAAGCCGGCCACCGACAAGGCCGTCGCAGCCGCCTACGCAAACGCGCAGGAAATTGCCGATTTTCTCGCCAAGGCGAACAAGAACTGGCCGCAAACCACGGTACGCGACATGCTCAAGGGGCATATCGACACAACTGTGGTCTACGCCACGGGGCTTTTGCAGGGCAAATATGCCGACGGCATCGCCGAATATGGAAAGGCCGAAGCTCATATGATGATGCTGGCCGATGCCCTGACCAACGGTTTGATCGCCGCCTTCCCAACGAAGTTCGAGAATTAGTCGGACAACGCCAAGGGCGACGACGGAACGGCGCCCCGCCATTGCCCGTACGCCCGGAAAGGAGCCGTGATACTCATCGACGCGTTGATCGCTTTCGCGATGGTCGCGGGCATGATGGAATTGCTGCGCGATCCGGAAGACGCGGCGCGCGCGATCCCTATAGCGGCAGCGCCGGCAAAGGCACGCCGGTAGCCTACCTGTTCAATGAATGGAGGCGAAAATGCAATCACTTCAGCGTCAGGCGGCAAATAGCTTCTCGAAAACCACGCCGGAGGCAGAGCTGATCTCGCGCGCCGCTGACGGTGACGGAGTGGCGTTCGAAGCCATCATGCGACGGCACAACCAGCTTCTGTTCCGTACGGCGCGTAGCATCGTGCACAATGATGCGGAGGCGGAGGATGTCGTCCAGGACGCCTATCTGCGGGCGTGGCGCGCGCTTGGAAACTATCGCGCCGAGAGCAAGCTCTCTACCTGGCTTGTGCGGATCACGACCAATGAAGCGCTCGGCCGCTTGCGGCGAAAGAGTGCCCAGATCATTCCTTTGGAAGCTGCCATGACGCCCCATGAATCTGAAGCCCAGACAGCGCTGAACGATGAGCCTGAGCGTAGCCCAGAACAATCGATGATGCGGGTTCAGATGCGCAAGCTCTTGGAGGCGCGCATCGACCTTCTGCCGGAGGCCTTCCGGACGGTGTTCATGCTGCGCGCGATCGAGGAGATGAGCGTCGAAGAAATCGCCGAGGCGCTGGAGATCCCCGAGGCGACGGTGCGTACGCGCTTCTTCCGAGCTCGCAGCCTGTTGCGCGAAAGCCTTGCCCAGGAGATGGACGCGGGCTTAAGCGACGTTTTCGCCTTCGCCGGCGAGCGGTGCGACCGCATCGTGACCGGTGTCCTCGAACGCTGTAAAGCGGAAGGGCTGGCCAGCGAAGAGTAGCGGCGGGTCGAGAGCCCCGTACCTCAGCCGCATAAGCCTGCTTGATGGAACTATTCGGAAGGGAAGATATGAGGTGGGATAGCCGGACGCTGAATAGGGCATAAGAGGGCCGGAGGCGGTAGACGCAGCCTAAAAACCGGGCGCGCCAACCGTCGCTAGGGGATTTGCGCTGGCGTTGGCAAAAATGGGACCGAGGAATCCGTCCAGATTGAAGGGAAGGGGCGTCCTGCTTATCACGCGTTCCCAAAAGGCGCGCAGGCGCTCGACGCGCTTTTCCAGATGATTGCCGCAAATGATCACGACGTTGATCGCGCCGATCGAAATGCCGGCGAGCCCCTTCGGACAATATCCCCGCCGCGAGCGCCCCGAACGGGCCCGCCTAATAGGCGCCGAGCGCGCCGCCGCCTTGAAAAACCAGCGCGACAACTTCTTTATTCGTCATGCGCTCATGCGCCGCCGCTCCGCATCTTCCGCGCGCGTCGCCCCTGGATCCTCCCATTCCACCGTCGGCGTGTTGCGGCCTTTGCCTTCCACAACTCTGAGCCTATTTTGGACAACGTCGGAAAAGCGCTCCAGATCCGAATTGACCCTTTTTTCTGAACCAGCCTGCCGAGGCAGTGGGAAATCGGATATTCGGCATCTATGTGGCGATGATGGCTCTCTCGGGCCATCTCGACTCGTCCGTGCCGGCCTGCGCGATCGCCGACGTGCCGACCGCTTCCGCGACATGTGGACAGGGCGGATCTGCGCGCTGGCGCCGAGACGATGGATCCATTCGACTACTTCAAATTCCGTTACTACGAGAAGTGGCTCAGCGGCATCCCCATTCCTCGTCGACAAGGGATACCTGCGCGAGGACGAATTAGCCTCGCGGACAAGCGAACTGCGTGGCGAAGCGGCCAGGCCGGACGGCGCTCGGCCAGGGGGACCCGATCGGGCTGAAGCCATCGACGAGCAGATCATCGCATATCTACGCAGCGGCGACAGCCCGCGGCGCGACGTCGCGCATCCGAAGTTCGCCGTCGGGCAGCGGGTCCGGATCGCAAATGTCCCAGCTGGCGCGCACACTCGCCTGCCCGGCTATCTGCGGGGGCGGAGCGGCACGGTGGCGCAGGTGCTCGAAGGCGACTACGCCTACTTCTGGCACACTGGCGACGGCATCGGCGATCCAATGCCCGTCTACATCGTCGAGTTCACGCCGACCGAATTGTGGGGTCCCGCGCGCGGAACCCGGCGCGCAGACGCTTTACGCCGAACTGTTCGAGGCATACTTGGAGGAACCTGCATGAGCGGCCAGTTCAAGTATCCGCAGGACCGCGAGAAGTCCAGCGCGGCCAAAGTCGCTGCGCTGAAATCGCTTCTGATCGAAAACGGCGTCATCACGCCCCAGACCGTCGATAAGGTGCTGGCCTACTTCGAATCGGAGATGACGCCGCTCAACGGCAAGAAGATCGTCGTGCGGGCGTGGACCGACGCGGGCTTCTTGGCCCGGCTGCTGGCCGACACCCCGGCCGCAATTGCCGAACTCGACCTGCCCGAGGGAATGGCCGGCGCCGAGGCGAGCACCTGCGGGCGGTCGCCAACGCGCCCGGGGTGCACAATCTGATCATCTGCTCGCTCTGCTCGTGCTTTCCATGGCCGGTGCTGGGGTTACCGCCGTACTGGTACAAGGATCCGGTATTTCGCGCCCGCGCGGCCCGCGAGCCGCGGAAAGTGCTCGCCGAGGTTGGCGTCCACCTGCCCGAGGAAACGGAGATCGGGGTGTGGGACAGCAGCGGGACGGCGCGGTGGTTCGTAATTCCTGAAAGGCCAGCAGCGACAGAGGATTTTACTGAGGCGCAGCTGATGGAGCTCGTGACGACCGAGTCGATGATGGGCGTCGCGCTGGCCGGAGCGCCATCATGAGGTTGCACGGATCCTGCACCACTGATCAGGGAGCGCCGCGGTTTGACCACGAGTGGCAGTGACGCGAGTTCGGCTTGGCCATCGCGTTATCGAATTCGGCCACTATCGCTCAGCTGCCCGCGGCGGTTCGCGGAAGAAGTCGTCGATATCTATATCGTCGCGGTCACAAGGGCGAAAAACCCCAGCGCAGCCCACACCCGTGGCGCGCGACGCTTTCCCTGCAACGCCTTCGCGATCTGCGGGGAATCCGCGTAGAAGAAGGAATGGTGTCGCAAGAGAAGGCCTATTGATCTTCCCCTCCCCTCTGTGACATTCCGCTTGGTTTCTAACGAGAGGCTCGCGACCTGCGCGCTCGATGTGTGCGTTGGTGACCGAGCGCCAGCCCATCATCAATTCCAAAGGGGAAGTCAACGATGCCTCCAATTCCGCGATATCGCGCTCAGGCGAGTCAAAACCCTGTGGCGATCTTTCTTTCCGCGGGTTTCCGCCCCTTCTTCCTTTTTGCCGCGCTCTGGGCCGCTGTCGGGCTGCCGCTCTCCATCGCCTATCTGGAGGCGGCGGCCGAACTGCCGACACGCTTCGCGCCCTCTCTCTGGCACGCGCATGAAATGGCCTTCGGTTTTGGCGGCGCCGTCGTCGCGGGATTCTTGCTGACGGCCATTCCAAACTGGACCGGTCGGCTGCCCCTGCAAGGCGCGCCGCTCGCCGGCCTCGTCGCCCTTTGGCTTCTCGGCCGCATCGCCGTCCTGACTTCGAATAGTGCGCCTGCGCTTGTCTCCGCGGCGCTCGACCTCGCTTTCCCGGCGGTCTTTATCTTCGTTGTCGCGCGCGAGATCGCCACGGGGCGAAACTGGCGCAACTTGCCCATGGTCGCCGCTCTCGCGCTTCTGTTCTTCGGGAATCTGCTCACGCATCTCGAAGCGATGGACCTTGCCGCGACGGGCGCCATCGGGGCCCGCGTCGGCGTCGCGACCCTCATCATGCTCATCGCCATCATCGGGGGGCGCATCGCGCCGAGCTTCACCCGCAACTGGCTGGCGAAGAATTCGCCAGCTGAAGTGGAGCCCGCGCCTTTCGGCGCGCTCGATCGTTTCGCGCTCGCGGCGACGCTCGTGGCGCTCGTCGCCTGGGTCGCGTTTCCCGACGCCGGACTTACCGCGGCTCCGCTCATTATCGCCGGCGCGGCGCTCTTTCTACGTCTTATCCGCTGGCGCGGCGTCAGCACGCGCGCGGAACCGATGCTCTTCGTGCTGCATCTGGGCTATGGCTGGGTGCCCTTGGGCTTCCTGCTCATCGGCGGCAATGAACTATGGGGAGTCGCGGGTCCTGCCGCGCCTCTGCATGCCCTCACCGTCGGCGCCATCGGAACAATGACGCTCGCGGTGATGACCCGCGCAACGCGCGGCCACACCGGTCGCCCGCTCCTCGCAGATCGGTGGACGGCCGCGATCTACGTCGCCATAACTTTGGCGGCCATCCTGCGCATCGGCGCGCCTTTCATGGGCGAGCACTACTTCGCAGCCCTCGCGGTCGCCGGCGGGATGTGGAGCCTGGCCTACGGCCTCTTCGTGGTGCTCTATTTCGGGATGGTGACGACGAGGCGCTTGCATCAAACCGCCTAAAGGCCAGTTCCCGGAAAGGTCGACCAAGCTTGCCGACGTTTCTCACCCGAGGGCAAACATGCCAAGCGGGCTATGCTTGCGTGCGATGCTATAAATGAAAAGAAAAGCTGCGATCGCGCCGGCCATCGCCGCCAACCGCAACTTGAACGCCTTGGCTCGGAGCGCCCAGTAACCCAGAAAAATATAGAGCGGCAGCATGACCACGACCTTCATGGTCAGCCAAGTGTCAACAAACGGGTATTGACGCGTGACGGCCGTCAGCATGAGGGCAGCCGTGAAGAGCACGGTGTCGATAGCGTAGGAGGCAAGCCGCGCGAGCAGCGACGGTGGCCATGACGCCGCGAGCAAGTTCAAAGCGAGCGCCCGCATAAGGCAGAAGCCGCCGCTCGCCAGCGCCGCCGCGACGTGGACGGCGCGAATCTCGAAGTAATAGGCTTCCATGCAAGTGGCGGATCACGCCGCACGCTTCGCCGGTCCCGCCTCCAGTTCCCTGTCCTCCTGCTCCACTTCATGAGGCTGGCGGCGCGGCCGGAGCCACAGGCTGACAACGAACCAGGCGAAGGCCAATGCGCCTATCGAGAAGACCGTGTCGCCCGGCACGCGCATCCATACCAAAAGATCGACGATCGGCTGCTGCATGAACTGCTCAGAGCGGGCGTACCAATAACCTTCATTGATCGCGGCAAGGAGTTGCAGCGTGCCGAGCGGCAGGAGCGTGAACAACGCCATCATCGCCAGCCCCACGTTGAAGCACCAGAAGCTGATGCTGAGGATCTTCTCGTTCCAGACGAGTTCGGGCATCATTCCGCGCAGGCAGAACAACACGAGGCCGATGCCGAGCATCCCATAGACGCCGAACAGCGCCGTGTGGCCGTGCAGCGGTGTCAGGTTGAGCCCCTGCATGTAATAGAGCGAGAGCGGCGGGTTGATCAGGAAACCGAACAGACCGGCTCCCACGAGATTCCAGAAGGAGACAGCGATGAAGAACAGCACGGGCCATTTATAGCGCTGCATCCATGGCGTGGCGCCGCAAAACCGCCAATGCTCATAGGCCTCGAAGCCGATGTAGGCGAGCGGCACGACTTCCAGCGCGGAGAAACTGGCGCCAAGCGCCAGCACCGACGTCGGAGTGCCGGCGAAATAGAGATGATGCAGTGTGCCGATCACGCCGCCGGCCATAAAGACAATCGTCGCGAACAGCACCGCCGAAGTTGCCGGCTTGACTGCGACCAGGCCGAGGCGGGTGAACAGGAAGGCGACGACGGCGGTGGCGAACACCTCGAAAAACCCTTCGACCCACAAGTGCACCAGCCACCACCGCCAATACTCGACCATCGACAGATGCGTATGCTCGTTCCACATCAGCCCCGCGCCGTAGAACAGGCCGATCGCAACGGTCGAGAGGAAGAAAAGAGCGACGATGGAGCGTGACTCATTTTTTACCAGCAGCGCCGGCCACAAGGCGCGGCCGACGAGGATGAGCCACAGCAGCAGTCCGATAAAGAGGAACCACTGCCAGAAACGCCCGATATCGGCATACTCCCAGCCCTGATGCCCGAACCAGAAATTGTGTTCCAATCCCAGCCGTTGCATGACCGCGAGCCATTGGCCCGCGAAGGCGCCGACGACAATGATCAGCAAGCAGATCCAGAGCACATTCACCCCGAGCGCCTGGAACTTCGGCTCGTAGCCGGAAATCGCCGGCGCCATGTAGAGCCCAGTGCCCAGCCAGGCCGTGGCGATCCACAGCACGGCCAATTGCGTGTGCCAGGTGCGGGTGATCGAATAGGGAAGGATCTCCGCCATCGGGTAGCCGTAAAACAGCTGCCCCTCGACCTGGTAATGGGCGCTTATGGCGCCAAACAGGATCTGGACGAGAAACAGGGCAAGAAGCACCCAAAAATACTTGGCGGTCGCGCGCATGGACGGCGTGACCCTCACGTTGCGCATCGGATCACGCGCGGGCACGTCGCACGTCTCGCCGCCGCGCGCATGACTGACGGCGCGGTGCCAGCCGAGAAGCCCGATGCCGGCAAGCAGAAAAACCACGCTGAACGCAGACCAGATGAAGGTGGTTGCAGGCGGGCGGTTGTCGATCAACGGCTAGCTCGGCCAGTTGTTGGTGTAGGTGACGTGGCTTCCCGGCCGCTCCGTGGTCGCGGCCCACGCGGTCCACCAGAAGAAGGCGCATAGCGCCCGTCGATGCTCGGCGTCGGCGACAGTGCCGTTCTTCATTGCGTAGTTCTCGCGAAGCTCCGCGCTGCGCGGATCGTCGCCGAATAGGCTCTCATAGTGGCTAGAGACGAGGACGATCGCCTGAGCCCGCTCCTCAGACACAGTGATTGTCCCAGTTTTCGGATCGAACGTGTTTCGCCTCATCATCGGGCGCAGCCGTCCCCGCAGAGAACTCTGCTGCTCCTCGCTGAGATCAGCGTAGCGGCCGGCCGCGAACTCGCGGCGCGCCCAGGCGTCCAGGATGGCGACGAGTTCCCGGTGCTGCCAGTCGGCGGTCCAGTCCGGCGCGACGTAGCCGCCATGGCCCCAGACGGAGCCGAGTTGCATACCGCCGATCGACTGCCATACCTGCCGGCCGCGCTGGATGTCGTCGATTGTATAGACCGTTCGGCCTCTTTCCGTAACGACGCGCTCCGGCAATGGCGGCGCCTTGACGCTGATTTCGCGGCCAATGAGCAAAAGCACGGCGAAGGAAAGCGCCAACAGGGCGACGAGCGAGATCCAGAGTTTACGCGCGCTTTCCACGACGCCCTCCTAGAACTCAACAGCGAAACGGCCGGCGCGGCGCATCGTAAAGGAAAGCGCCCAGTGCGAGTTCAAGAGTCGCCGCTACCTTCCAAACAGACGCTCTCGGTTCACGTCATCTAGGGAGCTTCGCGGAATCGCCAATACAGGACAAGGCGCTTCGTGTATGACGCGCTCGGTTGTGCTCCCGATGATCGAGTCCAAAGCGCTATCGCGACCATCGGTCTGCATAACGATCAGGTCAGCGCGCATTTCTACCGCACAAGCAACTATCGTTCCAACGAGACTCACCGTTGCGGATCTCCAGATTTGGAAACCCCCCGTCTTCCAGATTCAAGGCTCGAGCTATTATCGGCGACAACGCTCGTGCAACGGTCTCCATCTAGAGCCGGTCCCTCAGGTCGAGGCAAAATTACAAGCGGGAGAACTTAGAGAATGCCATCTTCCATGGCGTTCCGCTCCCAATGCTTCTTTCGTCAGCCGCTGGTCCAAATTCTAGGCTCGGCGCACCATGCCGAGGAATTCCTCTCGTGAGCGGGCGTCGTCGCGGATTACGCCGAGTAACCGGCTAGTGGTCAATGTGGATCCGAGCGTGTTCACGCCACGCAAGGTCATGCAACTGTGTTCGGCCTCGACGACCACTCCTACTCCTTGCGGCTCGAGAATTTCCTGGATGGCTTCGGCGATCTCAGCGGTTAGCTTCTCCTGAATCTGTAATCGACGCGCGAATCCGTGCACGACCCGCGCCAGTTTGGAGATTCCCACGACCCTGTTTGTCGGCAGGTAACCGACATGCGCGCGTCCGATCACCGGCAGCATGTGATGTTCGCAAAAAGTAACGACGCGGATGTTCTTCAATACGACCAGCTCGTCATAACCGCCCACTTCTTCGAACGTGCGCTTGAGATATTCGCGAGGATCGGCGGCGTAGCCAGCGAACAATTCGCGATAAGAACGCGCCACCCGCTCAGGCGTATCGATCAAACCTTCGCGGTTCGGATCGTCGCCTGCCCATTCGATAAGAACCCGCACAGCCGCTTCAGCTTCAGCCTGGGTACGCTTCGACCTTCGGACTCCGCTAAAGTTGTTGTCCAAACCCATTAAACGACTCGGGCCGTCACGAAATCGATCTGCATGGGCCGAAACTAGATATTCAGTTTGTTGGCTTGACGCTCGATCATTCGCGCATCTCCTAACATTATTCGGCGGGTGCTGCGTCTGTTGCGGTAACAACTGATCACCCCGATGGAAGCCCTGCTTGGGGCTATCCATCGGAGCTGACTTGCAGTGGCTCAGTTGCCGCGTTGCTCCTTGTTCAAAAGCTTGAGCCATCCCTCGACTTCGGCGCTCAACTTGCCCGTTCCCGCGAGTTTTAGCGTGGGCGCCAGCATGCCACGCTCGACGATCGGCAACGGCAGCACGCCCTGTCCGCCCATGCCGTTATGCGCGGTGATCTGACCGTCCTTCGAATCCGCGAGCAGAATGCGGCCTACGACTTCGAGCTTATCCATGTCGATAACGATCAAGTCATTGGCGAATTTGCTCGCCACATAGGCGTAATAGCCGCCCCCCTTCTTATGTCCGAAGTTGACGCCGTGGCAGCCTGCTTCGCAGGGCAGGCTTTTCACCACCTTGTCGGTCTTCACGTCGACAATCGTGACTGTGGCGCTCAATGTGTTCGCCGTGACGACGTATTTGCCGTCCGGGCTGACCGGGGTCTGGATCGGAAGCAGGCCATAAGCCTCGCCCTTGTGCGCGCCGCTGATCGGGTCGTAATCGGCAGCGAGGTCGATGTCTTTGACCTTCTTCTTGTTGTCAATGTCGATGACCGTCAATGAGGAGAGCATGGCGGGGGGCGTGCCGAGCAGATTGGCGGCATAGCCCTTATGGTTCATGTCGCTCCAGATCGCGATCGGAATAACGCCGCCGGTCGGAATTTCCGTCGCTTTCTCGGTCGCGAGATCGACGACGGTAACGCTTCCCGCCAGCGCGTTCGGCGTCATCATATATTTGCCGTCGTCGGTGATGTGATGGCCGTGGGGGCCGGAATGCGGGCCGACATTAATGTTGCCCATCGCCGAAGGGAATTCGCCAGGCGACAGTTTCGCCACGCGGTCCTCGCCATTGATGGCGACATAGAGCATGCCGTTTACCGGGCTCGTCATCACATGAGACGGATTTTGTCCAACGACCTGCGTGTTAAGAACCTTTCCGCTCTCGCGGTCGAAGGTGGTCAGCCGTTTGTCGAACCATTCCGTCTGATAAATGTATTTATATGTCGGATCGGGCCACATATTGTGAGGGTTGTTCATATTCTGCTCGACGCCCTTGACTTTTTTCTTGAGCGTCCAATCCGCCGCGTCGATTTGCGTCGCCGTTCCGAACTTCGTCTTGCCGCTCACCCCTTCAAACTGCGTGTTGACCCAGACCTCGCCGACGCCGGGCGTCTTGGGCGTCAGCAGCGTGTTCGGCGCCGAAAGGCTGAGCGCGCTCAGATTGATCTGCGCGCCGCCGAGATTGAGTCCGAGATCGGGAAGCTTCACCTCCCACTTCGGCTGCCGATAGTCGCGCCATAGCGCCGGCGTCGTGGCGACGAAGAAGGTGCGGAGCAGCTTCTTGGCGATGTCGCTTGTCGTCGGAACTTTGGCGCCGGTCACGAGCTGCAATTCGCCGCCGATGTCCAGCCCTTCCGTCTTCGGATCGTCGACGACAACGGCGCCGAACATGTAGGGATGGACCTTGCAAGTGAAGACATAGAGCCCCGGTTTGTCGAAGGTCTGCGTAACGCTGGCGTTCGACGGCTTCTCCTGATCGACCGGGAATTTGTCCGCGCCAGGCTGCCAGGCAAGACTGGTGATGGTGTGATCCGTATTGGTGTCCGTCATCTTGATGAGCACCGCCTCGCCAGGCTTCACCACAACGAGCGAGCCGCCGCTCTTGGGATCCTTGAACCATTTGCCGGGCTCGTCGGTCATCTCCAGCACGGCCGACGGTAGGACCCCGGGGCGGCTGATGATGACGTCGTCAGATTTCACGGCGTCTTTCGCCTGCGCCGCCAGCGGCGCAGCAAGCGAGGTCGTCGCCACGGCCAACGTCAGAAAGGATACGCGGTTCATGATTGTTGCGTGGTTCATGCCTTTAACTCCCCCGTTCCGCCATTGATCATTCGATGACGCGGAAATCACCCATCATTCCAGACTGCATGTGTTGGATAACGTGACAGTGGTAGTGCCAGTCGCCGGGGCCAACACCCTCGCCGGCCTTCACGATGAACGAGGTGCGGCTGATTGGACCGATGTTGACGGTGTCAACGCCGGCGGTTGCTCCGGGCTCGATCCAGCGATGCGCATGGAGATGGAAAGTATGGAACGCGGTGCCAATCCCCATGACGTGGAAGCGAACCTTTTCGCCCAGGCGCGCGCCGACGGTCGGATTAGTCCATAACGGAATCTCCTTGCCGCCCTCGATGATATGATTGAGCTCCTGACCCCAAAAGGTCGTTTCATGCATCCAGATGATGAATTCGCGTTTCACATCGGCAAGATCAACGTCGACGATCTTGCCGTCGATGAGCGCAGGAACCTTCCCGCTCGCCGGATTGATGATGAGCGTACCGAACAGCCCCTTGTCCTCGGCTCCGAGCATCGGATTGCCGAATGCATGATCGTGATAGGCCCACGTGCCTGCCGTTCCAGGCGCGGCCGTCCATTTGTATGTGTAAGGTTTGTCTGGGAACGCAGCTTCGTCGGCGACGCCATTCAAAACCTTCATGGTGCCATCGCTGTCGATCTTGAAGTGCACGCCGTGGACATGGATGCTGACCGGCAACGCCGAGTCGGCGATGCCATGTTGAAGAGTCACCTCGGCGACGTCCCCCTCTTTCATGACGAGCGTGGGACCAGGGATGGTAGGACCGCTCGCATACCGATCCGTAAGGTCGCTTTCTTTTCCCGTGGAAGATTTGACCTTGTGACTGACCATCTCATAGGCCAGCTGACCCGACGGCATTGCGCTTGCTTTGAGCGTGATCAAATGTTGGTCGGCGGCAGAGGCTGCGCTAGCGGCGAGAAGCGCGGCTGGCCACATGAGCAAAAACGCGAACGAACGTGAAATCCCCAACTGCGCCCAGGTTCTTAGCATCGCATCACACTCCTTCGAGCGGAGAACCGGGGACAATGCCGGCGATCGATCCGATCGCGCGCGCCAACCAGTTCGATCCGATACGACTTAGATGCGACGGAACGCTGAGGTCTTACCTCGAAGGAAAAGTTTTTTCTGCGTTCACGAGTCTCAGAAGGGCGAGATAAACCTCTTCGCACTCGGGGCACTGATGCATATGGTGTTTAACCTCGGGCAATAAGGCTCCGGCGTCCTGACCGGATGCCTCAATGTCGACGTAACGTGGAAGTTCATCAAAATATTCCGTGCACAGCATCTCCTCTCCGCTCTTAGCGGCGAAGACGGTGTCAATGAGGCGGGTAAAGTCTTTGTGTTTCATGTCGGGTTCCGGCACGACTGACTATAAGATGCGTTGAACGGAGGAAGTCTTACCCTCCGAATGGAGATGGGTTCCCGATTTTGGCTCGTCAAACACGGCAATAAGATCTTTGTGCGTCACGCCTTCTTCGAGCAAAGCCTGCTTGAGCCGTTTACGCGCATCGTGGATGAGTTTGTAAAGATTATTCCGATTAGAACCCAACCATTCGGCGACCTCGTCCAAGGGCATCCCCTGAAAAGCGTGAGCGACAAGTGCGGTCCGTTGCAAGGGAGTAAGCTTGGCGCCGATAAGTCGCGCAAGTAGAGTCCACGCTTCGCGCTGCTGTAGACTGCGCTCCGGCCCCGGTTCTTGAATCGGCCAAGCCGGCAAAGTCTGTCCAAGCTGAGCGCGCTCGATCGTAGCTTCTCGCCAGCGACGGCGGCGCAGCTCTCCGAGCACGACTCTGATTGCGATTGAATAAGCCCAAGTCATAAAGCGGCTTTCGCCGCGAAAGTCTCCAAGTTTTGATTGTATAATGAGAATGGCCTCTTGTGCGCAGTCTTCAGCAAGGTGCTGCGCTTCATCTGAACGCGTTGATTCTTGCGTGGCGTAGCCTTTCGCCAAATAGGCCCGAATTGCCGCAAGCAGTCGTGCTCGAAGGTCCGCAAGCGCCAACTGTTGGTCTCGACCGCTCTCCTGAAGCGCCGTCAGCCACTCTGCATTGGATCGTTGCATAATTTCCATCACGGCTCAGGAGAAATTAACGCGGGTGCGTGACAAACGCGTACCGCAGCCAAATGTAGCAACACTTTAGGGAAATGCCATCCTCATGAACGGCTGGGATTTTTTGCGGCGCAACTAAGTCTCTGATCCGCTGCGGGCAGGGAAAGCTGCTAAACGGCGCCCGCGGCATGGACGATAGTCCTTGGAATTTCGAAGCGCCGTTATAGCTAAAGAGAACAAGACTGATTCGGGCAGTCTGGCGCCATTGAATTGCGAGCGTCTCCCCCGTTTCGCAAAAAAGATGCTATTCAACGCCGGACCGCAACGCCTTCAGGCGCTGTCGGAACGAAGATTGTCTTCACAATCTCATCCGTCTGCGTGTCGAAGATCGAGAGGCTGTTGGCTCCCGTATTGGTGATGAGGAGCCAGCGACCGTCGCCGGCGAAGCCGACGCCGTGACTACCCGCGTCCGGCGCTATGGAGATCGTTTTGATGACTTTGTTCACGGCAAGGTCGATTTTCTGCACCGTGCCCGCCCCGTCATTAGCGACATAAGCGAAGGTCTGATTTGGCGCGACCGTGACTTGCACCGGTCCCGCATCGGTCTCGATATCCGCGATCCGCCGAAGGCTTTCGGCGTCGATCACGGCGACGAGATTGGCGTTGTGACAGGCGACATAAACGCGCTTGCCGTCCTTGGTCGCGCCTTGGCCCAGCGGCCCTGTTCCGACAGCGATCGTCGCGAGCGCCTGGCGTTTTGCGCGTGAGAGCACCGTCACGTCGCCGCCGCCGAAATTGGAGACGAAAAGCCTGTCGCCTGAAGCGAGCGCGAAATGCGGCATCGCGCCGACCTTGACGACGCCAAGCGATGCACCCGCCTGCGCGTCAAAAATTTCGACCCGGTCGTCGAACTCGTTCGTAACGTATGCTTCCTTGCCATCGGCGCTGAAAAAGATGTGTCGCGGACCCTTTCCTGTTGGCAGCGCTTTGATCACGCTGTTTGCTTGCGTATCGATGATGGATAAGGTCCCCGCGTTGTTGTTCGTGACCCAAGCTTGTTTCTGATCGGGACGCAGCGTGACGTTATGATTGTGGATGCCGACTGGGATTTTCTTCTTCAGTGCGCCTGATGCGAGATCTATAACGGAAACGACGCCGCCGAACCACGAGGTCACATAGGCGGTCCCCTTGATGGGCGTCGCAGGTTCGGCGCGCAGCTGCGGCGCGCCTATTGCAAGCGCCAGGGCGCTCGTTAAGAGAACAATGCGAATGATCGCGGAAACCAAGTGCTTTCTCCTTTTGATTTTGGATGGATTCGAAGCGCCCGCCGGCCTGCGTTCAAGGCGAGGCGCAATGAGAAAGCCGCCGCGTGCTGCGCGCGCAGCTTTGCTGGCGCGACAACAGACGCTCCGGGGCACGCCGCCAAATGTAGAGCCGAGCGGTCAAGTCCATAGACAGACGTCGATATAAAGACGGCATCCGGAATCCTCGGCTTTGAAGAGCCGTCCGCGATGCTTGGGCATACCGCCTGGAATAGGGATCGCCACCCTCGCAGGCGCGATGATCCACCAATTTCCTTCGTTGTCAACGAAAGCTGCGACACGCAAGCCGCTCGGTGCGGTAATAGCAAGCAACGCCCGCTATAAAAGGGTGACGTGATTGGCGCGTGTGAGTGAACGTCGCGGCTGAGAACGGATTGCCTTTCCCGCGTGACTGTCGATGCTAAGGGGGCACCACACCGCTCGCTTCCGCAATAGCGCGAGCGAGGCTTGCGGTCCTCCGAAATCGATACCTTGGAATTCATCCTCGCGCACGGCGTTGGTCGAACGAACGCTCGCTTGGCTCAATCGCCGCTAAGGCTCTCCAGAGATCGGAGGCATCCATCGACGCATCGCCCTGGATAATCGAGATGTGAATTTGAGTCCGACTCTAAGTAAGATTTCGTCTTTTCATCACATCTAAGAGGCGTCATGCATTCGGCACGATGGGCGATCTCCGAGTCGGCGAATAACTCCAAGTAGCAGGACCCAATGGCATGAACCACGTTTTCTACCTACTTGCGCTCGCCACTTTCCTACTCACGCCTCCGCCGGCGGCAAACGCCATTGAACTACCTTGGCGATCCGACGACGTGTTCCTTAGCCGCCCCGGGGTTCCGCCTTCCGCAAATCAAGTGAACGGAACTGGCGCGAAAAGTGTTGAAAATGGCGGAATGCAAGTCGGCGTGTTTCGGTGCGGAGAGCTTGTCGGAGATGATGCACAAAATAGCGCTGCAGAAACAAAAAATGAAAGCAACCGCACTTCTGGAGCCGATTTATATGCCTGGGCGAAGAATCCCCCTGCGCAAATGATCGTGCTATCTTTGTTTTTTGCCTTTCTAGGCCTCATCATTGACATTGGAGCGATGCCGCCCTTCCAAGGGTTGATGCCCGAAGAAGCGCTCGCAAACTACAGGACGACGTGGATAGCGATCATGATCGTAGCCATACTTGGAGGAGCGCTACTGTTGCCTGTCACAACCAGTATCATACGGTATTCGATGACTCGTCTGGATCACCGAGACGTTCCGCAAGGCGCCATGTGAGGCATTCTGCGTTTCGCTAATAGTTGCCAATTGAGATTTCTTTGCATCCGACGACCCACGCGGCTTTCCGCGCTGGGACCATTAAATTATGGCGCCGAAGATCGCCGTCGGGGACGGGGCGGTTGGGCAGATCGAACAGCGTCGCATGGGCCTGCGCCAAGACGATTTCATGCTTCTTCATCGCCGGCTCCTTTGGTGCGCAATAGGGCCTTCGCGCAGCGGTCCGGCTTATCTGCGCAACTCCATCCCGAGATACCAGCGAACCTCCATCAGCGCTTTAGCGTAAGATTATGGAATGGCTCCCCCCTTTTTCGGCATAGTTGAGTTGCCGCATCAGAAATGAACGGAGGGGAATGATGAAGAATATTGCAACCCGCCGCCTCTGCCCTCCGGCGCGCCTCCCTTCGCCAGGTGAACAGTTGCTGTGGCGTAGCGCCATGTCGACGCGCGACCTGCGAGACGACCGCGTCAGGAGCCAGCGACTCCCTTCGACTGCCAGCGCCTTCTCCCCTTCGGACCACCGGCGCCGACCACCAGCTCCAGTGATCACCTCGATGCGCCGTAACCCGGAGCCGTTCGGCTCAAGCGAAAGATCAAGTCTAGACATAAGCCTTATCTCCAAATCAGGAGATCAGACTCGCCGCTTTCATCGTTCGTTTGAAGGTGGGGCCGTAACAGCACTGACCGCTGATCAGCTCCTATCGCTCTGTGATTGTGCAAGTTCCCGACTTGATATCCTGCTCCAAGGGTCCAGCTAATTGTCAGGTTGGAGAAACGATGAATAAGGCCAATCACATAGCCGCCGGCGCTAATGCAGTCGCCGTTTTTCAACAGGAGTGCGGCACTGTCGAGGCGCATGCTATTGCGGACTTGATATGTGATCTCGGTCACTTGGCGGACGACCGCGGTCTCGATTTTCTTAGCAAGGTTAAACGGGGCGTTGGACATTGGTTCGCGGAGCGCCATGCCCAAAGTTGTAACAGCCTCGGGGCGGAGGCCATCGTCGAAATAGCCATCAGTCCACTGTCAACGAATTCGGTAGCTCGATCCTCTCCGCCTTAGATGCTACTCTGCTTTGGTTCGACGCGACTGAGCGCGTCATCAGATTTGTACCTTTCTGCAAGGGCTTATTGCCTTCATGATGCCGTGCTCGAACTGTGATTGGCGGCATACGTCCGCGTTATGGCCGCTGCTCGAGAGATCCTCTACTCGTCTTGTATGAGGGGCATCGGTGTAAAAGGACGATACGCTCGCGCCAGAACGAAACCCGATGCTTAAATGGCACGCAACTAACGGCAGCGTCCTGGTTGAGCCGGGGCTGGATCGATTTTCTGAAGTCGTGGCAGCCCGGCGAGTCGAAGATGAGCGTTACCAAGGCGCTATCAGACTTATCGACCTAATTCTGGAAGCTGGACGACCATGAACGGGTCGGCGTCTGGTGATTTAATGCGCCATTGGTAGACGAGGAAATGGTTCAAATTCGACCGCTTGGTCTGCGCATTATGTTTGACGACATTGACGCCTTTTTCTAACCTGACGGTGAGCCGTCCGTCGATTTCTGCATCTGTTCCGGAAAGTTGACATGGGGCGTTAGCGTCTGGTCGAGAGCCGCCAATCACGATAGCGCCGTCGGCTTGCGGCTGAATGCAAAACACCTTCATCTCGCGTGATGGGAAACAGGACGATTGGCCTCTAGCGACCGATCGCTCCAAGAATACTGCGTAACGTCCTCGGGCAAGATATTGGGCATATCGAAAGCCTTCGTCGCGCAATTGCGCAGCGGCATGTTTAAGTCGGGCCTCCAGGCGTGCTTCCAGGAAACCCGCTCGGCAGGCCTGAATAAGAGCGGGCACGAAAATAAGAATGCCGTCGTACGAATAAAAATAGCTTCCGTCGGCGCGGATTGCGACGCTCGCATCGAATTGCTCGGGCGCAAGTGTTCGAAAAAAGTTGCGCATTCTAGCTCCGGAGGGAAGGCTTTCTTCGCGCAACTGGCAAGTTGGCGGCATCGGCCGTAGCGCTTTGGTCCCGGCGAAATGTCGGCGACCCTAATCTCGCAACTCTGTAAAGCGTTGCGATATGAAAAGGTAGCCACAAAGATCAAGATAGAGCTTGGTTATGGGGGCGGTTACGCTAATGGGGCCCTATATCCCACGTCTCCGATCGCTCGATTAAGATCTCGCTGAACCAGAAAACCTGATCGCCGTCTGGGCAGCTCAGCCATGGCGTCCCCTTTTTTCCAGCCAACGCTCTATGGAGAGGATCAATGCCACGGTTCTCCGCTTGTTCCGCTCAGCGGAAAAGTGAGTAATCAGCTCCCGCTCGCCGCGCTCCTAACGTATCCAACTCTACTTAAGCGCGACGCCACGGGAGAGGAAGGCCTGTCCCTTGACAACGCAGTCGGCTAACCAATAATAGTAATTGCTTACTATTATCCGAGCCAAGCCGCAGCATGCAGTCCAAGTATCTTCCGGCCGAGGAGCGCCGATCACTCACCGTCGAAGCAGTTGTCGTACTTTCCGGCGCGCAGAACCCCAGCGAGATCACGACAGCAGCGATCGCTAAGCACATGAACGTGACGCAGGGCGCCTTGTTTCGTCACTTCCCCACGAAGGATGCGATCTGGGAGGCGGTGATGGAGTGGGTGACCAATCGTTTGCTGGATCGCATTGATCATGCGGCAGAAGGCGCATGCTCGCCGATGGACGGATTGCGAGCGATGTTCATGAGTCATATCGAGTTCGTGATCGAATATCCTGGCGTGCCTCGAATGATGTTCGGTGAATTGCAGCGCGCCGAAGCCGCACCCGCCACGAAAATCGCACGGATGCTCATCAAGCGCTATGCCGAGCGGCTTGCAAAAAAGCTTGAGGAGGCCAAGGCGGCTGGAGAAGCAGCCAATGATCTGGACACGCATGCGGCGGCGATCCTGTTCATCGGGATGATCCAGGGTCTGGTGATGCAATCATTGCTGTCGGGCGACATCAAAGGCGTTCGCACCCATGCTCATGGAGTTCTCGGCATCTACCTCCGTGGCGTGAAGTCAGGCGCCTCCGATGCTGAGACGCTGAATGCAAGAACTCCAAGAGGAAAGATCAGGCGATGATGCGCGCAAGTTCATGGCAAGCGGGAACGAACTTGGGAGCCGCGCTGGCGTTCTAGCTCGGCATGTCGGGAGGCTCCGACGCGACATGGCGAAAACACTACCGATCAGGCCAATCGGGCTCGATCCATGCTCAACGTGACAAGGAAGTGGGAGAGCGACGCGCCACTGCCGGCCGGCATGGAACGCATTCGCACGCTGGCCGAGGGCTGGAGGATCTCCGACGTGGCGGCAATGAATGAACGATAGTCCCTCATTGGAGCGGAACTCTATGCGACCGGGAGACTGATCATGAATGAGTCCTCCGAACGATCGGCCAGGGGGCCTGACACGTCTATTGGCGAAAAGACCGGAGCCAGCCTCTTGTATGCCGCAGCGCTTCGCGGGCGTATCGCTAGATACGCCCTGGCGACCTCCGGCGTACTGTTTGCCATCGCCGTGGCTCTAATCGTTTACGCGAACCGTCCGATCGCCGTCGAGGTCGCGTCAATTGAAAAGAACGTGCCGATCCGAGTCTTTGGGCTTGGCACGGTCGAGGCCCGTGTGATGTCGAAAATCGGTTTCGAAGTGGGGGCCACGCTGGTCGAACTGCACGCGGACCACGGCGACCGCGTGACGAAGGGCCAGGTCCTCGCGCGCCTCGCCAGTAGCGAACAAGAGGCCAAGGTCGCAAAGGCGCGCGCTGCGCTCTTGATCGCCGAGACGAACATCAACCGGGCGGATGCCAATCTCGAGAGGGCGCGGGCGGTGATGGCGCAAAGACAGGAAGCCAATCGGCGCAAGCAGGCGCTTGTTGCGCGAAGCATCGTCACAAAGCAAGTCGCAGAGGAGGCTTTCAGAGACGAGGCCGTAGCCCGCGCCGATGTTGCCGTTGCAGATAGCGAGATTGCCAGCGCGAAGGCGCAACTGGCCGATGCGCGAGCTCAGTATCAGTTCGAAGAAACGATGTTGCGCCATAGGACGCTCACGGCTCCCTACGACGCCGTGATTATGGAGCGCCACAAGGAACTGGGCTCTGTCGTCAAGGCTGGCGATCCAATTTTCACGCTCATTGCGGCTGACACGTACTGGGGTCTCGCTCATGTCGACGAAGCGCGCGCGGGATTTATCCAGGAAGGGCAACATGTCGATGCACGCCTTCGCTCGCGTCCGCAGGATGCGTTCACAGGACGGGTCGCCCGCATTGGCCTCGAAAGCGATCGCATTACGGAGGAACGGCGCGTTCTCATTAAGGGCGACAATCCGCCATTCCGAGTCTATCTCGGCGAGCAGGTGGAGGTCTGGATCACCGTCGCTCAGCTTGATAGAGCGATCCTCGTTCCAGAGGCCGTCGTGCAGGGCTACGACGGACGGCAAGGCCGGGTATGGACGGTCGAGTCCGGCCGGTTGCGGAGGCGTCTGGTAAAATTCCGACATCGCACGGAGGACGCGCGTCTTGAGATCGTGGATGGCCTGCCCGGAGATGCGCGTGTCGTGGCGAACCTGGAGAGCGGCTTACGCGAAGGCCGCTTTATTTGGACGATCGAGGCCAGCAAGAAATGAACCTTGCATATCGCGACATTATGCACAATCTCGGTCGGTTCCTATTGACCTGCCTGGGACTTGGCCTCCTGCTCGGAGTCGTGCTCGCAATGATCGGCATCTATCGCGGGCTCGTCGTTGAGGCGCTGACCATCGCCCGAGCGCCGGCTGTCGATTTGTGGGTTGTGGAATCCAGTACGCGCGGTCCCTTCGCGGAGATATCTCGCATTCCAGGAGACACGCGGGAGGCGATCGCCCGCATCGCGGGCGTGGACGCCGCCGGAAGCGTCACGTATCAGACGGTAGAGAGTGAGCACATGGGCAACAAGCTCCGGCTCTACGTCATCGGTTACGAGCCGACGCGACCAGGCGGTCCGCCAGTAATCATCGAAGGTCGCGGAGTTGCTCGCAGCCACTATGAGATAGTCGCCGACCGCGCTGCCGGTCTTGTCCTCGGCGATCGGGTCGCGCTCGGCCGAAGCATGTTCACGGTGGTTGGTCTCACGCAGCACCAGGTCAGTTCGGGAGGCGACCCGGCCGTCTACGTCACGCTGCAGGACGCGCAGAAACTGCAGTTCGATCTCGCGCCGTCGGCGGCGCGACTCAAACTCGCTCGTGGCGAGGGCGGATCAACTCGGGACACCGTCAATGCGGTCGTGGCGCGTCTGCATCCGAACTCTTCTTCGGAGGCCGTCGCTAGCACAATCAAGCGGTGGAAGCATCTCGCGGCCATTACCCAGGAAGCTCAAGAGAACATTCTGACACTTTCGCTCGTTGACCGTGCGCGCCGACAAATCGCGCTTTTTACAGGCCTGCTGCTGGTCGTCTCCGCGGTGATCATCGCGCTTATTATCTACACGATGACCATGGAGAAACTGAAGCAGATCGCCACCTTGAAATTGATTGGAGCGCCCGACAGAACGATCATCGGGATGATCGTGCAGCAAGCCATGGCGCTCGGCTTCATCGGATTTGCAATCGGTGGCGCACTTATCGTCAATATTCAGGACTACTTTCCACGACGTGTGGTGCTGGAGCCGGATAATGTTGTCATTCTGGGAGCCATTGTCTTCGTAGTATGCCTTCTATCGAGCGTCCTTGGCGTCCGCGCCGCGCTCAGGGTCGATCCGGCGACCGCGCTTGGGGGCTGAGATGCAAACCACAAGCTCTGGCGCGCCGCTTGTTCGGCTGGATCGCATCTCAAAACACTTTGGCGAGGGAGAAACCCGCGTCGATGCAGTGCGCGATGTTTCGCTAGAGGTTTACCCCCGACAGGTCGTAGCGCTGCTTGGCCCCTCCGGTTCCGGCAAGACCACCCTCCTTAACATCATCGGCTGCATTTTGGATCCGTCCTCGGGGTGCATGGAGCTCGACGGCGAACTGGTCGTCCGCGATGGCCGCCGGCTTCGGGGTGATTTGCGGCGTCTCAGGCTCGACAAGATCGGGTTCATCTTCCAGTTCCACAACCTGCTGCCGTTCCTCGATGTGACCGATAACGTGGCGATCGTGTTGCAATTGGCCGGCGTCGACATTGCTAATGCGCGCAAGCGGGCCGTGGCTTTGCTCGATTATCTCGAGATCGGCCACCGCGCAAAAGCGATGCCGGCCAAGCTCTCCGGTGGCGAAGCGCAGCGGGTGGCCATCGCGCGGGCGCTAGCGAACAGCCCTCGCATCATTCTCGCGGACGAACCAACGGCCGCCCTCGACTCCAAGCGCGCCGGCATCGTCATGGACCTCTTGCGCAAGCTCGCGGTCGAGCACGACGCCGCGATCATCGCCGTAACGCATGACGAGAAGATTTTCGATCGCTTCGATCACATCCATCAGCTACGGGACGGCAGGCTGTTCGGGATGCACGACGAGCAGATCGACGTCTCAAGACTGGACTCGCCTTTGTGAGAGGCTGAGCTCTTTTGTCTCAAGCGGAGCATCCAAAACAACAACGCGTGTCGAAGCTGCGATGACACCCATCATGGTGCGTGCGTAGTAAAATACTGGAAGCGTCTTCTCGTTGGCGATGCGATACGGGCGCCCTTTTCGAGCCCCGCCATTTCATCGGTCCTGTTAACACGGATTTGTTACGCACTGCGGAAACAACCTGCCGCGGGCGAAAATAGCCAGCCTTGCTAAGATGGCTCAACCTATCTTTCATTATGCTCGACGCCTGAGCCGCCTCGGTCATCGTCAGCCATTCTGAAGATTATAGGCTTGGATACCGCGCGCGACGCACGGGAGCGCACTTGAGGTTTGCCCTTGCCGGAGGGATGACCATTCGATTGAGCGCCCCGGCGAAACGTTCGTCTGACCAGCGCCCAACCCAGTCCCTTATAATCGCCAAGGTGTTCCTGTTCATGAGATAAGCCCTCTGAGTGAGTTTTGATGAGGTCTGAGATTTCGAAGAGGAGCAGAGCCATGCTATTCTCACGTTCCGCCGATTTCATTCCAACCTGCTCCCAGGAGTCATCTTCACTCCAAGGCAGGACGCGGTGATCGCTGAGCGTATCGGCGTCTGCGGCGCGCTTTGGAGCCCAAGGCCGCGGCGCGTGCGCAGGAAAAGAGCGGAGAAGCGCATTCTGCGGCGCTCACGCGCGCCGTTAGCACGCAAGATCGCGCGGCTGTTCAGCCGGACGGCACGTGGCGGCGATTGAGCGGCGATGAGATGTAGGTCCAGCGAAAATCGACCTCCTTTAAGCTCAGGTCAGCCCCATTGTTGCCGAAGCCGAGCCTAAAGGCGTTTTGATGAACCGCTGAATCGAAGCACGCCTCTTTCGCCGCGACACGACCCTGCCTCGTCGGCTATAAAGCAACGGCACTTGATTTTGGGTGCCGGCCTTGACCCGGCGAGCGGAGGACAGGATGGCCAATCCCAGATGTGCGGACATTGTCCGTGACGGCGAAGACTTCGTTGTGGACGCGACTTTCGTTGCGCCAAAATTCGGACTCTCCGTCGAAGCCTTTCGCACGGAACTGCAGCGGGGAACAATCGTGGCGACCTGCGAGCGGGGAGAAGGCGAGGATTATGGCAAAACTCGCCTCACCTTCCGGCGCGGAATATTGCTTTGGCGCTTCGTCCTGGATGGGGACGGCGCGGTCCACGAAGACCCGCTCCTGGCTAAACGCGCCAGCTCTTCGCGACCACAATCCCGTCCATGAGCTATGGCTGCGCCGGCGCTCTTGCCAATAAATCACATCGACTCGTCTGGGCGCCTTGCAAGTACCGCCGCCGGCGCGGCGCTAATTTCCACAACTTGCTAGGCGCAGCGCTCGCCTCCCCTGCACCATGGCAAGGAATTCCTTGCGGGTGCGCGAGTGGTCGCGGTTCACGCCGAGCAGCCGGCTCATCGTCAGGAGCGAGTCCGTCGTGTTGACCCCCACAGCGTCGTGCAGCTGTGCTCCGCCTCGATGACGACGCCGACGCCCTGCGGCCGACGTGGCGAGGGCGTAGCATTGACGCGTTGCCGCGCGAGCTGCGGCCTATGGGCTCGGGCCAACGAAAAGCTGTCTGCAAACCTCTGAGGGGTCCGACTCGCCGACCTCTTCTAATTTACAGCACGAGGCGCTGCTGCTTACCATCGACCATTCCCGCCGGCTCGCAATGCGCACCACAAAAAGGACCGCGATCCTGGCCGTGCCCCGGATTCGTTCAGAATGGCGAATCTGAATTTAGCGTGTGAGATAGAGGAGAGTTTCATATAAAAAACCGATGCATTCGTCTGATTGAGAACTCAACGCGTCTTTCTTGAAATTCCACCAACACGACAGGGTCTCAATATTTGACAGGCACCTGCGATCAGAGACGTCCTTCATAAGCAGCACCTTAATGTCGACAATGCCGATTACGTCGCTCGCGCTTGCAGCGCAATTTGGACGGCTTTCAATTCTTTTGACCAGCTCCGGATTGGCTTGGAGGCAAGCTAATGTGAGGGCTTTCAATTTGTCCTCGTAAGAAACTCGGGGGTTGACCCACATCGAAAGAACCCTTTCTGTCATAGGCAGAGCCTAAGCGTCTTTGGCATCTTCTCTCGAGCCGCGCTACCCAAGTGCATCATCGATAGGCGTAGGATGGGCGATGTGAGGGACTAGGTGCGGACAAAAAAAGAGAGCGAGATGCCTTTTTCGAAAACTCTGGGCTACAGATTCATCACGCTTGTACTGCGCGTGCAAAAACGGGGCTGGCGTCGTATGTCGTCGCCAGCCGGCGGGCCGCCCATCCATCCTCGACCGACAGCGAACGGATTCGGCAATACCATCTTACTCGAGTCGGGAAAGCCGTTCGGTGGACAAGCAACGATCGATTTTAACCCAAACGGGTTGATCTTCGAACTTCGGCTTCCTCTTAAGGCTATTACTGAACGCGCATCTTCTCTGATAAATCACAAGGACGTCGGCGAGCCGAGCTAACCAAGGAAGCTCTGTCGCTGGATTTGGAACATGAACACGGCCGATTCGCGTGCGCGGGGGCAGGAACTCAGGGGACCGCGTTTGAGAAAGGACGCCGAGGGCGCATTCCAGGCAAACACCGCAACTGCCCTTCCTTCGCCTTCGGTCGATCTCGGGCGCTTTCTTCTCGCCCTTCTTATGGGCATCGCCTATCGCTCCGATTTGGGTCGTTGTCACGGCCAGACAAGCGACGATGGTCTTTGCGCCGGTATCTGGCATGCGCATGAAACAACTTTGCGCCAAAAGTTCTTCAACAATCTCATCGCACGATAGGTCGACAGTCGACGGTATGAGCACGAAATCATGCCGCTCCGAAGTTTTAGTTCAGCACCTTCACGCTTTAGTACGCTTTTCAAGTCCAATCCTATTCCGGCCAGCCACTGGCGAGAGACAATCTAGCGGAGTCCAGCTATCCGGGCGCACACCGTCCGTAGCCGACCTTCGCCGGATCAGAAAATGGTTTGGGCGTGGCGCTTGCCATGGTAGTTTGCGGCTGACAGAGTAGAGAAATGCTTCGCTGCCTTCGCCTTTTGATCTCTGTGGTTATTCTCGCTACAGCTTTAGCTGGGGCGGGCGGAGCTTTTGCCGCGAAGATGAACCATGCTTGCATCGAAATGAGCATGGACGATTGTCCCGACCACAACGGCCATGACGGCGCAGCACTCCCCGTGTGCGCTGAGATCCTCTGCGGGCCCAGTCAAGCAGCGCTTCCGCAGTTTCAACCATTCGTTGATGCCGTTCTTTGGGTGTGTGCGCCGCCGCTAATTCCCTCCGACGACATTGAGCTCGGTGGATTGCGAAGCCCGCCCGCTCTTCGGCCTCCAATCGTCTAAAGCCGAAAGTCCAATCTCGCTCACGGTTGCGCCCGGAGCAGATTTGGCGCGACCTCAAGCGGTCGCTGCGGCTAGCCGAGGGGGATCGTTATCCACGATCCCATTCCCGCAGGAACCAGCGCCGTTGTCGCATCGACGCGTGAGGCGCGATGACGTCCCTCGTCGGGATTGAGCGCGGCTGCAATCCGCCCGACGACCATGCGCATTAATGGGATACGGAGAGAATCTGATGATGCTCGTGACCTCGAGCAAGGCGCGCTTATTCGCGCTGGTCGCGCTTGCCATCCTAGGCCTAGCGCCGTTCGCCCGCGCCAATATCAACGACTACGAATTCCGACTCGTCGCAGCGCAATTCAAGACGGGGCAAGCGATCGTATCGGTACGTCTCGTCCATAAGCCCGACGACAAGCCGGCGCCAGACGCGGTGATCTTCGCGATGCGTCTCGATATGGCTCCAGATGGCATGGAGACGATGACCAGCATGATCGAACCGGCGCAAAGCCCCGATCCCGGAATTTATCGATTCAAGGTCGATCTGACTGATGCGGGAACGTGGCGGATATCACTCGCTGCAAAGGTGCAGGGCGAGAGCGGCACGGTCCAAGGCCGACTAATTCTAAAGGTGGCGCCATGAGTCGAGGACGGCGCCTTCGCGCCATCTCATTTGTGGAATCGGCGGCGGTATTGATGTGCTCAACATCGCTTTCGGCAACCGAGCGAAACTTGCCCGGCGCCAACGTCGAAAGCGTCGTCGCCCTTGCAAATCAGCTAAGCCCTGAACTAGCGGCGGCCGCGCTGGATGCCGATGCGGCAGCGCATAAAGTGGGCGCGGCAGGCGTGCTGGCCGATCCGACGGTAACGCTGCAAGCATGGGATGTGAATGGACGCGGCATCGGCCAGCGTTGGATCGGCTTCGAGCAGGAATTCAAACTTTGGGGCAAACTCGATCTGGAGCGCGGCGTCGCAGAGGCCGACGCCGAGGCTGCGAGGCATCAGAGTCGCGCCGTCGCCACAGATTTGATCGCCCGCGTCAAAGCCGCCTATGCGCAATACGGCGCCGCGCATCGGGCGATCGACCTTTCGCTTGGATTAAAGCGCCGGCTCGACGAAATTCTCGCGCTCCTGCGCTTGCGTTATGGCGCGAGCTCGGTCGACCAGCAGGAAGTGATCAAAGCCGAGATCGAGGCGGCGACGGCTGAAACAGAGGTCGCGCGCCGTCAAGGCGAGGCAAAGGCCGCCGCCGCTCGCTTAAATGCCTTGGTCGGTCGCGGCTCGCAAGAGCCACTCGCTATGCCCAAAGGCTTTCGGCCGCTGAAAACAAAGCTGACGCTCGCCGGCGTTCAGGAGCTCGCGAGAGTCGCCAATCCAGCCCTCGCCACGACCGGCGCGCAGGTCCGCGCAGCGATCGGAACTAAAGAACTCACGGACCTGAATTACTATCCGAACGTCACCGTTGGCGCGAATTTCGTGCAGCGTCCCACCGGCGACAATAGCGGCATGTTCATGCTCGGATTCAAGGTGCCGCTGCAATATGAAGCGAAAGACGCCGAACAGCGCGCCGCCAGTTCGCGGCTCGGCGCCGCGCAGATGCGCTACGACGCCATCCGAATCCGGCTCGACGGCGATGTGGCCGAAGCGTGGTTCGGGCTGGAGGCGGTGCGCAAGGCGATCCGGATCGTCGAACAACGCCAGCTCAGTCCGGCGCGGCTGTCGGTGGAGACGGCGCGAAGCGGCTTTGCGGCCGGAGCCGCCGACTTGGCGACGTCTCTGGAAGCCGAACGACGCCTGCGAGCGATCGAACTCGAAATCCTTAAGCTCAAAGTCGAAGAGCAAGCCAGATACGCGGAGCTTGAACGTCTGGCGGGAGGCTCTCTATGACTCGCCGTCACTTCGCAATTCTTTTGGGCTTTGTCGTCGTCGCGGCCAGCCTCGCTTGGCTGGCCGAGGGACGTTTCAAATGGGTCACACCTACAGGAACGCTGGGTGACGCCGGGCCTAGTATCTCGGGTAAGCCGCCTGCAACGACAGGCCCGATCATTTACTACAGGGATCCCGACGGTCGCCCAGCCTATTCCTCGACGCCCAAGAAGACATCGGCAGGCAAAGATTATCTGCCGGTGCGCGCCAGCGAGGATGTGAGTTTCGAGGACAAGCCTCCTGCAGGCTCCGCCAAGATTGGTGGCGAACGACGCGTGCGCTTCTATCGCCATCCAATGGGCCTGCCTGACACATCGCCCGTTCCCAAGAAAGACGAGATGGGAATGGATTACGTACCCGTCTACGAGGACGAGGCGGAGAACGGCACGACCATCACGATCAGCCCCGGAAAGCTGCAAAAGACCGGCGTTCGCTCCGAACCCGTCCAACGCCGGACGCTGAGCGTCCCTGTTCGAGCGACGGGCAGGATCGACTTCGACCCGCGACGTATCTCGATCGTCTCCCTGCGCTTCGAAGGCTTCATCGAATCGGTCGGGAGGTTTGCGGAGGGCGATTACGTTCGCAAGGGCCAGACGCTGATGCGCGTGTATGGGCCGAATCTTTCGAGCGCAGCCGCCGAATATGTCGCCGTCCTCAACATGCGGCGTGGCGGCGGGATCGACGCCCAGCGTCTGGAGGGAGCCAAGCGGCGGCTCGTCAATCTCGGCCTCGACGAAAGCGCCATCGCCGTGATCGGGCGCGCCCGCAGCGTTCCACGTGTGATTGCATGGCCGGCGCCGCAAGACGGTCATGTCCTGGAGCGGGCGGCGATTAACGGCATGCGCGCCGCGCCTGGGGACATTCTGTTTCGCATCGTCGATCATTCCGTGGTCTGGGTCTTGGCTGACATCGCCGAGCGGGACATCGCCTTGATTGCGCCCGGACAAAAGGTCGACGTGCGGCCAAGGGCGTATTCCGATCGATCCTTTAAGGGACAAGTCGCGCTAATTTATCCCCATCTC
>NZ_JADNRA010000010.1:7369-27475 GCF_015709525.1 Methylocystis sp. L43 | reverse complement strand
AAGCGCGCGCAAAATCGCGCGCCTGTTCGGGATTGACGCGCGCATGAGCCACGCCGGCGGCTTCAAGACCCAGACGCAATACGCGATCGTAACAGCCGGTCGCCTCGAACACCACGAAACGCCCCTGGACGAGCTGCGTCGAGACAAAGGCGGAGACCGCGCTGATCGTGTTTTCGATCCGAAAATAGCCTGCCAACGGATCAAAAATATCGAGATAGGCTTTGGAAACGTCGATTCCGACGCAAACAGGGGTTATGCTCATCGTGCCTGTCCCTGTGATGCGAGGTCTGTTGGCGCAGCCTCGTGCAACTGTTCAGGTGAACTTCGAAAAGCGGACGGGGATCAGGCCCGATACGGTGGCAACACCAGGAATCCAACGATCTCCCGTCCGCATTCTCAGTCTCTCACAAAACAGACACACAGGAATCCAGAGCAAATCCAGCACTCCTGAGTCGGCTCTGGATTCCCGGTCAGGCCTTCGGCCTGCCGGGAATGACAAATTGAAAGAATTCAGTCAGCAACGCCCGGAAAGGCGAAGGCGGCGACAAGCGTCTTGCGCCAATGCGAGCCGATCGCGACCTCCGCGACGCAGGCGCCGGCATGGGCGTGAATCATATGCGTCGTCGATGTTGCGACGCCGAGATGTTTCGCGGGGAGATGTTCACGAAAGCGAAACAGCAGAACGTCGCCTTCACGAAACTCGCTTAAAGCCACCACTCTGAAATGCCGATGGGCGGCGTCAAGCAATGTCTCGGCGTTCAAGGCTTCGGCCCAGTCGGGCGTATATGCGGGCGCCGCCTCCGGCTCGTCGCCGATGATGTCGCGCCAGACGCCGCGCACGAGCCCGAGGCAGTCGCAGCCGACATGGATGAGCGAGGCTTGATGCACATAAGGCGTGCCACGCCAGCGCCGCGCCGCCGCGACAATGTCGGCGCGGGTCATCTGAAAAAACTCCCGCCGTCCATCGCCGGCGCAAGCGCGCTCGGATAGGCGATGACGCGATCATTGCCCGGCATATGCGGAAACCCGCGGAAGTTGACGATGTTGTCAAACTTGGCGCGGCAGCTCGTCGGCGACTTGTCGCATCCCGCCGTCATGAGAACGGCGTCCCCGGCCACAATCGCGCCGCCCGGCGGCGTCCATAGCGTGACGCTCGCGCGCAGATTTTCCTGCCGATGCGATTTGACGGTCTGGCGGGCGTTTTCATTAGCGCCGCTCGTAAAGGTCAGCGCGCCGCCTGTGAAAAAGCCGCTGTCGAAACTTTCCGAAAGATCGACGTCGATTGCGCCGCCGACGAAGGCGGCGACGACGCCCGTCGCGTGAAAGCCAGGCGCCATGACGTCAAGACCGCAGCGCGTGTCGCCGAGATCCGCCGAACAGCTGCGTTGAAAGGCGCGGCCCTGCTGCTGATCGAAAAGGTGCGCGCTTGAGCGCAGCTCCGCAGAAAAAGCGTTCTCGCCGCGGCGTATCTCGCCGATCGTCGCGATATCCAGCAAGGCGCGATCAGTAACGTTCGTCCAGTCGACGAGCCATGTTTCGACCGAGGCGCCGTCATAGAGGTCGTTCAACAGATCCGCCTCGGTGAGGCTCTCGTCGCTTAAGGCGCCGGCGGCTTCTCCCGTTCCCGGCGCAAAGCCGACGCTCGATTCGAGCTGCGACGCGGAGAGACCGGTGTTGGCGCGGAAGACTACGCCGTTGAAAGTCAGATCGCGATCATGATCGGTGAAGCCCATCACGGTCGCGTCGCTGCGCGCAACGCGCCAACAATGGCAGAGTGTGGTGGCGCGCTGATCGAGCTTCGCCTGCATCGAAGGAGAGAGCGAGAGCATGGATGGATTCCGCTCTTGTATGATCTTTCGGCGTCATTGCGAGCCGAAGGCGAAGCAATCCAGAGCACGGTCCGCGATCTGTGGATTGCTTCGTCGGCTTCTCCTCGCAATGACGGAGCTACGGAACGATTTCGACGATCGGAATATGCGGAATCGCCCCGGCCTCGAAGGCGTGCATGTCGATTTCGAGAAAATCCGTATCGAAGCGCACCGGCACGTCGAAGAGAAAGCCGGCCGTGACGATTGCTCCCGCCGAGGGTATCGCGCCCGGCGCGAAGGTCACGATTCCTATGGTGACGTCGACGCTCACATCCGGCGTCAACTTCTCGACGCCATCGACCGCGACGCGCGCCGTTCCGGCGACAGGCTTTACGATGTCGCGCGCATAAGCGGAAAAGGCGCCGCCGTACGTCTTCACAAGCTGGAATGTGGCGCGCGCGCCATCTCCCATTCCTATTGTTTGATCCGTTGGGCTCGGAGTCGCGCCCGGCGCACAGGAGGCGCAGTCGGCGCGATCGCGCCAGCGAAAGCCATAAAGCCGGCCGCGCCGCTCTTCGAAGAATTCGATGATCTGCGAAAGCTGCGTGAGACTCTTGACGCCGTAGCCAGCTTCGTAGCGGCGCCGCGAATGCGCCCAGCGGGCGTTGCGCGCCTCGCGATTGGAGCCGAGCGTCACGATCTCTGTGCGCCGCTCCGGTCCGCCGCGCCCCCCCAGCGAGACATCGAGCGGGAAGCGGATCTCGTGAAAATCGCTCATGCCGGCTGCCTGCTTAGAGGTTGCGCTGGCCGCGCGCGACAGCCCGCGCCAGGGCGCCCGTGATTTGCGCCTCCGAACGGCGGAAGCTCTCGATATCCTGCGCAGCGATGTTGACCGTGACCGCAACCGGACGCGCGGCGGCGCCCTGCGCGACGACGCCGAGCCGGCCATCCGCGCCGCGCGCGAGCGGCATGATCGCCTCAGCGCCGCGCTCGCCCATCAGCCCCATCGCGCCGCCGCTCGCAAAATAAGTTGGACTTGCGACGACCCCGCCCTGCGCGAAAGGCGCAACGGTCCCGGCGCCGCCGAAGGCGCCGGAAAACATGCCGCTCAATCCGCTCACCAGTCCTTCGGCGAGCGCCTTGGTTCCCGTGCGCAAGGCCATGCGCGTCAGCGACTGTGCGATCGTCGAGAGCACGTCGTTGAAGCTACGGCCGCTCGCCGCCGCCGAGCCGAAACCCAGGTGAAGCGTCTTCGTGACATTTCCTGCCGAGACGTTGATCTGATCGAGCAGTAGTTTCGTTGCTTGCAGGTTAGTTGTCGCGATACGGTCATTCGCCCCGGGCGCGTTGAAAGGATCGGGAAAGGCGTCGAAATCTGTCATCATGTCGATCCTTGAGAATCGGGAAATTGGCGCATCATGTCTTCAAGCACGGCGCGCGACGGCGCCCCCGGCGCGACGCCATAGACGCCCTCCGCCGCGCAAAAAAGTTCGCGCGGCGTCATCGACCAGAAATCGCGCGACGGGAGCCGCAGGACGCCGAGCCCGAAGGCCATGGCGCGCGCGAAGGGAAAGGGCGCGCGATGGGAGGCGTCGCGCGCTGCTTCTTTCGCTTGCCTCAAGCGTCCTGCGGCGTCGGAGGGTTTGCGTCGGCGCTTTGCTCCGGCGCATCGCCGAAGGTCGCGGCGAGGAGATCGGCCGCGATGCGCACATAGCCTGCAAGCCCCTCCGAAACTTTCATTCTGGCGACGTCCTCATCAGTCATGTCGTTGCCCGCGCCGCGCAGCCCGCAGCCGATGATGCGCAGTATGTCGCGTGCGGAAAGCCGTCGCTCCTCGAAGCGGCTCGCGAGCCCGACAAGGTCGTTTACGCCAAAGCCGCTTTCGAGTTCGGCGAGCGCGCCGAGCGTCAGGCAGAGCGTGTAGCTTTTGCCATCGATCGTCGCCTCGATCTCGCCGCGCTTCCTATTCGCCATTACGTCCTCACATGAAATGCGCTGGTCCATCTGGAATTCGGGAATGACAGTTCAGCCGTTCAAACCTCACAGCGCCGCGAAGGCGAGCGCGCCCGCCGATTCAAGCGAAATATCGAAAGTCACCTCGGCCGCATATTCGCCGCGGTAGTCGAGATTGGCGATCTGGAACAGGCCCGAAAGTAAGCCGAAGTCGGGAATGACAATCTGCCATTCGCGCAGCAGCCCGTCGAAGAAGGTCTGCCGCAGGAGCGCATCCGACGACTGGTCTTTGAACACGCCTGTTCCGGAGACGCTTGCGCGCCTCAGTCCTCCGCCGTCGAGCAGTTCGCGCCAGCGGCCGCTCGACTCGGCGTCGGTCACATCGACCGTGTCGGCGTTCAGCGCGAGGCGGCGCGTGCGCAGTCCGCCCACCGTGATGAAGCTCGCGCCGTCATGAATTTTCAAGAGCAGATCCTTGCCTTTCTGGGCGGCCATCATTGAGCTCCGTTAAAGATATTCGGTGGTGGCGCGAAAGCGCAGATTGACCCTTGCGAAGCGGCCGCTTTGCTCGCGACGCGTCTCCATGGAGAGGAAGCGCAAGTCGATCAGCTGATGTCCCTCAAGACTGAGCGGCGCCTCATCGAGGAGATCGGCGATGCGCTGGGCAAGTTCGAGCGATTCGCTTAGCCCCCGCATCGTCGACGTGACGCCGATCGTAAAGAGCTGCTCCGCGCCCGGCGAGATATCGGCGGACCAGTCGCGCAGCTGCGCTTCGGCAAATAGCGCATAGGGCGGTTCGGTTCCGTGCGGCGCCTCGTCGTAAAGCTTTTGGCCGAACGCGGCGGCGAAGCCTGCATCCGCGAGCAGATAGGCGCGGATCGCTTTGCGAAGCGCGATGACCGGTGAAGCGCTCATGGCGAGTCCTTTAAGTGATCTCTTCGCACGCGCAGATCAGAAGTCGCCGACGCTCGTCGGGGTCGAGAGCCGATTGGATGCGAAGCTTGCGACCGCGATAGACAAAGCGCATGTCCTTTGTGACGTCGTTACGCCAGCGGATCGTCACGATGAGGGTCGTGGCCTGCTCGGCGCGGTGCTCGACGAAATCTTCGCGAACGCCGGAAGGCGCGATGCGCGCCCAAAGATTCGCGACCGGCGTAAAGCTGCGCGAAAAGCCGCCAGCGCCGTCGGGCGCGTCGATGGGCGCCTCGAGCGTCACGCGATGGCGCAGCGCGCCGATGGGGAGGCCGCTCACAGCAGCCGCTCCCGTCGAAATGGCGCCGCGAGCTGCGCGACCGTTCTCGGCAAAGCGTCGTCGTTGCTATCGCCGCGATGTTCGCGCCAATGCGCGACGAGCGTCAAAATCGCCTGGCGCAGCGGCTGCGGCGCGTCGCTCGCGAGGGCGCCATAGCCGACGGTGAAGTCGATCTCGATTCCATCCCTCGCGCGTCCGGGCGCTGGCGGCGCGGACGTGAAGCTGATGCGGCCGCCCTCGGTCGAGTTTGGCGCGCGATAGGTCGCGGCATTGAGCGTCTGCGGCGCGTCGCTTGCGTCGAACACGCGGATCGCCGTCACCGACTGAAATGGCGCGAAGGGAATGCGGAGCGTCGCGTTAGAGGCGACCGAAGCGGGCCAACAGTCGAAAACCAGGCGCCAGCTTTGCGTGACGAAGAACCGCCGCGTATAGGCTTCGAGCGTCATGCGCGCGGCGACGATCAGCGCCTGGATCAATTCATCCTCTTCGACGCCGTCTTCACGCAGCCATGATTTTGCGTCGGCGAGCGAGACAGGCTCGATCGCCGGCGCGCCGATGAGCATCGGTCGCATCGCGCGTCCTAGGTTGTGGTGAGCAGAAGGCCGCGACGTTTCTCGTCGCGGCCTCAATGGGGCGGGCCGATTAGGATGCGGCGAATTTCAACAGCTTGATCGCCTCGAAATTCTGCACGCCGCCGCCAACGCGCTTCGTCGTGTAGAAGAGCACATAGGGCTTGGCTGAGTAGGGATCGCGCAGCACGCGAATGCCGACGCGGTCCACCACCACATAGCCGCGCTCGAAATCGCCGAAGGCGATGGAGAGAGAATTCGCGGCGGGGTCCGGCATGTCCTCGGCTTCGATGACGGGGAAGTTCATCAGGGAGGCGCCGGCGTCGGCGGTTGCGGGTGGCGCCCAGATGTAGTCGCCTGTCGTCGTCTTGAACTGGCGCACGAGCGACTGCGCGCGCCGCCCCATGACGAATTTGCCGTTCTGGCGGAAGCCGGCGCGCAGCGCATAGACGAGATTGACCAGCGCGTCGGAAGGATCGCTCGCCGCGAAAGCGCCGGCGGCGCCCGTCGCCACATAGCCGATGTTGCCCCAGGTCCAGCTCGCATCGGCGACGCTTGTATAGGAGAGAAAGCCCTTCGGCTTATTGACGCCGTCGCCGCTGACGAAGGCCGCGCCTTCCTGTTCGGCGAAGGCGGTTTGCACCTCCTCGGCGATCCATTGCTCGATATCGACGACGGCGTCGTCGAGCAGCGCCTGCGTCGCCGCCGGCATGGCGTAAAGCTCCATCGCCGGGAAGGTCATATCGGCGAGCTGCTGATTGTTGGTCTGCGGGCGCGGATCGGCTTCGGCGACCCATCCGGCGGCCGGTCCCGTCGTTGAGTAGGCGCGGCGCAGCGACGCGCCGGAGATTTCGCGCACGCTGGAGATGGCGCGGATCGGCGAGAACTTCGCGAGTCTTCGCAGAACCTCCCGCTCGGTTGGAAGCGGCACGAGATAGCCGCCGTCAGCGCCCGACCCGCGCGACAGCGCCTTGGCTTCGAGCGCCTTGAGGCCGCTCGCTTCGCCCGAGCGCATGTAGTGATTGAAGGCGCTCTTGTGCTCGCGCCCGCTGTGGTCGTCGACGAGCTTGCCGCCAATACGCGGCCGCGACATTTCGAGCGCCAGGCGATCGAGCCGGCTCTTCGTGTCGTCGAGCGCGTGGTCGATGCGCGCGAGCTTCTCTTCGGTCACGACGTCGGCGCCGAGGCGGCCCTCGAGCTGCGTCAGACGCTCGTCGTTCGTCTCCTTGAAGGCGCTGAAGGCGCGATTGAGATCGGCGAGAATGTCGTCGCCGGCGGTTTTGGTTTCAACTGCTGACATGTATAGAGCCTCGTGTTTGAGCGGGCGCGCGGAAAAGCGCCCGGCGGCTGTCGCCGCCGAGTGAAGTTGGCGCGCTTAGGAAAGACCGTCTCGAAAGTAGCGTTTGCGCTCGACGGCAAGAGCGCGGATCAATGCAATAGATCGATCCGCCTGGTCAGAATGACCCAGACAGCCGGCGCAGCGCGTTGGAAAATTCAAGCGCCGCATGTTGCGCCTTGAGCCGCGCGAGTCTTACGCCGAACGCCTCCATGCGGGATGCGCCGCTGCGACTTTGCTTCACCGCGCCGATGCGCGCCTGCGGCAGCATTGGAAAGGTGACGATAGAGATCTCCCACAGATCGATTTCGTGCAGGCGGCGTACGCCGCTTGATTTGTCCGTCGTGGCGCGCCGCGTGCGAAAGCCGATGGAGAGGCCGTCGATCGCGCCCTTGCGCATCAGCGACAGCGCCTCGCGCGCCCGCGCCACCGACAAATCCAGGCGGCCTTCGACCTTGAGGCCGCGCGCATCTTCGACGATCGAGGTCCAAAGCCCGATCGGCTCGGCCGCGTTATGCTGCCACAGCATTTTCACGCCCGGCGCGCCGCGCTTAATGAGCGAGCGCGCGAAGGCGCCGGTCATCACCATGTCGCCGCCTGAATCAACCACGCCGAAGAGACTGGCGTAACCCGAGAAGGCGCCGGCCTCATTCGACCGCAACAGCGGCAGTTCGGCGCGCTTGATTTCCGGCGCGCCCGCGCTCGGCGTCGTTTTTTGCAGCGCCGTCATCAGCTTTTCTCCGCCTGAGCATTAATTGGCGTATGGCTCGCCGCGCGGGCGTCGGCGCGCAACTGCGCCAGCAATTCGACGAAGGTCTTGAAGACGGCGGAAGGATCGTCCCGCCTGCGCGTATGGCGCGCGCGCGGACGCTTGAAGAAATGCGGCAGCCAATTGTTCTGACTCATGGATCGCTCCTGCAACGGCGGTTGAAGCGCGCGAGCTCGCGCACGAAGGCGTCAAGGCGGCGCGTCGCCTCGCCGAGTTCGCGCATGGCGAGATAGGCTTGCGCGGAGGCGGCGCAGGCCCACAGAAACAGCGCAAGATGCGCGAGATCGCCGCGCTCCAAGATGGCGTTCAGAATGTCGGACATGGGTGGTTTCGTATTTCCGGCCGGCGGCGCGTTCGTCAGTCATTCCCGACGCGAACCCCGGCTGCAGCCAGGCATGAAAGCTCTTCTGCACGCGTGCGACGAGCGGCAGCACGGTCTGGCGCCAGAAGGCGCGATTGGCCTCGGCGTAATTGCTGAAGGTGTTGTCGCCGGGCAGGCCCAACAGCAGCGGCGGCACGCCGAAGGCGAGCGCGATCTCGCGCGCCGCGCCCGCCTTAGACTCGGTAAAATCCATGTCCTTTGGCGAAAGCGACAGCGCCTTCCAGTCGAGCCCGCCTTCGAGCAGCAGCGGCCTTCCGGCGTTGGTCGCGCCGGAGAAATTTTCCTCCAGCTCTTCTTTCAGCCTCGAGAACTGCTCGTCGGTGAGATGCGCGCCTTCCGGCCCCGCATAGACGAGGGCGCCCGAAGGGCCCTATCTGCGAGAGGAAAAGCTGAGCGATTTATCGCAACGAGTCGCAGGCTACGAAAGTATCATCCCGGCCTGTTCGGCGGAACATCCTCTTCGATCAGTTTAAGTAGATAAATCAGGCACTCGGTACAGCTTCCCTCATCTCCCCAAAAAGGCAGCACCTCAGCCTTGCTCTTTAGCCAGATTTCTCTCAGCTGCGTTTCGTCATATCTGCCGTCTGTCAGCTCTTTCATATAATCCTTGAGAGCCTGTCGCTCTGCCGGCGAGTATGAGAAGAGGGCCAAGTGCACCAGTTCTTCAAGATTTTTGTACGCTGTGTCGATGTCTTGGTGAAAAAACAGTGTCAGCCCTTGAAAAACTTCGGGAAGCTTCATGGGTGCGGCCTCAGTCTCGATTTATGGGGAAAGCGGTGAAGATCCGAAAACCTCGCGGCGATGCTCCATCATGTCTGATGAGAATGCGTACTCCAAAAGTTTCACGAATGGTGGTCGAGGAATTAAACTTCGGCGCGAAAGCTTCCTTTCCCGTGGGCGTATCAAACCAAGCCTCCAGAATTGCAGCTTCCCTACCCCCTTTTACGACCTCTTCAACAAGAGCCGCGTTTTGAGAAAGCGCCGAGTTCACCAATCTATTTGCCGCACTCAGCGAGTGAAACGATCCTATGCGCGGTTTCCAAAATCCTATAGGGCCGACGCTGGTTCGTGTTCTTGCGCTACGTTGTTTAAGATTTTCGTCGCTCTTCCCTACGTGATCGCGGATCGTGTGGCCATCATGAAGACCGCGCTCTTCTTCAGTATAGTCGAGGCGAAAAGGTCCGAAGCCCGGCTGCAGCCAGGCCTGAAAGCTCTTCTGCACGCGCGCGACAAGCGGGCAGCACGGTCTGGCGCCAGAAGGCGCGATTGGCCTCGGCGTAATTGCTGAACGTATTGTCGCCGGGTAGGCCCAGCAGCAGCGGCGGCACGCCGAAGGCGAGCGATTCCTGCCGTAATTCCCTATCGAAGCTATGTTTCTGGCGGAACGTCCTTCTCGACCAATTCACGCAAGTATTTTAGAAACTCTGTGCAGTTCCCCTCTTCATCCCATAAAGGCACTACCTCAGCCCTGCTCTTCAGCCAGATTTCTCTCAGCTGCATTTCGTCATATCTGCCGTCGGTCAGCTCTTTCATGTAATCCTTGAGAGCTTGACGCTCTTGCGGCGTGAAGTCTCGTAGCGCTTCGTCAACCAATGCCTCGGGGGACTTATAAGCAATGTCGATATCCTGATGGAAAAAAGAAGTGAATCTTCGAAAGGGCGCTGGTAGAGTCATGCTATGCCTCACGTAGTCTCAGTCGTCGTTAATCGGGAAAGCAGTGAAAACCTTAAATCCCCTTTTAGACCCTGCTACGTGGGCGATTAGGACTCGGACGCCAAACGTATCGCGGATGATGGCGTTGGAATTGAATTTGGGCGCGTATGCTTCCTTACCCGTAGGCGTCAAGAACCAAGCTTCCAGTGTCGCGGCGCTCACTCGTCCGGAAGCCACTTCCTCTATGAGTGCAGGACTCTGTGAAAGCGTAGAATTTACCAATTTGTTCGCCGCGATCACGGAAGGAAATGTTCCTATACGTCGTTTCCAAAATCCTAAAGGGCCGACGCGCGTTCGTGTTCTTGCGCTGCGCTCTTTCAGATTTTCGTCGCTTTTGCCTACGTGATCGCGGATCGTGTGGCCATCATGAGGACCGTGCTCTTCTTCAGCAAGTTCGACATCGTATCGTCTGTTCTGTACCTGATGAACCTGAGATTCAATTCCGCGGTTGAGTTCATGATCTCGATTGAAGGCGACATTCTCTCCACCCGCAACGCGCCGGCTTTGCACGCGCGTGAGGGGGTTGTCCGCATCGCTCGCGACATTTGGATTCGTGTTCTGCGCAGTCTGGACGCGGCCCCCCACATCTCGCGCGCCGCTAAACCCGCCTCCCGAATCTCCGCCGCCACCGCCGCTCGTCCATTGCCCGCCGCCGGAATTTCCCGCCGGGACGCGCGGCTGTTCCGGGCTATAGCGGCGCTCCAGACCGACATCGCGTTTGGCGACGAGCGCCTCTTTCGGCGCCGGGCCATAGCCCAATGCCTCGCGCTGCTCGTCGAGCGTGAGGAAAGCGGCCTTGCCGACGCGCTCCCATTCGGCGGCGCGTTCGCTCGCCAAGGCTTCGAGACGATCGGCGTTATAGTCGAGGCGAAAGGAACCAAAGCCCGGCCGCAGCCAGGCATGAAAGCTCTTCTGCACGCGTGCGACGAGCGGCAGCACGGTCTGGCGCCAGAAGGCGCGATTGGCCTCGGCGTAATTGCTGAAGGTGTTGTCGCCGGGCAGGCCCAACAGCAGCGGCGGCACGCCGAAGGCGAGCGCGATCTCGCGCGCCGCGCCTGCTTTCGACTCGGTGAAATCCATGTCCTTTGGCGACAGCGACAGCGCTTTCCAGTCGAGCCCGCCTTCGAGCAGCAGCGGCCTTCCGGCGTTGGTCGCGCCGGAGAAATTCTCCTCCAGCTCTTCCTTTAAGCGCGAGAATTGCTCGTCGGTCAGATGCGCGCCTTCCGGCCCCGCATAGACGAGGGCGCCGGAAGGGCGCGCGGAATTGTCGAGCAGCGCCTTGTTCCAGAAACTCGCGGCGTTATGCGTGTCGAGCGCCACCTGCGCGGCGGCGAGCGGCGGAAAGCCGTAATAATCGTCGAGCGGGTTGAAGAATTTGATGTGCAGGATCGGCTCGATCCCTTCGCCGCGCATCTCGTAGCGCGCTTCCTGTCCCAGCGCGCGATAGATGAAAGCCGCGGGCCAGCCGTTGCGCCCCGCCTCAATGCTCATGCGGTCGGGCCGCAGCGCGTAGAGTTCGCGCAGCTCCTCGTCGATTAAGACGGATTCGACATAGGCGTTGCCGTAAAGCAGAAGATTGGCGCAGATCGCCTCGATGAAGGAGGCGCTGGTGTCGAGCGGATTGGGCCGCTCGATGAGAGAGATCAGCGGATGGTCGATCGCCTCCTCGCGGCCCTCATAGATAAGCCAGGGGACGGAAGCGGCGGCTTCCGCCACCATGCGCACGCAGCGATGACAGACGGCGTTGCGCTCATAGCCTTCGCGCGTCAGCACCGTCGAATTGCGCGCGCTCCAATGCGGCTGTCCGAGCGCATGCATGGCGAGGAGTTTCGCCGCGCGCGAATATTTGGTTTCGCGCGGCGGCGCGACCGCGCCGATGAGGCGCGAGAGCAGAGAGGGCATCGATGATCCCTTGAGAGAAGCGTAAAGAGGCGCCACACCCTCCCCTTGATGGGGAGGGTCGAACCGCGAAGCGGTTCGGGGTGGGGTGGACAAAGGAAACGATAAGGAACTCACCCCACCCCGCGACTTCGTCGCGACCCTCCCCGTCAAGGGGAGGGTAGGGATGCGCCCCTTCACACCCGCCGCATCCGCGGCTCGGGCGCTTTCGGCGTCAGCGCCAAAGCCGTGATCGCCCAGACCAGCGCGTCGAGTCGATCGGGACTGCGCCCCGACGAAAGCCCGTCGGCGCCGAAATCGCACATCTCGTCTTCGAGCGCCGGAAAGGCGCCGACATGTTTGACGCGGCCCTGTTCGTAAAGCTGCGCGACCGGCGCCGCGCGCAAATATTTGCCGCGCGTCGCGCGCGCCATCGTCACCGGCGCCGACGGATCGGCTTCGTTGAGCACGGCGCGCACCATTTCGCCGCCCTGATTGACTTCGGCGACAAGCGCGTCGGCGGAAAGCCTGTGATAGAGCGCGATCGCCGCGCGCGCCCACTGCGCCGGCCGCGCCGCCGACAATGTCGCGTCGGCGAGAACGTAGAGCGTTCCTGCCTGTTCAACTCCCGCCGCCACGATCCCGCAATTGTCGGCGCGCTTGCCCGAGCTCGCCGGCGGATCGACGGCGACGACGATGCGCCTCAAGGGCGGCGCCTCATGGACGCGGGCGCGCTCCAGCATGTCGCGCGTCCACAACGCGTCCTTGCGCTCGTCGAGCATCTCGCCATCGAGCTCCTGACGCCCCAATCGCGTGCCGGCATATTGCGCGACGACGCTTTCCAGAAACGACGGCGCAAGATTGGCGGCGTTCTCGCGCGTCAAGGCGCGGGTCACGACGCTCGTCGGATGCGCGATCAGCTCTTTTAGGAGCGGCAACGGACGCGGCGTCGTCGTGACGAGCTGTCGCGGCCAGTCGCCGAGACGCAGGCCGAATTGCAGCATGTCCCATGTCTCCCTGGCGTAGCGCCATTTGGCGAGTTCGTCGCACCAGGCGGCGTGAAACTGCGGGCCGCGCAGGCTTTCCGGATCTTCCGCCGAAAACGCCTGCGCCACGGCGCCCGAGTCCCAGACGAGCCGCTTTCGCGTCGTCTCCCAGCGCGGCCGCTCGCGCGGCCCATGCACGGCGAGAAGACCGGAGACGCCCTCGACCATCACTTCGCGCACGTCGGCCGCCGTCTCGCCGACAAGCGCGATGCGCCCGAGCGGGCGGAGCGAAAATTGCGCGCGTCCGAGCGCCAGCGCTTTGACCCATTCGGCGCCGGCGCGAGTCTTGCCCGCGCCGCGTCCGCCAAGGATCAGCCATGTGCGCCACGGCGCGCCGCTCGCGGCCAAATGTGGCGGCCATTGATCGCGGCGCGCGATGAATTCCCACTCGTCGAGAAGCCGCGCCAGTTCTCGCGCGCTCAGACCGTCGAGCGCCTCATTCAGTCGGCCCTGCGCCGCGCAGGCGCTCAAGCCGTCGAGCAAGCTCCGCGCGGAGTTCGGCCAATTCGCGGGGCGGCGCGTCGCCGCCTCCTTCGCTCGCGTCTCCGACGGATTGGTCGCTGTCATCGTCTGCGTCGTTCTTCTTATCCTCGCTCTCACGCCGCATGCGCTTCAATTCGGCGAGCGTTTTGACGAGGCTTGCGAGCGTGCGTGCGCTCGCCTCGATGGTTTTGGGCGCATGTTTGGCGAGCGCAGCTTCGGCGCGGGCGAATTCCTGTTCGACGGCGTCTTCAAGCCGCGCGATGAGTCGCCCCGCGTCGCGTGGCCTCTTTGCGGCGAGCGCAGCCTCTTGCGGCTTTTTCGGCGCGCAGGCGGAGGCGCGGAGCGGCCAATTGTTGTTGACTCGGTATGTGTAGAACTGCGCCTGCGTCATGCCGAGCAGGTCGAGAATTTCGCCGATAGGCGTGACGCCCGAGTCGTACAGAAGCTTCGCCTGCGCGATCTTTTCATCGCAGGGCGGGACGGATTTGGCTCGCATCTGCGAGTCTCCGGGAGTTGCTAACTGAGTTGATTTGCTAAGTGCGCGATTTGCTAAAGTGGCCTCGCGTGTCATTCCCGACAGGCCGCAGGCCTGATCGGGAATCCGGAGTAACAATGAGCGTGTTGGATGTCCCCTCCCGATCGCGCTTCGCGCGTAGGGAATGACAAGCAGGGAGTCTGACGAAGTCAGTTTTCAGCAATTCTCCAAAAAAGATCCCCTCGGCCCAGACGCAAGCGTCTCCAAGCGCGAGGGGACCAGGCGGGCGCGGGGGAACGGGAGGAGAGGACGCCGCGCCGGTAAACTCGTTCGCGTCGCTCAAGCGCAATTTTGGAGCATGGCGCTTTTGTATAGGACCATCGTCCGGCTGTCAAGGAATAAATACCTACAAGCAGAAAAATCTCAGGCGTCGCTCACCACCGCGCCTTCTTCGGCCAGCGTTTCGGCCACAGCCGGATAAAATCCGGCAGATCGTCGGTTTCGACGTCGTCCTCGCCGGCCTCGATCCGGCCGCGCGCCGACACGCCGGCGCGAGAGACGCTTTCCGGATCGCCGGAGATCAGCGGGTGCCACGGCGGCAGCGGCTTGCCCCGAAAGCGCAGCAGATAGGCGCAGGTCGGCGGCAGCCAGGGAATATCCGCAAGCTTCTCCAGCGTGAGCCGCACACAGTCCGGCACGTAGCGGCGGCGTCGCGGATAGTCGCCGCAGCGGCAGCTCTGCTGATCGAGCAATTTGCATGCGACGCTCGTGTGATAGATCGCGCCCGTGTCCTCGTCTTCGAGCTTCACCAGACAGCAGCGACCGCAGCCGTCGCAGAGCTGTTCCCATTCGGCGCGGGTGAGGTCCGCAAGCGGCTTTTCCCAGAACGGCGTCTCGGGCTGTTGGACGACCGAATGCGAAAGAGGTTTTTCGGCGCGCTCTATGTGTCTGGACCCGGTCCCATTCTCCGGATTCGGGCGGTTCCGGCCGCCTGCAGCGTGATCTGGGGCATTTTCGCCTTTTTTTAACGCCATCCTTCTCTTTCGACTTGCGCTTTGCGCGACAGAAACCATAACGCAGTGTGGGTCGCGCGGACTGTCGTCAAGATGGTTGAAAAAGTGTTAATGTCCACAAAGCGCGGGTAAGTTTTATCGGCGCGGGGAGCATTTGAGCTGTGTTGGAGCGTTTCCAGGCTTCTGCTTTCGCCAAGCGCTTGAGGCGCATCCTACTCGCGATCGACGCGCGCATCGATTCCGCCATGTACCAGAGCGGACGGCGCACCCGCGAGATCTATGAGGATTTTTCGACCTTCATGGAGCGGTTCCACGTCTCGGGCCTTGCCCGGGTCGGCGTGGAGCTCTCCTGCGAGGCGCTGACGCTCGGCCTGGGCGCCGGCATCGTCGCCATGGCGCTCGCGTCGTCGGCCTTCCAGATGACCAGCGACGAGAATTGGCTCAAGCAGACCGATCTCGCGGTCACCTTCCTCGATCGCTACGGCGCGGAAGTCGGCCAGCGCGGCATCAAGCATGACGACGCCGTGCCGCTCGAGCAATATCCAGATTATCTTATCAAGGCGGTGCTGGCGACGGAAGACCGCCGCTTCTACGAACATTTCGGCATCGACGTGATCGGCACGCTGCGGGCGCTCACCGTCAACGCCCGGTCATCAGGCGTGGTGCAGGGCGGCTCCTCCATCAGCCAGCAGCTCGCCAAAAATCTGTTCCTGTCGAATGAGCGCACCATCACCCGCAAGATCAATGAGGCCTTTCTGGCGCTGTGGCTCGAGCATCATCTGACCAAGCGCGAAATCCTCAAGCTCTATCTCGATCGCGTCTATATGGGCGGCGGCGCTTTCGGCATTCAGGCGGCGGCCGAATTCTATTTCGGCAAGTCGGTCAAAGACGTCACGCTCTCCGAGGCGGCGATGCTCGCGGGCCTCTTCAAGGCGCCGACGAAATACGCGCCGCACGTCAATCTGCCGGCGGCGCGCGCGCGCGCCAATGACGTCTTGAACAATCTCGTCGACGCGGGCTTCATGACCGATAGCCAGATCATCGCGGCGCAGCGCAGTCCGGCGACGCCGATCGACCGCGCCCGCGAGACGAGCCCCGACTGGTATCTCGATTACGCCTATGGCGAAATCCGCAAGTTCGCGCAGGACGGCAAGCTCGGCGACAATCGCGTGCTCAGCGTGCGCACCACGCTCGATTCCAACGTCCAGAAGCGCGCCGAAGACGTCATCGAAACCAATTTGCGCGAGCAGGGCCGCAGCTTCCATGTCAAGCAGAGCGCCGCGGTCGTCATGGAGCCGGACGGCGCCGTGCGCGCCATCGTCGGCGGCCGGGATTATGGCGCAAGCCAGTTCAATCGCGCGACCGACGCCGCGCGCCAGCCGGGCTCCTCCTTCAAGCCCTATGTCTATCTCACCGCGCTGATGACCGGCCGTTTCAAGCCGACGACCATCGTCACCGACCGGCCGACCTGCATCGGCAATTACTGCGTCCATAATTACAGCGGCGGCTATGCCGGCTCCATGCCGCTCGCCATGGCCCTGGCGAAATCGTTGAACACGGTCGCCATTCAACTGTCGCAGGCGATCGGCAAGGGCGATTCGCGCATCGGCCGCGCCAAGATCATCGAAACCTGCCGACGGCTCGGCATCACCACGCCGCTCGAGGACACGCCCTCGCTTCCGGTCGGCCAGAGCGACGTGATCCTGCTCGAACATTCGGCGGGCTATGGGGCCTTCGTCAACGGCGGCAAGAAGGTCACGCCTTACGCCGCCGTCGAAATCCGCAATCGGCAGGGCGATCTGCTCTATCGCCACGATCGCGACGCGCCGCCGCAAACGCAGGCGGTGCCGCTCGACAAGGTCGTCGAACTCGCCGGCATGATGAAGAAGGTCGTCGAGGAAGGCACCGGCAAGCGCGCGCAGCTCGGCGAGGGCATCGACGTCATCGGCAAGACCGGCACCACAAATGGCTATAAGGACGCCTGGTTCTGCGGCTATACCGGAACGATGGGCGGCTGCGTGTGGTACGGCAATGACGACAACGCGCCGATGAACAACATGACCGGCGGCACGCTGCCGGCAGGCACCTGGCACGACATCATGGCCTATGCGCATCAGGGCGCGATCCTGAAGCCGATTGTCGGCTTGAGGCCCGATCCCAAGGGCGCGACAGCCGCCGCCAACGCCAATGTCGTCAAGCCGCTCGAACTTGGCGCGCCGCAGCGTCCCGCGACCCTGTCCAAGGGCGCGATGCAGGCGCTCGAATCGCTTCAAATGAAGATCAAGGCGGTCGGCGGCGACAAGCAGAGCGCGCTCGAAGCGCCTGACCCCGCCGCATCCGACGTCGTGCGGCGCGAGGCGCAGCGCGCGAGCGGCGCCGATGGCGTCATCCGTTAGCGGCGGGGAGCGCACCCTTGGACCTCAAGCCTTACGCAAATTATCTGCGCGCCGGCTCGGCGATGATCGCCGGAGTCGGCATCGGCCTGTTTGTGACCGTTCTGTCGCTCAACGCCGGCTATGGCTTCAATTCTCTGCGCGCGGGCCCCTGGAAGGCGTGGCCGCATATCGGCGGCGCCGACATCGACCCTTATGCGCGGGCGGTCATCTCGCGTTCTGGAGAAGCGCCGCTCGGCCGCGATCAAGGACTGGCCTTCATCGCGCGCGCCGACTCCAATGGCGCGCCGCTCAGCGCCGAATGCGAATATCGGATTATCGATCCCTTGCCGGCCGCGCGTTTCTGGACGATCGCGCTGGCGAGCCCCGACGGCCGACTGCTCGCCAATCCCACCGAGCGCTACGGCTATTCCTCGGTCGACGTTCTGCGCAAGGAGGGCGGCGCCTTTGAGATCGACGTCGCGCGCGAGGCGCGGCCCGGCAACTGGCTGTCGCCGGGCGAGGCGAAGGGCTTCGTCGTCATGCTGCGGCTCTATGATACGCCGCTCGACATCGAGTCGGCTCCAGATCCAGATTCCTTTCCAAAAATCGTGAAACTCGGATGCGCCTGAACATTCCCGATCGCTATCTCGACCTTTTGCCGTGGCTGTTCGCGACGCTGCTCGTCGCGGGGATCGTGCATATCGTTTCGGTGCTGCTGATGCCGACCTTGGCGCCGAACGACGCGCTCGCGCGACTCGCGTCTTATGTGAAGAGCGCCGCGCCGGCGGAAGGCCTGGTGATGCTGCCGCAAATGGCGCCCGGCGCCGAGACGTTGCCCTTCGAGGACCCGGCCTTCGCCGAGGCGGTCTGCGTCTATGATCTCGCCAAGGGTCCGCTGCGGGTCAAGACGAGCGTCGACGGCGAGGATTTTCTCGGTCTTTCATTTCACGCCAACGCCGGCCGCATCTATCATTCGATGACCGACCGCTCTGCGATCAAAGGCAAGATCGACATTGTCGTTGGCGACGCGCGCCAGATCGACGCGCTGACGAGCGCCGATGAGGGCGACGCCCCGCCGCCGCAGGAAGTGCGGCTCACGGCGCCGGCGAAGCGTGGCTTCATTCTGATCCGCTCCTTGGCCAAGCGCCCGACCGATCAGGAGCGCGCGCGCAGCCGGTTGAGCGCGATCAGCTGCCAGCGCTTCGATCTGCCGCAGGGGTAGCGCGGTTTCCCGCCAAAGCGGTTTATTGGCGACCGCTTTCGGTCGCCAACCCTAAAGACGCGCCGTCAGGCAGGCATCCGCTTGTCGTATTCCTTCTGCAGGCGGCTCCAGCCTTCCCAGAATGGCGCAGGCTTCTTGCCAGTCGCCCGGGCGACCAGGATGTCGAGGTGCATGTGCCAGCCGGCCCCGACCTTCAACAGGGTTGCGCGGTCGGGCAGACGTCGATGGATCACGGTCAGCAGCACATGATCGCCCCTTGGCTCGAGCTCGAAAGAAACGTCGCCGCTGCCTTGCCATGAGAAGGCGAGCTTGCGGGGCGGATCGACCTCGGTGATGCGGCTTTGCATCCGGTGCTCGTCGCAAAAGTCCGGCGGCCGCTGGCCAGGCGGATCGGTCAGTTCGTCGTTGCGCCAGACGAACTCGAAGGGCGCGCCGACCTTCATCTCCATCGGCCCCGCCGCCAGCCATTTGCGGCGCAGTTCGCTCTCCGTGAGATAGGCCCATACGCGCTCTATGGGGCCGGGGGGGAAGGCGCTCGATCGTCAAGGTGGCGGGTTCGGTAAGCGCGCCATAAGCATTTGGCGTTGCGAGGTCAGTCATGAGTCGTCTCCTTTGCAGGCGTCGGAACGGCGTTTGTCCTCCGTCAGGAGGAGCCCTTCGAGCGCATCCAGACGGTCTGTCCAAAAGCGCGCGTAGAAACTCAGCCACTCGTGGGCGCCGGCGAGCGGACCAGGAGCGAGGCGGCAGATATGGGCGCGGCCGCGCACTTCGCGCCGGATCAGCCCTGCATTCTCAAGGGCCTTGACGTGCTTCGAGGCGGCAGCGAGCGAGATCGCGAAAGGCGCCGCAAGCTGGCCGACGGTTCGTTCGCTCTTGGCGAGTTCGCGAAGCATCCGCCGGCGCGTGGCGTCGCCGAGCGCGTGAAAGACGGCGTCAAGCTGGGGGGCTTCTAATTCAACCATAGGGTTGAATATATCGGCTCAGTCGCGAATGTCAACCAATTGGTTGAATGAATGGTTATGAGCGCTTTTCAATTGTTTGGTCGATTTTCGATGATGGCGGGCGCCATATTGCGAGGAGCGCGGCGAAGCACTCCAGAGCAACGGCGCGACGACGGATTGCTGCGGCGCGCAATGACGACTCGCATTATCGTGTCATTCTCGACAGGCCGAAGGCCTGAGCGGGAACGAGCGGCCTAAGATTTCAGGGGAGCGGCGGGCGCAATGACGCAGGCGGCGGCTGAAGTTCCGGCGGAGACTCGGCGCATGCGCGGAAAAAAAACGAAGGCGCTCAATATTACGAATTCAACGCGGCGCTTAATGTGCGGCCGCCTTTCTTTGAGCTTGCGAATGAAGCTCAGCTGCAGGAATGCGGTTCGCTTCTTGCCGAGCCTGGCTGGCCGGATGGTTATGCGCGGCTGCCGCGTCATCCCTGGCGCCTTCCAGACTATCGCGAGCGGCCGCTGCTTTTGTTCGACAAGAAATTCGGCCGGCCGGCGCGAGACGTTGAGAGTCAGGACGGTCTCTGGTTTGTCACATCCGCGATGAAGGCCTTTCTGGAGAATGTCGATCCAGAAGCCTGCGACTTCCGCAAATGCGACACCAAATGGACGTCGGGCGAAGCGGGGCCGGACTATTGGCTCTGTTCAGTCACCCGGGTATTTTTCGGATGGGATGTAATCGACGTCGATAAATCGACGAAGATCAAGGTCCTCATCGGTGCACACGGCTTGCCATGGCATTACATGGTCTACGGCCATTATTTGCACCTCAAGCCCGAAGTGATCGGCGCCGCGCATCTGTTCCGAATCGTTGGAACGGGGGGGGGGGGGG
>NZ_JADNRA010000010.1:0-6963 GCF_015709525.1 Methylocystis sp. L43 | reverse complement strand
GGGGGGGGGGGGGGGGTCGTATACTGCGATCAATTCGTGAAGGATTCCTACAAAGCGTCCGGCCTGAAAGGCGGTGCGTTTCAGAAGATGGGCGTTCTGCCCAATGCTTGGCGACGAAAAATATATATGAATTATTCCCGCAGGGTGTGCAGTCGCGTTCATGACGTACAGCGGATTTGCGTATTACTTACGCCTCAAAAGTTGGAAAAGAATGGATGCGAGCGTAGTCGATTGTCAAGGTTCTTTAAAGGGAGACAATAATATTGTATATAAATGTTTGATAGAGTTGAAGGCTGCCGGCCAGACTGAAATAGTTAGCGTTACTAGCGGGTTAACTGAAAGAAAAAAAGGCGAGCACGTCACGGTGATGGTTAACCCGCGCAACAGTCGAGATTTGGATATGGTGGACACCAAACAAAAGCTTGTTGGTCCTTTTATTGGGTCAGCTATTTTTATGTGGACGATCATTATGTTGCTGTTGCCGTAAGTTTACGTAATCGTGAGGAAGTATGTTTAAATTTGTATTGAGCGTCGTATGGGGCGTGGCGAAAATACTTCTGATCGTAACGGTCGTCATCGTCATTTTGTTTTTGGTTTCGGCGAAGGTCGACGGATTTTTGAGGTATTCTGTTTTCGCCTGCGTCGATCAGCACGTGACTTTCACCGACCCGGAGGCCGTGTCCCACATCAAAAAGCACATCGAAACAAAATTGTTAGGTGACTACTCATACCGCCATGCCACTATATCTTCAGACTATTAAAATATCTCGTGGCGTAGGAGATGATCGTGAATCAGAAGACTATGGCTGGGGCGTTTCAAGGGAAGATGCGTCACTCCCATTTCAGGTTGAGGTGATAAGCATAGAGTTTTTTGGCAGAGATACTTCTTACGTTCAGTGTGACATGTTGGCGTGTGGGCCGATATTAGGTTGTGAAGCGCATTGACTGTGATGACGGCGCGGGACATGCGCCTCACCGCGCCGTCATTCTTTGGAAGAACACGACGCTTGCGGCTGCGCGCATGGCGGAAGAGCGCAGCAGCAGATTGAACGCGGCGTCGCTTTGAAAATTGTCATAGCTCCAGCGCAGCGCCCGTTTCAGGCGGAACCGCGGATAGGAAACCGGCAGCCATTGCGCTGGATCAGCCTTGCGTCCCTTAAGAAAGTCCGCGATGGCGACGCCAGCGGCGCGTCCATGACGTAGCGCCGTATGAATGCCGCCGGCCGTGACCGGCGAAACCATTCCGGCGGCGTCGCCGACAAGCAGCGCGCGCGGCGCCGCGACAGGCGAAACCAGACCGCCGCAAGGAATGAGTCCAGCCCGCACATTCGTCGGCGCGCAGTCACGAAAATCGGCGATGGGCGCGAGTTTTTTCAAAAACGCCGTCATCGCGGTCTTCGCTTCTGCGATCCCGCCGACACCACTCCTTCGCGCGAGACCGACTTGCGTCACGCCGACGCCGGCGATGATCCAGCCGATATAGCCCGGCGCTAAGCGCTTATCGATGAAGCAGTGCAGACGGTCGCTCGCGTCGAAATCGACGCCTCCATACTCATGTTCCATGCCGAAGATAAAATGGCGATTCTCGCCGAGCGAGAGCGTCTTCGCGACATGCGACTTCGGGCCGTCGGCGCCGACGAGATAGGAAACTTCGGTTCCATCCGGCAGCGCATAGCCATTCGCGTGCGCGGTCGCTCTGGTGAATGGCGCGCCATATTGAATGCGCACGCCGGCCGCTTCGCAGCGCTGCGCGAGCAAGCGCATCAGCTCCGGCGTGTCGGTTGCAAGAAAGTAATAACCCGGCGCGGAAAGATCGATCCAGCGCATATCGGGCGCATAGAGCCGCACGCCCTCAACGCGTCGCGTGATGTGTTTCGGCAGCGGCCCGAGCCAATCGACCTCGTCCACCGCCTCGCGTACGAGAATGCCGGTCGTATGCGGCTTTTCGCCGGGTTCGGATTTGCGTTCAATGATGGTTGTGGCGACGCCGCGTTCTGCGAGCGCATGTGCGCAGGCCAGCCCAGAAAAACTGGCGCCGACAATGACGACCGGAGCGGGCAAGTTCAGTTGCTGTCGCTGGGCAGACCCGGGATCGGCAGAATTTCGATTCCCTCTTCGAGCAGCGCCTTCGCTTCTTCGAACGTCGCGCGGCCGCGAATGGCGCGACGCTCCGTCTCGCCATCCTCCATGGCGCGCGCCTCCTCAGGGAAGCGGTCGCCGACGTCTTCGGTATGCGCGACCACCGTGTCGTGCAGCTCGCGCAGCTTCACGCGCAGATCATGCGCGGCGTCGTCGCGCGGCTTGGCGATATGGGGCGCCATGACGTCGCGCGTAATCTTCGTCGAGTCGCAGAAGGGGCAGGCGATCTGTCCTTCGGCCGCCTGTTTTTCAAATCCGGCGCTGTCGCGAAACCAGCTGTCGAAGCTGTGCCCGGCGTCGCAGATGAGGGAGTAGCGGATCATGGCGTCGCTCCGCTGGCAAGGAGCGCGTCGAGCTTTCCCTCGCCTTCGAGCGCGTGTAGCTCGTCGCAGCCGCCGATGTGCTTGTCGTCGATGAAGATCTGCGGAACGGTGGAGCGGCCATTTGCGCGCTGGGTCATGCGGCGGCGTCCGAGCGGGTCCCACGCCACCGAGATTTCTTCAAAGGCGGCCCCCTTTTGCGTCAGCAGCCGTTTCGCGGCGAGGCAATAGGGGCAGGTCGGCGTGGTGTAGATTTCGATGCGGGGGGCCATGGCGCGCTTATACGCCTGCGCCTAGGCGCTTGTCACGGCCCGCGCGAAGACGAGGAGATCGACGCGCGCCGCGCCCGCCTTGAGCAAAGCGCGAGTCGCGGCGTTGGCGGTCGCCCCGGTCGTCAGCACATCGTCCACCAGCACCACATTGCGCCCGTGGATGGCGTCCGCCCGCTCCGGGTCGACGCGAAAGGCGCCGGAGAGATTGGCGGCGCGCTGCGCCCGCGTCAGCCCCACCTGCGGCGCCGTCGGCTTGACGCGCTGCAGCGCCAAGGTCTCCACCGGCACTGCGCTCTCGCGCGCGATCGCCTGCGCGAGGGCTGCCGACTGGTTGAACCGCCGCGCGAGAATCCGCAGGCGGTGCAAGGGGATGGGCACGATCACGTCGGCGTCGGCGAGGAGTTCGGCGCCCGCCCGCGCCATCCAGCGGCCCATCGGCTCGGCGAGCTCCAGCCGGTCGTAATATTTCAGCCGGTGCGCCAAAGCGCGGGCCTTGTCGCTGTCGTAGCGCGCCACGGCCCTGGCGCGGCCGAAGGCCGGCGGGTTGGCGGCGGCTTCCAGCGAGATCAGCCCCGGCTGCGCCAGGTCGCGTTCGAACGGCGTGCCGAGCCGCTCGCAAAAAGGGCGTTCGATGAAGGCGATGTCGCGCCAGCACTCGGCGCAGATCGCGCCATGGGCGGCGACCGCCCTTCGGCAGACGAGGCAGGAGGGCGGATAAATGAGGTCGAGAAGCGCATGTCCCGCCCGCGCAAGGGGGCGAAGCAGGCCAGTCGCTCGGCTCCGCGTCATCGGCAACCCACTCAATAAGCCTTGCAAGAAACCTTTGCAGGCCGCGCTTTGCGACTTGCTGCGCGCAATGCGTGGCGCCAGGACCCAGGAACCCTTGGTCACAAAACAGGACTTGAGCACAGGCGGAACCTTAACGCATCGTAGGGGTCAGCAAAAGAATCATTGTCCAGCCGGGCGGCGAGGGCGCGTTGCTGCGCTAAGCGGAGCCCTAAGGAGATTGACGCCCCATGAGCGAATTCCACACGATCTTCGTCATCTCCTGCATCGCCGTGCTCGCGCCGCTGCTCAACAGAGTTCCGGCTTTTGCGCGCGCGCCGATCGTCGCCATCGAACTGTTGCTGGGCATGCTCGTCGGTCCTAGCGGGGCGGGGCTGGTGGCGGGGGATGGCGCCGTCAATTTTTTAATGGAGTTTGGGCTGGTCTATCTGTTTTTTCAGGCGGGCTTCGAATTCAATCAGAAGGAAATAACCGGAAAGCCGCTTCGCCTGGGACTTTTCGCATGGCTCATTTCATTGAGCCTCTCGATCGTTATTTCCGGACTGCTTTATCTTGTTGGACTCGTGGAGGCGCCGCTTCTCGTCGCGCTGATCTTGCCGACCACGGCGTTCGGCATATTGATTCCCGTTTTGCGGCAGTCGGGGGATCTCGATAATGAATTCGGACGCTACGTCCTTGGCGTGGCGGCTGTCAGCGAACTTGGACCGCTCATTCTCGCCTCGATCGTTCTGGCGCAACACAACCATCATCTCCACCAGACGCTGTTAAGCGCGCTTTTCATCGCGCTCGGGCTTGCCGCGATCTTTTTTCTCAAGACCGTGCGTTCGGACCGGCTGGCCGAAAGCATTGTGTATTGGCTTGGCGACGGCGAGCTTCTGCCTATTCGAATCGCGCTCGTCGTCTTGCTTGGCTTCGTCTCATTCGCCGACAGGCTGGGGATGGAGCTTGTGGTCGGCTCCTATATGGCGGGCATGGCCGTCGCGGTCCTGGTGCGGGGCACCAAGGCCGAAATCCTCAAGGATCGTTTGACCGCCATCGGCTCCGGTTTTTTGATCCCGCTGTTTTTTATCGAGAGCGGCGCGTCATTTGACTTTATGGCGCTCGTCAGGAGCCCCGCGACCGTCGCGCTCTTCGCGTTTTTTTGCGTCGCCTTCCTGCTCATTCGTCTCGCGCCGCTGAATCTTTTTCGCGGGACGCTGCCCGAGCGGGACATCCCGGCGTTGGGGCTGTTGTCGTCGACCACCCTGCCGCTTGTCGTCGCGCTCACCTATCTCGGCGTCGGGAGAGGACAGATGGCGCCAGAGACGGCTTCCGCGCTTGTCGGCGCCGCGATGGTGACGGTCACGGCGTTCCCGACGCTGGCCTTCTGGCTGCGTGGAACGCCTCAGCCGTCGCGCCTTGAGAACAGCATATCGTCAATCGCTCACGCCGTCGCCGATTGGTTCTCATCGCAAGCGTCGGGCGCATTCGCCAAACTGCCGACTCGATGGATCGAGATGCTCCAGGACGCCGAGCGTCGCGTCTCCGATCTGTTCAACCGCCCTTAGAGCGCTTCCCGATTACTTTTTCGGAACCTGCTCTAGCCGAACAGGCCGCCGGCCCTGGGCGCAAGCGGATTGTCGGCGAGCGCCTGCGCGTCCGGACGGTCAGGCGCAGGGTGATTGACGAGCGCGCCGTAGAGTCCCCGGACGAAGCCTTCGTCGAGATCCTTGACGATAAAGACGATGCGCGTGCGCCTGTCCGCGTCCGGCCAAGCGTCGAGGCGGTGCGGCGGGTGAAAGACATGCTGCACGCCATGGATCGCCACGGGGCGCGACGGATCATCGGCCAGCGCCACGATTCCCTTCACGCGCAACATGCGCGGCCCGTGCGTGTGACGCAGAAGGTCGATGAAAATGTCGAAGGAGGCTGGCGTCAGCGGCGTCTCGGAGGAAAAGCAGAAGGCGCGGATATGCGCGTCATGCCGGTTCACGTCCTGACGATGGTCGTGGGCTTCGTGCTCATGATCATGGTGATGGTCATGCTCATGGTCATGGTCATGGTCCGCGTGATCATGCGCCTGCGCTGTTTCCACCGCTTCGGCGTTGAGCCACTCTTTCACGCGCGGCGTCTTGGTCTCGGGGTCGTAAAGGCCGCAGTTGAGGAGCGCGTCGGGCGTCGCTTCGCCCTTGGCGGCGTCAAGCTGTAGGGCCCCCGGGTTGAGCCGCGCCAGCCGCGCCTTCAGCGCATCCACACGCTCGGCGCCTTGCGGCAGATCCGTCTTGGCGATGACGAGCCGATCCGCGACCGCGGCCTGTTTGACGGCTTCCTCATGCGCGTCGAGCGTCGCTTCGCCGTTCACCGCATCAATGAGCGTGACGACGCCGTCGAGCCGATAGCGCATCATCAGATAGGGGTGGGACATGATCGTGTGCAGGATCGGCGCCGGATCGGCGAGGCCAGTCGTTTCCAGCACGACGCGCTTGAACGGCTTGATCCGGCCGTTGTCGAGCCGCTTCAGCAGATCTTCGAGCGTGTTCACCAGATCGCCGCGGATGGAGCAGCACACGCAGCCCGAACTCATCATCACCATGTCGCCGTCGATCTTCTCGATGAAGAGATGATCGAGGCCGATCTCGCCGAATTCATTGATGAGGACGAGCGTCTCGGCGAGCGCCGGCGAGGCGAGCAGTCGGTTGAGCAGCGTCGTCTTGCCGGCGCCCAGGAAGCCGGTGATGACGGTCAGCGGAATTGGCGGCGGCGCCGGGCGCGTCGCGCGGTTCGCGGCGGCCTTGGTCAGATCGTTCATTCAGCGGAACTCGCGCCGGAGCAGAAGAAATTTCCTGCTCGCGGAAGGCTCGCATCTTCGCCGAAAACGCCGTCCGTTGCCAGAACGAACGATCCTTTGCCCAGGGCGATCGCGTGAAGGGTTTCCTCATCCTTGTAACTTAAACCGTGCCGGATCGGCTAACATTGCCGCTGCGGTGGCGGACGGGACGCCGGCTCATCCTCGGGCGATCGAGCCCGTTCCTCAGCTTGGCCGCCCGTCTGCCGTTCCATCGAACCCGAACAGTCGCTTGGGCCGCGCGAAGCGAAGCCCGCTTAGGCAAGGACGGGACATGATGGACGCTGTATATGTCGGGATCGATGTTTCCAAAGACCGGCTTGATGTGCATGCGCTTCCGCAAGGCGCGGCCTTTATGGTGGCGCGTAATGGCGAAGGCGTTGCGCAGCTCGTCGAACGGCTAAAAGGGCTGTCGCCCGCGTTGATCGCGCTCGAAGCCACCGGCGGCTTCGAGACCGTGGTCGCTGCGGCGCTTGCCGCCGCCTCTCTGCCCATCGTCGTCGTCAATCCGGCGCAGGTGCGTCACTTTGCGCAGGCGCTTGGTCGGCGCGCCAAGACCGATCCGATCGACGCCGCGGTCATCGCCCGCTTCGCGCAAGCGACGCAACCCGCTGCGCGTCCG
>NZ_JADNRA010000009.1 GCF_015709525.1 Methylocystis sp. L43 | reverse complement strand
TACGGACTCATGATCGGCGACTTGCAAGAGGTTATCGCGACGGCTCTTGGCGGCGAGACCATAACCACGACCGTCGAGGGGCGTGAACGCTATGGCGTCACTATGCGCTATCCGCGCGACTTTCGTTCTGATCCGAGGGCGATCGCCAGCGAAGTGCTCATCGCCATGCCGGGCGGTGGGACGGTTCCGCTCGGCGAGGTGGCGAGGGTCGAACTCGTTCGTGGTCCAACTTCGATCCGCACCGAAAACGGTCAGCTTGCGGTCTATATTTTCGTCGATATTCGGGACCGCGATCTTGGCGGCTATGTCACGGAAGCGCGCAAATCAGTCACAGAAGCGATCGAGTTCCCACCCGGCTCTTATGTCACCTGGAGCGGCCAATTCGAATATCTGGAGCGGGCCGACGCGCGCATGCGGATCGTCGTGCCCCTGACGCTGCTCGTCATTTTCCTGCTGCTCTATCTGAACTTCCGCCGCTTGACCGAGACATTGATTGTCATGCTGTCGCTGCCCTTCGCGCTGGTCGGCGGCGTGTGGCTGATGTGGCTCTTGAACTTCAATATGTCCGTCGCGGTTGCGGTCGGCTTCATCGCGCTTGCTGGCGTCGCCGCCGAGACCGGCGTCGTGATGCTGATCTATCTCGATGCGGCAATGCGCGAGGTCGCGGCCAAGCGCGTGGCCAAAGGGAAGATCTTCACTCGCGCCGATTTGCGAGAAGCGATTATGCTCGGCGCGGTCGAGCGCGTGCGGCCGAAGATGATGACGGTCGTCGCAATCATGGCGGGGCTTGTGCCGATCCTCTGGAGCACTGGCGCAGGGTCAGAAGTTATGCAGCGCATCGCCGTTCCGATGATTGGCGGGATGGTGTCTTCGACGGCTCTGACGCTCGTTGTCATTCCGGCGATCTATGCGCTGATCAAGGGGTTTGGCCTGCCTCAAAAAGGAGAGGTCAAACAGGAGTTGGGGGGAACTATCCACGCAGCTCCATAGAACAATGCACAACAATCTTCACAGGAGGAAAGACTAATGCTTAGACTCTCTATTGCCTTAGCGACGATGCTGGCCCTATCCGTTCCCGCGATGGCCCAAGAGCTCCAGGAGCACGACCCGCAGACTCACGGAATGGTCCCCGGCGGGCATGGCCGTCACATGCATCGTGATTGGAGCACTCCTGGCCAACACAGACATAATGTGTGCTGGCACCGCCATCATGGAAAATGGGTGTGGGTCTGTCGCTGATGGAGAGAGCTTCGTGATTGAACGCATATTCGATGCGAAGCTGACGTACGGTAATTGTCGTCGACAATAATGGAACGGTCCGACCATCGATTTGCTGTCGGGCCGTGTTCCTTAGGCAACAGTACGAGGCGCGGAAGGTCTCATCGGCGTGATATCATCCAAGGAGTCCGCGCCCCTCATAAACCGTCGAGCAAAATGGCGGACCGCATCCAGTGACTTGCAGTTCCGCCGTTAAACTTTGCGTTGTTGATCTTTTCGAGCGACGATACACGACGACATCGGTCGAGCGGGAGCCTCCGCAGCCAATGGTGTCGAGGCCGTGACTGAAGGAACCGCCATTTCTGGAAGCGGGGCGGCCGTATTGCCGAGTGAGCAACGACGATCGACCTTGCGCAAAGGACGCCTAGATCAATTACGATGCCGCTTCTGACGGCGCAAGGAAGGATGAACCGAGTGGCCCACGAGCATCGGCATGATCGCGCCTCGCATGAGGAATCGAAGACGGCCCGTGGCGGTGTCACAATCGAGGATGCGCATCAAGACCCATCCCATGTAGCGGACGTTATCTACACATGCCCGATGCATCCGCAGATTCGTCAGATCGGGCCCGGAAATTGTCCAATCTGCGGCATGACGCTTGAGCCACTCGTCGCTTCGACCGAAGCCGAACCGAACGCCGAACTCGTCGACATGACTAGGCGGTTCTGGATCGGGCTGGCGTTGGCGGCGCCGGTGCTCGTCTTGGAGATGGGCGGACATTTATTCAATCTCCATCACTTGCTAGCGCCGCAGGCGTCGAACTGGCTTCAGCTTATTTTGGCGACGCCGGTCGTGATTTGGGCTGGCTGGCCGTTTTTGGTTCGAGGCGCGCAATCGCTCGTGACACGTAATCTGAATATGTTCACGCTCATCGCCATGGGAACGGGCATCGCCTGGATTTACAGCGTCATCGCAACATTGGCGCCGTCGCTCTTCCCGCCGGCATTCCGCAACCTCGATGGCTCTGTCCCGATCTATTTCGAGGCGGCGGCGGTTATCACCGTCCTTGTTCTGCTTGGACAAGTTCTTGAATTGCGCGCGCGGGAACAGACCGGCGGCGCCATACGCGCGCTCCTCGATCTCGCGCCAAAAATGGCGACTCGGATTAACGCTGACGGATCCGACGAAGAAGTTGTGCTGGATCTTGTGAAGGTCGGCGAGCGCCTGCGCGTCCGTCCAGGAGAAAAGGTTCCTGTGGACGGCGAACTCGTCGAGGGCCGCAGTTCGGTCGATGAGTCCATGGTCACCGGCGAATCCATGCCGGTGACGAAGATTGCAGGCGACAGAGTCATCGGCGGCACGCTTAATCAGACTGGCGGCTTTGTGATGCGCGCGGAGAAGGTTGGCCGCGACACCGTGCTCTCAAGGATTGTCGAGATGGTCGCATCCGCGCAGAGAAGCCGCGCGCCAATACAGCGCCTCGCCGATCAAGTGGCGGGATGGTTCGTGCCCGCCGTCATTCTCATCGCCGTTATTGCATTTCTTGCCTGGGCAATCTGGGGACCGGAACCACGCATGACGTATGGCCTTGTTGCAGCGGTCTCCGTTCTCATCATCGCTTGCCCTTGCGCGCTCGGTCTTGCGACGCCGATGTCGATCATGGTCGGCGTGGGACGCGGCGCGCAGTCGGGCGTGCTGATAAAAAGCGCCGAGGCGCTGGAGCGCTTGGAAAAAATAGACACGCTGGTGGTGGACAAGACCGGGACGCTCACCGAAGGCAAGCCGCGCGTCACGGCCATCCTCGCCGTCACCGGGATCTCCGAGGAAGATCTGTTGGCGACGGCGGCGAGTCTTGAACGCGCCAGCGAGCATCCCCTGGCGTTCGCAATCGTTCAGGCCGCAGCCGAGCGCGGGCTCGCGCTCAAAGGTGCGACGGATTTCGATTCCCCCGTGGGCAAGGGCGTCATCGGTCGGGTCGAAGGCAATGTGGTCGCGATCGGCAATCGTCGATACCTTGTGGAGCTCGGCGTCGATGCGACGCCGCTCGATAGCGACGCTGAACGCCTGCGGGAAGACGGCGCGACTGCTATCTTTGTCGCCATAGACGGAAGAATTTCCGGCGTCATCGGCATCGCTGACCCAATCAAAGCGACGACGGACGCCGCGCTGAAATCGCTGCGCGAAGATGGCGTCGATGTCGTGATGCTAACCGGCGATAACTGGACAACGGCGCGGGCCGTCGCCAAACGCTTGGGAATCGGCGAGATCGAAGCTGAGATCCTCCCTGAGGACAAGAGCAAAGTCGTGACCAGCTTGCGCGAGGCGGGTCGAATCGTCGCCATGGCGGGAGACGGCGTGAATGATGCCCCTGCACTGGCCGCTGCCGATGTCGGAATCGCCATGGGAACCGGAACCGATGTCGCGATCGAAAGCGCGGGGGTGACTTTGCTGAAGGGCGATCTCGGGGGCATCGTGCGTGGTCGACGCCTCTCCAAGACGACGATGCGCAACATCCGCGAGAATCTGTTCTTTGCGTTCATTTATAATGCCGCGGGCGTGCCCATTGCCGCTGGCGCGCTCTATCCGATCTTCGGGCTACTCTTATCACCAACGATCGCCGCCGCAGCGATGACGCTGTCATCTGTAAGCGTCGTCGTCAATTCCCTGCGACTGAAGCAAGCCAGGTTGGACCCCGAGCGAAAAATTGAGATGCCGCCATATACGACCTAAGCAGAGGGCTATAGGACTATTCGGTGCGGGGGCAGTCACCACTCCCACAGCGCCGGCTGTTCTCTCACCACTTTGCCACACTCACAGCATCTGTCATTGGCGGAACTCTCGCCCGCGTTATGAGAGCAAACATTTTGGCCCGCACTCGCCGGATGAACTCTGATTTCACTGTACAATTCGTCATTTATAGCAATTTTTAGAAGGTTAGGCTCGTTGAGTGAGGCGGCGATGACGAACGCGGCGGGTGAATCGGATGGAGAGGCTCTCAGGCTCGATTTTGACCGCCGTCTAAAAGATGCAATTCGGGGTTCGGTCGTGACCTCTGATGTTGGCGTGGTCGCCTTATCGAGAACTCGACGACGCGCTTGGCCTGAGCGGCATGGCGGGCGAGACTCTTGCCGGCGCCTGCACCGGCAAGAGCATGCTCTTGGTTGGCAATTTACGGCGGTCTGGGTTAGGTCGGCTCGCCGGCTACCAGGACGTGAACGACGTGAGCGGCTTCGGCGGGCCCTGGCGTTCTGGGCGTCGGCGCCGGCGTGGTACAATTCCAAGTTCTATCCGGCGATCGACAATTTCGTCGTGGTGCCCGTTTACGCGCGCGTGGACGGCGCCTTGTTCATCAGGTTGAGCGAGAATGTCTCGGGATAGCTCAACGTCGAGAATCTGGCTGGCGCGCGGTACTATGAATCGTAGATCTGCCAGCGCGTCGCTCCGTATCGGCGAGCGATATCGGCCACGATGGCGTTCGGCGTCAGACTCTCGGCGGCGATCCGAGCTTTCTCCGCCTCAGAGCGTCGCCGACGGCCCGTGGGGCCGGCAACCACCTCAATCCGTCCCGCGTAGCCTTCTTTCGAGACGCCCATTTGGGCGTCCATTTTGACGTCTCTGGTCATTACAGCCACCCTCGAAAGCAGGGGCTTCTTCGCATGATCAGAACATTTTCGGCAGAAGGGGATCGGCTAAGCGCTTACGTACTATGTCTTCGAGCATAACAACAACAACACGCCAGGCACCCCGCGCTCGGCCTATGTGACGCTGAACGCGCGAGTTTAAGCGAGTGCCGGCCGTGCACGCGCCGACTGGATGAGCCGTAGGCATCGATAGCCAGTCATTCTCGCCTGATGTATCGGCGCAGGCTCGAAAGACCCTGCGCCGGCTCGCCGGCTCAGCCCCGACTAGAACAAAAACCCTAAGCAGCTCCGCCAACGAGCTTCACGACAACCGCAGCGATTGTGTTCTAAGGGCCGCCAAGACCTGCATAGCAAGACCACCAATAACGCCCCCGCCCACCCAGCGAACATGTGGGCGCGGGTCGTCATTCGTCTCTCATAGCGGCTCCTCTAGTTTCCGCGAGCTGCCCCCTTGCCGTCTGTCCCGGAGCTTGATGCGCTCGCACGTGTTCGGATAGGCGTGGTTTGGCTCCCGGAGTTGCAGCGTTGCTGATTCCGCTTGATGGCGCCCCCTAAAACGAGATGAAGGCGCCCACCCGTTACGGAATGATGGCGCCCCCCGATTCCGAGATGATCCCGCCCCCTGCAACGGAATGATCCCGCCCGGGTGATTTCGTGCAGTGGCTCACCGCCGCCGTTGGCCTGATCAAGTCGCTCCTTTGGCAATCCAAGGGGGAGCGATTCATGCCAGCGGAGCGGATTACGATGCGCCAGGCGCGCGAGATTATTCGGCTGAAGACCGCGTCGGTTTCAGCGCACGAGATTTCCCGGCGTCTCGGCATGCCGCGTTCGACGGTTCGGGAAGCGCTCGAACGCGCGGAGGGCGCCGGGCTCTCCTGGCCGCTGCCGGAGGGAATGAACGACGACGCGCTGGAGGCGGCGCTTTACGCCAACCGGCGCAGCAAGCGCGGTCACCGGCGCGTCGAAGAGCCGGACTGGGCAAACGTGCATCGCGAGCTGAAGCGCAAGCACGTCACCCTGACGATCCTGTGGGACGAATACATCGCCGAGAACCCCGGCGGCTATCGCTATTCGCGCTTTTGCGAGCTGTATCGCGCCTTCGAGAAAACGCTGTCGGTGACCATGCGGCAGACCCACGCCGCCGGCGAGCGCCTGTTCGTCGATTACGCCGGCGACGGCGTTCCCGTCGTCGTCGACAGGCTCACCGGCGAAGTGCGCATGGGGCAGATATTCGTCGCGGTGCTGGGCGCGTCGAGCCTCACATTCGCGAGAGCGAGCTGGACGCAGACGCTTCCTGACTGGATCGACGCCCATGTCGGCGCGCTTGAGGCGATCGGCGGCGTTCCGCAGCTCATCGTGCCGGACAACGCCAAGACCGCCATCGTCAAAGCCTGCTTCTACGATCCACAGGTCAACCGCACCTACGCCGACATGGCGGCGCATTACGGCGCCGCGCTTTTGCCGGCCCGGCCCAGAAAACCGCGCGACAAGGCGAAGGTGGAATCGGCGGTGCTGATCGTCGAACGCTGGCTGCTCGGCAGGCTGCGTCGCAAAACCTTCTACAGCCTCGCGGAGGTCAACGCCGCCATCGACGGGATGCTGAAAACTCTCAACGAGGAGCGCCCCATCCGCCGGCTCGGTGTCACCCGTCGCCAATTGTTCGACGAGATCGACCGCCCGGCATTGAAGGCGCTTCCAGTCGAGCCTTACGAATATTGCGAATGGCGCTTGCGCCGCGTCGGCATCGACTATCACGTCGAGATCGACGCGCATTATTACTCCGTGCCTTATCGCTTCGCCCGGGCGGAGGTCGAAGCGCGCCTGACCGTCCGCGGCGTCGAGATTTTCTGCAAGAGCGAGCGCATCGCCGTCCATCTGCGGATGAGCGGCAACCGCAAGCACACGACCATTCCCGAGCACATGCCGTCGAGCCACCGGCGCTATGCCGGCTGGACCGTTGAACGCATCCGCGAGGACGCCCGCAAGATCGGCCCGGCGACGGCGGCGCTCTGCGAGCAGATTCTGGAGGCGCGGCATCATCCCGAACAGGGCTATCGCGCTTGTCTGGGCATCGTCCGCCTTGTCGGCCCCTACGGGTCCGAGCGCGTCGAGGCCGCGGCGGAGCGCGCCATCGAGATCGGCGCGAAGACCTACGGCTCGGTCAAATCCATCCTCGACAACAAGCTCGATCGGAAGCCGGCGGCAAAGCGCGCCGCGGACGCGGCTCCGATCCTTCACCCCAATATCCGCGGCCCGCGCTACTATCATTAGGAGACAGCGACTTGCTTAAACATCCCACCCTCGACCAGCTTCACGCCCTCGGCCTTTACGGAATGGCCAAGGCTTTCGCCGAACTCGCAGAGACAGATGAGGCGAAAGGGATCGACCGCAACGACTGGCTCGCGCTGCTGCTTGATCGAGAAGCGTCTCTTCGACGCGACAAGCGGCTGACGGCCAGGCTGCGCGCCGCAAAACTCCGCCAGCAGGCCAGCATCGAAGATGTCGACTACCGCGCCGCGCGCGGGCTCGACCGCGCCCTGTTCCAGAAGCTAGCCGAGGGCCAATGGATCGACGCCCACGACAATCTCGCCCTCGTCGGTCCGTCCGGCGTCGGCAAGAGCTGGCTCGCCTGCGCCATCGGCCAGAAGGCTTGCCGGGACAATCGCTCGGTCGTCTATCATCGCTGGCCGAAGCTCTGCGAAGACCTTGCACTCGCGCGCGGCGATGGGCGCCACCGCGTCTTATCAAATCCCTCGGCCGCGCCGATCTCCTGATCCTCGACGACTTCGGCCTCGAGCCGCTCGACGCCGGCGCCCGCCACGATCTCCTGGAAATCCTCGAAGAGCGCTATGGGCGACGATCGACGATCGTCACATCCCAACTTCCCGTGACCTCATGGCATGAGGTCATCGGCGATCCCACCTACGCCGACGCGATCTTGGACCGCCTCGTGCACAACGCGCATCGCGTAGAACTCGTCGGCGAGAGCCTGCGCCGCGCCCGCGCCAAAGGACCCAAAACGACTTGACCAAAAACAATCGGAGGTGAGACAAATCTCGTCGGTCAACGAACGCGGCGCCCGGGCGGGATCATCTCGTAAAAGGGGGGCGCCATTATCCCGGAATCCCCGGGCGGCATTATCCCGTTACAGACGGGCGCCTTCGTCGGAATCGTCAGGCAACCCGCCGACTCAAGTCTTTGTCGGCTCTTCAGCGGCGTAGGCGCATCCTTCGGCGAGCGCAGCGGCAAAGAAACACGCCCAGGCAATCGCCAGTCGCGCGCAAGACGCGTGACCAAAATTCATGCGCTAACCGACGCGTAACGCTGCCTCTCGCCTTCTGACAACCGGCGGTCAAGTCGCTGTTTACCCGGCGGGCGCGGACATTCTGGCGAAACTGCCGCCTTATGGCGTTGCGCGGGCGACGACGGTTATCGCAGCGCCATTCACCGCCACACGCGCGCCCTAACCCCAAGGGACAAACTTGCCTCCGTCTGCGTCGCTGCGATCGCCGCCAAGGGTTAGGCGAGGCGATGTTGCGTCTGGCAAATCCAACTTGGGGATAGCGTATCGTTGGTTGAGCAAGGGCATGTAGTTGGACGCTGACGGCGCGGGCATGCCCGTGACGAACGCGGCCGCTGCCAGGAGAAACTGGACGCCGCGATCCGCTTTTGGTTTGCGGAAGAAGACGAACTGGCGATCCATACCGTGGCGGCCGCAGCCTACCGCTCTCTCCGCGACCTTATGGCGCGACGCGGATTGCAGCCTTTTGGCGAATTTGTGCGCGCTGGATTTTTTTCGGCGGAGCTGCGCGACGCGCTGCCGATCGAGGCGGTCATAGACGACTGCCGCCGGCGGCAAGCTGTCTTCGGTACGGAGTGGCGTCGTGCTTAGCATACTGCGCGCGCCTGGGTTGGACGCCGGCCCGAGCAACCTGGCCTTGACCGGGCCGAACATGGCGCGAATCCGACTGTTAAGAAATCATGGAACAAAGCCACCGCAGAAAAGTTGCGGCCTCGGGCGGGCCGTGATGACAGAAAAAAACAACCAAAGAAGCGACCCGCTCGCTCGCGAACTCCAGGAATTGCCCTTCGCCGGTCTCCAGCAAATCGGCAAGGAGCTACGGATTAAGCTCACAGAGATCATCGGGGAACCGCTGCCCGACGAGTTACAAGCGCTATTGGAGAAATTGGAACAGGAGCTTGACCAAAAGTAGACGCGCAGCGGCGTGCTGACGATTGTCGTCCATCAATGGTGGCGAGCACGTAGCCTACATAGAATCCCGTCGAGTGCCGACGCCAAGGGCGTACTAACGGAGCCTAACTCCTCTGAGTTCCATGGTTCTCCTCCGAGGCCGTGCCGTCGCGACGCATCATCACGACCATGTCAGGCGCCGCCGCGATGATGGCCTCGTCCGCCATCGGCTTGTCACCCTCGATCGCCCCCGCCGCGTTGACTCCTCCCCCCAATTCGATGATCGCTTCGGCGGAAGTGCCGCGCCCGCCGATCACGGGCCGTTGGTTCTGCAGCGAGAGCTCGAAAAGGACGCGGCGCGGCGTTTCCGTCTTGGCGACGACGCCGGCCGGCGTTGGGATGTCCGGCACGGATTCACTGATGAACGGCCGGTAGCACATCCCACGCCATTAAGCCTGCTAGGATGAGATTCGGGAAAAATGCAGTTACGATATGAGCAATAATGAAGCAGTTTCGAGTCATAACCGGATGGATCGACTATTGGCCGCCTATCATCTGGTGACCTGACTTCCATGGACTCCCGCAGCGGTAGCCTGCCCTCGGGTAGAACCTTCATCTCCTCGCCCGTCAGCATCTCGAACTCGAGCACCCCATTCGCGAGCGTATCGAGTTGCCTGTGTTTTTCGGTCAAGATGCGCTTGGCCTCATCATAGGCTTCCTGCACCAGCCGCCGCACTTCGGCGTCGATCGTCTGCTACGTCGCTTTGGAGATCGTCTGGTGCCGGATCGAATAGCCGAGGAAATGTTCCTGGTGCGTATCGGCATAGGCGACCGTGCCGAGTTTGTCCGCCGGCCTTGGCGGCGGCAATGACGCGCACACACGACGCGCCGACGCCGACGAACATTTCGACGAGGTCGGAGCCCGAGATCGAGAAGAAGGGCATGCCAGCCTCGACCGCCTCGGCTACGTGCTGGCGGCCGGCGCGACGCCCATGCGGCAGGGAGCGGCTTTGGCCTTCGAGGAGCCGGGCACAGCGTCGACATAGATGCACGCCGTTTTTGGAATGCAAAGACCGTCATTGCGAGGAGCGTAAGCGACGAAGCAATCCAGGAGTCGCACTAAAAAGTGGATTGCTTCGTTGCGCTCGCGATACGATCCAGCGCGAAGACCGTTCGCTCCAAGGGAGCAAACGGTCGCCATCACGCGTGGCGGAGCTTGGTCTTTTTCGACGATCGCTTGCCGAAGACATGCGCGTACCAGCCCGCGCCCAGAGCGAGCGCTACGACGGTAGCGACGGCGACCGCAGTCCAATCGCGTAGAAACGCTTCCCCGACCGAGAAGGGGAAACGGGCGTTGTATTCCTTGCGCCCATCTTCGCTGCGCGCCCGCACGAGCGCCACATAGTCGCCTTGCTTCCTGAAGTCGTGTTCGAGCTGGATAACGCCGGTCTGGAACTGCGCGGGCGGCAGGTAGGCTTCGTTCGGCGCAGCCTCGTCGTCCCCCTTCGGGTCCGCCTCAACGATGCGGATCTCCACCATCATGTCCCGCAATTCGTCCTGCATCGTGTCGACCACGATGGTCGTCGGTCCTGTCTCAGGAATGTCCTCGCAGAACTGGCTTCGCGATTGCGTCGGCTGATAGAAGCTGAAGGTTATGATGTTAGGCCCCATCTGGGTCGCGCATTCGCGAACTTTCTGGAAAGCCTTGGCGGAATCCCTGCGCACCGCCTGTGCGTCCGCGCGGGCGATCAAGCCGATCGCCGCGAGGAGAATCAATAGGAGCCTCATCATGAGCATGCCTCCACTCGTCTTCCGGCACCGCGTCTCTAGATTCGAGAATGCCGCAATTTTTGGTCTGACGTCCATCGCCTCCCGCCGCAGAAGGCGGCGAGAGGCGACGAAATGAGCTCGATTCTGGGAGTTTTTCGCATTCCCTCCCGCGCCGCGCCGTCGTTCGTCAGGAGGTCCAAACGCGGCCGCGGCGCGAGAATCTTGAGCCTTACGCGCCGGTCAGCAGTTCGACGCCTTCCTTGCCGATGACACGATGGATGTTCAGCAGGAGTTGGATCACGACCCCGAACACGCCGAGCGCCATCCAGCCGAAGAACACGAAGCCCCAATGCAGCGGCGCAACGAACAGCTCTTCCATAAACCAGAACGTGTGGCCCCACTCATTCAGGCCAACGTTCGGAATGATCATGAAGGGTCCGATCGAGACGATCAGATAGGCAATCGAATAGCCCTTCGAGAAGTAGGGGATTCGCGTCTTCGCATGGAAGAAGCAGCCGATCGCCATGATCGAGTAGATCGGATAGCTCATGTAGAACTCGATGATGTGCGACGGGGTGAAGTCCGTGTCGCGAATCACCGTCATGTGCCACGTGCCGTCCTGCTCGGTGAAGAAAGACGCGCCCCAATAGATCGCCGCCGCATAGACGACGAGCCAGGCTGCATTGTCGGCGATGGCCTTCATCTCCTGACGCGGCGTCACGGTCGACATGTCACGCACGCGCGTCTTCCAGAGCCAGCCGGCGAGGCCGATGCCTGAGATGAGCTCCAGCGGAATTTCCGTCCACAGAATGCTCATCCAATAGGTCTGGAACTCCGGCGCGAATGAATCGAGGCCAGCCCGCCAGCCGTAAATCTGCTCGTATATGCGCACGATCAGATAGAACCCGTTCAGAACGGCGAGCCCGATCCACATTCCCCTTAGGTCGACAACTTTTTCCACTTCTGCACGGGACCGGCCCGCAACTTCTGTTGTCACACTCATTTTTCATCCTCCGATTGATCCGGGCGGTCTTGGTTCCTCCCGTGAGGGAAATGTGCTCGACCTTGAGATCGATTACAGCTAGTCTCGTTTGACAATAAGAATACCGGGCTTGCCATCGAGTTTGCCAAACTCGAGACAAAGTCTGCCAAACGTCAGGGCGTCGCAATGGATGTTGTTGTCCTTGGCTATCGCGATTGCATCGGGTCTGCGTTTCTGGGTCCCTATGACATGCTTACGATGAGTCTTCGGATGCTCACGAAGCCAGGTAGACCGCTGCCGTTTGAAGTCGTTACCGCGAGCTTTAATGGCGCGCCTTTTGATGACGGAAACCGTAGGCGGCAGGAGGTAGATAAGGGCCTTGATTCGATCAAGTCTTGCAGCGCTGTCATCGTCCCAGCTTACATATGTGATGGTAATAATCGTCTGTCACTCTCTATCGAAATTGGTGCAATCGCGGCCTGGTTGAGGCATCAACATGCGCTTGGCGCAATTGTGTGCGCCTCCTGCAACGGGGTCTTCATTCTTGGCGAGGCTGGGCTACTTGATGGTCGCCGTTGCACAACAACGTGGTGGCGGCACGATGATTTGAAGGCCAATTATCCACGCGCACAGGTCGCGTGGGGTGCGTCTCTTATTGAAGAAAATCGTGTTGTAACTGCGGGCGGGCCGCTTTCATGGATCGACCTTTCGCTCCACGTCATTCGCTCTCTTTGCGGTGGTGACGCCGCGAAAGAGGCTGCAGATTTCACGGTTGTTGACACGACGCCATCAACTCAAACCATTTATGTCCCTCCCGGACATTTGGCAGCGTCCAACCGGTTCTTGCTTGAAGCTGAGAGGGTGGTTCGCCAGGCCGGTGATGCACCGCTAACAGCCCGGCAACTCGCAGTTGCGCTCAATTCCTCAGAGAGGACGCTCCACAGACGCCTTAAAGAAACCTCAGGAGAAACTCCGAAAGGCTTCATCGATCGAGTACGTTTTGAAATCACTCGAACGCTGCTCGAGACGACTGCACATTCCGTTAAAGAGTTGTCGCAGACCTCAGGATACTCAGATCAAACTAGCTTTCGCCGCGCATTTCAGCGGTATTCTGGAATGACCCCAGGTGCCTATAGGGCATGGATAAAAGCGCGCCGAGGGACTGCGTGAAACGTGTACTCGTGATTCATTCGGTGAGGTTTGTAGTGATGATGACAGGCCCCTCTCGCCTCCCGCCGAGAGATATGACCTTATTTGCACGCGAACAAAGCAGACCGGAGCGCCCACGTCGCTAAACGAGCCCCTCTCAGCGGGCACATTGTGCTCGAGCGGAAGAAGTTCGAACATAGGCGTGGCTCATGCTGGAGGGTGACTGTGGCAGCACACGCATTCGACGCTTACGGAACTGTCTTTGACGTGCGTTCCGTGACAGTCAAGCCAGAAAAAATTGCGAATCATTAGCTGCCTCCCTCTCCGAAGCCCCGAGTCAGAAATTCGAACCGATGGGACTCTTTATGGGTCCGGAGCCTAAGTTTGTCGATTGCGACTCTGGGTACGGTAAGCCCCAGGCGTCATGCCGGAGTATCGATAAAATGCTCGTCGAAAGCTCGCTGCATCCGAATACCCAGAGCTTGCAGCCAGTTGCTTCAGCGAGCATTTTGTCGTCTCAAGTAGCATTCGAGCGGTTTCGAAGCGCACGCGATCAATAAATTGCTTTGGCGTCTCGCTGGTCGCCTCTTTTAGCCGCCGATTCAAAGTCCGACTCGACATGCCAAGTGCGCGTGCGAGGTCTTGCGCTGTCATAGGGTCCTCTCCAGCTAGCCGGACGACGTGCTCCGCTTCAAGCAAGAAGGCGTTCGCCGCAGCAAAATGACTAAGTGGAGCATATACCGAGCGCGTCGAGGGGGCCGTGTCGACGACCGCGAAATCAGCAGCTATCTTTGCAGCATCTCCACCACACAGCGAACGAATGACATGCAAACACAAGTCAACCCACGATAAAGGCCCGCCCGACGTTACTATCCTCTCGTCCTCGATGAGCGGAGCGCCCCATATAGCGTCGGCTCGCGGATAGCGGCTTTTCAATTCATCGTGACGCCACCACGTGGTTGTGCAACGGCGACCATCAAGTAACCCAGCTTCGCCAAGAATAAACACGCCGCTACACGAAGCGCATACCAAAGCACCAAGTGCATGTTGACGGCGAAGCCACGCGGCCAATGTACCAATCTGCGGCGTTGACAGGAAGTCAGCATTGTCGTCGCATAGATAGCCAGGTACCACTATCGCGCTTGACGCCTTGATCGCAGTGACGCTCTTTTCTACACTTAGAGCGCGCCCGCTACTATCTTCAAATGGCTTGCCATTAAAACTCGCCGTCAAAGTCTTGAAAGGCTGACGGTTGTCCTCTTTGCTGATCATTAGCGAGCTGAGCTTCAGCATATCGACTGAGCCAACGAATCCGGCTCCTAGGCAGCCGTTGAAGCCGAGCACGACAATTTCCATAGCCAGCCTGCTTGGGGTCAGCACAGCGCCGCCCCCGACACCAATTCCGCCTCCGGTTTACTGGTCCGGCGTTGACGCTCGTTCATTTGGTCATCGGTTGGGGAGTTTTTCAACCAAGATCTCAATTTTTTCTATTGATGGAGGCTTCTCCAGGAGATCCGGAGCGTTCGCCATTAGTGCTTTGGCTACTCCTCCAGAGAGATGGGCCTCGCGCCCCTTCTCGTCCGGAAAGGTATCGAAAATACCAAACCTTGACAGGCTCATCTGGATTGCAAACCAGCTGGCGGTATTTGGTTCTGCCTCGACGAGTGGCAGCGCGTCTCTCAAGAAGGTAGCTAATTGCTTCTCTTTTCCCACCTTGGCTTCAAGAGCAACAAACAATCCTGGCTTAGTCATTGGACTTTCTCCTTAGCTTGATCTGGATTACAGCGGTCAGCGCCGACAGGACGTGAAGCCTCCGTCACGTGACATTGCCTGTACGCCCCAAGAAACTCCCGAATCGAAAAGAAAGTGAGGACCCCGGCTGTCGCCATGGTAGAGCCAAGTAGAAAGCTATTGCCTCCGACACCGGCGCTTTCATCTGCTATAGCTGCACTTGCAACGTAAAATGCGGTGACCCATATCGCCACGATCCAGATTGCAACAGCTATCGCGTATAGGACATTTCCATTGAGCCGCTGGCTCTTAGCGCCTGTTTGCATAGTAATACTCTCACCCGCTCTCGCTCGTGATGAGCTATGTTGCACAGATTTAACGAAGGCTTGATCACCCACAGGGGGCCAAGTTTGCCAAAATTGGCTTCAAGTGTGCCATGCGCCCATGCTTGTGTTGAGCCGCCCTCTTCTGCCTCGTCATCCATAACAATCGAGGGTATGAGCGCCTTTAAGCGCCAGGCCCATGAATACTTGTCCGAGCCTTCGGGCTCGTCGAGCGAGAAGATGCGGCGAGCGTCGGTGTGCGGTTCAGGTGGGCTGACTTTTCAAAGGTCAAACAGACCGACAGCTAGGCTCAGGACCTATCAATTTTGATTGAGGCGCGATTCAAAGTCTCCGAGATGGAGGCTTTGATGAATGATTTGTTTTTTGCTCAGCGCGCGCCAGATGGCACGGATATCGCCGTATTTTCCGTTGGCGCACGGAGTGCGGCGGGTTGACGATCGTCGGGTAGTCAGCTGAATCGTCTATGTGATCAAGCATGGTCTGCAACGGATGGATGCGCCCAAAGACTGTGGGCCGCACAAGACTCTCTTCAACCGGTTCATCCGCTAGCGGCTCGGGGTCTTCGACCGCATCTTCGCGGCGGTCGTCGGCGAACGCCCCAAGTCCAAGCGCATCATGATCGACTCGACGCATCTGAAGGCGCATCGCTCCCCCGCAAGCCTTTTAAAAAAGGGTTCTTTCCCGTTGGGAAGATCAGCTTGATGCTCTGTGGACAGACCTTCTGATGTTTTGGAACGCCGACGGCACAATTGAGGCTGCGCGTGTCGAGCCCATGCCGGAACGGGGCGATGGCCTATGTCGCGCGGGACCCGTTGCAGGTGTTGCAGGCTTCCGCGCATGGCGTCGCTAATGTCGTCGCCTTCCTCGCCGATATCACCATTAACGGCGTGAACGTGCTCGCCTCTTAATGGACGAGAAGGACGTGCCTTCGATCGATCTTTACTGAGCGCCTTCGGGCGCTCCTTTTTTGTCTGCTGTGCGCGCGGCTTCTGACGCCTTGACTCGTTAGCAAAGCCGCGCTTCCCTTCCCCGATATTTGAGGGGGATCACACGCGGATCATCGCCGTTTTATTTGCGCTTCTTCCGTCGCTAGCTTTTGCCGATGACATCACGCCGGACAGCTTCGCTAACCGGCTCAAGGCCGACGCGCTGAAGCTCACCGTCAACAGCATGCTGGCGCAAAGCAATACGCTCTACATTCAAGGGACGCCCACAGGCGATCCAATTCCTATTGCCGCTCGCATTGCATACACTATTGAAAATAATTCAGGCATGCCTCTGAGCTTGGCCGTTAAGCGCAGGGGCATCTCAGCTGGTCCTTGCTCAGAGGTCGAAAGCGGCTCGGGGCTCGAACTATTCGATGACGCACTGGCGATCCAGTTGCAGCGCAACAAATCGTATCGCGATCGTGTCATGCGCTTCGTTCCCGACAAGGCGCGCGTGTCAGGAACGATCGTGATGGAAAACACGAGCTGCAAGCCGAGTGACGTTTCGGGCATGACGACCGTGCCCGTTACGATCACCGTCATGGTCGCGAACGAAAACAATTTTCTCGCGGTCCCATTGCAGACGGATGCGCGCCTAACCGTGCGCGGCAATTAGAAACGTTTCCCACCGTCGGTAGCATGACGAGCACCGATCCATACAGTATCCTCGGCGTCGCGCGATCTGCGACGGCCGTGGAGATCAAGGCGGCGTATCGGCTGCTCGCGCACGAGCGACACCCCGACAAGAAGAGCGGATCGCACGAAGCATTCGTCCAACTGACCGCAGCCTATGAGTACGCGCTCGCCCGATGCGGACGGCCGGCGGGCTCTTCCGCGAGCACTTCCCCACCGCCACGGCAGGAATCCTTTGACGAGTTCATGGCGCGCACGTATCGGCACTGGGAGCGCTCCTCCCAGGAGCGAGAGGAATATTTTCGGCGAACGCATGCACATGCGCCATTCCGGCTTTTGTGGTGGCGTCTATCTCACGACTTGCTCGCCGCCGCGCACGACCTGGCAAAGCTTCTCCGTCGTAAATCATAATAGAACGCACCGCGTCTGATCGCGACGATCCTCGACGATCCTCGACGAGGCGCGACAGGCCCCGACGAGCCATCACATGTCGTGACCTGTCGCTCACCGCTGGTTTAAAGAGGATAGTCGCGCGCAGGATCGATCCCGGCGTCCGTCAGGAATTTGCGCAGGGCGGCAATTTCGTCTTTTGGAAGGCTATGATGGACGTCGTGGAATCCATGGGAAAAGCCGCTCAGCGTCACCAATAAATGGTTGTGCCGAGTACGAGTTATTTCAGCTCCCAGCTCTTCCAACATTGACTTGACGATCTTTGGATCGATGTTGCTACTCATTGGATGCGCGAACAAGGCGTGCAGAATTGTCCGATGCTTATGGTTCATTTATTGAACTTCCCGCTCATCTCAAAGGTCTATCATTTCGCACGGTGCACGCAGCTGCGACAACGAGACTTGCCCTTTGCATCTGAACCATCCCGGGGTTCTGGTTTATTTCGCCGGAACCGGGATCGCCGAACCTTTGCCTTCCGGCGCGCTGGCGGGCAGCAGTTCGAAGGTCAGAAGTTCGACCGGAGCTGCGCCAGTGTTGCTCGATTCATGGGCGACCGAGCCGGTCTCTGCGAAACAATCGCCCGCCCTGTAAATGGTCGGCGTTCCGCCGAGCGTATAGGTCATCTCCCCGGAAAGGACGCAGCGCAGCCCCGGCCCGAGGTGAAGATGCGCATGCATGTAGCCCCCTGGGTCGATGGTCGTCTGCGTCACGCGGATACGGTACTTGCCGTTGAGCTCGGCGAGTTGGCCAAGGTCCGAGAGTTCAGCTTTGATTTTCTGGTGAAAGCCTTTGATCTCTACTTCGTCCGCCTTGGCGCTGGCCGAGGCGGCAAGGAACAAGATGGCGAAAGCGACGACGAAGTTCAACATAGACGCCTCCAAATGCGCGCGCCACAATCGTCGCGCAAAGCTCTCCTCGGTTTCAGTCTTCGGCAGCTTAACGTTGGTCGTCGCTAAGTCCGCGGCGGGCGCGTGGCTTGAAACAGCGACTGGCGGGCAGCGCCGCATCATAATTGTGGAGTCTTCGTTTTCAACACTTCAGCTTGAGCTCCGCCTTCGCAGCAATCACCCACAACGCCGTGCTTTGCTAGTCTAGATGCCCATACCCGCAGCCAATTTGTCATAAATTTTAAAAATCGGCGCTCACTTACACGCCACTGTCACTTCTTCATATTGTGGCCGCAACCCGAGCTGACCCTGAGTCTGTCATTTATGTCGCCTAAAGGTGTCAGATGGGTCAACCTCGCTTGCTCCCCCAAAAGGTCGAAGACCTAATCGGCGAACAGCTCCGCGCCATGTACGGTGACATCCTTGGTGAGCCGCTTCCAGATCGGTTTCTTGATCTCCTGGAGAGGCTAGAAACGGACAGGGTCTTGGTTTTCGGCGTCCCGGACCGCCAAAAAAAGCGCGACGCCTCAATAAATAGTCCAAAGGAGCGGGGTTTATTCAGCCGATTCGTCCGTCAACAGCTGAGGGCGGGCTAAGCGGAAAATCATGAAAGCGCTTCAGGCATAGGCCCTTTAGGCGAAAAATCGCCAGCAGAATCGACGCCGCCGAAATTCATGTGTCCGCCGAGTGTCGCTTACCGCGGCGGCGTCAATCCAGCGCCTGCTACTCGCGGGGACCTCAGAGGAGTTGCAAACTGTGCGGGTGGCGCAATCCTGCTTGTCGCAAGAAGGAATCACGACGCAGTTGCCTGAGCGCACGCGAGATTTACTCGCGTGCGAGTATTTGTCTTGCGCCCTCCAATCAGGATTGCTTCGGAGGCTGGCCGGCCTGGATTTCGATTGTTTTGGCGGCGCTAGCGGCTTCGGCAGGTTTCTTGACGGTGACGTGGAGAACGCCCTTGTCTAAATGCGCCTCCACGGCTCCGTCAGCGGGAGTGAATGGCAAGGACATTGAGCGATAGAACGAGCCGTAGCTGCGCTCCTCGACGTGCCACTCCTTCTCGTCCCTTTGGCTTTCTTCTTTTTTCTCGCCGGCGATGGTGAGCCGGTTGCCTTCTAAGCCTACTTTAATGTCTTTTTCTTCGACGCCGGGAAGTTCGGCCGTCACCTCGATGGCGTTAACCGTTTCGGCGACGTTAATCGCAGGCGCTTTCGCTCCGACACTCAGGGTCGGAAGACCGGTATCGAAGATACGAAACGCATCTTCCATCTCGCGTCGGAGCGAACGAAAGGGGTCTATGTCCTGACGGGACCACAGGCTCGGCAATCTCATTGTGCTCTCCTAGGATATGCGAACGCCAATGCCCGCTCCCAAGCTGTCAATCAGCATTGAACCGGGACCCCAGATCGGCGCCGAAAAGGGACCCCTTTTCAGGCGTGCGTTTTGTGCCGTAGTCGGCGTGACGGAGGGAGGGCGTAGCCCGACCGGAGTTACGCCGACTACGGCAGCGGCCTGGGCGGCGCGTCGGCCTCAGGCGCGGTTTTCGAAGCGCCAGCTTTCGTTGCCGGTTTCGACGATGTCGCAGTGATGGGTGAGGCGGTCGAGGAGAGCGGTCGTCATCTTGGCGTCGCCGAAGACGCTGGGCCATTCGCCGAAGGCGAGATTGGTTGTGACGATCACTGAGGTGCGCTCATAGAGCCGGCTGACGAGGTGGAAGAGGAGTTGGCCAGAGCGTCGGCGGCTCCTGTCGGGAATGGTTCGCCAAGGCGCTGTCCTCCGAATGGAAGAAGGCCAAGGCGTCTCGCCTGCGCGAGGAAAGCAACGTCGGCCTTCCGGTCCGTTCCTGCGTTGCCGACCGGCCTGCGCCGCGCATGCCCCTATGCCGCCTCTACACCACGCATTCCGGCCGCCTCGCCGGATCATTCGCGGCCTGAACTTCAAGAGGGACCGCATGATAAGCGGCCGGGAAGAGATCTCGCGAACCCCACTCCCGGCCTGACCACAACGCAAACGGAGCTTCACATCATGGCTAAACTGTCTCATACACCATCGCGGCGGGCCATGCTCGCCGGCCTCGCCGCTGCGCCCGTCGCAGGGCTTCCTGCCATTGCTGGCGTCGTCGCGGACGATGATCCGCTGCTTGAGGCTCTCGCAGAATACGAGCGCCTGCACGCGATCGAACGGACTGCTTGGGAAGCCGTGGCGGACGCCGCGCCCACGAGCAATAGGCTCCCGGAAGTTGTCTTTAATGGCAATCGCGTCTTCAGCATTCTCCATCTCGAAACCATGCGCGAAAGCAGCATGGGAATGACAGACGAAGAAATAGACGACACGATTGCGCGCCTCCGCAAAGGCAACGCCACAATGCGTGCTGAAGCCGCCGGCCTTGAGCCAGAATACCAGAACGCGCGCGCCGTTCTAGAAGCCCACAACGCATATGCGCAGAATGCCGAGACGAGCGAGGTATTAGATGCGGAGTCGGCCGCGCAGAAGGCGCAAGATAATGCGAACTGAAGCGCAGCGGGCGGTCTTCGAATCCACACCGACGACGCTCGCGGGCGCCTTACGGCTGCTCCGTCGCCTCGCTGACTTTCTCGACGAAGACGACGTGGTCAATGACATGCTTGTCGGCGACATGATCGGCGACTCCGTCCGCAACGCCGTCGCGGTGTTAGAGCGGGAAGCGCAGTCATGAGCTTCGACAACGACAACGCCTCCGCGGCGCCGCTCTTTATCGAATTGCGCCCCGGCATGCGCAAGGCGCTCGCCGACGCCGTGGACGCGTTCTTGAACCTGTTGGACCAGATCGACGCCGTCCGGACCAGGCGCACTGGGCCGAAGGAGCTAGCGACGACCGCGAGGACGAAAGCGAGCTGCTTGAGCCGACCGGCGATGAGGAGCCAACGCTCGGCGCGACGACCGCCGTCAATCAGCAACATGCTTGGGCCGCGTCTCGCGTGGCCGATGCGGTCGACGAAGCCGAGCCGTCGCTCGGCTGGACGGGCCATGGGAGCGGCCATCCCGAGATGGCGCTGCGCGGCTATGACGACGATCGGGAGAGGACTACAGGGCCGCGCGACGAAGAAGAGGACGACAGCGACAAAGGAGAGCTGGACGGCGACTATATGGACTCTTGGTTCAATTCGCCGCACCTGCCAGGCGGCAATGGCACGGTGCGGAGACCATGCCGATGACTGACCTGAGCAACGTCAAGGCGCGGCCATGCGAACGTCTCGGCGCATCGTCGAGAGCGCCGAGCGCTGCGCCATCAAGGCGGACGATTTGCGGAGAAGGCTGAGGCCGTGACTTACGACCGCACCGCGATCATGCGGGACGCCCACAAGCGATTCCGAGACGGCAAGCGCCTCGGGCTCGGCTGGACGTTCGGGGCAATGCTTGGCCACGGCATGGGCGGCTTCGAAAGATCGGCGCAAGGCTCATGCCCGGGGATTTGCGGCGTAGGCTTCGAGCCCTACATCATCCCGAGCGCCGAAATTCGTCGTCGGCGCAACAGAACGCCCCGCCGTGGATGAAACGGCGGGTTTTGCTGTTTGGGTTATTTCTGCGCCGCTTCCAGATGCGTCAACGCCTCTTCGGCGTGTCCGGTCGCAGCTTTGGCGTCCTTTTTATTGCCTTCCGTAATTGACGCCTTCAGATGGGTAATTCCTTCCTTGGTGTGCTCATTCTTCTTCGCTTTTTCCGCCGCTTCAGCGTGTTTAAGCGCGGCTTCGGCGTGCGTCACCAACACATCCGCATGACCTTGTTTGCCGTGGTCGATCGCTTCCTTGGTGTGGCTAATCGCCTCGGCCAAATGATCCTCGGCGAGCGCGACGCGGGGCGCTACGAAGGCCGCGACTCCAAGACCCAGCGCGAGTACAAAAATTCTGCGGTTCATTGAAATATCCTCCCACTAGCCATTCCTCGGAAGGGAATGCCGGCAGGATCATAATCCACAATTTGCGGGAGTCGATTGTGGCGATTGACGCGGCGGCAAGATACGCGAAGGAGTATTAGAGTTCGGCATCTAGCTGCCTTAAAGGGTCAGCCAGGGAGGCGATGATGTTCAAAAATATTCTTGTCGCGATCGATCTCACCGAATCTGAGATGACCAAGCAGGCGATCGACAAAGCGGCAGCGCTCGCCAGGGCTTTCAATAGCGAACTCAGGCTGGTCAATGTGCAGACGCTTATTCCCATTGCCTTCCTCGACTACGTCAAGGGAAATTTCGACAAGGATATTCGGCAAGGCCTTGAGAAGGAGATCGCGGCCCTAGCGGCTAGCATCGATCATCCGACCGGCCGAATCTCGACCGTTGTGCTGTTCGGTCCCGTCTATCAAAAGGTTCTGGCGGAGGCCGAGGAGTGGGGCGCCGAAGTCATCGTCGTAGGCTCCCACCGGCCAGGAATGGATCGGTTTCTCATTGGCTCCAACGCCGGCGCCATCGTACACCACGCAAAGTGCTCAGTGCTCGTCGTGCGGCAGTAGCGTCTTCGCCCCAACCGTCTTGGCGCGGGCGTTTTAATGTCGCCGGCAGCTCGTTGAGCGGACTCTTCCACTAAAGAGGCAACAAGGCCCCAGCGCATCGGGACAAGCTCATTGCCGCCAGCCGCTGGCCGGATGACTTCAATCTGCGTCGTAGGGCGATGTTGTAGCGCGGCTGGCCGATTAGGTCGGCGATGCGCTGGAACTCTTCCCAGGAGAGAGTAGACCGCTAGGGTGTGTCACCCCCGCGCCCGATATGGCGGCCAATCTGGCATCAGATGAACGTCCGGGAGCCGCAGACGGAGCAGACAAAGCGGCGCACCTCGCCAGGGCAACGAACGGCGTTCCCGGCGCCGTCCGCATGGCATCGAAGGCGACCTTGCCGTGATGGGCGCGCCTGCACAGGGACCCGCTGTCGGACCCCGTCACCGTCGCGCTAAACCTTGTATCGGAAACCGCCGCTGCCATTAGGCAGTCCGAAGAGCAAATCGGCCCATGCGCTCCAGCACTTGCCGTGCGGGAAGCGGAATTGGCCACATCGACAGGCCGCGCGGATGAAGCCGAGGCGGGCATGCAAAAAGTCGTCGACGCGATCGGTGCGTTTTTGTGTTGTCAGCCCAGCTTTGCCGCCAGCACGTCAACCTTCCCGATTTTGGGTGGCTGCGAGAAAAGCTCCGGCGCTTTCGCCATGAGCGCTTTCGCGACTTCCCCAGCAAGATGAGCGTCTCTGCCGGCTTCGTCATTGAAAACGTCGAAAATGGCGAAAGTGGTGGGTGACACTCGGATCGCGAACCACGACACTGTGCCGGGCTCTGCTTCCACGAGCGGCAGCGCCGATTTCAAGAACGCTGCAACCTCGTGCTCCTTGCCGATCTTCGCCTCCAGCGTCGCCAAGATGCCAAATTTCACCATTGCGACCTCCTCAAGACCGACGGTTTCAGGCCGTCAGTTTGCACCAAGCGTCCGCAGATGGCGGCAGCATAGCATTAACTATGGCGGCTGGTCGCGGTTGCCTGCATCGCTCCGCGCGTACGAACCGGCCCGCGCCGAGCCAAAAGTGCTCGGCGACTGGCCTTCCCACCGCACCTCCAGCCGGCCGGCGACGACCGGGCTTTTTCGTGGGCGGAGGGACGGAATCCGCTGACGTTCGCCGACGCTTATCCGGCAAATGTTGGCACGAAGCGGCGCTCGACGCAGTCTATTATCACAACTTATTGTGAGCGACCTGAGAGATGGGTGACAGTTTGTTCCGGACACATGGGTGACACCTCCCGCCAGTCTAGGCGGGAGGTGTCGAATGCCCTGGAAGGGGTGTTCGGTTATGGAAGAGCGTCTTCGGTTCGTCGCGCGTCTGCTCGACGGCGAGGCGATTAGCGATGTGTGCCGGGAGTTCGGCATCTCGCGCAAGACGGGATACAAAATCTTCGATCGTTACAAGGAGCACGGCCTCGAGGCGCTCACCGACCGCTCGCGGCGGCCGGTGCGCTACGCCAACCAGCTGCCCGAGCAGATTGAAAGCCTCATCCTGCGCTGCAAGCGTGAAAAGCCCCATTGGGGCGCGCGCAAGAATCGCGAGCTGCTGCTGCGCAAGCTCGACGGCGATTTCCGCGTCCCCGCCAACAGCACGATCCATGCGGTCTTGTGCCGGCACGGCCTCGTCAAGGCGCTCGGACGCCGCCGCCCGCGGGCGCAGGGCACGGAGCTTTCGCCCGGCCTTGCTCCCAATGATCTCTGGTGTGTGGACTTCAAGGGCGAGTTCAAGCTCGGCTCCGGACGCTACTGCTATCCGCTCACCGTCACCGATCACGCCTCGCGCTTCCTGCTGCTCTGCGAGGCGCTGGAATCGACCAGAGAGGACCCGGCGATCACCGCCTTCGGCCGGCTGTTTCGTGAGCGCGGCCTCCCCGGCGCCATCCGCTCCGACAATGGCGTTCCCTTCGCCAGCCCCAACGGCCTCTTCGGCCTCTCCAAGCTCTCCGTCTGGTGGCTGCGCCTGGGCGTCGAGATCGAGCGCATCAAGCCCGGCCATCCTCAGCAGAACGGCCGCCACGAGCGCATGCACCTGACCTTGAAGAAGGAGGCGACCCGTCCGCCCGGCATGAACAGCTTGCAGCAACAGGCCCGCTTCGACGCGTTCATCAAGGAGTTCAACGACGAAAGGCCGCACGAAGCGCTCGACATGAAGCGCCCGGCCGATGTCTATCGCCCGTCCGCCAAGCCCTATGACGGGAAATTACCGGAAATCGACTATCCGCTGCACGATCGCGACGTGATGGTCACCTCATGCGGGCGCATCTGCATGTATCGAAAGCGCGTCAACATCTCGTCCGTGCTCGCCGGTCAGCGCCTCGGAATCAAGGAAATCGACGACGGCATTTGGCTCGTCAGCTTCATGAGCTACGATCTCGGCTTCATCGATCTGGAGCAGAAAACCTTGCAACCCCTCGACAACCCCTTCGGCCCGAGGTTGTCACCCATGTCTTAGGAACAGACTGTTACCTATGTCTTCAGTCCGGACAATTGATTTTCTTGGCGCGCCAAAGGGGATTCGAACCCCTGTTTTCGCCGTGAAAGGACGACGAGCAGGCAGGGAGTTGCGAACCCTATCACCGGTCATTCCCAATGCTCTTCGAGATCCTCCTCTTCCGCGAAAAGAAGGGCGTCAAGATCGGCCTCCGGCTGCGGCCTCTCCAAAAGTCCCTCGTCTTCGAGCCGTTCGATGTCGGGGAGATCGCGCAGCGACGCGAGTCCGAAGACCTCTAGGAACTTCCTCGTCGTCACGTAGGCGAACGGCGCGCCGGGCTCCGGCGCGCGCAATGCGGCGTCGATCAGCCGATGGCGCTTGAGCGCTCCAATGACGTCGCGGCTGATTTCTCGCCCTGCAAACTGCGACAGCTCCGCGCGCGTCGCTGGCTGCAGATAGGCGATCGCCGTCACGGTGAGGAGTTCGGTCGGCGTCAGCGCTGGCGGTCCGGCGGCGTGGGCGCCGTTGTTCAGGACGCGAATGGCGTCGGCGTAGCGCGGTTTGGTGCGCAGTTGATAGCCGGCGACGAGAACGAGGTCATAGGGCCTTGCCCGCAAATCTTCGCGAATGTCGCAAATCAAATCATCAAAATTGCAATCGCGCCCGACCAGTTTGGTGAGCGCGTCGCGCGTGACCGGCGACGGCGCGGCGAAGATCGCCGCTTCGACGCGCCCCATCCATTCGCGCCAGCGCATCGCCTGTGGCAGATCGGAAAGATCGGCGTCGAACAGCAAATCCCCATCGCGCCGCGGCACACGACGGTTTGGCGGCGGCGCACTGTCCTGTCGATGCGCCTTCATCGACGGCATGTCGGCATCCTTTTCATGTCACAGTCCGTAAAGTCGAAAATTGGCGCGACCGGAGAGTTCGCGCACGGCGCCAAGCGCCATCAACCGATCGAACAAACGCCGCGTGGCGCGATCGGAAAGGCCGGCCGACGTCGCCGCCCGCGTCGGCGAAACGCAATCGTCGGCGAGCAACAAATCGACGACGCGCGCCGCCTTTTTGGCGCGCAATTTTGGCGCAACGCTCAACAGTATATTGGAACGCCGCGACAGTTCTGTCGCCAGCGCGTAAGACTCTTGCGCCGCGCGCGCCATGGCGCGCGCGGCGCTCAAATCCCAATCGGCATCGCTCGGCCGTGGTCGGCGTCCGGTCGCCGTGCGCATCGATGGATGCGTGATCGTCGTCGCCAACAGCGGCAGCGGCGCCTGCCACGCGAGGCGCCGCGCCAACACAAGATCGGCGAACCACAGCGCAAAAATTTCGGCGTCGAATTGCGCCGCGTCACCGATGACGCCCAGCGCTAGCGCGCTCACGCGGGCCGCAGCATTGAGCGGATTCTCAGCTGTCGACCGCTCATCCACAAGGGCGGCGACCGCTTCGCAATCGATGGCCGGCGGTAAATCGAGACAATCGGCCGCGACTCTCACGACGCGCGCATCGAGCCGCACAGAAGGCGTTGTGAACAGGCGCCACAGCCGATGCAGGCGGCCGCCGGGCGTCGGCGCCGCGTCGAAGCCGGCGAGATGTTCGGCGTCGCGCAGGGCGCCTTCGTCTTCGCGCAGACGCGCTATCGCGGCGCAGGCGGTTGCGGCGCGCAAGGCGAGGCGCTGCCGCAGGGCGCCGGCAAAAACGGGTTCGAGGCCTCCTTCCCCGAAGTTTTTGCCGGGGCTCGAAGCATCGGTGGCTCTTCCGTCGGCGCGCGAAACATCGGCGGAGCCGATTCCGGCGCGCGAAATATCGCCTCCGGGGCAACGCAAAAGCTGGTCGAGGCGGGCAAGACTGGCGCCGGCGGCGAAGAAGTGCGCGCTGGCCGCGTCGTGTTGAACGCCGCCGACCTTCGCCCACTGCGTGTCAGGACACATCAGAAATTGAGAAATCGGCCTGTTGAATTTCAATGCGTTACGAAACGCTGCTGATTTACGCGTATACATTTGAATTGAGAAAACGCCCGAATGATGTACAGTTGAATTGAGAATTTGCGGCTCAACCATTTCTCATGGACGCGGCCGAAAAATGAACAGCAATAATGAGAACGCGCCCTGCCCTGATGACGCCGACACGACGGGGTCCGACGACCCGCAGTGGTTAGAGGCATGTCGACGCGAGGAGGCCATCAGAGAATTGTTAGGCCGCTCCGCGGGCGACCGGCTACGAACAAGCGACGTCGAAGATGTTGCTTTGGACCTCGGGATCAGTCGCGCGACACTTTATCGCCTCGTCGCGATCTATCGCGAAACGCCCACCGTTGAGGCGCTTCAGCCGAAGCCGCGAGGCCGATCGAAAGGGGCGCTCGCTCTCGACAAATCGCGTCATAAGTTGATCCGCCAGACGATCCGGGAAGTCTATCTGAAGCCGCAGCGTCCAACGCTGACCCACCTCGTCGAACAAATCCA
>NZ_JADNRA010000008.1 GCF_015709525.1 Methylocystis sp. L43 | reverse complement strand
TGGGATGAATCGGGGTTTCGCGCAGACGCCGTGCATGGTCGTACCTGGGGCGTCAAGGGAAAGACGCCTGTTGTCGAACGCCCCGGCCAACGGCAGACGATCAGCGCCGCCTCAGCGGTGAATGCCAAGGGCGCGTTCTGGTATTGCACCTATGAAGGCGGCCTCACCGCTGAACTGTTCGTCCAACTGCTACGCAGGATGATGCGCTATCGCTCGAAGCCGGTCCATCTGGTAGTGGACGGTCTTCCGGCCCATAAGACGAAGCTGGTGAAACGTTACGTGGAATCGACGGAGGGTCGGCTCACGCTGCATTTCTTACCGGGCTATGCGCCTGAGCTGAACCCTGATGAGCTGATCTGGAGCCATGTTAAGCGCACTGGCGTTGCCAGAGCGCCTCTCCGCAAGGGCGAGAGGCTGCTCGATAAGATCGAGACGCAATTGGCCCAGATCAAGAAAGCGCCTGAACTCGTTCGGTCATTCTTCAGGGCGCCAAGTGTCGCCTATATTACCGACCAGTGAGTAAGAATACGATTCAGCCGTCGATGAGCTTCCGAATAGGTGGCGATGATCGGCGCGCATGGACTACTCATTTCTTGCGCGATCTACCCGGCGGCAGGCAAAGCGCGCCAACTCGGGAGGCGCGCGCTTGTTGTAAGCAAGGACTTCCGATCGGCGTTGAGGCCGACCAAGATGTCGAAATCGCCCGGTTCGAGCATCGGCTCCAAGTCCTGGCCGGGAAAGCAAAAGCTCTCCGCCTTTAGCGCGAAGGCGACAGTCTTGGTTTGGCCCGGCGCCAATGCGATCTTCTCCCAGGCCTTCAGTTCCATGAGCGGACGGGCGACGGTCGCCTCGCAGTCATGAACGAAGAGGATTATCGTTTCTTCTGTCGCGGTCCGCCCCTCGTTGACAGCGTCGACCTCGACTTTGATCTGGTACTCGGATTGGAAATTTTCAGGGCTCGCGCGAATCTTTTCCAATTTGACGCGGCCGAAGGAGAGGCCGTGTCCGAAAGGGAAAAGCGGCGCGGTCGGGAGGTCGAGGTATTTGCTCGTGAAAGGATCGGTTGAATCGGCGGGCCGGCCCGAAGACCGCTCCGCATAGAAAATCGGGATCTGCCCGATGTCGCGCGGCCACGTGACCGGAAGCCGGCCGGTAGGGTTGAAGCACCCCGTCAGCACGTCGGCGTCCCGCCATATCGCCGCCCGCCTTGAGCGCGAGCGCGGCCGCTTCAATAAGATCGGTTGCGACGCCAGCTGAATCAGCTCGGTAATCGCGGCGTAGTCGCTGATGACGACTCCCTCGAAACCGAGTTCGCGCTTCAAAAAGCCGCGCAGGAGGCCGATATGCGCCGTCATGGGAACGCCTGCTACGGCATTGAACGCCGGCATGACGGCCGCGCCGCCGGCGCAAAAATGCTTCGCCGTTGCGGCGACCGAAGCTTGCGCGGCCAGGTTTCCCCTTGGAAGCCGCGGACCTTCGCTTCGGAGAATTTCGCCACGACGAGCGGGTCTTCGCCCGGACCTTCGGCGATCCAGCCCCAACGCGGATCGCGGCCCGTTAAAGACGGGCGCCTTCGTCGGAATCCGCATGACCTCCGTCGCGCGTCGCCTCAATCGCGGCCGCGCGGGCGGTCTGCTCCCATAGAAGGAGGTCGAACGCTCCGGCTTCAGCAAGAGGAATAGGGAAGATTGTCTTGTGCCCGTGCAGCACGTCGAGACCGAAAAGAAGCGGAATGCCGAGCCGCGTCTCCTCTCCCGCAAGCTTCTGAAGCGCGGCGATCGCTTCACGCTCCCAAAGATTGAAGATGCCGCCAATCCTTCCCGAGCGAATGTCTTCGGTCGTCGGCCCCCCCGGATCGGCCCCGTGACCGCTTCTCCCGCGTCATCAGGTTGAGCTGCCCGACTTTTTCCTCAAGCGTCATCTGGGCTAGAAGTGAATCGATCACGTGCACGGCGGCCTACTCGAACAATTTGTGCCGGCATCATCGCGGGGGAAGCGCGAAGTGGTCGATGCGGCATCGTAATTTGCGTCTGCGCGCGAGACGCAAGATCAATCTTGCCGAATGAGGATGCGAGTGATGCTATACTGCGTTGAAAGGGTCGATATTGATGGTCAAGCAGGCCGACAGCACGTGTCAGCCCTTCGCCGAACGGCTACGCCGGGCGAAAGATTCGCAGCGCAATTTTGAACGATTTTGGAGGCGTTTTATCTTCCTCGGGAGCGCGCTACCTTGCTTTGGCTTGGCGTTGGTCTCCTTGCGGCGATCGGCACCCCGACCAGAGCCGGCGTTACAATGGTCCAGCCGAGGGCGCCGATCATCGCAAGGTTCTGGCCAATCGACCGCTCGCCCTCGCGGCGCCATAAGGCGCGCCGCTCCTGCAGTCTTCGGACCGCCTCGTCGAGACCCATTTTCGCGAATGCGTTACGCGCCTTTGTAAATTTCCACCACCGTATCCAGCAACTTCAGTGCTTCCTCGCGGGGTCGCTGGAAGCAGTTGCGGCCAATGATCGAGCCGTTGCCGCCACCCGCGTAAATCGCGCGGGCATCGTGGTACACGCTGTCCTCGCCCTTGGCGGCGCCGCCCGAAAACACGACGATGCGCTTGGAGTTGAAGCAGCATGCATGACATGCTCCACGCGCTCCGGCAGGGTGGCAATAGGGATTCTCTTTTCCCGATAACTTTCTCCGCATCTTTGTTTTCAAGATGCGCCGTGGGCAGTTTGACCTCGATGATATTGGCGCCGAGCGAGGCCGCCATGTGCGCGGCATAGGCGACGATATCGATGGCGGTTTGCGGCCCGTGCCGCCCAGTTTGCCCGCCATCAGCATGCGGGCAAGTTGGCCTTGGCGCCGGGGGGTCTCGCCTTCGTACCAGTCGAGGATTTCGCGAACGCGCAGGGTGAGATTCATGGGAGTTGGGTCCGTGCGACGCGGAAATGCCCTTCAGCAGAATACGAGCCGACACTGCATCCCCATTAGCCAAGACGTCGGTTACTTTCAGTTCGACACGGCGCGGGTCATGTGCAATGAGGGCGCGATCTTAATTCGCAAGTTAGCAGTTCGAACTGGGTCCGCGCCAAAAATTTCCCCAGGATCGCCGTCATTTGTCCGCTGCAGTTTGCTGTAGGATGTGACCACGTGGCCGCCCGTTCTAAGGGGAAGTCGCGCCCAGCATAGGCGAGGGTTCCACCTTCAGACAAACGGTGGCGGTAGCGTTTCGCTCAACATTGGCGAGCGCTTTTTATGAACGTCGTCGTCGGCAACTCGATAGTGTGCCAGGATAAGGGTGTAGTGATCAAAGGCGGAAGGCGGCTACGCCGAAACCCCGTGTTTAAGGCGACGGCGGGCCACGTCAGACGTGGCAAAAGGCGCCGAGCGCGCGAGCTTGCGAAAGGAGTTTTGGCGAGCCTGCAAACTGCATTCGGTGACGTCGCCGGCGCGGGCAAGCATGACGTTGCGCTACCTCAACTGGTCAAGCTCTTAGAACGGAACCGGCTCGTATCAAGTGTCGGCGAAGAAATTTACAAATTGTTTTTGAGGGCGGGTGAGATTTGTTGTCGCAAGAATCCGACGCCCGCCAAATACGGCGGGCGTCTTTAATGCGAACAGTCTGGGCATCACCGGCAAACCCAAACCCATTGGCCTTGATCCCATACCCAGCAGGGACCGTGCACGTGGCCGCCGCCCCCACCGTAGTAGCCGGAGCCGCCGCTCCAATCGCGGTGCCCGTGGCGGCCGTGCCCTCCGTAGTCCGGCAGATACCGACCGTCGCTCCATGCGCCGGCTTGCGCCAATGACGCCCAAAACATTGCGGCTGCTAGAACTGCGCCAGAAGTTAGCATTTTGCGCATAGGACCCTCCCTATTCTTCTGATGGAGAACTATGACGCTTGGGGTCGAATACAAGGGCGCAGACCCCATCAAGATTTTGGATCAAGCGCTCAGTTCGACGCTTCTAATGCCATTGAGTCGAGGGGGAAAAAGTAGGGCTGCCAGAATCGGAGGCAGAATGCGGCGCGTTGGTTAAACGCCAAATACGAAGCGGCGACGCCATTCTCGACATGAAGGACAGTTCCGCAAACGCGGCCGCGGCGATGATTATCGCTGGGGCGTTTTTGACGCGTCCTGGATACTTTCAATCGAAGACGTTTAGGCAATTTAACGAGTGCACTCACCGCATTGCAGCCCAGCCTTCGTGGCAAGATCGGCGGCATCGAGAATTGCATTCCCGCACTCGCGCGCGTAGATTCGTCACAACGCTGACGGGCCACCTCCGTCGCCGAGAGCGCCCCGACCGTGGATGTAACGGCGGGGCGTTTTGCGTTTTTGGGGAGTTGAAGCCGCTCGCCACGGCGCTAATTCTATGCCCCGCAATGTTGGTGCAATCGCACCGACACAACCCTCCCAGGGGTTGTGCAAAATTCGCCCGGTCAGCAATGGCCGGGCTTTTCGTTTGCGCTCGATCAGCGGCGCCGTCGCCGGATCAAGCCAAACACCAATTTCTACTCGGCCTTTCCCAGCCGGGTCGGGTCGAAGATAAAATAGCGGCCGCCGATCGATCCTTCGAACCAAGATGATTCGTCGCGGCGCTGCAGATAGAATTTTACTTGCGTATTGGGAACGCCGACAACCATCACCGTGTCTCGGAGTTCATCGACTTCAACCGTCAACGGCTCGTCGTGGCGATCGATGTCAATAAGGACTATGCGCCGGCCCATGCTCAACCCTTGATCGACTGGCAAAATGAACAATGCGGCCCGTGCCGCCCAGTTTGCCCGCCATCAGCATGCGGGCAAGGTTGGCCTTGGCGCCGGGGGTCTCGCCTTCGTACCAGTCAAGGATTTCTTGAACGCGGAAGGTGAGATTCATGGGAGTTGGGTCCGTGTGACGCTGAAATGCCTTCAGCAGAATACGAGCCGACACTGCATCCCATTGGCCAAGGCGTCGGGGCGGGTTATGTCGAATGCGGGTCGCGATCTTAATTCGTAAGTTAGCAGTTCGAACGTTCGAACCGCGCGCGCCAAAAATGTTCCCAAGGTCGCTGTCATTTGTCCGCTGCGGCTTGCTGTTGACAGTTGGATGTGACCGCGTGGCCGCCCGCTCTCGCGAGACGTTCGTGCGTGCCCAGCATCGGCGAGGGTTCCACCTTCAGGACAAACGGCAGCGGTAGTGCTTTGCTCAACGTCGGCAAGCGTTTTTCATGAACGTTATCGTCAGCAACTCGATGGTGTGCCAGGGATAAGAGCGTAGCGCGATCAAAGGCGGGTACGCGGAAATGCCGCGCATGGCATGATTAAAGCGACGGCGGGCCACGTCAAACGTGGCAAATGGCGCCGAGCGCATGCTTGCGAAAGAAGTTGTGGCGAGCCTGCTGCCTGCAAACCGCATTCGGTGGCGTCTCCGGCGCGGACAAGTATGACCGGTGCGCGACCTCAAGTGGTCAAGCTCTCAGAGCGAATTCGTCTTAATCCGGCTCATATCCAGCGGCGGCGAAAAAATGTTTGCATTCTTGTGGCGTGAACTCTTGGAGCTCGGCGCCGATCCTGTCCCAGAGACCATCGACGGTTCGCTTGGCGGCATTGCGCAGCAGCGCTTTCAGCTCGGAGAAAGGCGTTTTCGATCGGTTGGAAGTCGGGGCTATAGGGAGGCAGATAAAGCAGCGTCGCTCCTGTCGGTTCGTAACCGCTGCTGTCAGCTTGCAATTGCATTCAAATTGGTTTGATGGCGGGTGAGATCTGCGTCGCAAGAATCCGACGCCCGCCAAGCATGGCGGGCGTCTTTGATGCGAACAGCCTGGGCGTCACTGGCAAACCCAAACCCAGTGACCTTGATCCCATACCCGACAAACACTGCCGAAGGGGATGCCTCCACCGTAGCCATAGAAGCCATAGTAGCCGCTCCAATCCCTGTGCTGATAGCGGTAGTGCCCTCCGTAGTCTGGCAAATACCGACCGTGGTGAAATGTGCCGGCTTGCGCCAGCGACGCCCACAACATAGCGGCTGCTAGAACTGCGCCAGAAGTTAGCATTTTGCGCATAGGGTCCTCCCTATTCTTCTGACGGAGAACTATGACGCTTGGGGTCGAACACAACCCCATCAATCAAGATTTTGTACCAAGCGCTCGGTCCGAAGTTTCTAATGCCATTGAAGTTGTTGCATCGTTCAACGCCAACTATGCGGCGCGCCCTTTTCAGTTCTTCAGGTCTCCATATGGCCAAACGAGCTGTCAGTACAAATTAGCAGAGGGGCTCTCCTCATCCCGAGGATCGGCGTTTCTAAGATCGCTCTGTCAGCCTTGGCTGTGATTACGACGCTGACTTGTAGCTGCGATTCGCGGAATGAAAGCCGGAACCTCGGCCATGTACTGTCGATATGCCGCGCCGAATTCGGCGAGCGCCTCGTTTTCTTCTGCCCGGGCGAGGCGCACGTACATGACGACGAGGACCGGAAACATCGCCAGCGTCAGCAATGTCGGCCATTGCAGAAGGAAGCCGAGCAAGACGAGTATGAAACCGACATATTGGGGATGACGCACATACGCGTACACTCCAGTGATTGCGAGCTCGCGTCGGCGCTGCGCCTCATAGAGGACGCTCCAGCCCGCTGAAATCAAAATAAAGCCGCCGCCGATGAGCGCTATGCTCGCCACGTGGAATGGGCCCCAATGCGGATTGGCTTTCCACCCGAACATCATCTCGAGCAGATGTCCGGCATCATGCGTGAACCAGTTCACGTCAGGCCAATGGCTTTGCAGCCAGCCAGACAGCACGTAGATCGTGAGCGGAAAGCCGTACATTTCAGCGAATAACGCTACGAGAAACGCGCTGAAGGCGCCAAAGGAACGCCAGTCGCGTTTCGTCTGCGGTTTAAAGAAGGTGAAGGCGAAAAAGATGAAGATCGCCGAATTGAGAATGACGAGCGACCACAGGCCATAGGCCGGATTGTCATTGTGCACGGGTAGCCTCCTCTTTCGTCGAGACTGTCAGTGTTGGCGCTGGAGGTCGCTCTGGCCGTCGGAAGGGCCCTTGTTCGCGCCCTCGCTCGACCCATGTCGCCCATGACCGCGATGCATGAAAATGTGCATGAGGGGGCAGGCTAGGAGTAGCAAGTAAGGAAGCGCTCCGAAGAGATGCGCGGTGTGTTCCGTCACGAGATAGAACCCCGCGATCGCCAGGAACCCGATCAGAACCCAGTTTTCCCGTGACGCGAGAAGGCCGCGCTTCGAACTGTCAGAACCGCCATTCTGTGTATAGTGTTCGTGTTCGTGTCGCATCGCTCGCTCCTTCGACGTTGGGCCGGCCGACAGGCGTTCTATTCGACGACCAGCCTGCCGCGGAACATGCCCATGGGGCATGCAAAATTGAATTCGCCAGACTCCCTCGGCAGGAACTCGACCGCGACGGTTTCGCCGGTGGGCAGTTCGGCGCTCTTTTGAAAGTCGGCGAAAATCACCTTGTCGGAGCACGACGCCGTCTCTTCACGGCGGAAGTTGAGCCGCACCGGCTTGCCCCGCCGCACGATGATGGTGTCGGGCGTGTACCCGCCTTTCACCAGAATCATCGCTTCTTGATAGCCGCCGCTGGTTTCGGCCGCGCGCACGCCTTCCGCACGCTTGAGCCAGAAGAACCAGACGATGAAGGCGATCAGAGCGGACCCGCCGAACGCCACGATCAGGCGATCCGAGGACGTGTACGTCGCCACAACAGGGGCCCGTGGGCCCGCCGCGGCTGGAGGCGTTGCGCGCTCGGCGATCGCGCTGTTTATCTCGTCAAGCGCTTCTTTCGCCGAAGCGAGCTGGGGGTCGAGCTTCAACGCTGCTTCGAGATCCTGTTTGGCGCTCTCGAGATCCTGTTTGCCCAGATAGGCCTTGGCCCGGGAGACGAAGGCTTCCGCCAATTCGGGATCGAGAGCGATCGCCTTGTCGTAATCCGCGATGGCGGAATAGAAGTCGTTTTTCGCTCGATAAGCCTCGCCTCGGCCAAGGAAAGCGACGGCGTTTGGTTGCTCCGCGATGGACGCATCGTAATCGGCGATCGCGTTGTCGAAATCGCCCTTCGCTTTGAAGATGGATGCCCGTTCTGCAAGCGCGGACGCCGCCTTGGGATAGAGTTTCAGCGCCTTGTCCAAATCGGCGAGGGCGCGATCAAGATCGCCCTTCGCTCGATAGGCGCCGCCACGATTAAAATAGGCTGTGAACTGATCACGCCTACTTTGGCGTTTTAGACGGTCGATGACCTCCGTGCAGCCCGCGATCCGAGCGTCCGGTTCGGCGCTTCGACACCGTCCCCAGCGATCGCTCTGTGCCGACGCCGTCGCGGCGAGCAAAACCAAAAAGAACCCGGCGAGCGCAAGGCGGGGCGGCCGTGAGATCATGATGCGGTCCTCCTCGGCTGAAAGAAGCGCAGGCGATTGGCGTTACTGACAACCGTGACGGAACTGAAGGCCATGGCGGCTGAGGCGAGGAGCGGCGACAGCAGGATGCCTAGGGCCGGATAAAGCGCGCCCATCGCCACAGGTATGCCGAGAACGTTGTAACCGAAGGCGCCGACCAAGTTTTGGCGCACGTTACGCATGGTGGCGCGGCTGATCTCGATCGCCGTGACAACGCCCTGTAAGCTGCCCCTGATGAGCGTCACGTCGCTTGCCTCGACCGCGACATCCGTGCCCGTGCCGATGGCGAAGCCGACATCGGCTTGCGCAAGCGCCGGCGCGTCGTTGACGCCGTCGCCCACCATGCCGACGGTCTTTCCTTCAAGCTGGAGTTTTTGAACCTCATGCGCCTTGGCGTCGGGCAGCACCTCTGCGAGCACGCGACCGATGCCTACTTGACTTGCAATCGCCTTGGCCGTTCGTTCGTTGTCACCCGTAAGCATGATGACCTCAATCCCTAAGCGCATCAGGATCTCGATCGCTTGCTTGGAATCGGGCTTCACTGTGTCGGCGACAGCGACGAGGCCCACAGATTGTCCGTCGGCCGCCACATACATTGGTGTCTTCCCTTCATTGGCGAGGCGCTCCCACGTCGGCGCAAGGGCGTCGATTGCGACGCCACGATCACCCATCAGCTTTGTGTTGCCGAGGAGGACTTGACGGCCATCGACCTCGCCGCTCACGCCATGACCAGGTATCGCCACGAATCCCCTCGCTTCAACGGGCGGAAGGCCGCGCGCCTCCGCACCCTTAACGATGGCTTCGCCAAGCGGGTGCTCGGAGCCGCGTTCGAGAGCCGCCGCGAGCCGCAGCACAGTCTCTTCGCGTTGACCGTCGACGGGAACCACGTCCGTCAACGAAGGCTCGCCGCGTGTGATCGTTCCGGTCTTATCGAGAATGATCACCTGGAGTTTCTCCGAGCTTTGAAGCGCATCACCGGAGCGGATGAGGATTCCATTCTCGGCGCCCTTGCCGATTCCTACCGTTAACGAAGTCGGCGTGGCGAGCCCCAGCGCACAAGGGCAGGCGATGATCAGTGTCGTGACCAGAACGATGGTCGCGTAGATGACGCGCGGCTCTGGGCCGAAGACATACCAGATCATGAAGGAGAGAACGCTCAAGATCATCACGGTCGGAACGAAAAAGCCGGATACGGCGTCGACGACGCGCTGGATTGGCGCCTTCGAGCCTTGAGCGTCCTTGACCATCCGGATGATGTTAGCGAGTGCTGTGTCCTTGCCGACCTTTGTCGCGCGGAACTTAAAACTGCCCGTCTTATTGAGCGTGCCGCCAATTGCCTCGTCGCCGACATGTTTCTCGACAGGAATCGACTCCCCGGTGATCATCGATTCATCGACGGCGCTGGACCCTTCGGTCACCTCGCCGTCCACAGGGATCTTGTCGCCTGGACGGATCACGACTGTGTCGCCGGCGACGACCTCTTCTACGGCCAAGTCAATTTCCTTGCCGTCACGCAGCACCCGTGCGGTCTTGGCCTGTAGGCCGATGAGCTTTTTGATCGCTTCCGAGGTGCGGCCCTTGGCCTTTAGCTCTAAGGCCAGCCCCAGCGTGACGAGGGCGATCACCACGTCGGTCACATCCCAGAAGACTTCGGCAAGCGCCATGCTCGGGAAGAGATGGGGGAAGGCGACGGCGATTACCGAATAAAGAAATGCCGCCGAGACGCCAATCGAGATTAAGGTGTGCATATTGGCGGCGCGGTGCTTCAACGCATCCCACATGCCGACAAAGAATTGTGAGCCCGACCAGACGAGCACGGGAACCGATGCCACGCCAAGCAGCGCCCAGACGATACGCCGAGTGTCGCTGCCCGCCGGCATCCACTCACGCAACCCGGGAATCAGATCGGGATAGCTCAGCGCCATAACGGGCGCCGATACGATCGCCGCGAACCAGAACTTGTGCATGAGCGCTTTATATTCACTTTCGCGCGCAATCTGGTCGGGATCAGCACCGGCTTCGACGGCGGCCCTTATATCCTGGGGTTGTCGCTCAGCGACCCTGTGGCCGGAAGCTTCGATCGCCGAACGGATTGCGCTGAAATCGGTCTTTTGCGGGTCATATTCGATATCAACGGCGCTTGAGCCGAGATTGGCTGCAGCGGCAATGACGCCCGGCGTCCCCTTCAGGGCGGACTCGACGCGGGTCACGCAAGAGGCGCAATGCATTTGTGCTACGGAAACGCGAATTTTCGCGGCGCCCGGCACGTAGCCGGCGAAGCGGATGGCTTTTGCGAGGTCGACGATCTTCACGCGATCCGCGTCGTAATCGATGGCGGCGATCTGGTTCACGAGGTTCACTCGGGCCGATACGACTCCCTTTATTTCCCCGAGCGCCTTTTCGATCGCGGGAGGGCAGTGGGCGCAGGTCATGCCGCCCACGGTCAATTCTATGTGCTCACGTCGAGCAGCCGTGGACAATGCGCCAGTTGTCGGTAGCGGGATCATCGTGTCGATCATGGTCAACCCCGTCGTCCATATCCCCGGGTGTCTTCCGCCTGCGCTCGCGCAGACCTTATGGATAGCGCGCGAACACTTCAGTCGAGCCGTCGCGTTTCACGAGCAGCACGTTGTAAGATGCGGCCGCGCCCTGCTCCATGCCTGGCGAACCCGCAGGCATTCCAGGAACGCTCAGCCCGATCGCGTCGGGCCGCTCCGCCAGCAGCCGCTTTATTTCGCTCGCCGGCACGTGACCCTCGATCGTGTAGCCTTCCACAATGGCGGTGTGGCAAGAGGCGAGTTCGGGCGTTATGCCATGCTCTTTCTTGATCTTGGCGATATCCCTCACATCGATCATCGTGACCTTCATGCCCGCATCTTCGAGACGCTTTGCCCATAGGCGACAGCATCCACAGGATGGCGAGCGCCATGCGACGATGTCTTGAGCAAGGGCCGCAAGCGGCGCACTAAGGCCAAGGGCGAAGACGATGGCCAAACTTGTTTTCGATTTTGACATGTCAGTCTCCTGGAAGGAAGCCAAGCAGGCCGCGTCGACCTGCGCTCGTCGATTCACTCGAGCAAGTATTTGATGAGCACTATTATCGCGAGAATCAGGGCTACCGGCATCAAAATCCAGAAGGGTCCCATGCTCGACATGCCCCAACCGCTCATCGTCCCGTCTGATTCCATCAGTGGCTAATTTCCCCTTTTGCAATCGTCCGCTCACTCCATGCGGCGAATTTCGTCGATGACATAGAGGCCTTTTGCATCGCGGCTCAGGGTGAACGTCACTTTGGCTCCCGGCGCCAAGCCCGTGAGGTCGATGCCGGGCGCGATGCCGAAAGCCATCGTCATGCCGGGCCAATTCAACGCGGCGATCGGCCCGTGCGTGATCAGGAGCTTGCGCTCGGTTGCATTGACGCCCTTGATGAGGCCGTCGCCAGACGCCTTGTCTGCGGCTTGGGCGACGACGAGCCGTTGCGCGGATTCGACCGCGCCGACTTTTGTCGCGCAGAGCGTGGGGACGATCGCCGAAGCAGCGAGAACCGCAACGAGTTTGACGCGGTGATGAGGAAGGTTCTGCATTATTTCTCTCCTTGGTGAACATCATTCCGCGCTTTGAAACGCGGATCGAATGGCCAGCGTCTTCGACAACCATGCTGTTTCATCGTCGAGCGGCGGCCAAAGCGCTTAATCAGCGTATAGACCGAGTGATGACGACAAGCATCAGAGCCGTCGAATGCGCCATCCCGCCAATCATCGGAACGGCGACACGCTGCATGATTTCTGATCCGGCGCCTGCGCCCCAGAGGATCGGCACGAGACCCGCCATGCTGACGCCGACCGTTTCGGCACATAACGGCGCTCTGAGACCTTCTTGGCGCAGGGCCGCTTTCCTATAAGAAACGGCCCCAGAACAAAGCCCCAGTCGGGTCGTTCCTATATAGCTGAAAGGGATTACGATATGCGCGGCTTCATGTTGAATATGCATTCAATCACGAGGCCTCCCCCCGTCAGCGGCAGACCCACACCCATTGTCCGTTATGGCGATGCCAGCACACATTATGCCTGTGTTGACCCGGAGTGCTCCAATCGCGATGCCCGTGACGGCTATGCCCGCCGGGGACCATTCCGTGAATCTGCGGATCTTGCTCCTGCATCTCTTGGGCCATTGTGGGGACGGATAGGGCCAGCATCGTCGCTAAGGCAATAGAGAGTCTAAGCATTGGTTTTTCCTCCTCTGAAGATTGCTGTGCACGGTCTTATGGACCTGCATGGATAGTTCCTTCCAGCTCCTGTTTGACCTCGCCTTTTTCAGACAGGCCAAACCCCTTGATCAGCGCATAGATCGCCGGAATGACGACGAGCGTCAGAGCCGTCGAAGACACCATCCCGCCAATCATCGGAACGGCGATGCGCTGCATAACTTCTGATCCTGCGCCCGTGCTCCAGAGGATCGGCACAAGCCCCGCCATGATGGCGACGACCGTCATCATTTTCGGCCGCACGCGGTCGACCGCGCCGAGCATAATCGCTTCTCGCAAATCGGCGCGAGTGAAGCTCTTCCCTTCGGCCGCACGCTTGGCCGCGACCTCACGCATCGCCGCATCGAGATAGATCAGCATCACGACGCCGGTCTCGGCGGCGACGCCGGCGAGCGCTATGAAGCCGACCGCCACTGCGACGGACATGTTGAAGTTCAGGAGCCACATCAGCCATACGCCGCCGACGAGCGCGAAGGGCAGCGACAGCATGACAATCAATGTTTCGGTCAAACGGCGGAAATTCAGGTAGAGCAACAGGAAGATGATGAGTAGCGTCAGGGGCACGACCAGCCGCATGCGCGCCTGTGCACGCTCCAGATATTCGAATTGGCCGCTCCAAACGACATAAGAGCCTGGCGGGAACTCAATCGTGTCGACGACCGCCTGGCGCGCTTCTTCGACAAAGCCGCCGAGATCGCGGCCCCGAATATCGACGAAGATGTAGACCGCGAGCTGGCCATTCTCGGTGCGAATCGAGGTCGGGCCACGAACGAGTTCGACCCTCGCTACCTCGCCGAGCGGAACCGTCCCGCCGCCGGGTAAGGGAATCAGCACTTCGCTGGCGATCGCTCTCGGATTGGAGCGGAAGTCGCGCGGATAGCGGATGTTGACGCCGTAGCGTTCGCGTCCTTCAACCGTTGTTGTGACGGTCTCGCCGCCGAGCGCCGTGGCGATTGTCGCTTGCAGGTCGCCGATCATGAGGCCGTAACGCGCGAGCGCAGCGCGATCCGGCGCGATGTCGAGGTAGTAGCCGCCCATGACGCGTTCGGCGTAGGCGGAAGAAGCGCCGGGAACGCGTTTCACCACAGTTTCAACCTGCCGCGCCAAGTTCTCGATTTGCGCAAGATCGCGGCCGAAAATCTTGACGCCGATTGGCGTCCTGATCCCGGTCGCCAGCATGTCGATCCTGTTTCGGATTGGCATGGTCCAGGCGTTTGACACGCCGGGAAATTGCAACGCCGCATCCAACTCCGCAGTGAGCTTGTCGATCGTCATTCCAGCGCGCCACTGATCCTTTGGCTTCAGCTGGATGACGGTCTCGAACATTTCGAGCGGCGCCGGATCGGTCGCGGTCGAGGCGCGCCCGGCCTTGCCATAGGCGGACTGAACTTCCGGGAAAGATTTGATGATGCGGTCCTGCGTTTGCAGGAGCTCGGCGGCCTTGGTGACCGAAAGTCCCGGCAGCGTCGTCGGCATGTAAAGTAGCGCTCCCTCATTGAGGGCGGGCATGAATTCGCTGCCGAGCTGGCGCGCCGGAATGATGGTTATCGCGAGCGCTCCCAGCGCCAGCAGAATCGTGGCGACCTTCGCTTTAAGCACCAGACTTATGATCGGTCGATAGAGCCAGATGAGCGCGCGATTGATCGGGTTTCTCGCCTCCGGAACGATTTTTCCGCGCACGAATAGGACCATCAGCGCCGGCACGAGCGTCACGGAAAGAAGCGCCGCCGCCGCCATCGCGAAAGTCTTGGTGAAGGCGAGCGGGCCGAACAGGCGCCCCTCTTGCGCTTCGAGCGTGAAGATCGGCAAGAAAGAAACCGTAATAATCAACAGACTAAAGAAAAGGGCGGGGCCGACTTCTGTTGCAGCGTCGATCAGTATCTCGATGCGCCGCTTATCCGGATGTGCGCGCTCCAGACGCTTGTGTGCGTTCTCGATCATGACGATGGCGGCGTCGACCATTGCGCCGATCGCGATGGCGATGCCGCCCAAACTCATGATGTTCGAGCCGAGTCCCAGCGCCTTCATCGCGGCGAAGGCCATCAAAATGCCGACCGGCAACATGATGATGGCGACGAGAGAGCTACGCACATGCAAGAGGAACGCAACACAGACGAGCGCGACAATGATGCTTTCCTCGATGAGCGTACTCTTTAGTGTTTCGATGGCAGCATGAATGAGCTGTGAGCGATCGTAAACCGAGACGATCTCGACGCCTTTCGGTAGGCCTGTCGCCATCTGCGCGAGGGTGGACTTGACATTGTCGATCACTGTGAGCGCATTGGCGCCATAACGTTGCAGCGCGATGCCACTCGCGACCTCGCCATCGCCGTTAAGTTCCGTGATGCCACGTCGTTCGTCGGGACCGAGTTCGATGCGTGCGACATCCTTTAGGAGAAGCGGCGTGCCGCTTTCAACGCGCAGAACAATGCTTTCCAGGTCGCTCACGCCGCGTAGATAGCCGCGTCCGCGCACGATGAATTCAAATTCGGAAAGTTCGACCGTGCGGCCGCCGACATCGGCGTTGCTCGCACGAATGACCTCGCGCACTTTCGACAGCGGAATGCCGAGCGCGCGCAGTCGATTAGGATCGACAACGACATTATACTGCTTGACAAATCCGCCGACGCTCGCGATCTCAGCGACGCCTTCGGCCTTGGCGAGGCCGTAGCGGATCGTCCAGTCCTGGATCGAGCGCAATTCGGCGAGCGTCATATCCTTGGCGATGAGCGCATATTGATAGACCCAGCCAACGCCCGTCGCATCGGGACCAAGAACAGGCGTCACGCCCGCCGGCAATCTCTTACTCGCCGCGCTCAAATATTCGAGGACGCGCGAGCGCGCCCAATAAATATCGACGCCATCGTCGAAGATGACGTAGACGAAGGATACGCCAAAAAACGAAAATCCGCGGACTACTTTGGAACGCGGAACCGTCAACATCGAACTGGTGAGCGGATAAGTGACTTGGTCCTCGACGACTTGCGGCGCCTGGCCCGGATATTCCGTATAGACGATCGCTTGCACATCGGAGAGATCGGGAATGGCGTCGAGCGGCAGTGTGCGCAAGGCATAGAACCCCGCTGCGACGACGAAGGCTGTGCCGACGAAAATGAGAACAAGGTTGCGCGCCGACCACGCGATGAGGCGGGCGATCACTTGCCAGCCTCCCCTTGATCGAGAGCTCGCAACGCCGCCTTCAAATTGCTTTCGGCGTCGATAAGGAAGTTCGCGGCCGTGACGACGCGTTCGTTTTCGTTTACGCCGCTCTTGATTTCGACGAAGCCTTCGCCGCGTCGGCCGATTTTGACTTCGCGCGGCTCGAAACGCCCGTCGCCCTTGTCGACAATCGCCACTTGCCGCTTGCCTGTGTCGATGACGGCGCTTTCGGGGACAGTAAGCGCCTTCTCGTTTCCGCCGGCGGCGATCTCCACCTCGGCGTACATGTCTCCCCGCAACAGCCCGTCGGGGTTCGCCAGTTCGATCCTCACGCGCCCCGTGCGCGTCTCAATATTGAGATGGGGATAGATCAGCGCGACCTTCCCCTTGAAGGTTCGATCTGGGTAGGCTCTTGGTCGGACGTCGACCTTTTGTCCGGGGGCCACCAAAGAGATGTCGCGCTCGGCGATGTCAGCCAACACCCAGACCACCGAATGGTCGACGATGCGAAATAGCGCATCACCCGGCGCGGCGCGCATGCCGTTGAGCGCAGTCCGCTCGAAGATGTGTCCGTCCTGCGGCGCCCGCCATAGTATATGATGGGGGACGCTACGCGCGCGCGCTATCTCTGCAATAGCATTGTCATCAAGACCGAGGTTGCGGAGTCGCAGCCTCGCAGACTCAATGCCCGCCGCCTCGATTGCTTCGCCCCGTCGCGTTTTGAGGACGGCGACATATTCGGCCGCCGCGCTCGAAACATTGGGGCCATAGATGCGCATGAGCACCTGGCCCTTGCGGACGTAATCGCCTTCCACGAACTTCTCGACCGATTCGATGAAGCCCTCGAAGCGCAGGGAGACGATCGAGATACGGCGCGGGTCGAACTCGATCCTGCCCGTCGCGCGAACAGGGACGCTCAGCGTCTGACGTTCGACCGGTTCGGAACGAACCCCTGTCTTTTGTAACTTGCCGGGGCTGATTGTGACGGTCGAACTATCCTCGGATTCGTCTTCATAGACGGGAATGTAATCCATTCCCATCGAATCCTTCTTTGGAACGGGCGAAGTGTCGGGCAGGCCCATCGGATTGCGATAGAACCGCACGCGTCGCTGGCCGCTCGCGGCGGCGACCGGAGGCGGCTTATCCCCGAAACTCACGTCCTCGCTCGCGCGCACCGGCAGATAGTCCTTGCCGGCCGATGTTTTCTTCGGCGTGAACGAATAGGCCGGGCGACCATCGGGGTCGCGGTAGTAAATGATCGGCCCTGTCGATGCGGGCGTACTGTCCGAGACATTCGGAATCGCGCCCGGCGTTTTCGAAGGGGTAGGCCATGGATAACGCCCTTCGACCAAGCGCGCGAAGACCGCCGCGAAGACCGCAAAGCCCAAGAGAAGAATGACGTAACGCCGCGTCATAGAGATCCTCCCGCCAGACGTTCGAGTTCGGCGTATCTCGCCTGTTCCTCCACCTTGAGCTTCAACAGTTCGAATTTGACCGCACGGAGCCGACATTCTGCATCTAAGACTGCGGCGAGATCGGTTGTTCCGGCTGGGAAGCCGCTTGCGGCAGTCTCGACTGACAAATAAGCTTGCGGAACCTGACGCTGTTCGACGATGCGGATCGTCTTGCGCACGGCTTCAAGTCCCAACCACGCTTCCGCGATGGCGCCATCGAGCCGGATTCGAATGGCGTCGTATTGCATCTGCGCGGCGCCGGCCCTGGTCAATTGGACCGACCGAGGGAAGGCGCCTGTCTCTCGACGCCCTTGGCATCCCGGTGTGAAGGCGAGAGTGTGCGTGGGCGGAACGCGTGGACCCATGTCTTCTCCAATAGTGGGCGCTGATAATTGGCGACGCCACTAATAATACAGACGTAATTTCGAGTATGTACCGAGTCAATGCCGCCAAGCAAAAATAATTACATAGTATTATTTAAGGCACGTCTCGCGCAGATACTCGTTCTCCTGGCGCGTATTATTGCGCAGAAAGCATGAATAAGGCGGCTTGTTGATATTTGGTTCAGGGTTATCCGCAACGTGTCCCAGCTCGTGCGGCCTGGTGGGACGCGCCAAGGGGTGCGTCCGACGTCCGGGCGTCGCGCTACTGCGGCCGACTATTGCGGCGTTAGGCGATTGGAGGCCGAAGATCCGGCGGGCCGGAAAGGCCGCAGCGTTCACGGTCGTCGCGCGGCGTCAATGGCGATGCACACGTCGCAATTATCGAAGTAATAACGGTTTCGTGCGGCGGCAGGATGGTTTGCGTCAGCCCGCATGTCAGCGTCGCGCAGTCGAGACCGCCGGCGCGGTCACCATTCATGCTTTCGAGGCAATCATCCATATTCATCATGCCAACCATGCCATCACACTGGTGCGTGGCTTTGGACCTCCAAGCGCCGCTCATGCCGCTAGTCAATACGGCCAGCAGGGCGAGAAGGACGATAAATGATTGCACCCGACGAGACATGTTCGCCAAACTCATAGAGCTTTTTAATAGTATAATTGAATTCGTGTCCCGATTCAAATCCGAGCCATCGGTCTTGCCGCGTCGCCCTTTGTCGACTCGAATTGGGCGGCCCGGTGAAATTTGAGGATTATCGCTTAAATTTTAGACGCGTTCCTGTTGCGCTCCTCGTTTGGCTCGGCAGCCGAAGGGACAATTCGCATGACCGAGAATGATAATTCAGAAAGCGACGCATACCGAAAGGCGTTGCATAAGGCGCAGGTGGAGCTGGTCAAATTCCATAAGCACGTCATCGAAAACGATCGCAAGATACTGGTCATTTTGGAAGGCCGGGACGCGGCCGGCAAAGACGGGACGGCCAAGCGCATCACCGAGCATCTCAGTCCGCGCGAATCGCGAATCGTCGCGCTAGCCAAACCCTCGGACCAGGACCGAAAATCCTGGTATTTTCAACGCTATGTGCCGCATTTGCCAAGTAGCGGCGAGATCGTGATCTTCAACCGCAGCTGGTACAATCGCGCGGGCGTCGCACGTGTCATGGGCTTCTGCACGAATGAAGAATATGAGCAGTTCGTGCACACCGTGCCGATATATGAGCAATTGCTCGTCCATTGCGGCGTCACAATCATCAAATATTATCTCGACATCAGCCGTGACGAACAGGAAAAGCGGCTCAAGCGCCGACGAGAAGACCCGTTGCGCCAGTGGAAAATTAGCCCCGTCGATGAAAAGGCGCTAAGCCACTGGAAGGATTATTCGCAAGCGCGCAACGAGATGCTCCTGAGAACGCACAGCGTGTTCGCCCCTTGGACGCTTGTGAAAGCCGACGACAAAAAATCCGCGCGTCTTACTCACTGGTCGGTAATATAGGCGACACTTGGCGCCCTGAAGAATGACCGAACGAGTTCAGGCGCTTTCTTGATCTGGGCCAATTGCGTCTCGATCTTATCGAGCAGCCTCTCGCCCTTGCGGAGAGGCGCTCTGGCAACGCCAGTGCGCTTAACATGGCTCCAGATCAGCTCATCAGGGTTCAGCTCAGGCGCATAGCCCGGTAAGAAATGCAGCGTGAGCCGACCCTCCGTCGATTCCACGTAACGTTTCACCAGCTTCGTCTTATGGGCCGGAAGACCGTCCACTACCAGATGGACCGGCTTCGAGCGATAGCGCATCATCCTGCGTAGCAGTTGGACGAACAGTTCAGCGGTGAGGCCGCCTTCATAGGTGCAATACCAGAACGCGCCCTTGGCATTCACCGCTGAGGCGGCGCTGATCGTCTGCCGTTGGCCGGGGCGTTCGACAACAGGCGTCTTTCCCTTGACGCCCCAGGTACGACCATGCACGGCGTCTGCGCGAAACCCCGATTCATCCCAGAAAAAC
>NZ_JADNRA010000007.1 GCF_015709525.1 Methylocystis sp. L43 | reverse complement strand
CCAGCGCGAGCGGCGCGCCGACAAACGCTTGAAGAAAAGCATCGCGCGCCTGCGCAAGGCGCTCGAAAAGGAACTCGCCGAACTCGACGGCGAGATCGACGATTATATGCGCGGCACGCCCGCCTGGGCCGAAAAGCAAGATCTGCTCGCCTCCGTTCCAGGCGTTGGGCCAGTGATTGCGCGCACGCTGATCGCCGAACTGCCGGAACTTGGCGCGCTCGACCGCAGGCGAATCGCGGCGTTGGCCGGCCTTGCGCCCTACACCCGCCAATCCGGTCAATGGCGCGGCAAGAGCTTCATCGGCGGCGGCCGCAAGACCGTGCGCAGCATGCTCTTTCTCGGCGCCATGGTTGCCGCCCGTCACAACCCCGTCCTCAAGGCCTTCCGCGACAAACTCGTCGACAGCGGAAAGCCGAAGATCGTCGCGCTCATCGCCGTCGCCAGAAAGCTCCTTACGATCCTTAACGCCATCATCAGGGACGCAAAGCCATGGCGCACACAAAACGCTTGATCGCCAAGACAGTCGCTGAGGAGCGTGCGCAGCACGCGTCTCGAAGGATGAGGGTGAAGAAAAACAGTCCCTCACCCGATTCCCCTCGGGAAGGCGCGCTTTAGGCGCGCGTCGCCGGCGCCTCGAACTCCTGCGCGACGACGCGGTCGCCAAAATCGATGATGGCTTCGCGCAGGGCGGCGATTTCCGCGTCGCTCGCCGCGACGGGGACGATCGACAAACCCTTGGACCCGTTGGCGGCGCGGCGCAGATTTGCCCGCTCCGCGCGCAGCGCCTCGACGGCGCCTTGCAGCATGGCGTTGTCGGCGCGCGCCGATTCGAGCTTTCCGGCGGCGTCGTTCGCTTCGGCGCGCGCCACGCGCAGCGCGCCCTCCAACTGGTCGCCGTCGCTCTTTTGGCGTTCTTCGGCGGCTTTGAGCTGCGCCCGCGCCGAGTCGAGCTCGGCGGCGAGCGTCTCGCCCAACGTGCGGGTCGCGGCAAGTTCGCCCGAAATGCGCGTCAGCAGATCTTCAAGCTCCGTGGCCCGCGCGCCCGACTGCGCGGCGCGCACATGCTCGTCGCGCAGGACCTGCAGCTCGCGCTGCATCTCGCTATTGTGCTGATGCAGCGCCGCGACGCGCGCCTCATAGGCGGCGACGAAGCCGTCCAGCTGCGCCCCGGCGCCTTCGTCCTGCGCCGCCGTCTCCGATCGAATCAGGCGCAGCTGCGCGACGCGGCCTTCGGCGCGGTCGGTCATTTCGTGCAGCGCTCTCTCCGTAGCGTTCAGAAGCTCGGTGCGCTCGCCCAAAACCTTCTCCGCCTCATTGGCGCGCAGGTTCATGTCGCGATTGTCGGCTTCGGCGCGATTGAGCTGCGTTTCGAGTTCGGCGATCCGCGCGACATGGCGGCCGACCGTCGCGAGATCGTGCGCCCGCGCGGCTTGCGTCGCCTCCATCGCTTGTTCGAGCCGCCGCTCGCGCACGGCGAATTCCGCGCGCAGCAGATCGCGCTCGGCGACGACTTCCTCCATCGACATCGGCGCAAGCATCTGCAGCCGTCGCATCGAAAGACGAAGCGCGCGCCGCCAGAAAGCGGGGAGGAACATCAAGGCGAAAAGCCCGGCGACGAGGAAGCCGAGCGCGAAATACATCGCTTGTTCGATCAAGACGCAGCAATCCTTGATCCGTCTCAAGGCGGACGGCGCTGCGGATTCTGCCACGTAATGGCGCGGAACGCAAAGCACGAGCTATGGTTCGTCGGCGCGCGCGACCACGGCTCGCGGCGTCGTCTGTTTGGATGACGACTTTCCTCCTAGCGGGCTGCAGAACGGCGGAAGCAACGGCCGCTGGCGTTGCTCGCTGAAAGCAGGAGCAGCCAAATGACGTTATCCGCTTTTTGCGTTGGCCGCACGCGCGGCGCGCCGCGATTCGGGCAGGCGCGCTGATGAGCGCCATGCGCTGTCCGGGCGCTCCCGCGCTTCTTGTCGGCGATCCGGCCGAAAGAAGCCCGCAAGGCGCCAATGAGCGAGTCTTCGCCACCACGCTTGCAGCGGATGAAAGCGTTCTCGCCGCGGCGCAAACGCAGGCCGCGCCGGCTGCGCGCAGCCGATTCGCGCCGATTTGCGTTGAAAAAGACTGCGCGCATTGGAGCGGCGGCGGATGCGCCGTGCTCGGCCGCATCGCGCAACTGCTCGCTGAGGCGGATGCGCCGGTGAAGCCGAGTCCGGCCTACGACTGCAGCATTCGTCATGATTGCCGCTGGCGCCGGCAGCGCGGCGACGAGGCCTGCGGCATTTGCGGCTTCGTCGCCAGGGAGCCGCTCGATCCGTCTCCGCCGCGCGCGGGCCCGAGCCGCCAGCCGGTCCTTTGAGCAGGGCCGTCTGAAGGGGGCTCTGCGCGTTAAGTCGGCGCGACAGATCGGATCAGAATGGGTTCCAGGTCGAGTCCGGCGTGAATTTCAGATAGCCGAGATTGAGGCCGAGCCGCGCGCCAAGTCCCGAGCGCACCGGCATGACGACGACCTCGTCATTGTTGAGCGCGGTGAATCCGAATCCGCCGACGAGATAGGCTGATCCGGCGGCGCCGGAGAACCGCCTATAGATCGAGTCGACCGACGGCAGATTATAGACGAGCATCATCGTCCGGGCGCCGTCGGCGCCCGCGTCGAGGCCGATCGATGGGCCCTGCCAAAACACGCGCTGCTGACCGGCGTTGCGCGTATACATCCTGCCCTCGCCATAGCGGAGCCCGCCGACGAACGCGCCGCCCGCCTCCTGGCCAAGGATGTAGGCGTTGGGACTGCCCCACTGCCGCGATGCGCGCTCGACGCCTTCGGCGAGGCCACGCGAAATAGAGCCGAAAAAGCGGTGGCCGTTATCGACGATCTCACCGCTGGAATAGGTTTCGGGCCGCTGCGCCGCGCGGGCGAAAGAACCAGGAGCCGCCCAAGCGCAGGCCGAGGCGGCGGCGAGGCGAAACAGGTCGCGGCGCGAGGCGGCGTTGAACGAAGATTTGCTCATGACGACGAACTCCAGGACGAACGTGTTCAAGCGCCATGCGTCGGCGTCAACGATGGCCGACCCGCGGCGCAGTTGCGTCGCAAAGGCGACATGCGGGTTTGCGCCCGCCAAAGTCGCGCGCCGTAGTTAAGGAAGCGTTGCGGCGGCTTCGAGCGCGGCCGCGTCGGCCCAGGCGACGAACGGACCATTGCGATAATCGTCGGCCTTCTTGCCGTAGCGCAGCGGCGCGCCGTCCGGATCGAGCGTGACGCCGCCGGCCGCGCGCAGCACGGCGTCGCCCGCAGCGGTGTCCCATTCCATGGTCGGTCCAAAACGCGGATAGACGTCCGCCTCGCCATTGGCGAGTAGGCAGAATTTAATCGAGGAGCCGACCGGCGCGCTGCGCGCGATAGGCTGTTTCGAGAGAAACGTCTTCGTCGCCTCGTCGAGGTGAGACTTCGAAATCAACGCGACCAGCCCTTCCGGGGGACGCGGCCGCGCGCGCAGCGGACGCCAGTCCTGCATCGGCGGCAAGGACCCGCCAGGGACCGCCTGCGCCTCATAGCCCTGCGCGCCGGCGAACCAGACGCGACCTTGCGCCGGCGCGTAAACGGCGCCGACGCGCGGCGCGTTCTTCTGCGCGAGCGCCACATTGATGGTGAAATCCGAGCTGCGGGCGAGAAACTCGCGCGTGCCGTCAATCGGATCGATCAACAAAAAGGCGTCCCCGGCGCCGAGCGTGATGCCGCGCGCGACGCTCTCCTCGGCCAAAAAGGGCACGCCAGGCAGCGCCGCTTCCAGCTCGCGGAGCAGATAGGCCTCGATCCGCTCGTCCGCGTCGGTCACGGGCGACGTATCGCCCTTGAGGCGCGACTCGATGTTTGCATTGGCCAGCGTCTCCATCGCCAGCGCGCCCGCCGCAATCGCCATATTCGCGAACAGGCGGGCGAGGTCTTCGATGTCGCCAGACGCGCTCGCCGACTGAACAAATCTCTCCGCCGCCATCGTTCGATTCCCTCAACGTCTGTTTAAGATTAAAGGCGCGCGTCATTTGCAATCCGCGCGGCGCCCGCTAGTTTCGTTTTAGCCTGAACGCAGTGATTCGCGCGCCGCGTCAGTCCGCCGCGCATCATACAGGAAGACGGGATCAAGCTTTCGTGAGACGTCGCCGCCTTCACCCGCTTTGGATGGCATCATGACCAAATTCTCGCTCGACTCACTCGATCTTGCCGCGCTCCTGTCCTCGCGGGTCTGTCACGACGTCATTTCGCCGGTGGGCGCGATCGTCAATGGTCTTGAAGTGCTCGAGGAGGAGAAGGACGCCGAGATGCGCGGCCATGCGCTGGCGCTGATCAAGTCGAGCGCCAATGAGGCTTCGGCGCGGCTGCAGTTTTGCCGGCTCGCCTTCGGCGCCGCGGGTTCGAAAGGCGCGTCAATCGACACGGGAGACGCCGAACTGGTGACTCGCCAGCTGATCGCCGACGAGCGCACGCAGTTGTTTTGGAGCGTTCCGCGCGTGCTGATGTCCAAGAACAAGGTCAAGCTGCTGCTGAACCTCTGCGTCTTGGCCGATGCGGCGATCCCGCGGGGCGGCGTGATTTCCGTTAGCTCGGCGGGTGAAGACGATCGGGTGACTTTCAGGATCGAGGCGAAAGGCGTCAATGCGCGCGTCGCGTCGAATGTTCCGCGCCTGCTCGAAGGCGAATCGGAAGAGGGCGCGATCGACGCCCGCGCCATTCAAGCCTATTACGCCGGTCTCGTGGCCACGTCCTGCGGCATGCAGGTTGTTGTTTCCAGCGAGCCGGAACTTGTGACGATCGAGGCGATCCCCGTCCAAGCGGCGGCGGGGATGGATGCGCCTGCACAGAGCGCCGTCGCCTGAAGCCAGGCTGGGGGCAGCCACTGCGCCCCGCGCCTTAGAAGCGGCGGACCCGCGCGAGACCAGCGCGGATCCTGCCATGTTCGATAAAGCCTATCCGTAAACCGCAGACTTATTCGGCGCGGGTGCTTCGCTGAGTCGCACGCGGCAACGCCTTGGCGTCCCGCAAATGGTTTTCCAGCATCGGAATGGAGTTTTGCGCCCACCTCTTCAGCTCAGGGTTCTGGCCGTTCCGAGCGTAGCTCTCGAAAAGCTTCACCGCCTTCTCATGTCCGTCGATCTGCTGTGTCCGGAAGCGCTCTTCAAAGCGCGCGCCAGTCGCCGAGGACAGTTGCTGCAGAAGATTCTGGTGTTCCTTGTCGAGCGCATTCGGAGCGTTAAGCCGGTCTTGCTGGACGATCGGCCTCAGGTCGTCGTCCATGTTCGTATGATCTCTCACGATCCTACGGGCATAGTCGAGAAACTCCTGAGTGTTCGCCTTGTTCTGAGCTTCGCGTCCGGCCTGGATTTCAAAATTGTTGATGTTCCAGGCCTTGTCCAGGAAGTTCTGCGTCGTGGCGTCGGCTCGGTTTGATCGGGGCATAGTCGCCGTTGAGCCGGATTTCGACCATGACGCGGCAAGCGTGTAACCGGGGATCATCAGCGCAAGCGCCATGGCTCCCGCCAGGAGGGGTTTCCTCATCTTCGTCTCCTCGACGTTCGGCCCCCGCACCGTAAACTGATCGCGCACACGCCTGTTCCGCGAAGATGCGTCAGGCAGCAAAAGAAAACGCCGCATCCTGGGACGCGGCGTTTGCCTTGTGCTCGTGATCGCGCTTTTGCTTCAACGCTGGCGATCGCGCCTCTATCAGGCGGTGATGCGTTCTTCCGCTTCGCTGGGCTCTCGCAGCACATAGCCGCGGCCCCAAACGGTCTCGATGTAGTTGCGGCCTTCGCTGGCGTTAGCGAGCTTCTTGCGCAATTTGCAAATGAATACGTCGATGATCTTCAGTTCGGGTTCGTCCATCCCGCCATAGAGATGATTGAGGAACATCTCCTTGGTCAGCGTCGTGCCCTTGCGCAGCGAGAGCAACTCCAGCATCTGATATTCCTTGCCGGTCAGATGCACGCGGGCGCCGCTGACTTCCACCGTCTTCTGGTCGAGATTGACGATGAGGTCGCCGGTGATGATGATCGATTGGGCGTGGCCCTTCGAGCGGCGGACGATGGCGTGAATGCGCGCGACGAGTTCGTCCTTATGAAAGGGCTTCGTCAAATAGTCGTCAGCGCCGAAGCCTAAACCCTTCACCTTGTCTTCGATGCCGGCGAGTCCGGAGAGAATGAGGATGGGGGTCTTCACCTTGGCGACGCGCAGCGTGCGCAGCACCTCATAGCCGGACATGTCGGGCAGGTTGAGGTCAAGAAGAATAATGTCGTAGTCGTAGAGCTTGCCGAGGTCGATGCCCTCTTCGCCGAGATCGGTCGTATAGACGTTGAAGTTTTCGGATTTGAGCATGAGCTCAATACTTTGAGCCGTCGCGCTGTCATCTTCGATCAATAAAACGCGCATGTTGGTTCCCCACCGAGCTCCATCGTCCGCGACCGACCGCGCGAAGGACGCGCGCCGGCGGCCGGCGAGAGTCCTCGCCTCAGCGACCTGACCGACCTTCCAGCGAAGGTAAGCGGAATTGGTTAATAAACCTTCACTTACGCCTCAAACGCTGCCCTAAATCTTAATCTTGGGCGGTAAGCAAGGCGGACGCGTCACGCTACGTCTGGAAGGACACGGACAGCGACGCGCGAATCACGCGTCATTTCCAATCTATACGCTGCGGCGAGTCCGGTGGGCAAAGACAAAATACGCGGCGCGTAACGAATTGCGCGGCGCGCGGCGCGCGTGCGGGCAGGGAGCTCATCGGGCGCTCATCTGGCGCTCATCGGGCCCTCATGGCCTCATGAGCGCCATCGCCTCGCCCAATACGCGGCGTCAATGAGGCGGGGCGACGACATGCTCGCGACGGCATGCTTGCGACGAGCGCAGCCGATGACGCGCAAAAAACGCTTCGCGCTTTTGATCCAGTCGATCGCGCCGGCGTCGTCCGCGCGCTCTTGCCAAGATGAGACGACTGGTCATATTATGACGCCATGAGCCGACGCGACGCCAAAGAGCTGAAGGAGAAGCTTTTGGACCGGGGAGTAGCCCTGCTGATGGAGCAGGGCTATCACGGCACGGGGCTGCAGGAGCTGGTGCAGAGCGTCGGCGTGCCGAAGGGCTCGTTCTACAATTATTTCGAGAGCAAAGAGGCCTTCAGCGCCGAGGTCGTCGCACATTACATCGAACCGTTCATCAAACGGCTCGACGCACAGCTTCAGCGAAAGGATCTTGGGGCCGCGGCGGCGCTGCGCGCCTACTTTGATGAGCTGATCGAAGAGACGGAACGCCTGGATTTTCGGGGCGGATGCCTGCTTGGCAATCTCATCGGCGAGATCGGCGACACGAGCGATCTCTGCCAGACGTCGCTGCGCGAGGCCGTGCATCGCTATCGCGACAAGCTGCGCGAGGGAATCGCCCGCGCTCAGCGGGAAGGCGGCTTCCGCATGGACATGGACGCGAAGGAAATGGCTGACCTTCTCGTCAATTTCTGGCAGGGCGCGTTGCTCCGCATGAAGATCGAGCGTTCGGTGCGTCCTCTGACGCAGTTCTGCGACATGCTGCTCAACGGCTACTTCAAGGGGTGATTGATTTGCGCCCGAGTGAGACGACCGGTCATATCAGTTTGGGCTCTAAGTAGGGGAAAGACGATGCCGAAATTCATCATCGAACGGGACATCCCCGGCGCCGGCCAGATGACGCAGGCCGATCTCCAGGCGATCTCGCAGCGCTCCTGCGCCGTCCTGCGCGCGCTCGGCCCGCAAGTGCAATGGGTCGAAAGCTATGTCACCGACGACAAGGTCTACTGCGTCTACATCGCCGACAGCGCGGAGTTGATCAGAGAACATGCGGAGCAAGGAGGCTTTCCGGCCAACCGGATCAGCGAAGTCAGGGCGATCATCGACCCTGCGATAGCGTGACCGGGGACTGACCAACAAGGGGGAGTGGTTCAAATGAAAAGCTTGCCGTCACGCGCAGCTCTCTGCGCGCTTCTATTGGGGGGCGCGCTTGCGCCTGCCATTGCGGATGAAACCTGCAACTCGCCATTCATGAGCGGGTTGATCAAGGGACAGGAGCAATATCTCCACGTCTGGACGCTCGGCGAGAAGGGCGTCGGCGATGGATCCGACAAGCTCGTCACGATCGACGTCATTCCGGGCTCCGCGACCTATGGAAAGGTGATTCACACGATTGCCGTCGGTGGACGCGGCGAAGCGCATCACATGGGATTCACCGACGATCGCAAATATCTCTGGGCGGGCCGTCTCGACGACAGCAAGATTTTCATCTTCGACGTCGGCTCCGATCCCTCGACGCCGAAGCTTGTCAAAACCATCGACAATCTCGCCGAGAGCACGGGCTATGTCGGCCCGCACACGTTCTATGCGCTGCCCGGCCGCATGCTGGTGCAGGCGCTTTCGAACAAGAAGGATCACGGCGGCGTGACCGGGCTGATCACCTATAACAACGCCGGCGAGCTCGTGACGACGACGCCGATGCCGCTCACTGACGGCGGCGACGGCTATGGCTATGACATCGCCATCAATCCCGCCCAGAACCGCATGCTGACGTCGAGCTTCACCGGCTGGACCAACTACATGATGGATCTTTCCCAGCTCATCCAAGACGATTCCGCGATGAAGAATTTCGGGAACACGATGGTGATGTGGGATCTGAAGGCGATGAAGCCTCTAAAGGTGTTTTCCGTTCCCGGCGCGCCGCTCGAAATACGCTGGGCGCTGAAGCCCGGCGCCAATTGGGCGATCACCGCCGGCGCGCTCACCTCGAAACTTTACCTGATCAAGCAGGACGACAAGAACGAGTGGCAGGCGAAAGCCGTCGCCGACGTCGGCGATCCGTCCAAAATTCCCTTGCCCGTGGACATCTCGATTTCGTCCGACGCGTCGTCGCTCTGGGTCAACACCTTCATGGACGGAACGGCGCGGCTCTTTGATCTTTCCAATCCGGAAGCGCCGAAACAGGTCTATGCAAAAAAGATCGGCGCGCAAGTGAACATGGTCTCGCAAAGCTGGGACGGGAAGCGCGTCTATTTCACCACCTCGCTGCTCGCCAACTGGGACAAGAAGAACGCCGACAATGAGCAGTTCCTCAAGGGCTACTCATGGGACGGGAAGGAGCTTAGGGAAGATTTCGTCGTCGACTTCCATAAGGAAGGCCTCGGCCGCGCGCATCATATGAAATTCACTGCGCGCGCCCAGAAGGCCGAGTCGCGGTGACGAGCGAAGCGCGACAGACGGAGGGCGCGCGCGCGCCCTTCGCCGCGTTCGTCGGTCTTTGGGCGGCGCTCTTGACCGCACCCTTTGCCGCGCCGCTGCGCGCGGCTGAGACGCGCGCGCAGCCTGCGAACGCCGAGGCCGCATATCTTCCGCGGGCGGGCGCTTATGTTCTTCAGCGCATTCAGCGCGCCCCCGAGGCGCAACTGCTCGACGCCGAGGGCAGGGCGGCGCAGCTCTCCGCCTATACGCGCGGCGCGGTGACGGCTCTCGCCTTCTTCTATGCGCAGTGCGTCGATCCGGCAGGCTGCCCCCTCGCATGGTCGACCTTCGAGACCGTCGCGCGCGACGCCAACGACGATCCGCTGCTCAAATCCAGATTGCGGCTCATCTTCGCGAGTCTCGATCCCGAGCATGATACGCCCAACGTCATGCGCCTGCTGCAAAGCGGCGAGAACGAAGCCGACAAAATTCCCTGGGCGTTTCTCACCAGCCGTTCGCTGAGCGAACTTTCGCCGCTGATCGCGCAAATGGGTCAGGACATCGCTTTCGAGGCCGACCAGGCCGGGCGGCGCTCCGGCGCGATCAATCATATGCTCAAAATCTTTCTGATCGATCCTGACGGCTGGGTGCGCGAGATCTATAGCGCCGCCTTCCTCACGCCCGAAAATCTGCTCAATGACGCGCGCACGCTCGCCATGGAGTTTCCGGAGGCGAGCAATGCGGCCGCTGCGAGATGAGCGTCGCGCCCTTCGCCAATTATAGGAGCGCGGCGACGAAACCATCCCGGAGTCCCCCACCCGCGACACTAGGTGTCGCGACCGCCCCGCAAGGGAGAGGCATTGCACGCGTTCTGCACGCGCTGGCGCTACTGGTTTACGTCGGCGGCGCTGCAGCGGAGGACATTCAATCGCCGCTGGGGCTTCCGCCTGTTCCCGCTAAGGTCGCGGGAACGCCTGCCATGCGCAGGCTCGGCGAGAAACTGTTCTTCGACCGCAGCCTTTCGGCGAACGGCACGCTGTCCTGCGCCATGTGCCACATCCCGGCGCAGGGCTTCGCCTCAAACCAAAGCGCGCTCTCGATCGGCATGGAGGGACGGTCGCTGCGGCGCAATGCGCCCTCACTCTATAATGTCGCCTTCAAGAAATTCCTGTTTCACGACGGCCGCGAACCCGATCTCGCCGCTCAGGTCTGGGGGCCGCTGCTCGCGGCCGACGAGATGGGCAACGCCGGGATCGGTCCTCTTGTCGCCCGGCTTCGCGCCGACGCCGACTATGGGCCGTCGTTCGAGGCGTCCTTTCCGGGCGAGGGCGCGACAATGATGACGCTCGGGCGCGCCATCGCCGCCTATGAAGCTGCGCTGCTGCGCGGCGGCGGGCGTTTCGATCGCGCGGTCTATGGCGGCGAACGCGCGGCGCTGACGCCTCAGGAGTGGAAGGGCTATGAGCTTTTCACCGGCAAGGCCGGCTGCGCCGCCTGTCACGCGATTGGAGCTGAGACGGCGCTTTTCACGGATCAATCCTGGCATAACACAGGCGTCGCGTTTCGCTCCGGGGCGACGGGCGGCAAGAGACTGGTGCAACTCGCGCCCGGGGTTCTTCAACATGTCGACCTCGCGGCGGTCGGCCTCGCGCAGACCGGCGCGCCAAATGACGTCGGCCGTTTTGAAATCACCAATGCGCCTACGGACCGTTGGGCCTATACGACGCCGATGCTGCGCGGCGTCAGCGAGAGCGCGCCCTACATGCACGACGGAAGCTTGAGGACGCTTGCCGAGGTCATCGAGTTCTACGATCGCGGCGGGGGCGCCAATCCGTCGCTCGACCCGAAAATCCGTCCGCTGGAACTTACCCCAGACGAAAAAGCCGCGATCGTCGCCTTCCTCGAGGCCCTTTGACTCGAGACCGGCGAGCGGGAACTCGCCGACCCTCGGTCGCGCCGCATTCGGCCGTTTTCGCGATGCGCCGGCGCAAAACGGCGCGACAAACATTGACTTGAACATGCGCTTTCTCCTATATGCCTGCGATCGGCGCCGCTCCAAAAGGGGCGGCGAATGTTTTGTGACGGCTGTGCGTCGTCGCAGGCGCCGAAACTTTTTTGAGCTGTCTGCGGCGCTGGCCGTCGACGGCGACAGCAAGACGAGCGCGGGAGCTGGGCGCAAGCCCCTTTCGCCAGCGGAGAAAAACGGTGAAACGGACATTTCAGCCCAGCATCATTGTGCGCAAGCGCCGTCACGGCTTTCGCGCCCGCATGGCCACGGTCGGCGGACGTAACGTTATCGCCGCGCGGCGCGCCCGCGGACGCAAGCGCCTCTCGGCCTGATCCGGCTCGATGCGGACGAGGCGGATGACTGCATGAAGGCGCAAGTCCCCGCCGAAGATGAAAAGTCCTCGCGCCCGGAGACTCTGCGCCGGCGCGGAGATTTCGTGCGCGCGGCGCGCGGCGCGCGGGTCGCACTGCCCGCCTTTACGGTGCAGATGGCGCCGCGGGAACTCACGGACTCGCATGCGCCGGCCCGTTTCGGCCTCACCGTCACGCGGAAGGTTGCAGGCGCGGTGGGTCGCAACCGCATTCGCCGCAGGCTCCGCGAGGCGCTGCGGCTCGGCGGCGCCCTTGGCGCGAAGCCCGGTCGCGATTACGTCTTCGTCGCGCGGCCCGTGTCCCTTTCCGCGCCATTCGCCGAACTGCTCGCGCAGATGACCGAAGGACTCGCCAGGTTGAACGATCGCGGCGCGGCGCGCCCGAGACGCAAACAGGAAGACAGGCTTACGCGGCCATGAGTGAAAACATCAAGAACATGATCCTCGCCGCGGCGTTGTCGCTGGTCTTCATCGGCCTTTGGGACTATTTTTACGCCTTCCCCGAGATCGACAAGCAGCGCCGGGCGCAGACGCAGCAGGAGCAGCTTGCCAAGGTTCCTCAGCTCGGCGCGCCCGAGAGGGTCACAGCCGGCCAGCCGCCGGTGAAGGCCGCGCCCAAGACGCGCGCTGAAGCGCTGGCGCTCAGCCCCCGGATCGCCATCGACACAAGATCAATCTCCGGCTCGATCGCGCTGAAAGGCGGCCGCATCGACGACGTCTCCTTGAAGAATTATCGCGAGACCGTCGATCCCTCGAGCCCGATCATCACGCTGCTCTCGCCCGAGGACGGCCCCAGCCCCTATTACGCGGAACTCGGCTATCTGACCGCCGAAACGGAAAACGCGCCGGTTCTGCCGACCACCGAGACGCTGTGGACCACGGATGCCGACGGGCTGACGACGGCAAAGCCGGTGACGCTGACCTGGGACAATGGCCACGGCCTCGTTTTCAAGCGCGTCATCTCGGTGGACGACGAATATCTCTTCACGGTCAAGGACAGCGTCGAGAACAAAGCGGGCGCTCCCGTCACGCTTTTTAACTACGCGCGCGTGAGCCGCGTCGGCCACCCGCCATCCGCGGGCTATGCGGCGTTGCACGAAGGCTTCGTCGGCGTCGTCGGCGAGACGGGAGAGGAAGTCACCTACGACAAGATCGAGAAAGAGGACAACGCGGTCAAGACCTACAAGGGGGTCGGCGGCTGGGTTGGGCTGACGGACAAATATTGGGCGGCCGTGGTCGCTCCCGATCAGAATCTGCCCATGGAGGCGCGCTTCGCCTCGATGGGCGGCGCGGTGAAAACCTATCAGGCCGATACGGTCAGCGACCAGAAGACGATCGAGCCCGGGAAATTGGCGGAGGCGACGACCTATGTCTTCGCCGGCGCCAAGGTCGTCGACGTGCTCGACGCCTATAAGACGAATCCTGGCCTGAAACGCTTCGATCTTCTGATCGACTGGGGATGGTTCTACTTCATCACCAGGCCGATGTTCCGGCTGATCGACTTCCTTTACAAGCTCCTGGGGAATTTCGGCCTCGCCATTCTGGCGGTGACCGTTATCGTCAAGCTCGCCTTCCTGCCGCTCGCCAACAAAAGCTATCAGTCGATCGCCAAAATGAAGGCGATTCAGCCAAGAATCAAAGAGCTGAAGGAAAAATACGGCGACGACAAGCACAAGTTCAACATGGAGCAGATGGAGCTCTTCAAGCGGGAAAAGGTTAACCCCGCAAGCGGTTGTCTGCCGGTGATCGTGCAGATCCCCGTGTTCTTCTCGCTCTATAAGGTGCTGGTCGTCACGATCGAAATGCGTCACGCGCCGTTCTTCGGCTGGATTCGGGATCTCTCGGCGCCGGACCCGACCAATGTCTTCAACCTGTTCGGGGTGCTGCCTTTCGATCCCACCCATGTGGCGATCTTCGGCCCCTATCTCGCGCTCGGCGTCTGGCCGTTGCTGATGGGCGTCTCGATGTGGCTGCAGATGAAGATGAATCCGGAGCCCGCCGACGAGATCCAGAAGACGATGTTCGCCTGGATGCCGGTGATCTTCACATTCACCATGGGCGGCTTCGCCTCCGGCCTGCTGATCTACTGGACATGGAACAATCTCCTGTCGATCGTCCAGCAGGGGGTCATCATGAAGCGCGCCGGCGTGAGGTTCGAGTTCTGGGACAATCTGCGCAAGACGTTCCAGAGAGCGTGACCGAATCCGACTTCAGCGAACCGGGCCGGCTGCTCTTTGCCGGCCCCTGCGATTTCATCTTCGCGAGCGCCAAGGCGAGCGATCTGCCGGTCATCGGCCCGCCGGAGATCGCCTTCGGAGGGCGCTCCAACGTCGGCAAATCCTCGCTCCTCAACGCCTTGACGAACCGCAAGACGCTTGCGCGCGTCTCCAACACGCCGGGGCGGACGCAACAGCTCAACTTCTTTGCGCTTGGCGGCGCGCCGGGCGCCGAGCGGCTGCGCCTCGTCGACATGCCCGGCTATGGCTACGCGGCCGTCGGCAAGGAAAAGGTGGCGAACTGGTCGCAGCTGATGCGCGACTATCTGAAGGGGAGGGCCAGCCTCGCCCGCGTCTTCGTGCTCGTCGACGGGCGCCGCGGCGTGAAGCCTCTCGACGAAGAGATGTTCGATCTCCTCGATCAGTCGGCCGTCTCCTATCAGGTCATTCTGACCAAGCATGACGAATTGAAGATTGCCGAGCGCGACGAGGTCCTCGCCGCAACGATGAAGGCGCTGGAGAAGCGCCCCGCCGCCTTTCCTGAATTGATTTTCACCTCGGCGCACAGCGGCGAAGGAATTCCCGAGCTTCGCGCCGCGATCGCGAAGCTCCTGGCCGAACGAAACGCTTGAATGCGACGGGCGCGGCGGGCTAGTTGGGCGCTTCAACCCTAGAAGAGGGCAGCTCCGCCAGGGAATTCGAGTGAAGAATCGTTTTTGCTCACCCTCATCCTGAGGAGCCGCCCGCAAGTCGGGTTTACCCGACTTGCGGATTTTAATGTCGATCTCGGGCAGGCCCGAGATCGCAGGCGGCGTCTCGAAGGACGAGGGTGAGTAAAAATACACGAAGAAGCGGGCTGCCTCGTCCTTCGAGACGCGTGCTGCGCACGCTCCTCAGGATGAGGAAGCCATTCACCGATCACCCTGAGGGTAGCGTCCCGCGAGGCTCCACGATGACCGACGCCGTCGACACCGCGCTCCAGCAAGCCCGCATTCTCATGCAGGCGCTGCCGCATATGCTGCGCTACGACGACGCCATCGTCGTGGTCAAATACGGCGGCCACGCCATGGGCGACGATCAGGTCGCGCGTGATTTCTCGCGCGACATGGTGCTGCTCGAACAGTCCGGCGTTAATCCCGTCGTCGTGCACGGCGGCGGTCCGCAGATAGGGGCGATGCTGAAGCGACTCGGCGTCGAGTCGCGCTTCGCCGACGGCCTGCGCATCACCGATGAAGAGACGATGGACGTCGTCGAAATGGTGCTCGCCGGCTCCATCAACAAGCAGATCGTCGGCTACATCAATTCGGAAGGCGGGCGCGCCATCGGGCTGACCGGCAAGGACGGGCGTATGGTCACCGCCAAAAAGCTCGAACGCCCTGACGGCGTCGACCTCGGCTTTGTTGGCGAACCCGACAAGGTCGACACGACCGTGCTCGATCAGGTGCTGGGGCGCGAACTCATTCCGGTGCTGGCGCCCGTCGCCGAAGGCCCGCGCGGCGAAAGCTATAACGTCAACGCCGACACATTCGCCGGCGCGATCGCCGGCGCGCTTCACGCCAAACGCCTGATCTTCCTCACCGACGTGCCGGGCGTGCTCGACAAGGACAAGCAGATCATCCAGGAGCTGAAGGTCGGCGATATTCCCGGCCTCATCGCCGAGGGCGTGATCACCGGCGGCATGATTCCGAAGGTCGAGACCTGCATGTACGCCATCGAGCGCGGCGTCGAGGGCGTCGTCATTCTCGATGGGAAACTGCCGCACGCCGTGCTGATCGAATTGCTCACGGATCACGGAGCCGGCACGCTGATCACAAGGTGAACCCACGTTGGCGCACATGTTCTTTTGCGCGTCATAGCCGGGCTGTGAGGGCCGTCCCCGTCAGGACGCCTGATGGTCCGGCGTGGATACGACTGCGGGAACGTTCGAAGAACAGCAGGCGAGCAAATAAACATCTTCAATATTGATTGTGACAGCCGCAATGACGAACATGTGACAGAACGGACTTCGCCCTTCACTTTTTCTGGTTGGACATCGTTCTGCGCTGATGTCGAAGCCCTCAACAGGAGAAGATATGTTTAAGCGACTCTCCCTCGCCGCAGCTTTGCTCCTTTCGTTCGCCGGCGCCGAATCAGCGCTCGCCTTCCACAAACCGCATGGAACAGGCGCTTCCCATTCGATACCAAGCTCATGCGCCAAAACTGGAGGCCATGGCGGCAGATGCCGCGGCTGGCACAAGAATGGCAGTAAGCATTACAATCGTCATCACGACCGGCGTGGTCATCACGGCATGGTGTTTGGTTAGGAATAGTCAAGCTCGGGGCTAGCCGCCGAATGACGGACTACAGTTAGATCGGCGCTTTCTGCGACGAAGCGTGCTTCTTACCTGAACCCGAATGAGGCGCATGGAACAAGCAAGGCTTGCCTAGAGAATGTCGAGCAAATTTTAGGCTTCATCCTCACCGGCGCTGGCGTTTCCGCCGAAAGCGGCCTTGGCGTCTTTCGCGGGCCGGGCGCCGCGCTGTGGAAGCGCTACGATCCAATGCAGCTCGCAACGCCCGAGGCCTTCGCCCGCGATCCGGCGCTGGTGCATGCGTTCTATAATGCGCGGCGGCGCAATCTGCTCGCCGCTTCTCCCAACGCCGCCCATGCCGCGCTGGCGCGGCTTGAAGCCGGCCTCGCGCGGCGCGGCGGCGCATTGACTCTCGTGACGCAGAACATCGACGATCTGCATGAGCGCGCCGGTTCGACGCGCGTCATTCATATGCACGGCGAATTGCTCAAAGCGCGCTGCGCCTCATGCGGCGCGGTGAGCGATTGCCGCGAAGACCTTTCGACGGGTTCGCGTTGCGGCTGCGATGGCGCGTTGCGGCCGCATGTTGTTTGGTTCGGCGAGACGCCGCTCTATATGGAAGAGATCTATGCGGCGCTCGGTGCGGCGGATCTTTTCGCGGCCATCGGCACGTCGGGCGCAGTCTATCCGGCGGCGGGCTTTGTGCGCGAGGCGCGCGCAAGAGGTCTGCGCTGCTGCGAGATCAACCTGGAGGCGTCGGACAACGCGGCGGAATTCGACGACAGACGCTATGGCCGCGCGAGCGAGATCACGCCGTCATGGGTGGCGGAGATATTGGCGGCGCTATAATGCGCAGCGATGGAACGGTGCGCGGTCATTCTCTCCCCCCTTGCTGGGGAGGAGGGGGTCGGCGCGCAATCTCCACCACCTGCGGATCCCACCCCCCAGCCGCTCCCCGCAAGGGGGAGGGGAGAGCGCGTTGCGCCGCATCGCTCGATCTGCGACAGGTTGCAATGACTAAACTTTTGCCCGACAGATCGCGCTTCGCCGCGATCGACACCTGGGTGTTCGATCTCGACAATACGCTCTATCCGCAGACCGCCGATCTCTGGCCCAAGATCGACGCGCGCATCACGCTGTTCATGATGCGGCTCTTCGGCCTCGACGCCATTTCGCTGCGCGCGTTGCAGAAACATTATTATCGTCAATACGGCACGACGCTGCGCGGGCTGATGACCGAACATGGGATCGACGCCGAGGCCTATCTGGCCTTTGTGCACGACATCGACCGCTCGTCGCTGGCGCATAATCACTCGCTCGCTGAAGCGATCGCCGCGTTGCCCGGCCGCAAGCTCATCCTCACCAACGCCTCGCGCCATCACGCGGTCGAAACCGCGAAGCAACTCGGCATCGACCATTGCTTCGAAGACATCTTCGACATCATCGCCGCGGACTTCATCAATAAGCCCGAGGAAGGCGCCTATATGCGCTTTTTCGAGAAGCTGAAGATCGAGCCCAAGCGCGCCGCGATCTTCGAGGACATCGACCGCAATCTCGTCGTGCCGCATGCGCGCGGCATGGCGACGGTGCTGGTGCTGCCGGCCCATGATGAAGGCCCCGAGCGGGAGCTCTGGGAAATCGCCACCGGCGACGAGCCGCATGTGGATTTCGTCACGGATGATTTGGTGGCGTTTTTGGAGGGATTGATCGGGGATTAAGTCGCGTGCTGTTCCATCAAGATCAGATCGGTGTCTTTCGGCTTGGCGTCGGCGGCCGTCAACATCGCATGAATCTGGCCGCGATGATGGGTCTGGTGATTGAAGATGTGGCTGACGACGAGCCACTTCGGCTTAACGACATCCGATTGCATGAGGCCTGAACGCCAGATGAGATCGCCGGCGAGCCAGTCGTCGGTCACGCCGTCGGCCCAGGCGTTCAGCAGTTCGTCGCATGCGATTCGATCCTGTTTCAAATCGTCCCAATCGTCGCGATACGAAGCTGATTCGCTCAGCGGCGTGGAGGGCCTCGGGGCGTCGGAAATGCGGCTCAGCCACATATGGTCCGCCCAGAGAAGATGGCTGAGGCTCGCATGAATTGATTTGAAGAAAGCGCCGCGGTCCTTGCGCCGCGCTTCGTCCGACAGGCTATCGGCGGCGGCGTAAAGGCTGGCGTTTTGCCAGCGATTGTAGCGCGCCATGGTCTGTACAAATGTGGAGCGTATCATGTGATTTTCTTGTCTGTTTATTGCAGCAGCGTCCTTGCCTTCGCCAAGGCCTGCGCCACTTCCGCTTTCTTCGCTGCGCCCTTCTTCTTTGCCTTGCGCGCGCGCCAATCGAGGGTCTTCACCTGATCGGCGAGCGCGGCGGAAGGCTTGGCGTCCGCGAGCGCGACTTCGAATGGATAGCCTTTGATCTTCGTCGTCATCGGGCAGCACAGCATCAACCCGGTCTTGCCGTTATAGGCTTTCGGACTGAGCACCAGCGCCGGCCGATGGCCCTTCTGTTCATGTCCCGCCTGCGGATCGAAACTGAGCCAGACGATATCGCCGCGTTCCGGGACGTAAGGCATTTCAATAATCCATTTCGCGCATGTCATTCCCGACGCGCGCAGCGCGATCGGGAATCCAGGGGCAAATTCAGAATGCTTGCGGTTGCTCTGGATTCCTGTGTGTCTGTTTTGTGAGAGACTGAGAATGCGGACGGGAGATCGTTGGATTCCTGGTGTTGCCACCGTATCGGGCCTGATCCCCGTCCGCTTTTCGAAGTTCACCTGAACAGTTGCACGAGGCTGCGCCAACAGACCTCGCATCACAGGGACAGGCACGATGAGCATAACCCCTGTTTGCGTCGGAATCGACGTTTCCAAAGCCTATCTCGATATTTTTGATCCGTTGGCAGGCTATTTTCGGATCGAAAACACGATCAGCGCGGTCTCCGCCTTTGTCTCGACGCAGCTCGTCCAGGGGCGTTTCGTGGTGTTCGAGGCGACCGGCTGTTACGATCGCGTATTGCGTCTGGGTCTTGAAGCCGCCGGCGTGGCTCATGCGCGCGTCAATCCCGAACAGGCGCGCGATTTTGCGCGCGCTTTGGGACGGCGCGCCAAGACCGATGCGGTCGACGCGCGCATGCTGGCCGACTTTGGCCGCGCGCTTGCGCCAAAACCGCGCCCGCCAAGCGATCTTGCGCGCGAGAACCTC
>NZ_JADNRA010000006.1 GCF_015709525.1 Methylocystis sp. L43 | reverse complement strand
GTGGCGCATGGCGAGGTTCTCGCGCGCAAGATCGCTTGGCGGGCGCGGTTTTGGCGCAAGCGCGCGGCCAAAGTCGGCCAGCATGCGCGTCGACCGCATCGGTCTTGGCGCGCCGTCCCAAAGCGCGCGCAAAATCGCGCGCCTGTTCGGGATTGACGCGCGCATGAGCCACGCCGGCGGCTTCAAGACCCAGACGCAATACGCGATCGTAACAGCCGGTCGCCTCGAACACCACGAAACGCCCCTGGACGAGCTGCGTCGAGACAAAGGCGGAGACCGCGCTGATCGTGTTTTCGATCCGAAAATAGCCTGCCAACGGATCAAAAATATCGAGATAGGCTTTGGAAACGTCGATTCCGACGCAAACAGGGGTTATGCTCATCGTGCCTGTCCCTGTGATGCGAGGTCTGTTGGCGCAGCCTCGTGCAACTGTTCAGGTGAACTTCGAAAAGCGGACGGGGATCAGGCCCGATACGGTGGCAACACCAGGAATCCAACGATCTCCCGTCCGCATTCTCAGTCTCTCACAAAACAGACACACAGGAATCCAGAGCAAAACCAACCTTGTTGGATCGGCTCTGGATTCCCGGTCAGGCCTTCGGCCTGCCGGGGATGACAGGGTCCGAGCGCATGGATCAGCTGAATTCGTCTTATATCCAACCTGCGGTCTCGCGCTTCGCCAGAGTCTCGATCAGCGCCATGCTTTCGTCGCTGTCGTTGAGACAGGGCAGTCGAGCATATTTCTCGCCGCCTTTTTCTAGAAAGAGATCGCGAATTTCGACGCCTAGCTCTTCGATCGTCTCCAGGCAGTCGGCGGAAAATCCCGGCGCGACGACGGCGATGCGCTTGACGCCGGCGCCGGCAAGCTCGGTCACCACATCCGACGTATAGGGCTCGATCCACCGCGCCCGCCCAAAGCGCGACTGAAAGGCGAGACGCAGGCTTTGGGCGTTCATGCCGAGCCGTTCGCAGAGCCGTCGCCACGTTGCTTCGCAGTGCGCGCGATAAGGATCGCCGCGATCGATCTGCGCCTGCGGAAGGCCGTGGAACGAGGCGATGATGACCTCTGGTTCGAAATCGAGCGCGGCGCGCGCGCGCGTAATATTCGTCGCGAGCGCGTCGATATAGGCGGGATCGTCGTAATAGGGCGCGCCGATGCGGAGCGCCGGCTGCTTGCGCATCTCGCGCAGCGCCTCGAAAGCGGCGTCGGCGGCGGAGCCCGTGGTCGACGACGCATATTGCGGGTAGAGCGGCAGCACCGCGATCCGCTCGCAGCCCTTGGCGATCAGCGATTCGATCTGCGTCGCGATCGAGGGCGCGCCGTAGCGCAGCGCGTAGTCGACGACGAGGTTCGAAGCGCCAATCCGCGCCTGCAGCTTCTCGGCTTGCAGGCGGGTAAAGGTTTTCAGCGGACCCTCGCCGGTGTCGGCGTTCCAGATCGACTCATAGAGCTTCGCCGAGCGCGCGGGCCGGGTGTTGAGCACGACGCCGTAGAGGATCGGCAGCCATAGCGCGCGCGGGAGGTCGACGACTCTGCGGTCGGATAGAAATTCCGCCAGATAGCGCCGCACCGCCGCGACATCGGGCGCATCAGGCGTGCCGAGATTGACGAGAAGGAGTCCGACCGGCGCTTCTCTCGAGATCGTGGCTGACGTCATGATGAGCCTTGTTGCGGACCGCCCGCCCAGATGGCGGCGCGGCAAAAGAACATCTTCTAGCGGCGGCGGCGGTCCTGGCAACTCGCCAGATGACGTTCGTCGCGCGGCATGGAAATCGCTTAGCGCACGAAGGCCGGCTGATGTGCGGATTGGCCCCTCGCGAAAGGGCGCCATGAAATCCATATCTCGCAGCCGCGCCATGTGCGAATGGGACGATTTCGACGCCGCCGCGCCGCAAATTCGCGCGGCGCTGGCGGCGGACGGCCCGGCGACGCCCCCCTTCCTCCTGCTGTCGGAGCCCGGCATCACCGCCGGCGAACAGCGCGCCTGTTCCGAGAGCTGGACCGCCGCGCGGCTATTGGCGGCCGGGCCGCTGCGCGCGAGCCTCGCGATGCGCTTCGACCTCTCCACCCGCAGCAGGATCCGCGTCGGTTATCTGTCAAACGACTTCCACGAGCACGCGACCGCGCATCTTCTCGTCGAGACGCTCGAGGCGCATGATCGCGCCCGCTTCGAGATTCGCGCTTACAGCTATTGCGGCGTCGAGGGGGCGATGCGGACGCGGCTGCGGGCCGCCTTCGACGCGTTCGCCGACATTTCGCAGCTGACCGACGCCGAGGCCGCGCGCCTCATTAATGCGGACGGCGTCGATATTCTGATCGACCTCAAGGGCTTCACCCATGGCGCGCGCACCAGCGTGATGATGCTGCGGCCCGCGCCTGTTCAGGTCAATTATCTCGGCTATCCCGGCACGCTCGGAGCGGGCGTTTGCGATTACATCGTGACCGACCGCTATGTCACGCCGCCGTCGTCGGCGTCGGCCTATTCGGAAGCCTTCGCCTATCTGCCGCACGCCTATCAGCCGCACGGGCGCGGGACGCCGTTGCGGGCGCCGCCGTCGCGGGCCGCCGCCGGCCTGCCGGCGGAAGGCTTCGTCTATTGCTGCTTCAATCAGGCCTATAAGCTCACGCCCTTCATCTTCGATCTTTGGGCGCGACTGCTCGAGGCGACGCCGGGCGCGGTGCTGTGGCTTTCGGCGGCGATGCTGGCGGAAGGCAATCTGCGCAATGAAATGCGCAGACGCGGAATTGACGCGGCGCGGATGATCTTCGCGCCGCATTTGCCGCAGGCCGAACATCTGGCGCGCCTGCAGCTTGCCGATCTCGCGCTCGACACGGCGCCCTTCGGATCGCATACGACGGCGAGCGACGCGCTTTGGGCGGGCGTCCCGATCGTGACCTGCGCCGGCGACACCTTTCCCTCGCGCGTGGCCGGAAGCCTTTTGCATGCGATCGGATTGCCGGAGTTGATCGCGGCGGATTTTGACGAATATTTGGAGATCGCGCTGGTCTTGGCGGGCGATCCCGTTCGTTGCGCCGAACTGCGGGCGAAGCTCGCCGCCAATCGCCTGACGACGGCGCTCTTCGACGTCTATGCCTACACGCGCGCGCTGGAATCGCTGTTCGAAGACATGTGGCGCCGGCGTCTCGCCGGCGGGCCGCCCGTGGTCATCGGAGCGGCTTAAGACCCGCCGCGCGCTCGAAGGCGGAGCGTTCCTCGTCAGCCATGTGAAAGGCGTGCGCCTGCGCCGGAAAGGCCCCGGCGCGAACGTCGCGCGCATAGGCCTCGACGGCCTCGCGCAGCGCCGCGCCAACGGCGCCGTAGCGGCGGTTGTGCTTGAATTCACGCGCGGTGATCCCTGCGAGGTCGTTGACGACGAGCACCTGTCCGTCCGTCGCCGCGCCGGCGCCGATGCCGATCGTCGGCGCGCTGATCGCTTGCGTGATCCGCGCCGCGAGTTCCTGCGGCACGAGCTCCAGCACCACAAACTTCTGTCCGGCGGCGTCGAGCGCCAGCGCGTCGTCATAGAGTTTCGCGGCGGCCTGCGCGGTCTTGCCCTGGCGCCGCTTGACGTCGTGATGCTGCGATTCGAGGCCGAGATGAGCGCATACGTCGAAGCCCGCCGCCGTCAAGGCGCGCATGATGTCAGGCTGCGCGCCTTCGAATTTCACGCAGTCGGCGCCAGCCTCGCGCAGCAGGCGCGAACTTTCGATCGCCTGCTGGGGCGTGTCATAGGTCGCATAGGGCAAATCGCCGATGATGTAGATATCGGGCGCGCCGCGCCGCACAGCCGCGATATGATGCGCCATATCGGCGAGCGTCACCTCGCGCTCATGCGCATAGCCCAGAATATTCACCCCGACGCTGTCGCCGACGAGTATGATGTCGACGCCGGCCTCCGCCTCGATGCGTGCGGTCGGCGCGTCATAGGCGGTGACGACCACGATCTTCTCGCCTCGGCGCTTCATGTCGAGGAAGGTGCTGGCGTTGGGCAAACGGCGACTCCGGCGCGCCTAATCGTCAGGACGACACTCTATATCAAACGGCTTGCTCTGGCGGGGAATGCGTCAGTGCGCCACGCCGTCCCTGCAGGCGTGCGGCTGGCCGGGAACGCGGATTTCCTGGAAGCCGCCGCATTTGTCGCAGGCGGACAGCAGCGCGGAGAGGGCCGCCAGCAGCGCGAACACTCGGATTTTCCGCGTCATCTCGTCTCTCCTGGCGGCGGCTTGACGGCGCGACCATACTGGCCGAGCCGGTTTGCGGCAAGCCGGGAGGCCTGGCGCTCTTGCATCCTGCTTAAAGCCGCGTATAAACCGCCGATCGCGACGTTCCCGGCCGGGGGCTGAACGGAAGCGCTCGAGCGCATATCCCCGAAAAGTGCGTAGCGGTTTTCGGGCAAGGATATGCGCTAAATCGAGCGAGGGATTAAAACTCCCGTCTTCCCGTGCCTCCGCCTTCGAACTTTCCTTCTCGAGCCTTTCCGGGGCAGGTCCCCAAGAAGCGCTCGAAGGGCTTGGCGCCGGAGCGGCTCGCGGCAACGGAAAGGCGAAAATCCATGCCTCTTTACGAGCATGTCTATCTCGCGCGTCAGGACGTTTCTCCCCAGCAGGTGGAGGCTCTGACCGCGCAGTTCAAAAATGTCATCGCGTCGCTCGGCGGCACGGTCGGCAAGACCGAATATTGGGGCGTCAAGTCGCTCGCCTATCGGATCAACAAGAACCGCAAGGCGCATTTCACCCTGATGAACATCGACGCGCCGCCGGCGGCGCTCGCGGAGATGCAGCGCCAGCAGAGCATCAACGAAGATATTCTGCGCGTGCTGACGCTGCGCGTTGACGAGCTGGAGGAGGGTCCTTCCGCGCAGCTTCGCAAGCGTGAAGACGACGACCGCGGCGATCGCCGGGGCCCGCGCGGCGATCGAGGGGATCGCGGCGACCGGGGAGATCGAGGCGATCGTCCCGAGCGTCGCCCGCGTCGTGAAGAAGGCAAGGTTGAAGGAGAGGTCGAATGAGCACCGCCCCGCGCCGCCCCTTCTTCCGCCGCCGCAAGTCCTGCCCGTTCACCGGCGCCAACGCGCCGAAGATCGACTATAAGGACACGCGCCTGCTGTCCCGCTACATCAGCGAGCGCGGCAAGATCGTGCCCTCGCGCATCACCGCCGTTTCGGCCAAGAAGCAGCGCGAACTCGCGCAGGCGATCAAGCGCGCCCGCTTCCTCGGCTTACTGCCTTACGTGATCCGCTAAGAAGATCGCGTTTTGAAGCCTGCGGCCGCGCCCTGAAAGGGGCGCGGCTTTTTTGTCCACCGATCGGCATTCGGCGCCGGCTTGCTTCTCCGCAGCGCACTTGCCCTCTCACCCCGCCGGCTGCTGCGCGCCGGCTTCGTAAACACCGTCGAGCGGCGTCGTCGAGACGGTGGGCTCGGTCATGAACTGCGCCGCCGCGAGCATGGCGAAGCGACCGCCCTTCGCGACCAATTCGTCGAAGCCGCCGCTCTCGACGATCTCGCCCTGATCGAAGACGAGGATGCGGTCGGCGTTGCGCACGGTCGCCAGCCGATGGGCGATGACGAAGGTCGTGCGGCCCTTCATCGCCGCCTCCAACGCCTTTTGGATCATCCGCTCGGTCGTCGCGTCGAGCGCCGAGGTCGCCTCGTCGAACACCATGATCGGCGGGTTCTTCAACAGCGCCCTTGCGATCGAGAGCCGCTGGCGCTCGCCGCCCGAGAGCGAGCGGCCGCGTTCGCCGACGCGCGTCGCCCGCCCGTCGCTCTGATGGGCGACGAATTCCGTCGCCTGCGCCAGCTCGAGCGCATGGGCGATCTCCTCGTCGGTCGCCTCCGGATTGCCGATTCGCAGATTTTCCTCGATCGATCGCGCAAACAGCATCGGCTCCTGAAAGACGACGCCGATGTTGCGGCGAAGCGAACTCAAGGTGAATTCGCGGATGTCGACGCCGTCGATTTTCACCGCGCCGCTGTCTGGATCGAAGGCCCGATGCAAGAGCCCGAGCGTCGTTGATTTTCCAGAGCCCGTCGAGCCGACGAGCGCGATCGTCTCTCCGGGATTCGCCGTAAACGACACGTCGCGCACCGCCGGCCGACGCCCGTCGTAGGAAAAGGCGACGTTGTCGAATTCGACCGCGCCGACAAGCCGCTCCGCGTCGCGGGCGTGGGGGCGATCGGCGACGCTTGGCTGCGTATCGAGCACGGCGAAGAAATCCGCGATCTTCATCGATTGCTGGAAGAGGATATTGACGAAGCCGACGACCTGCTCGAGCCGCGCGATCAACATTGTCGCAAAGCTCATGAAGGCGACGATCTCGCCGATCGTCGCGAGGCCGCGCAAATGCAGCCAGACGCCCAACAGAAAAATCGCCAGAATCGTCAGCGTCGCCGACGCGCGACTGGCGACGGCGACGAAGGCCCACCAGGAGAGAACGGGCATCTGCGCCGCGATGACGTCATCGATGATGCGGTTCAGCGCATGCGACTCGCTTTCGATGCGCGTAAAGCTCTGCACCACCGGAATATTGCCAAGCGCATCCGACGCATGTTCGGCGAGCGTCGAATTGTAGCGCTCGACCTGACCCTGCAGATCTTCCGTGCGTCGCAGGACGAAGCTCGTCACGAAATAAAAGATCACGACAAGCGCCATGAGCAGCGAGCCGAGCCGCCAATTGACGAACAGCGTCGCCGGCAACAGCACAAAGAGCGCAACGAAGGACGCGCAGTTCTCGCGAAAGAACGACAGCCACAGACCCGACATGGCGTTCGCCCCATCGAGCATGATCTTTAAGAGACGTCCGGAGTGAACGTTGGTGTGAAAACTCAGCGGCAGGCTGAGAACGTGGTCGAAATAATCCGACATGATCGCAAGCCGCCGGCGATGCGCGAGACGATCGGCATTGAGGCCGACGAGAATGGCGCCGCCGATCGAAAACAGGCCGAAGGCGGCCCAGGCGGACACGAGCGGCAGCAGATCGCTCCATGTCAAAGTTGCGCCGGGCGCCTGCGCGCGCGTCATGCGGTCGATGATGCGCCCAAAGAGCATCGGCTCGGCGAAGGCGGAGATGGCGAGCGCCAGATTGGCCGCGACCAGTATGAGCGCAAGCCGCGCCTGAGGCCGCAACAGCCCCAGCACGCGCACGTAAACTTTAAAGACGGACATTTGACGACGCCTGCCAGCAGGAAAAGGTTCAGCAACGTGCGAGGGATCGCAACTCTCGCGTTTGCTTCGAGTAACATGGCGCCTGTGGCGGACGCGCTCTACAGGGTTGGCCGCTTGCGCGCAAATTTTGCGAGTGAGATCTTGCGATCGCTTCCGGCGGCGTCTGGCCGAGCTATTCGTCCTCGCCGAAGCGATGGGCGACGAGCGTCTCCAGCGCGTCGAGCGCCGCCTTCGCCTGGGGGCCCGTCGCGGTGACGGCGATCGTCGTGCCCTGGCTTGCGCCGAGCGTCAGAATGCCCATGATCGAGCTGCCGCCAACGGTTTCGTCGCCTCTCGAAACGGTGATGACGGCGTCGAATTTTTCGCAGCACTGCACGAATTTGGCAGTCGCGCGGGCGTGCAGCCCCTTTTTGTTGACGATCGCGAACTCGCGCGACAGGGAGTCTTCGGCCGCAGCCTGATGGAATTTTTCGGTCACGAGGTCATTCATTTTGCGTTGAGCACTTTGCTGGCGATGTAAACATATTTGCGGCCGGCGTCCTGCGCCTGCAGCACCGCCTGCTCCAAAGGTTGCGTATCGCGGACCGACGCGAGTTTGATCAGCATCGGCAGATTGACCCCCGCGAGCACTTCCACCTTTCCGCCATCCATTACAGATATGGCAAGATTGGAGGGCGTGCCGCCGAACATGTCGGTAAGCAGCACCACGCCTTCGCCGCTGTCGGCCTCGCGGATCGCCTCAATGATATCCGTGCGCCGGCGCTCCATATCGTCCTCGGGCCCAATCGAGATCGCGGCAATCTGCTTTTGAGGTCCGACGACGTGTTCGAGCGCCGCGCGAAACTCAGTGGCAAGGTGGCCATGGGTCACCAAGACCATTCCGATCATACGACCCTACCACTCATGAAGACGTCTCTTGCGCGCCGATGTCTCGAAAAATGCGTCGACCCGCAAGGGCGAACGGAGCCAAATTGCATCCTAAGAGGAGCCGTTGCGCCCGCCGTGATCGCCCCGCTCAATAGGGGCGACATTTTGTGCAACGCGGCGAAATAGGCAAGCGAAAACAGCAGGGCTCCGTCAATTTGTCGCAACGTTCTGAATGTAGGCTGCAATCCGCGCCGCCACCCCGACGCTTGCGGCGTTTTCGAACATGCGCGGCAGCGTCACGCCGCTCAACCGAGACATTGCCTCCTCCTCGTCGGGATATCGCTTCGGCGGCTCTCCGGCCGCGAGGAGGTCGACGACGGCCCGCAAGACGCAGGCCGGCTCATAGGCGACGCGCATCAGCCCGAGGCCGCGCGCTTCGATGATCCCGCGGATCGACGGGTGCGGCCGTGCGATCAGCCGGCCGTGGCGCGCTTCGAGCGCGACTCGGTCGTCGCCGACGAGCGCCGCGAAAGCGCCGCGCGCCCGCCAGTCGGCGATCAGCTGCAAGGTCAGCGCGCTCTTTCCGGCGCCGGACGGTCCGCGCAGCAGCAGGCCGAACGCGCCGAGAACCAGCGCATTGGCGTGAAGATACGCTGACTCTTGCGGCGGCGTCATCGCGCCGAAGGCAACCAGACGACGAAGCGCGCGCCGAGCACGGCGTCGCCGGGCAGGGGCTCGTCAGTGCCCTGCGGATGCGCGCGGGTACGGTTAAGCGCGCGGATGCGTCCGCCATGCGCCTCGATGATCTGGCGGGAGATCGAGAGCCCGAGCCCGGAGTTCTGGCCAAACCCCTGTTCCGGCCGGTCGGTGTAGAAACGTTCAAAAATGCGCTCGAAGGCGCCGTCGGGAATTCCGGGGCCGTCGTCATCGAAGATGATCTCGAAGCCCTCGATCTGCTGGCCGCCCGGCCCTTTGGCGCGCTCCGGCCACAGCAGCACGCGCACGACGCCGCCGGGCTTTGAAAACGACCGGCCGTTGTCGATCAGATTATTGAACACCTGGCCGAGGCGGGAGTCATTGCCGAGAACGCGCCAGCGGCTGCGCGGCGCGTCATAGGGAGAGGAGCGCACGGTCAGTTGCATGTTGACGCCGTCGCCACGGTCCACGGCGCGCGCCAAGTCGACGACGGTCGACAGCGCCGCCGAGAGATCGACCACGGCCATGTCGGCGCGCGCGAGTTCGGCGTCGAGACGCGACGCGTCGGAAATATCGCTGATCAAACGGTCGAGTCGGCCGACGTCATGCTTGATGATGGCAAGCAGCCTGTCGCGCGACTCCTCCGTCTTGGCGATCGGCAGCGTCTCGACGGCGCTGCGCAGAGAGGTCAACGGATTCTTGAGTTCATGCGCGACATCCGCGGCGAAATGCTCGATCGCGTCGATGCGGTTGTAGAGCGCCTTCGTCATGTCGCGCAGCGCGCCCGAAAGATGGCCGATCTCGTCCGGCCGGTCTGAGAAGTCCGGGATCTCCTGGCGGGACTTCACGCCGCGCCGCACGCGTTCGGCCGCCTCGGCCAGGCGGCGCATCGGTTCGGTGATCGTATTGGTGAAGAACAGCGAAATCAGCAACATCACGCCGGCCGAGACCAGAAAGATGCGGATGATGCCCCAGCGTTCCGTCACGATGACGGCGTCGATGTCGCCGCCCATGGTCGAAAGGAGCAGCGCGCCGCGCACCGACCGGAAGCGCTGAACCGGGACGGCGACGGAAATGATGGTTTCGCCCCTGGCGTTGGCGCGCACCACCGAATGGATGTGGCCGCCGAGCGCGTTGCCGACCTCAGGATAGGCTTTGCCATTGCCCATGCCGATGTCTTCGTAAAGCGGCAACTCCGGCCGATGTGACAGGCGCTGGACAAATTCCAGCGACCGTTCGAGGAATGAAGATGCGTCGAGGGTCGTGGGCTGGCCGCCCGCGGGCGGCAACTCGAAGCGCAGAATGTTCGAACGACCGGAGACGGAGCGCGAGTCGAGCAGCAGAAAGCCGTCGCGGTCATAGATGCGCGCCCGCAACCGCGTCGGGGACACCAGTCGCCGCAGCAGCGGCCCGACACGTTCGGGATTGAGCGAAAACTCCAGCGGAGATCCGCCCTCAGCGCCGCTCGCGCTTTCCCCCGGCGCAAGCTTCAACAGTTTTTCCGGATCGATGGAGATGGCGTCGGTGTCGACCGTCGCCGAGGCCGCCACCGCCGCGGCGATGATCTCGCCCTGGGTTTGCAGGCTTTGCACGCGGGCGTCGATCAGACCTTCGCGAAACTGGTTGAGGTAGAGGAAGCCGGCCAGCAGCGCGACGAGCCCGCCAAGATTGAGAACGACGATGCGGCGGGTGAGCGAGGACGAAAGATGCGACTGGACGGTTCGCTGGACAGTTCGCTGCGCCCGCGCCAAGCGGACGGAAATCGTCCGCCACAGGCGGGCCCGCGCCGCCGCGGCGTCGCGCGCAGGCGCGGTCGCCGGGACCGCCGGACTCGGCGCCGCTGCCGCGACCGGGTCGCCGACGGCGGTCACGTCGCCGTCACCCTCGATGCTTGCGTCCATCTCGCGTGCCCTCCGCGAGAGCTCAGGCTTCCTTGAATCGATAGCCCACGCCATAGAGCGTCTCGATCATTTCGAAGTCGTTGTCCACCACCTTGAATTTCTTGCGTAATCGCTTGATATGGCTGTCGATTGTTCGATCGTCGACATAGACCTGGTCGTCATAGGCCGCGTCCATGAGCGCGTTGCGGCTCTTCACGACGCCAGGACGCTGCGCCAGCGATTGCAAAATCAGGAATTCCGTCACCGTCAGCACCACCGGATCGCCACGCCAGGTGCAGGTGTGGCGCTCAGGATCCATCAGCAGCGCGCCGCGCTCCAGGACCTTGGCCTCCGATTCCTTCTGAGCCGCGGCCTCTTTTGGATTGGCGCGCCGCAGAATCGCCTTGACCCGCTCGACGAGCAGCCGTTGCGAGAAAGGCTTATGAATGAAGTCGTCGGCCCCCATTTTCAGGCCGAACAGCTCGTCGATTTCCTCGTCTTTGGAGGTGAGAAAAATCACCGGGAGGTCCGACTTCTGCCGCAGTCGACGCAGAAGCTCCATGCCGTCCATCCGCGGCATCTTTATGTCAAAGATCGCCAGATCGGGCGGGTTGGCGCGCAGCCCGTCGAGCGCCTGCGCGCCGTCGGTATAGGTCTGGACGCGATACCCCTCGCCCTCCAGAGCGATGGAGACAGAGGTGAGAATGTTTCGATCGTCGTCGACGAGAGCGATGGTCGGCATCTTCACCCTTTGCTATTTGCGGCCGCAATTTAACGTCCGGGCCGGCGCGACGTGACTGCGCTTTTCGCGCGAAACGGCCGCCCCCGACTCCTCGAAGGGCGCGACGTCGATGCTCAACAGTCGACACTCTTATCGACTCGACAGCCGGACTTGCGAAAGGCGCGCCGGTCGACCCGACAAAGTCCAAGGCCAAGGCGGCTGAAATGTGGCCGACGTCCGTTCCCACAGGGCGGCGCTGCCTCGATGCCGCTAGACCGCTTATACACAGTATTGCTGAAAAAATCACCTTGTGCCTGGGCATGCCCGATTAAACGTAAGGACGACAAGGGGATAGCTCGGCGCGCGCGACAGTCGGGCGGCGCCCCTGGGGCTTGGAAAATCTCGGGTTTTCGCCAATCTGCTATAGGTTCTTTCTGGTCCGACGCCGCTCGGCTCACAAGGCGACAAGTGAAAGAAGCGCGGCGCGCGGCGTCAGCCCCAGGGAGTGGAGCGATGAGCGAAGATTGGGCATATCAGGTTCGGGTCAATCTCGTCGACGCGGCGGCCAAGCTCGCGCGCAAGGATCCGGAAAATCCGGCGCTCAGGCCGCTCAGCGACATTCTCGCCAAACATAACGCGAAGCTGCGGAACCAGCTTGACGCCTTTGCCGACTATGTCGCCGCGGCCAAACAGCGCGGCGAGGAGAATTTCCCGCTCTACAAATGGACGAAGGCGGTGATCGAGGATCCCGCGAAAATCGAGAAGCACAGCAAAGCCTTCTCGATCCATGTCGCCGGTGAGGAAGTCTATGGGAAGGACGTCGCCGACGCGCTGGAGGTGGAACTTCAGCCCCTGGTCGGCGGTCCCCTGGTCGCCCGCCTGACCAAACACGACAGCAACCCCGCGAATAATCCGCAGCCGCCGGCGCAATACCGCTAGAACCGCAAACGCCCCGGCGTAGGCCGGGGCGTTTTTCATTTGCGCGAAGTCGGCTCAGGCCGTTTCAAGGAAGCCGGCGATCTCATCCTTGAGGACGAGCCGCTTCTTCTTGAGATCTTCGATCGTTGCGTCATCCGCCGGCTCGACATTGGTCTCCATGCGGTGAATGGCGCGATTGAGCGTGTGATATTCCTCGGTGAGGCGCGCGAAGTGCGCGTTCTTGGCCTTCAAGGCGTGAATGGCCTCGGCGTGTTCGGGGAATTCTTCGTGCAACTCATGCGCAACATGGCTCATTCGAGCTTCCTTCCTTGATCAACTTTGGCGGCGTCGCCGTCGCAGTAGGGGATGATGTTACCGGCTCGCGCCAGGCGCAATGCCGTCGGCATGCGACCAAACTGCGCAGATGAGACGGCTTCTGCGGATTTGGCGGCTGCGCCGTCCCGAGCCAACGGCGCGCCGGCGCCACACGGTCGCGATCGGTCGGCCAAAATCTCGGGGGGGTCTCGATCCAACTGTAGCATGCAGCGTTCAGAATGGCGAAGTCGCACGCCAAGAGCTGGGCGCTCTGGCGTCTGGCCAGACCGGATCGAAGCGCTGGAGCCGAAAAGGGCAAGGACATGGGGTCCGCCATTAAAGGCTGGGATGAGGTTGCAAAGCAGCTCGGCAAGCATGTCGAGCCGGTGATTGAGTTTTTGAAGAATTTCACTCCCGGCGAATGAGGGCCGTCGCATCGATACACAATCCCAATAAAATCCTGGCGGCAAGCAGATGCGAATTTCTTCAATCATGACAGATTCTTTGCTTGACGCCGCCCAGCGTCGCCATTAGGTTCCGCCCACTTTCGACAGGCCGTAAGTTCATGCCGTCGGTGAGCGCCTCGCTCTCGATCCTTCGAACTTAAACGCTGTCGCCTTGCCTGTGACCGCCAAATGTAATTGGTAATCAGCACGTCGCGAAAGCGACTGACAGGAAGGCACGATCCCGGCGACGGGATCCTCTGCGTTAGAAGCGCCTTGGCCCTTACGGCCATCGGCGCTTCGCTCGTTTGCGCGTGCCTTAAAGGCCATGCGCGGCGGGACCACCTTGACATCCGCCATTCGCAATCACGCGAAGGACCCTATTGAATGCCGACGATCAGCCAGTTGATCCGCAAGCCGCGCCAAGCGCCGACCTATCGCGAGAAGGCGCGCCATCTGCAGTCCTGCCCGCAGAAGCGCGGCGTGTGCACGCGCGTCTATACGACAACGCCGAAGAAGCCGAACTCCGCGCTTCGCAAGGTCGCCAAGGTGCGCCTGACCAACGGATTCGAGGTCATCGGCTACATCCCGGGCGAGGGCCATAATCTTCAGGAGCACTCGGTCGTGATGATCCGCGGCGGCCGCGTGAAGGATCTTCCCGGCGTCCGCTATCACATTCTGCGCGGCGTGCTGGACACGCAGGGCGTCAAGGACCGCAAGCAGCGCCGTTCGAAATACGGCGCGAAGCGTCCGAAGTAAGGAGCCGTTCGATGTCTCGTCGCCACCGGGCCGAAAAACGTGAAGTGATCGAAGACGCCAAATTTGGCGACATCGTTCTCACGAAATTCATGAACTCGATCATGTACGACGGCAAGAAGTCGGTCGCCGAGCAGATTGTGTATGGCGCGCTCGACCAGGTCGAGTCGAAGGCCAAGAGCGATCCGCTCGCCGTCTTCAAGCAGGCGCTCGAGAATGTCGCGCCGGCGATTGAGGTTCGGTCCCGCCGCGTCGGCGGCGCCACCTATCAGGTGCCGGTCGAAGTGCGCAACGAGCGTCGTCAGGCGCTCGCCATCCGCTGGATCATCACCGCGGCCCGCGCCCGCAACGACAAGACCATGGTCGACCGTCTGTCGGCCGAACTGCTCGACGCGTCCAACAACCGCGGCGCCGCGGTGAAGAAACGCGAAGACACGCATCGCATGGCGGAGGCCAACCGCGCCTTCTCGCACTACCGCTGGTAAGGACAACCGTCATGGCCCGCTCTCATCCGATCGAGGACTACCGTAACTTCGGCATCATGGCCCACATCGATGCGGGCAAGACGACGACGACGGAGCGCATCCTCTATTACTCCGGCAAGAGCCATAAAATCGGCGAGGTGCATGAAGGCGCCGCGACGATGGACTGGATGGAGCAGGAGCAGGAGCGCGGCATCACCATCACGTCCGCCGCAACGACGACGTTCTGGAACGGCAAGCGCCTCAACATCATCGACACGCCCGGCCACGTCGACTTCACCATTGAAGTCGAGCGCAGCCTGCGCGTGCTCGACGGCGCCGTATGCGTGCTCGACGGCAATCAGGGCGTCGAGCCGCAGACCGAGACGGTTTGGCGTCAGGCCGACAAATACAATGTGCCGCGCATCGTCTTCGTCAACAAAATGGACAAGATCGGCGCCGACTTCGACCGCTGCGTCGAGGAAATCAAGACCCGCGTCGGCGGCCGCCCGATCTGCGTGCAGTTGCCGATCGGCTCCGAGTCGAATTTCAAGGGCATTATCGATCTCGTGCGCATGAAGGCCGTGGTCTGGGAAGACGAAGGCCTTGGCGCCAAATATCACGACGAAGAGATTCCTGCGGACCTGCTCGACAAGGCCAAGGAATATCGTTTGGCGCTGATCGAAGCCGCGGTCGAAATGGACGACGAGGCCATGGCGGCCTATCTCGACGGTCAGGAGCCGGACGAGGAGACGCTGCACAGGCTCATCCGCGCCGCCGTGCGCAAGATCGCCTTCATCCCGGTGTTCTGCGGCTCGGCCTTCAAGAACAAGGGCGTGCAGCCGCTGCTCGACGCGGTCGTGCATTATCTGCCGTCGCCGGTCGATCGTGAAGCGATCAAGGGCGTCGATGTGGACACGGGCGAGGAGCTGGATCGCAAGCCGCTCGATTCCGAGCCCTTCTCCATGCTCGCGTTCAAGATCATGGACGATCCCTTCGTCGGCACGATCACCTTCGCCCGCGTCTATTCGGGCAAGATCGACTCCGGCACGACAGTGCTCAATTCCACGAAAGAGAAGAAAGAGCGCATCGGCCGCATGCTGCTGATGCACGCCAATAATCGCGAAGACATCAAGGAAGCTTTTGCGGGCGACATCGTCGCGCTCGCGGGCCTCAAGGACACGCGCACCGGCGACACGCTCTGCGACTTGCAGAAGCCCGTCATTCTGGAGCGGATGGAGTTTCCGGATCCGGTCATCGAGATCGCCATCGAGCCGAAGTCGAAGGCCGATCAGGAGAAGCTCGGCGTCGCGCTGCAGAAGCTCGCCGCCGAAGATCCCTCCTTCCGCGTTTCGACCGATCAGGAAAGCGGCCAGACCATCCTCAAGGGCATGGGCGAACTGCATCTCGACATCAAGGTCGACATCTTGAAGCGCACCTATAAGGTCGACGCCAATATCGGCGCGCCGCAGGTCGCCTATCGCGAGCGTCTCGGCCGCAAGCTTGAAATCGACTATACGCATAAGAAACAGACCGGCGGCACCGGCCAGTTCGCGCGCGTGAAGATCATTTTCGAACCCAATGAAGCCGGCAAGGGCAATGAGTTCGAGAGCAAGATCGTCGGCGGCGCGGTGCCGAAGGAATATATCCCCGGCGTCGACAAGGGCATTGCGTCGGTGACGACGTCCGGCATTCTCGCCGGCTTCCCCGTCGTCGATCTGAAAGCCACGCTCATCGACGGCGCCTTCCATGACGTCGACTCGTCGGTGCTCGCCTTCGAGATCGCCTCGCGCGCCGCGACGCGCGAAGCGCTGCAGAAGGGCGGCTCGGTGCTGCTCGAGCCGATCATGAAGGTCGAAGTGGTGACGCCGGAGGAATATACCGGTTCTGTCATCGGCGATCTGAATTCCCGTCGCGGACAGATTCAAGGCCAGGACATGCGCGCCAACGCCGTGGTGATCAACGCCATGGTGCCGCTCGCCAATATGTTCGGCTACGTCAATCAGCTGCGCTCCTTCACGCAGGGACGCGCGAGCTACACAATGCAATTCGATCACTACGAACAAGTCCCCGAAGCGGAGTCGAAGAAGGTCCAGGCGAAATACGCCTGATCTCGAACGCGACGGGGCGACAGGTACTCTTCAAAGGAGCACGGCGATGGCCAAGGAAAAGTTTTCACGCACGAAGCCGCACTGCAACATTGGGACGATTGGGCACGTCGACCATGGCAAGACGTCTTTGACGGCGGCGATCACCAAGGTTCTGGCGGAGACGGGCGGCGCGACCTTTACGGCCTATGATCAGATCGACAAGGCGCCGGAAGAGAAGGCGCGCGGCATCACGATTTCGACGGCGCATGTCGAATATGAGACGAAGAACCGCCATTACGCGCATGTCGATTGCCCCGGCCACGCCGATTATGTGAAGAACATGATCACCGGCGCGGCGCAGATGGACGGCGCGATCCTGGTGGTCTCGGCCGCCGACGGCCCGATGCCGCAGACCCGCGAGCACATTCTGCTCGCCCGTCAGGTCGGCGTGCCGGCGCTCGTCGTGTTCTTGAACAAGGTCGACATGGTCGACGATCCGGAGCTTCTGGAGCTCGTCGAGCTCGAAGTGCGCGAGCTGCTCAGCAAGTATGAGTTCCCCGGCGACGACATTCCGATCAC
>NZ_JADNRA010000005.1 GCF_015709525.1 Methylocystis sp. L43 | reverse complement strand
AGCGACGCCCGCGCATCGCGTGGGATTGCAGGCGCGCAGGCCTTCCTCAGGCGCGCAGGCTCCCCAGGGGCGCAGGCCCTTCCCCAAAAGAAAACCCCCGGCTTTTTGGGCCGGGGGCTTTTTAGTTCAATTCGTCAGTATCGATCAGGGCATATCGCCCGCGACGAACTTCGGAATGACCGGACCGCCGATTTCGGCCGCAAAGCGGCGACCCGTCGGCGAGAAGAACATCAAGAGGCCGCCGATCTGGCTGTCGGTGTCGTAAGCCAGGTCAGACAGACGCTCGATGTCCCAACGCGCGTCCTGCACCTTCACGGCGATTTCCTTCGTCTCGCCCGGCGCGATCGGCGTCGGGTCCGTCGACAGACCGCGGTCCGCCAACAGATAATCCGGGAAGTCGGGCTTCGTCGTGAACACGTCAGGGTTCAGGAAGCGCAGGCCGGCCGCCGTATATTCGCCAAGGCGAAGCGGCTCGGAGGTCGTGTTCGTGACCTTGACGTTGATCGTCAGCTCACGGCCAGGAACCTTGTAGACGCCGCCGTTCAGATCGGCCGTCACGCGCTCCTTGCCGACGCCCGCCGTGCCGTCCGTAACGAGCGGCGTCAGAGGCTTCTGCAAGCCCGCCTGAAGCGGGATCGTGCGCGGGAAGGTCGAGTTCGTCACGGCGTAGCCGACGATCGTCGCCAGAATGGTCAACGCCAGCACAATCGCGCCAATCCGCTTGTCGTCGTCGGTCACCTGCTCATCAACCTTGCCGGTGGCGACACGGAGATAAGAAGCGATGACGCCCTTACGGACGAACCAGAACAGGATCCACGCCGCGCCAACCGCGAGCCAGGGCAGATGCCACGCGTAAACACGGCTGATGCCGTAGGTCTCGAGGTCGACCGTCGAGCCATCAAGCAACGTCACCGGATCGGTGAAGTCCTTCATGTCGCCCTTGATCTCGATCCACTGGCCGGGGCCGATGATCGGACCGCCGCCCTCGACGTTGACCTGCGCATGAACATGCCAACGGCCGGCGCGACGACCGCGCAGGTTGATGGAGAAGGCGTAGTCGTTGCCGGGAACAAGCGACACCGAACGCGGCGCAAACTGCTCGCCGATGAACTGCGCCGTGCGTACCAGAACCGGACCGGGCTCGCCGGCGTTCAGGAACGACACGCGCGGATTGGCGACCGCCTGCGGCCAGGCCGAGAACACATGGACCTTGCCCGAAAGCACCATCTCTTCATTGACGTTCACCGTCGTCTTCGACCACTGAACGTCATACCAGTTCAACGTGCGCATCCGAAGAAACGCCTGCTGAGACTTTTCGCCGTGGGCCGACGCAGGAGCAACCGCTCCCAGGGTCGCCGCCACAGCCGCCGCCGCGCCAATCGCGGCGAGCTTGACGAACTTTTTCATCGATAAACCTCCCAGGTTCCTCTTCCCGGCCGCCGCCTCGCGCGCCAACCGGTCTTGTCTCTCGCAGCGGACCTAAGCTTCAAAGCTCTCAGCCCGCCGCTCTTCTTTCTTGCAGGCCGCCGCGGCGCCCGTTCAGCGCCGCAGCACGCGACGAGGCTTAGATCGTGTCGATGATCTTGGTCGTCGAATACCAACGACCCATGAACCACCACAGGAAATACACCATCATCGAGACGAAGCCCGAGAAGAACGCCGCGACCGGCACAACGTCCTTACCGAAGGTGCGCAGCGTGCCGCGCTCGACCATGCGGATATATTCCGGCATCGAGGTGCGGACGAAGTGGAAGCCGATCAGATCCGCAAGCGTCATCAGCTGACCATGCTGCTCCGTCGCCTGGTGGAACGCCGCAATCGCCGGCCAGTTGTTCGGGTAGAACAACAGACCCCAGCCCAGCGAACCAACAATCGCCGTGATCACATAGGAGCCCGACAGAAGCAGGATCACGTCAAGCCAGATCGCCGGAACGATCAACGCAGACGGGAACACAAGGCTGATCGGGAAGTAGGTCCAGCCCCAGAAGTTGACGTAGCGGTTGATCCACTCGCCAATCAGGAGGCCGAGAGCCGCGAACACCGCGCCGAACGGCAGACGGAAGTTCACCCACCAGAACGCCTGCGCCGCGGCGCAGAAGGTCACGCCGAGAATCGGCACGACCGTCGGCCACATACGACGATCCTTCCAGTCAACCCAGAAGTCCCAGTCGCCCGCCGTCAGCATGAAGTGGACGTGGTAGCCGCCAAGAACGGCGAAGAACAGAAGAACAAGAAGCATCCAGTCGACCGTCTGAACGCAACCCGCCGCCTCGGCGACGGAGTTGAACGGACCGACCGCCCCCCCGCTTTTCGATTGTGACATCACTCTTCTCCTTGGTGTTTCTCGAACCCGTAAAGCCCGAGTTCTTTCCTTATGGCCTCCGGCAGGCCTTCCCGCCGCCGGCGCCCGGACGGCGGAGATCCCGCCGGCCGCATCGCTTAAAAGCCCTTCGCCCCCGATCGTCCCAGAGCCCGTAGACCCCTTCTCGACCGCAACAAGCCAACCCATGCGCAAAGCGACAGGCAAAAGCTCTCTGGTTTTCGCGAAAAGCCCGGAGCCAGTCGCCGCCCGCCACGAGCGGGCGGCGAAGTCTCGGATTACTCGGTCAGGAGGGCGACGCCTTCCTTGCCGATCAGGCGCTGAATGTTGATCAGCAGCTGAAGCACGACGCCGAACACGCCGAGCGCCATCCAGCCGAAGAACACGAAGCCCCAATGCAGCGGCGCAACGAACAGTTCTTCCATGAACCAGAACGTGTGGCCCCACTCATTCAGGCCGACGTTCGGGATGATCATGAACGGGCCAATCGCCACGATCAGATAGGCCACCGAATAGCCCTTGGAGAAATACGGAAGACGCGTCTTCGCATAGAAGAAGCCGCCGACCGCGATCACCGAGTAAATCGGGTAGCTCATGTAGAACTCGATGATGTGCGACGGCGTGAAGTCCGTGTCGCGAATCACCGTCATGTGCCAGGTGCCGTCCTGCTCGGTGAAGAACGACGCGCCCCAGTAAATGGCCGCGGCGTAAACAACAAGCCATTGCACCTCGACCACCAGGCGGCGCATCTCTTCGCGCGGCGCCAGGTTCGAGAAGTCGCGCGTGCGCGTCTTCCAAAGAAAGCCCGCAAGGCCAATGCCGGAGATCAGCTCAAGCGGAATCTCGGTCCAAAGGATCGACATCCAATATGTCTGAAACTCCGGAGCGAACGAATCAAGGCCGGCGCGCCAGCCAAAAACCTGCTCGTAAATCCGGACGACCAGATAGAACCCGTTCAGAACGGCCAAGCCGATCCACATGCCCTTCAGGTCTACTACAGCTTCCGTGCCAGCAGCAGCGCGGGCTGCTGTGTCAGTCGTTGAGCTCATACCCTTCTCCTCCAATGTGCTCCCAGGGAATTGCGCGTGACCGGTATCGCTCCGCCTCCCACAACGGAGCCGCTTCGTCCTCGTTTCGTAAAGCAAAGCGAAAGCGCGTCTTCTTCTAAAAACACGCAAAACCGCCCTTGTTGCCGCAGCCTTCCCGAAAATCCCGGAAAATCCCCCGCCTGCGCGAGCAATCCCCAAAACCCCAGAACCCGGCTGCTTGTTGTTATCGGACGAAAACCGACGTCGCCGCCTAAGCCAAAATCCCCAGTCCGCCCCTTGAAAGAGCAGACCGCAGACCCAGCTCAGCGTGCCGCAACATTCCAATAACCCCCGATAATCACAATACCCATTAGTATAGAGCAAAACAATCTATCGAATAGCTAATGCAACCCTAGTGGGTAGTTAATATCCCGCCCATGAAGGGCTCTTGGACAGGCTATGGCGCGACGCACAATTCTTCATATAACATTGTAACAAAGGCATATTTCTGATTTCAACATCTGCCCGCGACGCCGCAGCAGCAGCGAATGCTGCGCCGCGAAGGCAGGCAACCATCAGGGGTGGGGCGGCTATTCGTCCGACCACGGACGCACGCCGCTGGCGTCAGCGCCGGCCAGCGCCGCGCGCATGGTGACCCCGTCCAGCTCGAGTTCAGGGGCGATTTCGGCGAGCGGCGCGAGAACGAAACCGCGGCGAAAAAGCTCCTTATGCGGCAAGGTCAGCTCCGGATCGTCGATCGCGTGGTCCCCGAGGAAGAGGATATCGACGTCGATCAGCCGCGGGCCCCAGCGCCGCGTCGGCGCCCGGCCCATGTCGGCCTCGATCTTCTTGACCGCTGCAAGCAGTTCATAGGGCGCGAGCGTGGTGTCGCCGATGGCGCAGGCGTTGGCGAAATCCCCCTGGTCGAGATCGCCCCAGGGCGGCGTGCGGTAGAGTCGGGAGATCCGATCGAGCCGCGCCAGCTGGCGCGCCTCGATCAGCCGCAGCGCCTCGCGAATATTGGCCGGCTTGTCGCCGAGATTGCTGCCAAGCCCAAATCCAACCCGCATTGTCTCAACCTCCCGGGCGCGCGGCGAGAATGCGCATCACTTCGAACGCCGCGCGATGCTCCGCGGCGTCATGCACGCGAAACACCTGCGCGCCGTCGCGGGCCGCGAGAAGATTGGCCGCGAGCGTGCCGACGAGCCGTCCCTCGAGAACGCCGTCGCCCAGGCCCTTAAAGATCGATTTACGCGACACGCCGATGAGCAGCGGAAAGCCCAGCGCCAACAGATCCGGCGTCGCGCGCAACGCGTCATAGTTCTGCTCGCGGCTCTTGCCGAAGCCGATCCCCGGGTCGAGCAGAATATGCCGCTCCGGCACGCCGGCGCGCCGGGCGATCTCGAGCGAGCGGGCGAAGAACCGCTTCATGTCGGCGACGATGTCGATCTCCGGTTCCGTCGTCTCGCGATTATGCATGATCACGACCGCCGCGCCGGCTTGCGCGATCGTTGGCGCCATCAAAGGATCGCGCTGCAAGCCCCAGATATCATTGACGAGACAGACGCCTTCGCCAAGCGCGCGACGCGCCGTCTCGGCTTTGTAGGTGTCGATCGACACCGGCGCGCCCGCCTGCGCCACCAGCGCCGCGAGCAGCGGCTCAAGCCGCACCCACTCCTCTTCCGCGGTGAGCGGCGTGTGGCCAGGGCGCGTCGACTCGGCGCCGACGTCGACGATGTCGGCGCCATTGCTGACGAGCGCCTGCGCCTGCGCGAGCGCGGCGTCACGCGTCGCGAACAGCCCGCCGTCCGAGAAGGAATCGGGCGTGACGTTGACGATCCCCATGATGACGGGGCGCGTTCCGATCAGCGAAAGAAAGCGATCGCGCGCCGTCGCGATCGCCTGAACGTCGAAAGCCAAGCGCGCGTTCCGTCAGTCGTCGTATTTCACATAGGCGAAGCGCTGGTCGCTCTCGGGCGTGCCTTCGAGCGCGCCGCCGGCCTTGCCCGGGCGCCAGGAGACGACCTCCTCGATCTTCTTGGCGAGTTCGAAATCCTTGTCGGTGATTCCCTTGGCCGTATGGGTCTGAAGCTTCACCTCGACCCATGCGTAGGAGGCGGCGATATCGGGGTGATGCCAGGCGGCCTCGGCGAGATGGCCGACCGTATTGACGACCATTAGCGTGCCCTTCCAGCCATGCGTCTTGAACTTGCGCCGGAGCCAGCCGTTCTCGTAGCGCCAATGCGGCAGTTCGCTCTTCAGCCGCGCAGCGATCTCGTCTTCGGAATACGCGCGCTCTTCCTTCGCCATCTCAGGCTCCCCTCCTGCGCTTTGCGCCGCAACATTCTTTCGCTGAGACGCGTTATAGCCTAAACCGACCCGAAGTCTTCAGTCGCACCAAAAGAGGCGGCATGCCGGCAAAGGTGAGCGTCGCGGCCAGCGCCCGGCTGCATCTGGGTTTTCTCGACATGAACGGCGGCCTTGGGCGCAAGTTCGGCGGCGTCGGCCTTGCGCTCGACGCGCCGGCGACCCGGCTGACCCTGACCCGCGCCGACAAAAATCGCGTCGAGGGCCCCGAAGCCGAACGCGCCGCCGCGCTGCTGGCGCGCGCGCAGGAGGCGCTTGGCCTGACGCAGCGCCACAGGCTGACGCTGGAGGAAGCGATTCCCGCCCATGCGGGCTTTGGCTCCGGCACCCAGCTGGCGCTCGCGGTGAGCGCGGCGCTGCGCCGTCTCGAGGACCTGCCGAACGATCCGGCCGCCGACGCGGCGCTGATGGCGCGCGGCGCGCGCTCCGGGCTCGGCGCCGGCCTCTTTCAGCTCGGCGGCGTCGTCGTCGACGGCGGACGCGGCCCGCATACGACGACGCCGCCGGTCGTCGCGCGCGCCGAATTTCCCGATGCGTGGCGCGTGCTGCTGGTCTGCGATCCGGGCGATGTCGGCCTGCATGGCGCGGACGAGCGCGACGCCTTCGCCGAACTGCCGCCTTTCGGCGCCGAAACAAGCGGCGAAGTCTGCCGGCTGGTGCTGATGCAGATCCTGCCCGCGCTCGCCGAACGCGAACTCGCCCCGTTCGGCGCCGCGGTGACCCGCATTCAGGAGATCGTCGGCGATCATTTCGCCCCGGCGCAGGGCGGGCGCCGCTTCACCAGCGGCAAGGTCGAGGCGATCGTCGCGCGGCTGCTCGCCGACGGCGCGACCGGCGGCGGCCAGACGTCCTGGGGTCCGACCGGCTTCGCCTTCGTTGAGAGCGACGCGGCGGCGCGCCGCCTGCTCGGGCGCCATGGCGCGCAGGCGCGCGAAGAAGGCCTCGACATCTCCATCCACCGGGGCCTCAACCGCGGCGCGAAGATCGACGCGGTTTACGCGCAGATCGCGTAAAGCACGCTGTTTTGAGGAGCCTGAACCTACTCGCGCCGCATTTTTATGGCCTGCTCGAACGATGATGTTCGCGCGCCTCGCCCTCGTTCTGACATGCAGCCTTCTGGCATTTAGCCTTGCCGCCAGCGTCGCGCTGGCGCAGGACGCCCCGTCGAGCGGCGGCGCCCTCATCGGGCGGATTTTCGACGCGACCGGTTTGCGCACCCCGCCGCCGCCGGCGCAGGATTTCGTGCGCGACTCGCGGTCCGAGCAGTTGCAATATCGCGCCTTCGACCCGACGCCGGCCAGAGATCCCAAGCGCAAGTCGGCGGCCCATCTGCGCGCCATGAGCGCGGAGCTTGACGCGGCGGCGGCCGAAACCCGGCGCCGGGCGGGCCGCGTCGCCGCGCCCGACGCGCCAGCGAAGCCCGCCCGCTAGGCGGCCCCGCGATTACGACGCCGCGGCAAGAGCTTTGCATGTCGTCGTAAGACTTGTGATGATGGGCGCCATGGCTTCGAAATCCGCTTCCCCGTCGTTCGACTACGGACAAACCGACCCCGGCCTTTCCGTGCTGCGCATGGCGGCGCTGCTCGCCGAAGCCGACGAGGGCCCGGACGAGGAAACGCTCGACCTGTTGTTTGAACAGGTCGAGGCCGGCCATCTCGTCGACGCCGACCCCGCGCAGATGTGGCCGGAGCTGGTTCGCGGGCTGATGAGCCCGGCGCCGTCGAGGCTGATCGGGACCTTGCGCGACTGCGGCGCGCTCTTTGAAATCCTGCCGGAGGTCGCGGCGCTGTTTGGCGTGCCGCAGATTTCCGATGGCGAGGAGGAGGTCGATCTCGGCGAACATCTGATGACATCGCTCGATACGGCGGCAAAACGCGGCGCGTCCTTGCCCGCGCGTTTCGCGCTGCTGGTGATGAATGTCGGCAAGTCGGATTCGCCGCGCGAACATCTTCCCGTGCATTACCGACATGTCGAGCGCGGGCGCCCGCGCATCGAAGACATCTGCGCGCGCTTTCGCCCGCCGGCGGAATGTAAGGCGCTCGCGCTGCTGGCGCTCGCCGAATGCGAACGCGTGCACCGCGTCTCGAAAATGCGCGCCGGCCCCGTCGCCTTGATGCTCGAACGCTTAGGGGCGTTCGACGCGCCGGAGAGATTCCGGGAACTGATGATGGTGTGCGCCAGCGATTTCTGCGCGCACGAAGGCCGCGAGGGCAAGCCTTACCCCAAGGCGGCGCTGCTGGAGATCGCGCTCAAGGCCTGCGCCGACATTGCGGAGAACGACCTCGAGGCGCGCCAGAGCGCCCGCGCCGAGGCGATCGCGCGGGCGTTTCGCTCGGAGCGCTGGGCGAGCGAGGTGGGGTAGGTTTTCTCAACAGCGCCAAGAGCGGACATTGCTTGCGGTCCGGGCTTCACGCCAATTTTTGAATGAGGTTGGCGCAGGCGTTGTCATCCATTTCGCCTCCCGCCGTTGATTTCCGCGCCCTCATGGGCGGGAACAAGCAAAGCGGGGCTCGCGTTACAGGGGTGGGCGTTGGGGTTATGTCCAACAAGGGCCTGGCTGAGCCTGGCCCAGGAGTTCCGCCAATGACGACCTCACGCAAGATCATGACTGCGGCGCTCGCCGCGACGATCTCAATCACTATGCTGTCAATTTCAAGCCCAGCTTCCGCATGGGGCCGCTGTGGCAGGAATTTGGGGCCCGGCTACTACGGCATGGCCCTCGGCGCGGCGGCGACAAGCTCCCCCTATAGCTACGGCTATTATGGCTCCGCCAATCCATCGGGGTACGGCTATTACGGCGCAGCCACTTCCACGCCTGTCGCGAGCGAAGGATATTATTGCGCGACCGACGTGAAGACCTGCTTGCTCCGCGAGCCCGGATGGCTCGGGACTGGCTGTTCCTGCAAAGTGTCGTTCGGCCGTGCGCGGGGGATCGTTGAATAGAGCGTAGCGAAGAACCTGCGGCCGAGATAAGCCATCGGCCGCAGTGTTTCGTTACAATTTGAGGCGCGGCGCAGCGGTTTCGCAAGCTGAGGATCGTCTGCGCTAGCGATTTTTGCGCCCGATTTTTGCGCCCATGCCGGCCGCGAGGGAAAGCCTTACCCCAAGGCGGCGCTGCTGGAGATCGCGCTCACTGAACGCAAACGAGAGGTGGACAAAGACCGAGCGGACAACAACCGGTTTGAATGACGCCCACAGTTTGGCAAGAGACATCTTGCTTTTAGCGAAGATCAACTCGCATGTACCCCGATTTCGGCCACGAACCCATCGCCCTTCCCGCTCACAGCTTCCCTTCATCCGTCAGCGACATGACGTCGGCGACGATTCCGCGTTTGACGAGACAGCGCCAGGGCGCGCGATCCGGGCCGACGCCGATCGTCACTGTATTGTTCGCCTCCGACGTTTCCACGCTGAGCACGACGACCTTGGGATTATTGGTCTTCCGCTTCACCGCCAGCAGGCAGGCGGTCTTGTCGCCGCGCAGCCCGCCGTCGGCCGGCTTCGTCGCGGCGCCGGCCCCTGCCTCCGTCGCTGCGCTTGCCCCCGTCCCGGCGCGCTGATCCTCGGCGGCGCGGCAGCCCTTCTTGTAGGATTCGCCGTGCTGGTTTTCGTCCCAGCGGCCCGCCTTGCAATCGGCGTAGCCGCGCTTGTATTCGCGCTGCGAGGCGGTCGAGGCCGACGCGCCGGCGGCGATCATCGTCAGGGCGATGACGCTGATAAAGGCGACAATGTTGTTTTTCATATGCGGGTCTCCGAGCGAAGAGAATAATCCTGAAGGATAACGCCGGCGCGCCCGACCGCGCCAAGCGATTCTCATACTCGACCTGCGACACTTCCCCGCTGCGGGCGCGTCCTTTTCCAATCGCCCGGCCGCATCGGCTGTGCCCCGCCGCACTTTGTTAACCTAGCTGTTCATGCTACCCGCGGTTCGTTACGCGTGGACCTTGGGGGCCATGTTTCGGGGGGCATGTCATGACCATCATTGCAGCGAACCGCCGTGGATTTTTGGGCGCGATGCTTCTGGCGAGCGCCGTCATCACCGGGCGCCGGGCCTTCGGCGACGAGAAGATGGCGGAGATCGGCCGGCTCAAGCCGGGCGAGTTCATCTGGCGCCCCGAGCTCGCTTTGAAGGGACCCGTCTCCGTCGTCGTGTCGCTTCCCCAGCAGCGCGTGCATGTCTATCGCAACGGCATCCGCATCGCCGCCTCCACCTGCTCGACCGGGAAGCCCGGACATACGACGCCGACCGGCGTCTTCGTCGTGCTGGAGAAAGACCGGAATCATCACTCGTCGCTGTACGACGACGCGCCGATGCCGAACATGAACCGCCTCACCTGGTCGGGCGTCGCGCTGCACGCCGGCAATCTGCCAGGCTATCCGGCTTCGCATGGCTGCGTGCGGCTGCCGGCGAAATTCTCCGAACTGCTGTTCGGCGTCACCCATATCGGCACGCCGGTCATCATCGCCGGCGCCCATACCGACCCTTGGGAGCTGACCCATCCGGGCATGGTGCTGAGCGGCTATGCCGAACAGGAATTCGAGCAGGTGCTCTCCGGCCTCGAAGGCAAGAAGCATCCCTCCGACTGGACGGAAGCCGAGAATTTCCCCGTCACCAGCGTCGTCGCCTCCTCCGCCGACCATGTGATCGAGCTGATCGAGAACGACCATGTGGTGGCGAAATCCGTCCTCGGCTTGGAGGGCGCCGACAAGCTCGGCTCGCATGTGTTCGTGCTGAACGGCGCCGACCAGACGTCGCGCGGCATGCATTGGAGCGCGATCACGCATCATCACGAGGATGCGACGCTCGCGCCGAATCAGGATGTGATCCAGCGGCTTCGCGCCGACCCGTCCTTCAACGCGGCGATGCAAGAGCGCATGCATCCCGGCATGACCATGGTGCTGACCGACGCGCCGCTGTCGCCCGACAGCCGCTCGGGCAAGGATTTCGTCATCGTCACCACGGAGTGATTTCGGGCGCGAGACGTCGGTTTTGGCGGGAGCGCCATGGCGGCGCCGTCGGGTGAAGGGCTTCCTCATCCTGAGGAGCGTGCGCAGCACGCGTCTCGAAGGGCGAGGAAGCCCTTCACCCGATCGCCCTGGAGCCGCGGCGCCCTGCCCCTGACGCCCGCGCCAAAATGCGCTAGACTTGCCGCTTCAGACTTGCCGCTTCGCGCCCTCCGGAACAAATACAGAATGTCGGATTTCTATCGCATCAAGCGTCTGCCGCCTTACGTCTTCGAGCAGGTGAACCGTCTCAAGGCGCGCGCCCGCGCCGGCGGCGCCGACATCATCGACCTCGGCATGGGCAATCCCGACCTGCCCGCCCCCAAGCACGTCATCGACAAGCTCGTCGAGACCGCCGGCAAGCCGCGCACCGACCGCTATTCGGCCAGCAAGGGCATCGCCGGGCTGCGCCGCGCCCAGGCCGGCTATTACGCGCGCCGCTTCGGCGTCACGCTCGACCCCGAGTCGCAGGTCGTGGCGACGCTCGGCTCCAAGGAGGGCTTCGCCAATATGGCGCAGGCGATCACCGCGCCCGGCGACGTGGTGCTGGTGCCAAACCCCTCCTACCCGATCCACGCCTTCGGCTTTCTGATGGCGGGCGGCGTCATCCGCTCCGTGCCCTCGGCGCCGACGCCCGATTATTTCGTGGCGCTGGAGCGCGCGATCATCCACTCGATCCCCAAGCCGATCGCGGTGGTCGTCTGCTATCCGTCCAATCCGACGGCGGAAGTAGCCTCGCTCGACTTCTACAAAGATCTCGTCGCCTTCGCGAAGAAGCATGAGATCTTCGTGCTCTCCGACCTTGCCTACGCCGAAGTCTATTTCGACGACAATCCGCCGCCCTCGATGCTGCAGGTGCCGGGCGCGATGGATGTGACGGTCGAATTCACCTCAATGTCGAAGACCTTCTCGATGGCCGGCTGGCGCATCGGTTTCGCGGTCGGCAATGAGCGGCTGCTCTCGGCGCTGGCGCGGGTGAAGAGCTATCTCGACTACGGCGCCTTCACGCCGGTGCAGGTCGCGGCGGTCGCGGCGCTCAACGGGTCCGACGACTGCGTCAAGGAGATGCGCGCGATCTACAAGCGGCGCCGCGACGTGATGGTCGAGAGCTTCGCGCAGGCGGGCTGGCCGATTCCGGCGCCGCGCGCCTCGATGTTCGCCTGGGCGCCGGCGCCCGAGCGCTTCCGCAACATCTCGACGCTCGAATTTTCGAAACTGCTGATCGAGAAGGCCGATGTCGCCGTGGCGCCGGGCGAGGGCTTTGGCGAACATGGCGAGGGGTTCGTGCGCCTCGCGCTCGTCGAGAACGAGCAGCGGATTCGTCAGGCGGCGCGTAATCTGCGCCGCTTCTTCGAGACGGCGGATGCGCAGTTGCACAATGTCGTGCCGCTCGCCGCGCGGGGGTGACGAGGCCTCGCCGTCTCGGGAAACGCAGCGTGTGAGATAGGCAGGCGTCCGAATCCAGGTTAACGAGGAACCATCTCGCCGCGTCATGGCCGCGCTTGTCGCGGCCATCCACGCGACGAAGCGCGGCAAATGTGAAGACATTAGCCGGACATGGCTTCTCTGCGCGAAGCATTTCGCGATGTCCCGGCGTGGATGGCCGGGACAAGCCCGGCCATGACGGCTGAAAGTGAGCTGAAATTAATCCGAGTTCGGAGCCCTGATGACAGAGGCCATGGCCGATCCCGCCGACATCTACAATTGGCTGCGTCTCGATGAGCGGACCACCACGTCCGGCCAGCCGACCCAAGCGCAGTTCGATGAGATCGCCGCGCTTGGCGTGCGCGAAATCATCAATCTCGCGCCCGCGACGAGTGAGAAGGCGCTCAAGAACGAGGCGGAGATTCTGGCGACGCTGGGCCTGCGCTACACGCATATTCCAGTCGATTTTCAAAATCCCACGCAAGCGGACTTCGATCGCTTCTGCGAGGCTTTTGAAGGCGCCAGCGAAGCTGCGACGCATGTCCACTGCATCGCGAACTACCGGGTCGCGGCCTTCCTCTATCTCTACCGGATCAGCGCAGGCATCGAAGAGGCGCGCGCCCGCGCCGACCTCGACAGAATATGGACGCCCAACCCGGTTTGGGCCGCCTTCATCGATCGGATGCGGGCTCGAAATAACGCTCGATGATGCGCGTATAGACCGCGCAGAGCCCGTCGATGTCGGCGATGCGGGCGTTCTCGTCGACGGCGTGAATCGTCTCATTCGTCAGGCCGAACTCCAGCACCGGACAATAATTGACGATGAAGCGCGCGTCGGACGTGCCGCCAGTCGTTGAAAGTTCCGGCGTCATTCCCGTCACCTGCCGCACGGCGTCAATCACGAGTTCGGTGAAGGCGCCGGGCTTGGTGATGAAGGACTTGGCGTTCGAGGGCGGAAATTCGACTTCCACATTCGCGTTCGGCGCCGCTTCCCTGATCACCTGCAGAATGCGCTCTTTCAGCGAATCATGCGTCCAGACGTCGTTGAAGCGGACATTGAACTGCGCGCGCGCCTCGCCGGGGATGACATTGACCGCCGGATTGCCGATGTCGATCGTGGAAAATTCGAGATTGGAGCGCTCGAAATGCGTCGTGCCCTTGTCGAGCTCGTGACCCGAGAGCACAGAAACGATGCGCGCGATGATCGGCGCCGGATTTTCGGCGCGCTGCGGATAGGCGACATGGCCCTGCTTGCCGATGACGCGAATGCGGCCGCTGAGCGAACCGCGCCGGCCGATCTTGATCATGTCGCCGAGCGTCGAAGCATTGCTCGGCTCGCCGACGATGCAGTGATCGAAGCGCTCGCCGCGCGCCGCCGCCCATTCAAGCAGCTTCACCGTGCCATTGATCGACACGCCTTCCTCGTCGCCGGTGATGAGCAGCGAGAGCGTTCCCCAGGATTTTACATTCTGCGCGCCACGCCGCTCGACATAGGCGAGCGCCGCGGCGGCGAATGCGGCGATGGCGCCTTTCATATCCGAGGCGCCGCGGCCATAGACACGGCCGTCCGAGATTTCCGCCGCGAAGGGTTCGAAGCGCCAGCGCGCGGGATCGCCCGGCGGCACGACGTCGGTATGCCCAGCGAAGGCAAGATGCGGCGCGCCCGAGCCGATTTGGGCGAAGAGATTGTCGATGTCGGGCGTGCCCGGCGCGGAGAAGACGATTCGATGCGTCTCGAAGCCCGCGGCCTTCAGCGCCTTCTCGACGACGTCGAGCGCGCCGGCGTCAGCCGGCGTCACGGACGGACAGCGGATGAGTTCGCGGGTGAGCGCGACAGCGCGGGACTCCGACATCGTCAATTCGCTTTGTTCAGTTCGAGCAGGTCAGCATCATTGACGTTGCAGCGCTCACCCTCCCCTCGATGGGGAGGGTCGCCTTGCGCAAGCAAGGCGGGGTGGGGTGAATACTGCATCTCACCCCCTCCCGGCAGGCTCCGCCTGCCGACCTCCCCCCTCAAGGGGGAGGTAAAGCGCGCTACGACAGCGACTCCTCCCGCCAACCCAATTCATAAATGGTCCACAGAGCGGCGGCGACAAAGAGCGCGTCGACGCCCCAGACATACCAGCGCGACATGACTTCGGCGACGCGCGGCTGCAGAAAATGCGCCGCGCCGGCAAGCAGCGCCAGGAGCGGCGCGAGGCTCGCGAGGCCGAGCGGCGGCGTAAGGCCGCGGTCGCGACAGCGCTTGGCCGAAAGATTGATGAAGCTCACCACGATGAGCATCACCGCGAAGGCGTAAAAGATGACATAGGCGTAGGCGATGATCGTCATCGGTGCGAAGAAGGGCGTCGTCGCCAGATCATGGACCGAATAGGGCGCAAGCGCGAACCAGATCAGCGTCAGCGGCAGAAGAACCGCGACGAGCGCGCCCGCGCCGCGCCGCCAGGTCGCGCGATCAATGCGGCCCTGATCGGTTCGGTAGAGAAAACGCAGGCGCTCGGCGTCCATCAATCCCTCAGCAGCTCGTTGATGCCCGTCTTGCTGCGCGTCTGCGCATCGACCGTCTTGACGATCACCGCGCAATAGAGCGACGGGCCGGGCGCTCCGTCCGGCAAGGGCTTGCCCGGCAGGCTGCCGGAAACGACCACCGAATAGGGCGGCACATAGCCCATGTGGATCTTGCCGGTGGCGCGATCGATGATCTTGGTCGAGGCGCCGATGAAGACGCCCATCGACAGCACCGAGCCCCTGCCAACGACGACGCCTTCGACGACCTCGGAACGCGCGCCGATGAAACAGTGATCCTCGATGATGGTGGGATTGGCCTGCAAGGGCTCGAGCACGCCGCCGATGCCGACGCCGCCAGACAAGTGAACATTCTTGCCGATCTGCGCGCAGGAGCCAACGGTGACCCAGGTGTCGACCATCGTGCCGCTGTCGACATAAGCGCCGAGATTGACGAAGGAGGGCATCAGGATCGCGCCCGGCGCGACATAGGCCGAATGGCGCACGATCGCGCCCGGCACGGAGCGGAAGCCCGCCACGCTATGTTCGGACGCACCCCAGCCGACGAATTTCGAGGGGACCTTGTCCCACCAGGTCGCGCCGCCCGGCCCGCCCGCAATGACGGACATATCATTCAAGCGGAACGACAGTAGCACGGCCTTCTTCAGCCACTGATTGACCGTCCAGCTTTCCGGGCCTTCCTGGCCTTCGATCTTTTCGGCGACGCGCAGTTTGCCAGCGTCGAGCAGACGCAGCGCGCTGTCGACGGCGCGGCGAACGTCGCCCTGCGTCTCGGCGGTGATATTGGCGCGATCCTCGAAAGCGGCGGTGATGAGCGTCTCAAGTCCCGTGTGCGGCATGAATATCCCGAAAATGATGCGGTGAAGCTGGCGCGGTTGTAAGGCTATGGCGAGGGGAGTTCAACACGGCGGCGAGAGCGGGAGAGGCGCAACGAAGAGAAACATGGCGCGCACTCTCCGCGTCATGCCCGGCCTCGTGCCGGGCATCCACGCGTCGCCGTGACGCGAGTCCCGCGGCATTGGCGCAACGTCTTGGCTGGGGGTGGCCGGTATTGGCGTGGATGGCCGGTACAAGCCCGGCCATGACGCTGGAAACCCTCGGCAAGCGCCGCGGCGCAAATGTTGACGCGCCGACCGCCGCCGCCTATGTTTCTACCCTGTAGATACACCGCGCTCATCACGAGGAACGCAAGCGACGCAGCAATCCCGAGAGCGCTGCGTCATGACGGGTCGCTTCGCTGCGCCCGCAGCGAGTGCGGAATCAGGAGGAAGGCCATGCGCGCGACCATAAGAAAATGGGGAAACTCCGCCGCCGTGCGCATGTCGGCCGCGGTGATGGAGGAAGCCCGGCTCCAAATCGACCAGCCGGTCGACGTCCGCGTCGAACAAGGGCGCGTGGTGATCGAGCCGCTTGCGGCGCCAGAATTCACGCTCGACGCGCTGCTCGCAGGCGTCACGCGCGACAATCTGCATGAAGAGGAAGACTTCGGCGCGCCCGTCGGCCGCGAGGCGCTTTAATCGATGAATGACGTGTCGACGACGCGTGTCATTCCCGACAGGCCGCAGGCCTGATCGGGCAACTGTGTATTGGTTAGCATGCGAAGGACGCATTTTCGCGGCAGATGGCATTGAGAATAACGAGGATTTTTCGTGCGAGCGCAATGAGAACCAGTTTTGGCGGTTTTCCGGCGGCGCGTAGTTTGCGGGCAAAATCGCCCAAACGCGTCTTCGAATTGGCGGCGGCCAGCGCCGCCATGTAGAGGGCTTTGCGCACACGCGTCCGCCCGCCTTTGATCATGCGCTGACCACGACGCTTTCCACTATCGTTGTTGAAGGGCGCAAGCCCTGCGAGCGCCGCAATGGCTTTTGGCGAGCGGCGCCCAAGTTCTGGCATCAGCGCCAACAAGGTGACGGCGGCGACGGGACCAATGCCGGGCACGCTTCGCAGACGCCGCTCGGCTTTGCGCAAGGACTCGTCGGCGGCAATGGCGGCGCGAATGCCGTCCTCGAGCGCTTCGATCTCCTTGTCGAGCCAGGCGAGATGGCGCGTGAGACTGTCGGCTGTGGCGGCGTCATCGCATTCGTTCCGCCGAACAACCTCCTGCTG
>NZ_JADNRA010000004.1 GCF_015709525.1 Methylocystis sp. L43 | reverse complement strand
CCGGTCACGAACATATAGCTCGTGTCGCGCACCATGAAGATGAAGTCGGTCATCGCCGGCGAGTAAACGTCGCCGCCAGCGCAGGGGCCCATGATCACCGAGATTTGCGGAATGACGCCCGAGGCCAGCACATTGCGCTGGAAGACCTCGCCATAGCCGCCGAGCGCTGCGACGCCTTCCTGGATGCGCGCGCCGCCGGCGTCGAAGAGGCCGATGATCGGGGCGCGATTTTTCAGCGCCATGTCCTGCAGCTTGGTGATCTTTTGCGCGTGAGTCTCGGAGAGCGAACCGCCGAAGACGGTGAAGTCCTTGGCGAAGACGAAGACGGCGCGGCCGTTGACCGTTCCCCAACCGGTGACGACGCCGTCGCCTGAAATTTTTTCGCCCTGATCCATGCCGAAATCGGCGCAGCGGTGGGCGACGAACATGTCGAATTCTTCGAACGAGCCGTGATCGAGCAGCAGTTCGATTCGCTCGCGCGCCGTGAGCTTGCCGCGGGCGTGCTGGGCTTCGATCCGCTTTTTGCCGCCGCCAAGTCGGGCGGACGCGCGCCGCCGTTCAAGCCCGTCGAGAATATGTTTCATGTGCTGCCCTGGTTGCTGATTATGCTTGTCATCCGGCGCGTCTAGAGCTTGCGCGACCCAAGCCGCCAACGAGCGATGTCGGCGCCGGTCAGCACGTAAAGCTTATCGGGCGACGTCCGTTCGGCGAGCTTCACGAGTTCGGTGCTCACGCCCATCATCGCCGCGTAGCGGGAAAGCGTCTGCAGCATGCCGCCATCGTCGTAATTTCGCTCGCGCACGATTCCGCCCTCGGCGATGTCGAAACTCGTCGAATAATTGAACATGCGGTGAATGCCGACGCTGCTCTGCGGCGGGATCACGCGCTTCCTGCCGCCCATCAACGCATAGACGCAGGCCGAATAGCAGCGGCCCGATACGAGCGCCATCGTGCGCGATTGATCCGCCGCGGGACGGGCGACGATCACCGCCATCCCCAGCTTGCGGATAGCTTGGCCGAGCTCCATCGAGGCGACGACCTTTCCGCCAGGCGAGTCGAGCAGCACAATTCCGTGCAGATTGCCGCCGCGCGCGTTTTCGCGCACGAAGTTAACGAAGGCGTCGGGCGTCTCTGGGCTAATTTCGCCTTGCGCCGCGATCACCTGCGGGCAATTTGCGCCGCAGCCGCCGGAATTCACGCTGACGACGCGAAAACTCATATCTTCGGCATGCGCGAAGGTGGAGACGAATGCGGCGGCGCAGAGCGCAATGAAAACGGTTTTGATCAATTTCATCCGCGCGGCCTTCTTTGTCCCGGCAAGCTAAAGCCAATTCCTGGGCTTTGGAACACCAATTCCCGCAGCGAGCCCGGCGCCGTCTCGAGGGCGCCAGTGGTGGGCGGTGACGGTCTCGAACCGCCGACCCTCTCGGTGTAAACGAGATGCTCTACCAACTGAGCTAACCGCCCGACATGATGCGCGCCCGCCGGGTTTTAAGGGCGGGTGCGCCGCGAGGCAAGCGGACTTAAAAAACGACGGCCGCCGGGGCGCCGACGGCCGTTGTGCGAAGTTTCGGAAAACGCCTGCGACGCCGCCGCCTCCGCGCGCTGAGCTACTTGGCTTTGTTGAGCGCGGTCTTCAGCGTCGCGCCGGGCTTGAAGCGGGCGCTCTTGGACGCGGGAATCTTGATTTCTTCGCCGGTCGCCGGATTGCGGCCTTTGCCGGCGGCGCGCTTCTTGACCGAAAAGGTGCCGAAGCCGACGAGGCGAACTTCATCGCCCTTCTTGAGGGCCTTCGTGATGCCGTCGATGACGGCGTCGATGGCGGCGGCCGCCGCCGCTTTCGAGCTGTCCGTCTCGCTGGCGACGTGCTCGACGAGTTCCAGTTTGTTCATGGCTTTTCCTTCTCCTTCACTGCGAGCCGTCCGGCGTAAGAATGCGCGACCTCGAATCGGCGCTGCGCAGCGATGGCGAGTGTTGGTCGCGAATCGCAGGAAAAGCAAGGATTGCCGGCCGCCAAAGGCGTAGAATCGCTGGTTTTCCGGGGGAAATGGCGCCTCCGCCACGAAATGCTCATACAATCTGCGGGCTGCAGCGCGCTTCTCGCCGTTCGAAAAAACAAAAAGCCCCGCTCTGGAGGAGCGGGGCTCTTTGTTGAACGCTCTGATCAGTGCGCGCGGACGCCGGTGCCGTCATCGTCGCTGACGGCATGTTTGGCGATCGCGGCGGCGTCTTCCCGCCATTCGATCGGCGTCGGCTGGGAGACCAGCGCGTGCCGCAGCACCTCTTCCATGCGCGCGACCGGCACGATCTCCAGACGGTTCTTCACCGCGTCCGGGATTTCCGCCAGATCCTTGGCGTTCTCCTCTGGGATCAGCACTTTCTTTAAACCGCCCCGCAGCGCCGCCAGCAGCTTCTCCTTCAAGCCGCCGATCGGCAACACGCGGCCGCGCAGCGTGATCTCGCCGGTCATGGCGATGTCGCGCCGGACGGGAATGCCGGTGATGATCGAGACGATGGCGGTCGCCATCGCGACGCCGGCCGACGGTCCATCCTTGGGCGTCGCGCCTTCCGGCACGTGCACATGGAAGTCGCGTCGGTCGAAGACCGGCGGTTCGACGCCGAAGTCCACGGCGCGCGAGCGCACATAGGACGCCGCCGCGGAGATCGACTCCTTCATCACGTCACGCAGATTGCCCGTCACGGTCATCTTGCCCTTGCCGGGCATCATGACGCCTTCGATCGTCAGCAGTTCGCCGCCGACCTCTGTCCAGGCCAGACCAGTCACGACGCCGACCTGATCTTCGAGTTCGGCCTCGCCATAGCGGAACTTCGGCACGCCAAGATAGTCGGCGAGATTTTCGCTCGTGACGACGATCTTCTCCTTCTTTTTGAGAAGGATTTCCTTTACCGCCTTGCGCGCGAGATTGGAGAGTTCGCGCTCCAGATTGCGCACGCCGGCTTCGCGCGTATAGCGGCGAATGAGGGTGAGCAGCCCGTCGTCGGCGATCATCCATTCGTCAGGTGAAAGCCCGTGCTTATGCACCGCATTGGGAATGAGGTGCCGGCGCGCGATCTCGAGCTTCTCATCTTCCGTGTAGCCGGCGATGCGAATGATCTCCATGCGGTCCATCAGCGGCGCCGGGATATTGAGCGTATTCGCCGTCGTCACGAACATCACATTCGAAAGGTCATAGTCGACTTCGAGGTAATGGTCGTTGAACGTTGCGTTCTGTTCCGGGTCCAGCACTTCGAGCAAGGCCGACGACGGATCGCCGCGGAAGTCCATGCCCATCTTATCGATCTCGTCCAAGAGAAAGAGCGGATTGGACGTCTTCGCCTTGCGCATCGACTGGATGATCTTGCCGGGCATCGAGCCGATGTAAGTGCGGCGATGGCCGCGGATTTCCGCTTCGTCGCGCACGCCGCCCAGCGACATGCGCACGAAGTCGCGGCCCGTGGCCTTGGCGATCGACTTGCCGAGCGAGGTTTTGCCGACGCCGGGCGGGCCGACGAGGCACAGGATCGGTCCCGTCAGCTTGTTGGCGCGGCTCTGCACGGCGAGATATTCAAGGATACGCTCCTTGACCTTCTCGAGGCCGAAATGCTCGGTGTCGAGCACTTCCTCCGCCTGTCCGAGATCGCGCTTCACCTTGGAGCGCTTACCCCACGGGATCGAGAGGATCCAATCGAGGTAGTTCCTCACAACGGTGGCTTCGGCGGACATCGGCGACATCTGCCGCAGCTTCTTGAACTCGGCGAAAGCCTTGTCGCGCGCTTCCTTGGAGAGCTTGGTGTTCTTGATGCGCTCCTCGAGCTCGGCGAGATCGTCCTTGCCGTCCTCGTCGCCCAGTTCCTTCTGGATCGCCTTCATCTGCTCGTTGAGGTAATATTCGCGCTGCGTCTTCTCCATCTGGCGCTTGACGCGCGTGCGAATGCGCTTCTCGACCTGCAGGACCGAGATCTCGCTTTCCATCAGCGACAGACATTTTTCGAGGCGGCGCGCGACGCTGACCGTCTCAAGCACGTCCTGCTTCTCGGCGATCTTCACCGAAAGGTGAGACGCGACCGTGTCTGCGAGCTTCGAATAGTCGTCGATCTGCGTCACCGCGCCGACGACCTCGGACGAGACCCGCTTGTTGAGCTTCACATAGCTTTCGAATTCGGCGATCACCGACCGGCCGAGCGCTTCGACCTCGACGGGAGAGGCGAGATCGTCGGCGACAACTTCGGCGTCCGCTTCGTAATAATCGTCTGCGCGCGTGTAGGTGCGAACGCTGGCGCGCGCCACGCCTTCGACCAGCACCTTCACCGTGCCGTCGGGCAGCTTCAGAAGCTGCAGCACCGAGGCGAGCGTGCCGATCGGATAGATCGCGTCGGCCGAGGGGTCGTCGTCGCCCGCGTTCTTCTGCGTCGCCAGCAAAATGAGCCTGTCGGATTTCGTCACCTCTTCGAGCGCGCGAATGGATTTCTCCCGCGCGACGAAAAGAGGAACGATCATGTGCGGAAAGACGACAATGTCGCGCAACGGCAGCACCGGATAGCTTTCGATGGTTCCGGGGGGGACGGCGTCTCGCTTTTCGTTCGACATTCTTTTTGTCCTGTCCTTGACGCGTCCCGCTAAAGCGGCGGCGCGAGACCGCAGGGCGATTTTGGGTTTAGGCCGCGATACGGTCGCCCGCCGATTTCGCGCCAGTAAAGACCGCCGGCGGATGCGCCCGACGGCCCCGTTAACGCAAATGGTTACGCGAATAATCGATTCAAGGCGCTGCGGCGCCTAAGCTTAAACCGCGCTCGGCGTCGCCGCCGCATAGCCGCTTCGTCTTCGCGCGTCAGGCGCTCGTGCCGCTCTTTTCGCTGCGTTCGGCGTAAATATAGAGCGGCCGGGCTTTGCCCTCGACGACTTCTGGTCCGATCACAACCTGTTCGACTCCCTCCAGACCTGGCAGATCGAACATCGTGTCTAGCAAGATTCCTTCCATGATCGAGCGCAGGCCGCGCGCGCCGGTGTGGCGTTCGATCGCCTTGCGCGCGACGGCCGAAAGAGCGTCGTCCTGGAAGGTGAGCTCGACGTTTTCCATCTCGAAGAGCCGCTGATACTGCTTGACCAGCGCGTTCTTTGGCTCGGTGAGGATCCGCTTGAGCGCGTCCTCGTCGAGATCCTCGAGCGTCGCAATGACCGGCAGACGGCCGACGAATTCGGGGATGAGCCCAAATTTCAGCAGGTCTTCCGGCTGCACTTGCCTAAAAATGTCGCCGGTGCGCCGTTCGTCGGGCGACTGCACGGTGGCGGCGAAGCCGATCGAGGTGTTGCGTCCGCGGGAGGAGATGATCTTTTCAAGCCCGGCGAAAGCGCCGCCACAGATGAACAGGATGTTCGTCGTGTCGACCTGCAGGAACTCCTGCTGCGGATGCTTGCGGCCGCCCTGGGGCGGCACGGAGGCGACGGTGCCCTCCATGATCTTCAACAGCGCCTGCTGCACGCCTTCACCCGAAACGTCGCGGGTGATCGAAGGATTGTCGGACTTGCGCGAAATCTTGTCGATTTCGTCGACATAGACGATGCCGCGCTGGGCGCGTTCGACGTTGTAGTCCGACGCCTGCAGAAGCTTGAGAATGATGTTTTCGACGTCCTCGCCGACGTAGCCCGCTTCGGTTAGGGTCGTGGCGTCCGCCATGGTGAACGGAACATCCAGGATGCGCGCCAGAGTCTGCGCCAGCATGGTCTTGCCGACGCCGGTCGGTCCGATCAGCAGAATGTTGGACTTCGCCAACTCCACGTCGCCGTGCTTGGTGGCATGGTTGAGGCGCTTGTAATGATTGTGGACCGCCACCGAGAGCACGCGCTTGGCCTGTGACTGGCCGATGACATAGTCGTCCAGAACCTTACAAATCTCCCGCGGGGTCGGAATGCCGTCGCGCTGCTTGACCAGCGAGGACTTATTCTCCTCGCGGATGATGTCCATGCACAGTTCGACGCATTCATCGCAGATGAACACCGTCGGTCCGGCGATGAGCTTACGGACCTCGTGCTGGCTCTTGCCGCAAAAGGAGCAGTAAAGCGTGTTCTTGGAATCGCCGCCGCCGACCTTGCTCATATTGCTCTCCTATCGGGCCGGCCTGCCGGGCGAATCGGCCCGAACACCTGTGTAACCGGCGCCAGACTAACAAAAAGTGGAAGCGGCTGGCGTGCCCGTTTCCCATCCAGTTTCGGTCGTCAGCGACGAGCGCCCGAGAACCATGACTAGTTAGTGTATTTTACACGACGGCCAAATTGCAACCTTCGCCGGAAACTCTGTCGAAGCAAGAAAGGCGCCCTCGCCGGCAGGCTCAGGCGGTAAGGATCTTGGGAACCCGATTCAGCCGCAGCCGATAGGCGTCCGGCATGCCGCTTCCCAGCAAGGGGCGCAGATACATCCGGAAGGCGTCGGTGACGTCCGTGCCGCAGGGGCTAATGTATTCGTCAGGCATGACTTTTGTCTTCGCGGCGATCTCTTCAAGTGGCGTCAAATGATAATCGACCGAATAAAAGCCGGTCCGGTGGATCGTCACCGAGCCGTCGCGATCGCCCCAAATGGCGTATTGCACGGCCTTTTCGCCGACCTCGCGGGCCTCGCGCTGGTCGACGTCGGAAACGCAACCGACAAAGCTCCTTTGCACATAGCCGAACGTATCGGCCCGCACCCGCTTGAATCCGAGCCGATCCTTCACGAGGCGGGTGAGTTCGTCGGCCAGCGCGCCGCCGCCAAGATGGACATTGCCGTGATCGTCGCGCTCCACCGCCTTGGCGAGCTTTTCGGCGATGGGGGTATGGTTTTCGTCGCAGACGCCTTCTGACACCGCGACGACGCAGCGGCCGTATTTCGCCATCGTCGCCTTAACGTCGGCGAGGAATTTGTCGATAATGAAGGCGCGCTCCGGGATGTAGATGAGATGCGGGCCGTCGTCCGGAAACTTCTTGCCGAGCGCCGAGGCGGCGGTCAGAAAGCCCGCGTGCCGGCCCATGACGATGGCGATATACACCCCGGGGAGAGCCCAATTATCGAGGTTGGCGCCGGCGAAGGCCTGCGCCACCCAGCGCGCCGCCGAGGGAAAGCCGGGCGTGTGGTCATTGACCATCAGATCGTTGTCGATGGTTTTTGGAATGTGCACCGTCCGCAGCGGATAGCCGGCGCTTTGGGCCTCCTGTGAAACGATGCGCACCGTGTCGGACGAATCATTGCCGCCGATGTAGAAAAAGCAGCCGACCCCATGCGCGCGCAGGACGCGGAAGATTTCCTGACAATATTTGAGATCTGGCTTGTCGCGCGTCGAGCCGAGCGCCGAAGACGGCGTGCAGGCGACGAGCTCGAGATTATGGGTCGTCTCCTGCGTGAGGTCGACGAAATCCTCGTTGACGATGCCGCGGACGCCGTGAAAGGCGCCATAAACGCGCTCGACCTCGCGAAATTTGCGCGACTCCAGCACGGCGCCGACGAGCGACTGATTAATCACGGCGGTGGGGCCGCCGCCCTGAGCGACGAGCACTTTGGAGAAATCAATGGCGGTCACGACAAGCTCCTGGAAATCCGCGGCGCTTCAACCGCGCTGCGCTTATATTCTCAGGCGCGAGGCGGTTCAAATCGATCCGACCGCTCATCCGAGGACGTGCGCGCAGACTTTGGCGAAGAGTCCATCGTAATAGGGCGGCACCGGCGACCATTCGTCTTTCGGCGGATAGGGCTTGGTGATCTTTCCTTCGCCCATCTGGCCCTGCCGCCAGCCGCCGCCCTCGGACCTGTATTTCCGGTGAGCGCAATCGAGCGACACTTTCTCGATTTCCGACAGCCCCTTTTCGGCAAGGCCGAATGCGGCGGCTTTTGGCGAGGCGGCGTTGTAATCCGTGAGCGCGTCGATCGTGACGATTCCGTCAGGCGACGTTCGACGCGAGCCGGCGTCCATATAGACGGTCGAGAAATCGTCCTTGGAGACCTGCACCCACTCGACCCGGGCCGATGCGGAAGACGCCAGCGTCGAGAGGAGAGCCGAGACGCTGATCTTCCACATCGCTGTCCGCATCCTCGGCTTAGACAAGGGCGCCGTGGCAATGCTTGTATTTCTTTCCCGAGCCGCAAGGGCAGGGCTCATTGCGGCCCACCTTGCCCCAAGTGGCGGGATTGTTTGCGTCGCGCACAGCGGGCGCCTCGCTGACCTCGAGCCCGCGCGCTGAGAAATCGGCCCCCGCGAGACGCGTATTGAGATCGTCGAGCGCAAGCTGCGCGCCGCCGCCGATCAGCGCCTCTGGATTTGGATGTGACATTTCCATCGGCGGCAGTTCCGGCGGCGCGGAAGGCGGCGCTTCGAAGGACACTTCGACGCGCATCAGTTGCGTGGTCACCGTTTCGTCCCACCGCGTCATCAGGCCTTTGAAGAGCTCGAGCGCTTCGGACTTGTACTCGTTAAGGGGATCGCGCTGCGCCAGGCCGCGCCAGCCGATCACCTGCCGAAGGTGATCGAGGGCGACGAGATGTTCGCGCCACAGCGTGTCGAGAGACTGCAGGACGACCTGCTTCTCGATCATGCGCATCAGCGGCTCGGTGTTCTTTTCAACGCGCTCGGCGTAAGCAGCGTCGGCCGCCTCGAGCAGGCGCTCCTTGAGTTCCTCGTCGGCGATGCCTTCTTCCTTGGCCCAGTCGACGACCGGAAGATCGAGATTGAGCTTCGCTTTGACGTCGTCCGCCAGCCCGTCCACGTCCCAGGCCTCGGCGTAGGCGTCATGCGGAATATGCAGCGACACCATCGCGTCGACCACATCGGCGCGCATGTCGGCGGTCTGCTCCTCGACGCTCTCCTCATCCATGATTTCGCGCCGGCGCTCGAAGATCACCTTGCGCTGGTCGTTCATGACGTTGTCGAACTTGAGGATGTTCTTGCGGATGTCGAAGTTGCGCGCCTCGACCTTGTGCTGCGCCTTTTCGATCGCCTTGTTGATCCACGGATGGACGATGGCTTCGCCCTCCTGCAGGCCAAGCTTCACCAGCATCGAATCCATGCGCTCGGAGCCGAAGATGCGCATGAGATCGTCCTGCAGCGACAGGAAGAATTTCGAGCGGCCGGGGTCGCCCTGACGTCCGGAACGGCCGCGCAGCTGATTGTCGATGCGCCGGCTCTCGTGGCGCTCGGTGCCGATGATGTAGAGGCCGCCGGCGGCGATGGCCTTCTCTTTAAAGTCCGCGACTTCCTCGCGAATTTCCGCTTCCTTCTTGGCGCGCTCGTCGCCCTCGAGGCCGGCGCATTCCTGCGTCACGCGCATCTCGACGTTGCCGCCGAGCTGAATGTCGGTGCCGCGGCCGGCCATATTGGTGGCGATGGTGATCGCGCCGGGCACGCCGGCTTCCGCGACGATATAGGCTTCCTGCTCGTGGAAGCGCGCATTGAGCACCGCGAAAAGCTTCGACGGCTTGCCGGAGCGCGCCGCCGCGTAGAGTCCCGTCAGCCCCTTCGGATCGGCGAAGTCGATCATCTTGTAGCCCTGCGTCAGCAGGAACTCCGCAAGCTGCTCCGACTTCTCGATCGACGTGGTGCCGACGAGAAGCGGCTGCATCCGCCCGTTCGCGTCCTGGATCTCGGCGGCGATCGCGCCGAGTTTTTCCTTGGCGGTGCGATAGACCTCATCATCCTCGTCGAGACGGCAGACCGGACGGTTCGTTGGAATTTCGACGACGTCCAGCTTGTAGATTTCGGCGAATTCATTCGCCTCGGTGGCCGCCGTGCCGGTCATGCCGGCGAGCTTGCCGTAGAGACGAAAGTAATTTTGGAAGGTGATCGATGCGAGTGTGACGTTTTCAGGCTGAACCTGAACGTGCTCCTTCGCCTCGAGCGCCTGATGCAGGCCTTCCGAATAGCGGCGGCCCGGCATCATGCGGCCGGTGAATTCGTCGATGATGACCACCTCGCCCTTGCGGACGATGTAATCCTTGTCTTTCTGGAAGAGCTTATGCGCGCGCAGCGCCTGGTTGACGTGATGCACGAGCGTCACGTTGTGCGCTTCGTAAAGCGCGCCTTCGGTCAGCGCGCCGGCCTCGGTCAGCAGCTCTTCCATATGCTCATTGCCGGCGTCGGTCAGATGAACCGTGCGCTGCTTCTCGTCGAGTTCGAAGTCGTCGGCGTTGAGCTTGGGGACCAGCTTGTCGATCGTGTTGTAAAGATCGGATTTGTCGTCGATGGCGCCCGAGATGATGAGCGGCGTGCGCGCCTCGTCGATCAGGATCGAGTCAACTTCGTCGACGATCGCGTAATTATGTCCGCGCTGAACCATCTGCGAGAATTCATATTTCATATTATCGCGCAGATAGTCGAAGCCGAATTCGTTATTGGTGCCGTAGGTGATGTCACAAGCGTAGGCGGCGGCGCGATCCTCGTCCATGAGGTCATGCACCACGACCCCGACGCTCATGCCGAGAAATCTGTAGATCTGCCCCATCCATTCGGAGTCGCGCTTGGCGAGGTAGTCGTTCACCGTGACGACATGGACGCCTTTGCCGGAGAGCGCGTTGAGATAGACGGCGAGCGTGGCGACGAGAGTCTTGCCTTCGCCGGTGCGCATCTCCGAGATCGCGCCTTCATGCAGCACCATGCCGCCGATGAGCTGGACGTCAAAATGCCGTTGGCCGAGGGTGCGCTTGGCGGCTTCGCGCACCGTGGCGAAAGCGGGAACGAGCAGGTCGTCGAGCGACTTGCCGGCGGCGTGCTCTTCGCGGAACTGGCGGGTGCGATCCCGCAACTCGTCATCGGTCAGCGCTTCGACATCCGCCTCCAGGGCGTTGATCGCGTTGACCTTCGGCGCGTAGGTCTTAAGCCGGCGATCATTCGCCGTGCCGAAAATCTTCTTGGCGAGTGCGCCGATCATTCTTGCGAACCTTTCTCCCGCGCAGCGTCTGCCGCCTTCTCGGCGCGCCGGGGAATGGCGGCCGGCGGAACGTCACATAATGCATGAATAACATCCGCCTGCGCCATCGCGCGCCAACGGCGGGGCGCCAGGATCGACGCGGCATTTTCCGCCGGAGAGATAAGAGCCGCCGGAAACCTTGTCAATGAAGGGCCTTCCCCGCGTTAGGGCGCGTCATTGACCGGGCGCAGGGGCAGGGGCATCGCGCCCGTCTCGATGAGTCGCGAGAATAGACGCAGACCCACCGGCTCGTTGCCGTTGGGGTGCACGAGCACGATCGAGCCCGGGCGGGGCCGTAAGCCGAGCGCCAGCCAGCCGTCCGCGCCGAGCGCTACGAGGTGGCGCGTGCGGAGTCCTTCAAGCAGGGCGGCGTCGGCGACAAGGCCCGGAAAGCGGAAAAAAACCGAAGGCGTCTCGCCTTCAGCGATGATGAGCTTTTCCGTCTCGAAAATCTCCCGATCAAGATCCACGCCCCGGCGCAGGAGATAGTTCCGCTGGTCCGGAAGGCGGGAGACATAGGGGTGGCTGTAGGAATGGTTGGCCCAGGCGATGGCGAGCGCCCCCGTCCGCTCCTTTTCGCGCAGCCAGGCGAAATCGGCGTGGTGGCGCTGAAGCCAGGCTCCAGACACGGCCAGGGTCACGGGCGTATGCTGGCCTTGCGCGGCGAGCTTTTCGAAGAAGGCGCGGTCGAGCGGCTTACGCGTGGGACAAAGATCGCCGGTCAGAAATGCGCCGCCGCCGGCGCCGTGAATGAGGCCCGCGTTGACGAGGGCTGGCGGACGCGTTGGATCATCTGGCGGATGCAGCGCCTGGAGATAGCGCGTCTTGGCCTGCGCCGCATCGCTGGTCTCTTCGCAGCGCCAGCAGGCGGCGCGCTCCAGCGACGTCTGCAGCGACTGTGGATCGACGGTGAGGAGGAGGGGCGTGCCGTCGACGTTCATCCGTCGGATGGCGAGCCGCGACGCCCCCTCCTTGGCGCAGAGGTCGAAAACCGGCGTATAGGCGCGCACCCGCTCACGCGTTGGCGGGAGTCGGGGGGCGATCTCGACCGGAGCGCAGGCGCTGTCTTCACCGCGCGCCGTTGCGGCGCCGGCGACGCATGTCCACAATAGCAGAACGACGACCCGTCTCACGGCCCGATCATGATAAAAAAAGAAGAGATTGAGAAGCTCGCTCTGTCGATCGAAACGGCGGAATCAGCGGAGCTTGCGGCGCGTCTCGGCGCGGCGCTTGGCGAACGTTTCGGCGTGCGGGACGAAACGCCTTTCTCCATTCTGGCGCGCGGGGAAGATGGCGCGCTGATCGGCGGGATCAATGGCCTCATCCATTGGCGATGGGCCTATGTGCGCCATCTCTGGGTGGCGGAGTCGCGCCGCGGCCAGGGCCTCGGCGCCTGGCTGATGGGGGAGGCGGAGCGCCTCGCGCGGGATCGTGGATGCGTCGGCGTCTATATCGACACATTCGAGAAACGCGTCGCCGCATTCTATGAGAGGCTCGGCTTCGCGCGCGTGGGCGAAATCGCCGATTTTACGTCGGGCCACAGCCGCATCTCCCTAAGCAAGCGGCTCGATGACTGAGATCATGAAAGCGATGGTCCTGCCGCGGCCCCACGCGCCGCTCGTCATGGAGGAGCGGCCGATCCCGTCGCCCGGCGTCGGCGACGTGCGGCTCAAGATCGAGGCGTGCGGCGTGTGTCGCACCGATCTCCATGTCGTCGACGGCGAACTGACCCAGCCGAAGCTTCCGATCGTTCCGGGCCACGAAATTGTCGGGCGCGTTGACGCGATCGGTCCTGGCGTGACCGGTTTCTCGCTTGGACAGCGGGTCGGCGTTCCCTGGCTTGGCCACACCTGCGGGCATTGCCCCTACTGTCTGAGCGCCCGCGAAAATCTGTGCGACGATCCGCTCTTCACCGGCTACACGCGCGATGGCGGCTACGCATCGCACGCCGTCGCGGATGCATCCTACTGCTTCCCGCTGCCGGAGACTGGAGATCCGGCGACGCTCGCGCCGCTGCTGTGTGCGGGCCTCATCGGCTGGCGTACATTGAAGATGGCGGGTCCGGCGGAAGCGATCGGCATCTACGGCTTCGGCGCCGCCGCGCATATCATCGCTCAGGTCGCGATCAATCAGGGCAAGCGTGTTCATGCATTCGTTCGGCCCGGCGATCAGGCGGCGGCCGATTTCGCGCTGTCGCTTGGCGCCGCGACGGCGCAGGATTCCAACGCGCCCTCGCCGGAGCCGCTCGACGCCGCGCTGATCTTCGCGCCGGTCGGCGCGCTCATTCCGCGCGCGCTCGCCGCGACGAAAAAAGGCGGCGCGGTCGTTTGCGGCGGCATTCACATGAGCGACATTCCGAGCTTTCCCTACGCACTGCTCTGGGAGGAGCGTCGACTGCTTTCGGTGGCGAATCTTACGCGCGAAGACGCGCGCGAGTTCCTCGCGCTCGCGCCGACGATTCCTCTGAAAATGCACGCGACGCGTTATCCTCTGGCGCGGGCGAATGAGGCGCTCGCCGATCTGCGTGAAGGTCGCCTGCAAGGCGCGGCGGTGCTCATTCCGTAAGCCGTGATCGCTTGCGCGCTCCGCAATGATAGGCGTTTGTCGATTGTCATTCCCGGCAGGCCGAAGGCCTGACCGGGAATCCAGAGCCGACTCAGGAGTGCTGGATTTGCTCTGGATTCCTGTGTGTCTGTTTTGTGAGAGACTGAGAATGCGGACGGGAGATCGTTGGATTCCTGGTGTTGCCACCGTATCGGGCCTGATCCCCGTCCGCTTTTCGAAGTTCACCTGAACAGTTGCACGAGGCTGCGCCAACAGACCTCGCATCACAGGGACAGGCACGATGAGCATAACCCCTGTTTGCGTCGGAATCGACGTTTCCAAAGCCTATCTCGATATTTTTGATCCGTTGGCAGGCTATTTTCGGATCGAAAACACGATCAGCGCGGTCTCCGCCTTTGTCTCGACGCAGCTCGTCCAGGGGCGTTTCGTGGTGTTCGAGGCGACCGGCTGTTACGATCGCGTATTGCGTCTGGGTCTTGAAGCCGCCGGCGTGGCTCATGCGCGCGTCAATCCCGAACAGGCGCGCGATTTTGCGCGCGCTTTGGG
>NZ_JADNRA010000003.1 GCF_015709525.1 Methylocystis sp. L43 | reverse complement strand
AGAAGCCGTTCTTGCCTTCCTTGCCATAGGCGTAGAACTGCACATGGGCGAGATGCAGCGGCAGCCCCTGCGCCGCGTCGATCGTGGCGAGCGCCGTGTCGATATTGCCGGCAAGGCCGAGATTGTTCATGTGCAGATGCAGCGGATGGGCGATGCCCACCGCCTGAGTCGACTTCTGCAGCGCCTGGAAAATCTGACGCGACGTCAGCCCATAAAAAGGCACGACGTCGTCAAGCCCAAAGGCGCGCATGTTCTCCTTGAAGGCCTCGACCCCGCCGGGATTGATGCACTTGAGGCCGAGCGAACGGGTGTTCTCGACGGTCTGCGCGACATAGTCGTTGATCGCGCCGTCGGTCTCGCCGTCGCGCAACATGCCGAGCAGAAAGTCGTCATTGCCGAGCACGGTGAGCGCGCCCTTGTCGATGATCGGCACGTCGTTGAATTCGAGATGGGTCTGCAGGGCGTGATGCGGCGCCATCGCCGGCTCGACGACCGTGGTGAAGCCCATCTGCGCGTAGAGGCGCCCCGTCTCGTAGCTCGACCATTTCGCGGTCGACAGCGGCGTGTCGGCGAGCCGGGCGCGAATCGCGCGATGCAGCTCCGGCAGCAGCAGTCGCGCCGTGTTCACATTGCCGCCGGCGATGTGCGAATGGATGTCGATCGCGCCGGCCATGACGATATGGCCGGAGACGTCGATCTCCTTGTCGGCGCTGCGGCCTTCGGGGCGCTCGACGATGCGGCCGTCCTCAAACCACACGTCGCCGATCGCGTCCTGGCCGGTCGCCGGATCGACGACATGGCCGCCGCGCAAAACTGTCAGCGCCATGCGCCCTCCGAAACTTCCGCCATAATGGCGCCGATCGCCTGCGCCACGCTCGGCGCATCCGCCGGCGCGCTTGCCCTGCGCAGCGTCATGCCGCCGGTTTCCTGACTCATCAGCACCGCGTCATGCGTGACGCCGGGCTGACCGAAGATGTCGCTGCCCGACTCGGAAAAAGAGACGAATTCCCCTCGACGTAACAGTTATTCGCCATACTAGACGCGCGCAAACTTTGCTTAAATTTCTCTTTATCGAATAATCTATTTCATAATGACGAATTCGCTTTCCGTTTATGGGCGCGCCCCGCCGTCGGGTCGCGCCCACCCAGAACTCGCGGAGTTGCTCGTTGAGTGCGGGATCGACTTCGCTGTCCGTGACACAGTGTGCGCTTCAAGTTCAGAGAAGCTTCAAGTTGCGAGAGCAATTTGATCGAGGGTTTTTAGCGTTCAGGGCAAATAACCCAAGATATCCTAGCCAAAACAGATGCTATAGCGGGATGTTATCATGCTTCTTCCTCGGCTTTTCAAAAGCCTTTCCACGGAGCAGGGCGAGTGAGCGAGCGATTCGCTTTCGCGTGTCCCGCGGCGCAACCACGGCGTCGACGTAACCTCTTTCTGCCGCCGCAAAAGGCGACAGAAACTGCTGTTCATACTCGCTGATGCGGCGGCCCATTTTATCTATGTCGCCAATGTCGGCGCGGAAGATGATTTCGACGGCGCCCTTTGCGCCCATGACGGCGATCTGCGCCGACGGCCAGGCGTAGTTGACGTCGCCACGCAGATGTTTCGAGGACATGACGGCATAGGCGCCGCCGAACGCTTTGCGCGTGATGAGGGTCACTTTCGGCACCGTCGCTTCGGCGTAAGCGAACAGCAGCTTCGCGCCATGCTTGATCAGCCCGCCATATTCTTGCGCCGTGCCGGGCAGAAATCCCGGCACGTCGACAAAGGTGACGATTGGAATGTTGAAGCAGTCGCAAAAACGCACGAAACGCGCCGCCTTCTTGGAGGCGTCGATGTCGAGCACGCCGGCGAGCACGAGCGGCTGATTGGCGACGAAACCGACCGTGCGCCCTTCGATGCGGCCAAAGCCGATCACGATATTGCGGGCATGCGCATCTTGGATCTCGAAGAAGTCGCCCTCGTCGACGACCTTATGGATGAGCTCCTTGATGTCGTACGGCTTGTTCGGATTGTCCGGAACAATCGTATCGAGCGATTCGTCGAGCCGGTCCACCTCGTCGAAAGCGGGCCATTCCGGCGCCTCCTCCTGGTTGGAGGAAGGCAGGAAATCAATCAGCCGGCGCATCTGCAGGAGCGCTTCGACGTCGTTGTCATATGCGCGATCGGCGATCGAGCTTTTGGTCGTATGCACCGAAGCGCCGCCGAGTTCTTCCGCCGTGACGGTCTCGTTGGTCACCGTCTTCACGACATCGGGTCCGGTCACGAACATATAGCTCGTGTCGCGCACCATGAAGATGAAGTCGGTCATCGCCGGCGAGTAAACGTCGCCGCCAGCGCAGGGGCCCATGATCACCGAGATTTGCGGAATGACGCCCGAGGCCAGCACATTGCGCTGGAAGACCTCGCCATAGCCGCCGAGCGCCGCGACGCCTTCCTGGATGCGCGCGCCGCCGGCGTCGAAGAGGCCGATGATCGGGGCGCGATTTTTCAGCGCCATGTCCTGCAGCTTGGTGATCTTTTGCGCGTGAGTCTCGGAGAGCGAACCGCCGAAGACGGTGAAGTCCTTGGCGAAGACGAAGACGGCGCGGCCGTTGACCGTTCCCCAACCGGTGACGACGCCGTCGCCTGAAATTTTTTCGCCCTGATCCATGCCGAAATCGGCGCAGCGGTGGGCGACGAACATGTCGAATTCTTCGAACGAGCCGTGATCGAGCAGCAGTTCGATTCGCTCGCGCGCCGTGAGCTTGCCGCGGGCGTGCTGGGCTTCGATCCGCTTTTTGCCGCCGCCAAGTCGGGCGGACGCGCGCCGCCGTTCAAGCCCGTCGAGAATATGTTTCA
>NZ_JADNRA010000002.1 GCF_015709525.1 Methylocystis sp. L43 | reverse complement strand
CCCTGCATCATCTTCGTCGACGAGATCGACGCGGTCGGCCGCCATCGCGGCGCCGGCCTTGGCGGCGGCAACGACGAGCGCGAGCAGACGCTGAACCAGCTGCTCGTCGAGATGGACGGCTTCGAGGCGAATGAGGGCATCATCCTGATCGCCGCGACCAACCGTCCGGACGTGCTCGATCCGGCGCTGATGCGTCCGGGCCGTTTCGACCGGCAGATCCAGGTGCCGAACCCGGATTTCATCGGCCGCGAGAAGATCCTCAAGGTTCACGCCCGCAAGGTGCCTTTGGCGCCGGACGTGGATTTGAAGATCGTCGCGCGCGGCACGCCGGGCTTCTCGGGCGCGGATCTGATGAATCTTGTCAACGAGGCGGCGCTGCTCGCGGCGCGGCGCTCGAAGCGGATCGTCACGAGCCAGGAGTTCGAGGACGCCCGCGACAAGATCATGATGGGCGCCGAGCGGCGCACGCTGGTGATGACGGATGAGGAGAAGAAACTCACCGCCTATCACGAAGGCGGCCATGCGCTGGTGCAGCTCTCGGTTCCTGGCGCGATGCCGATCCACAAGGCGACGATCATTCCGCGCGGCAGAGCGCTCGGCATGGTGCAGGGCCTTCCCGAGCGCGATCAGATCTCGCAAACTTACGAGCAGCTGACCGCGATGCTCGCCATCGCCATGGGCGGCCGCGTCGCCGAGGAAATGATCTTTGGCCATGACAAGGTGACGTCGGGAGCGGCCTCGGACATCCAGCAATGCACCCGTGTGGCGCGTGCGATGGTCACCCAGCTCGGCTTCTCGGACAAGCTCGGCACCGTCGCCTACGCCAATCCCGAGCAGGAGCAGTTCCTCGGATATTCCCTCGGGCGTCAGCAGACGATTTCCGAGGCGACGCAGCAGACGATCGACGCTGAGGTGCGCCGATTGGTGCAGGAAGCCTACGACGAGGCGATGCGCATCCTGTCGGAAAAGCGCAGCCAACTCGACACGCTCGCCAACGCGCTTCTCGAATTCGAGACGCTGTCCGGCGACGAGATGAAGGGCCTGCTCGCCGGCAAGCGGCCGGTGCGCGAAGAGTCGACGCCAACGCCGCCGCCGCGCGGCTCGGCGGTGCCGACCACAGGGCAGAAGCCAGAGCCGGACGTGGGCGGCCTGGAGCCCCAGCCGGTCTAAACTCCGGCGTTTGAAAGCAAAGGCCCGGCGTCAGCGCCGGGCCTTTTTTTGCAACGCGAGAGGACCGGAAGCGCTGTTTCAAGCTCCTCCGCGTGGCGGGTTCTGCGCCGTATTTGGCGACAAAGTCACTGTTTCGATGCGCCAGAACAAGCAAAATGCGTCAGGCTCGAAGAGCGTCTCTTCGAGACAAATTCTATGGAGGAGTCATATGAGCTCAACGACTGACACAGCAGCCCGCGCTGCTGCTGGCACGGAAGCTGTAGTAGACCTGAAGGGCATGTGGATCGGCTTGGCCGTTCTGAACGGGTTCTATCTGGTCGTCCGGATTTACGAGCAGGTTTTTGGCTGGCGCGCCGGCCTTGATTCGTTCGCTCCGGAGTTTCAGACATATTGGATGTCGATCCTTTGGACCGAGATTCCGCTTGAGCTGATCTCCGGCATTGGCCTTGCGGGCTTTCTTTGGAAGACGCGCACGCGCGACTTCTCGAACCTGGCGCCGCGCGAAGAGATGCGCCGCCTGGTGGTCGAGGTGCAATGGCTTGTTGTTTACGCCGCGGCCATTTACTGGGGCGCGTCGTTCTTCACCGAGCAGGACGGCACCTGGCACATGACGGTGATTCGCGACACGGACTTCACGCCGTCGCACATCATCGAGTTCTACATGAGCTACCCGATTTACTCGGTGATCGCGGTCGGCGGCTTCTTCTATGCGAAGACGCGTCTTCCGTATTTCTCCAAGGG